>JBIQLN010000004.1:129276-184460 GCA_044464225.1 Rhodanobacter sp. | reverse complement strand
CGATGTTCATGTACCACGCGTGGGGTTCGCAGAACCGCTGGCTGCGCCAGATCGCGGCACGCAACGTGCTGTACGTGCACCCCCGTACCCTGGCGGAACACGCGCTCGAGGACGGCGACTGGACATGGCTTGCATCGGAACGCGCGCGCATACGCGTGCAGGTGCGCGCGCACGCCGCCACCGCCCCCGGTACGGTGTGGACATGGAACGCCATCGGCAAGAAGCGTGGCGCCTGGAACCTCCGGAACAATGCGCCGGAATTCGTGGACGGGTTCCTGTTGAACCACCTGATCGGCGAGCGGGCCCGCAACCCCCGCTACGGCAACGGCGATCCCGTGACCGGCCAGGCGGCCTGGTTCGACCTGAAGGTGCGGCTGGAGCGCGATCCGGAGCCGCGGGTCCCGGGACATCGGCTGGAGCGAATCGGCGCCTGAAGGCGGCGCCCGCATTCGACCGGTTCATTGGAAATAACGCCGCGCTTACCCGCATGCGCATAATCCGCGGCACAATCGGCAGGCTGGTGGCGCATGTCACCACCATCCACGCGCGGGAGATTCGGGGGACTCGGGGAAGATGAAGGTGCCGCAATTGCCCGTCATACAGGAGCATCGCCGCCCATGACGTGGCAGGCGTGGGCCACTGCCGCGATCATCGTGGTCGCGATGGCGATGTTCGCCAGCGAGAGGGTGCGCGTCGACCTGGTGGCCCTGATCACGCTGGGCCTGCTGGTGGCGCTGGGGATCGTCTCGCCCGAGCAGGCGCTGTCGGGCTTCAGCAACGAGGCGACGGTAACGGTGGCGGCGATGTTCGCGCTGGCGCTGGGCATCGAACGCTCCGGCGCGCTGGATCCGATCATCAACCTGCTGTCGCGCATCCGCAATCCATGGCTGCTGTCGCTGGGCATGATGCTGGCGATCGCGCCACTCGGCGCATTCATCAAGAACACGGCGCTGGTCGCCACCTTCCTGCCGCTGGCACTCAGGGTTTGCCAGCGCACCAATACCTCGCCTGCACGCGTCTTGATGCCGATGGCGTTCGCGGCGCAGATGGGCGGCGTGTGCACGCTGATCGGCACTTCGTCCAACCTGCTCGTCGACTCGCTGGCGCAGAAGCAGGGGCTGCAGCCGTTCGGGATTTTCGAATTCACGCCACTCGGCGTGATGCTGGCCGTGGCGGGGATCATCTATCTGATGGTGATCGGGCGCTGGCTGCTGCCGAAGCACCTCGACAACGCCATTTCCGGTCCGCTGCAGGTAGGCAAGTACGTCACCGAACTGAAGGTGATGTCCGATTCCACCGTGGTCGGGCAGACCATCGCCGAGGCGCGGCTGGGGGAACAGGGCGTATACCCCCTCGAATTGCTGCGGGGCGATCAGCACATGTGGTCGCCGCGTACCCAGAAGCTCAGTGCGGGCGACGTGCTGCTGGTGCGCGGCGAATGGGACAAGCTCGAACAATTCCGCAAGCACGCAGGCCTGGAAATCAATCCGGAATTCACCCACGCCGAGAACGGCGACAAGGCCAACGTACTCGTCGAGGCGATGATCGCACCGGCCAGTACCGCCGAGGATCGCACGCTGCGCGATCTCGACCTGCAACCCAGCTACGACGCGACCGTGCTCGGCATCCATCGCCGGGGGCACCTGTTGCGGGACCAGATCCGCGACGTCGCATTCCAGACCGGCGACGTGTTGATGATGCTGCTGCCGGCCGATGCGGTGAAACGCCTGCGCCGCGACGACCGTTTCGTGGTGCTGAACGAACGCGACGATGCGCGGCGCCCGCGTTACAAGGCGTTCGTTGCAATCGGCATCATGGCGGCCGTGGTGATCGTTTCCGCGCTGCGCTGGCTGCCGATTCCCATCGCCGCGATCTGCGGCGTGGCCGCGATGGCGCTGACGCGCTGCTTCGGCCGCAAGGACGTGTACCAGGGCATGGACTGGAAAATCATCATCCTGCTCGGTGCTATCCTGCCGCTCGGCATCGCGATGGAGACAACCGGGCTGGCGCACGTGGTGGTCAACGGTGCGCTCGACATCGTCGGCAATCACGGCCCGATTGCGGCGCTCGCGATGGTGTACGTGCTCACCGCGCTGCTGACCGAATTGATGGGCCACAATCCGTCGGTGGTGCTGATGGTCGGCATCGCCGCCAGTGTCGCGCACGCGGTGCACGCCGACCCGCGTCCATTCGTGGTGGCGGTCGCGTTCGCCGCCGCGACTTCATTCGCGACGCCGGTCGGGTATCCGACCAACACGATGGTGTATTACGCTGGCGGTTACCGCTTCCTCGATTTCACCAAGGTCGGCGTGCCGCTGATTGCGCTGTTCTGCGCCCTGTCGATGCTCCTGATTCCGAAGATCTGGCCGTTTTGATCGTTGTGCTCGATGCCGATTCGACATCCCTGTCTTTTTTCGCGCGCCTCCCGGGCGGGCGAACCACCTTTCTTTGCATGGCCAAAGAAAAGTGGCCCAAAGAAAGGCCACCCCGCGAACACGCCCTCCGCCCATCCATGGGCTGCGGGTCCGTGAGCGGCCGCCGGGGTTCGCCGACGGGCCATCCATGGCCCTGCGGCGAACTGGCGTCCATCCTGCGCGCCATCCTTCGGACTGATCCGGCGTCCGCTCACCGTGTTCGAGGGACCCCTGCTTGGCGCGCCTCCTGCGCGCACTCGTCGCAAGGCAGATTGCGTGGTCTCGGCTCGAGCCAGGCCCGGATGGCCGCCATCGAAGCAGAGCTTTTCCGGGGCCCCTGTGCTGCGGTGGGGGCCGGACGAAAAGGCCCGAAGGGCGGAGCGAAGCGAACGCGCGCGAAGCGCGAGCGCAATGGATTGCGCCCGCTTGCCGCCGCGCCAGGGATGGCGCGTCGGCAAGCCCGGCCGGCCCGCACGGATTTTTCGTCCATCGATGGACGAAAAACGCCGCACCGGGGTGGCCTTTCTCTTGGCAACTTCTCTTTGGCCAAACAAAGAGCAGTTACCCGCGCCCCTGGGAGGGGCGCGGAAAAGGGCATGGATGTCGGTCTGTCTTGGTGCACGCACAACGTGTGCGGGACGGCCGCGGCATGACGAGCCTCCCCGCGCCCGCGAAGAAAAAGCTCGGATTGGTGATCGACCTCGACATCTGCGTCGGCTGCCACGCCTGCGCGGTCGCCTGCAAGGAATGGAACGACGGCGGCCAGTTCGGGCCGCTGCCCGACGATGACCCGTACGGCGCGGAACCGCACGGGGTGTGGTTCAACCGCGTGCATACGTACGAGGTGCTGCCGCAGGCGGCAGGTACCTCGTACGAATCGACGGCTTCACGCATCCACGACCCCCATCCTGCGCCGGCGGCGCAGGGTCGCCCGCTTGACCCGATGGGGCTGCAAAATCCGGCGCCGGTCCCGCAGATGGTCCACTTCCCGCGCTCATGCCTGCATTGCGAAACACCGGATTGCGTGACGGTGTGTCCGACGGGCGCCAGCTACAAGCGCGCCGAGGATGGCATCGTGCTGGTCGACGAGGACAAGTGCATCGGCTGCCAGTTGTGCGCGTGGGCGTGTCCGTATGGCGCGCGCGAAATCGCGCTGCCGCACCCGAAGGCCGCGACCTCCGACACCGGCCGCAAGGATTCCAGGCGCGGCACGATGCAGAAGTGCACGCTGTGCGTGGATCGGATCTACAACGAGACGCTGGACGAACGCGACCGCCAGCCGGCCTGCGTGATGGCGTGTCCGACCCGCGCGCGCATGTTCGGCGATCTCGGTGACCCCGACTCCAACGTTTCGAAGGCGGTCGCCGAGCGCGAAGGCTTTGCGTTGATGCCGGAATTCGGCTACCGGCCGGTGAATCGTTACCTGCCGCCGCGGCCGCGCCGCGACGGCAGCACCGCAGCAGCGACGGCAACGAATCCCGCCAAAGAAGCACTCGACACTGCGCAGCTTCCGCCCCTGCTGCGCTGGCTGGACAAGGCGCTGTCGCGATGAAGCCCGCACTGTCGGTGATTTTTTTCACGGTGATGAGCGGCGCGGGTTACGGATTGTGGTGCCTGCTGGGACTCGCATTGGCGGCCGGGATTTACCCGTTTTCCGGAATGGGCGTGCTCGTGCCATTGGGCTTCGGGTTCATGCTGGTGAGCGCAGGCCTGCTGGCTTCGACCGCCCATCTCGGCCGTCCCGAACGCGCGTGGCGCGCGTTGAGCCAATGGCGTTCGTCGTGGTTGTCGCGCGAGGGCATCGCCTCGCTCGTGACGTACCTGCCGATGCTGGCCATGGCGTGGCTTGCGTTCACCGGCCACGCCGGCACCGGTTTGCGCATCGCGGGCGCGCTGCTGGCGCTCGGCGCGCTGGCGACGATCCTGTGCACCGCCAACATTTATCGTTCGCTGAAGACCATCGCCGCCTGGCGCACGCGGCAGGTGCTGCCGCTTTACTTCATGTTCGCGCTGCTATCCGGCGGACTCTGGTTGTGGGCGTGGCTGGCGCTCACGACCGGCCTGATGATGGGCCTCGCGTTCCCGCTGGCCCTGCTGGGCCTGGCGATCGTCGCCGCCGTGATCAAGGTCGATCACTGGAAATGCGTCGACGCCCTGTCCGTGAATACGGCAGGCCATGCGACCGGGCTGGAAGCGCTGGGGCGGGTGCGTGCTTTCGAAGGCCCCGTCACGGAAGAGAGCTACCTCACGCGGGAAATGGCCTTCGTGCTTGCACGCAAACATGGTGCACGCCTGCGGCGAATCGCGTTGGTGTTGTTCGGGCTGGCGCCCGCGCTGGCGATCACGGTGGCGCTGGCCAGCGGCGCGGCATGGCTGGCGCCCGTGGCGGCGCTTGCCGCCATTGCCGGACTGTTCGTGGAACGCTGGCTCTTCTTCGCCGAGGCGCGTCACGCGGTGGCCGCGTTCTTTCCCTCCCCGCAGGCTTGAAAGGCCGCGCAGCGACCCCACTCTTCATCACACAAATTTAACAGGCATTCAGTGCCCGGCCCGCAGCCTTGCGGGTTTCAGCGAGCAAGATCGGAGTCATGCATGAAATTCTTCCGCCTCGCCGCGGTCGCGGCGATTTCCGCGTTGTGCATCCCCACCCTGGGTCTGGCCGACCCGCCCGCTGATTCCTCCCACTGGAGCGGCAGCGGCGAATTCGGCCTCGCCAACGCAACCGGCAATACCAAGTCGTTGAACGCGGACGCCAAGTTCAAGCTGGCCTACGAAGACGACATCTGGAAGGACGCGTTCTTCCTCGACGCCAACCGCGCCAAGAGCAACGTCAAGACGCCGATCGTCCAGGATGGCGTGGTGGTCGGCCACACCGCCAGGTACCAGACCACGGCCAATCATTTCGATGTCGGCGGTTCGCTCGGCTACAAGTTCAACCCGCGTTCGTACCTGATCGGCGCCGCGCGCTACGACCACGACGAGTTCGCGCCCAACCGCTGGCAGGAAGTGGCCTCGGTCGGTTTCGGTTACATCGTACTGAAGAATGCGCGCAGCGAGCTGTCGTTCGAAGCCGGCCCCGGCTTCAAGCGCTACCAACCGCAGACGTACACCGAAGTCGACACCAGCGTCACGCCACCGGTGAGTACGGCCGTGACGCCGCCGGTGCAGGACGAGGCCATCGGCCGCGGCTTGATCAACTACAAACTCGCGCTGACCGACAGTGCCAGCCTGCAGGAAACGTTCCTCGCCGAAATCGGCAGCGAGAACAAGTATTACCAGAACGACATCGGTATCGCGGTGGCGATGACCAAGACGCTGGCGCTGAAGGTGGCGTACGAGAACCGCTACAACTCCAGCATCGTGCCGGGCACCAAGCACCTCGACAGCCTGTTCACCACCAATCTGGTGTACAGCTTCGGGAGCACGCCATAGGTTTCGGAACCGGGGGCCGGAGCACGACGTCGCGTGAACGCCCTTCGTGCTCTTGCGAGCGGACAAGTGGCACGCGGCAAGCAATCAGCCGTGTGATTGCAACAATGTCTCCGCACCCTGCGCCACCAGCAGCCGCGCGACGGCCGCGCCGAGTGCGACCGGGTCTTCGCCGGTCGCCTCCGCCCGCAGCAGCCGCCCGTCGCGCGCATCGCCCAGCAACCCGCGAAGGTGCAGCGTCCCGTCCGCGCGCATCTCGCACCAGGCGCCCAATGGCATCGTGCAGTCTCCGCCCAGTTCGGCGTTGAGTGCGCGCTCGGCAGCAACCGCACGACGCGTGTGTGCGTGGTCCAGCCTGCCCACGAATTCGATCACGCGCGCGTCGTGCGCGCGTGTTTCCACGGCAATCGCTGCCTGACCCGGGGCCGGCAGCCAGTCCGGCGGCGCGAGACGCGAGCGGATGCGCGCGTCAAAGCCCATCCGCTGCAAGCCGGCAACCGCAAGAATGATCGCCGCGTACTCGCCCCGGTCGAGTTTTGCGAGGCGCGTCCCGACGTTGCCGCGCAAGTCCGCGATATCGAGGTCCGGCCGACGCGCGCGCAGCTGTGCGCTGCGCCGCAGCGATGAGGTGCCAACGCGCGCACCGCGCGGCAGGTCGTCCAACGAAGCCCAATCATTGCTGACGAACGCGTCGGCGCAATCGGCACGATCCAGGATCGCAGCCAGCGCGAATTGCGCATCGAGCTTCGCCGGCACGTCCTTCAGTGAGTGCACCGCCAGGTCGGCGCGACCTTCGGCCAGTGCCACCTCCAGTTCCTTGAGGAACAGCCCCTTGCCGCCGATCTCCACCAGCGAGCGGTCCAGCACCTCATCGCCACGCGTGGACAGCGGCAGCAGCTCCACCTTGAGTCCTGGATGCGTGGAGCGCAATCGCGCGGCGACGTGTTCGGTCTGCCAAAGGGCGAGCGGACTCTTGCGGGTAGCGATGCGGAGCGGTTCGGTCATGCTGGCGGCAGGCGAGCGGGAACGCTGCAGTATCGCACCGCGCGCCGGATGGCGCAGTGATATCAGGCCTCGGCGCCGCGCAGCGCGCGCACGGCATTTTCCATCTGCTGCCGATTGCTGGCCGCGCCATCCAGCGGCAAACCCGCGGCAAGCTCGATGCGGGCGCGGAAGCGCCGCGGCAACCGCGCGCGACCGAGCTTCGAATCACGCCGGCTCCACATGCTGCGCCACAAGCCCCGCAATGCAAGTGGAATCACGGGCACTGGGCGCCGTGCGAGGACCTTCTCGACCCCCGACCGGAACGGCGCGATTTCACCGTCCGGCGTCAGGCCGCCTTCGGGAAAGATGCAGACCAGTTCCCCTTCGGCCAGCGCCGCGTCGATGGCCTCGAACGCACGCGCCAGGAGTCCGGGATCCTCCCTCGCGCCCGCGATCGGGATGGCCTTGGCCGCGCGGAACACGAAGCTCAACACCGGCACCCGGAATATCTTGTGGTACATCACGAAGCGCACCGGACGGCGCACACTGCCCATGATGATCAGCGCGTCCATGAAACTCACGTGGTTGCAGACCAGCAGCGCCGGGCCTTCCGGAATTTTCTCGAGACCCGTGGCGCGCACCCGGTACAGCACGCTGATCAGCAGCCAATCCACGAAGCGCATCAGGAATTCCGGCACCAGCAGGAAGATCCACAGCGTCACCGCGGCATTGAGGAGCGCCGTGACCAGGAACAGTTGCGGAATCGTCAGTCCCGCTGCCAGCATCCCGAACGCGAACACCGCCGCGACCACCAGGAACACCGCGTTGATGATGTTGTTGCCGGCGATCACGCGCGAAAGTTCGCCCTGCGGCGTGCGGCTTTGCACCAGCGCGAACAACGGCACGATGAAGAAACCCGCGAACAAGCCGATCAGGGTCAGGTCCAGCGCGATCCAGCCGTTGCCCGGCATGCCGAGAAACGCCCGCCAGTCGATCTCGCTGTAACCCGGCGGCGCGTGGCGCGCGAAGTACAACAGGATGCCGAACACCGTCATTCCGAGCGCGCCCAGCGGCACCAGCCCGATCTCGACCTTGTGCCCGGACAACCGCTCGCACAGCAGCGATCCGATGCCGACGCCGATCGAGAACAACGCCAGCACCAGGATCTCCACGCTGGCGCCGCCGCCCAGATACAGGCGCGTGTAGTTCGGCAACTGCGCGGTCACCACGCCGCCGAAAAACCAGAACCACGAGATGCCGAGGATCGAGTTGAATACAGCACGCTGCTTGCCCGTGAGCTTCAGCACCCGCCCGCTCTCGGCGATGAAGTTCCAGTTGAATTCAAGATTTGGCGCCGCAGCGGGCACGCGCGGAATCGCGAGGCTCGCGAGCAGTCCCAGCACCGCGACGGCGATCACCAGCGCGGCGGCCGCCACCCAGCCGAAATGCGACGCCATCGCCGTCCCACCCGCGATCATGCCGACCAGGATCGCCATCGACGTGCCCGTTTCGACCAGGCCGTTGCCGCCCACCAGCTCTTCGCGGCGCAGCACCTGCGGCAGGATCGCGTACTTGATCGGACCGAACACCGTCGAGTGCAGCCCCATCAGGAACAGCACGACGAAAAGCAGCGCCGGACTGCGCGCATGGAAACCCCAGGCCGCGACGCACATCGCCGCGATCTCGAACATCTTCACCCAGCGGATCAGCGTGTGCTTTTCGTATTTCTCGGCGAGTTGCCCCGCGCTCGCCGAAAACAGGAAGAACGGCAGGATGAACAGCGCCGGCGCCAGATTCGAATAAAACCCGATCTGGCTCGTGCTCAGGCCCAACTGGAATCCGACCAGCACGATCGTCGCATTGCGGAACGCGTTGTCATTGAACGCGGCCAGCGATTGCACCGCGAAGAACGGCGCGAAGCGGCGCTTCCCGAGCAAGCGGAACTGGTTCATGGACTCCCCTCGTGGCGCACAAGCCTACCAAAGCCGAAGCGCTTTCCACTGCGACGATGACCGCGAGTCAGAAGGGCAAACCGGTCAGGTTTTCCGCACCAGCGCACGATGCCCGATGTCGCGGCGATAGAACGCGCCATCGAAGTGGATGCGCCCGGCGGCCGCGTAGGCGCGGTCGCGGGCCTGCGCCAGGTCGTTGCCGAGTGCGCACACGCACAACACGCGCCCCCCCGCGGTGGACACACTGCCGTCATCGGCGAGTTTCGTGCCGGCGTGGAAGACTTTCACGCCGGCCTCGAAATCGCCATCCAGTCCCGAAATCGCATCGCCCGTTCGCGGCTTGCCGGGATAACCCTGCGCCGCGATCACGACACCCAGCGACGGCCTGAGGTCCCATTCCGCCTCGGCACGGTCGAGTCTGGCGTCGAGCGCGTCTTCGACGAGGCTCGCGAAATCCGACTGCAGGCGCTGCATGATCGGCTGCGTCTCGGGATCGCCGAAACGCACGTTGAACTCGATGACCTTGGGCGCACCCGCCTTGTCGATCATCAGACCGGCATACAGGAATCCGGTGAAGGGCGCGCCTTCTTCCGCCATGCCGCGCAGGGTCGGCTCGATGATTTCCGCGTGGATGCGGCGCTCCACCCCGGGCGTCACGACGGGTGCCGGCGAATACGCGCCCATGCCGCCCGTATTCGGGCCGGAATCGCCCTCGCACGCGCGCTTGTGGTCCTGGCTCGACGCCATGGGCAGGCAGTGGACACCGTCGGCCATCACGATGTAGCTGGCCTCCTCGCCTTCGAGAAACTCTTCGATGACGACGCGTGCCGACGCGTCACCGAACGCGTGTCCATCGA
This sequence comes from Rhodanobacter sp., assembly GCA_044464225.1. Classification (GTDB taxonomy): domain Bacteria; phylum Pseudomonadota; class Gammaproteobacteria; order Xanthomonadales; family Rhodanobacteraceae; genus 66-474. The sequence continues at coordinate 174,827 of JBIQLN010000004.1, read as the reverse complement.
GCATGTCGCGCAAAGCGTGCTCTGCCTCCGCCAGCGTTCCCGCCACCACCACGCCCTTGCCCGCGGCAAGGCCGTCGGCCTTGATGACGATGGGCGCGCCATGCCGGCGAATATACGCGAGCGCCGGCTCGAGCGCGGCGAACACCGCATACCGTGCGGTGGGAATGTGGTGTCGCGCAAGAAAATCCTTGGTGAAGGACTTGGAACCTTCGAGCTGCGCCGCCGCCGCGGTCGGCCCGAAGATGCGAAGGCCCGCGGCACGAAACCGGTCCACCACGCCCGCGACCAGCGGCGCTTCGGGACCCACCACGGTGAAGTCGACGCGCTCGTCCTGCGCCAGTTCCAGCAATCCATCCAGATCGGTCGCCGCGACATTCATGTTGCGCATGCGCGATTCGCGCGCGGTGCCCGCGTTGCCGGGTGCGACGATCACCTCGTCCACGCGCGATGACTGCGCGAGTTTCCACGCGAGTGCGTGCTCGCGCCCGCCGGAGCCGATGACGAGGATCTTCATGGGTGTAGTCGCGCAGCCAACGAGCGGCGCATTTTAACCGGCCATGGCGGACAGCAAGGCCGCACGGGGCAGCTTGCCGGTTTCGCCACGTGGCAGCGCCTCCACCAGCTTGAGCGGACGCGGCAGGAACACCGGATCGATTTCGCGGCGCAATGCGTCGAGGATCGTCGAGGCTTCGAGGCCCGGCGCAACCGCGAGTGCGGCGATGCGACGCACGCCCATCGCGTCGGTGTCGTCCATCTGGAACACCACCCCGTCGCGCACGCCCGGTATCGCAAGCAACTTGTGGGTGAGGTCGCCCAGCGACGCGCGTTTGCCGGCGATTTCCAGCAGATCGGTGTTGCGCCCGCGCAGGCGAAAGCGCCCGGCGTCGTCGAGCTCGACGATGTCGGCAAGCACCGTTGGCTGCAGGAGTTGCGGCGCCTCCACGCGGGTGCCGTCGGGCTGCGGATGCAACGTGACGCCGTCATACGGCGTCCAGGCCTCGACCTGTGCGGTGCGGCGATGTGCGATCACGCAGGTTTCGGTGGAGCCGAACACTTCCTGGACCGGTGCGCCGAAGCGCGTCTCCGCGGCGCGTGCGAGCGCCGGCGGCAACGGGGCGGTGGCCGAAACGATGCCGGAAAAGGGCGGCAGTGGCTGGTTCGATTCGAGCAGCGCGCACAGGTGCACCGGCGTAGTCACCAGTATCCGCGGCTGCGGCAGTTCCGCCAGCGCCATCGCGATATCCGCCGCGAAAAACGGCCGGCCGGCGTGGATCGCCGCGTGGCCGAACAGCGGCAACAGCACCGAGAATTCGAGTCCATACATGTGTTGCGGCGGCACCGTCGCGACCACGTGGTAATCGCCGCCCGCCAGCGCACGCAACAACGCATCGTTGTGGCCACTGGAAATCGCAAGTTTCTCCCAATGCTTGGGGTTGTCCCGCGGCGCGCCCGTGGAACCCGAGGTGTAGCCGATGGCTGCCGGCACGTTCCCGGCAATCAGCATCGGCACCTCCGCGGCCGGGGCCATGGCACCGGTCGCGAAATGCAGATACTGGGGAGGCGCCGGATCGAGCGCCACGTCGCCGAGCGCGTAGCTGCCGGGGTGTGCCGCCAGCACGGCGTCGACCGCATGGGCCGCGCGCGAAGGCGGCAGGAGATTGGTTTGCCCGCGCACCAACAGCGCCGTGAATGCGACCAGGAAGGCGTAGCGGTCCTCGCACAGGTTGACCGCCGCCGGCGCCGCGGGCAGCCGAGCCGCCAACGCCGCGACGTCGGCCAGGAATCGGGCCACCGTGACTGCCTCGCCCGTGCGCCAGGCGATGACCCGCTGCCTCGATGTATTCGCCAGCAAGCTTCGCCACGCTGCCGGCGACGGGCCTGGCGATGATGGATGCACGCTCGACAACGGAAGCTCCCCCGTCCCCTATGGAACAAAACGACATGCCGGTCCCCGCGTGGAAGCCGCGAGGCTCATGTCACCACGTACCCGCAAGGCTGCCATGCGAAGGCGCGGCCGTGCCCATGACCCATGGGCCGGCGGCGTTGAACGGTTTCGCAAGATCGGCACAAAGCCCCCTACGCACGAATGATAGCGCCGGTCACTGCATCCGTGATCGGCGTAGGCCCGTCGAGTCCGCCCAGTGGCGCATCCAGGACACCGTCCGGTTCGCCGCCGAAGATCGCAGCCACGTCGGCGGCGCTGCGTGCCGGGGACTCCCCATGGCGATTGGCGCTGGTGGAAACGATCGGCCCCCCGAAGGCCCGGCACAGCGCGGCGGAAGGCGCGTGGGCGGTGACGCGCAGGGCGATGCCGGCGTGGCCGCCCGCGATCCACCCCGGCACGCGCGACGAGCGCGGGAAGATGAAGGTGTGGGCGCCCGGCCAGGACGCACGTGCCCGCTCCAGGACGGCATGCGGAACGTCGTCGATCCAATCCCGGATCTGTTCGAAATCGGCCGCGATCAACAGTACGCCCTGCTCGGGCGGCCTGCGCTTCATCGCGAAGAGGCGTTCGAACGCACCGCGATTGTCCGGGTCGCAACCGAGTCCATAGACGCCTTCGGTCGGATACGCAAGCACGCCGCCTTCGCGCAACACCGCGGCGGCGGCTTCGATTTCCTCGATGTTGAAAACGCGCATGGCTCAAGCGTCGAAGGGCGGCGTTTCCGTTTCGGGCGACGCCGCCGGCCGGGCGCCCGTCGCCTTCTTTGCAGGGGTTTTTTTCTTCGTGGCGGTTTTCTTGCGTGCGGCCTTCTTGGCAGCCGTCTTCCTCGCCGTGCCTTTCTTTGCGGCCTTTTTCGCGGGTGCCTTCTTTTCCGCGGCCTTCTTCGCCGCGGTTTTCTTGAACGCGCCGCGTCCCCGCCGCACCGGCGCGGCCTCGATCAGCGCCTTGCACTCGTCGTGCGTCAGCGACTTGGGGTCGCGGTCCTTGGGAATCTTCGCGTTCTTTTCGCCATCGGTGATGTAGGGACCGTAGCGGCCATTCAATACCTGGATGCCGTCGCCAAAATCGGCGATGACGCGGTTGGCGATCAGTTCCTGTTTCTCGCGGATCAATTCCTTCGCGCGATCCAGCGTGATCGTGTAGGCGCTTTCGTCACCCTTGATGGACGCGTACAGCTTGCCTTTCTTGACGAATGGCCCGAAGCGGCCGATGCCGGCCGAGATTTCCTCGCCATCCGCATCCTCGCCGAGATGGCGCGGCAGCTTGAACAGTTCCAGCGCCTCTTCCAGCGTGATGGTGTGCATGCTCTGCCCGGGCAGCAGCGATGCGAACTGCAACTTCTCGTCGCTGTCCTTGTCGCCCAGCGCGGCGTAGGGCCCGTAACGCCCCAGCCGGACGGATACCGGCTTGCCGGTTTTAGGATCGTCGCCCAGCAGGCGTGCGCCGGTCGCCTCGCTGCGATCGACCGTTTCCATCTTGTCGTCGACCAGCGCCTTGAACGGCTTCCAGAATCCGGCCATCAGCGGACGCCATTCCTCCTCGCCGCGGCTGACCGCGTCGAGTTCGTCCTCGAGCCTGGCGGTGAAGTCGTAATCGACGTAGCGGGTGAAATGCGCCGTCAGGAACTTGGCGACCGCGCGACCCACGTCGGTGGGCCTGAACCGGCGCGAATCGAGGATCACGTATTCGCGCGACAACAGCGTCTGGATGATGCTGGCGTAGGTCGAGGGGCGGCCGATGCCGTATTCCTCCAGCGCCTTGACCAAAGACGCTTCCGAATAGCGCGGCGGCGGTTCGGTGAAATGCTGGTCGGTCGCGATGTCGGCGAGCGGGACCGCCTCGCCTTTCGCCAGGGCAGGCAGTTTGCGCGCTTCCTCGTCCTCCTCCGATTTCGCGTCGCGGCCTTCCTCGTACACCGCAAGGAAACCCGGGTCGACCACCGTGGTGCCGGTGGCGCGGAAACCGGCGTCGTGGCCGCACGGGAATTCGACCGAGACGGTATTGAGCATCGCCGGTTTCATCTGGCAGGCGACCGCGCGCTTCCAGATCAGCTCGTACAACTTCAACTGGTCGGGGGTGAGGTACGCCGCCACCGATTTGGGCGTGCGCAAAGCCGAGGTCGGACGGATCGCCTCGTGCGCTTCCTGCGCATTCTTCGACTTGGTCTTGTACACCATGGCATGCTCGGGCAGGCCCTGCTGGCCGAACTCGCGCTCGATGGTCTGGCGCAATTCGCCGACCGCCTCGCCCGACAGGTGTGTCGAGTCGGTACGCATGTAGGTGATCAGGCCGACATTGCCCTCGCCACCCAGGCTGACGCCCTCGTACAGACCCTGCGCGATGCGCATGGTGCGGGACGTCGCCATGCCGAGCTTGCGCGCGGCTTCCTGCTGCAGCGTGGACGTGGTGAACGGCGCGGCCGGCCGGCGCTGGCGCTGCTTCGACTGGATGTCGCCGACGGTCAGCTTGCCGCCCGCGGCTTTCAGCAACGCGTCGCGGGCCGCGTGCGCGTCGTTGGCGTTGGTGAGGTCGAACTGCTCGAACTTCTTGCCGTTGAGCTTCACCAGCCGCGCGCTGAATTCGCCATCCCTGTGCGCGAGCTTCGCCTCGACGGTCCAGTACTCGCGCGGCACGAAGGCTTCGATCTCCTCCTCGCGTTCGACGATCATCCTGAGCGCCGGCGATTGCACGCGCCCGGCCGACAGCCCGCGCTGCACCTTGCGCCACAGCACCGGCGACAGGTTGAAGCCCACCAGGTAATCCAGCGCGCGGCGGGCCTGCTGGGCGTCGACGAGGTCGTGGGACAGCCGACGCGGGTGTGCCACGGCTTCCTTGATTGCCCGCGGCGTGATCTCGGAAAACACCACGCGATGGGTTTCCTTGTCTTTCAGCAGCCCGCGTTGCTTCAGGATCTCGCTGATGTGCCAGCTGATCGCCTCGCCTTCGCGATCGAGGTCGGTGGCCAGATAGATCGATTCGGCAACCTTGGCGGCCTTGGCGATGTCGTCGACGTGCTTGACGTTCTTGTCGATCAGCGCGTAGTCCATCTTGAAGTCGTGGTCGGGATCGACCGCGCCTTCCTTGGGCTTGAGGTCGCGGACGTGACCATACGACGCCAGCACCTTGAAGTCGGCGCCGAGGTATTTGTTGATCGTCTTGGCCTTGGCGGGCGATTCGACGATGAGGAGATTCTTGGCCATGTCTCGACAGGAATTCACGGGCGGCCCGGGCCGCCCCCTATATATAGTGAACGCATGCGCAGGGTGGGCGTGTCAAGCGCGGCCGGCCGAAAGCCGCTGCCAGCGGCCGTTCACGGCCGGGGCGACCGCGCCCTCGAGCTCCAGCAACAACAGCATCGAGGACAGCGCGGCCGGGGCAAGGCCGGTGCGATCGGCCAGCTCGTCGAGCGAGGCCGGTCCGTCCCCGAGGCTGGCGAGAAGTAACCTGTAATCAGGATCTTGCGCCCTCGCGGGGGGTTCGTGGGTCGGTGTCGGTTCGCTGGCCTCCAGCCGCGCCCGCAGCCCGTCGCCCTGCGCCAGCGCGGCAGGTCCCAGCGCCTCCACCACCTCGCTCGCGGTCTCGACCAGTCGCGCGCCATCCCGGATCAATCGATGGCACCCCTTGGCGAGCGGATTGTGGATGGAACCCGGCAACGCGAACACCTCGCGGCCCGCTTCCGCGGCCAGGCGGGCCGTGATCAGGGAACCCGATTGCAAGCCCGCCTCGATCACCAGCGTACCCAGTGCCAAACCGGCAATCAGCCGGTTGCGGCGCGGGAAGTGATCCGGCCGGGCCTCGGTACTGGGCGGGAATTCGCTGACGATGGCGCCCTGGCGCTCGATCCGGGCAGCCAGTTCGCGGTGCTTGCGGGGGTACACGAGATCCGGGCCGGTGCCGACCACCGCGACGGTAGGCGACCCGCAGTCCAGCGCCGCGGCATGTGCCGCCCCGTCGATCCCGTCCGCCATGCCGCTGGTGATGGTGAGGCCGGCGCGCGCCAGGATGCGGGCAAAATCCTTCGCGTGGGCCAGCCCCTGCGCGCTGGCACTGCGCGCGCCCACGATGGCTACCTGGGGCGCCAGCAGGGTTGCGGCGTCCCCCGCGACGAACAAGGCGGCGGGCGGTGCCGGGGTGGTTTCCAGTTGCGGCGGAAAATCTTCTTCGTTGCAGCAAAGCAGGCGGTGCCCCGGCTGCGCCAGCCACGCGAGATCGGCTTCCACGCGTGCGGCATCCGGCCGTTCGATCCAGTCCAACCCGGCCTGGTCCAGGGACGCGGCACGGCGCAGCCCGCGGATGTCGCGGCAAATCCCGCGTGCCGAACCCGCTTGCTGCAGCAGCGCGCGCATGCCCGCCGCACCGAGGCCGGGCGCACGCACCAGGGTCAGCCATGCCCGCAGTTCGTCTTCATCCATCGGGGAAGTTTACGGGCGCCGTCAAACGAAACAGCGCGGACCAGGCCGCGCCGTCGTGTAGGGATTTTCCCATCGTGCCGCGCAGTCCGACTGCCGCGGAAAGCCCATCGCCGTGTTCCGGAGGACCGGCAGGACTCGAAGCCGCACCCAGCGTCTTCGGTGCCGCAGCGATCCCGGTCGATCGCGAAAATTATTGCGGCGCCTGCACCGTGTCGCGCACCTTCACGGGCCGGATGCCATCCATCACAAGGCCGTAACTCACGTGGGCAAAAGTGCGAAACACCATCACGTGGCCCACGAATTCGGCCGGCAACTTGACTTTGGGCGAAAACATCCGGCGCGCGCTGTTGCCGACCACGTCGTCGGCGACCGATTCGCCCGGTTGATAGATCGCGAAAGTGGTGCCGTTGTCGACGCCGTCGTCGCTGCCGACGTTCAATGCCACCACGTCGGTCGGACCTTCCACCGAAATGCCGTCATAGCCGTTCGACAGCGCCAGCACGTAGGCATTGGCGGGCGCATTCTGCGGCGGGTGCGGGTAGAACGTGTAATCGTACGGCGTGTCGTCGACGGGCATCAGGCGATCGCCCGCGCGGATCTCCATGCTGGCGTTGGTGAGCAGCAGGGTGGCCGGATCGCCATTCTTCAGTACCTGGGCGGTGCCGATCACGCGCACCTCAGTCCCGATTTCGTCGCCGCGGCCGAAGTGGCCGTCGTTGGCGAAATCCTCCTGCCACGGGCCGGCCACCAGGTTCACGTTGTTGTTGACCAGGTGCGCGACCTCGTCGCCCCGGCCGCCGTCGCCGAATTCACGGAACACGTGACTGGGACGCACGACCGCGAAACGCTGGCCGACGCTGGCTGCCGGCAGGTTGCGAACGTACAGGTTCATGCCCTCGGTGGCACGCGGCTCGTTTTCTTCCACCGCCACCACGTACGGCGTCTGCCTGAGCTCGGCGGCGGTGAGGACGCGGTAATCCTTGAGGAAGGGTTCGATGGCCGACAGCGGAATGGTCGGGATCGGATTGGCCTCGACGGTGGCGCGCCTGGTCACCCGGAGGCCATTCACATCCAGATCCAGCACATCGCCCGGGTAAATGCGGTGCGGGTTGTAGACCTGCTGGTTGACGTCCCAGATTTCCGGCCAAAGCCAGGGCTTCTGGAGGAAGCGCGCGGAGATGCTCCACAGCGTGTCACCCTTCTTCACCACGTAGGTGTGCGGGTGATCCGCGCGCAACTCGGCGCCAGCGGCGTAGGCGGCGAACGTGATCAGCAGGCCCGCAGCAAGCGCAAGCAGTTTCTTAACCATGACCGGCAATCCCCCGATCCCCCGCAAGTTTCGGCCGAGTGTACCCGAACGGTCGGTGGCGGCAAGCACAAATTTCACATTTGGTGATGGACTGAACATTCGGGTCCACGTGCGTCTCCTGCTACGCTATCCGGGGCGTGAAAATGGCCAGGTGCGGCCCCATTTCTCCCAAAGAACCCCGATTCCGCGCTTGAGCCATGGCCAACCTCGACATCCTTGAATTCCCCGACCCGCGCCTGCGCCTGGTCGCGCAACCCGTCGAAATTTTCGACGCGGACCTGAAACGGCTCACCGACGACATGCTGGCAACGATGTACGACGCGCCCGGCATTGGCCTTGCCGCAACCCAGGTGAACGTCCAGAAGCGCGTGCTGGTGCTGGACGTGTCGGAAACACACGACGATCCGCGGGTATTCGTCAATCCCGAAATCCTGGAGAGCCGCGGCACCGAAGTGTGCCAGGAAGGCTGCCTGTCGTTTCCGGGTGTCTATGCCGAGGTCGAGCGCAAGGAGTGGATTCGCGTGAAGGCACAGGACGCGGCCGGAAAGTCGTTCGAACTCGAGACCGACGGCCTGCTGGCGGTGTGCATCCAGCACGAGATGGATCACCTCGTCGGCAAGGTTTTCGTCGATTACCTGTCGCCGCTGAAACGCTCGCTGTTGCTGCGCAAGCTGGAGAAGCAGCGGCGCCACGCGGGCTGAACGGCCCGTGCGGCCGAGACTGGTCTTCGCCGGCACGCCGGATTTCGCGGTACCCGGATTGCACGCGTGCATCGAAGGCGGCGATGTCGTCGCGGTGTACACGCAACCGGATCGCCCGGCCGGACGCGGCCGGAGACTCACGGCCAGCCCCGTCAAGCAGGCGGCCGTGGCCGCGGGCATTCCCGTCGAACAACCCGTCTCCCTGAAATCCGCGCAGGCGCAGGCGCGCCTGCGCGCCCTGGCGCCCGACCTCATGGTGGTGATCGCCTACGGCTTGATCCTGCCACGCAAGCTGCTGGCCATCCCCCGGCTCGGCTGCTGGAACGTGCACGCGTCGCTGCTGCCGCGCTGGCGGGGCGCGGCGCCGATCCAGCGCGCGATCCTCGCGGGCGACACCGAAACCGGCGTGTGCCTGATGCAGATGGATGCGGGACTCGATACCGGCCCCGTGTTGCTGTCGGCATCGACGTCCATCGCCGCGGACGACACCGGCGGCTCGGTCCACGACCGGCTTGCCCAAATGGGTGCGCGTGTGCTGGCGGATGGATTGCGGCGCATCATCGACGGCGAGGTCCTGCAGGCAACACCGCAACCCGAAGCCGGCGCCACCTACGCCGGCAAGCTCGACAAGGCCGAGGCGATGCTGGACTTTTCGCGCCCCGCGATCGAACTTGGACGCAAGGTGCGGGCGTTCGACCCGTGGCCGGTGGCGGAAGCGGACGTGGCGGGTGAACGTGTGCGCGTGTGGGGTGCCGAATCGCGGGACGCCGGGACCGGCGCGGGTGATTCGCGGAAGCCGGGGGAGATCGTGGCTGCCGGCAGGCACGGCATCGACGTCGCCTGCGGCGAGGGCGTGCTGCGCATCCTGAAACTGCAACGGGCCGGCGGTCGGGTGATCGATGCCGCGGATTATGTGAATGCGCGCCCCGAGCTGCGCACGGCATGACCGATACCCGCGCGCTCGCGGCCGGAGTACTGGCGGAAGTCGCGTTACGGGGCGCGTCGTTGCGCGAACGCCTGCAGCCGGCGCAGTCGAAGCTGGCCGATGCGCGCGACCGCGCGTTCCTGACCGCACTCTGCAACGAAGGCGCGCGCTGGTGGCTGCGCTTCGACAAGGCGATCGAGCGGCTGCTGCAGCAACCGCTGCGCAAGCGCGAACCCGCGCTGCACGCCTTGCTGGTACTGGGCCTCGTGCAGCTCGAAATCCTGCATTTGCCGCCGCACGCGGCGGTCGGGGCCACGGTGGAAGCAACACGCGCCCTGCAGCGCGGCGGTTTCGCGAAACTTGCCAACGCCGTACTGCGGCGCTGGCTGCGCGAGCGCGACGGGTTGAATGCAACGCTCGATCGCCAACCGGCGACCCGTTTCGCGCACCCACCGTGGCTGGTCGAATCGCTTGCACGCGATTGGCCAGCACACGCAGACGACATTCTCGCCGGCAACAACCAGCCGTCACCACCGATGCTGCGGATCAACACGCGGCGCGCGACGCGCGAAGCGGTGCTGGCCGCATTGGGCGCGGCTGGCGTCCTTGCCCGGCCGCACCCGTGGTTGCGCGATGCCCTGCAGCTCGATGCGCATGCGGACATCGCGCGCCTGCCGGGTTTTGCCGCCGGGCATTTCTCGGTGCAGGATGGCGCCGCGCAGTGCGCGGCCGATCTCATGGACCTGCATGACGGCTTGCGCGTACTGGACGCCTGCGCCGCACCGGGCGGCAAGGCCTGCCACATGCTCGAGCGCGCGGCGCTTCGACTGCTGGCGCTGGAGCGCGAACCCGCGCGCGCGGATGCGATCCGCTCCAACCTCGAGCGCCTCGGCCTGGCTTGCGAGCTTCGGACGGGCGATGCCGGCGAGCCGGCAACGTGGTGGGACCGGAAACCCTTCGACCGTATCCTGCTGGACGCGCCTTGCTCGGCCACCGGCGTGGTCCGGCGGCATCCCGACATCAAACTGCATCGACGTGCGGCCGATATTCCCCGACTCGCACGCGAACAGTCACGCCTGCTGGAAGCGTCGTGGCCGCTGCTGGCGCAGCAGGGGCGGCTCGTGTATGCGACGTGTTCGGTGCTGCGTGAAGAAAACGAACATGTCGTCGGCACGTTCCTCGACGGCCACCCCGATGCACAAGCCGAGCCATGCAACCTGCCCGCCGGGCGCGCGGCCGGCGCGGGGTGGCAGATCCTGCCGGGCGAAGGCGGCCTCGACGGCATGTATTACGCGGTGATCACCAAGACCCGCACGCGCAGCCGGCGCTGACCGACTCCTGTCCAGCATTTCCGGACCGGCCGGCGGCTTGCACGGATCGGCACCAAAAGCCCGCCACCCCTGGCCTAAAACGCAGCAGCCGACATTTCGCGACAGCCAATTCGCATGGATCGTTGGTGGATCACGGCTACAATCCGGGTACGCGATCCCGACGCCTGGCGCGGCAACTGCTTGCCGTCCCGGTTGCCCGGGCGATCGCGTGTTGGCGCCTTGCGTGGGTGCCGGGCAGCAGCATCCCACGGAGGGCGGACGATGCGGAACAATCCGGTGCGCATGAACCTGACCGCAACCGATGCCGGTTCCGTGCATCTGCTCGGCTTCGACAATGGCGTCGGGCTGTCGCGCGACCTGCGCCTGCTGGCCGACAACCTGCGCGCGCGCGGTTACCGCGTGCGGGTCACCAACACGCGGCGCCGCGGGGGCGTGCCTGGTTTGATCCAGCGCATCAAGGGGAAATACCGCAGGTGGCGCCTCGCGCATGCGCGGCGCCGGGGACTGCCTCCGCCGTTCGACTTCGTGCTGATGGAAGAACACATCGCGCGGGCGTTTCTGGACGACGCACCGCACCGCGTGTTTCTGCCGCATCCGGAGTGGTTTCTGCCGCGCGACTCGGAAGCGCTGGACCGCATCGACCTCGTACTCGCGAAAACGCGGGAAGCGGAACGCATATTTGCCGACAAGGGTTGCCCGGTGCTCTGCATCGGCTTCACCAGTGACGACCGGTATGACGCATCGGTGCCGCGGGAACGTGCGTTTTTCCATCTCGCCGGTTCCAGCCGCACCAAGAACACCCAGCCACTGCTGGCGTTGTGGCGCCGGCACCCGGAATGGCCCAAGCTGACCGTGGTGCAGCACCCGAAGGAAGCGACCCCCGGCACACCGGCCGCGAACATCGAACACCGGATCGGCTACCTCGAGGATGGGGAGCTGAAGCGCTTGCAGAACGCCCACCGCTTCCATCTGTGCCCGTCGGCGACCGAGGGCTTTGGCCACTACATCGTCGAGGCGATGAGCGCAGGCGCGGTGGTGATCACGCTGGACGCGCCGCCGATGAACGAAATGATCACGCCCGAGCGCGGAATACTGGTTCCATGGTCGCACACCGGCACCCAGCATCTCGCCACGACTTTCCATTTTGAAGATGCGGCAATGGAAAAAGCCATCGAGTACGCGCTGGCAATGGACGACGCACGTTGCGAGGTTGTCGGGGCGGCGTCGCGCGCATGGTACGAAGCCGGGCGCGCGGCCCTGCCGGAAAGACTGGACGCGGCGTTGCGCGGCATGGCGGCGCGCACGTGATCCGCGTGAACCTGATCGCGCGCGACAACGGTTTCGGGCTCAGCCGGAACCTGCACCTGCTGCATGCGGCCTTGGCCGCCGCCGGTTTCGAGGTCACCATCAGCGGCATCCGTCGCGGTGCGCTGCGCAAGCTACTGCATCCCGTCCGGCTGCGCGCCCGGACCTTCGCGCGCCGGCTCGCCGGCCACGGCGCGCAGCGCTGGGACGTCAACCTGATGCTCGAACGCGTGCGACCCGAATACCTCGCGACCGCGCGCCGGAACGTGCTGCTGCCGCACCCCGAATGGTTCGACGAGCGCGATCGCAAATGGCTGCCACGCCTCGATCGGGCGTTCGTGCTGACACGCCACGCTGCGCCGATTTTCGAATCGCTGGGCCTGAAAACCGAATACACCGGATTCACGAGCGAGGATCGCCGCGATTCGTCGGTGCCGCGCGAGCGCGCGTTCTTCCATCTTGCCGGGCGCAGCGCCAACAAGGGCACGGACACGCTTCTCGCCACCTGGCGCAGGCATCCCGAATGGCCACGCCTGACCGTGTTGCAGAGTCCGCGCAGTGCGCGCCCGGGGCCGCCGGCACCCAACATCGAGCATCGCGTCGATTACATTGCAGACGGCGAGCTGAAGCATGTCCAGAACGCACATCGCTTCCACCTCTGCCCATCCGAGACCGAAGGCTTCGGACACTACCTCGTGGAAGCGATGGGCGTGGGCGCGGTGGTCGTGACGCTGGACGCACCGCCGATGAACGAAATGGTCACGCGCGAACGCGGCGCGTTGCTCCCGCCCTCGCGCACCGGCACCCAGAGCCTCGCCACCACGTACTTCTACGATGAACCCGCGCTGGAGCAAGCCATCGAACGGCTGCTGTCCACGCCCGACGACGAACTCGAACGCATGGGCACGGCCGCGCGAGCCTGGTTCGAGGCCAACGATCGTGCCTTCAGGACGCGGATCGCCGAGGCCGTCCGCGCGCTCGCCGGCTGAGTCAGCGCGCCGAATACATCCAGCGCAAGGTTTCTTCCAGCGCAATCGACGGGGCGAAGCCGGTGAGTTCGCGCAGATGCAAGTTCGAACCGACCAGCCGCTTGACCTCGTTGGTGCGCACGAATGCGGGGTTCACCCGGACCTCGATGGCGTAACCCGCAATGTCCGCCATCGCGCCCAGCACCTCGCCCAGCGAGCGCGCGGTGCCCGAACAGAGATTGACCACCTCGCCCGCGGGCGCCTTCGCGACGATCGCCGCGTACGCGCGGGCGACATCACGCACGTCCGAAAAATCACGCGCCACGTCGGTGTTGCCGAGTTCGATCAGCTTGTCGCCGCGCCGGAAATGGGCGACGACCTTCGGGATCAGGAAATTCTCGTGCTGCCCCACCCCGGTGTAGTTGAACGGCCTCACCAGGACGATCGGGAGGCGGTCCATCCACAGCCGCGCCATGTGTTCCATCGCCAGCTTGGACACCGCGTAGTCGCTGGCCGGCGCGGGCGGGGTGGCTTCGGTGATGGGTTCGACTGCGGCATTGCCGTAGATGTTTGCGCTGGAGGCCAGGACCACGCGGCGTGGCTTCGCCCCGGCATTGGCGAGCGCCTCCAGCACGTTGCGGGTACCCACGATGTTGGTGCGGTAGATCTCATCCGCGTCCCCGTGTGCGACGAAGGAAATCGCGGCCAGGTGCACCACCACGTCGGCGCGCGCTTCGCCCAGCGCGCGGCGCACGGCCGCGCGATCCAGCAGGTTCGCACGCAGCACGCCTTCGCGAGGCGGATCGCCGTCGTGCGCCAACCCGATGATTTCATATCCGGCCGCTTCGAGTTCGGCCGCGACATAGCGCCCGGTGAATCCGTGGCAGCCCGTCAGCAGCGCGCGCGGCCTGTCAGAACGAGACGCCACGTTCAACCCGCTCGAGATCGGCTTCCACCATCATCCGGCACAAGTCTTCCAGCGACGTCTTCGCCTGCCAGTCCAGCACTTCGCGCGCGTGCGCGGCGTCGCCCACCAGCACGTCGACCTCGGCCGGTCGGTAGAACTTCGGGTTGATCCGGACAGCCACTTTGCCGGTATCCGTGCGGACGCCGGTCTCTTCCTGCTCCTTCCCCTGCCATTCGATACCGATGCCCGCCGCCTTGAACGCCAGCGTCGCGAAAGTACGCACCGTCTCGGTGCGTCCGCTCGCCAGCACGAACGTGTCCGGCTCGCCGGCCTGCAACATGCGCCACATGCCTTCGACGTACTCCGCGGCATACCCCCAGTCGCGCTTGGCGTCCAGGTTGCCGAGCTCCAGTTGCTCCTGTTTCCCCAGCCTGATCCGCGCCACCGCATCGGTGATCTTGCGCGTCACGAACTCACGCCCGCGCAGCGGCGATTCGTGGTTGAACAGGATCCCGCTGGCACCGAAGATCCCGAAGGATTCGCGGTAATTCACGGTGCTCCAATGCGCGAAGAGCTTTGCCACCCCATAGGGACTTCGTGGCCAGAACATCGTGTGTTCGTTCTGCGGCACCGCCTGGACTTTCCCGAACATCTCCGACGTCGACGCCTGGTAGAACCGCGTGTCCGGCTTCATCGTCCGGATCGCTTCCAGCAGGTTCAGCGCACCCAGGCCCGTGATCTTGGCCGTCGTGATCGGTTGCTCGAAGGACACGCCGACGAAGCTTTGCGCCGCGAGGTTGTACACCTCGTCCGGCTGGGCCCTTTCGATCAGGCGGAGGTTGCAACCGGGATCGGTGAGGTCGTACTCGACCAGCTCTAGATTGGGGTGCCCGGCCATGCCGAGTTCTTCCAGCCGCCAGAAATTCACCGAACTCGTGCGCCGATACGCGCCGTGCACCTTGTAGCCCTTTTCCAGCAGCAGCCTGGCCAGGTAGGCGCCATCCTGGCCGGAAATGCCGGTGATCAATGCGGATTTCATGGGATCCTCTTTGTTTCCGCGCGGTCGTCTCCAACCGTCTGCGGCCCGTCATTGTGCCAGCCCGATCCTTCCGCAGCGTGCTGCAGCAGCCACAGCCGCGCGAACTTTTCGCGCACGTAGTCGGCTTCCATGCATGCAAACAGGAAGCCGCGCCAGCCATCCATGAACCCGCCGCGCAACACGTACCCGCGCAGGAATCGCCACCCGGGATTCACGACCAGGTTGAGCAGCCGCGCACGCCTGCCCCGCGCGTGCATGTGGGTTGCCATCATGGCGGCGTAGCGCCGGTAACGCGCGAGCTGGTCGTCCAGCGAGCGGTAGGCGACGTGTTCCAGGTCGCCGGCAAGCGTTGCCACCTTGCCCTCGACCACCGCATGCTCGTGGATCTCGCGGCCCGCCCGCCAGCCGCCACGGCGGCGGTCGAACAGGCGCAGTACGTGGTCGGGGTAGGCATTGCCGTGCCGAAGGAACGCGCCGAAATACCGGGTGCTGCGTGCAAAGCGGAAGCCGGCGAAGCCGTCGAAGCCGGTGTCGCGCGCCGCTTCGATGGAAGCCCGCAGTGCGGGCGTGACACGTTCATCCGCATCGAGGCAGAGCACCCACTCGTGGCACGCCTGCCCCACCGCGAAATCCTTCTGCGCACGAAAGCCTTCGAACGCGTGCTCGATCACCCGTGCGCCTCGGGCAGCCGCGATGTCGCGGGTGCCGTCGGTCGAACCCGAATCGACCAACACCACCTCGTCGCAGAACGCCAACGAATCGAGGCAAGCTGCAATGCGATCGGCCTCGTTCAGGGTGATCACGCAGGCGCTCAGCCGTGGCGCGCGGACGGACGGCATGGATGTGTGCAACCTCGAAGACGGCGGTACCGGTGCAGAGGGTAACCGAGCGCCGCGATCCGCGTCCGCGCGGGCAGGGCGTGGCGCGCCGGCGAAGTGAAGGCACAACCAAGATTCAGACCCCGGCGCGGTGTTGCCGATATCATGGTTGTCCCGACACGGACACGCCGGCGAGAATCGGCCACTGTGCACGCGTATACGGAACAACGCGCATGACCACCGCCAATCTGGTTTTCTGGGACAACGGCTTCGGACTCTCCCGCGACTCCCGACTCCTCGCAGAAGCCCTGCGGCTCAATGGCTGCGAGGTCACGTTGACGGCACTCGGTTGGCAACAGGAGCATCGGCGCCGCCGCAAGTGGATGCGCCCCTACGTGCGCGCGCAGCAGGTGTGGTCCGGACTCCGCCGCCCGTGGCGGGTCCCTCGGGCATTCGACCTCAACATCATGTTCGAACACCTGTGGCCGGGCGAACTGGTGCGCTCCCGCTGCAATGTTGCGCTGCCGAACCCCGAATGGTTCGACCGCCGGGACCAGCATTTCGTGGGCTCGATCGATCGCATCTGGGCCAAGACCCACAACGCCGCCTTGATATTCACGCGGCTCGGTCATCCGACCAGTTGGGTCGGTTTCCACAGCGACGATCGCTACGATCCCGCCATTCCCCGCGAACGCAAGTTCTTCCACCTCGCCGGCGGCAGCCGCATCAAGGGCACCGATCGGCTGATGGCGGTTTGGCGCCGCCATCCCGAATGGCCGACGCTGACGGTCCTGCAGCATCCGCGCGAAGCGCATCCCGGGCCGTGCGCGCCCAACATCGTGCACCGGCTGGGTTATCTCGATGCATCCAATCCCGCGCATTACGCCGAGTTGAAGCGGCTGCAGAACAGCCATGCCTTCCATTTGTGCCTGTCGGAAACGGATGGATGGGGGCATTACCTCGTCGAGGCGCTGGGCGTCGGGGCGGTGACGGTGACGGTGGATGCGCCACCCATGAATGAACTGGTCACGCCGGAGCGCGGCATCCTGGTGCCCTACGGCGATACCGGCAACATGGCGTTGGCCAAGACTTTCTATTTCGATGAACGCGCGCTGGAACAAACCATCGAGCACGCGTTGAGCCTTGGCGATGCCGAGCTGCGCGGGCTGGGCGAGCGCGGGCGTGCATGGTTCGCACAGAACCGCAAGGCGTTCGTGCGGCGGGTGGGCGAGGCGCTGTCCGCGACGCTGCATTGAGCGGCGAGGCGACATTCCGCGACGCATGGGCTGTGCGACTGGCCTTGGCCGCGCTGGCCTTCCAGGCGTTCTTCGCGATGACCCACTTCGGGAAGTTGCTGCGGCCGGAGTACGGCGGCGCCGCAGCGCTGCTGATACTGATGGTGGCAGGCGGCAAGCGCTGGCGCGAATTGGCGGGCCACCCGCTGCCGTGGCTCGTGCTGGCCTTCGTCGTCTACGCCGTGCTGCAGGCCGCCTACGCTGCCCGGCTGACACCGGCGCTGTCGTTCGGCAAGCATCTCTCCTACAACGCCGAACCGATCCGCGTCGGCGTGCTGACGTGCGTGATCGGGGCGTGGCTTGCGGACCGGCCGCGCTGGATGCCGCGGTTGCTGGGTTTGATGGTGGCGGGATTCGTGCTGTTCGCGCTGGTGTGCGCGCCATGGTCTTGCATCGATGCCATCGTTGCCGGTGCCCTGCGCCTGCGCCTGCGCTATGCCGAGAACATCGTCGGGGAATACGCGGCGATCGGCCTCCTGTTGCTGTCCCTGTACGCGATTTCGTGGTCACCGCGCCTTGCCGGCCGCACCCGGATCGGCTTTGCGATCTTGCTGGTATTGGCGGGCGTGCCGCTGTTGGCCTGCCTGCTCTATGCGCAGTCGCGCGGGGCCTGGCTGGCCGCGGCACTGGTGGTGCCGTTCGCCCTGTTCGCGTGCCTGCGCAGTGTCCGCCACCACTGGCACCGCCCCGCGGCCATCGCGCTGGTCGTGGCCACCCTCGCGGTGATCGCGGCACTGGGGGTGGGCTACGCGCTGGTGGCACATCGGCTCGCCGGCGGCGAAGCCATCGCCGAAGCGCTGGCACAGGGTGAACTCTCCGATCTGCCTTCCAGTTCGGTCACGGTCCGCGTGCAACTCGCGGCGCTCGGCTGGCACGCCTGGCAGACGCACCCGCTGTGGGGGATCGGCCTGCGCAGCATCCAGCCATTGATCCTCACCAGCGGTATCCACATCGGCGGCTACGTGCCCCCCCATTTGCACGATGCCTACCTGCAGGCAGTCGTCGGCCTGGGTACCGTCGGTGGGGGGCTGCTGCTGGTCATGTTCGGACTGCTGGCGCGCGAACTGTGGCTGGTGCGCCGCGCGGAGAGCACCGGCCACGTGCTGTATTGGGCATTGCTCGGATGCCTTGGCATCGTGCTGATCGTCAATCTTTTCGATTATCTGATCTGGCGCTTCGACTATTTGCGTGCGCCGTTGGAAGTGTTGCTCGGCTGCTGCTTTGCCCTGTCGCTGCGCCGTCGCCGCGCGGATCGCCCGGCGGACGCGTGAGGCAAAACGCCACGATTTGGTTGCCGTGGCGCAAACCGCGTCCCGGGGCAACAACGCAGCCGCGCATTCCGGCGAACAGGCAGGAGATTGGAATCCGGAGCAATCACCCATGTGGCCCGGGGATTGCAGGCGGGGAAAGTACCCGCCGCCGCGCGCAACGGGGATGCGCGCCCGAATCGACGTTGGACGTATCATCCATCCGCTCGCCAATCGGCGAATGAAACCAGGGCGGATGAACCCGACCGCCTGCTTGCGAGGGCACCCCATGAATCGATCGACGTCCATGCTCCAGCCCTCCTTGCCGCCGCTGTCGCGCGATGAACGCTGGCAGGCGTGGCTGTTCTTCGGCTTCGCGCTGGTGCTGCTCGCGGTGGGGATGGGCCTGCGCGATCCCTGGCCATCCGACGAACCCCGCTTCGCCCTGGTCGCGCGCCAGATGGTGCAAACCGGCCAATGGCTGTTTCCGCATCGCGGTATCGAATTGTATGCCGACAAGCCGCCGCTGTTCATGTGGCTGCAGGCGTGTGCCTATTGGCTGACGCACGGGTGGCGCGGCTGGTTCCTGTTGCCGTCGCTCGCGTCGGCGATGGGTACGTTGGCGCTGACCTACGATCTCGGCCGGCGCCTGTGGAACCATCGCGCGGGTTTGTACGCTGCGATCGCCGTGTTGTTCGTCTTCGAGTTCACCTACCAGATGAAGCGGGCGCAGATCGACCCGCTGATCACGTTCTGGATCACGCTGGCGAACTGGGGGCTGCTGCTGCACCTGCTGCGCGGGCCGAACTGGCGCGCCTACGTGCTGGGCTGCGTCGCCGCGGGCCTCGGCGTCATCACGAAGGGTGTCGGCATCCTCGCGCTGTTGATGCTGGTTCCGTACGCATGGGCGTGCTGGCGCACGCCCGATCGCGTGGCGCGGCCCGGCTGGCGCGCCCCGCGCTGGCTGCTCGGCATTCCGGCGTTCGTGTTGCCGATCCTCGCATGGGGCGTGCCGATGCTGCTGGTCGCGCATTTCCGCGGCAGCGCCGAGTACCACGCCTACGTCCAGGACATCCTGTTCCACCAGACCGTCGGGCGGGCCACCGGTTCGTGGTCGCACCCGCAGCCGCCGTGGTATTTCGCGGCGATCGTGCTGTTCAACTGGTTTCCGATGTCGCTGCTGTACATCGGCGGCGTGCCGCGCTGGTGGCGTGCGCTGCGCGAAGGCGAAACGCGCGTCATGCTGCCGCTGGTCTGGTCGATCCTGATCCTGATCTTCTTCAGCATCCAGACGGGCAAACGGGACGTCTACATCATGCCGGCCATTCCGATGGTTGCGCTGGCGCTCGCGCCGTACATCGGCGACATGCTGCGCACGCGCTGGCTGCGCTGGAGCGCGTTCGCAATCGGACTGGTCGGTGGAATCGTGATCGTGATCGCCGGTGCGATGGCATTGCACGGGCACGACGTCGCCCATTTCAACGACCATGTGGCGGCGCGCGGACTCGAGGAGGAACGCACCGCGTTGTGCTGGATGATCATCAGCATCGGTGCGGTGGTTGCATTGGCGGCGGCGGCGTGTCGTCCCCGCCATGGCGTCGTCGGTCTGCTCGCGGGCCTCACCGGCCTGTGGATGATCTGGAGCCTCTGGGCCTACCCGCTGCTGAACGATTCGAGTTCCGCTGCCGGCATCATGCGCGACGCGCGTGCCTACGCCGGCCCGCAGGCAGAGATCGGACTGGTGGGGCCGCGCGAGGAAAACCTGTTCATGGCGAGGGGTCCGACGCGGGAGTTCGGCTTGACCCAGCCGCTGCCGAAACAGTTCGCCGCGGCCACCGCGTGGCAGGCGCAGGATCCCGCGAACCGCTGGATATTCAGCCTCGGCGCGGCGATGGGCGATTGCGTGGATCGCGCGAGGGCGCATAAGGTCGGCCATTCCAACCGGCGCCAATGGTGGCTGTTCCGCGCCGACGCGGTGTTGCCGGGTTGCACGCCGCAATCGACGGCGCCGGGCGAAGCGGACGACAGCGAAAACTGATGCCGCGCGTTGCGACGAACCGCGTCACGGCTCGGTGCGCGGACCCGTCCAGCCTTCCACCGGCGTCGACAAGTCGCGCAGCATGCGCCGGTAACGGCGGCGTATGAAATGGCGATTGAAGACGCGCGACATCGAACTCAAGGGTATCGCGCCCTTCTCGCCGAAGCCGTCCACCATCAGCAGGCGTGGGCCGCCGCGCGAATCGCTGCCGAACACGAGGTTGGCCGCGTTGAGGTCGCCGACGATCACGTTGTGGCGCAGAAGGCTTTCCAGAAAAACCTCCAGCGCCGGGCGCGCCCACGGCGGTTCGCCACCGTTTTCCACCCAGCACTGATGCAGCGTCGGTGCCATCTCGCCGTTCGGCGCACGCACTTTTTCGCACACCAGCCCCAACCCGACATCGGTTTCCACGAGGCCGACGATGCGGGCGATCGGCGGATCCGGATCCGGACAGGTGTGCGCAGCGATGTATTCCTTGATCTCGCGCAGATAGCTGACGTAATGGCGCACGCGCGGCAAGCGCTTGTACCAGCGGCCAGGCGCATCCCAGCGGTGCGCGACCGATTCCGGGCGCATGGTTTTCACGATCAGGGCGGCGTCGTGCGGGTGCTGGTACACCGCGCGCTGGTGCCCCGTGATGACTGGAGGGAGATGGGAAAGCGTGAGCATGGCCGTTCCTGGCTCACCGGCCTCGCCGGGCCGGCTCGTCGCCTGTCCGCGGGCCGGACGCGCAAGCATAGCTGGCCACGCCGATCCGATGAACCCCGGGCGCGCAGGGCGCATCGGTTACACTTTCGTCTCGCGCCGCGGCGCCTGCGAACCTCCAAGTGACCGACGTCTCCTACGCATTCACTCGCCGTCTGCGCGGCCTGCTGTGGTGGCTGCCGCTGTACCTGCTGGTGGCGCTGATCACGATTTTCATGCAGCCGCCGATTCCACTGCATTCCACCCGCGCGCTGGCGGTGGCATGGGACATGTGGGCGCACCACCAGTTCTGGGTGCCGCACATCAACGGCGCACCGTATTCGGAAAAGGCGCCGCTGCTGTTCTGGTTGATCCATGCCGGCTGGGCGGCGTTCGGTGTCAACGATGTCTGGCCGCGCGTGTTGATGGTGCTGATCGGTGCGTCGCAACTGATCCTGGCGCAGGAACTGGCGCGGCGCCTGTTTCCGGAACACGCGTGGATCGCGCGCTCCACGCCGTGGCTGTTGCTGGCGTTTTCGTATGGACTCCTGTACGGCCTGCAGATCATGTACGACGGCCTGCTGGCGGTGTGGGTGCTGGGTGCGATGCTGTGTCTCGTCACGGGGCCGCGCCGCGCAAAACCGGGGTGGATCGGCTTCGCGGCATGCATCGGCCTCGGGCTCCTGACCAAGGGCCCGGTGATGCTGGTGCATACGCTGCCTGCATGGCTGCTGGGGCCGTGGTGGAGCGCGTACGCGCGCGAGCATCGCCTGCGCTGGTACGGCTTCGGACTCGCCGCGGTGATCGGCGGCGGAATCATGCTGGCGGCATGGGTGATACCGGCCATCCAGTTGAGCGGCGGCAGCTACATGCACAACCTGCTCTACAAGCAGACCGGCGGGCGCGTGGTGGACGCCTTCATCCACAAGCGGCCATTCTGGTGGTACCTGCCGTGGCTGGCGGTGTTGCTGTTTCCTTTCGTGCTGTGGCCGCGCATGTGGGCCGCCTTCGCGACCGTGCGCCGGCCCTGGTCGCCGGGATTCCGGATGGCGCTGGCGTGGCTGCTCGGCGCATTCGTGATCTTCAGCGCCTTCAGCGGCAAGCAAAGTTATTACCTGGTGCCGGAACTGCCGGCTGCAGCGATCCTGATGGCAGCGGCGATCGCCGCGTTGCGCTCGCGCGACGGGCGGCTTGCGCACAGCGCATGGCTGGGGGCGTGGCCGCTGGCGATCGGAGCATTCGCGCTGGCGGCGTTGCTGTTCGCGCTGCCACTGATCGGGCCGGGCCAATTGCACGGCCATTGGTTGCGCGATCTCGCACCGGTCAGCGCGCCGTTCGGCGTGCTGTACCTGCTGATCGGCGTGTTCGTGCTGCTGCCCGGCCGCGGCAAGCTGCGCCGCATCGCGACCGCCAGTCTGATCGGTACCACCGGTGCGTACGGATTGTTTGCGCTGGCGCTGTACCCTGCTTTCGACATGCGGCCGGCCTCGAAGCTGCTGGCGCACGCCGAAGCCCGGGGCCACGCGATCGGCAACCTGGGAATCTACGATGGCCAGTTCGAATTCATGGGCAGGATGACCAAGCCCATCGATCGACTTTACGAAGGCCAGTTCCTGCAGGATTGGGCGGCGGCCCATCCGCGGGGATTGGTGGTCGAGTACCCGGAACGCCTCGACGCCAACGACCTGCGCTACGCACGCCTGGTGCAGCCGTATCGCGGCAGCTGGATGGCGATCTGGAACGCGCCGACGCTGGCGATGCTCCGGCGTGGCCAGCAGCCGCCCGAACCATCCACGCCCACGGTGCTGCTGCCGGCACCGAGTTATTGGCGTTATGCCCAGGTCCACTGACCGGATCGACGCACTGCGGGCGCAGCTCGGCGGTGCGCGCGACGGCGCGCTGTTGCGCTATTCGCTGGGCGCGGCGCTGCTGGAAACGGGCGACACCGCTGAAGCGATCGTGCAACTGCGCGCGGCGATCGGGTTCGACACGGCGTATTCGGCGGCGTGGAAACTGCTGGGCCGAGCCTGCCTGCAATCGGGCGACAGGCAGGCCGCCGCCGACGCGTGGCGCCACGGGATCGCGACCGCGGAAACACGCGGCGACGTCCAGGCCGCGAAAGAGATGCGGGTATTCCTGAAGCGGATCGTCCCCTGAGTCGCGCCGGGACTACTCCGCCGCGAACAGCGCATCCAGGTCGGATTCGTCGAAACGCAACTTGTCGCGGGTACCGCCACCTTCCAGTACCGCCTGGGCGAGCTCGGCCTTGCGCGCTTTCAAGTCTTCGATGCGCTCCTCGACGGTGTCGGCACAGATCAGGCGGTACACGAACACCGGTTTGTCCTGGCCGATGCGGTGGGCGCGATCGGCGGCCTGCGTCTCGGCAGCGGGATTCCACCACGGGTCGTAATGGATCACGGTATCGGCCGCGGTGAGGTTCAAGCCCACGCCGCCGGCCTTCAGCGACAGCAGGAACAGCGGCACCTCGCCATCCTGGAACTTGCGCACGGGTTCGGCGCGATCGCGGGTATCGCCGGTCAAGGTCACGTACTGCAGATGGCGACGGTTCAACTCGCGCGCGATCAGCGCCAGCATCTCGGTGAATTGCGAAAACAGCAGCACGCGCCGGCCTTCGCTCAGGAGGTCGGGCAACATGTCCATCAGCAGTTCCAGCTTGGCCGATTCGCGCACGCCGCGGGCGGACTCGAGCTTGACGAGACGCGGGTCGCAGCAGGTCTGGCGCAGTTTCAGCAGCGCGTCGAGCACGATGATGCCGCTGTGTTCCAGGCCGCGCTGGCGCACCACTTCGCGCACTTCGTCGCCCAGGCTGACGCGCAGCGAATCGTACAGTTCGCGCTGCTTGCCCGACAGCACCACGCGACGCGCGATTTCTGTTTTTTCCGGCAGTTCCTTCACCACCTGCGTCTTGGTCCGGCGCAGGATGAACGGCGCGATCCGATGGTTGAGGCGCGCCTGGCAATCGGCGTCGGCCTGGCGTTCGATCGGGATGCGGTAGTAGCGGCGGAACGAACCCTCGTCACCGAGCAGACCCGGCACCGCCAGGTCGACCTGCGACCACAATTCGCCCAAATGGTTTTCCAGCGGCGTGCCGGTCATGCACACGCGGCGCTTCGACGCGATGGACAGCAAGGCGCGCCGCGCCTGCGTGCGCGGGTTCTTCACCTGCTGCGCCTCGTCCAGCACCACCAGCGCGAACGGCTGCTCGCGCAGCACGGAAAGATCGCGCGGCAGCAGCGCGTAGCTCGTGAGGATCACGTCGTGGCCGGCAAGGCGATCGAAGCTCTTGACGCGTTCCGGTCCATGCAGCGTCAGCACCTTCAGCGACGGCGCGAAGCGCGCGGTTTCGGCCTGCCAATTGGGGATCAGGCTGGTCGGGGCCACGACCAACGCGGGTTGCGAGAGCGCCGAGCTTTGCTTGAGCGCCAGGATGTGCGCGAGCAGCTGCACGGTCTTGCCGAGCCCCATGTCGTCGGCCAGCACGCCGCCCAGCCCGGCCGCCGCCAGTGCATTCAACCAGCGCAAGCCTTCGCGCTGGTAACCGCGCAATTCGCCGACCAGCCCTTCGGGCACCGCGTCGGAGGCGTGCTCGGCCGCTTCGCGCAAACGCGTCGTGAATCCGGTCAGGTCGCTCGGCGCGTCCAGCTTGCCGTTCTTCGGCAACGCGCTTTCGAACTCCTCCAGCCTGCCCGCCTGCACCCGCGGCAGGCGCAACTTGTCGCGCGGATGCGCCAGGTATTCGGCGAGCGGCGCCAGCAGCTTGCGCAAGGTCGCGAGCGGCACCGCGACGCGGCGACGGTCATCCACCGGTGCGTACCACACCGCATCCTTCGTTTCGTTTTCCGGCGCGGTCAGCGACAGGGTGTGTTCCGACAGCGCTCGCGCCACCGTGGGCAGCAGGTTGACCCGCTTGCCTTCGACCTCGATGCCCATTTCGAACTCGAACGCCTCGCCGCCATCATCGGCGTGCGCCACGCCGTACCAGCGTGGCGGGCCTTCCAGCACTTCGAACGGAAAACTGGAGGCGTACTCGACGATGAAATCGTCGTGTTCCAGCTTCTCGCGCAGGCCCAGCCAGCGCGCCGGCGTGTTCACTTCCAGCGCGCCCGCGTAACCCTTGCCGGGAAAGACCCAGGCGTCTTCCGGCAGCGCATCGGCCATGTCCCACGGCAGGCCTTCGCAATCGACCGCCGGCGCCAGGCCGAGGGCTTCCAGCCGTTCCATGCGCGCCAGTTCTTCGGCGCGTTTGCGGATGATTTCGACCAACTTTCCATTGCGCACGCGTCGGACCGTGGCTTCGCCGCCGCGCCCGGGCAGGCGCTCGCCACCGTAATCGAAGGCCAGCCGGGCATACGCGAGTGGCGGCGTACCGGCGCCGATCCGCGCATGCCGCGTCAGCGCCTGGAAAATCATCACCGGCTTGGGCGCGAGATCGTCCCGCTGCACCGCAGCGAACGCCTGCGGCGCAGGAATGCGCGCGGCCCAGGGCGAGGCGGCCACCCGTTGCGACAAGGCTTCGGCGTATTCCGGCGCCAGCGGCGGCGCTTCGATCAGGGCGACTTCGGCGGCGTCGCCGTCCAGGGGGCCCAGTTCGGCACGTTCCGGATCGAGATACCACAGACCACCCACCCTGACCAGCCGCTGGTGCGCGGGCAGCTTGGGCAGCAGCTTCTGGCGGCCGTCGCGTTCCAGTTGCCAAGCCCAATCCAGGGGCCGCGGCTTGCCGAGTGACAGACGCAAGCCGGCGACGCCCCCGAGCAGACTGGGCGCGGCGTTCAGGATTTCGCAAAGCAGGGCATGGCCGAACGCGCCCGAAAGCTGCGCGTAGGTACGTCCCTTCCGCTGGGTTTGCGGCAGGCCCAGCACGCTCGCCGCGAGACGGGTTTCAGCTTCGGGCAGCGCGGCATTCAGAAGTTGCTTCGAATCCAGCGGCACCGCGCGGCCGAGCCGCCCCTTGGCAACCGTTTCCAGCAGCACGGGCGCGATTTCGATCCGGGAAACGGCCGGCTCCTCCTGCAGCAACTCGAGCAGAAAGCCGAGGGTCGGCGCAGGGGCCGCGCCCGCCCCCCCGCCTGCCCCCGCAAGCAGGCGCGTCCATTCGGCGGGCAGCGACACCCCCGCCGCGGATTTGCCCGCGGTGCGTCCGACTGGTGTTTCGCCCTGATTGCTGCGGTGTTGCATGCGCGATGCTTCCGGCGCTCAAAAGGCCCAAGCATAGCGCATGTTTTGCGGTCATCCTCGAACGCTGCGAGTTCCAGCCTCGCGGTCGGCGCGGACGCATTGCCCGGGGCGGCACCGGAAGGGCCAGTCTGGCTTGGGATTTCCGAATGCGGCTTCCAACCAGGGCGCCGTTGTTCCCGATTCAGTGAAACAGGTTTTCCGGGTACTCGGGCTTGCGCTCGCGGGCCAGCAGCGAATGCAGGGCATCGGTGGGGGTCATCTCGCCGCGCAGGACTACCTGCACGTGCTGCGAAATCGGCAGATCCAGATCGTGCCGTGCGGCCAGCCGCATGACCTCGTCGGCCGTGACCGCACCTTCGACCACTTGCCCGATGTCCGACAGCGCCTGCTTGAGCGGCACGCCACGGCCCAGCGCGAAACCGAAGCGGTGATTGCGGGAAAGATCGCCGGTGCAGGTGAGCACCAGGTCGCCCAGGCCGGCCAGCCCCATCAGCGTCTGGGCCTCGGCACCCAGCGCATGGCCCAGGCGCAACATTTCGTTCATGCCACGGGTGATCAGGCCCGCACGCGCGTTGAGGCCAAGCTGCATGCCATCGGCGACACCGGTGGCCACCGCCAGCACGTTTTTCATCGCGCCGCCGAGTTCCGCGCCCAGCATGTCATTGCCGGTGTAGGCACGGAAGGCGCAGCCGTGCAGCATCGCGGCCACCCGATGCGCGAACGCATCGTCGCCGGAGTGCACGGTGACGGCGGTGGGCATGCCGGCGGCGACTTCGCGCGCGAACGACGGCCCGGTGATCACTGCGGCCGGAGTTTCCGGCAGGCGTTCGGCCACCAGCTCATGCAGGAAACGCCCGGTACCGGGCTCGAAACCCTTCGTCGCCCAGGTGAAGCCGGCCCCCGCCGGCAGCAACGGCGCGGCGTCGGCAAGCATCTGCCGGAAGGCATGGCTCGGTACCGCCACCAGCACGACATCCACGCCGCGCAGCGCATCGGCCAGGTCCGGCACGCAGGCCAGCTCCGGCGGCAGTTCGAGGTCCGGCAGGTACTGCTGGTTGCGATGGCTGGCGGCGACGCGGGCCAGGGCTTCCGCATCGCGGCCCCACAATCGGGTCGCGATGCCATTGCCGCACAGCAGTGCGGCCAGCGCGGTGCCCCACGAGCCGGCGCCGAGGACGGCAACCGTCGCGCGAGACATGGCGTCAGGCGTTCAAGGCGGGCTTGGCGTCGCCCTCGCCGATCTGCCCCTGCTGCTGGCGCTGCTGCTCGGCGTAGAGCGCATCGAAATTGATCGGTTGCAGCAGCAGCGGCGGGAAGCCGCCGTTCAGGACCAGATCGGAAACGACCTGCCGCGCGAACGGGAACAGCACGTTCGGGCAATACGTGGCCAGCACCACCGACAGGTTCTGCTGATCGAAACCCACGAACGAGAACACGCCGGCCTGGTGCACTTCGGCAAGATACGCAGTGCGCTCGTTCAGGGTGCAGGTGACCGTCAGGGTCAGCACCACCTCGTAATTGTCGCCTTCCAGCGGCGTGGCCTTGTGGCTGAGGTTCAACTGGACCTGCGGCTGGCCCTCTTCCTGGAACACCTTGGGCGCATTCGGAACCTCGAACGAGACGTCGCGCGCGTAGATCTTCTGCAGCGCCATCTGCATCTGGGGGGCGGCTTGGCCGTTGCTCGCGGCCGGGGTCTCTTCTGCCATGTTCTTGCAAGCTCCGCTGGGGAAAGGGTCAAAGACCGGGATTGTCCCACACCATGCGGTGTCATGCACGTTTGGATTGCCCGGCAGCCTGCAGCCTGCTACATTAAGCGGCTGACTTCCAGCCGACCCGACCATCCGGGCATCCCGCGACGCGACACGGGATCGACGCGGCAACTCCGGCGCATCGCGTGAAATCCAGCCGGGCCGAACTTCCGCGGGCCACGCGGATCACCATGAGGAGAGAAGCCATGGCACGCGTATGCCAGGTCACCGGTAAAGGTGTGAGCACCGGCAACAACGTCTCGCACGCCAACAACAAGACCCGCCGCCGCTGGCTACCCAACCTGCACGAACGCCGGTTCTGGGTCGCAAGCGAGAACCGCTGGGTGAAACTGCGCGTGTCCGGCAAGGCCCTGCGCACCATCGACAAGAACGGCATCGACGCCGTGCTCGCCGACCTGCGCAAGAACGGGCAGAAGGTCTAAGGAGAACCCTCATGGCAACCAAACGCGACAAGATCCGCCTGATTTCCTCGGCCGGCACCGGCCACTTCTACACCACCGACAAGAACAAGAAGAACACCCCGGACAAGATGGAGGTCAAGAAATACGACCCCGTCGTCCGCAAGCACGTGATCTACAAGGAAGGCAAGATCAAGTGACGCGATGGCGCGTTCGCGTTTTATGCGAACGCCTTTGCCATCGCGTCATCCCGGACGCCGCGCAGCGGCGATCCGGGATCCAGTGCCTTTTGCGCGTGCGCAAGGCACACGCCCTTGTCAGGACGCCATCCCGGTGCAGCGCAAAGCGTTGAACCCGGGAGCCAGCTCCTTTGAACGCGCAAGCCCGCCGTCAGGCGGGCTTTGCTTTTGTAGGGTGGGCGCCAACCAGCCGCTGCCGCGACGGCACGGCGGGATGCGCTTCGCTACTCCCGCCCTACTCCGCTGGTCGAAACGCGCCGCGCGGTCTGACGATCAGTTGCGCGAGCGTGCGAGCGTATAAACCCCGATCAGCAGACCCAGTCCAAGAACGAACAGGACCCCGCTCGCCCCGCCGTACCGTTCCGCACGTCGACCTCTCCTGAACGCGCCGCGTGATTGCGGCGCGTGGCGTAGTCATGTTCCGCACGCCCCGGCCATCGCCTTCTCGAGCGAATGCACCGGGTGCTCGCGCATGGCAGCCAGCTCGACAGCGTCCCATGATCGCCGCACGCGGCCATCCATCAGCAACACGGCGCGCGTCGCGTGGCGCTCGGCGAGGTCGAGCGAGTGCGTGGCGAGCAGCACACTGGTATCGCCGCGGGCCACCAGCGCAACAAGATGGGTCTTGAACGCCAGGGCACTGCGGGGATCGAGCCCGTTGAACGGTTCGTCCAGCAACAGCAACGGCGGTTCGCTGATCAGGCCCAGCAGGATCCCGAGCTTCTGCCGCATCCCGAGCGAATAGCTGTCGATGCGCCGGTCCAGCACCGGGGCCAGCGCCAATGTTTCGCCGAGCGCCAGCGTCGCGGGCGGAATGGACGGCAATCCACGTGCACCGGCGAACAGGGCGAGGCACTCGCGACCCGTCAGCAACGCCGGCAAACCTGGCGGATCGATCGCCAGGCCGATCGCCTGCTTCGCCGCGCGCGGCGCGCGCGCAAGATCGTGTCCGTCGATGTCGACGGTGCCGCTGCACAAGGGTGCGATTCCGGCGATGGCATGCAGCAAGGTCGTCTTGCCTGCGCCGTTGGGTCCGATCAGCGCGACCAATTCCCCGCGCCCGATGGCCAGATCGATGCCGTCGAGCACGCGAACGTCGCCGTAGGCCACGCCCACGTCCACGGCGCGCAGCAACGCTGTCATGGACAAGGATCCGCAAGGCGCGTGGCACGCGCGAGGCGAACGAGCGGCCACGCCGAAGCCGCGCCCGCGCAGACAATCCACGCCAGCGCAACCACACCGTGCCGGAGCAACGCTGTCCCGGCCGCCATCGGAACCAACGCGCACGATGCCGCGATCAGCGGATAGCGAAGCGCAGCCATCCGCGCGGAATGGGCATTCCAGGGCACCGCCGCGAGCAACCGCACGGCTGCAGCGAATACATCGGCACTCGCCCGCATCACCACCGCCAGCCACGACCACGCGAGCACAAGCAGCACCAATGCGCCCACCTGCACCATGGGCGCTCCGATCGGAGCAGCGGCCAGCACGATTCCCACCGTCGCGAAACTGCCGCCGCGCCGCCATCGCACCAGCGCCGCACGGCGCTGCCAGTCGAGCAGATGCGGCAGGCGCGGATCGTTCAACCACGGCAGCGCGAGCAACGGCTCGCGGATCCCATCCGGGTGGTGAACCCGCGCAAGCGCGCCGCGGCGGAACACGCGGACGGCTGCCGCGGCGACACCCACGAACAGCGCGATGCCGATGGCCACCATGGCATATGGCCAATCCCTGCCGTGTGGCGCGAACATGGCAACGACGAACAGCAGCATCGTAAGCCATGCGAACGACGCCACCAGTGCGGCGCTGGCCAACGGCAAAAGCGTGGAAGCCGCCGCGCCGCGCGCGACCGGCAACGCACCGCACCAACCGAAGCGCCATCGCTCCAGCGCATCCAGCAGCCGCTGGTGCGCGACGCCGTGACTGCCGCCCAGCGCGAGCAATGCGCCGGCGCCCAGGCACCAGCCGTAACCCGCATACAATTCGCCACTCGCGAGCGCGACGCAACAGGCCAGCAACAACAGCGGACCTCCGAACATCCGCGCGAATGCCATTGCGCCCGTGCGTCGCAGCACAAGCCAATCAGCGCGTATCGCGGGATGCCACCGGGCCG
The DNA here is from genome assembly GCA_044464225.1 of Rhodanobacter sp. Taxonomy (GTDB): domain Bacteria; phylum Pseudomonadota; class Gammaproteobacteria; order Xanthomonadales; family Rhodanobacteraceae; genus 66-474. The sequence continues at coordinate 144,185 of JBIQLN010000004.1, read as the reverse complement.
TCATCGACCTGGATTGTGTCATGCGGCCGGCACGCAGCAAAAAGCCCGCCTTGCGGCGGGCTTTCATTTCCTGGAGTCGGGATCGGCGCGAAGCACTACGCCTGCGCGCGTGCCACCGAATAGCGCTTCAGGCGCGCGGCGAATTCGATCAGCTTGCGGTTGCCGCTGGCTTCGGCTTCGCGGCACCACTGCTGCAACGCGGCCAACGCGGACTCGGGTTTGCGCTGTTCCATCAGCGCAGCGAGACGTGCACGGTACTCGCTGATCTGCTTCAGGCGCGGGCGGTTTTCCACCGCGGCGGCCAAGCGGGCCTTGCCGGTCTGGTCGAGCCAGCGGCCACCATTGGCCAGCGCCCGACGCAACCGGCGCCGCGTCATCACGCCGAACCGGCGCGTGCCCTCGGCATCCGACTGTTCGCGCACGGTGGGCTTGATCACCGTCTTGTAGTAATCGGTCATGGCCTCGAAGCGATGCGTCAGCAGCGCCTTCAAGGTTTCCATGTCAGGGAGCGACACGTTGGCGCGCTCATCCAGCGACGGCGCGACGCGCAGCACCTTGGCAAGGCGCACCTTTTCCAGGCCGCGGATGATCAGCCAGCCGATGTCGACCTCGAAACGGCGCAGTGCGAACTTGGCCGAGCTCGGGAAAGCATGGTGGTTGTTGTGCAATTCTTCGCCGCCGATCCACACGCCCCACGGCGTGAGGTTGGTGGCCTTGTCGGCAGTCTCGAAATTGCGATAGCCCCACCAGTGGCCCAGGCCGTTGACCACGCCCGCAGCCCAGAAGGGAATCCACACCATCTGCACTGCCCAGATCGCGGCGCCGATCACGCCGAACAGCGCGACATCGATGACCAGCAAAATGCTGACGCCGAGGTACGGATACGGTGTGTAGAGGTGGCGCTCGATCCAGTCGTCGGGCGTACCGCGACCGTACTTCTGCAGGTCGGCTTCGTTGGCCGCTGCCTCGCGATACAGCTCGGCGCCTTCGAAGAACACCTTGCCGATGCCCGCGACCTGCGGGCTGTGCGGATCTTCCGCGGTTTCGCAATGCGCGTGGTGCTTGCGGTGCACCGCCACCCATTCCTTGGTGACCATGCCCGTCCCGAGCCAGTTCCAGAAGCGCAGGAAGTTCGCGATGACCGGATGGAAATCCACCCCGCGGTGCGCCTGGCTGCGATGCAGGTAAAGGGTGACGGCGAAAATGGTGAGCTGGGTGGTGACCAGCACGTACAGAAGAATCGCCAGCCAGCCGGCGTTGGCCAGGCCGTTCGCGGCAAAATCGAGGAAAGCGTCTAACATCACGGGATGGGCGGCAGCCAAGAAAGGGGACCCTGTATCGACCAGTCTAGGGTAGACGCCCCGACATCGCCACAGGCTTGCCTAAACAATGTGATGACCGCAACAATTATTTCAATGCCCCTCGCGTGCAAATAAATGGCGAAGCCGCCGGCGTTGCTGCAACTCGATCATGTAAGCCGCCGGCTGTCCGGCCGCGAGGTGCTCCACGACATCTCGTTCAGCTTGCAGCGCGGGGACGTGCTGGGCCTTCTCGGCGTCAACGGCGCGGGCAAATCGACGACGTTGGCGATCGTTGCGGGCGTCTTGCAACCCGACGCGGGAACGGTGCGCATCGACGATCGCATCGTGAACGACGCCCTTTCTACCATACGCTCGCGCATCGGCTGGGTGCCCGAAAGCGTGCCGCTGTGGCCGGAGCTGACGGTTTCGGAATCGCTGGATGCCTGCGGGCGGTTGCGTCGCTTGCCGAAATCGGCGCGCGCGACGGCATGCGAACGTGAACTCGCGCGGCTGGAGTTGGAACCCGTCGCACACCGCCTCTGCGGGCAGTTGTCGCTGGGCCAGGAACGCCGCGTCGGCCTGGCGCAGGCGCTGCTGCACGAACCGGACCTGCTGGTGCTCGATGAACCCGGCAACGGGCTCGATCCCATGCAGACCGCGCAGTTGCGCGGATTGATCGGCACGCTTTCGCAAGGGCGCGGCGTCATCCTGTCCAGCCATGAATTGGCCGAAGTCGAAGCGACCTGCAATCGCGTGGTGATCCTGCACGAGGGCCGCGTGCGCCACGACGCAAAACTCGACGGCGAGCACGGCAAACTCGACGCACAATTCCGCGCGATCGCCTCGCAACCCACGGCCGCGGCCGCATGAGCACGTTCACGATCGCGCGGATCGACCTGAAACGACTTGCCGTGCGGCCGTTCGCGTGGACGTTGGCCGGCATCGTGCTGGCGATGATGGCGTGGCAATTCCTGCTGGGCGTGTCGGCGTTCATGCACGCGCAGCCGACGGTGCCGGGGGCGGCCAGTGGCCCGGGTTTCACGGATTCGGTGGTCGCGCCGTACCTTCTCAATTACATCCAGTTGTGCCTGGTGATCGCGCCGCTGGTCACGATGCAGGCACTGGCGGGTGAACGCGGCGCGCAGCGGCTCGCATTGCTGTCGGCTTCGGGCGCATCCGGCGCGCACATCGTCTTCGGCAAGTTCATCGCGCGGCTGGCCTTCCTGTGGCTGCTGCTGGTCGTGGTCGCGACGATGCCGCTGGTTTTGGCGCACGCGACGCATCCCGACTGGGGCCAGTTCGGCGCCGCGTTGATCGCGACGGCCCTGTGCGTGGCCGCGCTCACCGCGATCGGCACCGCGTGTTCGGCGTTCACGCCGGAACCGGCGTTGGCGGCCACGGCGGCGCTGCTGATCGGGGAAGCGCTGTCGCTGATCGACGCGGGCGTGCGCATCACCGGCGGCGAAGGCGGCTGGCTCGGCTATCTCGCGTTGCACACGCATCTCGCGCCGGCGATGCGCGGGCTGGTGCGCAGCGAAGACATCGTCTATTTCCTGTTGATCATCGCGCTGGCGTTGGCGCTGGCAATCCGGCGCGTCGTGGCCGAACGGGAGCGCGGCTGATGCGCGGCGCGTGGCAAGGCTGGTTGTATGCGCTGCTGTGCGTGGTGATCGCGGTATGCCTCGCCGCGCTGTCGGTGCGCTTCGGTTTCACCGCCGACTGGAGCGCCGGCGCGCGCGCCAGCATCCCGCCACAAAGCCAGTCGCTGCTGAAACAATTGCACGGCCCGCTGGAAGTCACGAGCTACGCGCGGCCCGGCGCGCTGCGCACCAAGACGCGCCTGCTGATCGATCGCTACGCGCGCTTCAAGCACGACATCGCGTTGAAGTTCGTCGATCCCGATCTCGATCCCGTCGCGACGCAGGACGCCGGCATCACCGCCGACGGTGAATTGATCCTGACGTGGCACGGTCGCTCGCAGCACGTCACCCAGCTCGACGAAGCGGGTTTTTCCGACGCGCTGGTGCGCCTCGCGCGTGGCGGCGACAAGCTGGTGGCGTTCGTCACGGGCGATGGCGAACGCGGCGCCAACGGCAACAACCCCGCCGACCTTGGCCGATTCGTGCAACGGCTTTCCACACGCGGCGTGCGCGCAGTGCCGCTGAACCTGGCGGAAGCCGCCGAAGTGCCGCGCAACGCCGACCTGCTCGTGCTGGCCAGCCCGCAAGCCGCGCTGCTGCCGGGCTCCGTACAGAAGCTCGAAGACTACGTGGCCAACGGCGGCAACCTGTTGTGGCTGACGGAACCGGGAAGCGACGACCTGGCCCTCGCACCGCTGGCGCAGGCGCTCGGCGTCAAGCGCCTGCCGGGCACACTGCTGGACGCGCAAAGCGCGAGCGGCGTCGGCGATCCGCGGTTGCTGGTCGCCTCGCGTTACCCGACCCAAACGCTGACGAGCGACTTCGACATCAACACGCTGTTTCCTGGCGTCGCCGCCCTCGCCGCGTTGTCCGGCGCCGCGTGGAACGTGCAGCCGATCCTGCAATCGAGTGCGCGGAGCTGGAGCCAGACCGCGCCGGTCGATCCCGCACAAGCCGCGTTCGACCCGGCCTCGGGCGACTTGAAAGGCCCGCTCAGTTTCGGCTACGCAATCAGCCGCCTGTCGCCGAGCCCGGACAAGAACCAGCAACGCGCGGTGGTGATCGGCGATGGCGATTTTCTTTCCAACGCGTATCTTGCCGACGCCGGCAATCTTGCCTTCGGCGAGCGCGTCGTCGACTGGCTGCTGCGCGACGATGCGCTGGCCAGCAGGCCGCAGGCCGCGCCCGACACGGTGCTGAAACCGTCGCGCGTGCAACTGGGTGCGCTCACCTTCGGTTACCTGATCGCGCTGCCGATCGTCCTGATCCTGGTCGGCCTTGCGATCACTGGACGTCGGCGCCGAAGGTGAAGCGTGGGAGTCGCCATCTGGTGGTGCTCGGGATCATGGCGGTCGTGCTGGTCGCGGCGGTGCTGTGGGTCGGGCGGCGCGAATACGTGCGCCACCCGCCGACGCTCACCGCGCTCGATCCCGACGCGGTGACACGCATCGACCTCGATATTCCCGCCATCGCGTCGCAAACCTTCGAACGGCGCACCGGCGGCTGGTGGCGCATCAAACCTTCCGAAGCACAGGCGGATGATGCACGCCTGCAACGCCTCGCCAGGCTGGCCGCCACGCCGGTCGCGCGCTGGATCCCGCTGTCCTTCATCGATTTGTCCAAGGTCGGGCTGGATCATCCATCGGCGACATTGCTGTTGGATGGCACGCGCCTCGAATACGGCGGCCTCACCGCCATCGACGACCTGCGTTACGTACGCATGGGCGATCAGGTTGCGCTGGTGCCGAGGCAGTATTCGCCCGAAGCCATGCTGACCAAGAACGGCGCTGAATGATTTGCTTCGATCCTTCTCCCCCTCGGGAGAAGGTGGCGCGCAGCGCCGGATGAGGGTCCGGGGCATGCATGGACCGCCCGCGCTATCGGACCCTCACCCCTGCCCCTCTCCCGGTGGGAGAGGGGTTCAAACCGGAATTCGCTGCACCCATGCCCGAACTTCCCGAAGTCGAAACCACCAGGCGCGGCATCGCGCCGTTCGTCACCGGACGCGTGGTGGAACGCGTGCTGCTGCGCCGCAAGGATTTGCGCTGGCCGATTCCGCGCGCGATCTCGGCCAAACTGCCGGGCCAGCGCATCGACGCGGTGGAACGGCGCGCGAAATACCTGCTGCTGCACACGCAAGCGGGCGCGGCGCTGCTGCATCTCGGCATGTCGGGTTCGCTGCGCATCACGGATCCCGCCGCACCCATACGCGCCCACGATCATTACGATTTGATCTTCGATTCCGGCCAGGCACTGCGCTTCAATGATCCGCGCCGGTTCGGGTGCCTGTTGTGGCAACCGCCTGGTGAAACACACCCGCTGCTGCAGAACCTTGGCCCGGAGCCGCTGGATGACGGCTTCGACGGCGACTGGTTGTGGAACGCCTCGCGCGGGCGCAGCACGGCGGTCAAGGCGTTCCTGATGGACCAGTCGATCGTGGTCGGCGTCGGCAACATCTACGCGAGCGAAGCATTGTTCGCGGCCGGCGTGTATCCCAAACGCGCGGCGGGTTCGGTATCGCGCGCACGCTACGCACGCATCGCCGCCGAGATCCGCCGCGTGTTGAACTGCGCGATCACCCGCGGCGGCACCACGTTGCGCGACTTCCTCGCTCCAGACGGTGCGCCCGGTTACTTCGAACAGGAACTCGCCGTGTACGGCCGCGCGGGCGAACCGTGCAAGGTGTGCGGCACGCCGATCCGCGCCGAAGTGATCGGCCAGCGCACGACCTACTGGTGCCCCCGATGCCAGCACTGAACCGCGTCGTGGAACGGAATGACGAGTTGATCCTCGAAGGGCATTCCGTTCACCTCGATCCTTGTCATTTCGGGGCAGCCGCCAGCTCCATCGGCGGCGGAACCCGGAATCGGTCTCGTCCAGACCGCAAACCGATTCCGGGTTCCACGCTGCGCGTGGCCCCGGAATGACAAGCCGATACGCTGCGCATGGCCGCACGCAGGCCACACCACCGGCATGACAAACGACACCTCACCCGATCCCGGTTTTCGTGCAGAATGCAGCCCATCGCGCACGGAGGCCTCTTGCCCATGACTCCCAACGTCATCGCGCCGCTCGTGGTCGCGCCGCTGATCGTGTGGCGGCTGTACGCACGCACGCGCCGCAATTTCGGCCGCCAGGCGATCCAGCCGAAACGCATGTGGATCCGCGTGGCCATGCTTTCGGTGGTCACGCTGCTGGTCGCGACGCAGGGATTGATCGATCCCCGCCTTGCAGTCGGACTGACCGCGGGACTGGTCGGCGGCGTGGTGCTCGGCATGCTGGCACTGAAGTTGACGCGCTTCGAGATCGACGGCCGCGACGATTGCTATTTTCCGAATCCGTGGATCGGCATGGCGCTGACCGCGCTGTTCCTCGGGCGCCTGCTGTACCGTCTCATGGTGCTGTATCCGCAGATGTCGCAGGGCGCTGCCGGAGGGTTTGCCGCCTACCAGCGCAGCCCGCTCACGATGGCGATCCTTGGCCTGCTGCTGGGTTACTACATTGCCTACTATGCCGGGCTGCTGATCCACCATCGGCGGGTGACGGCCGGCAGGGTCGGATCCGAATTGAAGTAGCCCGCGAAGAACCGTCGCGAGCGAGCATTCGGAGAGGATTTCACCCGAAGCGACTGTTGTGGGGAGTCAGGCCGTGGGCGGCCGTTCCGGTATCCGCTCGCAAGTGCGCATCGGATAAACCGGTAGCGCAACAAGGCAGCGGTCAGGGATGATCACACCTACAAAGCGTCGGCGTCGAGTTCGCCGGTCCGGATCCGGATCACCTGATCCAGCGTCGAGATGAAGATCTTGCCATCGCCGATCTTGCCGGTGCGGGCGGCGTGGCTGATCGCCTCCACTGCGCGCTCGACCAGATTGTCGGGCAGTGCGATTTCCAGCTTCACCTTGGGCAGGAAATCCACCACGTACTCGGCGCCGCGGTAAAGCTCGGTGTGACCCTTCTGCCGGCCGAAACCCTTGACCTCGGTGACGGTGATGCCGTTGACGCCCACTTCCGACAGCGCCTCGCGCACGTCGTCCAGCTTGAATGGCTTGATGATGGCGGTGATGAGTTTCATGGGCATGATCTTACCGGAGCACAACCCCAAAGCGCCGTACTAAGGAAGTTCTGATTTTTGCTCGTCATCCCGGAATCGCGAAGCGATATCCGGGACCCAGCGACTTGGCTTTTCAGTGCGTTGTGCGAAAGTCACTGGGTCCCGGCTTTCGCCGGGATGACGAGGGATGGGATTGATCAGAGGTTCCCTAAAATACCCCCTTGTAGGAAAATCCCTACACCACAGCGCGGCGCCCGCTGATAGGCAGGTCAATCCCGACGGCCTAATCTGGGCGCGCATCGAGGCGACGGCATGATCGACGTGCACTCCATAGACCAACTCGCGCACCGGCTGGCTACCCTGGTTCCTCCGGGACTGGCGCAGGCGCGGGACGACATGGAAGCCAATTTTCGGGATGTGCTGGCGCATGGACTGCGCCGCCTCGACCTCGTCACCCGCGAAGAATTCGATGCCCAGCGCGCGGTGCTGGAACGCACCCGCGAACAGGTCGCGTTGCTGGAAAAGCACGTGGCGGAGCTGGAAGCCAAGCGGAACACGTAACGCGGCACAGCGGCTCCTTTTGATGCGGCGCCGGCTGTGCAAGCCGGTTTCATTCGCATGAAGGGGCCGTCCGATGAGCCTTGCCGTTGCACTCACCCGAGCCTCCGAAGGCGTCGCCGCGCCACTGGTGACGGTGGAAGTGCATCTTTCCGGCGGCCTGCCCGGCACGTCCATCGTCGGCCTGCCCGAAGCGGCCGTGCGCGAAGCGCGCGATCGCGTGCGGGTCGCAATCCAGAACACGCAATTTGAATATCCCAACCGCCGAGTCACCGTGAACCTCGCGCCGGCGGAATTGCCGAAGGACGGCGGGCGCTTCGATCTCGCGATCGCGCTCGGCATCCTCGCCGCCGGCGGCCAGGTGCCGCACGACGCCTTGAAGGGTTGCGAGTTCCTGGGCGAACTCGCGCTGTCCGGTGAACTGCGTCCCGTGCCCGGCGTGTTGCCCGCGCTCTTGCGCGCGCGCCATGGCAAGCGCTGCGTGATCGTTCCCGTCGGGAACGGGCAGGAAGCCGCGTTGCTGGACGATGTCGACGTACGCGTCGCGCGCACGCTGGCTGACGTCTGCGCGCACTTGCGCGGCATGGACGCCTTGCCCTCGCCCGCGCCCGAGGCCCCGCAAACCGGCGCCAGCCACGTTCCCGATCTCGCCGACGTGCGCGGCCAGTTGCACGCGCGGCGCGCGCTGGAAATCGCCGCGGCCGGCGGCCATCACCTGCTGATGATCGGCCCGCCCGGCACCGGCAAATCCATGCTGGCGCAGCGCCTGCCCGGCATCCTGCCACCGATGACCGACGCCGAAGCCATCGAAGCCTGCGCAGTGCGTTCGGTCGCCAAGGAACCTTTCGACGTACACGGCTGGCGCCAGCGTCCGTACCGCGCGCCGCACCACACCGCGTCCGGCGTCGCGCTGGTCGGCGGCGGCTCGCATCCGCGTCCCGGCGAAATCTCGCTGGCGCACCAAGGCGTCCTGTTTCTCGACGAACTGCCCGAGTTCGACCGTCGCGTGCTGGAAGTGCTGCGCGAACCGATGGAATCCGGGCGCATCGTGATCTCGCGCGCCGCGCGGCAGGCCGAATTTCCCGCGCGCTTCCAACTCGTCGCCGCAATGAACCCGTGCCCGTGCGGCTATGCGGGCGATGCCGACGGCCGCTGCCATTGCACCCCCGATGCGATCGCGCGTTATCGCGGCCGCATTTCCGGTCCGCTGCTGGATCGCATCGACATCGTCAGCGACGTCCCGCGTGTTCCGTTGATGGAACTCAACGCCAGGCGCGGCGCGCACGATGAAGATTCCGCCACGGTGCGCGCACGCGTCACCGCCGCACGCAACATCGCGATGCAACGCGCCGGCAAACCCAACGCCATGCTCGCGGTACGGGAAATCGAAAGCGACTGCGCGCTCGGTGACGCCGAACGCGCGCTGCTGGAACGCGCGATGGAAAAACTCTCGCTCTCGGCGCGCGCCTACCACCGCGTCCTGCGCGTCGCCCGCACGATCGCCGACCTCGCCGGCAGCGAACGCATCGGCCGCGAACACCTTGCCGAGGCGGTCCAGTACCGCCGCGCGCATTCGTAGGACGGAGGAATCAATCTTCAACCCCTCGCCAATGACCTCGAAAAAAGTCTTGTCATTCCGGACACGACGCAATCGTGATCCGGAACCCGGCCACTCAACCGCCGTCATTCCGGCGAAAGCCGGAACCCAGTGACTTTGACCGAAGACGAGCGAAAGTCACTGGGTCCCGGATATCGCTTCGCGATTCCGGGATGACGATCAACAACAGAGACTTCCGACACCTGCAAACGATTGCCCCCAATGCAACCGCCGAACTTCCAGCCTTGCGTCTACATTATGGCGAGCGGCCGCAATGGGACGCTGTACATTGGCGTGACATCCGCGTTGCTCAAGCGTGTACACGAGCACAAGACCGGTGCCGTCAGCGGATTCACCCGTCACTACCGCGTGCATCAACTCGTGTGGTTCGAGCAGCATGCAACGATGCAAACCGCGATAGCGCGCGAGAAGGCAATCAAGGGATGGAAGCGCAACTGGAAACTCGAACTGATCCAGAAGCAAAACCCGTACTGGCACGACCTGTACGACGCGCTGCTTGGTTGAAATCTATGCCCTTCCGACGCTTTTGCAGAGCGAAAGTCACTGGGTTCCGGATCGCGACTGCGTCGCGTCCGGAATGACGACAATTTGAGGCCCTGCGCAAAGAGCTGAATCAATACTTCGTACGGGAATGGCAAAAAACTCTCGTCATTCCGGACGCCGCGTAGCGGCGATCCGGAACCCAGTGACTTCGATTTGGCAGGCAAAGACATCGGGTTCAATCTTGCCCGGGACGATGGCGGCGCTCGTTTGCGTCAGGATATTCGACGACAGCGACGTTGGAAGGAAGCGGCTACGCGTCGTCCCAAACCTTGTGCGCCGGATCGAACTCGACCGTCACGCGTTCCTGCGCGCGCACGCCGAAGCCGCACACGGCCAGCGGGCCTTCGGCCATCGGTTCCAGGCCGAAGGCCTGCTCGATCTCGACTTCGTTGATCGCGGCGGTGATGAATGCGCCCAAGTTCAACTCGGTGGCGGCGAGATACATCGCCTGCGACAGGTGCCCGGCATCCAGGATCACCGCGCGATAGGCCTTGGCGTGGTTGCGGTATTTCCAGAAATTGCGCTCGAAGCGCGAGACCAGCGCGATCTGCAGCGGCGCCCCGGCGTAGTACGCCTGCGCGGCGACGAAACGGCGCGCCAGCGACGCGGCCGTTTCGGCATCCAACTCGCGCAGCGGTTCCAGCGCGTGCGCGACCGGATGGTAGTGATACAGCCCCGCCGGCACGCCCTCGACACGCTGCACCAGCAGATACGCCTCGGTCGCGTGCAGGCCGCCTGCCGACGGCGCACCCTTCTTCAGCAATTGCACGCCGGGCGCGTAATCGCTGACCGCGCGCGCACCGAACGCGCGATACAGCACCGCGGAGAACGCATCGAACGCCAACGGCGCCGGATCGTAATTGCGACAGGTGACGCGCCGATCCATCAGCGCATCCAGCGGCGACGGCGCCGGTTTTTCCAGCGGCAGGCGCGATGCCACCGGCGCGCGTTCCGGCACCGCCGGCAACGCCGGACCCAACCGTTCCAGGAACGTCTGCGGACTGGCTTCGGAGAAAAGCCGCTCGGCTTCTTCGGTGTCGACGTCGCGCCAGCGCGTGTGGCGATGCGCGATGGCGGACAACCCGCGCCAGTGCACCGCGCGCACCGCCTCGTCGGCGTGCGCAAACCGGCGCGACGCTTCGTCCGCGGGTTCCTGCGCGATCAACAAACCTTTCGCCAGCAATGCTTCCAGCACCGCGCGTGGATGCCGTTGCGACAGTTCATCCAGCGATTGCCAGTGGCCGGGCGACAACGCACCCAGCGCGGCGACTTCGGCCGCATCCAGCGGAATCTCATCGTCGCAATGCGCGGCCAGCGCCAACCAGCCGAGCCGTTCGCGCACGCCGGTTTCGCCCAGCGCCAGTTCGGCAAGATCGAAATCGACGGATTCGCGCGGCTCGACCAGCACCATCGCGCAGCGGCGTACTTGCATGACCACCCCCAAAATCATGCTAGTTTAGCCGCGCTCGACTTCCAGCAAGCCGGCCCACTCCCATCCAAAGGAGGATTCCATGTCGAACGTAGCTGCCGAAACCGTTGCCGCGCCCGTCGTGTCGCTGCAAACCAACGCGAAACTTTCGCGCGAGCATTCGCTCTTCCTGCTGCACAAGCTCGCCACCGATGACAACTTCCGCAGCCGTTACGAGCAGAAGCCCGCCGCCGCACTGGCCGAACTCGGCGTACCGCTGGAAACCATCGTGAACCTCAAGCCTGCATGCTTGGCCCCAGTCAACTTGGCCGACAAAGGGTATTTTCAGGCAGCCTACGCTCAATTGGCAGCCGCTTCCGCTAACGAATGCCTGGCGATGATTTGGCCGTCGGTAAAGATGGACTTCGGTTCACGCGGCTAAGGCTACTGCTAGCATTGGCAGGGGACTTGCATAGCCCCTGCCAATCTATCCGGGGAAGCAGTTATGGCCGATTCAAAGTTGTCGCGCGAGCACTCGCTTGCGCTGTTGCACAAGCTTGCCAATGACGACGGCTTCCGCAGCCGTTACGAACAGAAGCCCGCCGCCGCGCTGGCCGAGTTGGGCGTGCCGCACGAAACCATCGTCAATCTCAAGGGGTCGTGTTTGGCACCGACCACGTTAGCCGACAAGGACCATTTCGTGAGCGCGCACGCGCAACTGCTCAACGCAGACGCAAGTAGCAGCCTGCAAATGATTGTCCCCTCGGTAAAGATGGGCTTCTGATCAGGCGAATAGTTGCAAGCTGCTTCAGAGTTGTTTTTTCAACACTTCCAAGCGCCATGACAGCCAAGGCCATTCTCCTGCTTTCGGCCACGCTGCTTCAAAGGCTGCCAACGACTCACGGCTTGCGGTTCTGTTGCCCATTGCGCTCGAAAGTTCCGCGATACGCAACAATGCCAAGTCTGATTTAGCGACGTTGAAAGGTGCGAGCGTCAGTTGCATGTTGCTTTCCACATAAGCTTGTCCCCGGTGAGAGGACAGCCAGCGGGCTTCGGCAAGCGCTCCGGGATTGTTGTGGGCGTCGATGTACGCATCCATCAGCGCGACATGGGTAATGTAAAGCTCACTGCCTTTGATCAACGGCTTCAACGCAGCTACCGCAGCCTGCGGTTTGCCAGACGCGCGATCGATTTCCGCCCGCGCCACACTCCGCAGATTGTCAAGCACGGGAGTATCTTCTTCTGATTCGGAGCCGACAGCGGCCAGCGCGCTCTTTGCAAGTTTCGTATCGCCCGCGTGCGCAGCGAAATATGCTGCGAGCACGATTTGAAATTTCAACTCTGGGCGATCGGTTCGATTTGCGCTTGCAAGTGCTCTGCCTTCATTGGCAATGTACCTCGCCAATGCCGCAACTCGTTTCTTCGCCGGTGTTCCATCGAGCGCACTCAGGCTGAAATTCATGCCTTCGTATCGCCCCACCACACGAGGGCCTAGCGGATTGGCTTTTGCTTGCGTGGTCTTGAGCAACTCGTCAGCGTGTTGCCAGTTGCCTTGATCCAAGGCCATTGCGATCGTTATGCCAGCGTCAATGATGTCGAAATTAGATGCGCCCGAAGTCTTACCGTGTCGCAATACTGCAGTCGCTTCCTGAAACTTTCGTTGAGCAGCATAAGCAGCTGCGTAATGTGCGTTCTGAAAACTGACGCCCTCTGAAATCGCCCTTGAAAAGGCACGCAAAGCCTCCGCGTAATGTTCCGATTCCAGTTCAAGCGCGCCAAGCAAATAGCTACTTATCGAGCGATGGGGGTTTTTGGGCGATAGTGCTTGTTGAAGATAGGGGATAGCTTCCTTGTAGCGGTTTGCGTAATCCCACAGAAAGAAAGCATAGGCGTTCAAACCAGGGAAATAATCTGGATACACAGAAGTTAGCAGCTTCCATTTCTCCAGAGCCTGTTGGGGATCGGTATAGTTCGCCGCCCAAGCGTCTACATACAACGCGTCACGAGCGGAAAGGCGTGAACGGTCCGCTTGCGCCGCTTCGATTTGGTTTAGTGCCTCATCCGGCTTGTTTTCACCATCGAAGATTTTGGCGAGCCCGATGTGCGCCAACGCAAATTGCGGATCGATGCGCAATGCTTCCTTGAAGTACGATTCCGCGCTTTTCAGATCGCCCTTGTTGAAGGCGTGCTCCCCCAACGAATACGCCTTCAACGCATTCAGATCCGGCGTCGCCACCTGCGCCAACGGCTGCGATTGCCTGGACACCATCGCCAGCGCCTCGCCCAGCTTGCCGCGCAACTGCTTGCTGACGCTGTCCAGCGAGGGCAGCACGGATTGCGCGCCGAGGCCGTCGGCGGACACCGAGTACACCGTGGCCTGGGTGTTGGGGTCGATCACTTCGGCGGTGACGCGCACGCGGCCGCCGACGTCGGCGACGGTGGGCAGGATCAACGCGCGCGCGCCTTCGCGCAGCGCGACCTGCGCGCCGATGGCGCGGGTGACCTGGGTCTTGCCCGGATTCAATTGCATGCGTTGCAGGGTTTGCTGCACCGACAGTTCCGGCAGCACGTTGACGTATTGCGACTGCTCCAGGCTAATGCGCAGCGCGGAATCGACCGACTGGTCGTACAGCTTGTCGCCGGTAAGGTTGTGCAGGTTGCCGACCACCACCCAGTCGCGCGCGGCGAACGCCAGCGTGGGCGGGCTCTGCAGCAGGAACCACGCGGTGATGCCAACGGCGATCAGCAGCATCGCGGCTTCGGTCACCAGCGTCACCGGGCGCCGCCACCACGGCAGGATGCGCCTGGCGGTGCGCACCGATTTCGGCGCATGCAGCGGCGCGACTTCGTCTTCGCCTACTTCCACCACTTCGATGGCTTCGGGCACGCCCTTGAAGCGGTAGCGGCCGTGGGTTTTCCAGTGCACGCGCTCGGCGGCCTTGGCGCCCAGTTCGCCCTCGGCGCGGTGCGCGATGCCGGCGGCGGCGGATGACATGAGGATCTGCTGCGGCCGCGCCAGTTGCGCGAGCCGCGCGGCCACGGGTTTCACCAAGCCTTCCACCTCGGTGGGCTTGGCGCCGCGCGACACGTCTTCGGGCGCGTTTTCCCAGACCACCACGTCGCCCATGTGGATGCCGACCCGCGCGCGCACCACCACGCCTTCGGCCGCGGACATATGTTTCAGGCCGCGCTGGTAATCCAGTGCGAACGCCGCGGCCTGGATGGGCCGTTCGAACATCAGCAGGAAGCCGTCGGTCTTGTCGATCTCGCGGCCGCGGTGCTGTTCCACCAGCGCGCGCGCGAGGCGGTCGTGCTTGCGGATGATGTTGGCGGCGTTCTGGTCGCCCATGCGCTCGACCAGCGCGGTGGAATCGGCGATGTCGCACACCACCAGCGTGCGCAGTTGCGGGGTGGCCATGCGGCCGGGACCGGGAGCGGTTTCGAGCTGGCGGATTTCGGCGGTCATGGGATTGCCCCGAGGTTTATGTTTTCGTCATTCCGGGGCCGCGCGTAGTGCGGAACCCGGAATCCAGTGACTTTGGTGCCTGATCATTCGAGCCAATCTAAAGTCTCTGGGTCCCGGATCGCCGCTTCGCGGCGCCCGGGATGACGCCAAACTTTTTCGTCACTCCGAATTTTCGTCATTCCGGCGAAAGCCGGAACCCAGTGGCTCTGGTGTTCGATCGACTGCGTCCGTCAAAAGTCGCTGGGTCCCGGATCGCCGCTTCGCGGCGTCCGGGATGACGCCAAACTTTTTCGTCACTCCGAATTTTCGTCATTCCGGCGAAAG
>JBIQLN010000004.1:0-129176 GCA_044464225.1 Rhodanobacter sp. | reverse complement strand
TCGATCGACTGCGTCCGTCAAAAGTCGCTGGGTCCCGGATCGCCGCTTCGCGGCGCCCGGGATGACGCCAAACTTTTTCGTCACTCCGAATTTTCGTCATTCCGGCGAAAGCCGGAACCCAGTGGCTCTGGTGTTCGATCGACTGCGTCCGTCAAAAGTCGCTGGGTCCCGGATCGCCGCTTCGCGGCGTCCGGGATGACGCCAAACTTTTTCGTCATTCCGATTTTTCGTCATTCCGGCGAAAGCCGGAACCCAGTGACTTTGGACCCGGAATGACATCCACAAGACATCCGCTGGCGCGGATATTTTTTCATCAACCCATCACGTGCACGCCGTCGCCACCGGAACCCTTGACGTGGTACAGCGCGCAATCAGCTTCGCTGTACCACACCGACCACTCGTCCTCGTCGCGGCACAGGCCGCCGCCGATGCTGACGGACACCACGAGATCCGGCGCGCTTTTCGCGAACCGCAACTGGCGCACGCCCTCGACGATGCGCAGCGCACGTTCGGACAGCTCATGCCGGTCCTTCACCTGGGTCAGCAGCGCGAACTCGTCGCCGCCCAGCCGGCACGGCAGATCGGTGGCACCCGCGGCGTCCTGGATTTCGGATGCGATCGCGCGCAACACGTCGTCGCCCAAAAGATGGCCGGACTGGTCGTTGATCTGCTTGAAGCGGTCGACGTCGACCAGCAGCAGGCCGAAACGACGGTTGCGGTCGCGCACCTCGGTCGCATTCTCGAGGAACTGGTACAGGCCGCGCCGGTTGCACAGGCCGGTCAGGTCGTCGGTGCACACCTGGCGTCGCGCGAGCTGCAACTGGTCGCGCGTCTGGCGCAGCGAATCCAGCGTCTGCATCAGGTCTTCGTTGCGGCGCTTGTAGTTGGCGATCAACTGCTGCTCGCTGGCCACCAGGTAGGTGAACGAGCGGAGCATGAATTGCGCCATTTGCAGCGGTTCGCGCCGCATCAGGTTTTCGAAGCGGTCGAGATCGATCAGGTACAGCACGCTGGGTTCGGCCGCGAGCGCGCTGCCCGAGCGAGCGTGGTTGCCCACGAACAGCGCGAGTTCGCCGAAATATTCGTCGGGACCGATCAGCTTGTCGGGCAGGTCGCCCGCGAATTCCAGCAGGATGCGTCCGGATTCGATCACGAACATGCTGCGGCCGAATTCGCCGCGCCGGAACACGGCACGGCCGGCGTCCAGCTCGATGCGCTGGCCGGCGCTGGCAAACAGCTCCCGTTCGCGCTGCGACAATTGGCGCGGCAAACGCCCCATCGCCGGCACGTCATCCGCCGAGCGGGAAATCCCGGCAATCCGTTGCGACTGCACGCTGGACACGGCAACCCCCTTTCATGCAAGGCGGGATCATACCGCAGCCGCGGGCACGGCGCAGGCGATGACCGCCATCGGCCTGGATGGCCTGAAGACTGCTTGCACACGCCGTGCCATACGGGAACCACGCGCCGTTCCGACCGCCAATGCGGGCGAGATCGGCCGACACCGCAGCCGGAAGGCGGGGAGGGTTTTCCCGGCGGAAATCGACGCGATCAACGAGCCTGGCGAGCGAACCGCAAGCCGGCCGAATCAAACGCCGCGATGCTTGCCGCGGAAGGGCTGGTAGAAGGTGCGCAACGCGGCGAGGTCGGCATCCTTGTCGCCGGTCGGATAAAACAGCGCGCCGAGGCCGATCACCTTGCGCGGATAATCGAAATAGCCCGGCAGGATCGGCACGCCCGCCTGCCGCGCGATGTGCCAGAAACCCGATTTCCATTTCGCGACGGCCTTGCGGGTGCCCTCGGGTTCGATGCCGAGCCACAGGCGCTCGCGGGCACGGAAACGCTCGATCATCTGCGCGACCACGTCGCCGGCGGCACCGCGCTCGATCGGCACGCCGCCGAGCCTGCGCAGCAGACCGCCCAAGGGCCAACGGAACAGTTCGCGCTTGGCCATGAACGAAATGTCCGCACCCAGCGCGACCTTGAACAACAGGCCGTGGACACCGTCCCACCAAGACGAATGCGGCGCGACGATCAGCACCGCCTTGGCGACGTCGGGCAATTCGCCTTCGAGGCGCCAGCCGCTCAGGCTCACCGCCGCGCGGAACGGCTTGCGCCACGCGCGACCGGGAAACTGCGGCATCGCGGGCGGCAAGGTCGCGGGCAGCGACGGTTGCGGCGCGCCGGTATTCAATCCTCGCTCCAGGCGCGGCCACGGTTGCGCTTCACGTTGCCGCGCTGCTTCTTGCCGGCGAGGCGGCGTTCCTTCGAGGCCCGCGTCGGCCTGGTCGCCACGCGTTTTTTCGGCGGCGTGAGCGATGCCCGGATGATTTCGACCAGGCGGTCGCGCGCATCGTCGCGGTTGCGCGCCTGGTCGCGGAAGCGCCGCGCCTGGATCACAATCACGCCGTCGTCGGTCAGCCGGCGATCGCGGCGTGCCAGCACCCGCGCCCGCACCGCTTCCGGCAGCGACGGCGATTGCGCGACGTCGAAGCGCAGTTCGACCGCGCTTTCGGTGCGGTTGACGTGCTGGCCGCCCGGGCCGTCCGCACGCAGGAAGCGCTCGGTCAGTTCCGATTCGGGGATGTCGATGGAGGGCGAGATGCGCATGTCGCAAAGGTTACGTGATCCGGAACGCGATCGCGCAATCAATCTGCGCCAACCCACGTCGTCATCCCGGCGAAAGCCGGGATCCAGTGTTTTTCTCGCATTCCATTGTCACTGGGTTCCGGCTTGCGCCGGAATGACTGAAGAAATTGGCGTCATCCCGGACGCCGCGAAGCGGCGATCCGGGACCCAGCGACTTTTCCGCGATCCATTGACACATAAAAGTCACTGGGTCCCGGCTTACGCCGGGATGGCGAGCAGAAAAGAATTGGGGCTACGCGTTCGGCCAGATCATCTCGAGATGCGTGTTGTTGAACTCCGGATCGTCCAGCGAGCCGGCACGCGTGACCTTCAGGCCACCCGGCAACCCATCGACGTCCACGGTCGAATCGTCGCCGAAGCGCATCCCGCGCGCCTGCAAATCGGCCAGTCGCGCCGCGACCGCACCCGCGCGCTGCACGTCGGCTTGCGGCACGCGGCGGATGCTGATGTCGGGGCGCGCGAACTTGCGCATGCCGCGGGTCTTGATCCACGCCGTGCCGCCCGCGTCGTCCTGGCACAGCACCAGCACGTGGCTGCGCGGCGTGGCGATCACGTCGGCCGCGTAGCGTGCACGCCAGTCATCGGCAGAGAACATTTCCAGGATCTGCGGATCGACCACCGCGATTCCGCCCACGTCCAGCAACGCCGCAATGACCCCCAGCGTATCGCGCAGGTACGCGAGCGAATCGGCATCGGCCAATTCGCCGCGCACCATCAGGCATTCGGGCGCCTTGCGCGCGGATTCGAATGCGCCGGGGTTGCCTTCGCGCAGGATCTCGCCGATCGCGCCGCGCAGCGGATGGCCTTCCCAATGCGCCAGCCTGTCCTTCGGGATGCGCAGGATTTCGACGCCCTGCGGCAAACCGTGGCTGCCGTGCGCGGTGAGGTCGAGCTTCGGCTCGGCGGGAAACTCGCCGAACACAAACCAGACCAGCATGGCCTTGGCCTCGTCGCGGCTCCAATGCGGGCGCGTCCAGTCAGGTGCGGCCATGTGTCGAAGTCCTCGAGGATTCGAAAGCCGACACGGTAACATTGTCGGCTGTTTGCCGGATCGAACCCATGCTCAACCCCCAACAACGCGCCGCCGTCGAATATGTCGATGGCCCCCTGCTGGTGCTGGCCGGCGCGGGCTCGGGCAAGACGCGCGTGATCACCGAGAAGATCGCGCACCTGATCGAACGCGGCCTGGTGCCGGCCGCGAAGATCGCCGCAATCACCTTCACCAACAAGGCCGCGCGCGAGATGCGCGAGCGCGTCGCGAAGCGCATCAAGGGCGATGCCGCGGAAGGCCTGAACGTGTGCACGTTCCACGCGCTGGGGCTGAAGTTCCTGCAGATCGAACACGCGCGCGCCGGCTTGCGACGCGGTTTTTCGGTGCTGGACGCCGACGACAGCGCCGGCTTGGTGAAGGAACTCGCCGGCGCAGCCGTGAAATCCGACAAGCTGTTCCAGTTGCGCTCGCTGCTGTCGCGCCTGAAAAGCGACGGCCTGACGCCCGATGAGGCGCTGGACGCCGCGCGCACGCCACGCGAACTGGAAGCCGCGCAACTTTATGCCGCGTACCAGAGGCGGCTCGCCGCGTTCAACGCGGTGGATTTCGATGACCTGATCCGGCTGCCGGTGGCGGTGCTGGAGCGCGACGAGGAAGCGCGCGCCGCGTGGCGCGAACGCATCCGGTATTTATTGGTGGACGAATGCCAGGACACCAACGCCGCGCAGTACGCCTTCCTGAAATTGCTGACCGGCGAGCGCGGTGCGTTCACCTGCGTGGGCGATGACGATCAGTCGATCTACGCGTGGCGCGGCGCCGACCCCGGCAACCTCGACAAGCTGTCGCAGGATTATCCCAAGCTGCGCGTCGTGAAGCTGGAACAGAACTATCGTTGCGCGCAGCGCGTGCTGCGCGCGGCCAACGCGCTGATCGCGCAGAATCCGCATGCGCATCCGAAGAAGCTGTGGAGCGCGCACGCCGACGGCGAACGCATCCGCGTGCTGGAATGCCGCGATGCGGAACACGAAGCCGAACGCGTCGCCTCGCAGTTGATGTACCTGCGCGACAAGCACGGTCTCGCGTGGTCGGATTGCGCGGTGCTGTACCGCGGCAACCACCAGGCGCGGCCGCTGGAAAAAGCGCTGCAACTTGGCCGCATTCCCTATCACCTGACCGGCGCGCTGAGTTTCCTGGACCGCGTTGAGGTCAAGGACGTGCTGGCGTACTTGCGCCTGATCGCCAATCCGGATGACGATGCGGCGTTCCTGCGCGTGGTCAACGTGCCGCGCCGCGAAATCGGCGCGACGACGCTGGAGAAACTCGGCGAGCTCGCGCAGTCGAAACACCTTTCGATGCTGCGCGCGGCGCACAGCCCCACCGTCCTGCAGCAACTGTCGCCGCGGCCGGCCGCGGCGCTGGCGGGTTTCGTCGATCTGCTGGAATCGCTGTCGCAGCATGCGAAGCATGCCGAGGCCGCCGAACTGGTGGATGAAGTCCTGACGCGCACTCGCTACATGGAACACCTGGCGCAGGGCGCACGCGATCCGGCGCTGCAGGAACGCAGGCTCGGCAACGTGCGCGAACTGACGGGCTGGTTCCGCGCGATGGATTCGGGCAAGGCGCGCGCGAGCGACCTGGCCGCGCAGCTCGCGCTGCTCAGCCACGCAGACAAGGACGACGGCGGCGACGCGGTGCGGATGATGACGCTGCATGCGGCCAAGGGGCTGGAATTCCGTTCGGTACACATCGTCGGCTGCGAGGACGGCACGCTGCCGCACGAAGGCGCGATCGACGAAGGCCGTCTCGACGAGGAACGCCGGCTCTTGTACGTCGGCATCACCCGCGCCAGGGAGTTGCTGCACATGAGCTACAGCGTGCAGGGGCGGCGTTACGGGCAGGTATTCAAGCAGAAGCCGTCGCGGTTCCTGGAAGAATTGCCCGCCGCAGAATTGCATCGCGACGGCGCCGATCCGGAAGCCGACGCGCAGGTGCGTCGCGACGTCGCGGCCGCGCAACTGGCGAAGATCGCGGCGATGCTCGGGTGATCGTCCCGGCTCGCCATCCCGCTTGCCTCACTTCAACCAGTCGTCATTCCGGTGCAGGCCAAAATATGCCAACTTGCCGCCACTCCACCTGGTCGTCATTCCGGCGAAAGCCGGAACCCAGTGACTTTGGTACCCGATTGAGCCGAAAGTCACTGGGTCCCGGATCGCCGCTTCGCGGCGTCCGGGATGACGAAGTTTGTAGCCATTCCGACGCAGTCCGGACTGCGCGGGCAGGGCGCAGCGAACATCGACGCAGCCAAATGGCCCGAAGGGCGCGCCGCGGAGCGGTGAGTAGTCCAGCTTTACTCTTGCACCTGATACATGAAACGCCAGGCCCCGGTATTTCCCTGGGGACGCCATCTTTAGTTTTCCGCGCAAGCGGATGCAGCGAAGTGTCGTGGATCGGGTGATAACCCGCCGTCGGTGTCATCGACGGGATGCGCTGCGCTCCTCCCGCCCTACCGCAATACGGTCGGTTGCTATCATCGCCCGCCATGTCCGAGTCCCCGCCGTTCCCCCGCACGCTGCTCGCACCGCGCCACTGGCCGGCGTGGCTCGGCGTCGGTTTCATCCGCACGATCGTGTGGCTGCCGGCGCGCTGGATCATCGCGCTTGGCGCGGCGTTCAGCGCCGCGATCTCGCCGCTGCTGCGCGCGCGGCGGCATGTGATCGCACGCAACCTCGAACTTTGCTTTCCCGAAATGGATGCGGCGCAACGGGAGTCGCTGCGCCGCGAAGCGACCCGCGAGATGGGCCGGATGCTGGGCGAGTTCGCGCTGGGCTGGTTTGCGTCCGACCCGAAGCTCGCGAAGTTGCGCGTCGATATCGAGGGGTTGGAACATCTCGAAGCCGCACGCGCGCAGGGCCGCGGCGTGCTGCTGGTCGGCGGGCATTTCTCGCATCTTGAATTGTGCGCGCGATTGATCTCGCGCCGCATCCGCATCGCCGGCATGTACCGGCGCATGGACTCCGATGTGTTCGAATGGAACGTGTTGCGCGCGCGCCTGCGCTACGCGGACACCATGTTCGACAAGGACCAGCTGCGCGCCACCGTGAAGTACCTGAAGCGCGGCGGCACCGTCTGGTATGCGCCCGACCAGGACATGCGCGGCAAGGACTCGGTGTTCGCGCCGTTCTTCGGCATTCCGGCCTCGACGATCACCGCCACGCATCACCTGGCAAGGCTTTCCGGTGCAGCGGTGATACCCTTCTTCCACCGCCGCACGCCGGATGGCGGCTACGTACTGCGCCTGGAAGCGCCGCTGGAAAACTTCCCGAGTGAGGACGTGATCGCCGACACCACACGCGTCAACGCCGCGATCGAACGCATGGTGCGCGGAGCGCCCGCGCAATACCTGTGGGCGCACAAGCGGTTCAAGACGAGGCCGCCGGGATCACCCCCGGTTTACTGAGGCGCAGCCGGGGTCGGGAAGCGGAAATCCCGATTCGCGCAGGCAGCAGGTCGGCGTGCTGTCATTCCGGGGCCGCCCGCGCTCTCTGCGGACGGAACCCGGCCGTGTTTGCAAACGCGACGCCGCAGGCGCCCCGGAATGACAAGGACGGTACGCTCCGGCGGCTGCGTGTCCGTATCCCTCATTGCTCATTTCCTGCTCTGCCTGCGTGCTTCGTGCAGCTTGGCGTATTTCAGGAATACGTAGACGGAACCCAGCACGCTGGCGACGAAGCCGGCCCAGCCGGACAGGAAGTAGCGCTTGAAGAAGTATTGCCGCACGAAGAAGATCGGCGGGTACAGCAGCATCATCGGGCCGCTGAAACGTTGTTTGCGCGCGAGTTTGTCGGCGACCATGCCGGATGAGTAGCGGTTGATCTTGGTGACACGCGCGGCGATGTCGTCGTCGCCCATGTTGACGAAGTCGGCGCGCGTCAATGTCTCGACGGGTCCATCCACTTCCACCGCGGCGTGTACCGGCACCGCGTTCATGCGCCCGCGCCGGCGGTCGAACAGGCGCAGATGCCCATTGCGATGGCTCCACGGGTGCTGCACGCCCCAGAACATCCGCTCGCGGCGGGGCAGGCGATAACCTGCGGCCTTCGGATTTTCCAGTGCGCGTTCGATCACTGCGCGCGTGCCGGGCGACAGGATCTCGTCGGCGTCGAGGTTCAATATCCAGTCGTGCGCGGCCATGTCGATGGCGCGCTGTTTCTGCGGACCGTAGTCGTCGAAAGGGTGCACCGCCACACGCGCTCCGTGGCGTTTGGCAATCTCGACCGTCTCATCGGTCGACCCCGAATCCAGCACCACGATCTCGTCCGCGAAATTGGCGGCATCGAGGCAACGCCCCAGCGTGTCGGCGTTGTCGAGGGTGATGACCACCAGCGAAAATTTCTCACGCGCCATGCACGACATCCTTCATCCGGACACGCGGCAGTTTCACCGGCGCATCGTCCGGCACGTCCGCGTACAGCGCCGCGCACCACAACGCCAGCAGCCACCAGGACAACAGGCCCCACCAGGCCGAATAAAACGCGAGGTGCGTGTTGAGCGGAAACACCGTGATCGCCAGCGCCACGGTCACGGGAAATGCACGTCGACGCGCATCGGCCCCCACGCGGCGCCATGCGCGCAATGCCAGGCCGAGTGCAGCGATCCACAAGGTGAACCCGATCGCGCCGGTGTTGCTCAACACTTCCAGTACGATCTGGTGCGGGTGGCAGGCGCCCTCGCCTTCGCCGCAGGCTTCCTCGGTGACGAAATGGTCGGAGGGCGACGCGTAACGCGGATAGGCTTCGCGAAAGTCGCGCACACCGACACCGACGACAGGGTGCGCCGCAATCATTTTTGCGCTGACGCGCCAGATGTCGAGCCGGCCGCTGCTGGCGTAGTTCAGCCCGTGGCGCGTGTCCTGCAACGCGGCGAACGTGCGATCCATGCGCGCATCGAAACGCGCTGACGTTTTCCACGCAATTCCCATTGCCGCCGCAAGCACCACGAACGCAGCGAGGATCCACGCGGCAAATCGCAAGGGCGAACGCGCCTCGATCCAGAAGAACGCCAGCAATGCCACGCCGTAGGTGATCCACGCCGCACGTGCGCCGGCCAGCAGGATCGGCACCAGCAGAAAGATCATTGCCGCGATCAGCCCTGCGCGCCCGAACCGCCGTTTCGCCGCCCACAGCACGAACGGCGACAGCGATGCCAGCACCGGCCCGAGCTTCAAATTGTCCGCACCGAAGATGCCGGAGATCCGTTGCGCTTGGGCATGACCGCCCAGGCTGTAGCCGGTGAGCGTCTGCACCCACGCGTCCAGCGCCCACAGCGCGACCACGATGCCGGTGGCGAGGCACAATGCATTCAATCGCGACTCGCGCCGCACCGCGAAGCACACGTAGATGCCGAACGGCGCGAAACGCAGATAGGCGGCCACGCTGTTCCAGCTGCGCGCGGGATCGATCGCGCCGGGCGCCGAAATCAAGGCCGCCACAAAGTACGCAGCCCACAGCCACAGCAACAACCGCGCGCCCGCATGACCGGCCAGCGCGCGGCGATCGCGCAAGAAAAGAATGATCGCCCCCAGCATGCACAGCAGCGTGCCAAGTTCGCTGGAACGCCCGAACGGCAGCAGGAACACCACCAGCCAGATCGGCGTGAGCGGCGAACGGAGGACCGCCATCAGGTGCGTGCGAATGGACTGGGGCATGGCAACCGGGCTGGTCTGGGCACTTGCTCGTCATCCCGGCGAAAGCCGGGACCCAGTGACTTTCGCGACAGCACCGAATGCAAAAGTCGCTGGGTCCCGGATATCGCTTCGCGATTCCGGGATGACGAGCAAAAAATCAGAGCTTCGCCAAAGAGCTTTCCTGATTGGATGCGCGCAAGGCCTGCAGCGCCGCGTTGAACGTCGCGCTCGGCCGCATCGCGGCGCTCACCTTGTCCATGTCGGGCCGGTAGTAGCCATCGAGTTCCACCGGCTTGCCCTGCGCGCCGTTCAATTCGCCGACGATGGTGGCTTCGTCAGCCTCCAGCTTGCCGGCCAGCGTGGCGAAGCGCTTCGCCAGCTCCGCATCGTCCTGCTGATCGGCCAGCGCGCGCGCCCAGTACATCGCGAGATAGAAATGGCTGCCGCGGTTGTCGATTTCGCCGACCTTGCGCGCGGGCGACTTGTTGTTTTCGAGGAAGCTCCCGATCGCGCTGTCCAGCGCGTCCGCCAGCACCTTCGCGCGCGGGTTGTCGTACGCGCGGGCCAGGTGTTCCAGCGACGCGCCGAGCGCCAGGAATTCGCCCAGCGAATCCCAGCGCAGGTAATCCTCCGCCACGAACTGCTGCACGTGCTTGGGCGCCGAGCCGCCTGCGCCGGTTTCGAACAGGCCACCGCCCGCCATCAACGGGACTATCGACAACATCTTCGCGCTGGTGCCGAGTTCCATGATGGGAAACAGGTCGGTGAGGTAATCACGCAGCACGTTGCCGGTGACCGAAATCGTGTCCTCGCCGTCGCGGATGCGCGCGAGTGCATGCCGCATCGCCTCTTCCGGCGCCAGGATGCGGATGTCCAGGCCCGCGGTGTCGTGGTCCTTCAGGTAGCGTTCGACCTTGGTGATGACCTGCGCATCGTGCGCGCGGTTCTCGTCCAGCCAGAACACTGCCGGCGTCGCGGAAATGCGCGCGCGCGACACCGCCAGCTTCACCCAGTCGGCGACCGGGGCGTCTTTCGTCTGGCACATGCGCCAGATGTCGCCGGCCTCGACCTGGTGCTCGAAGAGCACGTTGCCGTCCTGGTCGGTCACGCGCACCACGCCATCGACCGGCATCTGGAAGGTCTTGTCGTGCGAACCGTATTCCTCGGCCTTGTCGGCCATCAGCCCCACGTTCGGCACGCTGCCCATGGTGGCCGGATCGAACGCGCCGTGGGCCTTGCAGTCCTCGATCATCACCTCGTAGATGCCGGCGTAACTGCGATCGGGGATCACGGCCTTGCAATCCTGGCGCTCGCCGTCGGCGTTCCACATCTTGCCGGAGTCGCGGATCATGGCGGGCATCGACGCATCGATGATGACGTCCGACGGGACGTGCAGGTTGGTGATGCCCTTGTCCGAATCGACCATCGCGAGCCTCGGACGCTGGCCGTACTGCACCTCGATGTCGTCCCTGATCGCCGCCTGCTGGTCTTCCGGCAGCTTCGCGAGGCAGGCGTAAAGATCACCCAGTCCGTTGTTGGGGTTGAAGCCCGCCTGCTTCAGCACGTCGCCATGCGTGGCCAGCACGTCGCGGAAGAATTCTTCCACCACCACGCCGAACATGATGGGATCGGAGACCTTCATCATGGTGGCCTTGAAGTGCACGGAGAACAGCACGCCCCTGACCTTGGCGTCGGCGATCTGCGCGTCGATGAACGCGGCCAGCGCGCGGCGCGACATGACCGCGCCATCGACGATCTCGCCCGCCTGCACCTTAAGCCCTTCCTTCAGCACGCGCTGCTCGCCGTCGGCGCCGTCCAGCACGATCCTCAGGCTGCCGGCGTTCGCCAGCGTCGCCGATTTTTCGCTGCCGTAGAAATCGTTCGCCTCCATGTGCGCGACATGGGTTTTCGAATCACCACTCCACTTGCCCATCTTGTGCGGATGCTTGCGTGCATAGTCCTTGACCGAAGGCGGCGCGCGCCGATCGGAATTGCCCTGCCGCAGCACAGGGTTCACCGCGCTGCCCTTGACCCGGTCGTAGCGAGCCTTGATGTCCCTTTCCGCGTCGTTCTTCGGCTCATCCGGATAGTCGGGCAAGGCACGACCCTTGCCCTGCAATTCGCGGATCGCGGCCTTCATCTGCGGCAGCGAGGCCGAGATGTTGGGCAGCTTGATGATGTTGGCGGAAGGCTCCAGCGCCAGCCGGCCCAGTTCGGCCAGGTCGTCCGACACCTTCTGGCCATCCTTCAGCACGTCCGGAAACTGCGACAGGATGCGCCCGGCCAGCGAAATGTCGCGCGTTTCCACGTTCACGCCTGCGCAACCGGTGAACGCGTCGATGATCGGCAGCAGCGAGGCCGTGGCAAGGAACGGCGCCTCGTCGGTCAGGGTGTAGATGATCTTGGGGGTGTCGGACATGGACGGCTGCGCCTGCTGAGGACAAGCCCCCATTGTCGCGGGTCGGTGGCGCGCCGCCAAGCCGAGCAGCGGCCGGGCCGTGCCCCGGGATGCCGTCCGACCGAAACCCCGGGGTCTTCACGCAGCTATGCGCGCGGCTCTTCCGCCAATTCCCGGTACAGCGCCAGCACCGAGCCCTGCATGTCGGCAAGCCGGTAGCGTTGCATCGGCGGGATGGGAGGCGCGCGGCCCACCAGTTCCGCGGCCCGGTCGATCAGCTTGTTGACGTCGCCGACGGGCACGCGGCCGGCGGGATAGAGTTCGGCCAGCAATTCGCCGACGCCGCCATGGGCGTAACCCAGCACCGGCCGGCACAGCGACAGCGCCTCGATCACGGTGCGGCCGAAGCTTTCCGGCTTGTTGGAAAGCTGCAGGATCAAGTCGGACACCGCGAACACGTCGCGGACGTCGCTGCGTGGCGGCGAGAAGGCCACGATATCCGCCACGCCACGGGTGTGGGCCAGCGTCTGCAGTTCGCGCAGGTAGGCCTCACGGCCCGGCTCGACCACGCCCAACAGCAGCAGCCGCGTATCCACGCCGCGTTCACGCAGGCCGGCCACCAGCGCGATCGCGTCGGCGTGGCCCTTCAGGCGGGTGCCGCGGCCCGGCAACGTCAGCAGCGGCGCGCCGGCGAGCTGCGGGAATTCCGCGAAAAACTGGTCGCGCCAGATGTCGTCCGGGCGATAGCCGTAGGGAAACGCTTCCGGATCGATGCCGCGCGGAATCACCCTGAGCCGGGTGGCGTTCACCCGCGGATAGTGGCTCAGCACGAAATCGTGCACGGTCTGCGACACCACGATCACCCGGTCGCCGCGGGTCATGATCCCGCTCCAGCGGCCGGGGGTATTCAGCCCGTGCACGGTGGTGACGAAACGCGGCCGCGGACGCATGCCCCGCAGCGCGAACCACCCCAGCCAGGCGGGCACCCGCGAACGGGCATGCACGATGTCCGGGCCGATGTCGGCGAGGAGACGCCGCAGGGCGCCGATCCTGGCCACGCTGCGCAACGATTTGGCGCCGACGTCCAGCACGAGGTGCTCGCCGCCTTCGCGTTCCAGCCGCTCGACCATGCGGCCGCCGGCCGAAATCACCACCGAACGGTGTCCCGCCGCGACCAGCGCCCGTGAAACTTCCAGTGTCGAACGCTCGGCACCACCATTCTCCAGTGCCGGCAGCAACTGGACGACGGTCAGATGGCGCGGCGTGGCGACAGGATCAGTCACGGGTCCCTGGGGGACGAGGGCGAGGGGCATGCCGTAGAAGTATGCAAGAAATGCGCCTGCGTACGGCCGGCGCGGGGGTTGCATCGAGGCGGGGACGGATGGAGGCGGCCGGCGCAATCCCGGACCGGCCGGTCCGGCCGGAATGCAAGCCACGCTACGGTGGCGGCAACCCCGTCGCGGCCGGCTATTCGGGCACGTCGGCGCGCTTCAGCACGTACTCGGCACCACAATATGGGCACACCGTGGTGCCGCCGTCGTCCACGATCGGCAGGTAGATGCGCGGATGCGAGTTCCACAGCGTCATTTCGGGCAACGGGCAGGCCAGCGGCAGGTCCGCCTCGGTGACCTCGTAGCGGCGCTTGGCGTTGGCGGGTTCGCCGACGGGAAAGGATGAGGCTGGCTGGGAAGACATGCTGGCTTTCCGCTGGATCGATCCCCGCGATTCTAACGCAGCGCGCCGACGCTCCGCGTCAGCCGGCGCGGGAGGTGACGTCCAGCGACACCCCTTCGACCCCCGGGAGGGCGCGCAGCGCATCGGCCAGGTCACCCAGCGATGCCCGCTCGAAATCGCGCGCGAATTCCACCGTCACTTCGTCGCCGTCGTCGGGGACGCGCCGTGTCACGACGGTGCTGGCGGTGAGTTCGCGATCCCTCAGCACCTGCTCGATCGCGGCCATCGAAGCGCGGTCGGCGAAGCGCACCTGCACCTGTGGCCGCGTCTTGCGCAGCGCGAAACGCCGTTCCAGCGGCTTCAACGCCGCCAGGATCACCCACGCCACGCCGGTCGTGATCGTCGCCGCCACGTACATGCCGCCGCCGACCGCCAGGCCGATCGCCGCCACCGTCCACAGGCCCGCCGCGGTGGTCAGCCCGCGGATCACGTTCTCGCGATGCATGAACATGATCGTGCCGGCACCGAGGAACCCGATGCCGCTGACCACCTGCGCCGCGATGCGCGAAGGATCCAGCACCACCCGTGGCCACTGCTGCAGGATGTCGGCAAACGCGTAGGCGGACACCATCATCACCAGCGCCGCGCCAAGGCACACCAGCATGTGCGTGCGCAGCCCGGCGGCCCAGGTGTGGCGTTCGCGGTCGAAACCGATCACCGCCCCGAGTGCGGCGGCCAGCAACAGGCGGATGGCGATTTCAGGCGTGCCGAGCATCGCGCGCGTCGTTCCACGGACCTTGATCGGGTGCGTCGAGTCTATCCGCTGCGCGATCTCCCGCATAATCATGGCCCCGTTCATTGCGCGCGACGGATGCCACGCCCGCCCCAAAACGCATGGGTCATCAGCGACGGCGCTGCCGGGAACGAACGCCAGGCGCTGGCGCTCGCATCGGCGCTGGACATCCCGGCCCGCGTGCTGGCGCTTCCGCTGCGCGCGCCGTGGGGGTGGTTCGCGCCGCGGCGCATTCCGGGCGGCAGGTTGGCGTTGGCGCCGCGTGACCGGGCCGGCTTCGAGGCGCCGTGGCCCGACGTGGCGATCGGTTGCGGACGCAGCGCGGCGCTGCTGACGCGCATGCTGCGCGACCTCTCGGACGGCCATTGCTACACCGTGCAGATCCTCGACCCGCGCATCGACCCTCGGCACTGGGATGCCGTGGTCGTACCGCGCCACGACCGGCTGGAAGGTCCGAACGTGTTGGCCACGCTGGGTGCGCTGAACCCGATCGACGACACCTGGCTGGCATCGGGGCGCGCAGCGTTCCCGGATTTCGAGACGCTGCCGCGTCCGCGTGTCGCGCTGCTGGTGGGCGGGCCGCGGCACGGCATCGATTTCGATCATGCTCTCGCGGAGTCGCTGCTTGCGATCGTGCGCGGCCTCGCGCCAAACGGCAGCGTGCTGGCCACCGTTTCGCGGCGCACCCCACCCGCGTTCGCCACGCATCTGCGGGACGCGCTTTCGAACACGCCGGGTATTTTCTGGAATGGTGAAGGGACCAATCCCTATCCGGGCCTGCTCGGCTGGGCCGACCACATGGTGGTGACGCCCGATTCGGTGAACATGCTTTCCGAAGCCTGCGCGGTCGGCGTTCCGGTGCACACCGCGGCAACCACTCCGCTACCGGAGAAGATCGCGCGCTTCCATCGCGGGCTGCGCGAACGCGGGCTGCTCACCGAACCGGATGCGCCCCGCGGCGCCGCGCCGCCGCTGCGCGAAACGCAGGCCGTCGCCGCCGAGCTGCGTACGCGGATGGCGCGCGCGTCGTAGCTGTTCCGCTCGCGTACCGCATGCGACGCCCGCTTGCGGCGGGCCATGTCCAACCCGCGTATCGCGAAACGGCAGGTCGCCCCGCCCCACCCAGGGCGCGCCTCAGGCCGCGCCGAAGTCGAAGCCGGCGCGGCGCGCCACGTCCAGCACCTTCCTGCAGTGGGCGTCGAGCACCAGGTCGCGCGGCACCACGCGATGCCGGCCGGCCAGCGTTGCCAAGAGGGCACGCGACAGCAAATCCGCGTGCGCGACGCCGAGCCCGTCGGCGTCGGCATCCGCAAGCACGCCCGCCGCCGCGCATGCAGCCAGCAACCCCGGCGTGTCGCCGCGCGTTGCGAGTTCGGGACGGGCATGCGCATGCAGCAGCACCAAGCCCTGCAGCAGGAACTGGATGTCCAGCAGGGCGCCGGCGCCCTGCTTCAGGTCCAGCGATCCGGCATTGGAGCGGTCGCGCTGCTTGCGCCACTCGGCACGCATCCGGCACAGGTCGGCGATGACCTGCGCCGGGTCGCGTTTCGCGCACAATACGTCACCTCGTGCCCGCGCGAATTCCGCGCCGAGCGCGGGGTCCCCCGCGACCGCGCGTGCGCGCACCAGCGCCTGTTGTTCCCATGTCCATGCGCGGTCGCGTTGATAGGCGATGAATGCCGGCAGGCTTGCGACCAGCAACGACTTGCCGCCGTCGGGCCGCAGGCGGGTGTCGACTTCATAGAGGCGGCCGCCGCGCGTCGGCGAGGACAACCAGTGCACCACGCGCTGCGCGAGCCGCGCATACCAGCGCGCGCCTTCCAGCGGGCGCGCGCCATCGCTCACGGCCTCCCCGCGTGCGGCGTCGTACACGAACACCAGGTCGAGGTCGGAATTGAAACCGAGCTCTTCGCCGCCGAGGCTGCCGTAACCCAGCACCGCGATGCCACTGTCTTCGCCCTGCAGGCGACCGTGCTGCGCGACCAGTTCGCGCCGGGCCAGGTCGAGTACGCCACCGATCACCGTGTCGGCAAGTTCGGCCAGCGAGCGGGCGGTTTCCACCGCGTCGGCGGCGCCATCGCGGAAGGCGAGGCCCGTGCGCATCCGGTAACTGCCGCGCCATTCGGCGATCGCCGAGAGTGTCGCCTCGGCGTCGCCCCCCTGCAGGACCGCGAGTTGCTGCGCCAATTCCTGGCGCATGTGGGTCGTGCCGTGCGCGAGGTATTCCACGCGTGGTGCCAGCACGTCGTCCAGCAACAGCGGTTGCGCGATGACGTCTTCGGCGAGGAACGCGCTGTCGGCGCACAGCGCCGCCACGCGGGCGCGGGCCGCGGATTGTTCCTGCAGCAGCGCGAGGTACGCGGAACGCCGGGCGACCGCCTGCACCAGTCGGCACAGGCGTACCAGCGCGTCGGCCGGCGCCGATGTCGCTGCCGCCGCATCGATCAGTTCGGGCATCAGGTGTTCGATCCGCCGCGCACCGCGCGCGCTCAGGCCGTGCATGCCGGCAACCTGGCGCAAGGCCTCGGCGCACGACTCGGGCGGCACGAAACCCGCGGCCGCCAGCATCGCGGGTACGAGCCCGTCCTCGCGCGCCTGTTGCCACAGCTTCGCACCGTCGCCGGCCGCGCGGGATGCCTTGCCGTCGTGGTCCATGCCGGCTTCGGGCTGCAGAACGTCCGCGAAGATCGCGGTGACGTTTTCGCGCTGCCGGTTCAAGGCATCGAGCAAGGCCTGCCAATTCGGATGACCCAGCCCGCGTGCGATGCGTTCGCGCATCGCGGTTTCGCCGGGGAGCGTGTGGGTCTGGCGATCCGCGAACATCTGGACGCGGTTCTCCAGTTGCCGCAGGAACAGGTAAGCATCGCGCAGGGTACGCGCACGCTTCTGCGAGACATAGCCACGCGCGGCGCACGCCTCCAGCGCGG
The DNA here is from genome assembly GCA_044464225.1 of Rhodanobacter sp. Taxonomy (GTDB): domain Bacteria; phylum Pseudomonadota; class Gammaproteobacteria; order Xanthomonadales; family Rhodanobacteraceae; genus 66-474. The sequence continues at coordinate 112,061 of JBIQLN010000004.1, read as the reverse complement.
GCAGCAGGCCGCGAGCGCGCAGGGACGCATCGCGCCCACCCCGGATCAGCTGCTGCAGCTGCACCACGAATTCGATTTCACGGATGCCGCCGGCGCCGAGCTTCAAATCGTCGGCCAGATCGCGTCGCGCGACTTCGGCGTCGATCAGCGCCTTCATGTCGCGCAAGCCGGCCAGCGCGGTGTAATCGAAATAGCGCCGGTAGATGAAGGGACGCAAGGTTTCGAGCATGCGCTTGCCCGCCGCGGGATCACCCGCCACCGGGCGCGCCTTGATCCAGGCATAGCGTTCCCAGTCGCGGCCCTCGCGCTGGTAGTACTGCTCCATGGCGGCGAACGAGGCCACGACCGGACCGGAATCGCCGAAGGGCCGCAGCCGCAGGTCCACGCGGGCGGCGATGCCGTCGGCGGTGGCCTCCGCCAGCAGCCGCACGAAGTCACGCGCGACGCGCGTGAAGAACTCCGCGTTGTCGAGCGGGCGTACACCGTCGGTCGTGCCGCCTTCGGGATACGCCAGCACCAGGTCGACATCGGAGGAAAAATTGAGTTCGCCGCCGCCCAGCTTGCCCAGCGCGAACACCACCAACGCCTGCGGCACGCCTTCGGCGTTGCGCGGCGTGCCGTGGCGCGCGCGCGCGGCAGCCTCGGCATGACCAAGGGCGTGGGCGATCAGCACCTCGTAAAGGTCGGTCGTGCCGGCCAGCGTGTCGGTGACTTCGTCGAGGCCATTGACGTCGCGAAACACCAGCCGCACCGCTTCGGCACGCCGGAACCGCCGCAGCGCGGCGAACAGGTCGGCGGCATGTTTCAATGATTCGGCACGCGCCGAGGCCGGCGCGGGATCGCGCAGACGCTCCAGGCCCGCCGCGGTCAGCAGCGCAGGGTCGGCGCGCAAGGCATCGAACGCGAAATCGCTGGCCAGCAGCAGCCGGCGCACCCGCTCGCCCACGCCGGCGTCATCGTGCATGGCGACGCCCGCGGCGCGACAGCGTGCCGCCAGTTCGGCGTAACGTTCGTCGACCAGATGCTTCAGCGCGGACGGCGGCATGGTCCTGCGATGATCCATGATCGCGGCACCCCCGGACAAGAATGCCGCGGGTGATCCTCCCCGCGGCGATCGCCGCGACGCGGCGCGGGCATGGGCAGCCCCGGGACAGCCGCCGTGACCCGCGCGGTCAACGCCTTTCCCCCTGAAACGTTCACATCCGCTCGGGTACGCTTTCCCGATCATCCATCGCCGATCCCTTCGCAATGACAGACGCTTCCGCGCCCGCATCAGCGCACGGCACGCCGGCCGCCCGCGCCGCATTGATCGTGGCGCTCACGCTGGCGTTCGTGCTGTGCACATCGTGGCTCGATGGCGGCGCCGGCGTGCTGCCGAACGCACTGTGGAACCACCCGGCCTGGGTGCCATGGTGGAATACACCGCTGCGCATGCTCTGCAATGCGCTGCCCGGGCTGCTGCTGGCATTCGCGTTGCTGGCGTGGACGCGGCGCGCGTTCTGGTCATTCGTGCTGGCGTTCGTCATCCAGTCGATCATCTACGGCGTGAATGCGCTGAAGGTGCAGAATCTCGCCATTCCGCTGATGCCCGCGGATTTCCGGATGCTGGGCCAGCTCAACCGGGGCGGCGGCGAACTGCTGTCGGGCTACCTGCCGCACGTCGCCTTGCTGATCGTGGTGGCGATCGTCGCGGTTGCATTGCTGGTGGTCTGGTTCCGTTTCGAACCGCCGGTCTGGCGCAAATACCCCAAGCGCTGGCGCGGCGCGGCGTCGGTGGTGCTGTTCGCGGCGCTCGTCACCCTGATCGCCGGCGCGTCGTTCTGGCGCGGCGTGTACGACCCGAAGGTGCTGGGGATGCAACCGTGGTCGCCGCAGGCCACCCGCGAGCACGATGGACTGGTCGGCTCGCTGCTGCTGTTCCACCTGCAATACGGGTCGCAACATCGCGAGGCGGACGTGCCGGCTGCGCTGGCATTGATGGCGCACTACCAGCCGCAGATCGCCGCGCAGACCCGCCCGCCCGTCGACGCGCAGAAACCCGACATCGTGGTGATCCTGTCCGAATCGTTTTTCGATCCGACGATCATGAAGGGGTATCCGCCCGGCACCGACCTCACGCCCAACCTGCACCGCGTCGAACAATACGGTACTTCCGGCTGGCTGCACGTGCCAACCTTCGGCGGCGGCACCATCCGGACCGAGTTCGAAGTGCTGACGGGATTGTCGCTGCGCTATTTCCCGCAGGTGCAGTTTCCGTACCTGCAGATCGACCAGAAGGCGATTCCGGGCATCGTGCGGCTGCTCGCTGGCGATGGCTATACCACGCTGGCGGTGCACGGCAACAATCCCGGATTCTGGAACCGCACCACCGCGTTCAAGGAACTCGGCTTCGACAAGTTCATTTCGATCGGCGACTTTCCGCCCGGCGATTCGGTGAACGACGGCAAATACATGTCGGACAAATCCTTCACCGACGAGGTGCTGCGCCAGCTTCCGGATTCGGGGCCGCCGCGCTTCGTGCTGGGCATCAGCATCGAGGCGCACGGGCCGTACGATCAACCCTACGGCATCGACGAGAAGGCGCGCGATGCGATTCCGGTGCCGGCCGGCATCAGCGACGCGCAGGCGAAGAAGGAGCTGCAGAATTACATCTACCACATGCAGCACGCCGACCAGCAGTTGGGGCGCCTGGTCGATACGCTGGCGCAGCGCAAGCGCCGCACCGTGATCCTGTTTTTCGGCGACCACCTGCCCGCGCTGGTGCCCGCGTTCCAGCAGGCCGGTTTCGAAGACGGTGGCGGCTTTCTCACGCAGACGGTGCCTTACGTCCTGATCGACACCGCGCACATGGATCACGCGACGAAGCGTAACGCAGCGGCATGGGAACTGCCGGGGATGGTGCTGGAGCAGGCCGGCATCGACCATGACCCGTACTTCGCACTCACGCGGCTGGTGGCGCCCGAGCTCGCCAACCTGACACGCGCGCCCGACGCACCCGTTGCAGCGGAAAACGTGGAGCAGAAGCAACTCGACGAAGGCATGCGCAACGTGGCCGACCTGCGGCTGAAGAACAAGCTGGCGCCGCTGTGGCCGAAGGCCGCCGCGATGGCGCAGCAGAACTCGGCATCGGCGCCGGCTACCGTACCGGTGGCGCACGGCATGAGGTAATCGGACCCGGGTCGGGCGCATCGGATGCGATCCGCCGCGGCATGCCGGGTTGCGCGTCATTCCGGGGCCGCCGCGGCTCCATCGCGGCGGAACCCGGAATCGGTTGTCTCGGTCGATCAGCAGATCATGACAAGACTCGTCAGCGTTTCTCCTGATCACCCAGTTGCCGCAACAGCGTGCCGACCGCCGCATCCAGGTCGCTGTCCTTGCCCTGGTAGGCCTCGCCCAGCGGGCGCGCGACCGATACGTCGACCGGACGCGGATGCATCTCCATCGGCTGGCCGTTTTCGGTGGTGATGGTGATGAACGGCAAGCGCACCGTCGAACCGTCGATCAGCTTTTCGTTGCTGGTGTAGATGATCCAGCCGGCGGTCGGTTCGCCGACCACCTTGCCGAGGCCGAGTTCGCGATAGCCTTCGCTGAAATCCTCGCCGTCGGACAGCGTGACGCGGTTGGTGACCAGCACCGTCGGCCGCTCCAGCGCACGCTGGCCCAGGATGCTGCGCGCGGGTTGCGCGTCCTCGAAACCGCGGAAGGTCATGTTGAGATACGGCTTGCGCGCCAGCACGTCGAGCGCATAGGCATTGACGAAACCGCCGAAGTTGTTGCGCACGTCGATCACCACGCCCGCGCGCGTCATGTTCTGCGCGTCGAGGTCCCGGTAGAGGCGGCGCAGCGACGCTTCGGACATGTCGGCCAGGTGCACGTAGCCGAGCCTGCCGCCGCTGACCTTCGCGACGTACGCCCGATTGCGCGCCACCCACGCGTCGTAGGCAAGCACGCCCAAGGTGTGCGAGTCGATCGGCTTCACTTCGACGTTGCGGCTGCCGCCCTTGTGCGCCACGCGCAACGTGGTCTTCTTGCCGATGCGATCGGCCAGCAGCGCATGGAGGTCGTCATCCGCGCCGATCGCGTGGCCATCGACCGCCTGCAGCGTGTCGCCCACCTCGATGCCGGCAATCGCGGCGGGCGACAGCGGCACCACTTGCGCCACGCGCAATGTCCCGTCGCGTTCGTACGCGGCGGTGTCGAACACGAGACCCAGCCGACCGGTGACCGGTTGCGAATGCCCGTTCGCGCGCACGCCCGAGTGCGAGGCGTTCAACTCGCCGACCAGCAGGTTCATCAGCCAGTTCACGCTGGCCGGCACGGGCGCGCCCGCGATCAGCGGCGCGTACTTCACGCGCATCGCGTTCCAGTCCACGCCGTTCATGCGCGGATCGTGGAAGTTGTCGCGCAGCCACGTCCATGCCTGGTCGAAGGCGGTCATCCTGTCCTGCGCGAAATCGATGTCGACCTCCGCGTTCAACGCGATCGACTTCGCTTTGCCGCCCTCTTCCAGCGGCACCGCGAACAACTTGCCGTCGTCGAGGTAATACACCTTCTTGCCGTCGGGACTGAACTGCGCGTCGGCCTTGTCGCCGCGGGTCGAGGTCAACTGGCGCGCGACCGGCGGTTCGTCGGAAAGCGGATCCAGCGACCATGCGTAGAGATTGGTGCGGCCGGCGACGCGCGCGGTGATCACCAGTGTCTTGCCGTCGGGGCTGAGCACGATCGATTGCGCATCGAGGCCCGTCGGCAGCAACGTGAGGCGCTGGCGAATGCCGTCGGCATCGATTTCCACGCTCTTCGGTTTCTTCGGCGCCTTGCCTTTCGAAGCCTTGTTGTCCACCGCATTCTTTTTCCCGCTGGATTCGTCTTCGTGCGACGGCTCGGGCGTGGTCTGGCGGAACAGGTCGCGGAACTGGTCTTCGCGAAACTTCGGCGTCTGCGCCACCAGGTCCACGCTCGCGATCTGGCCCTGTTCGGTGCGCTGGCCCGTGACGAACAGGAAGGTCTTGCCGTCGGGGCTGAAGGCGACATCGTCCGAAAACGTGTTGGCGAGGCTGCTCAACGCGATCGTCTTGCCGCTGTCGACGTCCACCGCCACCGCGTTGCGGAACATGCGTGGACCCCATTCCAGCACCGCGATCCAGCGACCGTCGTGCGACCACGCCAGCGGGCGATCGGAAGTGAGCGGGCGGCGCAAGTCGAGGTGCGCATTCACGAGCGTGCGCACATGGCGGCTCGACACATCCATCAGCGCGAGTTGGCGCCCGTCACGCAGGAACGCCAATGTCTTGCCGTCCGGCGAGAACACCGGCGAGGTCTCTTCGCCGTCGCCGCTCGTGAGCTGCGTTTCCTTGCCGGCATCGAAATCGTACAGGTACAAATGCTCGCCGCCGTCGCGGAACGCGCCGTACACGATGCGGCGACTGTCGGGTGCCCACGCGATGTCGTAGGCATCGCCCGGCGCACGCGTGACGCACACCGCGTCACCGCCCTTGTCTGCGTCGGCGGCGAACACCGCACCGTGCGCCACGAATGCCACCTTCTTGCCGTCCGGCGACAGCGCGAGGTTCCTGAAGCCATCGCGCATGGTCTTGTGCCGGTCCTCCGGCCCCGCGACCGCGCCGGCCAGCGTGATCGACACCGGCTGCGCCTTTCCGGACGCGGTATCGACGGTCCAGATGCCGAAGTCGCGCTCGAACGCGATCGTCCTGCCGTCGCCCGAGATCGTCGGCCACAGCACGCGGCCTTCGGTGAAATGCGTCAGCGCGGCTTCGCTGCCGTTGCGCTGCACGTGCCAGATGTTTTCGGTGCCGCTGCGGTCGCCCATGTAGAAGAGCGATTGCCCGTCCGGCGCCCACATCGGCCAGTCGGCACGTGCATCGTCGGGCGTCAGGCGCGAGTACGCGTGCGAGCCGTCGTTCGTGAGCAGCCAGATCGCGCCGTGATCGATGTGCGCGCTGCCGTGCCGCCACCACTGGAACGCACCCATGCCGCCACCGACCAGCGCGATGGTCGAGTCGTCCGGCGAAGGCACACCCTGTTCCTCGTTGCGATAGGCCTCGAGCGACACCGGCATCGGCGTGCCGCCCGCTGCACGAACCCGGTACACGCCGTTGAAGCCACCCACGTTGTCGCGTCCGGAATCGAAGTAGATCCAGTTGCCGTCACGCGACCAGCCGCTCAAACCATCGCGGCCGTCGGCATGGGTCACCCGCGACAGCTTGCCTGTGGCGATGTCCAGCACGTAGATGTCGCCGTCGCCGGTTGCATCGGACACGAACGCGAGCTTGTCGCCCTTCGGCGAGAACATGGGCCGTGAATCCGCGCCCTTGTCCGCCACCAGCAGGTGCGCCGCGCCGCCCGTCGCCGGCACTTCCCAGATCGCACCGCCCGAGACGAACGCGATTCGGCTGCCGTCCGGCGAAATCGCCGGCTGCGCGAAGCTGGGTTTCGGCGCGGGCGCGGCATCGACTGCCGCCTGCAACGGAAACGCCAGCGCCGCGAGCAGCGCCACGGCGGCAAGATGGATCGCGCGCATAGGATTCCCCCTGCAGGATGATCCGGGCGAGTGTAGCCAAGGCGATGCGCCGGGCAATGGGCCATTGGTCGTGGCGCCATGCGCAAAAAAAAGCCCCGCGATCGCTCGCGGGGCCTTTTGTTTTTGGACTTTGCTTCTGCGGCGGCGCAGGACGCGCCGCCGTATCCGGATGCAAAATCAGGGACGATTTTGCATCCGGGACATCAGAAGTCCATGCCGCCCATGCCACCCATGCCGCCCATGCCACCCGGTGCGCCGCCATGGTTGTGCTCTTCCTTCTTCGGCGCTTCGCCGATCATGGCTTCGGTGGTGATCATGAGGCCGGCGATCGAGGCCGCATTCTGCAGCGCCGAACGGGTGACCTTGGTCGGATCGAGGATGCCCATCTCGACCATGTCGCCGTATTCGCCGGTGGCGGCGTTGTAGCCGAAATTGCCCTTGCCCTCGGCGATCTTGTTCAGCACCACCGACGGCTCTTCGCCGGCGTTGGCGACGATTTCACGCAGCGGGGCTTCCATCGCACGCTTGGCGATCACGATGCCGTGTTCCTGGTCCTCGTTGTCGCTCTTCAGCTTGCCGATCGCGGCCAGCGCGCGTACCAGCGCCACGCCACCGCCGGGCACCACGCCTTCCTCGACCGCCGCACGCGTGGCGTGCAGGGCGTCTTCGACGCGCGCCTTCTTTTCCTTCATTTCGACTTCGGTCGCGGCACCGACCTTGACCACCGCCACGCCGCCGGACAGCTTGGCGACGCGCTCCTGCAGCTTCTCGCGGTCGTAGTCGCTGGTCGTTTCCTCGATCTGCGCCTTGATCTGCTTGATGCGGCCCTCGATGCCCTTGGTGTCGCCGGCGCCGTCGATGATGGTGGTGTTTTCCTTGGTGACGACGACCTTCTTGGCGCGGCCGAGATCCTTGACGGTGGCCTTCTCGAGCTGCAGGCCGACCTCTTCGGAGATCACGGTGCCGGCGGTCAGGATGGCCATGTCCTCCAGCATCGCCTTGCGGCGGTCACCGAAGCCCGGAGCCTTAACCGCGCACACCTTGACGATGCCGCGGATGGTGTTGACCACCAGCGTCGCCAGCGCTTCGCCTTCGACTTCCTCGGCCACGATCAGCAGCGGCTTGCCGGATTTCGCGACGCCTTCCAGTACCGGCAGCAGGTCGCGCACGTTGGAGATCTTCTTGTCGTGCAGCAGGATGTAGGGTTCTTCCAGTTCGCACTGCATCGACTGCTGGTTGTTGATGAAGTACGGCGAGAGATAACCGCGGTCGAACTGCATGCCTTCCACGACATCCAGCTCGTTCTCGAGGCCCGAACCGTCCTCGACCGTGATCACGCCTTCCTTGCCGACCTTGTCCATCGCTTCCGAGATCAGCTTGCCGATGTTCTCGTCGCCGTTCGCCGAGATGGTGCCGACCTGGGCGATCGACTTGGAATCGGACGAAGGCTTGGAGATCTTCTTCAGCTCGTCGACCGCGGCGCCCACGGCCTTGTCGATGCCGCGCTTCAGGTCCATCGGGTTCATGCCGGCGGCGACCGCCTTCATGCCCTCGCGGATCATCGCCTGCGCGAGGACGGTCGCGGTGGTGGTGCCGTCACCGGCGGCGTCGGAAGTCTTGCTTGCGACTTCCTTCACCATCTGTGCGCCCATGTTCTCGAACTTGTCGGCGAGTTCCACTTCCTTCGCCACGGACACGCCGTCCTTGGTGATGGTCGGGGCGCCGAAGCTCTTCTCGAGCACGACGTTGCGGCCCTTGGGGCCGAGGGTCGCCTTGACCGCATTGGCCAGGGCGTTGACGCCACGCACCATGCGGCTGCGCGCGTCTTCGGAGAAACGGATTTCTTTGGCTGCCATGGGTTTGTTCCTGTAAGACTTTGCTTTGGATCGTCATGCCGGCGACGACCGGCATCCAGGTGCTGCGAAGAAGCTGGATTCCGGCGCGCGCCGGAATGACGGCTGGGATTCGGAGGGATCGATCAGCCTTCGATGATCGCCATCAGGTCTTCTTCGCGCATGACGAGCAGTTCCTCGCCATCGACCTTGACCTCGGTGCCGGAATACTTGCCGAACAGCACCTTGTCGCCGGCCTTGACCGCCATCGGGCGGACCTTGCCGTCCTCCTGGATCTTGCCGGTGCCCACGGCGACCACTTCGCCCTTGATCGGCTTTTCGGTCGCGGTGTCGGGGATGACGATGCCGCCGGCGGACTTGGTTTCCGCTTCCAGGCGCTTGATGATGACGCGGTCGTGCAACGGACGAAGCTTCATAACGACTCCAGCTGCGTTGGGGATGAAGGGGATTGCGTTGTTAGCACTCAACAACGGCGAGTGCTAATTGTAGGTCCGGAACGTGCCGTTTCAAGCCTCTGCATGGCGGGAGGGTCGTCGCGGACCCCACCGTGCCCGGGTTCACAGGCGCGATACGCCGCCCTGCGAGGGTCCCGCCCTACCGCTTTGCGCTCCGACCCCCGACAATTCCCGCATCAGGCTCGACCACCACCATGCCCTTGCTCTGCCTTTCCACCTGCCCCAATGCGGACGTCGCAGCCCGGATCGCCCGTGCGCTGGTCGAGGAACGGCTGGCGGCCTGCGTGAACCGGCTGCCGGGCGTGAATTCCACCTACCGCTGGCAGGGGGAAATCCACGAGGACGCGGAAGTCTTGCTGCTGATCAAGACCACCCGCGAACGCTTCGACGCCCTCCGCGACCGGCTGGCGGAACTGCATCCCTACGAGGTGCCGGAGCTGATCGCGCTCGAAGTTGCCGATGGATTGCCGGCCTACCTCGACTGGCTCGCGGGCGAAACCGCAATCCGGTGAGTGGCAGCGCGGGCGGGGGCCTGCGACAATGAAACCTGGCGTGGGCCGGTCCATATGGCTCCGCCCCTGTTTTTTGGTCATCCCGATGCTCTCCCGACAGCTTTTCATACGCCTGATGGGTTTCGCGGCGGCGTTGTTCGTCGCCGCGGGCGCGTGTGCCCAGGCCACCAGCCCCGGCGAGGGCCTGCTGCCGGTGACGGAGGCGTTCGCGCTGAAGCCCGTCATCGCGAAGCCGGGCACGATTGCGCTGCATTTCGACATCGCGCCGCACTACTACCTCTATCGCGGACGCATCCACGCCAAGATCCTGACGCCGGGCGTCACCGCCGGCGCGTTGCAGACGCCGCCCGGCATCAAGGAGCACGACCCCTACCTCGGCGACGTGGAGATTTACCACGACGCGGTCGATGCTTCGCTGCCCTACACCGCGGCGGGTGCGATGCCGGGGACGCTGGAGGTGGAGGTGGAGTACCAGGGCTGCCACGAGGTGGCGCCCAAGATCTGCTACCCGCCGAATTCGGAGACGTTCACGCTGCCCACTTCCGGCGGTGGCCCGATCGGTGCGGCGGGGGGCGACAACGCGGTCGACGGTGGCGCGGCGCGCAATCCGATCACGTCGTCACTGGCGACCACTCCGCAGGCATCGGCCAGCGCACCGACAGCCGCACAAGCCGCAAGTCCGATCGGCACCGGCCTGGCATTCGCCCTGCTGCTGGCGTTCGTCGGTGGACTGATCCTGAACCTGATGCCGTGCGTGTTGCCGGTACTCGCGATCAAGGCCGTGGGCGTGCTGGAAGGCGGCGAATCGCGACAACGCGCGCGAGCACACGCGCTGGCCTACGCGGCGGGGGTGATTGCGACCTTCCTGGCCATAGGACTGGTGATTCTCGGCTTGCGCGGTGCGGGTCATGCGGTCGGCTGGGGGACCCAGTTGCAGCAGCCGGTGATCGTGGCGGTGCTGGCGTGCGTCCTGTTCGCGGTGGGATTGTCGATGTCGGGCGTCGTGCAGTTCGGGGCCGGGCTGGGGAATGTCGGCACCGGTCTCACCCGGCGCGGTGGAGTGGCCGGACACTTCTTCACGGGCGTGCTGGCGGTGATCGTGGCGAGCCCATGCACGGCGCCCTTCATGGGCGTGGCACTGGCGTATGCCTTCGTCGCGCCCGCCGCGCACGAGTTGCTGGTCATGCTGGCGCTGGGCGTCGGCCTCGCACTGCCGCTGACGCTGATCGGCCTGGTGCCCGCGCTGGCGCGCTGGCTGCCGAAACCGGGCCGCTGGATGGAAACCCTGAAGCAGATCCTGGCGTTTCCCATGTACTTGTCGGCCGTATGGCTGGTCTGGGTGCTGGCGCACCAGCGTGGCGCGGACGCCGTGGCGCTGGCACTGGTGGCGATGGTGCTGCTGGCGGCCGCATTGTGGTGGCATGCGCGCCGGCAGCCGGATCGGACGCTCGGGCACGCCTTCACGCTGGTGCTGGCGATCGCGGCTGGCATGGCGCTGTACGGGGTCACGCGGGTGGTGGCGCCGGCCTCGCAAGCCGCTTCATCGAACGGGGATGCGATCGCCTTCAGCCCGGCGAGGCTCCAGTCATTGCGCGACGCCGGCACGCCGGTATTCGTGGACATCGGCGCCGACTGGTGCGTCACCTGCAAGGCCAATGAGTACACGGTATTGAACACGCAAGGGTTCAAGGACCTGCTCGCGCGGACCGGCGCGGTATACATGAAGGGAGACTGGACCGATGTCGATCCTGCGATCGGCGCATACCTGGAATCGTTCCATTCACCCGGCGTGCCGCTGTACGTGGTGTATCCGCGCGGGGGCGGCAAGGGCCGCGCACTGCCGACGGTGCTGACTGCGTCGCTGGTCCGCAACGCGCTTCTCCAGGCCGACATGGAGCCGGCCGCGCAATGATGGACCGTCGCACGATCCTGATCCTGGTGCTGGCCTGCGCTGCCGCCGCGGGGGGCTGGTGGCTGCAGAACGGCTGGGCGAAGCGGATGCCCGACCAGCCGCCCGCCCCGGCCGGGGTGAAGACCTTCGCGGTCGGTGATTCGGTGAGCGGCTACGCGTTGCCGGACGTGGCGGGTCATGCCACCACGCTGGCCAAGTGGCACGGCAAGGTGGTGGTGCTGAACTTCTGGGCCAGCTGGTGCGTGCCGTGCCTCAAGGAAATGCCGATGCTCGCCGCCTTCCAGCGCGAGCATGCACAGGACGGCGCGCAAGTGGTCGGCATCGCCATGGAGCAGCCCCCTTCGGCCGAAGCCTTCATGAAGCGCACGTCGGTCGACTATCCTATCCTGATCGGCATCGACGCCGATCCCGTCCCGACCACCGTATTCGGCGACACGGCGGGTTTGCTGCCCTACAGCGTGCTCGTCGGCCGCGACGGACGCATCTTGGCAACCAGGCTGGGACCGGTCGACGAGGCATTGCTGGGGGACTGGTTGAAGCAAGCCAACGCAACCGATCCCTGAAACAGGCCGCCAACTTCGTTCATCTCCCGCGATCCGCTGGACAAAAGGTGAACGACAGTTCAGACTTCGCCGCTCCCGGTCCGGCCGCAGGTTACGCTCGCAGCGTGGCGAAGATTCTGGTTCTCCATGGTCCCAACCTCAACCTGCTCGGCGACCGCGAGCCGGAGGTGTACGGCCGCACAAGTCTCGCCGACCTCGACACCGCGTTGATCCGGCAAGCCGAGGCGGCCGGCCACATGCTCGCCAGTTACCAATCCAACGCCGAACACGAACTGGTGGAGCGGGTGCAGGCGGCGAGGCACGACACCACCGCGTTCATCCTGATCAACCCGGCCGCATTCACCCACACTTCGGTGGCGCTGCGCGACGCGCTGGCCGCCGCCGCACTTCCCTTCATCGAGGTGCACCTGTCGAACCCGCACGCGCGCGAGCCGTTCCGCCGCCAGTCGTACTTCTCCGACCTCGCCGTTGGCGTCGTCGCCGGTTTCGGGGCCGACAGTTACCGCTATGCGCTGGACGCCGCAGTCAAGCGACTGGCCAGCGCCTGATCCCCCATCCGAACACAGCGAGACCATCATGGATCTCAGAAAAGTCAGAAAGCTGATCGAACTGCTGGAAGAATCCAATCTCTCGGAACTCGAGATCAAGGAAGGCGAGGAAGTCGTTCGCCTGTCGCGCTTCCCCACCGGCGGCGTTGCGGCGCCGCCGGTGATTGCCGCGCCCACGTCCGCGGCGCCAGCACCCGTTGCGGCACCCGCACCGGCCGCGGCATCGGCTTCCAGCCCGCCCGCGACCGCGGACGAACCGGGGTTGCCGCCGGGTACGGTGGTGCGTTCGCCCATGGTCGGCACCTTCTACGCCGCGTCCTCGCCAGGGGCGGAGCCGTTCGTGAAGGTGGGCCAGCAGGTGAAGGTGGGCGACCCGCTGGGCGTGATCGAAGCCATGAAGATGTTCAACCAGATCGAGGCCGAGGTCGCCGGCACCGTGGTGGCCATCGTGGCCGACAACGGCCAGGCGGTGGAATTCGATGAACCCCTGTTCGTGATTGGCTGATGCCCGTGCTAGACAAAGTCCTCATCGCCAATCGCGGCGAAATCGCGCTGCGCGTGCTGCGCGCCTGCCAGACCATGGGCATCAAGACGGTCGCGGTGCATTCGACCGCCGACCGGAACCTGAAGCACGTCGGCATGGCCGACGAGGCGATCTGCATCGGCCCGGCGCCCTCTGCACAAAGTTATTTGAACATCCCGGCAATCATCGCCGCGGCGGAAGTCACCGATGCGAGCGCAATCCACCCCGGCTACGGCTTCCTTTCCGAGAACGCCGACTTCGCCGAACAGGTGGAGCGATCCGGGTTCGTGTTCGTGGGTCCGCGCGCGGAAACCATCCGCCTGATGGGCGACAAGGTCGAAGCGATCAAGGCCATGAAAGCGGCGGGCGTGCCGTGCGTGCCGGGCTCGGACGGGCCGTTGAACGACGACGTCGAGCGCAGCCTGAAGATCGCGCGCGAGATCGGCTACCCGGTGCTGATCAAGGCCGCGGGCGGCGGCGGCGGACGCGGGATGCGCGACGTGCATACCGAGGCGCACCTCGGCAACGCGATCGCGACCACGCGCGCCGAGGCCCGCGCGGCGTTCGGCAACGACATGGTTTACATGGAGAAATTCCTGGAGAACCCGCGCCACGTGGAAATCCAGGTGCTGGCCGACGGACAGGGCCACGCCGTGCACCTGTGCGAGCGCGATTGCTCGATGCAGCGCCGCCACCAGAAGGTGGTCGAGGAAGCCCCCGCGCCCGGCATCACGCCGGAACTGCGCGCGGAGATCGGCAAGGTCTGCGTGGACGCGTGCCTCCGCATCGGCTACCGCGGCGCGGGAACGTTCGAGTTCCTGTTCCAGGACGGGCGCTTCTATTTCATCGAGATGAACACCCGCATCCAGGTCGAGCACCCGGTGACGGAAATGATCACCGGCGTGGACCTGGTGCGCGAGCAATTGCTGATCGCGTCGGGCCAGCCGCTGTCGATCAGGCAGGAAGACATCGCGCCGCGCGGACACGCAATCGAATGCCGCATCAACGCGGAAGACCCCGATACCTTCATGCCCAGCCCCGGCATGGTCAAACGCTTCGAGGCGCCGGGCGGTCCGGGCGTGCGCATCGACACGCATCTCTACGACGGCTACCGGATTCCGCCGAACTACGACTCGATGATCGGCAAGCTGATCGTGCACGGCTTCGATCGCAAGACCGCGATCGCGCGCATGCGCACCGCGCTCAGCGAAACCGTGATCGAGGGGGTCAAGACCAACCTGCCGCTGCAACAGCGCATCCTCGCCGACAGCGGCTTCAAGCACGGCGGACGCAACATCCACTACCTCGAGAAGCGCATCCGCGAGCAGAAGGAAAAGGACATCGGGCTGGGAAGCTGAGGTTCGGGGCACCGAACTCGGGCCGGCTACCCGGGAAACGCAACAAGCTTCGACGCCATTCCGGACATCCCCGCGCAGTGGTGCGGACAGTCCCGGCGTGGCGATCATTTGAATCTCCGCGCTCATCAATTTCGCGGCCATCTCCTCACCTGTCCCATGCCCTGGCTCGAACTCCAACTCACCCTCGATGCCGCCGACCAGCCGCGCGCGGAGGCCGCGCTGGGAGACCTGGGTGCGCTGTCGCTGACGTTGATGGACGCCGACGCGGACACCCCCGACGAAGTCGCGATTTTCGAGCCGGGCGTGGGCGAAACGCCGTTGTGGCATTCAGTGTCGCTGCTGGCATTGTTCGAAGCCGACGGCGACCGGCAGGGGATCGTGCACGTGCTGCACGATGCCCTGCCGGACCTCGCACCCGATGCCATTGCGTTCCGCGAAGTCGCCGACCAGGACTGGGAACGAGCATGGATGGACCGTTACCGGCCGATGCAGTTCGGGCGGCGGCTTTGGATCTACCCGTGGAACGTCGAACCGCCGGACGGGGACGACGCTTCGATCGTGGTCCGCCTCGACCCCGGCCTCGCCTTCGGCACCGGCACGCATCCGACCACCGCGCTTTGCCTCGAATGGCTGGATGGGCTCGATCTCGCCGGAAAAACGCTCATCGACTTCGGTTGCGGCTCGGGCGTACTCGCCATCGCGGCCCTGAAACTCGGGGCCGCATGCGCGATCGGCGTGGACAACGATCCGCAGGCACTCGTCGCCACGCGCGACAATGCCACACGCAATGACGTGGCCGGTCGCCTGCAGGCATGCCTGCCGCACGAACTGCCACCGGACATTCGTGCCGACGCGTTCGTCGCCAATATCCTCGCCGGACCGCTCGCCGAACTGGCGCCGCGTTTCGCGGCGCTGTGCAAACCCGGCACGCCCTTCGCGTTGTCGGGCATCCTTGGCGGCCAGGAAACCGAACTGCTCAACCGCTATCGCGCCTGCGGATTCGGCGAGCTGCGCGCGACGCATCGCGAGGACTGGGTTCGCATCGAAGGGGTCCGCGAATAGCCCGTCGCGGCGGGCGGCGTGGCCTACAATCGCCGCATGTACACCCAGTGCCCGGAATGCCTCACGGTTTACGCGATCGACGAGGACGCGTTGCAGGCTTCGCTCGGCATCGTGCGTTGCGGTCGTTGCAACCAACGCTTCGACGCACTGCGCACGCTTTCGGATACGTTGCCCACGGAACCCCTGGCGCCGCTGCCCGAGCAGGCACCGGGCGAACGCGCCCCCACCCTGACCGAAGCCGTGCCGCCGACCGCATTCGAATCGGCGGCGAGGAAAGCACGCCAGAAGAAGGCCCAACCCGGAGCAGACGCCGCGCCGGCATCAACGTCTTCGCCGGAGGACGGGTCCGCGGGCGGCGCCGACGACTGGTTCTCGGATTTCGAATCGGAACTGACCACGGCGCTCGAGCCGTCGGATGAACCACCCTCGGCCACGGATAGGCACGCCGACATCGAAAACTGGACCATCGACTTCCCGTTGGAAGACGATCTGCCGGATGCACGTGCGGGAAGCGCGGACGATCCGGTGCGCGATGAAATTCCCGAGGCATTTGCGGAATATCCCGGCGCCGCGGAATCCGCGGCCGAAGTGCCGGAGATCCCGGAGGCGCCAGGCGCCGTGCCCGCGGCGGCAGCGGCCTTCGAAGAGGCGCCGATCGCGCCGCCCGGCGAATCGAGCGGCGATGCAGAAGCGGTTCCCGGCGACGAACCTCCTGCCGATGTCGCGACCGGGCTCCCGGCCGCGGAGGACATCGAAGCGGAAGCCGCGCCGGTCTACGTGCGACCGCGTCGCCGCTTCTCGCGCACCGGCGTGGCATGGGTACTCGGTTGCGTCCTGCTGGCCTTGATGCTGGCCGTGCAACTGGCGTGGGCCGACCGGGCCGAACTGTTCCGGAATCCCTCCACACAAGCCTGGATGGCACGCATCTGCCGCGTCGCTCCGTGCAACCTGCCGCTGATCAAGGACACGGCCAAGCTGGAATTGCTGTCGCGTGACGTCCGCCCCGACCCGAACACCGCCGGTGCATTGACCATCACGGCCACCGTGCGCAACAACGCCGCATTCAGCCAGCCCTGGCCGGTGGTGGTGGTGGAACTCAATGATCTCGACAACCGGCCGGTGGCAATGCGGCGTTTCCGCCCGTCCGAGTACATGACCGACTCGACCCGGCTCGACGCGGGCATCGCGCCCGGCGCCACCGCAGTGGTCGCGTTCGAGGTGGCCGACCCCGGCCGGCGCGCGGTCGCGTTCCAGTTCGGTTTTGAATGACCGCGCGATATGCGCCGCATCGGCATCCGCTGCTAGACTCCCCGGTTCGCACGGGCGCGTTGCCCGTGCGCCAAGGTCGAAACGCAGACGCTTCATGGGCCATCTCCAGCCGAACGCATTGCCGGCGCCCTCCGACGCCCCGGCCCCCGCGCACGGGGGCACGCCCACGCTGGGCGACTGCATGGCGCTGAATGCCCGCCGCTATCTCGCCGACCTCAACGGCACGCCTTGCCGCGAAGGCTTGTATGCGCGGATGTTGCGCGAAATCGAACCGCCGTTGCTGCGCGAAGTGCTGGCCTGGAGCGGCGGCAACCAGAGCCGTGCCGCTGAAATCCTGGGCATCCATCGCGCCACGTTGCGAAAAAAGCTGCGCGACTTCGGCCTCGACTGACCACACAGGACAACCCACACACATGACCGGATCGGGCATCGTCACCACGCGCCGTGCATTGCTGAGCGTATCGGACAAAACCGGATTGGCCGACGTCGGCCGGGCGCTCCACGCACTGGGCGTGGAGCTGATTTCCACCGGTGGCAGCGCGGCTGCCCTGCGCGAAGCCGGCGTGCCGGTCCGCGACGTCAGCCACGTGACCGGATTCCCGGAAATCATGGGCGGCCGCGTCAAGACGCTGCACCCCGCGGTGCACGGCGGCCTGTTGGGTCGACGCGGTGTCGACGACCTGGTGATGCGCGAGCACGCGATCCTGCCGATCGACCTGCTGGTGGTGAACCTGTATCCGTTCGCGCGCACCGTCGCGCACGCCGGCACCACGTACGAGGAAGCCATCGAGCAGATCGACATCGGTGGCCCCGCGATGTTGCGGGCCGGCGCGAAGAACCATGAGCGCGTGGCGGTCGTGTGCGACCCCGCCGACTACCCGGAACTCATCGAGACGCTGCGCCGCGACGGCGGCACGTCGTTCGAGCAGCGCCGCCGTTTTGCGGCCAAGGTGTTCGCGCACACCGCGCGCTACGACGGCATGATCGCGGACTGGCTTTCCGCGCGCACCGATGGCGAGCCGCGCGAAGCCTATCCGCCGACGCTGCACCTGGCGCTGCGCCGCGCGCAGGAAATGCGCTACGGCGAGAATCCGCACCAGGCCGCCGCGCTGTACCTCGACGGCCGCGCCACTGCCGGCACCGTCGCGGGCGCCACGGTGCTGGCCGGCAAGGAAATGTCGTACAACAACATCGTCGATGCCGACACCGCGCTGGAATGCGTGAAGGCCTTCGACAAGACGCCCGCGTGCGTGATCGTCAAGCACGCCAATCCGTGCGGCGTGGCGCTGGCGGCCAATCCGGTGGAGGCCTACGAGCGCGCCTTCGCCTGCGATGCCACCTCTGCATTCGGCGGCATCATCGCGTTCAACCGGCCGATCGACGGCGCGCTCGCGCAGGCGATCCTTTCGAGGCAGTTCGTCGAAGTGATGGTGGCGCCGTCGTTCGACGAGGAGGCACTGGCGGCGCTGCGCAGGAAGCCCAACGTGCGCGCGCTCGCGACCGGCGAGTGGCCTGCCGAACCCGACATCGCGGCGCGCCAGCTGCGCAGCGTCGGGGGCGGCGTCCTGGTTCAGGATACCGACGTCGACACGCTGATGCTGTCCGACCTGAAAGTGGTTTCGCGGCGCGTGCCGGACGCCGAGCAATTGCGCGACCTGCTGTTCGCATGGCACGTCGCGATGTTCGTGAAATCGAACGCGATCGTGTACGCGAAAGATGGCGCTACCGTCGGGATCGGTGCAGGCCAGATGAGCCGGGTGATCAGCGTGAAGATCGCCGCGATGAAGGCGGCCGACGCCAAGCTTTCCACCGATGGCAGCGTCATGGCCTCGGACGCGTTCTTCCCGTTCCGCGACAACATCGACCTGGCCGCCGGCGCCGGGGTGCGCGCGATCATCCAGCCCGGCGGTTCGATGCGCGACCAGGAAGTCATCGACGCCGCGGACGAGCACGACATGGCGATGGTGTTTACCGGGACCCGGCATTTCCGCCACTGACCGTTTGGGATTCGCTACGTCTCGGTTGCCGATCCTGCGGCTGCCCCGCCCCCACGAGCGCCGGTTCACCTCGCCGCTGCTAGTCTGGTCCGGTCGTGAAATACGAACTGTACTACTGGCCGACGATCCAGGGACGCGGCGAATTCGTGCGGCTCGCATTGGAAGATGCCGGCGCCGATTACGTCGATGTCGCCCGGCTGCCCGAACGCTCGGGCGGCGGCGCAAGGGCCTTGTCGCAGCACATGGACGCGCCGGGCGCCGGCCATCCGCCATTCGCGCCACCGTTCCTGAAAGCGGGCCGGCGCGTGATCGCGCAAACCGCGAACATCCTCTTGTTCCTGGGTCCGCGCCTGCTGCTCGCGCCACGCGACGAATCCGGGCGGCTGTGGACGCATCAACTGCAACTGACGATCTCGGATCTGGTTGCCGAAATCCACGATTGCCACCATCCGATCGCGAGCGGCCTCTACTACGAGGACCAGCGCGACGAGGCCGCACGCCGCGCCGGCCACCTGCGGCGCGAACGGCTGCCGAAGTTCCTGGGCTACTTCGAACGCGTGCTGGCGGACAACGCGCGCGGCCGGCAGCGTTGTCTCGTGGGCAACGCGACCAGCTATGCCGACCTCTCGCTGTTCCAGGTCATGGAGGGATTGCGCTTTGCGTTTCCGCGCACGATGCGCCGGCTGGAAAACACGTTGCCGCTTTGCGTCGCGTTGCGCGAACAGGTTGCCGCGCGTCCCGCGCTCGCCGTCTACCTCGACTCACCGCGTCGCATCCCGTTCAACAACGACGGCATATTCCGGCACTATCCGGAACTGGATGTGTGAACGCGGCGGGCATGCGCTGCGCCCACGGGCCGGTCAAGGAAGGCCGACCGGCACGCGGGACGGACACGCGACCGGGCAGCTCACCCGCCGCTGGTCGATGCCCCGGCAGGCGCGCGGCCGGCAGGCTTCTTCGGACCACCCCACTTGTAGATGTCGTAATACACGGGTGACACCGGACCCGTTTTCGGGTCGTGCATCAGGTTGCCACTCGGGTTGTCGTTGATCCTGTAAGTTTGGGTAACGCCGTTCTTCGGCGTGACGCGCACCATGTACACGCTGCCGTTGCGGCGGTACTCCTCGATGGTGTCGCCATTCTCGTTGGTACGCACCGAAACGTTGGTGCTGTCGCCGTTGCCATCCTTCTGCCGCGCGGCCGGCGCGACGGACGGAGGAATGCCGGTGCTCGGAAGCGGGATCGATTGCGGTTTCGCGCCCGGATCGTTGATGCCGGGTGGCGGCAGCGCGGAACCCGACGGTGGTGCCGACGACGAAGCCGCGAGTACCTGCTGCGCCTGCGCGGCGGGCGCGCCGACCAGCAAGGCACACGCGGAAAACCAAACGAGCGCTTTCACGGTCCGTCTCCCGAAGCGACAGTCCGGATCAGCATACACGTACCGCGTGAGCGCAGCGTGCATGCGGCGACACCATGCGACAATCCGCGCATGGCCAAGCTCACACTCATCGATGGCTCCAGCTATCTGTATCGCGCGTTTCACGCATTGCCGCCGCTGACGAACGCCGCGGGCGAACCGACCGGTGCACTGTTCGGCGTGGTCAACATGCTGCGTGCGACGCTGAACGAAAAGCCCGATTACGCGGCCTTCGTGGTCGACGCACCGGGACGGACCTTCCGCGACGACCTGTACGCCCAGTACAAGGCCAATCGCGCGCCCATGCCGGACGACCTGCGCGCGCAGGTCGAGCCGATGATGAAGATCGTCGATGCCTTGGGTTTCCCGATCCTGCGCGTCGAGGGCGTGGAAGCCGACGACGTGATCGGCACCTTGGCAACCCGCGCGGCGACGGACGGCATCGAGGTGGAGGTGTCCACCGGCGACAAGGATTTCGCGCAACTGGTGCGCCCGGGCGTGACGCTGGTCAACACCATGAGCCGTACCCGCATGGATCGCGATGGCGTGGTCGCGAAGTTCGGCGTGCCGCCCGAACGCATCACCGACTACCTCGCGCTGATGGGCGATTCGATCGACAACATCCCGGGTGTCGCCAAGTGCGGCCCCAAGACCGCCGCGAAATGGCTGAACGAATACGGGACCCTCGACGACGTGATCGCCAACGCCGCGAAGGTGGGCGGCAAGATCGGCGAGAACCTGCGTGCGGCGGTGGCGCAATTGCCGCTTTCGCGCCAACTCGCGACCATCAAGACCGACGTCGTGCTGGACCACGGTCCCGCCGACCTGCTGCTGCGCGAGCGCGATGTCGAGGCACTGCGCGAGCTGTACGCGCGATATGAGTTCCGGCAGGCGCTCAGGGAACTTGAAGGGGCGGAGCCTGGCAAACCGCACGACCCGGTACCCGGGAAGGCGGGTCTTCCGCCACCCACGAAACCCGCGGGCAGCGAGCCGGGCAACCCGCCGCGAGCCGCGTCGGTTCCGGGTGTCGAGCTCGCGGCCGCGCATTCCGCGACACGCTACGAACTCGTTACCACGCGCGAACAACTCGACGCGTGGCTCACGAAGTTGCGCGGCGCGGAACTCGTCGCCTTCGACACCGAAACGACTTCGCTTGACCCCATGCGGGCGCACCTGGTGGGGCTTTCCTTCTCGGTCGAAGCCGGCAGCGCCTGCTACATCCCGGTCGGCCATGACTATCCGGGCGCGCCGAAACAGCTTGGCCTCGAAGACACGCTGGCGGCATTGAAGCCGATCCTGGAAGACGCCGGTCGGCCCAAAGTCGGCCAGCACGCGAAATACGACTGCAACGTGCTGTCGAACTACGGCATCACCATGCGCGGCATCGCCTTCGACACGATGCTGGAGTCGTACGTGCTGAACGCGACCGCCAACCGCCACGACATGGACACGCTTGCCAAGCGCTGGCTGGACCACGACACCATCCGTTACGAGGATGTCGCCGGCAAGGGCGCGAAGCAGATTCCGTTCTCGCAGGTCGACCTCGACATCGCGCGCGATTACGCGGCCGAGGATGCCGACGTCACGCTGCGCCTGCACCGCACGCTGTGGCCGCTACTCGAAGCGCAGCCTGCGCAGCGGAAGCTGTTCACCGATATCGAAATGCCGCTGGTGCCGGTGCTGGCGCGGATGGAGCAGCGCGGTGTGTTGATCGACGCGGGGGCGCTGCGCCTGCAAAGCCAGGAACTCGGCAGGCGCATGCTTGCGCTGCAAGCCGGCATGCAGAAGATCGTCGGACGCGAATTCAACGTCGATTCGCCCAAGCAGTTGCAGGCGCTGTTGTTCGGCGAACTCGGTCTGCCGGCGAAGCTCAAGACGCCGACCGGACAACCTTCGACCAACGAGGAGGCACTGGAGGCGATCTCGGGGGACCACGAACTGCCGCGGATGATCCTCGATTATCGGCAACTCGCGAAGCTGCGTTCGACCTACACCGACAAGCTGCCGGAAATGGTCAATCCGCGTACCGGCCGCGTGCATACCTGCTACAACCAGGCCGCCGTCGCGACGGGCCGGCTTTCGTCCACCGATCCGAACCTTCAGAACATCCCCGTCCGCAACGAGGAAGGCCGGCGCATCCGGGAAGCCTTTATCGCCCCGGAAGGCTGGCGGGTGCTGGCGGCGGACTACTCGCAGATCGAACTCCGGATCATGGCGCACATGTCGGGGGATCCCGGGCTCACCCGCGCCTTCCGGCACGATCAGGACGTGCACCGCGCCACCGCCGCCGAGGTCTTCGGCGTGCCGGTGGACGAGGTGGCGGCCGAGCACCGGCGTGTCGCAAAAATGATCAATTTCGGGCTGATGTATGGCATGAGCGCACACGGCCTTGCGCAACGCCTCGGGATCCCGCGCGGCGAAGCGGCCGAATACGTGCAGCGTTACTTCGAGCGTTATCCCGGCGTGAAGGCGTTCATGGATTCGACCCGTGAGCAGGCCCGCCGCGACGGCTACGTGGAAACCCTGTTCGGGCGCAGGCTTTATCTCGACGCGCTGCGTTCACGCAATGCCGCGCAACGCGCCGGCGCCGAGCGCGCCGCAATCAACGCACCGATGCAGGGCACCGCCGCGGACATCATCAAGCGCGCCATGGTGTCGATCGACGATTGGTTAGGAAAACGTGACGACGACGCCCACATGCTGATGCAGGTCCACGACGAACTGGTCTTCGAAGTTCGCGCCGACGTGGTGGAAGCCGTCCGCGAGGGGGTCCGCATACGTATGCAGGGCGCCGCGGAACTCAGCGTGCCGCTGCTGGTCGATATCGGCTCCGGCACGAGTTGGGGCGAGGCCCATTAATTTTGCGTTGGGTCCATGGACGACGCGTGATTCGAGTTTCCGGGCAACCCGGTTTGGCCGTCCAAACGTCGCCGTGAAGCAGCGAATGAACGAAGGCTAAACTCTCCCGAAAAAAGAATTTGAACTTCCCCAGGCGGGCCCCATCTAACGTTTCGGACGCACGCAACGGCGTCCCGGTTCACTCACCTCCCTGAGCGAACCCCCGGTGTCAGACCCCTCCCCAGGTTTGGCATCGCCCGCCCCGAGAGCTCCCCCCTGGCTCTCGGGGCATTTTATTTTCGGCCCCGCTCGATCCAATACCGTTTGCCGCGCGCAGCGTGGCCATCACTCGCCTCTCTTTCCGGGTGAGGGCGGGGTGGGGGTAGGGCGGAGCGCCAGCACCTCACGAACCCGAACCCTTGCCTGACCCCCCGCCACGCCACCAGCATTCGCTTCGCCCCGCCCGTCCCAGCGGAAATCACGCAGAAATCGCCAGCCGCTCGCTGCGGTACACCAACGCGGTGCCGATGCCGATCACGAACGCCAGGGCGAACCCGCAGACCAGCGCGAGGCCGATGTCGCCCGCTGAAACGGGGTTGCCCCGCAACAGGTCGCTGATGCCGATCTGCTGGCCCAGCAACGGCACGGCATACATCCAGTGCGCCGGTTTGACCGGCAGGAAGCCCATCATCATCGACGGAATGATCGGGATGATCATGAGCAGGCCGAGATAAGTCTGCGCCTCGCGGTAGCTTTTGGCGAAGGCCGCGACCAGGGTTTCCAGCACCGCGAAGAACGCGATCAGCGGCAGTTCCAGCAGGATCGCATCGGCGATGAAGCCGGGGCCCAGATCGAACGCCATGCCGAGCTTCTCGGCCGGCATCAGGTGGCCGGCAACCGAGAATCCGACCGCGGTGAGTACCAGACTGGCCAGGGAAAACGCGCTGATCGCGCCAAGCTTGCCGGCCAGGATGCGCCACCGCGCCACCGGATTGGCGAACAACGGTTCCAGCGACTGCCGTTCGCGTTCGCCCGCGGTCAGGTCGATGGCCAGGTACATGCCACCGATGTACACCGCGATCACGAAGAAGTACGGCAGGAAGTTCAGGAACATGCCGGCGCGCGATTGGGGCGTCGACTGATCCCGCTCGCTGACAACCACCGGCGCCGCGATGCCGGGCGAAAGGCCGCGGGCCAGCAACCGCAGCGCGCCCTGTTCCTGGCTATAGTGCTTGAGCATGCGCTCGAGGCGCTTGGTCGGCGTGCCGCTGTTCTGCTGCGAAGCGTCGAAAATCACTTCGACCTGCGCGGGTTCGCCCTTCGACCAGGCCTTGCCGAAGTCGGCAGGAATGCGCAGCACCACGTCCGCGTCGCGATCGCGCACCGCCTTGTCCGGGTCGGCCACGGGCGGCTGCGGCACCAGGCCCTGCTGCTTCAACGCCTCGATCAGGTTGGGTGCGTGTCCGGCGCCGATCACCGGCACCTTCAGCGGGCCTTCCGCCTTTTTCATCTCGTGGCCGACCACCACGTTCATCAGCACCACGAACATCACCGGTCCGATCAGCGGCCCGTAGATCAATGCACTGAACACCGTGCGCTTGTCGCGCAGGTTTTCGCGGATTTCCTTCCACCATACCGTCAGCATCGCGCTCATGCGGCAAGCCCTTCTTCACTACCGATCAGTTTCACGAAGGCATCCTCGAGGTTGGTTTCGCCGGTCTGCGCACGCAGCGCATCCGGCGATTCGTCGGCGACCACGCGCCCGGCGGCGATCACCACGATGCGGTCGCACAGGATCGCGACCTCCTGCATGATGTGGCTGGAGAACAACACGCAACGGCCCTCGGCCTTGAGGTTGCGCATGAACGCGCGCAAACCGCGGGTGGCCATTACGTCGAGGCCGTTGGTCGGTTCGTCCAGGATCACGTTCTTCGGATCGTGCACCAGTGCGCGTGCGATCGCGGTCTTCACGCGCTGGCCTTGCGAGAACCCTTCCGTGCGACGATCCAGGATGTCGCGCATCTCGAGCGCGTCGACCAGCTTCTCGCGGCGCCGGTGCATCAACGTGGTTTCGATACCGTGCAGGCGCGCGAAGTATTCGATGTTCTCGCGCGCGGTCAGGCGCTTGTAGAGGCCGCGTGCATCGGGCAGTACGCCCAGCCGGCGACGCACCGCGATCGGATCGACCGCCGCGTCGATGCCGTCCACCAGCACCTGCCCCGAAGCGGGCTTCATCAGGGTGTAGAGCATCCTGAGCGTGGTGGTCTTGCCGGCGCCGTTCGGGCCCAGCAGGCCGGTGATCTCGCCGTCGCGGGCGGTGAAGGTGACCCCGTCCACGGCCTTCACCTTGCCGAACGCCTTGTGCAGATTCTTGACTTCAATCATGAGCGGGACTCCGCGGCTTGGTCTACCCCTCGGGTCAAGCGGGCAGGGGTTGTGGGGGCATGAATGCCTTTTCGGTGCGGGCGTCTCATCCCGTTGCCCGACTCGTCAGGGCGCCGCGCCATTGAAGCTCACGAACGCGGGCAGCGGCGCGATGCGTTTCAGGCATGTGGCATCGAGCTGTTTCGGATCCAGCTTGTCGACGAATTCGTACACCAGTTTCGGCATGCAGCCGATCGTCAGTTCGCCGTGGCCCATGCCCTTGAGTGTCAGCACGCGACCGTTCGAGAGACCCTTCAGCACCTCGGCAGCGAAGCGCGGCGGGGTGACCGGGTCGCGTTCGCCGGACAGGATCAGCGTCGGGATGGACGACCTGAACGGCTGGTGGAAATCCTTCGGTACGCTGCCGTGCGGCCACACCGAACAGGCGACCTGGATGCGCTCGATCGCCTGCGTCCCCAGCAACGTGGCGGCATCCTCCGGGCGTGGCTTCAGGAACGGCGCGTCCTCCGAACACATCACCGAGAGCTGCATGCCGGCATCCATGCTGCCGCCGAGTTCGCCCCGGCCGAGTTGCGATTGCCCGAGCAGCGGCGTGAAGTTGCCCTTGGCCGCCTGCGCGACCGCCAGCGGCAACAGCGTGGACGCCTGGGCGTTGTAGGCGAACAGGTGCACCACCGAAGCCAGCGTGTCGGCAGTGACGGTGCGGGTCACCGGCTGGAACGTGCGCGGATCGGGAAACGTGACGTCAGGGACCGGCTTGGCTTCGAGCCGTGCATGCAGATCCAGCAGCGTCTTGCGCCAGTCGCCGAACGCCTGCTTGCACGCCGGCGTCGCGAGGCAGGCATCGGCCTGCAGTTTCAGCGCGCGCTCGAGGTCGGACGCGAACGTTTCGCCGAGGATCAGCGAATTCGGCGCCACGCTGTCGAGCACGATGCTGCGCACCGCGTCGGGGTGCGCGGCAGCGTACTGTTGCGCCATGCGCGTGCCATAGGAAATGCCGACGAGGTCCAGCTTCGGCGCGCCCAACGCCTGGCGCACCGCTTCCAGATCGGCCACCGCGATGGTGGTGGTGTAGTAGCGCGGGTCGGCCTTCTTCCGGACTTCGGCCAGGCACTGCGCGATGTCCGCCTTGGCGCGCGCGGCGTCGAACGGCAGATCCTCCTGCCCCTTCTGCGCCTTCTCGACTTCCGGACACGACAGCGGATTCGATCCGCCGGTGCCGCGTTGGTCGAGCAACAGGATGTCGTGGTGTTTCTGCAGCGGCTCGAACGCGGCCGCGAGCTGCGGCCAGGTTTGCGTTGCCGACTGGCCAGGGCCGCCGGCCAGGTAGACCACGAGATCCTTTTCGGGCACCGCCGAGTCGCTCTTGACGATCGCGACCTTCAGGTCGATCTTGCGCGATGCCGGATCGGCGCGATTCTCCGGCACCGGGAACTTCGTGCAGAACGCGGGGATGGTGGCGGCGGAACCGTGTTGCTTGAGCGCGCAGGCGGTCAGCGTGAGGTCGCCCAGCTTCATGGTTGCCGGCGGCGCGGGCTTCACCGGCCTGGCGGGCGTGGATGCGGAGGCCGTGGGAGCGGGAATACCGGCGTCCGGAATATCGCCTGCGGCCTTGGCCGGCGCGTGATGCTTGCCCCACCATTGCCACCCGAGCACGGCCGCGATGACCACCACGGCGGCGATGCGCAGCAACATGCGCGAATTCATCTTCATTCAGCGTTCCTCATCCGGGTCGAACATCGATTCGATGCGTTGCTTGAACAGCCGCGCCAGCTTGAAGGCAAGCGGCAGGCTGGGGTCGTACTTGCCGGTTTCGATGGCGTTGATGGTCTGGCGCGATACATCCAGGCGCTCCGCCAACTCGCCCTGCGACCAGCCTTGGGCCTCGCGCAATTCGCGTACACGGTTTTTCATCGACCACGCCAGCGCCATCTGTTCCAGCCGCACGCCAGCCCGTAGACGACGCACAATGCCGGGAAAATCAACAGCAACACCAGGGCGCCGTCCACCGCGATCAACTTGGTGGCGGCCAACAGGCCGAGCGCGAAGCCGACCAGGCTGACCACGGCCGCGGCGATACCGATGGCCTCCAATTGCTGGCGGCGTTCGAGTTCGTCGCAATGCGCCATGTACCGCATCATCGCCCACACCACGACCACCAGCGGCAGCAACGGCAACAGCGCCACGATTACCTTCAGCCACGGCAGCTCGATGCGGGAGTACGTTGGCCACACATCCAACATCAGCACCATGTAGACCACGAACGCGGGCAGGACCACGCGCACCTGCCATCGGTCCACCTTGCGCATGCGCTCGTTCAGCACGGCCTTGGTCGCATGCGTGAGCAGCACCAGGCCCATGCAGATCACCGCCAAGGCAAGGCCTTGCACAACGAGGCTGTGGAACATCAGCAACAATGCAAAGCCGCCCAGGTACACCGCCCAGCTGACCAGCCAGGCGCTCCAGCGCAGCCATGTCGGCCACTCGCTCATCTTGTCCATCGGCATCTTTTTCCCCACGGCGGCTGCAGACATGTGCGTCATGTCAAGTTGACTTGACATGCGAGACTAGGGAACGGTGTCGCAATTGTCAAGCGTCCTTGACAACGCGACGATGCCGCGGGGCATCAGCGACAGGCAAGCGGTGCGGCGACCATGCCCAGCCCCGGATCGGCGCGGGGTGACCCGCGGCGAACTCCTCAACCGGTGTTCTGCAGGCCCTGCGATACGCCGTTGACACAGGCCACCAATGCACGCAGCAGTGCTTCGTCGCGGCGGCCACCGGCACGCCACCGCCGCAACAGGTCCACCTGCAGCAGGCTCATCGGATCCACGTAAGGATTGCGCAGGCGGATCGACATCGCGAGGCGCGGATCTCCACGCAACAGCATGTCGCTGCCTTTCAGCTTGAGCAACCAGCGGCGGGTGCGCACGAATTCATCGTCGATCAGGCCGAAGAATTCGGCGTGCAGGGATCCGGCGAGTTTCGAGAAGACTTCGGCAATGCCAAGGTCGCACTTGGCCAGCAGCATCTCCACGTCATCCAGCACGTTCGCGAGGAACGGCCATTCGCGCGCCATTTCCCCCAGTTCCGCCTCGCCGTACGCTTCCGCACCATGCTCGAGCGCGCTGCCCAGCCCGTACCAGCCGGTAATGATGGAACGGCATTGCGTCCACGAGAACACCCAAGGGATCGCGCGCAGATCCTCGACGCCGTGCATGCTGCGGCGGCTGGCGGGGCGCGAGCTCATGGTCATGCGTTCGATCACGTCGATCGGCGTGGCGGCGCGGAAGTAATCGAAGAAACCGGGACGTTCGACGAGCGCGCGATACGCCTCGCGGCTGTGCCGCGCCAGCACGCCCATGCGTTCGCGCCACGGCCCTTCGCGTGGTTCCGCTTCGCGCGGTCGCAGGCTGGCGCGCAGCACCGCACCTGCCGTCTGTTCGAGGTTGCGCAGCGCCAGCGCGCGGATGCCGTACTTGCGGTGGATCACTTCACCCTGTTCGGTGACGCGCAGGCGGCCGGCCACCGCGCCGCGGGGTGAAGCCATCAGGGCCGGCGTCACCTTGCCACCGCCGCGGCTCGCCGAACCACCCCGGCCGTGAAAAAAAGTCAGGCCGATGCCGGCCTCGCGCGCGACTTCCAGCAGTTCCACCTGCGCGCGCTGCAGCGCCCAGCGCGCGGCGAGGATGCCGCCATCCTTGGCGCTGTCGGAATAGCCGAGCATGATCAACTGACGGTCGCCCCGGCGCGACAGGTGTTCGCGATACACCGGATCGTCCAGCAGCGCGCGCAACGTGGCGGCACCGCGCCTCAGGTCGTCGACCGTCTCGAACAGCGGCGCGATGTCGAGCGGGACGCCGTCGTGTTCGACCAGGCCGCCGTCTCGCGCCAGAGCCAGCACGGCCAGCACGTCGGCGGCCGAGCGCGCCATCGAGATGATGTAGGGGCCGGTGGCGTCCGGCCCGTAATCCCGCCGCGCCTCGGCCAGCGTCGTGAACACCGCCTGCAGGTGCGCCGCATCCGGGTCGTCGTGCGCGGTCAACGTGGCCTCTCCGGCCGCCAACGCACGCAGGCGCTTCGCGCGATCGTCCGCTGGCCGGCCCGCCCATTCCGGATCGCCCAGCGACACGGCGAGGACGTCGTCGTGCACGCGTGCGTCCTGCCGCACGTCCAGTCGCGCCAGATGGAACCCGAAGGTGCGCACGCGGCGGAGCAACCGGCGCACGCCGAACAACCCGGCGTGTTCGCCCTTGTGCGCGGCGAGGCTTTCGGCGATCAGTTCCACGTCGGCCTGGAACTCGGCCGCATTGGCGTAGCGTTCCACGTCGCCCTTGCCGGTGGCGTCAAGCCGCGCAGCCATCAAGGTGAGCAGGCAGCGGTACGGCATGTTTGCGTGGCGCGGCCGGATCGCGGCGGCCGCTTGCGGCAGGCGCTGGCGATAGCCGTCCAGCCGCCGGCGCAGCGCATCGGAAACCTCTGCGCGATCGTCGGTCTGACTGAGCAGTCGTTCCAGGTGGGCACATTCGGCCTGATAGCGCGCCAGCACCATCGCACGCTGTGCACGCAGCGTCTCGCGGAGGGTATCGGCGCCGACGTTCGGATTGCCGTCCATGTCGCCACCCACCCAGGAACCGAAACGCAGCAGCCGCGGCAACTCGGGACGGACGCCGTAGACCCGCTCGAGTTCGTGCTCCAGCGATTCGTAGAACACCGGCAGCACGCGATAAAGGGGACCTGCGAGGTAGAAGCTGACGTGCTCGAATTCATCCTGCACGCTGGGCCGTATCGCCGACGCCTCGGCGGTCTGCCAGCCTGCGGTCAGCGCGGTCAGCAGGCGCTGGTGATCGACCGCGCGTTCCTGTGGCGTGCGCGAGGCATCGAAACCTTCGACCAGCGCCCGCACGATCGCTGCTTCCTTTTCCAGCAGCGACCGACGCACGGCTTCGGTCGGATGCGCGGTGAACACCGGTTCGATGTCCACGCGCGCCAGCCAGTCGAGCAATTCCGCGGCTTCCACCCCGCGTGCCTTCAGCGATGCCAGCACGTCGGCCAGCGATTCCGGTTGTGGCGCGGCACCGGCAAGCTGGTAGTCGCGGCGGCGGCGGATGCGGTGCACGCGTTCGGCAGTGTTGACGGCCTGGAACCAGGCCGAGAACGCACGCGCCAGCGCTTCGGCGTCGGCCGCATCCAACCCCGCCAGGGAATCGGCGAGCCCATCCACCGCCTGCCCTTCGCGGCGGCGCCGGATGGCGGCCGTACGCACGCCTTCCACGCGCTGATAGAACGCCTCGCCTTCCTGCTCGGCCAGCATCCGGCCCACGAGGATGCCCAGCCGATGCACGTCTTCGCGCAAGGGACCGTCATGCGGCAGGAATTCGGGGATGCTGTCGGCGGATTCGGGCATGCGATCCTCGTCTCGGCACTCAAGCTTTCGAGCTTACCAAGACTGCGATTCCGCTTCGCGGCCGAACCGCATAAGCTCATGCATTCCGGCCGCGCGTCGCACCGCGCCGGAACCGTCGCCGCCGCTTGCGGTCAGTGACAGGTCACGCCGTCGCCTGCGGCGCAAACGAAAAGGATGCTGCGTGCGATCGATGCTCCACCATCAACGGCCCACCCTGGCGACGCCGCCCGCGCCGGGCATTCGAGCCCGCCGAAGGCCGGCCGCCCGGCTTGCAACCTGCGCCGCATGCCTGGCCGCATTCGCGGCAAACGCCGGGACATCCGTACCCGTCGCATCCACGACCGCTGCAACGCCCGCGCCGGCTTCGTCGATCGTCACCCTGCAGGCGATCAACGTGACCGGCGTGATGCCGGGACCGGGCCTGTGGAAAGTGACGCGCGGCGACCACGTGCTGTGGATACTCGGCGTGGTGCCGACCTTGCCGGCCGGCATCGAATGGCGCTCGAACCAGGTCGCGCAAACGATCGCGGCTTCCCAAGCGGTGCTCGAATCGCCCGGTGTCAAGCTGAAGGTGGACACCAACTGGTTCGGCAAACTGTTTCTGTTGCCGTCGGTCTATCGCGCGCAGCGCAATCCCGACGGCAAGACCCTGCACGACGTGCTGCCGCCCGATGTCTACGCGCGCTGGTACTACGCGCGGGAACGTTACTTCGGCGACGACTATTCGATCGAGCGCTTCCGTCCCCTCATCGCAGCCGGCAAGATGATGAAGAAGGCGTTGAAGGCGAACGGCCTGCATGGCGACGGCGAGGTGACCGACACCATCGAGACCCTGGCCAGGCAACACGGCGTCAAGACCGTCAAGCCCGACACCACGCTGGAAATCAAGGAACCGCGGCAGGCGGTGAAGGCATTCGCGGCCGCCGGCCCCGACGGCATTGCCTGCCTGCGCGTGGTGCTGGAGGCGGTCGATCACGAGTTGCCCAATTTCCGCGCGCGCGCCAACGCCTGGGCCACCGGCGACATCGAAACCCTGCGGACCGTGCCCGAAAGCGCCTGGCGCAGTACCTGCCAGTCCGCGATCACCGGCGCGGGTTTCGCCAAGTCGCTCGGCATCGACAACCTGCCACACCGGATCGAAGAGACCTGGCTGGCCGCGGTCGATGCGGCGCTGGCGGCGAACGCGCAGACCTTCGCGGTGCTGCCGATGCACGACCTGCTGGCCCCGGACGGTTACCTCGCGGCACTGCAGGCGCGCGGCTACGTGGTTACCGCGCCGGATGCCGGACTTGCGCAGGACCCGGCATCGGCGAATAGTGTCGCGCCAGCGGCCACGTCCCAGCCGGCCAGTGCCGCGACGATCCACTGATTTCCCGGAGGATGGGCATGCTCATCCTGTTCAACAAGCCGTTCGACGTGCTGTGTCAGTTCACCGATCGCAGCGCGCAACCGCGGCGCACGCTGGCCGACTTCGGCTTGCCGCCGAAGGTATATCCGGCCGGACGACTGGATCGGGATTCGGAAGGCTTGCTGCTGCTGACCGACGATGGTGCCCTCGCGCATCGCATCACCGATCCGCGCCACAAGCAGCCGAAAACGTATCTGGTGCAGGTGGAAGGCACGCCGGATGAAGGCGCGCTGCAACACCTGCGCCGTGGCGTGGCCCTGAACGATGGCCTCACGCGTCCCGCCGAGGCGCGCGTGTTGCCGCGTGCACCCGAAGGCCTGTGGCCGCGCGAGCCGCCCGTGCGCTTCCGCAAAACCGTGCCGGATGCGTGGCTGCAACTCACGATCCGCGAGGGGCGCAATCGCCAGGTGCGGCGCATGACCGCGGCGGTGGGCCTGCCGACGCTGCGCCTGATCCGCACGCGCATCGGCGGACATGCGCTCGGCGATCTTGCACCCGGCGGCCATCGCGTCGTCGAACACCGCGCCACATCAGGGAGAACACCCGGATGAACTTCAAGGATCTTTTCTCGGGCCATTCCGATTTGTACCTGCGCGCGCGCCCGCACTATCCCGCTGCGTTGTTCGACTGGATCGCGGCCAAGGCGCCCGCACGCCATCGCGCATGGGACGTCGGCTGTGGCAACGGGCAGGCCAGCGTCGCGCTCGCCACGCGCTTCGGGCACGTGGTCGCCACCGATCCCAGCCAGAAGCAGCTCGGCAATGCGCTCGTGGATCCGCGCGTCGATTACCGCAACGAAACCGCCGAGCACACCACGATCACGGATCGGTCCGTCGATGCCGTCACCGTTGCCCAGGCGCTGCATTGGTTCGACCTCGCGGCATTCGTCGCGGAGGTGCAGCGTGTCGCCGTTCCGGGCGCCTTGTTCGTCGCCTGGTGTTACGCCCACTGCAGCGTGACACCTGCGGTCGATGCCGTGATCGCGCATTTGTACGAGGGCATCCTGGGTGCCTACTGGTCGCCGGAACGGCAGCTCGTGGACGAGGGCTACGCCTCGCTGGTACTGCCGTTCGCAGCCGTCGAGGCGCCCGTCTTCGAGATGCGCGTCGAATGGAACCTGCAGCAACTGCTGGCCTACCTGACTTCGTGGTCGGCAGCCCAGAAATACCTGAAGGCCACGGGCGAAGACGCCGTCGCATCGGTTGCGGAAGCACTCGCGGCGGCATGGCACGAACCCGAACGCGTGCGGCCGGTAAGCTGGACGCTCGGCCTGCGCGCGGGACGCGTGTAGGGGCGGCGACCGGCCCGCGGAAATCTGCTGACGGGATCGCCATGCGTTTCCCGCCTACTGTTCGATGCCAAAAAAGGTCCGCGCGTTCCCGGTGGTCCGTTCGGCGGTGACGGCAGGCGTTTCGCCGCGTTCGCGCGCCACGGCCTCGCAGATGTGCGCCAGGTACATCGGTTCGTTGCGGCGATCGGAGGGCTGCGGCCGGATGTCGCGCGGCAACAGATACGGCGCGTCGGTTTCCAGCAGCAAACGATCGGCCGGAATCTCGCGCACCAGTTCGCGCAGGTGCGTGCCGCGGCGTTCGTCGCAGATCCAGCCGGTGATGCCGATGTGGCAGTCGAGGTCGAGGTAATCGAACAGCGCGCGACGGTCGTCGGTGAAGCAATGCACCACTGCCGCGGGCACGCGGTCGCGCGCGGACTTCAACAGCGCGAAGAAATCATCGTGGGCATCGCGCTGGTGCAGGAACAACGGCATGCCGAGCTCCGCCGCGATCGCAAGTTGTTTCTCGAACGCGGCGCGTTGTGCGGGTCGCGGTGACAAATCGCGAAAGTAATCAAGACCCGTTTCGCCGACCGCGACCACTTCCGGTTCGCGCGCGAGGGTGCGCAGCAGCGCATCGGTTTCCGCGCCGTAATCACCGGCGTGATGGGGATGCACACCGGCGGTCGCGCGCAACATCTCCGGATGCTCACGCGCCAACGCCAGCGCGTGTTCGCTGCCATCGCGCGAAGCGCCGGTGACGATCATCCGCTCCACGCCCGCCTTGCGCGCGCGGTCCAGCACGGCGTCGAAATCCCGCCGGAAGGATTCGTGGGTGAGATTGGCGCCGATGTCGATGAGGTGCATGGTCGGTTCGTGAATCGTGAGCCGGGAAAGCCTAGCAAAGTTCATCATTCCGGGCCGAGCCGCGCCGTGCGCGCGGCTCGGAACTCGACATCCAGCTGCAGGCCGACCCTTACAATCGTCCGATGCATCTCGAAGCCAGGGATTTCCCCATTGCGCCGCTGCTGCCCGCGATCCGCGACGGCCTGCGCGAACACTCGCGGCTGGTGCTGGAAGCGCCGCCCGGCGCGGGCAAGACCACGCAGGTGCCGCCCGCACTGCTCGACGAGCCATGGCTTGCGGGTCGGAAAATCGTGATGCTGGAGCCGCGCCGAATTGCGGCGCGTGCGGCGGCGGAATTCATGGCCGCGCAACGCGGCGAAGCGGTCGGGCAGACGATCGGCTACCGCATCCGCTTCGAGTCACGCATCTCCGGGGCAACACGCATCGAAGTCGTCACCGAAGGCATATTGACGCGCTTGCTGCAGGACGATCCGGAATTGCCGGAGGTCGGCGCGATCGTCTTCGACGAATTCCACGAGCGGCACCTGCCCGGCGACCTTGGCGCGGCGCTGGCGCTGGACGTCCAGGCCGGCTTGCGCCCGGATCTTCGCATCGTGGTGATGTCGGCGACGCTGGAGGGTTCGCGCGTCGCCGAATGGATGGACGCGCCGGTCCTTCGCAGCGACGGCCACACCTTTCCCGTGCGCATCGACTATCCACCGTTGCGTCGCGGCGAAAACGAAGCCGCGCATCTGCGCCGCGTCGTGCAAATGGCGCTCGCCGAGACGGACGGCGATGTGCTGGCATTCCTTCCGGGCCGACGCGAAATCGCGCAGGCGCAACGGATGCTGATCAATGGCCTACTCCCCTCTCCCCCCGGGAGAGGGGCTGGGGGTGAGGGTGCGATCGACACAAAACCCCTCGCAGGTTCCGAACCCTCATCCGGCGCTGCGCGCCACCTTCTCCCACAGGGAGAAGGAAAAATCGAGATTCTGCCGCTGCACGGCGAACTTGCGCTGGCCGATCAGCAGGCCGCGCTGGCGCCCGCCGACTCCGGCACGCGGCGGGTGATCCTTGCCACCAACGTGGCCGAATCATCGATCACGGTGCCGGGTGTGCGCGCGGTGGTCGACACGGGGCTGGCGCGCGAACCGCGCTTCGATCCGAACTCGGGTTTCACGCGGCTCGCGACCGTCGCCATCTCGCAAGCATCAGCGGACCAGCGCGCAGGACGTGCCGGACGCGTCGCGCCAGGCGTCGCCTACCGGTTGTGGCCGGAGAGCCGCCGTCTCGAAGCCGCGCGCACGCCGGAAATCGCGCAAGCCGAATTGTCCGGCCTGGCGTTGGAGATCGCGGCCTGGGGTGTCAGCGCCGATGCGGCGGCCCTGCGCTGGCTGGACGCACCGCCCGCGGGCGCGCTGGCTGCGGCGCGCGAATTGCTGCAACGGCTCGGCGCCATCGATGCCAACCTGCGCATCACGCCACTGGGGCGCCACATGTTGCAACTCGGCGCCAACCCGCGCATGGCGGCGGCCGCGCTGCGGGCATCCGACGGACTGCGTGCGTTGGTCGCCGACCTGCTGGCGCTGCTGGACGCACGCTCGCCATTGCGCGGCGAATTCAACGACGATCTGCGCGCGCGCATCGATGCCCTGCACCGCTGGCGCGACGGCGGCGCGCGCGTGGTGCGCAACGGCGACGCGGGCGCATTGTCGGCCATCGAACTGGCCGCGCGCGGCTGGCGCAAGCGCCTGGGCGTGCGCCATGGTGCCAGCGGTACGCCGGACGCCTCGGCCGTCGGCAACCTGCTGCTGCACGCGTTCCCGGATCGCGTCGCCAAACAGGACGACAACGATCCGCGCCGCTACCGGCTCGCCAACGGTCGCGGCGTTCGCCTGCACGAAGCATCCGTGTTGTTCGGGGAACCGTGGCTCGTCGTCACCGAAGCGCGTTTCGACGCGCGCGACAGCCTGATCCTGACCGCCGCGCCGTTCGAGTCCGCGCTGCTGGAACGCGAGTACCCGCAGCGCTGCAAACGCGAACGCGTGGTGCGGATGAACGCGAACGACGTGGTCGAGGCTTTCGAGGAATGCCGCTTCGATGCCATCGTGCTGGAACGGCGCGCGGTGCCGGCCGGCCCCGACGATGCGCTGCCCGCGTTGCTCGCCAGCATCCGCATGCGCGGCCTCGCCGCGCTGCCATGGAGCGATGCGGTGATTCGATTCCGTGCGCGCGTCGCGTGGCTGCACCGCGCGATGCCGGAAGCAGGCTTGCCAGACGTGTCGGAGGCGGCGCTGCTGGACTCCCTCGAGCATTGGCTTGCGCCCGTGCTGGCCGGCAAGCGCAAGCTGGATGCGCTGTCGGCGGAAGCGTTGTCGAACGCGTTGGCGGGTCTGCTCGAATGGCCGCAACGCAAGTTGCTGGACGAAGCCGCGCCCGACGCAATCACGGTGCCGAGCGGGATGACACGCAGGCTGGACTATGCCGTGGCCATGCAAGGCGATGGAGACATCGCGTCACCCGTGCTTGCGGTGAAACTGCAGGAGCTGTTCGGTCTGGCCGAAACCCCTCGAATCGCGAATGGACGCGTGCCGGTGATGCTGCACCTGCTCTCGCCTGCCGGCCGGCCCATCCAGGTCACGCAGGATCTGCGCGGGTTCTGGGATCGCACCTATCCGGAAGTGAAGAAGGAATTGAAGGGGCGCTATCCGAAGCACCCCTGGCCCGACGATCCATGGTCCGCCACTCCCACGCATCGCGCCAAACCGCGCCACTGATTCCTGGCGCGCCTGTTCCGGTGCATGGTCCTCGTGCTTCGGGTACGGCGTGCGGCGCTCGCCGTCGGACGATCAATCCACGAGCGCGTAATCCAGCGTCGCGACCACCCGCACGGTTTTGTCGATCTGCTTGTCCTGCTGCAGCATCGGCGCCTTGTCGCGCGGCAGGATCTCGAACACGCCTTGGTTGGCACGGACGATCCCGCCGAGCCTGCTGCCGGAATCGCGCGCGAATTGTTCGGCGGCCGTGCGTGCATTCTTCGTCGCTTCCGCGATCATCGAAGGCTTCAGGGCGTTGATGCCGTCGAACAGGTAGTTCGGGCCTTCATTGAAGCTGCCGTCCGGATTGCCCAGCACCACCCCTTGCGCGATGAGTGTGCCGGTGTCCTGCGCTGCCGACGCGACGGCATCCACGTTCCGGGTGCGCACCATGATCGTGCCGGTGACGACGAAACGCGTCTTGTATTGATCGTTGCCGTAGTTGCGCGCCGCACGATCGGTCACCTGCACGCTGTGGAACGCGATCGCGTCCGTGCCCAGCTTGTGTTGCCGCAGGAATCCGGTGATGGCCGTGTCGTCGCGCTGGATGGCCGCCTGCGTCGCGGCCAGGTCGTTGCCGGTTTCGGCGAACTGGATTTGCCACAACGCGATGTCGGCCTTGACGTTGCGTTCGGCGAGACCCTTGACCGTCACGGAGCGGTTCGGGTGCCGGTGTGCAAAGCCGTTGCCGATGAACCAGCCTCCCAACGCCACGCCGCAGGCCACGAGCACCGCGGCGATGATGCGCGTCATGGGCGGCTCCCCGATTTCGTGCCGGTCCGCCAGGACGGCTGACCGATCGCATCGCCGCCGAATCTTCCGAAACCCGGGTAGAGTTCGTCCACCGGCTTGCCGTCGGGTCCGAGTCTCGGGGATCGGGCAAAGCTGCCGGCGAAACCGGGAAATTCCACCGGGCTCTCCCAGCCGTCCTTGCTGACCGCCGACACTCCGAAGAAGTAGTCGTCGAGGATGATGTTCTTCAGCACCACCGACCCGGCATCACCCGCGCTTTGCACGTGCTGCCATTGCGGCGCGGTGGTTTCGCGCCACCACGCGTTGTAGCTGGCGGCGCCCGGCGACGGTTTCCAGGACAGCGTAGTGTCGTAGGCGACGGCGCCCTTCACCTCGAGGTCGGACGGCGGCGGCGGGGCCATCGCCAGCGAGGCCATCGTGATCGCATCGAGCCGCGTGACGTTGGCGAGGTAGTCGAAGTCCACGCCCGAAACCAGGTCGCCGTAGTGCACGCCGTTTTCGACGCGCACGTTCTGGTGCTGATGGTCGTAATTCTCGTTCGATTCCGACAACCGGACCGCGGGAAAACCTTGTTCGAGGAACGGCACCTGGTCGCCCGAGCGGCCCCAGCGGTCGGTGCGGTACACCATCCGCACGCGGAAATCGTCGAGGTACCTGCCGGCGAGTGCGGCCATGTAGCGGGCGATGTTGCGCGAGGGCGAGTCCACGCCGCCTCCGTGGTAGCGCCGGTAGGCGGCCTGCTCCAATGTCTCGTTGCTTTTTGTGCCTTCGGAAAACACGCGGATGGTGTGCGGGTCGTAGGCGCCGTTGCCGCCGTGCGAGTTGCCGACCATGTCGTTGTTGAGGTTGGCCTCCACCTTCCAGCCGTGATCGACCGCGTATTGCGCGATGATCTTGCCGCCGTACAAGCCCTGTTCCTCGCCCGAATCGGCGGAGTACACCAATGTCGCGGGGAACTTGTATTTGGACAGCACCCGCGCGGTTTCGATCAATGCGGAGACACCGGCGGCATCGTCATTGGCCCCTGGAGCATCCCCGGTCGCGTCCATCACGTCGCTGCGACGGGAATCGAGGTGCGCGGTCATCACGATCACGCGATCCGGGTCGGTGGTGCCGCGCTGGATCGCCACCACGTTCATCACTTCGGCGCCGGCCTTGGGCATGCGCTTGCCGGTGAACACCTGTGAAGGCGTGACGATTTCCAGACAGCCACCGCAGCCTTTCGAGATCGTTTCGAACTGCGCCGCCACCCAGCGCCGCGCGGCGCCGATGCCGCGCGTCTTCGACGTGGTGGTCGAAAGCGTGTGGCGGGTGCCGAAGCCGACCAGCGCGACATCGCTGGCGTGCAGGTTGGACGCCTTCACCGCGCCCGCGATGGCGTCCAGTTCGGGATGGTGATTGGCGGGCGGCGGTGCGGCGAAGGCGATGGTGGTGACGAGCACCCCGGCGACCAGGGCGGACAGCGTACGGACGCGCGGCATGGCAATCCTCCTCGAAGGCAGCCGGTCGAGGGTAGCCCCTCGGGCCTCCGTTTGCACGTGGCGAAGGTCAGTGCGGATGGGCGCCCAGTGCCTGCGCCGCGTGCCACGCCGCGATGCGATGATCTCCGGACAGGAAGTACGGCCAAGCCTTGAAGGGCGTGCCGGTCTTCAGCTCGTCATGGCTTTCCGCGGTCAGCAGGATGCCATCGGGGTGCGCACGACACCAGGCACGGATCTGGTCCCGGAGAATCCAGGGTACCGGCTGATGCAGGCGACCGATGTAACCCAGCAGGCCGTTGTTCCATTCCACGGTGGCAATCGGTACGCGTTCGCGCAACGCCTGTTTCACGAAGGCGGCTTCGGGTGCGACATCGAGCGACGGCAGCAGCGCCAGCGCCCCCGCCAGCATCGCGGACGAGACCAGCGCGGTGGCAGACAAGGCCACTCCCCGGGCATCGCGCGCCCATCCCCGCCACGCCCCGGCCGCGACGATCAATCCCGCGGCGGCGAACGCCGCTATCGCCGGTTGCGGCGGATAGCCAAAGCGTTCCGCCGCCTGCCAGGGCACCACCGCGACCAGCGCGGCGACGAAAAATGCGAACAGGACGAACGGCAACGAACGCAGGCGGCTGCCGGGCTGCTGCAGCAACCACGCACCGGCGAGCGCCCATGCCGGCAGCAACGGCAAAAGATAATGGACCTGCTTGCCACTGATCGCGCAAAACGCGACGAACGGCACGACCCACCAGCACCACAGGAAGCGACCGAAGCGGCCGCGCCACAAACCGGCCCACGCGGCACCTGGCGCGCGCAGGGCCAGCAGCCACGGTAGCAGCAACACCGGCACCAGCGGCAGATACCACCACCACGCACGCCGGTGCGCGAAGCTGTTCGCGATGCGGCCGGTGACCTTGTCCACCAGTGGCTGCCAGTAGGTGGGCCCGGCGTACCACGCAGCCGGCAGCAGCCACGCAAGCAGGATCGCAACGCCGATCAGGAGACCCGCCAGCAACGAGAGATACCAGCGCGCCTTGTGGGCACGCGCAGTGTCGCTCCACAACGGAGCCAGCACGGCCACGGCCGCGATGTGCAGCAGCATCACCGGGCCCTTCGCCAGGATGCCGAACCCGATCGTCAAGCCCAGCGCGGCGGTGCCACGCGTCCACCGGCCTGCGTCGAGATCGAGCAGTGCGTGCAGCGCGCCCACCACGCAGAGCGACAGCAACAGGTCGAACATGATCGCGGTGCTGAACACCGCGAAGCCGAGGCAACCCGCCAACATCCACATGGCGTCATCGGCACCGCGTTCGTCCATGCCGAGACGCACGGCCAGCCGCCGCAATGCCAGCAACATGAACAAGGCGACGATCAGCGCCTCCACGCGCGCGACCCAGGTATGCACACCCAGGAACTTCCAGCCGCCCGCGATCAGCCAGAACAGCAGGGGCGACTTGTCGGAATACCAGGTGCCGTTGACGGTCGGCACCAGCCACTGCCCGGAGTTGAACATCTCCCACGCGGCGGTGAGGTAGCGCGTCTCGTCGATCGGAATGGGTGGAAACAGGACGGCCAGCGGCAACAGCAGCACGAACCACAATGCAAGCGAGCGCCAGCCGGCGACGCGTCCGATGCGCCACGGCTTGGAGGTGTCATTCATCGCGCGGAAGGATAGCGGGGAGAGCGGCGTTTACGCGATGTCCGCAACTTCACATGCGGATGCATCGCAAGGGCGCACCTGGACAGCGGCTACCCGGTGAGCGCAGGGATGGCGCCAGGGCGCGGGCACGGAGGGTGCCCGCCCCGCTCTCGAAAGGCCGGCGTACGGCCGGCGACGCGGTTTGGTTACTGGCGCTTGAGGTCGCGCGGCTTCGGCGGCTCGCCTTCCTTGCCGAGTTCTTCGAGCAGCGTCTTCATGTCCTCGGCGTGCTCTTCTTCCTGCGCAAGCACTTCCTCCATCACGCGGCGGCTGGTCGGGTCATCATTGCCGAGGTACTGGATGATCTCGCGATAGCTGTCGATCGCAATCCGCTCGGCGACCAGGTCTTCCTTGATCATGTCGACCAGGTCGTCGCCCTCGACGTAATCGGAATGCGAACGGGATGTGAGGCCTTCGGGATTCAGATTGGGTGCGCCACCCAGCTGGGTGATGCGCTCGGCGATCCGGTCCGCGTGCGCCTGTTCCTCGTTGGCGTGCTCGAGGAACTCGGCCGCGACGCTCTGCGCGTGGATGCCCGACGCCATGTAGTAGTGGTACTTGTAACGGAGTACGCACACCAGTTCCGTCGCGAGCGCCTCGTTGAGCACCTTGATCACGGTGTCGCGATCAGCCGTGTAGCCGTGCGTGACCGCACCTTTCTCGATGTGTTCGCGGGCGCGCTGGCGAATGGTCTTGATGTCGGACAGAAACGGCTTCTTGGCGGCCATACGGGTCTCCTTGGAATCATGTCATCACGACTGCATCACGCCAGTGTACGCCCGCGATGTTGCGGCAAGGTGAAAGTCACGCGGATCGATACACCTCCCCACCGTGCTCGCGGAATTCGGCGGCCTTCTCGGCCATGCCCTCGTTCAAGGCCTCGGCCGCGTCGACGCCGTGCTCGCGCGCGTAGTCGCGAACGTCCTGGGTGATCTTCATCGAGCAGAATTTCGGGCCGCACATCGAGCAGAAGTGCGCGGTCTTGGCGGCGTCCTTGGGCAGGGTCTCGTCGTGGAATTCCTTGGCCTTCTCGGGATCGAGGCCGAGGTTGAACTGGTCTTCCCAGCGGAATTCGAAACGTGCCTTCGACAATGCGTTGTCGCGTGCCTGCGCCCCCGGATGGCCCTTGCCCAGGTCGGCGGCGTGCGCGGCGATCTTGTAGGCGACGATGCCCTCGCGCACGTCGTTCTTGTCGGGGAGTCCCAGGTGTTCCTTGGGCGTCACGTAGCACAGCATCGCGGTGCCGTACCAGCCGATCATCGCGGCGCCGATCGCGCTGGTGATGTGGTCGTAGCCGGGCGCGATGTCGGTGGTGAGCGGGCCGAGCGTGTAGAACGGCGCCTCGTGGCACTTGTCGAGCTGCCGCTCCATGTTCTCCTTGATGAGGTGCATCGGCACGTGGCCGGGACCCTCGATCATCACCTGCACGTCGTGCTTCCATGCGATGTCGGTCAGTTCCCCCAGCGTGTCGAGCTCGGCGAACTGCGCCTCGTCGTTGGCATCGGCGATGCAACCCGGACGCAGGCCGTCGCCCAGCGAGAAGGCAACGTCGTACGCCTTCATGATTTCGCACATTTCCTCGAAGTGCGTGTACAGGAACGATTCCTTGTGGTGGGCGAGGCACCACTTGGCCATGATCGAGCCGCCGCGCGAGACGATGCCGGTGACGCGCTTCGCCGTCAGCGGCACGAAGCGCAGCAGCACGCCAGCATGGATCGTGAAGTAATCGACGCCCTGTTCGGCCTGCTCGATCAGGGTGTCGCGGAACAGCTCCCAGGTGAGTTCCTCGGCTGCGCCGCCGACCTTTTCCAGCGCCTGGTAGATCGGCACCGTGCCGATCGGCACCGGCGAATTGCGCATGATCCACTCGCGGGTTTCGTGGATGTACTTGCCGGTGGAGAGATCCATCACCGTATCTCCGCCCCAGCGGATCGCCCACACCATCTTCTCCACTTCTTCCGCGATCGAAGACGTGACCGCCGAGGTGCCGATGTTGGCGTTGATCTTGGTGAGGAAGTTGCGGCCGATGACCATCGGCTCGGTTTCGGGATGATTGATGTTGCACGGGATGATCGCGCGGCCGCGGGCGACCTCGTCGCGCACGAATTCGGGCGTGATCTCGTGCGGAATCGCGGCGCCGAAGGACTGGCCGGGATGCTGCCCGGCGAGCGCGCTGCCGCGCAACGCGTCCAGCTTCTGGTTCTCGCGGATGGCGATGAATTCCATCTCCGGCGTCACGATGCCGCGCCGCGCGTAGTGCATCTGGGTGACGTTGGCGCCGGCTTTCGCGCGGCGCGGCTTCGGCAGGTTCGGGAAGCGCACGTCGGCGAGCAGCGCCGCTTCCGCGTGGCGGCGGCCGAATTCGGAGGTGCGATTCGGCAGCTCTTCGGTGTCGTCGCGTTCGGCGATCCACGCCGCGCGCAGCTTCGGCAGCCCGGCCACGAGATCGGCGGTGAACGCCTCGTCGGTGTACGGACCGGAAGTGTCGTACACCGTGAATGGCGCGTTGGCTTCCACGCCGAACATCGCCGGCGTGTCGGTCAGCACGATTTCGCGCATCGGCACGCGAACGTCTTCGCGGCGGCCCCGCACGTATACCTTGCGCGATCCGCGGATGGGCGAGGTGACGGTGGCGGAAAGGGTCTGCGCCTGGCGCAGCAATTCGGAAGGTTGGGCATTCATCGGCGTCGTCCGCTGCATGGAAGAGCCGCGCGTTTGCGCGGAACATGAGCGGTGGCGCCAGGCGCACAACGGGCGGGTCGTGCCGCGAAGCTCCCTACACCGGTGCGAACCGGATCAGGTTCCAAGGGTATGTCTCAGCCGACGCGATCCTTCGCCTGCGGCACCCCCGCTTCAAGCCGCCATTGAAGCACGTTCGAGGGGCAATGGCGAATGCCCGCGACACTCGCGGCGACGGGCCCATGGCATTCATTCGGAGCGGCTGCCGGGGAAAGCCGGGCCATGGACGGCCGTGCCGGATCGGCCCGAAGCCGGAAACTCCGCCTGCGGGCGAGACCAACCGAAGCTGCGGTCAGGGACGATCGCGGGAATATGCCCGCAGGAACATGTCCACGGTGGCTTCGAGGTGCGCTTCGACTTCGTCGGTGGTCGGCTGGCCGCAGCCGAACAACATGCGGGCGTGATGTTCGCCCTTCAGCAGCGAAAAAAACTGGCTCGCTGCGCGCCGGGTGTCGTCGATGTCGAGCTGGCGCGCATCGACCTGCTTCTGCAGCATCGTGGCGAGTGCCGCCTGCACCTGCATCGGGCCGGCTTCCCAGAACAACCTGGCGAGCTTGGGCGACTGCTGCGAGCTGGCCACCAGCGTTCGATGCATGCCCAGCGCACCATCGCTCATCATCATCGCGAAGAAGGCGCGGGCCACGCCGAGCAACTGGCCGCGCACCGGCGCCTCGACGTTCACCTCGAACAAGGAACCCGGCATCAACCCGTCACACTTGCAGCGGATGGTTTCGATGAACAGGGATTCCTTGCCGCCGAAGTGGCTGTACACCGTCAGCTTGGAAACCCCCGCCTCGGCCGCGACCGCGTCCATGCTGGTGCCTTCGAAGCCGTGCCGCGGGAACAGGCGTTTGGCCGCT
This sequence comes from Rhodanobacter sp., assembly GCA_044464225.1. Lineage (GTDB taxonomy): Bacteria > Pseudomonadota > Gammaproteobacteria > Xanthomonadales > Rhodanobacteraceae > 66-474. Next base: position 67,555 of record JBIQLN010000004.1, on the reverse strand, counting down.
TCCAGAATGGCGGCGCGTTTTTCGAGATCCTTGGGCCGGCCGGGGCCACTGCAACGTTCGGGTAAGGCGTTCATGGGCTTCGCAAGGCAGTGTCCTGCATCAGATGACAACGGGGTTAGTATACGCTCCAGTACATATTTGTCCGAATGACCTGGATCACAATCCCTGTCCGGGGTGTCCGCGGGCCGTCCGCGGACAGGTTCCAGTCATCGCCAGTGCCTTCATGTGGCTGATTTTGAAAGCCAAATGCCATATCGGGGCCTTGGCCCGGAACGTGCTTTTATCCCTCCGCTTGCGCAAATGACCGCTGTCACGAAAGCGCGGTGACTTCCGGCACTTCGTGGGCATCCATGCCACCGGCACGCTGCACGCATTGCCCGCCTTGCGCTGCGCATCTTATGCTTGGGCGATTTTGAACAACGCAGGAAGTTGTGATCGACATGAACATGAAGGTCCAGTTCGAAACGGCTCGCCGCAACATGGTGGAAAACCAGATCCGGCCCTGGGAAGTGCTGGATGCGCGCGTGCTCGGCGTGCTTTCGGCGATGCCGCGCGACGCCTTCGTGCAGGCCGCCTACAAGGCGGTGGCTTATGCCGACGTCGCGCTGCCGCTCGGCCACGGCGAGGTCATGTGGAAGCCGGTACTCGAAGGTCGCGCGCTGCAGGCACTGCTGCCGCTGCCGGGCGAACGCATCCTGGAAATCGGCACGGGCAGTGGCTACTTCGCGGCCTGCCTTGCAGGGCTTGGCGCGCAGGTCACCAGCATCGATCGCCGCGCCGATTTCGTCGATGCAGCCCGGAACCGCCTGCGGACGCTCGCGATCGCGAACGTCGAGTGCCTTCAGGCGGACGCCTTCACCGGATTCCAGCCGTCGCAGCCGTTCGATGCGATCGCGGTCACCGGCGCCGTGGCGGAGCTGCCTTCCCTTTTCGGGGACTGGCTGAAACCCGCCGGGCGCATGTTCGTGATCCGCGGTGCCGAGCCGGCGATGCAGGCGCTGCTGCTGCAGCGCGCGGCCGACGGCGGCTGGATCGAGGAACGCCTGTTCGAGACCGACGTGCCCTACCTCGCGGGCGCGGAACCCAAACCCGCTTTTTGTCTGTAACCCGCCCGTGCCGACGCGCTTCGGCCACACGCAGCCTCAAGGATTCCGCTCGCATGAATTCAAGTTCCGCCTCCCGTCGTCCCTTCGCGCTGCGCGCCTGTGCCGTCGCCATCGTCGCGGTGCTGGGGCTTGCCGGTGCGGCTTCGGCGCACGCCGAGGACCTGATGGACGCCTACCGCCAGGCATTGCAGTCCGATCCGGTGCTGATGCAGGCGGAGGCGCAAAGCCGCATTGGCGAAGCGAACTCCGAAGTCACCCGCTCTGCCTTGCTGCCGCAACTCAGTGGCAGTGTTTCGTTCAATGACCAGCACGGCACCCAGACGGGACCGCAAACGGTGCTGGGGCCGGACGGCAAGCCGATCCTCATCGACACGACCGGACATACCGCGGGTCGCTCGCGCACGGAATCAATCGGTCTCAATCAGGTGCTTTTCGACCTGGGCCGATTCGAGCAGTGGCGCGCAAGCAAGGCCAGCGCCAGAGCCAGCGAGGCCCAGTACGTCGCCGCCGAGCAGAACCTGATCCTGCGCGTCGCCACCGCCTACTTCACGGTGCTGAACGACCAGGATCAGCTGCGCTACGCCGAAGCCAATCAAAAGGCCCTGCAGAAGCAACTGGACGCGGCGCAAGCCAAATACAGCGTCGGCCTGTCCGCAATCACCGACGCCGATTCCGCGCGCGCCCAGGAAGCCGCTGCCGCAGCCGCGGTGATCCAGGCACGCACCGCGCTGTACAACGACCGCGAAGCGCTGGCGCAGATCACCGGCAAGGCGCCGGTCGACCTGCGCGTACTGCGGGACAAGCTGCCGCTGGCCCCGCCGCAGCCCGATGACCCCGAAGCGTGGGTCAACACCGCGCTGAGCACCAATCCTTCACTGCAGGCGCAACGCGAACAAGTCGAAGCCGCACAGCATGGTGTCGGCGCGGCCCACGCGGGCCGCCTGCCGACCCTCAATGCGTCGGTGGATTATTCCCGCAATCCCTCGTGGGGCGGCCTGGACTTCACCACCGGTGGCCCGCGTGCCGACAGCCGCACCACCGGCACTTCGCTGGGGCTGGTGCTTTCCGTACCGCTATTCGCCGGCGGCGGCATCCATGCACAAATCAAGCAGGCGATCGCGCAACGCGACCAGGCCAGCGACATCCTGGAGCAGGACCGCCGGCAGATCGTGGCCAACACCCGCAACGCGTTCAACTCGATCCGCGCCGGCATCAGCCAGGTGCAGGCACAAAAGGAAGCCGTGGCCTCCGCACAAAAGGCACTTGAATCCACCCAGGCCGGCTACGAAGTCGGCAGCCAGACCATCATCGACGTGCTGTTCGCGCAGCAGACGCTGTTCCAGGCGGAAAGTAACTATTCGCAGGCGCGTCACGCCTACGTGATCAACCAGCTCAACCTGGAGTACGCGGCGGGCACGCTGTCGGTGAAGGATCTGGAAGCCGTCAACGCATTGCTGCAGTAGAAGCCCGGCATTCGCGGGCGACTCGGCCGTCCCTGGCCTCGCCTTTCGAGCCAGCTTCGCTGTTCGCGCCTCTTGCGGGTGCAGTCTCGCAAGGGAGCGCGGCCAAGCCGCGCCACGTTTGCCACTAGGGTGTCTTCCGCGACGGCATGTCCGCGTGCCGTGGCTCGGGTGTTGCATCGCTTCGCGCATACCGCGCCCTGGCGAAGATCCTGCCGAGCAACACCATGGTGCGCCGCGCCGCGCCGCGTTCGCGCGCGCACACCATGCGCGCCGCTGCGCCCATCCGTGCCAGCTCGACGGGGTCGCGCAGCAATTCGAGCACTGTCGCACCCAGCTCTTCCGCCGATGTCACCCGGCGTGCTCCGCCTGCGTCGATCATGGTGCGGGTGATTTCCTCGAAGTTGAAGGTGTACGGCCCGACGATCACCGGCTTGGAAAGTGCCGCGGGCTCCAACACGTTGTGGCCGCCGATCGGCACCAGCGATCCCGCGACGAACGCCAGGTTGCAGGCCGCGAAGTAGCGCATCATCACGCCCATCGCGTCGATCACGAGGCACTGCGTTTCGGCGTTCGCGTCGGCCGCGGAGTGGGTGGCGACCGCGAAGCCCAGGTTGCGTGCGGCATGCTCGATCGACCGGAATCGCTCCGGATGCCGGGCGGCGATCAACAGCAGCGCATCCGGCATCCTTGCCAGCACTTTCAGGTGCGCTTCGAAAATCGCGAGGTCTTCGCCTTCGTGGGTACTGGCCGCCATCCACACCGGCCGGGTCGGCCCCCACTGCGCCTGCAGATCGTCGGCGCGCTGCCGCGCACCCTGGGGCAACGGCATGTCGTACTTCAGGTTGCCGGAAACCTGCACGCGTTCCGCGGGTGCACCCAGCGCGCGATAGCGGCGCGCATCCGCATGCGACTGCGCGGCCACCAGGGCCACGTGCCTGAGCGCCTGCCTGACCAGCAGGCGGATCGGCCGGTAACCACGCAACGAACGTTCCGACAAACGCGCGTTCACGATCGCCAGCGGAATGCCGCGCCGGCCGCAGTGGTAGTACAGGTTCGGCCAGATTTCGGTTTCCATCACCACCGCCAGTGCGGGGCGGAGGCGATCGAGGAAGCGCTTCACCGCGCGCGGAAGGTCATACGGCAGATAGACGTGGAAGACCTCGTCGCCGAACAGTTTGCGCACGCGCTCGGAGCCCGTCGGCGTGACGGTCGTGACGACCATCGGACGCGGTGCATAGCGCCGCCGCAGCGCCTCGATCAGCGGCAACGCGGCGTTGACTTCGCCGACCGACACCGCGTGTACCCAGATGCAATCCCGGAGACCGGGGTCGGGGAAACGCCCGAAACGCTCGCGCCAGCGGCGGAAATAACCGCGATAACGAAAGCCGCGCCACGTCAGCCGCCACACGATCACCGGCGTGGCGAGATACATCGCGATCGTGTAGAGGATTCGCAGCATGGCGCGCAACCGGAGCGTCGACGGACGAGTATAACTTTCGCGTCCGCCGATTCAGCACGCGACCACCGCGTCGCGCGGCCCGCTGCAGGCCACGCGACGTATCAGCCGAGCGCCTTCAGCGCCGCGGCGTAATCCGGCTCGTGGGTGATCTCGTCCACCATTTGCGCGTGGATCACCTTGTCGTGCTCGTCCAGCACCACCACCGCGCGCGCGGCCAGTCCGGCCAGCGGGCCGTCGGTCATCGCGACACCGTAATCCTTCAGGAATTCGCGGCCGCGCATCATCGACAGCATGGTGACGTTCTGGATGCCCTCGGCGCCGCAGAAGCGGCTCTGTGCGAACGGCAGGTCGGCCGAGATGCACAGCACCACCGCGTTCTTCAAACCCGCCGCGTCCTGGTTGAAATGCCGCACCGATGCGGCGCACACGCCGGTATCGACGCTCGGGAAAATGTTGAGCACCTTGCGCTTGCCGGAAAAATCGGAAAGTGATTTCTCCGACAGGTCGCCGGCGATCAGCTTGAACGCGGGCGCCTTGTCGCCGACCCTCGGAAACTGGCCGTCGACGTGGACGGGATTGCCCTTGAAATGGGTGCCGGACATGACGTGACTCCTTGCCTGTTTTTGAACGCGGAACGTCGCGGCTGATCGCCGCGTGGATCTTCCAGTCTAGCTCACGGGGAATTCGGCGGCGTCGGCGCGGACGCAACAGCATCTTGCGCGTGACGGCCACCGCGATCGAGCAACGGCAGCTTGTCGGGAATGCCGTCCCACAGATCGGCGCCTTCCATCGCGGGGATCTTGCCGGCGATGACCGGCCATTCCCGCGCGAGTTCCGCGTTGATGGCGAGAAAACATTCCTGGCCGGCCGGCACGTCCATCTCCGGAAAAATCGCGTTCACCGGACATTCGGCCACGCACAAGGTGCAGTCGATGCATTCGTCGGGATCGATCACGAGGAAGTTCGGGCCTTCGTGAAAGCAGTCGACCGGGCACACTTCCACGCAATCGGTGTACTTGCAGTTGATGCAGTTGTCGGTGACGACGTGGGTCATGGCGAGGTGCCGGGATGACGGAAGCGCACTGTGTGGCAGCGCGTCCGGCCGTGCAATGATGCGCGTCATTGATGCAGGTCAAGGTTGCCGCGGCGGCCGCGCGCGAAGCTGGCGGCGTGCCGCAACCGATCCCCGCCCGCCTCGATGAAACCCGGCTCGCCGCGCTGGTCGATCGCTTCTACGACCGGGTGTGCGCCGACCCGCTGCTGGGGCCGGTATTCCAACCGCTGGTCGACGACTGGGACGCACACAAGGTGTTGATGACGTCGTTCTGGTCGACGGTGGCGCTGCGCAGCGGGCATTACCGCGGCAACCCGCTTGCCAAGCACCAGCCTTTGCCGATCGGCGTCGCGCATTTCCAGCGCTGGCTCGCGCTGTGGCGGGAAACCGCGGGCGAAGTGCTGGATCGTGAATCGGCGGCGCTGATGATCGGCTATGCCGAACGCATCGGCTATGGCATGCGCGTGGGCATGGGATTGAGCGGACACCTGCGCGGACGCGAATCCGGCATCCCCATTCGTGCCCGGCAGTCCGACGTCACGACAGGCTGACCCTCACGGCCGGCTCATTCGACGGGGTCGCCTCCCGGGGTTTCGCGACATTCACGGCGTCCTGCTGAGCGGGTCGCCCGTCGGCGCACCGGCCTGCTGCAGCAGGTGACCGATTTCCTGCGCGACCACGACCTGGTCGCGGCCACGCGCCTTGGCCGCGTACATCGCGTCGTCCGCGGCACGCAACCAACTGCCGACGTCGTGGCAGCGCGAGCCGTCGAACAAGGCCATGCCGATGCTGATGGTGACATCCAGGTCATCGGGGGCATTCGGGAATTCGAGCCTGGCCATCGCGGCGCGCATGTCCTCGGCGAGTTGCAACGCGGCGGTGCCGCCGATGCGCGGACACAGCACGATGAACTCCTCGCCCCCCAGCCGGGCAAGCTGCCCGCGTTTCCCCACCACGCCGCGCAGGTGCTGCAGCGAAACATTCAACACGATGTCGCCGAACGGGTGCCCGCAACGATCGTTGATGCGCTTGAAGTAATCGAAGTCGAACAGCAGCAACGCGTGCAGCGGGGACCCGTCGACATTGCGCTGGCCGAGCAGTTTTTCGGCGCGCCGGAAGAACCCGCGCCGATTGTCCACGCCGGTCAGCGGGTCCTCCAGCGCCTGGCGCCGCAGTTCCTGGGCGTGCCGCCGCTGCGAGCGCAACGACAGCAGCAATGACACCACGCCCACCACCAATCCGAGCGCCGCCGCCAGCGCGGCCACCAAGGTCGTGCGCTGGCGCCGTATCTGCATCGCGTTGCGCTCGGCGTCGGCCTCGGCGGCTTTCAGCTTCAGATTCTTGATCTGGTTGTTGCGTTCCAGCTCCCGGATGCGGATCTGGTTCTCCCTCGCCGCGTAGCGGGCCGCGAGTTCCGCCTGCTGCGAGCCCAGGGCGTTGGTCCAATGGCGGCGCGCGACGGCCATGGCCTCGCGCGCCGCGGCGAGCGCAAGTTTCAGGTTCCCGTTGCGTTCGGCCATCCGTGATTGTTCCTGCAACAGGTCCGGCAACTGCCCGTCCAGATGCGCCTTGCGTGCCTCGTCCACAGTGGAAGCGATCAGATCCATCGCGGCGCCGCGCTGTCCCATCGTTTCCATCGCGCGTGCGATGTCGTATTGCGAATTGAGCGCGTCGGACTCGCGGCCGGTGGCGCGCTCGTCCGCCAACGAGGCCCGCGACAACGCGATGGCCTGCTTCGGCCTGCCCTGTTTCAGCAGCACCTGTGCCAGATTGTCGCCCACCATCAGGGCCTGTGAATGGTCGCCGGCCTTCTGGTACAGCGCGCGCGCCTGCCTGTAAAAAGTGCCGGCATCGGCGTCCTGGCCCAAACCGTAGGCATTGTTGCCCTCGTCGTTCTTGGCCTGCGCCTGGTCCCAGTCGTTGTGGAGCGCCGCGAACGCCGCATCGGCCTGTTTGCACAGCGGCTGCGAATGGCGATATTGGCCGGCCATGCTGTAGACGTCGCACAACTGGAACTTGGCCAGCGCACGATGCGCGGGGTCGGGGCTGTCCAGTTGCAGTGCGGCGGCCTGAAGCGCATCGCCGACGCCCCCGCCATCACCACGCGCGATGCGCAGATCGGCGTTCAGGAAACCCGCATACGACTCCGCCAGGGTATCGTGGCCGACGCTGCCGAGACTCTTGAGTCGCGCCACGGCTTCGGTGACCGCGGCATCATCGGAAACATTGATCGCGGCACGACCCATCCACCACAATGCCTCACGCTCGTCCGCCGGCTTGCCGGCATAAATCCCTGCATCGAGCGCCGCGCGCAGCTTGACGATGAGCGCCTGCGGATCGCGGGTGGACAGGGCGCGCATTTTCGAGGGAGGCAGCGCGGCCGCGCCCCACGCGATCGACACCATGCCCCACAGCAGCAGCCCCGCAAGCAACTTCCGCATCAGCCCCTCCGCGAACCATGATCGGCCTCCTTGCCCAGATGGCGCAAGGGTTGGGCCAGTGGGACGGTAAACTTTCCAGATGCAGATCGGTACCCTTCGCATCGACCCGCCGGTGGCGCTTGCGCCCATGGCCGGCGTCACCGACAAACCGTTCCGCCAGCTCTGCAAGCGGCTGGGCGCGGGCATGGCCGTGTCGGAAATGACCACGTCCGACCCGCGCCTGTGGCAAACGCGCAAGTCGTTGCACCGAATGGACCACGCGGGCGAGCCCGATCCCGTGTCGGTCCAGATCGCCGGATCCGATCCCGGGATGCTGGCCGAAGCCGCACGCTACAACGTCGAGCACGGCGCGCAATTGATCGACATCAACATGGGCTGCCCCGCCAAGAAAGTTTGCAATGCCTGGGCGGGCTCGGCGCTCCTGGCGGACGAACCGCTGGTGGCGCGCATCTGCAAGGCCGTGGTCGATGCCGTCGAAGTACCGGTGACGCTGAAAATCCGAACCGGCCAGGTGCCCGAACACCGCAACGCGCTGGCGATCGCCCGCATCGCCCAGGATTGCGGCATCGCGGCGCTGGCCGTACACGGCCGCACGCGTTCGCAGAAATACGAAGGATTCGCCGAATACGACACCATCGCCGCGGTGAAAGCCGAAGTATCGATACCCGTTTTCGCGAACGGCGACATCGATTCGGCCGTCAAGGCACGCGAAGTGCTGGACAGCACCCGGGCCGACGCGGTGATGATCGGTCGGGCGGCACAAGGGCGGCCCTGGATTTTCCGCGAGATCGCGCATTTCCTCGCAACCGGCGAATCGCTGCCCGAACCCGGTATCGAGGAAGTCCGCGACATCCTGTTGGGGCACCTCGATGAGCTCTACACGTTCTACGGCGAAACGGCCGGCGTCCGGATCGCGCGCAAGCACCTCGGCTGGTATGCGAGGGACCGGCCCGAGAACGCGGCCTTCCGTGCAGTGGTCAACGCCGCCGAAAGCGCCCGTGAACAGCAGCGCCTGACCCGCGATTATTTCGATGCCCTGGCCGCCGGCGTACCGGACGATTTCGCCGCGGCCGCCTGACCGATCTGCGGCTGAACGCGTTACGCTCGGCGGTGCAGCGGGTCGCGAGTCCCTGTATCATGGCGGACTTGCTTCATCCTTCCATCCGTATCAAAGGATATAAACCACGATGAGCCGTTACCTGTTCACCTCCGAATCGGTGTCCGAAGGCCACCCGGACAAGGTCGCCGACCAGATCTCCGACGCCGTGCTGGATGCGATCCTGGCGCAGGACAAGCGTGCACACGTGGCATGCGAAACCATGGTCAAGACCGGCGTCGCGATCGTGTCGGGCGAAGTGACCACCGACGCGTGGGTCGACATCGAGGCGCTGGCGCGCAAGGTGATCCTTGGCATCGGCTACGACTCGTCGGTGGTCGGTTTCGATGGCGCGACCTGCGGGGTGCTGAACCTGATCGGCAAGCAGTCGCCCGACATCAACCAGGGCGTCGCGCGCAAGAAACCGGAGGAACAGGGCGCCGGCGACCAGGGCCTGATGTTCGGCTACGCCTGCAACGAGGCGCCGGAATTCATGCCCGCGCCGATCTACTACTCGCACCGTCTGGTCGAGCAGCAGGCCAAGGTCCGCAAGGCCGGCAAGCTGAAGTGGCTGCGCCCGGACGCGAAATCGCAGGTGACGTTGCTGTACAACGACGACCACACCGTGGCCGGTCTCGACGCGGTGGTGCTGTCGACCCAGCACGACCCGGAGGTGAAGTACGCCGACCTCGTGGAAGGCGTGCGCGAAAGCATCCTGAAGCCGGTGCTGCCGAAGAAGTGGCTGGACGCGCTGCCGAAAAACAAGGTGCACATCAACCCGACCGGCAAGTTCGTGATCGGCGGCCCGGTGGGCGACTGCGGCCTGACCGGCCGCAAGATCATCGTCGACACCTACGGCGGCATGGCGCGCCATGGCGGCGGCGCGTTCTCCGGCAAGGATCCGTCCAAGGTCGATCGCTCGGCCACGTACGCCGCACGCTACGTGGCCAAGAACATCGTCGCGGCCGGCATCGCCGACAAGTGCGAGGTGCAGATTTCCTACGCGATCGGCGTGGCCGAACCGACCTCGATTTCCGTGACGACGTTCGGCACCGGCAAGGTTTCCGACGACAAGATCGAGAAGCTGGTGCGCAAGCACTTCGATCTGCGCCCTTACGGGATCATCAAGATGCTGGACCTGATCCATCCGATCTACCAGTCCACGGCAGCTTATGGCCACTTCGGCCGCAAGCCGTTCCAGGTCACCTACAAGTGGGAAGAACGCGATGGTGGCAAGCTGGTGAAGAAGTCCGAAACCGGCACCGCCTTCTCGTGGGAAAAGACCGACCGCGCCGACGAACTGCGCAAGGCGGCAGGCATCAAGTGACGAACACGCGCATCCCCTTCGGGACGAAGGGGATCGCAAGGAGTACACCGCCGAGGGGCGTTGCAATTCGCCGCACACGGTCCGTGCGGTGAATGAGGCTCGGCATCCATCCGCAACAGCGCCCACCGAACCGGAGAGACACCATGAACGCAGTGCCCCAAGTTTCGACAGAGCAGGATTCTTCCAAGCACGATTACAAGGTGCGCGATATTTCGCTGGCCGAACTCGGCCGCAAGCGCATCACCATGGCCGAGCAGGAAATGCCGGGCCTGATGCAGATCCGCGCCCGCTACGCCCCGCAAAAGCCGCTGAAAGGCGTGCGCGTGACCGGTTCGCTGCACATGACCAAGGAAACCGCGGTGCTGATCGAGACGCTCACCGCGCTCGGCGCCTCGGTGCGATGGGCCTCGTGCAACATCTTCTCGACCCAGGACGACTGCGCCGCCGCGATCGCGGCGAGCGGCGTGCCGGTGTTCGCGTGGAAGGGCGAGACGCTCGAGGAGTACTGGCAGTGCACGCTGGACGCGATCACGCATCCGGGCAATCGCGGACCGGAGTTGATCGTCGACGACGGCGGCGACGCGACGCTGCTGATCCACAAGGGCGTCGAGATGGAAGACGGCGCGAAGTGGGTGGACGAGCCCGGCGCCAACCACGAAGAGCAGGTCATCAAGGATCTCCTGAAGAAGACCCGCACCGAACGTCCGGGCTTCTGGAAGAAGGTCGCATCCGAATGGCGCGGCGTGTCGGAAGAAACCACCACCGGCGTGCATCGCCTGTACCAGCTCGCCGAAGCCGGCAAGCTGCTGGTGCCCGCGATCAACGTCAACGATTCGGTGACCAAGAGCAAGTTCGACAACCTGTATGGCTGCCGCGAATCGCTGGCCGACGGCATCAAGCGCGCCACCGACCTGATGGTTGCGGGCAAGGTCGCGGTGGTCTGTGGCTACGGCGACGTCGGCAAAGGCTGCGCACATTCGCTGAAGGGTTTCGGCGCGCGCGTGATCGTCACCGAGATCGATCCGATCTGTGCGCTACAGGCGGCCATGGAAGGCTTCCAGGTCGCGACCGTCGAGGACACGCTGGGCCAGGCCGACATCTACGTCACCACCACCGGCAACCGCGACGTGATCACGCTGGAGCACATGTCGAAGATGAAGAACCACGCGCTGGTGTGCAACATCGGCCACTTCGACAACGAGATCCAGGTCGACCGCCTGCAGCAAGCCGCCGAGCGGACCAACATCAAGCCGCAGGTGGATCTCTACACCTTCCCCGAAGGCAATTCGATCTACCTGCTCGCCGAAGGCCGCCTCGTGAACCTCGGCTGCGCGCACGGCCATCCGTCGTTCGTGATGTCGAATTCCTTCTCGAACCAGACGCTCGCGCAGATCGACCTCTGGGCCCACAAGGACGAATACGAAAAGACCGTCTACCGCCTGCCGAAGAAGCTCGACGAGGAAGTCGCGCGCCTGCACCTCGAGCAGATCGGCGTCAAGCTCACGAAGATGACGAAGGAGCAGGCCGACTACCTCGGCGTGCCGGTGGAAGGGCCCTACAAGGCCGATCATTACCGCTACTGATCGGGCGGCTCTCCGCATCGCAACGAAGGGCGCGGCGAGAACCGCGCCCTTCGTTTTTGTCGATCAATCTCGTCCCCCCAAGCGCGCCAGCTCAGGCACGGTCGGCGCGTAGTGCCGCCAGCGCCCGATCGACGTGCTGTAAACGGGCTGGCGCGCCTGCCATACGCTCGCCGACTGCACGGGCGTGCTTTCGTCGGAGCGACCGTGCTTTTCGACCCCCGCACCGATGAAATCGCACAGGCTCGACAGCGTTGCGTCGGTGTCGGTCACCAGGGATTCGTAATCGAGTTCGTGGATCGAAGTGCGGAAGGCCTGTTTCCAATGTCGCATCAGCGCGTCATGCCCTTCCATGTAGGCGGCCATGTCATCGAAATCGTAGGCGAACGCCATGTCGGGATGCGCGAAATCCTGGCTCCACAGCGACAGTGCGGTGTCGCGCAAATCGCGCCGCACATGGATTACGCGCGCTTGCGGAAACATCGCCGCGGCAATGTCGAGATACCGGAAATTCAGCGGATCCTGGTCGATGTACCACCTCGCCGGCGCGTCATCCTGGACCACGAGTGTCCGGTACAGGTTGGCTGCCTCTGCCAAAGCGGACGGGTTCCCCAGATATCCACCGGAAAGGAGTTGATCGGCAATGAAACGAAGCGCACGGAATTCGCCGCGATCGCGTGCGCCGCTCGCGCGTGCGAGCAGGGTCGCGGTCAAGGTCGTCCCGCTGCGCGGCAAACCGACGATGAAAACCGGAATGAAGTCACCGCCTGCACTTTCGGCAACTGATGCGACGTGCCCGCCGCCGCGCATCTCGACGAACCGACGCCACGCCGCACCGTCCCACGGTTGCACCTGGAGCACCATCGCATTCGCCTGCCGCAACGTCGTCGACGCGGAGCCGTAATCGCCCAGATCGTTTTGCGCCTTCGCCAAAGCGAAGCCCGCCGAAGCGCGCGATCGCGGCGAATACCGCGTGTCGGCAAGGTGCCTAGCGAACCGCGCGATATCCGCGTCATCCGCATCGACATAGCGCCGGGTGTTCGCCAACGCTCCCAGAACATGATGCTTGTCCAAATCGACGCCCGCGCCCAGCGCCGCGGCATACCGGGCCCGCGCAGCTTCAAAATCACCGGCTTCACGCGCGACATGCCCGGACAGCACCAGCAGCTCCGCGCGATCCGTGGTGCCTCTTCGTCCCAGCGCGCCTTCGCAAATCTCGCCAGCAATCCCGTGCCGATCACATCCCTGGGCGAACCGCGCCGCACGCAGGCTCAGGCCGGGTTCGAATTCACTGGCGCGGCACAATTCGAGGCAGCATGCGGAAGCTGCTCCGAAGCGCCCCTGGCTGCGCAATACCTCCGCCAAGAGCAGCCCCGCATCTTCGTGGCGGGGGCGAAGCGTCACCAGTTCGCGCAGCACCTGTTCGGCCTCGGCAGTGCGGTTTTGCCGCCAGAGTTCCCTGGCAGTGGCCAGTTGGGCTGTGGGTTCCACCATGGGACACGAAATGCGGGCGGCGTTGGCGAGGCCTCCCCACTATCATAGCCAACTCCCCAAGGTCGGGCCTTCGCATGCGCCGTCTCGAAACATTTTTCCGTACACCGAACTTCCGCGGCATGGAGCCGGAGAAATGAGCGCGGCAAGACTGGAAGGCCTTGACAATGATGTGGCCCGACGCGTCGTCGGGGCTGCCCAGGCGCTTGGCCTGGGGCGTGCCGATCAGGCCGAAGCGCAACTCGCACCAGCATTGGCTTCCCATCCCGACCATCCCGAGGTGCTGCGACTGCGCGCCGGGATCCTGAGCCTGCGCGGCGACCACGCCGGGGCCCGCAAGGCAATGGAACGTGCAGTCGAATTGCGGCCGATGGACGCGTTGTACTACAACACCCTGGGCACTGTGCTGGGTACCGCTGGCGATTTCGATTCGGCCATCCGTGCCCTGCACCGCGCCTGCGAACTGCAGCCTGACCTTTCGACCGGCTGGTACAACCTGGGCGTGATGTTGACCCGGTGTGTGCGCAACGAAGAGGCTGCCGATGCACTCATGCGTGCTGTCGGATTGGCCCCCGACAACATGGACGCCCGGGCGTTGCTGGCCGACTTGTTGCGCATGCGCGGAGACATCGACGCATCCACGAGGGAGTATCGGAGGATACTGAGTGAGCGGCCCTGGTCGGGCATGGCCTGGTGGGGACTGGCTGACCTGAGGACCGGTACGCTGACAAGGGATGATCTCGAGCAGATGCGCGCGGCGTTGCGTGACGGCCGGGCCAGCGATGACGACCGCATCGCAATCGGTTTCGCATTGGCCAAGGGGCTGGACGAATCCGGGCGCTACGGGGAATCCCTGGAAGAATTGAAGCGGGCCAATGCGATCGCGCGTCTGCGTCAACGGTGGAATGCCCAGGCGTTTTCAGCCGGCATTGCCGCCACCAACGCCGCTTTCAATCCGCCACCGCCCGGCGCCGCCACGCCCGACCTGGGCCACGCAGCCATATTCATCGTGGGGCTGCCGCGTTCTGGCACCACGCTTGTCGAGCAAATCCTTGCCTCGCATTCGCAGGTGGAAGGCGCCGGCGAACTGCTCGACCTTCCACAGGTGCTGGCAGAAGAATCGCGCCGACGAGGCAGCCCTTTTCCGCACTGGGTCGCTGAAGCCACATCCGCGGATTGGGAACGACTCGGCGCGCGTTACCTGGAGCGGACCGCCCGCTGGAGCAAGCGCAGGGCCGTGTTCACCGACAAATTGCCCAACAACTGGATGTACATCGGCGCGATCCGGGCGATGTTGCCGGCGGCGCACATCGTCGTCTGCCGTCGCGACCCGTTGGAAACCTGCTTCTCGTGCTACCGGCAACACCTCGCAGGCAACGAATACACGCGTACGCCGGAAGACCTCGTGGCATTCTGGCGCGATTTCGATCGCACCGCGGAACTATGGGCACGCCTTGACCCGAAGCACGTCTATCAACACAGTTACGAAGCGTTGCTGGCTGATCCGGAGCCGGCTGTCCGGAAATTGCTCGACTTTTGCGGGCTGGACTTCGAGGAAGCTTGCGTGCGCTTCCACGAGACAGTCCGCGAGGTGCGCTCACCCAGCGCCACGCAAGTAAGGAACCCACTGGAGCCGGGCACCGCCCGCGCCCATCAGTACGGCGCCTTGATAGACCCGCTTCGAACGCTGCTGGGCTTGCCACCGTTCGGAAGCTGACCGGTGGAACCGCAGCGCTCCGCCCGCGACTGGCTTGCGATCGCACAATCGCAACTTGCTTCCGGCAAGCTCGCCCCGGCCCTGTGGACCCTCGCACAGGGATTGCTGCAGCACCCGGACGCGCCGGAACTCCGGCGTGCCCGGGCCGGCGTGCTTCATCAGGTCGGTCGCGACGGCGAGGCGGAATCGTTGCTGCGGGAGTTGCTTTCTGCGGATCCCGGCGACGCCGCCAGCGCTTTTGCGCTCGCGGGAATACTGAAGGCTCAAGGCCGCACTGCCGCAGCGGCGTCGATGCTCGTCGCCTGCTTCGCACGAGCATCCAATCGGCGCGATGCCGACCTGGCCATCCGCGCCATCGAGTTGCTGGATGAATGCGATCGCAAGGCCGAGGCGGCGTCCATCGCTGCCGCGGCGATGGACGCCAACCCGCAGGATCCACGACTGCACGCCTACGCCGGCATGTTGCTGGTCCAATTGGGCGAGTTCGAAAAGGCGCGGCAGCATTATCTTTTTGCGCTGGGGCGCGACCGGCGCGCGTGGGAATGGCACGCGGGAATCGGCTTGGCCTCCGCGCAGCGCTACCGCAGCGCCGAGCATCCCGACTTCACGCTCTTGCGTACTGCATTGCAGGATCGGGACTTGACGGAAAGCGCACGTGCAGAATTGCACTTCGCGCTCGGCAAGGCCTACGACGACGTCGCCGAATTCGCGCAAGCGGAACCACACTTCCGCGAGGGCAATGCCATCGCGCATCGATCCACGCGATGGTCACGCAAGGCCTGGCGGCGCGTCATCGAGGCGCGTCTGGCGTCGAAACCCATCACTTGCACGTCGGAACCGTCATCCGGCTTTACCCCGGTCTTCATCGTGGGGATGCCACGTTCGGGCACGACCTTGCTGGCCGAATTGCTGTCGCGCCATCCAGGGTTGTGCAATCGGGGCGAATTGCCATGGATTGCAAGGCTGGCCGGACAACCCGCGCTCGCCGGCAATCCGGATCGCGCGGCTCTGCAGCGGGCAGCGTCGACCTACGCGATGCTTTCACGCCAGGATGACGCCCCCGGGGCCCTCTGGTTCATCGACAAGCAGCCGCTGAATTTTCGCTACGTCGACCTGATGCTGGCATTGTTCCCCGACGCGAAAATCATCCATTGCCGCCGTTCGTGTCGCGACACCGCGTTGTCGCTGTGGATGCAGAACTTCCTGGAAGACGTCCAGGGCTACGCCTACGACTTCGACGACATCATGCTGGTGATGCGCGATTGCGAACGATTGATGCTGCACTGGCGTAACCGGTGGCCGGATTCCATCCGGATCGTGGAGTACGAAAACCTGGTGGCCGATACGGATGGCATTGTCGGGTCCCTGATGCAGTGGATCGGCGTGCCGTCAAGGCAGACGGACACATCCCACGCGAATGTCGGGAGCTCCGCGATCAGCACGGCGAGCCTGTGGCAGGCGCGGCAGCCCGTCAACGCCCGTTCGGTGGGCCGCTGGAAACACTATGCCGATTGCGTGCCGGAACTCTTGCGATTCCCCGACGGCCCCACCTGCTCGCGTTGACGGGCATCGACGAACAGCCGGCCGGCGGCAAGGCCCGCACTTTGCCTTACGTTCGGGCGACACCGGTGGCCGGTTCCGCTGGCGTCGACAACCCGAGTGCCGATCGCAATGGATCCAGCAACGCACCGTAGTTCGCGGCGACGACACGAGCTTCGTGCATGGGCTCGCGCACTTGGGCGGCGCTCAGGGTGCGGACGCTGCGGCGCGATTCATGCGGGCGCAGGCAGGCATCGTCGAATGGCAACCCGCAAAATCCAAGCAAGGCGCGAATTTCGGATTCCGGATCGCCGGTCAGCATTTCGTAGTTTTGTTCCCGGACCCATGCCGGCGCGCGCCGCGCCCATTGGCTGGCGGCATGGTCGAATGCCCGCCAGAAGAGCCCGAGGTGATCGATATCGTTGGTGAATTCCCAGCCCTTCGCGAAGTATTGCTTGAAGCAGGACCAGCAATTCTCGAGCGGGTCGCGCCGGCAAATCACCGCGCGCGCCCCCGGCAACATTGCACGTATCGCCCCCAGCGCGCGCCAGTTGCTTGGAAGCTTGTCGGTAAACCGCGGCCGACCCTCCCGCGCGCCTCGTGTCGATTCCAGGTACTGCATGCCCAGCCGCTGCCAGTCCTGGGCGCTTGCGTCGAGGACCCACTCCGGGTAGCGCCGTCGCAAGCGGGTGGACTCGTCAGTCAGCACCTGCGGCAGGGCCGCCAATTCCCCGGCACCTGTCACGTCCGGGTGGGACGAGAGGATCTGCTCGACCAGGGTGGTTCCCGAGCGCGGCAGACCCACGATGAACACCACCTCCGAGCCAAGCTGGGGGTCGATCGACCGTGTTTGAAAGCGGCTGAACACCTCATCCGACTGCCGTTCCTGCAGGCGAAAGCGTTCGGCGTCCCATGGCGGCAATTCGCCCTTGCGAGCAGCGTTGGCTTTCACCAGTCGCTGCCAGGCTTCTTCGTAGTTTCCCTGGCGCTCGCAAGCGAGGGCCAGGGCGAACTGCAAAGCGGTACGCTCACCAGGCAGGAGGGCCGACGAGTCGCCCAACAACGCGCGCACCTGCTGCATTTCAGCCGCGCTCATCCGGAATGTTTTCGTATCAACCAGGGCGACCCAGGCAGGCACGAAGGCGGGATCGACCTGGATCGCCTGGCGGATAAGCCGCGCGGCATCCTCCGCGCGACCGCACGCCAAATACGCGCTGCCGAGTTTCAGCAGCCCGGGCGCGAACTGCGGCGCCAGCTGCGTTGCCCGTTCCAGCGGGGCAAGCGCCGCCTCGGCGCTCGCGTGGGCAAACAGGTGTTCGCCCAGATCCAGCCAGGCCAGCGGGGACTGCGGCAGGCTTTCGATGGCGCGTCGCCGCAAATCGAAAGCGGCGGCAAGCCTGCCGTCATCTTCACAGGCTCGAGCGTATTGCCAGAACGTCACTGCGTCATCCGGCGCACCGCGCAGTGCAGCCTCGAAGTTCGCTGCCGCTGCGTGATGGTTCCCCATCCGCGCGAGCAGGAGGCCATACAACCTCAAGACATCCGGCTGCGCGGGGGCGACGGCCAACGCGCTCGCCAATGCCTGCTGCCCTGCATGCAGATCATCTGCTGCCAGTGCATCCCCTGCGCGCTGGATGATGGCCCGGAGCTGCGGCGACAGTCCCGCGAGCCGTGCCTCCACCTTCTCCGCGTCCGCCACGGGCGGTTCGAACAACCGGTCGTCGAGCCCCATGTCACGTCACCGCACTGAGTGGCGTGGACCGCTCGTCGTACCCCCAATGCTCGAGCATCGGCTGGACGATCGGCAGCACCTCCTCGAAAAACGGGCGGTATTGCAGCCAGTGGCTCACGCTGCGCGCGTTGATGGGTTCGATCACCTGCGTATAGCTCGGCGTCTTGATGAACCCTTTTTCGCGCGCGCGCGCGGCAAATGACCCCATCGCGTCGGCATCCTCGAGGCCAAGGAATCCGGCGATCTTTCGCATGTGCACCGGTGCGTTGGCCACCAGGTCCTCGTACCGCGACACCAGCACGTCTGGATGGAACACCTGCACGTGGTGCAGCCAGTACCGCATGGCTGCCACGTATGCATGGGCCAGATGGCCCAGCGACCTGCATGCCGCTGCAAGGGGGGCAGCGCGGAAGTTCTGCAGGTAGCAGCTCCAGATGACGTCGCAGGGATGCCGTATGGCGAGGATGATCTTGGCATGCGGGAACAGCCGATGAAGCATGGGCAGCCACAACATGTTCAGCGGGTTCTTGTCCACGAGACGCACATCCCAGCGCCGCGCAATCTTTCGGCAGCCCATGAGCACGTAGCCCTTGCGCAGCTCATCGCAGTCGCGTTGGGTGAGCTTCCCCAGGTCCTCCGGGACATCGATTCCCACGGCATGTAGCTGGCCCGCGAGTATGTTGAGGAATGGCCGCTCGTCCATCGACTGCAGGCGCGGGTGGGCGTCCAGCATCTGCTCCAGCAGCGTGGTACCGGAGCGCGGAAAGCCCACCACGAAGACCGGTGACTGCTCCGCATCGGGAGCCCGCAACGTCGGCCATTCGCGATAATCGGACTCGCTGACGAAAGCATCGACGCCCGGCAACAAGGGCGCCCCCGGTTCCAGCAGATGCGAGTTGGACGCGCGCAGGTCTTCGATTTGCAGGGCATGCGCGGTTTCCAAAGCGCCCATCGCTGCTGGCGCATCACCCACCCGGTCGCACGCCTTGGCCAGCAAAAAATGATATCCGGCGTCCGCGTGGGAGCGTGGTCCCGCATTCGCCAGCAGGGTTCGGGCGAAGGCATGGTCGCCTCTGCGTGCGGCCAGCTGGGCACGCTGGATGTCCAGTTCCTGCCGGATCCAGGGAGTATCCCCTGCCGGCTGCATGGCCGCGATCCACTCCAATTTGGCCTCGGCCTGGCCCGGCTGGTTGACCCGCTCGTACACCTTCGCCAACAGCAACTGGATTGCCCAGTCGGTCGGCTTGCGCTTTGCGAGATCCTCGAGAATTTCGAGCGCATCCCACTGTTCGCTGACCTGCGTCAGCAAATCCGCCAGTTCCAGCAGCAGGTCGTCGGGGAGTGGCAACCACTCACGCCACGGCAACAGCAGGTCGCCCGCACTGATGTCGTGGCACTCGACCGACGCACGTGCAGCCTGGATGTGGAGGCTGGCGTTGTCGGGCTCTTGCTCGCTCGCGCGCAGCAGCGCCGTACGCGCCGCCCGGGGATGACCCAATTCCAGGCACAGCCGGCCCAGTTGTTCCAGTTGCCCCGTCTCGTCGGCCGCCCCTGCAACGGCCTTTTCGAGAGCGCCGCGCGCCGCTTCAAGGTCCCCGACGCGATGCAGTGCCGATGCGTAATTGGCCCAGTGGGCGCTGTCCTGGGGGAATATCTCCGTCAGCCGCGCGAACGGTACCAGGGCCTCGCGCGGTCGCTGCTGGCGCTGGAGGACCATGCCCAGCAGCAGCAGAGCATCGGGATGGCCGGGGTCCTGCTCCAGCGCCGAGCGGCAAAGCCGTTCGGCTTCCCCGAGGTTGCCGGCCTGCACGGCGGCAACGATGGGATCGATCACGCTGTCTTGTGCCATTTCAAATCGAGTGTCGAACAAAAAAGGGCCGCACGAGGATACCCGTGCGGCCCCGAAGGGTGAAGCTTTGGATCAGTCGATCAGAACTTGACCGTCACACGGGCCCAGTAGTACCGGCCGATGGTGTCGAAGTCAGCCGGATCGGTGTTCGAGTTCAGCGAACGGCCACCACCAAGGAACGGCGGCTGCTTGTCGAACACGTTGTTGATACCGGCCTCGACCATCGTGTTGATCGGCTGGATGTTGTACCCGAGGTTCAGGTCGCTGTAGATGTACGTACCGTACCGATCGAGGTTCTCGATGGAACGACCGGCCGGCGAATCAGCCATCCGGAACGGGCTGGTACCCCGCATGCGCCAGCCGGCACTCCACGGACCGAGCTGCCAATCCACACTGAGCTGGCCGCGAACGCGCGGATAGAAGCACATGCCACCGGCCGAGAACGGGCAGACGCTTTGCAGGCCCGAACCGAACCAACCCATGACGCCCGCACCTTGCAGTACGGTGTTGGTGTCCGAACCCGGCACGGTCTGGATCTTGACCTGCGACATGTAGGTCGCCTGCAGACCGATGTTGAACTGGCCGAAGGCGAACTGCGGCAGACGGTAATTCGCGGCGAAGTCCACACCCTTGATGTCGGTGCGGCCGAGGTTCACCGTCGGCTGGGTCATGCGCTGGATCTGGCCGGCATTCGGGCCGGACTGCACACGGGTGATCAGCGGGCAGTATGCGAGGTTGCCGGCGAAGCACTGGTTCAGCACCGTCTGCACGCCTGCGCCCGTGATCGTGTCATTGAGGTAGATGCGCCAGAAGTCGACGCTGGCCGACAGACCGGGCACGAAGTGCGGCGAGTACACCACGCCGAAGTCGAACGACTTGCCGAGTTCCGGCCCCAGCGGGAATCCAGCGGCCTGGGAACCGGACACCAGCGCCGAAAGCTGCTGTGCGCCGTTCGGGTTCTTCGAACCGTCACTGCGGAACTGCTCGGCGTTGTTCAGGAACGTTCCGTCGAGGGGCACGCCTGCGCACGCCGGGTTGGCCACGGTGATGTTGTCGCAGGGGTCGTGCGCCAGGAAGGGCGCGCTGCTGACCGGGGCCTGGAAGATGTCGCCGATGGTCGGAGCACGGAAGACGCTGGCGGTGGTGCCGCGCAGCAGCAGGTCTTCGATCGGCCGCCATTCAACGCCGATCTTCCAGTTGTTGGTGCTGCCGAAGGTCGAGTACTTGGAGAAACGATCGCTCAGGGTGACGTTCAGGCTGTTCACGAACGGCAGGTCCTTGAGCAGCGGGAGATACAACTCCGCGTACGCTTCCTTGACGTTGTACCCACCCTGCAGGTGCGCCGAGCACTGGCTGCCCAACTGGCAGGTACCGGTGGCCGTATCCAGAAGGATCGCGGTGCCCACGGTGTTGTTGGTGTATTCCTTGCGATAGGACACGCCAGCGGCAAGCTGCATGGTGCCGGCCGGCAGGTCGAACAAGCCGCCACTGATGTCGGCGTGCATGGTGCGTTCCATGCCGTACGTGTCGATGATCGCCGGTGCACCCGCCTGACCCAGCACCTGCTTGGTGATGGGCGAGTTGAGGTTGAACGGATCCCACGGGGTGCAGTTGGCAATGACGTTGTCATCGCCGAAGCCGCCGTTGATGTCCTGGAGGCAAACGACCTGACCGGTGGCCGGATCGAGCGCCGAAGGATTCGCAATACCCGGCAGGATGGCCGCCTGGTTCGGCAGGCCAAGGATGGTATTCACCGTGGACGTGTGGCCGAAATCATAGCCCACGTCCCACGACCAGTTCCGATCCATGATGTTGAAGTTGCCACGGAAGCCGGTCATGATCTGGTCGGTGGTGTTGCCGTTCTGCGCCCGGCGGTTGCCCACCGGCGCCATGCGCAGGCGGATGTCCGCGCCGCTCGGCGAGAAGTCCACGCCAAACGGGTTGTAGTAGCTGTCCTTGGAAACGGTCAGGACACCCGTGGTGGGCACGCCGAACACGGCTGGCGCCAACTGGAACGCGGAACTGGTCTTGTTGTGATAGACCGTCGCGTAGAAGTCGACGTTGTCGCTCAGGTGATAGACGCCCTTCAAGAACGCGTTGGTGCGCTCCTGCGGAGTCAGGATGTAGTTGACGCCGGCGAAGTTGTAGGCGTCCTCGGCGGTGATGCAATGGTAGTCGCCAGGGCCGGTCGGGCTGGTGCCGGCATCGAACGAACCCTGGTTCAACGACAGCGTGGTACCGGTCGCGCAGCCGAACTTCGCAGCCAATGCCGTGTTGTTGCCCAAGATGACGCTGTCACGCAGATTGAAGCTGGTACCGGCGTAGATCGGATAGATCACGTGACCGTCAGTGGTGGTGACCGTCTGCACGTTGGCCGAGAACGGGCGATTCGACTGCATGATGGCGTCGAACTTGTTGTAGCTGATACCGGCGAGGATGCTGCCCTTGTCCGACGTCTGGCCGAACAGGAAGCTGCCGCCCTTGCGCGCGCCGTCGTCGTGGTCGGAGATGCCGTAGCTGGCCGTGAACTGCGCGCCCTGGTAGTTGGACTTCAAGATGAAGTTGACCACACCGCCGATCGCGTCGGAACCGTAAATGGCCGATGCGCCGCTGGTCAGCACTTCGACGCGTTCCACCGCAATCGTCGGGATCGAGTTCAGGTCCTTGTTGTTGATGCGTTGACCGTCGACCAGAACCAGGGTGCGGCTTTGGCCGAGACCACGCAAGCCGATCAG
Organism: Rhodanobacter sp.; assembly: GCA_044464225.1. Taxonomy (GTDB): domain Bacteria; phylum Pseudomonadota; class Gammaproteobacteria; order Xanthomonadales; family Rhodanobacteraceae; genus 66-474. The sequence goes on along the minus strand of JBIQLN010000004.1, from coordinate 44,966 downwards.
GGTCGAGCCACTGCCACCGCCGTTGTTGACGGACGGATTCTGCAGACCACCGCTAACCACCGGCAGCTTCTCGATGACGTCACCCAGTGTCAGCGCACCGGTCGACTGGATCTGCTGGGCCGTGACGGCGACCACCGGGTTGTCGGTTTCCAAATCCACGCGGCGAATGTGCGAACCCGTGACCACGATGGTCTGCAGGGTTTGCGGTTGGTTCTGGTCGCTCTGGGTCGTAGTGGTGTTCTGCGCGAAAGCAGAACCGGCAACCCCCACGGCGGCGACAGCACCCAGCGAAAGGGCCGTTTGCACGGCCTTGGACAGCTCACTGCGGTCGAGTCTCATTGCACTCTCCAAACGTTGTAGATGTGTGAAACAGTTTCGGGAAAGGTCCCCGTCAGAAACGCCGACGAGGCCTCACTGGAACCCTCGGCAGGCCGCATGCTAACAACTTTGTAACCCGTTTGGAATCCCCGCGTCACACGGGCAAGCCGCGGCATGCGCCCTTGGTCGTGATCCCGGGATGGAAGTTTTCGCCCGGGGCAACCCTGAAAATCTGCCCTCCTCGGTCCATCGGCGCTTCGCATGCGAAGACGCCGACATGCCGATCCTACCCCATTTCGTAAAAACAGTGTTAATGCGCGTCGAGGCGCTCAGTTGGCATTCAGGGCTCCGGCACCGCGTCGAAGGCGACGGTCAGGCGGCGGTCCTGAGGCGGGCCGGAGAAGGGGACCGTGCCATGCCACATGTATGACGGGAACAGGACGAGCAGCCCCGGGCTCGGCTTCACGAAATATTCCGGTTCCAGCGAAGGGGTTGTCGGAAAGGCCGGTTCACCAAATTTCAGCCAACCTTCCCCTCCTTGTCCGACCGCAGGCGGCAGATGCAGGTAGCAGGCCGAAGACATCCACCCCTGGGGATGGTAGTGGCAGACATGAAACCCGTTCGGACGCAGTCGCACCGACCAGATGCCGCCAAGGGCATATCGTCCGGTATTGCGCCGGCGCATGGGGTCGCCACCGGCGCCGATGGCCTGCATGTAACGACGGATCGGCCCGTCAATGGCTTGGGGAAAGGCGCGGATCGACGCGAGCGGCGAATTCCGCGGCACCAATTGAATCTGGCTCCCCCCGCGCAAGGAGTTCCCCACGGGGTGGGCGCGCAGGACATGTGCACGCTCCAGATCCGCGACCAGCTCGGCAAGATAGGCATCGAGGTCGCTCCAGCCGGGGGGCACGTCGATCGGCTCGGCTCGGACGAGGTGTTGGTAGTCCAGCAACTCGCGGTAGCGCGGGTCGCCCAGCATGCGCAACGTATCGGCCTTCATCGCCAAGGCCCGGCCGTCGGTGGGATCCGAATCATGGAGCGCCTCGGCGATCGCCAGGGCTTCCCGGGCCCGACCCGTGGCCAACAACCCATTGCCCACGGCGACCTGGGCAGTGCGGTCGTTCGGGGTGATGGCATGCAGCCGCCTCGCGTAATGCAGCGCGCGCGCTCCGTCGAAATCGAGCGCGATGTTGGCCGCGGCCGCCAACAGGGCGGGAGCCGAGGGTGCCAGATCAAGCCCGGCTTCGATTTCGGCAAGCGCTTCTCTCGGCAGCCGTGCGGACGTCAGCAAGCGTGCCTTGGTGATGCGGAGGCCCTGCGAGTCAGCGCGGACTTGCAAGGCCTTGTCGATTTCACGACTCGCCTCTCGTACGTCGCCGGTGCGCATCCATGCGAGCTCCATCAGGTTTCCGTGCGCGATCTGATGGTCCGGTCGGGCTTGCACCACTTTCCGAAACTGGATTTCGGCTTCGTCGAAGCGGGCCTGTTCGAGCAAGGCGCGCCCCAGCACGAATGCCACGTCGGCGCCCTCCCTGCCGGTGGCGATCGTCCTTATGACCGCTTCGGCTTCGGCCGCCTTGCCGTTGTCGGAAAGCACGGCCGCGAGCCTCAAGGCCGCCTCGCGGTTGCCCGGATCCCTCGCCCGCCACCGCCGCAAAACGGCTTCGGCGGCGTCCTTCCGGCCCGCCGACATCAGGGCGTGGCCGTAAAGCATCAGCAACGTTCCGTCGGCATGTGCCGAGTCGGCAAGCGGCGCAAGTGCGTCCAGGGCAGCATCGACCTGCCCGAGCGTCAACCAGGTTCGCGCCAAGGTGGAAAGGCGGGCCACCGCACCGGCCACCGCGGGATTTGCAGGAGCGAGGTCCAGCGCTTCCCGCAATGCGGAGGCCGCATCCCCGTAGCGCCCCGCCTGGAGCAGGCCGGCCGATTTCTCGAGGATTCCAGGGAGATTGGCCAGGAAGGACGAATTCACCCGCGCAGCCTGCCCGATCGGCGCCTGCCGCTCAACCGTCACTCGTCAGGGCAACCGTGATACGGAAGCGTGACAAAGCCCGCGCGGCCGAGCGCTACAGGTCCTGGTGATATTGCACATACGGCACGCGCCCCTGGTCAGGCGCGGCGGCGCCAGGCCCGAACAGCAGCGGCGAGCGGCCGGAACTCCACACGTTCTGCGCGCCGAAATTCAGTTCGCCGCGCCACGGCAGGCGCACGCTGATGCCGAGGTCGATGCCGCTCCAGCGCTGGTTCTGATCCAGCGCGGCCCCCGGCAGATTGGGCTCCAGGACGTGGCCGACGATGGATCCGCGGACCGCCCCGTGGCGGATGCCCAGGCTGAGCGTGGTCTGGTCGACCGTGTCATCGGCGGCCAAACCCGAACCCGGCAGGAATTTCACCCGGCCCACGCTTGCGCCGAGGTCCAGGCTCGTGTTCGGCGCCACGTCCAACTGGCCCTTCGCGCTGATGCTGGTGGCCGTGCTGTTGCGGAACCAAAGCGGCGCCGCGACGTCGGCGCCACCGTCTGCGGGCAGCACCCGTGGCAGGGCCGCACGCCGGTCCAGCGCAGGCGCCGTCGCAGACGTGCTGTGCGATTGCCCGACGGAAACGTCGAACTTGCCGACGGGGCCGGCAAAGCCGGCTCCCACTTCGCCTCGTTGCACGCCGTCGGCCAGCGGACTGACGCATGCCGGATTCACCGGCACCCCGGGTAACGGCGCCCCACACGCCAGCGCCAGCGGCGCCCAGCGGATCTCACGGACGTTGGCATGGGCGGTAATGCCGGGCTTGGTGGTGAAATGCACGCCAGCGCCGGTGGCATGCAACTGACCGTCCAGCGGCGTCGCGGTGGGCACCGTGGCCGCGGTGTGGCCCCCCGCCGTCACCGAAAGCGTGTTGCCGTCCCGCTGCCACACCGGTGCCGTGGCAGCGTCCTTCTTGGCAGGCTGGGGCTGTTGCACCGCCGGAATCACCGGCATCGTCGTCTGGCCGAACGCCCACAGCGGCAGGGCCAGGCCCAAGCCGGCGAGCATCACGTTGGCCAAGCATCGACGCATTCTGAAAGTCCGGATCAGCAGTTTCCCGAGGCTTTACGCGGCACGGGCCCAACCGTACCGACTTTGGATGTGATTGTACGCCACCAAATTACATTTTGCTAACAATTGCTGGACTGCCCGGTGCGGCATTTCATGGCCCGAAGCGGTCGCATCGAAACGCCATCCGCAGCATTCTTTCGCGACTCGCCACACCGGAATCAGGTAGGCAACGAGCATTTCTGATCCGCGCCCGCGCCTCCCCGTGCGACTGACGTTACACTCATGCCAATGCAGGGGGTTGGACCATACATGGCAGGCAACGTTCACCACCTGGCCGCATCCGTCGGTCCGTCGCCCGTCGCGGCCGTCTCGTTGCGCGCCAGCGGGACGCTCTGGGCGGCGGAAGACCTGGAACAGGTGGTGGCGGCGGCCCGGGCGTTGCTCGCCGAGCTTGTACCGGGCGCCGAGGCACGGCGCTGCGCAAACGGCGAGGGCGACGGTCTGGGGATCCCGGCCGAACACCGGGCGCAGGTGCCGCTTTCCGACGGTGAAACCCTGGTCCTGGCCGCCAATGGTTCTCCGGAAGCCGGCGCCGTACTGCAGGCCGCAGCCGAACTCATCGGCGCCCGCATCGCCGCCTTGGACCGACAGACCGCGATGGCGGAATCGGTCGAACAACTCGGCCGCGCGGAAAAATTGCAGCGCGCCTTGTACGCCATCGCCGACCAGGCAAGCGCGGCCGGCGCCGACATCACCGCGATGTTCGGCGCTCTGCACCAGATCGTCGGGACGCTGATGTACGCGCAGAATTTCTTCGTGGCGTTGTACGACGCTTCGCGCGACAGCGTACGATTTCCTTACTACGCGGATGTTGCCGATCCGAGCATTCCGGACCCGCACAACGACATGTCGATGGCCGAGATCGAGCGCGGCCCCACTTGGTACGTGATCCGCGACGGCAAGCCGCTGATGGGTTCGCTGGAGGCTTTGAAGCTCCAGGTCAGCGGCCCGTTCCACAGCTCCGGCACCGACTGCGTGGACTGGCTGGGCGTGCCATTGCTGCGCGGAAGCAACGTGGTCGGCTGCGTGGTCGTGCAGAGCTACGACGATGCGCATCACTACGACGAGCAGGACAAGGCACTGCTGATCTACGTGGCCCAGCACATCCAGACCGCACTGGAACGGCGCCTCGCGCACGCCGAGCTGGAACACCGGGTGGGCGAACGCACCGAAGCGCTGCGCGATGCCAATCGCGTGCTGCAGCAACAAGTGCTGGAACGGCAGCGCGGCGAACGCCTGCAGGCCGCGCTGTTCCGCATCGCCGAACTGGCCACGACCACCGACAGCATCGACAACTTCTATGCCGCCGTGCACCGCGTGGTCGGCGGACTGCTGTACGCGCGCAATTTCTACATCGCGTTGCTGTCCGAAGACGGGGCCGAGCTCACCTTCCCCTATTCGGTGGACGAGCGCGACCAGAAGCGCCTGCCCCGCAAGCTCGCGAACGGGCTAACCGAATACGTGTTGCGGCACAGCACCGCGCTGCTGGCGAACGCGCCCGAAATCGAGCGGCTGCGCGTCAGCGGCGAAGTGATCCAGCACGGAACGCACTCGGTGTGCTGGCTGGGCGTGCCGCTGGTGTGCGCCGAACACACGGTCGGCGTGTTGGTGGTCCAGAGCTACACGCCGGAACACCACTACAGCCTGCGCGACCAGGAACTGCTCACGTTCGTGTCCTACCACATCGCCAACGCTCTGGAACGCGTGCGCGCCGCCGAGACACTGCGGCGCGCCTATTCCAACCTCGAACACCGCGTCGGCGAACGCACCCGCGCACTGGCGCTGGCCAATCGCGATCTGCGCGCCCAGATCGCCGAGCGTGAACGCATCGAGGCGCGCCTCAAGTACGAAACCCTGCACGATTCGCTGACCGGCCTGCCCAACCGCAGCCTGCTGATGCAGCGGCTGGAGCACGCACTGGAACGTTTCCATTCCGAGCCGGGCAGGGGTTTCGCGGTGCTGTTCATGGATCTCGACCGCTTCAAGGTCATCAATGACTCGGTGGGTCATTTGATCGGCGACGACCTGCTTTTCCAGGCCGGCGCCCGCATCCGTGCCTGCCTGAAGTCCGAGGACGTGGTGGCGCGCCTCGGCGGCGACGAGTTCGGCGTGCTGCTGGAAGGCATCACCGATGCGGACAAGGCCTGCCGCATCGCCAGGCGCATCATCGACGACCTGAACGCGCCGTTCCGCCTGGCTGCCAAGGAACTGTTCACCTCGACCTCGATCGGCATCGCGCTGGCGGCCGAACACTACAAGCATCCCGAGGAATTGCTGCGCGATGCGGATTCGGCCATGTACCGCGCCAAGGCCGACGGCCGGCATCGATACGCGGTGTTCGACGAGGGCCTGCGCCGCGAAGCGGTGTCGCTGCTGGAAGTGGAAAACGACTTGCGCCGCGGCCTGACGCGTGACGAGTTCGTGCCGTATTACCAGCCCGTGGTGAACCTCGCGGACGGCAGTGTCGCGGGCTACGAAGCGCTGATGCGCTGGCGTCATCCGCAACGCGGCGTGCTGCTGCCCGGCGAATTCCTGGCCGTCGCCGAAGACACGGGCGCCTCGGAAACCATGGACTGGCAGATCTTCGAACAGGTCTGCCGCGCTGCCGCGGCCCTCATCGGCAACCGCGACGTTTTCGTGGGCATCAACCTTTCGGCCCGGCATTTCCGCAACCCCGACCTCGATCGCCGCCTGCTGCGCTTGCTCGCCGACCACGGTATGTCGCCCGCGAACCTGCGCGTCGAGGTCACGGAACGCGCAATGCTGGAGAATCCGCCCGAAGCCAAGCGGATCCTGCAAACGCTGCGGGGCGCCGGCATCGGCATCGCGCTGGACGATTTCGGCACCGGCTATTCATCGCTGTCCTATCTCCATCAATACCCGGTGCAGGCGCTGAAGATCGATCGCTCGTTCATCACCAGCCTGACCGCGGAAGGCGAAGGCAGCAGCGACGCGGTGATCCGCACCATCATCGCAATGTCGCGGCTGCTGTCGATGCAGGTGATCGCCGAGGGCGTGGAAACGGTGGAGCAACGCGACCTGCTGTTGAAAATGGGCTGCCGGTACGCACAGGGCTTCCTTTACGCCCCCGCCCAACCGCTGGAAGTGTGGGCCGGCGACACGGTGCCCGATCTGCCGACGGCATGAGTGGTTCCGCGACCGCTGGCCGCGGTGCGCGGCGCCCTTTCGCGCGCCGCTGGCTGCGCCGGCTGCTGTGGCTGCTGGCGGCGTTCATCGTGGCCACGTGGCTGCCGGTGCTGATCCTGCGCTTCGTGCCGCCGATCACCAGTGCATACATGCTGGAACGACGCGTCTCGCAGATTTGGCAGGGCAACCGACGCTTCACGCTGCACTACACGTGGGTGCCTTGGGACCGGATTGCGCCGGTGGCACCGCTGGCGATGGTGGCTGGCGAAGACCAGACGTTTCCGTTCAACCACGGCTTCGACATCCCGTCCATTCGCTCCGCCATCGACGAAGCCCAGGCGGGGGGCCGTCTGCGCGGGGCCAGCACGATCACGCAACAAACCGCCCGCAACCTGTTCCTGTGGAGCGGCGGCAGCTTCTTCCGCAAGGGTCTGGAAGCCTGGTTCACGGTGTTGATCGACATCACCTGGCCCAAGCGCCGCGTCCTCGAGGTGTACGCAAACATCGCCGAGCTCGGCAACGGCATCTACGGCGTCGAAGCAGCCTCCCGGATCTTTTTCGACCGCCCCGCAGCGCGCCTCACGGCACATCAGGCGGCGTTGCTCGCCGCGGTATTGCCCGATCCCCGCGACTGGCACGCCGATCGGCCGTCGCCCTACATCCAGCGCCGCGCCGCATGGATCCAGCAGCAAATGCGGCAACTGGGCGGCGTGTCCTACGTGCTCGACCCGCACCCGAAACCGCCGCGGGTCGGGCCGAACCGCGATCGATGATGGCGGCCGAATCGCGGAACCTTGATCCGGATCAAGGTTCCGGTGCGAAACCGTAACCAAAGATCACAAAAACAGACGCAACTTGGCGCGGTTTGTGCCGATATCGATCAGGAGCACCATCCAGTCGTCGAGAGGGGTCGGCCATGGCCGCGCACGTTCATCTTCTGCCCAGAGCCATCCCGGCAGGCCAGCCCGCGCCCTCCGCCACCGCGCTGTTGCAGGCCGCCGGCAATCTCTGGGCCGCCCCCGATCTCGACTCGGTGGTGGCGACCGCGAAGGCCTTGTTGATCGCGCTGATGCCCGGCGCCATGGTCGAACGCCGGGATCGCCACGACGCGCGGCTCGCGCAGGCCAACGGCGGCCCGCTGCAGATCACGCTCTCCCGGCGCGAAGTCCTGGTCGTCACGCCGCCCCCGGAACACGACGATTCCGCCTTGCTGGACGCAGCCGCCGAACTGATCGCCGCGCGCATCGACGCGCTCGACCAGCGCACGGCCCTGGCGGAATCGGTCGAACAACTCGGCAAGTCCGAACGCCTGCAGCGCGCGCTGTATGCGATCGCCGACCAGGCCAGCGCGGCCGGCACCGACCTGACATCGATGTTGCGTGCCTTGCACGAGATCGTCGCGTCGCTGATGTACGCGGAAAACTTCTACATCGCGCTGTACGACGCCCAGCACGGCACCATCCAGTTTCCGTATTACGCGGATACCGTTGATACCGATCCGCCCGATCCGGTCGATGTGTTTTCGATGGAAAGCATCAACCGCGGTCCGACCTGGTACGTGCTTCACGACGGAAAGCCCTTGATGGGTTCGCTCGAAGCCATGACCGACCAGGTGGATGGCCCTTTCCACCTCGCGGGCGCCGATTGCGACGACTACCTCGGCGTGCCACTGCTGCACGGCGGGGATGTCGTGGGCTGCGTCGCGGTGCAGAGCTACGACGAGATCCACCACTACGACGAGCAGGACAAGATCCTGCTGACCTACGTGGCCCAGCACATCCAGACCGCCCTGGAGAGGCGCCGTGCCCACGCCGAACTGGAGCGCCGCGTCGAGGAACGCACGGTCGCGTTGAGCGAGGCCAACGACGTGCTGCAGCAGGAAGTACTGGAACGCCAGCGCGGCGAGCGGTTGCAGGCGGCATTGTTCCGGATCGCCGAACTTGCCAGCAGCACCGACAGCATCGACGAGTTCTACGCGGCGGTCCATCGCGTGGTGGGTGACCTGCTCAATGCGCGCAACTTCTACATCGCGCTGGTATCCGAAGACGGTGGCGAACTCAGCTTCCCGTACCGGGTGGACGAGCACGACCACAACCCCCAGCCGCGCAAGCTGGGCGGCGGCATGACCGAATACGTGTTGCGCAAGGGAACGGCCGTGCTCGCGGATACCGCGGAAATCGATCGCCTGCGCGCCACCGGCGAGGTCATCCAGCACGGCACCGACTCGGTGTGTTGGCTCGGTGTGCCGCTGGTCTGTGCCGAGCACACGGCTGGCGTGCTGGTCGTGCAGAGCTATTCGCCGGATTACCACTACAGCCTGCGCGACCAGGAACTGCTGACTTTCGTCTCCTACCACATCGCCAACGCGCTCGAACGCATACGCGCCAAGGATTCCCTGCGGCGCGCCTATGCCCAGCTCGAAAACCGCGTCGACGAGCGCACCCGCGCGCTGGCACTTGCCAATCGCGACCTGCGTTCCCAGATCACCGAACGCGAACGCATCGAAGCGCGACTGAAATACGAGACCCTGCATGATTCGCTGACCGGGTTGCCCAATCGCACGTTGCTGATGCAACGGCTGGAACGCGCGCTGGGGTGCTACCACGCCGATCCGGACCAGAGTTTCGCGGTGCTGTTCATGGACCTCGACCGTTTCAAGGTGATCAACGATTCGGTCGGCCACCTGGTCGGCGACGATCTGCTGATACAGGTCGGCAATCGCATCCGCGACTGCCTGAAATCCGACGACGTGGTCGCGCGACTGGGCGGCGATGAATTCGCGGTGCTGCTGGAAGGCGTCCACGATGCCACGCGCGCCTGCCAGATCGCCGAACGGATCATCAACGATCTCAATGCGCCGTTCCGGCTGGCCGCCAAGGAACTCTTCACGTCCACCTCGGTGGGCATCGCGCTGGCGGCGCCGCATTACCAGAACCCCGACGAACTGCTGCGCGATGCCGACTCCGCGATGTACCGCGCCAAGGCCGCAGGGCGCCACCGCTTCGCGGTGTTCGACGACGACCTCCGCAAGGAGGCGGTGTCGCTGCTGGAGGTCGAAAACGACCTGCGGCGCGGGCTGACGCGCAACGAATTCGTGCCCTACTACCAACCCGTGGTCGACATCGAGAACGGGGACGTGGTCGGTTACGAGGCACTGATGCGCTGGCGCCACCCCCAGCGCGGCGTGCTGTTGCCGGGCGCTTTCCTCAACGTGGCCGAAGATACCGGCACCTCGGAAACGATCGACTGGCAGATCTTCACCCAGGTGTGCCGCGACGCCAACGCGCTGGCCGGCAGCAACGACGCGTTCGTCGCGATCAACCTTTCCGCGCGGCATTTCAGCAACCCGCGTTTCGATCAGCGCCTGCTGGAATTGCTGGCCGAATACAACGTGCCGGCCTCGCGCCTGCGGGTCGAGGTGACCGAACGCGCGCTGCTGGAAAACACGCCCGCGGTGAAGCGGATCCTGCAGGTTTTCCGCGACGCCGGCATCAGCATTTCGCTGGACGATTTCGGCACCGGCTATTCATCGTTGTCGTACCTGCACCAGTACCCGCTGCAGACGCTCAAGATCGACCGTTCGTTCGTCTCCAACCTCAGCGAGAACGAGGAAGGCAGCAGCGATGCCGTGATCCGTGCCATCCTCGTGATGGCCGAAACATTGTCGATCCAGGTGATCGCCGAGGGTGTGGAAACCCCGCTGCAAAGGGACCTGCTGCGCAAGCTGGGCTGCCGTCACGTGCAGGGCTTCCTGTACGCAAAGGCACAGCCCGTGGACACCTGGATCGGCGATACCGCACCCGGATTCTCGACCTGACGCCCGTGCCCGGCCTTGCCTGACGCCGCCATGAAGGGCGATTTCCCCGGACCACCGCCCCACGTGGCAAGCGCTAGAATCGAGTGACCTTCCGCAATCCGGAGAACGGCCATGCGACAGGTCAGGCATTTACTGGAAGACAAGGGCAGCGAGGTCTACACCATCACGCCGGACGCGCCGGTCCTGGATGCGATCCGGTTGATGGCCGAGCGCAGGGTCGGGGCCCTGCCGGTGTTGCGGGGCGAGGCACTCGCCGGCATCGTCACCGAACGCGATTACGCGCGAAAGGTCATCCTGAAGGGGCGCTCGTCGCGCGAAACGCCGGTCTCGGAAATCATGACACCCGCCCCCACCACCGTTTCCCTCGCGGCCACGGTGGATGAATGCATGCGATTGTGCACGGAATTGCGGGTTCGCCATCTGCCGGCGGTCGAGAACGGCCGGTTGGTCGGGATCGTGTCGATCGGCGACCTGGTGAAGGCGGTCATCGACGACCAGGCGGCCGAAATCGACCACCTGCAGCGTTACATCGCGGGCTGAGCGTCCACGCCACGCGCCACGGCACCCCCGGCGCCTGCCGGGCGTACGCCCGGCCGTGACCGGCAAGGTCCCTTGCGACCGCAATGGACCTGCACCGGGTTGCCTCGCGCGTCGGCCCGCCCGCCGTTGCCGGTTCGGCAAAGCCTGGTTTCGGCCCACCAACCAGGGCCTGCGCGCAAGTGGCTCCCGCCGGTGCGGTGCGCGTTCGTGGTCGCGCGGACGCGCGATACTGCGCCCATGCGACCCCACCTTCGCATCATCGACACCGACGGCAGCGTCGACACCGACACGCTGGCCGCCGCCGTAGCGTGGGCCTCGGTGACGCGCTTCGATTTGCGCGATCTCGGTCCCGCGCTGCGTCTGTGGAGCCGCAAAAAGTACATCGATGCCGCGCGTGCGCGGATCGCGGCCCATCCGTGGCCATCGGTCACGTTCCTGGGGTCCGGGGATTTCCATCACCTTGCGGCACTTCTGATCGAGCGGGCCGAGGGGCCGTTCACGGTGTTGCACTTCGACAACCATCCCGACTGGGTGCGCCTCGCGCCACGCTGGCATTGCGGCTCCTGGGTCAACCATGTCCTCGGATTGCCGCATGTGCAGCGGGTGGTCACGGTCGGTCCGTGCAGTGACGACCTCGTCAATCCGGGACGCAAGGGCGGCAACTTGGCGGCGCTCGACCGCGGCCGGCTGGTGGTGTTTCCGTGGCAGCACGCACCGTCCCGGGCACGCCGGATCGCTGACGGACCCGGCCATGCATGGCGGAACGGCTGCATCCATTGGCGAAACCTCGGCGAAAGGCAACTGGAGGATGCTGTGCGCCTGGTGCTGGACGCGGTCCCGACCGGCACGGTCTGGATCACGATCGACAAGGATGTGCTGCCCGAAACCGAGGCACTGACGAACTGGGATCAGGGCCGCATGCCGCTGGCCTCGCTGATGGCCATGCTGCGTGCGGTGGGCGATTGCAGAACCATCCTTGGCGCGGATGTTTGCGGCGGGTATTCCCCCCCGCAACATGCGAACTGGCTGAAGCGGGCGGAATCCAAGTTCGACCAGCCCGCGCGCAATGTGACGGACCTGCAGCGAATCGACGACAATAGGCGCACCGACGTTGAGCTGGCGCGAACGCTGTTCGAAGCCTGTCTCACCACAGCCACCCCATGACCACCACCCTTGTCACCCTCATGCTGCTGCTCGGCTCGGTCGCCTGCGACGTCGCCGGCCAGGTGTGCTTCAAGCTCGGGGTCGGCCACGCAGCCGTGGATGGCGATACGCCCTCCCTCGCCTACAAGGTATTCCACTCGCCCTGGATCGCTCTGGGCGTCACCGTGTATGCACTGGAATTCGTGCTGTGGTTCGCGGCGCTGTCACGCACACAACTCAGTGTCGCGTTTCCCTTCACGGCACTCGGCTACGTCGGCGTGGTACTGGCCAGCCGCTACATTCTCAAGGAACGCATCTCGCTGCGCCGCTGGGCGGGAATCGGCACCATCGTGGTTGGAGTCGTACTGGTCACCGGACGGCAATTTGGTTGACGACACCGGCTTGATTCGAACAAGCCGATCGGGGCAGGCATGACGCAATCCATGATCAAACAGGCGGATTTCCTGCTGCGCGGGGGTCGCGCGGGCGTGCTGCTGATCCACGGCCTCACCGGCACGCCTGCGGAGATGCGCTTCGTGGGCAAGGGCCTCAACCGCGCCGGTTTCACCGTCTACGGCATGCAGCTGGCCGGCCATTGCGGCAGCGAAGCGGATCTCCTGAAAACCGGCTGGCGCGACTGGATGCGCAGCGTCGTCGAAGGTGCCGACCGCCTGCGACGCCAGGTCGACCACCTGTTCGTCGCCGGCCTGTCGATGGGTTCGGTCCTCGCCCTGAACCTTGCGATCGAAAGACCGCAATGGGTCGACGGCCTCGGGCTGTACGGCAGCACGTTCTTCTACGACGGCTGGACGATTCCGCGCGTGGCGCGACTTTCATTCATGCTGCCGCTGGCGTGCGGCATGGGTTTCTTCAAGCAGCGCCGCTTCATGGAAAGTTTCCCCTACGGCATCAAGGACGAACGGGTGCGCATGCGCATCGCCGGCGCCATGCTGGACGGCCAGAGCGAGACCGCCGGCCTGCCCGGCAATCCGTGGCCGTCGCTGGCGGAGTTCCACAAACTCGTCTGGCGCGTGCGCCCGCGGCTGCCGCAAGTGCGCGCGCCCGCGCTGATCATGCACGCAGCCGACGACGACATCGCCAGCGTGCGCAATGCGCGGCTGATCGAGCGGCGCATCACCGGCGCCACTGAAACGGTGCTGCTCAACGACAGCTACCACATGATCACCGTCGACGGCGAGCGCGACAAGGTCATCGCCCGCTCGGCGGATTTCTTCACCCGCATCCTCGCCAACAGCCCCATGCGCACCTCGCGACCGCGTATCGCCGCGGCCGCCGTCACGGCAGCATGATCACCACCAGCACGCATCCTTCCATCGACGTGTTCACGCCGATCGAATGGAATCGCCTGTTTCCGCACGAGCGGGAGGATCACGCCTACCTGCGCGCGATCGAGCGTGCGGGGCTTGCCGGGTTCCGGCATCTTTATTTTGCCGTGCGCGAAGGCAGGCGTCTGCTGGCTGCCGTACCCGCCTTCATCACCGATTACCGTCTCGACACCACCATGCAGGGGGGCGTGCGCCGGGTCGCCCAGGCGATTGCAAAAGTGTTGCCGCGCCTGTTGCGGATCCCCATGCTGTCACTGGGATCGCCCGTGACCGAACGTTGCCGGATCGGTTTCGCGCCCGACTCGGCGCCTGAGCAACAGGCGGCATGGCTGGACGCGATCCTTGCGCGGATGGAAGACGTCGCGGCGGAGGAACGGCTCGGCATGCTGGCCGTCAAGGATGCGCCGCTTGCCGAACCCGCGTGGCAACAAGCCTGCCCGCGCCACGGCCTGCGCCCCCTGCCCGGCCTGCCGGGCACGACGCTCGCCATCCGTTGGCGCGACATCGATGACTACCTCGATTCGCTCGGCACTGCCACCCGCAAGGACCTGCGCCGCAAGCGCCGCGCCGGCGAAAACCTGAGGATCGAATGGCGCACGAACCTCGATGGCATCGCCAGCCACGTGCAGCGCCTGTATCGCGAAACACTCGCGCGCGCGCAGTTCTCGTTCGAGGAACTGACGCCGGCGTATTTCACCAACGTGCTTCGCGAAATGCCGGGGCGCGCGTATTGCGTCACCTACCACGAAGGCGAAAGGCTGCTCGCCTTCAACCTGGTGCTGCGCGATGCCGAGTGCCTGCTCGACAAGTTTTTCGGCATGGACCAGGCCGCAAAAGATCGCTACAACCTCTACCATGTGAGCTGGCTGGAAAACGTGCGGTACTGCATCGACGAGGGGATCGGCGTGTACGAAGGCGGCCAGGGCCTGCATCGGGAGAAGGTGCGCCTCGGCAGCGTGCTGCACGCCAACGCACTGTGGTATCACCATCGCAACCGTTTCGTGGACGACATGTTCGCGCGTTTCGAGAAGCTGGCGCGCCTCGATCGCTTCGATGGCGATGCCGTCGCACGGGGAGACCAGGCGTGAGCGCGGCGACAACAAGCCGGCGAGGGCTGATGCCCCTGGTGGTCGCATGGGCGCTGCTGCTCGTGATCGAAACGTTGGGCCAGGTGGCGCTGAAAACGGCCGGGGCCAAGGTCGGCGCGTTCGAACTGGATTCGCGATCCATCCGCGCGGCCCTGTCGACGCCGTGGTTGTGGCTGGCGATCGCCTGTTATCTGGGCCAATTCGCGGTATGGATGAACATCCTTGAAAAGTCCACGCTGTCTGCCGCCTTTCCGACCAGTGCAATCGTGTTCGTCGCGATCATGATCGCGTCGAAAGCCGTGTTCGATGATCCCATGGGCTGGGAGAAGATCCTCGGATCGGCGCTGATCGTCGCTGGTATCCTGTTGCTGGGTGGCGACGCGCAGCATGCGCCGACCTTGCCACCGCGCAACGACGCCGAAGGGAACCCGTCATGAGCGAAAACCCCACCCCGGATCAGGTCCGACAGACCGTGTTCTCCATCATCGCCAAGGAAGCCGGCATCGACGAGGGCAAGGTGACGCTCGATTCCACGCTGAAGGACCTCGAGATTCCTTCGCTCGACGCGATCCAGATCATTTTCGAGATCGAGGATCACTTCAAGATCCAGATGCCCGACCGCGACCCCAACTTCGACACCGAATCGGTGAAGGGGCTGGTCGAGACGGTCGAGAAACTGCTGGCGGACAAGGCGGCCAATCCACCGCCTGCCTCGCCATCCTCGGCGCCACCATCCGCTTGATTGCGGCCAATGGCAGCCCTCGTTTTGGCTGGTCGTGAGGCGCGCCGGATCAACACGGATGAATATGGATTCAATGTATCCATCCGCGTAGGTCCGCGTAATTCTGCGTCGGAGGCTCTTCCTCTTTTTTCGGCCGCAGCATGAATCGTCGAGTGGTCATTACCGGGGTCGGCGCCGTGTGTGCGCTGGGCCCCGATGCGCGCACCGTCTGGCAAGGCATGCGTGAGGGCCGGAGCGCGATCGCGCCGCTGACCGGTTTCGAAAACCAGGACATGCGCGTCAAGGTTGCGGCGCAGGTGCGCGGCTTCGATCCCGCCGCGCACTTCGATTCGAAGAAGCTGATCCTGCTGGACCGCGTTTCGCAATTCGCGCTGGTCGCCGCGCGTGAAGCGGTCGCGCAATCCGGCATCGACTTTGCGCAGGGCGACCTGCGCCAGCGCAGCGCTTGCGTGGTCGGCACCGGCACCGGCGGCGAAGTCACCAACGACGAGTGCTCGAAGCGCCTGTACGGCGAAGGCAATCCTCGCCTGCATCCACTCTCGATCGTGCGCCGGATGATGAGCGCGCCGGCCTCGCAGGTGTCGATCGAGTTCGGGATCACCGGCCCGAGCTTCGCGGTATCAAGCGCCTGTGCATCGGCCAACCACGCGTTCGCGCAGGCGTTCGCACTGGTGCGCTCGGGCGTCGCCGACGTCGCCTTGGCGGGCGGCACCGAAGCCTGCCTCACGCTCGGCGTGTTGCGCGCGTGGGAGGCGATGCGCGTGCTGGCCGACGACACCTGCCGGCCCTTTTGCAAGCAGCGCCGTGGGCTGGTGTTGGGCGAAGGCGCGGGCATGATCGTGCTGGAGAATTTCGATCATGCCCGCGCGCGCGGCGCGGACATCCTGGCCGAATTCGCGGGCGCGGGCATGAGCGCGGATGCGGGTGACATCGTGATGCCGTCCGACCTCGCCGCCGCACGCGCGATGACCGCGGCGCTGCGCGACGCGCGACTCGCGCCCGAAGACGTCGACTACATCAACGCGCACGGCACCGCGACGCCCGCCAACGATCCGACCGAAACGCGCGCCATCCATGCCGCGCTCGGCGATCACGCGGCGAAGGTCGCGGTGTCGTCCACCAAGTCCGTGCACGGCCATGCGCTCGGTGCCGCCGGCGCGCTGGAAATCGTCGCCGCGATCGGGGCGCTGCGCGACGGCGCGATCCCGCCCACCGCGAATTTCATCGACCCCGATCCGGAGTGCGACCTCGACTATGTGCCGAACGTCGCACGCGAGGCGGCGGTGCGTGCAGTACTGTCGAATGCGTTCGCGTTCGGCGGGTTGAACGCCGTGGTGGCCTTGAAGCGCGCGATGTAGCGCGCCTGCGATGCTCGCGTTGCACCCTGGGTTTGTCGTTCCGGCGCACCGCGGCGGCCATCCGGAATCCAGCTTCATCCCGCGCGCGGACAGCGACCGCCGCAGGTGAGGGTCCCGACCGACGCCCGCGGCGACCCCCTGCACTTTCCGCCCGGCGTGCGGGACAAGAATCGGAGTGTGCACGGCGCTCCGGTCCGGCAAATTTCCCGCCTCGTCGATCATCGAAGGGTTCGGGAATGAATGCACTTGCCAACAAAGTCGCCATCGTGACGGGAGCAAGCAGCGGCATTGGCCATGCGGCGGCTTGGCTCTTCGCGCAGGAAGGCGCAAAGGTCGTGGTCAATGCACGGCGCAAAGAGGAGCTCGATGCGCTGGTCACCCGCATCCACGCCGCGGGAGGCGAGGCGATCGCGGTCGCCGGCGACGCGAAGCGCGAGGATCTCGCCAGGTCGCTCGTCGATACGGCCGTCTCCCGCTTCGGCGGACTCGATATTGCGTTCAACAATGTCGGTGCCGCGGGCGCGATGGAACCGGTGACGCAACTCAGCCTCGAAGCATGGCGCGAGACCCTCGACGCCAATCTCACCAGTGCCTTCCTGGCGGCCAAGCATCAGGTGCCGGCGCTGCTGGAGCGCGGCGGGGGTTCGCTCATTTTCACTTCGTCGTTCGTCGGGCATTCGGCAGGCATGCCCGGCATGGCCGCCTATGCCGCCGGCAAAGCCGGGCTGATCGGGCTCGTCCAGGTCCTCGCCACCGAATGGGGCGCGAAAAACATCCGCGCAAACGCGATTCTGCCCGGCGGTACCGACACACCGGCAAACATCGCGAATGCCCCAGGTGCCAGCGCGGAAACGCGCGCGTTCGTGGAAGGATTGCACGCACTCAAGCGGATGGCGACACCTGCGGAAATCGCGCGCGCCGCGCTGTTCCTCGCGTCGGATGCATCGAGCTTCGTTACCGGAACGGCCATGCGGGTCGACGGCGGGGTATCCATCAACCGAACGTGATCGCCCTGATCACGGGAACGCGGCCACGCCGGCACGGGACGTTCCCGCCACGAGGCGGAGGCGAGTGGGACGGGCGTAGCGAAGCGGACCCCGCCGAACGACAGGGGGCAAGCGGTGGAAGGCCATCCGTCCTGCAAAGCGAGCACGATGCGTCTCCGGAATGCCGCCGTCGATGCGCTGCCCTTCACCCGGACGGCGGGCGATGCCGCGCATTGACGCTATTGCTGCGCCAGCCACTCGTCATCCGAACCTTCGTTCACGCCTTCGAACAGGAACGTCGAAAGATAGCGTTCGCCGGTGTCAGGCAGCATCGCGAGCAGCACGGCACCGCGCGGTGCCTGCTTTGCGATTTCCAGCGCCGCGGCAACCGTCGCACCGGAGGACAGGCCGCAGAAGATCCCTTCTTCGCGCGCGAGTCGCTGCGCGGTGTCGCGCGCGACGACGTCATCGATGGGAATGATCCGATCGGCGACGGTCCGGCTCAATACCGAAGGCAGGAAATCCGGCGTCCAGCCCTGGATCTTGTGCGGATGCCACTCGCCGCCCGCGAGCAGCGAAGCGTTGGCCGGCTCGGTCGCGATCACCTGGATGTCCGGGCGCGCGAGCTTCAGGACTTCGCCCGCGCCGGTGAGGGTGCCGCCGGTACCCCAGCCGCTCACGAAATAGTCGAGCCGCCGGCCGGCGAAGTCGCGCAGGATCTCCGGGCCGGTGGTGCTGCGGTGGTACGCCGGGTTGGCTTCATTCTCGAACTGGCGCGCGAGGAACCAGCCGTGTTGCTTCGCCAGCTCCTCGGCCCTGCGCACCATGCCGGTGCCGCGTTCGGCGGCGGGCGTCAGGATCACTTTCGCGCCGTACGCACGCATCAGCTTGCGCCGCTCGATCGAAAACGAATCCGACATCACCGCGACGAATGGATAACCGCGCGCGGCGCAGACCATCGCCAGCGCGACGCCCGTGTTGCCGGAGGTCGCTTCGACCACGGTCTGGCCGGGCGCGAGGGTGCCTCGTTGTTCCGCGTCGAGGATGATCGCGATGGCGAGACGATCCTTGACGGAACCGCCGGGATTGAACGATTCGGCCTTGGCGTAGAGCGCCACGTGCTCCGGGGCCACGCGATGCAGCCGGACGATGGGGGTGCCGCCGATCGTGTCGACGATGCTGTCGTGGATGGACATGGTTGATCCTCGCGTCCGCAAAGGCTGCCACTTCCATGGCTCGCCGGGACCTCGATTATGGGCCGACCACGGCCTTCATGCCGCGTTGCGCGCAGACTCGCCGGGAAACGCGCGATCGAGCCAATCGGGTACCGGGATGCCCTTGCCGCGCAGGAATCCGGGATTGAAGAGTTTCTTCGAATAGCGGGTGCCCGCGTCGGCCAGCACGGTGACGATCACGTGGCCGGGTCCGAGATCACGTGCCAGCCGGATCGCGCCCGCGAGATTGACGCCCGACGAACCGCCGAGGCACAGGCCTTCCCCGATGAGGAGTTCGTGCAGCAGCGGCACCGATTCGGCATCCGGAATGCTGTAGGCGGTGTCGACCTGTGCGTCCTTGAAGTTGGCGGTGATGCGGCTGGAGCCGATGCCTTCGGTAATGGAATTGCCTTCGGCAAGCAGCTCGCCCTTGTTCACGAAATTGGCCAGCGCGGAACCGGCTGGATCGGCAAGCGCAATCCGCACGGCGGGTTTGCGCGCCTTCAGTCCCTGCGCGACGCCCGCGAGCGTGCCGCCGGTGCCGGCCGCGCACACGAAACCGTCCACCGCACCGTCGGTTTCGTTCCAGATTTCGACGGCCGTGGTGGCGACGTGGAAATCGCGGTTGGCTGTGTTGTCGAACTGGTTGGCGAACCACGCGCTGCCGGGATGTTTTTCGTTCAACGATTCCGCCAGCGCGCGCGCAATGTGCACGTAGTGTTTCGGATCGCTGAACTTCGCCGCGGGCACCAGCCGCACTTCGGCGCCGGTGAGGCGCAGCGCATCGATTTTCTCGGCGCTCTGCGTTTCCGGCATCACGATGATGCTGCGATAGCCGCGGCTGGCACCGACCAGGGCCAGACCGATCCCGGTGTTGCCGGCGGTGCCCTCGACCAGTGTGCCGCCCGGCCGGACGAGCCCACGTTGTTCGGCGTCGAGGAGCAGACCCAGGGCGGTGCGATCCTTGATCGAACCGCCCGGGTTCAGCCATTCGGCCTTGCCGAGGATTTCGCAACCGGTCGCTTCCGACGCACGCCGCAAACGGATCAGCGGCGTGCGCCCCACGGCGGCGGCTAAGTTGGCGCGGACCTGGATCATGCCGGTTCCGTCAGGCCTCGACGGACGACTTCGCTTCGGCCTTGGCGAAACGCAGGTACGGCTTCAGCTTGCGCACGCCGGTGAACCGATGTTCGGCATCGGTGTCGGAAAGCTTCGGCGACACCACGATGTCCTCGCCCGGCAGCCAGTTCACGGGCGTCGAGACCGGCAACGAATCGGTGAGCTGCAACGCATCGACGGTGCGCAGGATTTCGTCGACGTTGCGGCCCACGCTCGGCGGATAGGTCAGGGTGGTGCGCACCTTGCGCTGCGGATCGATGATGAACACCGAGCGCACGGTGACCTTCGGGTCGGCTTCGGGATGGAACATGCCATACAGCTTCGCCACTTCCAGGTCCGGATCGGCAAGGATCGGATAGTTGACCTCGGTACCGCCGACCTCGGCGATGTCCTTCGACCACTTGCGATGATCTTCCACCGGATCGACCGACAGGCCGAGGATCTTCACGCCGCGCTTGTCGAACTCGGCCTTGCGGCGTGCGAATGCGCCCAGTTCGGTGGTGCAGATCGGGGTGAAATCCTTGGGGTGCGAGAAGAACACGACCCAGTGGTCGCGCGCGTAGGCGTTGAAGTGCAACGACCCCTGGGTGGAATCGAGGGTGAAGTCGGGGGCGGTCTGGCCCAGCTGCAAGCTCATGGTTGTGTCCTCGTGTTGAAAAACCGGTGTTGCTGAAAGTGTTCAGGCAGCATGTGCGACGGGCGATGGCTCGCCGCGACATCGTTCGACGCGGGTGGCACGCTGCGCCTGCACGGCGACTTCGCCGACGATCAGAAGCGCCGGCGCGCGAATGCCGTTTTCGCGCGCCAGCGCCGGAAGTTCTGCCAGCGTTCCGGCCACCGTGCGCTGCTGCGGCAGCGACGCGTTTTCGACGAGCACGCATGGAGTGGCGGCGTCGCGCCCATCTGCGATCAGCGAACGCGACAACGCATCCAGTTCGCCGACGCCCATGTAGATCGCCAGCGTCTGTCCGGGCGCAGCGAGCGCTTCGACGTCGACCGCGGTCCGGCCGCGCGGGCTCAGCAGCGTGATGCTGCGCGCATGGCGCCGATCGGTCAGCGGCACGCCGGCGGCGGCCGCGCCCGCGAGCGCGGCGGTGATGCCCGGGATCACTTCATGTGCGATGCCATGGGCGCGCAGGAAATCCAGTTCCTCGCCGCCGCGTCCGAACACCAGCGGATCGCCGCCTTGCAGGCGCACCACGCGTTGGCCGGCGCGCGCATGCTGCAGCATCAGCGCATGGATGCGCGACTGCGTCGCGTCGTGGTCTTCGCCCACGCGCTTGCCGACGGAAATCCGTTCGGCGTCGCGGCGCGCAAGCTCGAGAATGTCCGGGCCGATCAGGCGATCGTGCAGGATCACGTCGGCGTCCTGCAGGGCGCGCAGGGCTTTCAGCGTCAGCAGTCCGGGGTCGCCGGGGCCGGCGCCGACCAACGCCACGCTGCCGCGCCGCGCCACCGCATCGGGTTCATTGAACGCGCGCTCGAACGCCATCTTCGCGCCGGCTTCGTCGCCGGCGCGCAGCAGGCGCGGCAGATCGCCATCGAGCAGCCGTTCGAAAAAACGCCGGCGCTTTCCAGCCTGTGGAAAGCGCCAGCGGATACGCGCACGCCCGCGCGCAAGCAACTCGGCCAGCATGCCGAGCGAGCCATCCAGGTCCGCCTCCAGTTTTTCGCGCACGCGCCGCGCCAGCACCGGCGCCGCGCCGCCCGAAGAGACGGCCACCTGCAATCGCCCGCGCCGGACCATTGCAGGCACGTGGAACGTGGAAGCTTCGGTATCGTCGACCACGTTCACGAAAATGCCACGCGCGCGCGCAGCCTTTGCCACCACGCGGTCGAGAGCACGATCGTGGCTGGCCGCGACGACGAGCACCACGTGATCCAGCCATGCCGGTGCGAAAGCGTCCGCGCGATGATGCAGACGCCCCTGCCCGGCCCACTGCCGCAAAGCGGGATCGAGCATGGATGCCGCGACGGTGATCTTCGCGCCGGTGGCCAGCAATGCCTCGACCTTGCGGCGTGCTACGTCGCCGCCGCCGACCACCAGCACGCGGCGACCGCGCAGGTCGGCGAACAACGGAAACAGCGGCGCGGGATTCGCATTGTCGATGGAGGCACGGGTGACCATCCACACAGTCTGCGCGCCCGGCTTCGCCGGCGGAAATGCACATCGGAGACAGCCTTATGCGGTTCGGTTATATGTCGATATGGACGTCTGGACGTCCACATGCTAGGCTGGATTCCTGTGGTCGCGCCGCATGCGCCGGCTGCGATGGAGCTGCTCCGATGAACCTGAAACGTCCCGCGATGTGTTGTCGCCGATCCTCGATGGGGCGCGCCGAATGCGCGCGCCGCGGTGGTTTGCGATCATCACTTGCGGGAGTTTCACCATGACGCTCAATCAACTTCGCTATCTCGTCGCCATCGCCGATTCCGGCCTCAACATCACCCTTGCGGCCGAGCGCGTGCATGCCACCCAGCCCGGCTTGTCGCGGCAAATCAAGCAACTGGAAGACGAACTCGGGTTCCTGCTGTTCACCCGCAAGGGCCGCAGCCTCACTTCGTTGACCCAATCGGGCGAACACGTGCTGGTGCACGCGCGGCGCCTGCTCGACGAGGCCGGCAACATCCGCGCGCTGGCTGCCAACCAGCGCGGCGAACGCAAGGGCCGCCTCACCCTCGTGACGACGCACACGCAGGCGCGTTACGTCCTGCCCGAGGCGATCGCCGCGACGCGGCGCGAATTCCCCGCGGTGAGCATCCGCCTCCAACCCTCGGAGGAAAGCGAAATCCTGGCGCGCCTCGCGCGAGGCGGCGACGAACTGGCCGTGATCAGCACCAGCGGCGCGGTGCCTGCCGGCGGCGTCGCGGTGCCGCTGTTTCGATGGCGCCGTGTGGTGCTGGTGCCGGCCGATCACGCGCTGGGCCGTCGCAGCAAGGGCGTCAGCCTGCGCGATCTCTCGACCGCGCCGCTGGTCAGCTACGAATCGTCACGCAAGCCGGAATCGTCGCTGAAGCGCGCATTCGATGCCGCGAAGTTGCCGATGCAACTGGCGATGACGGCGCACGATGCGGATCTCATCAAGACCTACGTGCGCGCCGGTCTTGGCATCGGCATCCTCGCCGAAATGGCGGTATCGGCGGAAGACACCGATTTGCGCGCGCTGCGGGCGCCCGACGCGCTGCCCGAGTGCATCACCTGGGCGATCCTGCCGCGTGGCCGTGTCGTGCGGGATTTCGCGCTGCGCCTGCTGCGCGAAGTCGCGCCCCAGATCGACAGCACCGACTTGCGGCGCGTGGTCGCCGGCACCGCCGAGCCGGCGTGGCCGGAGCCGCCTGCGTGGGCGGAGCTGCATCGTGTGGCAGCGTAAGAAGCGCCGTAACGCCGCTCGAATGCGGCGACACGTAGCACGTGGGTTGGGCTGAACGCAGTGAAGCCCAACATGATCGTGCGGAAGACGTTGGGCGTGGCGGATGAACCCGCCCGCCCCAACCTGCATTCGGTACGTCGCGAAGCTCGGTCCAAATCAATGCGTGCTGCCACTCGCCGGCGGAAGCCCCTGCAGCGGAATCAACACGTAGGCCGGGCTGAACGCAGTGAAGCCCAACATGATCATGCGGAAGACGTTGGGCTTGGCGGATGAAACCCGCTCACCCCAACCCGCATTTGGCACTCCGGGTAGCCCAACCCACAATCAATGCGTGCTGCCGCTTGCCGGTGGAAATCCCTGCAGCGGAACCAACGACATCAGCTTGCCGAGATCGATGTATTGCAGCAGCGCGCCGGCGCCCCGCATCACGTGCGGTTCGCTGGCGAGATTGGTGATCGCCCAACGCGTCCAGGCCTCGAACGCGGTGCGCGCCGCGCCCGGCCCTTCGAACATCAGCGCCTGTTGCGCCGGCCGATTGCACGAGCGCGCCAGCAGGTCCGTCACCAGCGCGCCGGCCTTCTGGTTGATCGATGCACGCTGTTCCGGGGTGATCGCACTCAGCGGCGCGACATCCGGGTCCAGCGCCATGGTGGCAAACGCCCAGCGCACCACGGTTTTCTGGTCCGCGGGCGTGGTCGACCGGATCAGGCATTGCGACAGCGCGTCCGCATAGGACCCGGCACGCGCCAGTGCAGGCCAGGCGCCTGCAAGGATCGGAAGGACCAGCAACAGGCACAGGCGTCGCATGGCGCGTCCTCGTTCACGGCAATGAAGGTGGGACCGCGCGAACGTGCGGCGAGTTTCAGGCTATCGCCACCGGATATGAACCCAACACCGTCACCTGCGAGGCGAAATCGCCCAGTTCCGCCAACGCGTCGCGCAACGGCGGTTCGTCCACGTGGCCGCTGACGTCGATGAAGAACGCGTACTGCCATTTGCCGGTGTGGGCGGGGCGAGACTCGATCCGGTTCATGCTGACGCCGTGCCGCGCCAGCGGTTCCAGCACGCGGTACAGCGCGCCCGGCTGGTCGCGCACGAACACCAGCAGCGAGGTGCGATCGTTGCCGGACGGCGGGAACAGCGCACGGCCGAGCACGAGGAAGCGCGTGGTGTTGTCGGGGCGATCCTCGATCGGGCCGGCCACCACCTGCAATCCATACACGTGCGCCGCGCTTTCGCCGGCGATCGCCGCCACGTCGTCGGCCTTGCGCGCGCGCCGCGCGGCTTCGGCGTTGCTGGACACCGCTTCCAACTCGACGCGCGGCAGGTTCTGGCGCAGCCAGCCCCGGCATTGCGCCAGCGACTGGCCGTGCGAATACACGCGTTCGATGTCCTCGAGATGGCCGCCGCGCGACAGCAGGTACTGATGCACGTGCAGTTCCACTTCGCCGCAGATTTTCAGCGGCGAGCCGAGGAACAAGTCGAGCGTCGACTGGATCGTGCCCTGCCCGGAATTCTCGACCGGCACCACGCCGAAATCGGCGCGGCCCTCGGCGACCTCGTCGAACACTTCGGCGATGCTGGCCAGCGGGAACCCTTTGGCCGAATGTCCGAAGTGCTTGAAGACGGCCTGTTGCGAGAACGTGCCTTCCGGGCCGAGGTAGCCGATCTTCAAGGGTTCCTGCTGCGCAAGGCACGCCGACATGATTTCGCGGAACAGCCTCACCAGCACGTCGTCGGCCAGCGGACCGCCATTGCGGTCGACGACCCGCCGCAACACCTGCGCTTCGCGCTCGGGCCGGTAGTAGTCGACCGCAGCGGCGAGCTTGCCCTTGGCGCGGCCGACTTCGTGCGCCCAATGGGCGCGGCGTGCGATCAGCGCCTGGATCTGGTGGTCGATGCCGTCGATCTCGGCGCGCACCGCCGCGAGATCGGGTTTCGACGCGGGCGCTTCGGGTTTGTTGGCGGTTTTCGCGCGCGCGGGTTTTGCGGTGGCAGCGCGCGGCCGCCGGGTCTTGCCTGCCATGCTGACTCTCCTCGGGAACACGCAGCTTGACGGCGTCGCTGCGGAACCGCAAGGGTTTGGACGTCTATTTGCTTGCGGCGAAATGCAATCCGCATTCACGCGCGAGGCCGAAGAAACGCGTGTCCTCGTCGCGCATGCCGGGTTCCCAGCGGCGCGTGGTGTGCACGTCGCCGATCGACACGTAACCTTGGTGCCAGAGCGGGTGGTAGGGCAGCTCGTGGCGATTGAGATAGCGCCATACGTCGTGATCGCGCCAATCGGCGATCGGATGCAGCTTCCAGCGGCCGTCGTGCAATTCCAGGAACTCGGCATGCGCGCGGCTTTCCGACTGGCTGCGGCGGATACCCGCGATCCACGTGCGCACGCCGAGTTCATCCAGCGCATGTTGCATGGGTTCGACCTTGCGCAGGCGGTTGTAGCGCGCGATGCCCTCGACGCCTTGTTCCCACAGCCTGCCGAAGCGCGCCTCCATCCAGGCGGCGCCGATCTCCGGCCGGAAGACCTTGAGGTTCAGGTGCAGGCGGTCGCGAAGCTCGTCGACGAAACGATAGGTCTCGGGAAACAGGTAGCCGGTGTCGATCAGGATCACCGGCATGTCGGGTCGCGCGCGCGTGACGAGATGCAGCGACACGGCCGCCTGTGCGCCGAAGCTGGACGACAGCGCGTGTTCGCCCGCCAATGCGGTCAAGGCCCACTTGATGCGCCGTTCGGCCGTCAAGCTGCCGAGCCAGCGGTTGAGTTCCGCCAGCGCTTCGGGCGACTGCGCGGCGGTGACGGGATCGGGGGGCATCATGCTGCGGCCTCGCGCGGCGACGGCGGCACCACTTCGCCGATACGCACCGTGAAATCGCCGAAGCGTTCGCCGTGTCCGCGCTCGAGGGCGAAACGCGCCAGCAATGCGTCGAGTGCGGCGAGGATTTCCGCCTCGGTGATGTTCTCGCGATACAGCGCGTTCATCCGCTGGCCGCGGTGGTCGCCGCCCAGCATCAGGTTGTAACGGCCGGGCGCCTTGCCGATCAGCGCGATTTCGGCGAGGTACGGGCGCGAACAGCCGTTGGGGCAACCGCTGATGCGCAGGTCGATGGGTTCGTCGCGCAGCCCGTGCTTGTCCAGCGCGGCCTGCAGCGCCGGCAGGAACGTCGGCATCCAGCGTTCGGATTCGGCCATGGCGAGGCCACAGGTCGGCAACGCGACGCAGGCGATCGTGTTCAATTCGAGCTTCGAACCGGAGCGGTGCAGGGCGAGGTCGTGCGCACCCGCCATCGCATCGATGCGCGCGCGCAATGCCGCCGGCACGCCCGCGACGAACGCGTTCTGGTTCGGCGTCAGGCGGATCTGCGCATCCGGCGCCTGTTCGGCCAGCAAGGCCGCGAGTTGCCGCATGCCGGTCTGCCGCGTGACGCCATCCCGGTCATGCACGCGCCCGAACGGAATGCGCAGCCCCAGGTGCCAACGACCATCGTCGCCTTCGCGCCACCCGAAGCGGTCGCCGCGCTGGCTGAATTCGAACCCATGCGACGGCTGCAGCACGAACCCGGCGCGGCGTTCGATCTCGGCCTTGATCCAGCCCAGGCCGTGGCCGTCGACGGTGTACTTGAAGCGCGCGTGCAGGCGATCGGCGCGGCCACCATGGTCGCGCTGCAGGGTGAGCGCGGCTTCGGCCAGCGCGACGACCTGGTTGGGCGTGATGAAACCGATCGGGCTGGCCATGCGCGGATACGTCTTCGCGTTGCCATGGCTCGCGCCCATGCCGCCGCCGACCAACACGTCGTAGCCTGCCAGTTCGCCGCCGTCGACCACGGCGACGAGGCCGACATCCTGCGAATACACGTCGATGTCGTTGTCGGGCGGCACCGCGAAACCGATCTTGAATTTGCGCGGCAGGTACGCATCGCCCAGCAGCGGCTCTGCTTCGTTGCCGTCCGTCGCCGGTTCGTTCAACCAGGTTTCGAACCAGGCGCGCGATTTCGGGCGAAGGTACAACGACAACGCCTGCGCCTGCTCGAAGATGCGCGCATGCACGCCCGACAACAGCGGATTCACGGCCGCGACCACGTTGCGGTTGTCGTCGCCGCAAGCCGCGATCGTGTCGAGGCCGCAGGCGTGGATCGCCTGCGCCGCCGCGCGCAGATCGGGTTTGCGGATGCCGTGGGTCTGGATCGTCTGGCGCGTGGTGAGGCGCAGGCCACGCGTGCCGTAACGCATCGCCATCGCATCCATCGCCAGCCATTGCGCGGGCGACATCACGCCGCCCGGCAGGCGCAGCCGTAGGAAGAACGAATAATCGGGCTCCAATTTGGCGCGGCGGCGTGCCTCGCGCACGTCGCGATCGTCCTGCTGGTAGCCGCCGTGGAACTTCAGCAGTTGCACGTCGTCGGTACGCAATGCACCGGTGATCGGATCGGCAAGGCTCTCGCGCAGCGTGCCGCGCAGGTGCCGGCTTTCGCGCTTGATGCGTTCGAGATCGGAGGGCTCGGCCATCAGTAGACGTCCCGGGCGTAGCGGCGCGCGTCGCGAAGCTTCGCGACGTAGGCATCGGCGGCCTCGGCATCGCGGGCGCCGTGTTCCATCACGAGTGCGCGCAGCGTGTCCTCCACATCGCGCGCCATCGATATCGCGCCACACACATACAGGTGCGCGCCGTTTTCGAGCCAGTCGAACACGCCACGGCCTTGCTCGAGCAGGCGATGCTGCACGTAGACCTTGTCGGCCTGGTCGCGCGAGAACGCGACGTCCATCCGGTGCAGCGTTCCGTCCTTCAGCGCCGCCTGCCATTCGGTCTGGTACAGGAAGTCGCTGCGGAAATGCGGGTTGCCGAACAACAGCCAGTTGCGGCCGCGCGAGCCGGCCGCGGCGCGATGCTGCACGAACGCACGGAATGGCGCCACGCCGGTGCCGGGCCCGATCATGATGATGTCCCGATCGGCATCGACAGGCAGGCGGAAACGCTCGTTGGATTCGAGATAGACCTCGATCGTTTCGCCTTCGCCACGCGAGGACAGCCAGTGCGAGGCCGCGCCCCAGCGTATGCCGGCGCGCGTTTCGTACTCGACGTGCGCAACGGTGAGATGCACTTCGTCGTCGACCGCCGCAGGGCTGGAGGCGATCGAATACAAGCGCGGCGTCAACGGTCGCAACGCCGCGACCAATGCATCGCCGGTCCATTCCACGGGATGGCGTTGCAGCAAGTCGATCGGCTGGCGTTCGTTGAGCACGGCGCGCAGCGCCTCGGCGTTTTCCGGTTGCAGCAGCGAATGCAGACCGGCATCGCCGCTGCGCTCGGCCAGCGCCGCCACGAACGGACGGCCGAGGCGCGTGAGTTCGCGTTTCGAAGCCAGCCATTCGCGCAACGCATGCGTGGCGTGGGCGTGCGCGATGGACGCATCACCATCCAGATGCAATGCATCCAGCACCGCTTCGACCAGCGGTTCGGGATTGCGCGGCACCACGCCCAGCGCATCACCGGGTTCGTAATCGATGCCCGACGCCGCCATGTCGATCTCGATGTGACGCACGTCCTTGCCGCTGCCCTCGGCGGTGATCCGCTGGTTGGCGAGCACCTCGGCCTTGAACGGCCGCGATGCCGACCAGGCTGCCGGGTCCACGTGGGGTCGCAGCGGCGTGACGTTGGTCGCTGGCGCGGCGGCCGTCAGCACGTTCCGCGCGTGCATCAATGCGTTCTGCGCCCACGGTTCCGCGACGGTGTCGATATCGACATCTGCCTCGCCGAATGCGAACAGCCGCGTGGCACCGAGTTCGGCAAGCCGCTCGTCGATCTTGCGGCCGGTCACGCAGAATTGCGGATAGCTCGAATCCCCGAGTCCCAGCACCGCGAAGGACAGCGCTTCGAGCTTCGGCGCGCGGCGGCCGGTCAGGAAATCGATGAAACCGCGCGCATCGTCCGGTGGGTCGCCATCGCCCTGCGTGCTGATGACGACATACAGCAGGCGCTCCTGCGCCAATTCGCGGACGGGATAGGCATCGGCGCGTAGCAGCCGCGTGCTGAAACCCGCGCCCTCGACCTGCCGCCAGAGGCGTTCCGCAACGCGGCGGGCATTGCCGGTCTGGCTGCCGTACACGATCGTGATGCGTGCCACGCTTGCAGGTTCCGTCGCCGCGCGCGCATCCGGCGACGCATCCGATGCCGGGGCCGCCCGGGCCGCCAGACCCGCCGCGTAACCCGACAGCCACCACAGGCTTGCGGTGTCCAGTCCGCGGGTCAACAGATCGAGATGCTGTACCCGTTCCCGGGGCAACGGCAACCGTGGAAGGCTCGCGGTTTGGGACATGACCGACACGACGTGCGGCAACGGAACCGTCAACGTACGCCGCCCGGGCCACTTAACGGAAAGGAGCGCTCGCCATGCCGTTATGCCGGCCCTCGCATAAGTTTGCGACCGGTCGCGGTTACTGCAATCGGCAGAAACAATACGCGTATTGCATCGGCTTGCCGGGCACCGCGTGCTGCAGCCATGACAATTCCGGCAACAGTTTCGGTGCCGCGACCAACCATGCCTTTGGAAGGTCCAGGCCCATCGCGGTGAGCACGCGCGCCGAGGCACTGTCGCCGACCCCGAGCAGGAAACGCTGCCAGAGGCTGACCGGCGGCTGGAAATAGCGCACCGCGAAATTGTTGCCGATCTTGGCATCCTTCGCGGCATAGGCGATCGCATCGTGCAGCCCGCCCAGCTCATCGACCAGTCCCCGTTGCAGCGCCTGCGCACCGGACCACACCCGCCCCTGGGCGATCGCATCGATCTCGGCATAGCTCTTGCCGCGCGCATCGGCGACGTTGCCGACGAACCGGCGGTAGCCGCGGTCGATCGTGCTCTGGATCATCGCGCCCAATGCGGGATCCAGTGGACGGCGCGGATCCATCGCCCCCGCGAGCGGCGTGGTGCCCTGGCCGGCCGTGTTGATGCCGAGCTTGGCCAGTCCATCGGACGCGGTGAAATACAAGCCGAAAATGCCGATGGAACCGGTGATGGTGTCGGGCTCGGCAAAAATGCGGTTGGCGTTCATCGAGATCCAGTAACCGCCGCTTGCGGCCAGGTCGCCCATCGACACGATGACCGGCTTGCCCGCTTTTTCGGCCAGCACCACTTCCCGACGAATCTGCTCGGCAGCGAACGCTTCGCCGCCGGGCGAATCGACGCGCAGCACGATCGCCCGCACATTGCGGTCGGCGCGCGCCGCGCGGATCAGCGCCGCCGTGGATTCACCGCCGATCTTGCCTGCTGCCTGCCGTCCGGCCACGATGTCGCCCTCGGCCACGATCACCGCGACCTGCGGTTTGCCGAGTCCGGGATCCACCGTCTGCGGCAGGTATTGACCGAGATCGACCGCACGGAACCCGGTGCCATTGGCGGTCGCCACGCCATGCTTCTGCATCATCCGCACGACATCCTCGCGCGTGGCGAGGCCATCCACCCAATGCAGCTTCAGCGCGAGCTGCGCGACATCGCCGCCAACCGCCGGAATTTCGCGCGGCAGGTTGTCGATCTGCCGGCCGAGCGCGGCGGGATCGACGTGACGCAGCCGGCCGACTTCGTCGAGCCAGGTATTCCATAACCCGCCCATCCAGTACCTGTCGGCTTCCAGCGAGGCAGGCGACGGTCCTTCAAGGATGAAGGGTTCCGCCGCCGACTTGAATTGACCGACCCGGAACAGGTGGGCAGTGATGCCGAGCTTGTCCAGCAGGCCCTTGTAGTAGCTGCGGTAGTCGGACAGCCCGTTGACCGAAATGGAACCCGCGGGATCGAGCAGCACTTCGTTGGCGTGCGCGGCGAGCAGGTACTGCATCTGGTCGAATTGCGTGCCCCACGCCACCACCGGCTTGCCCGACGCGCGGAAACGATCCAGCGCCGCGCCGACTTCCTCCAGCGCGCCCATCCCGCCGAACTGCAGGTTGGACGGGTCGATCAGGATGCGGGTGATCCGCGCATCGTGCGCCGCGTGATCGATGGCCGCGACCAGGTCGCGCACCCGCACCTGCCCCACCGGCTGCCCCGACGCGCGCGCCGCCGCACGCGCCAGCGCATCGACGCTGAACTGTTCGACCAGTTGGCCTTCGGGCTTCAGCAACAGCACCGTATCCGGCCCGACCTTGGGCGCGCCACGAAACATCAACCCCAGGACCAGGAACAGGATGCCGAAGAACACCACGTTGATGATCACCAGGCGCGCGAGGTTGATGCCGCGCCCGAGCGCACGCATGAAGCCCGCGAAGCCGCGGCGTGGTGGATTGTTCATGGCGGCGGTTCCCGAATGGGTGTAACGGTCGTGCAAGCGTAGCCGCGTGGATGGTTCGCGTCACGCGAGGTCCGCGGCGATCCGATCGTCACTCGACCGGCGACGATGCGACGGCAAACCTCCGCCAGCGGTCGTCGCGCGTCTGCACCGTCCAGCGCGCCGCCAGCAACACTGCCGCCGCGGTCAGGCCGGCGATCAGCCCCACCCACATGCCACGCACGCCATAGCCGGCTCCGAACGCCAGCCACGCCCCGGTCGGCATGCCGACCACCCAGTAC
The DNA here is from genome assembly GCA_044464225.1 of Rhodanobacter sp. Lineage (GTDB taxonomy): Bacteria > Pseudomonadota > Gammaproteobacteria > Xanthomonadales > Rhodanobacteraceae > 66-474. The sequence continues at coordinate 13,129 of JBIQLN010000004.1, read as the reverse complement.
GCGACGGCGGTGATCAGCATCGGCATGCGGGTGTCCTTCAGGCCGCGCAGCGCACCATTCGCCACCACCTGGATGCCGTCGGAAAACTGGAAGATGCCGGCCAGGATCAGGAGTTGCGCGGCCAGCGCGATCACCCGTGGATCGCCCGAATAGATGTGCGCGATCGCATGCGGAATCGCCAGCATCAGGGTGGCCGACACCGCCTGCGTCGCCAGCGTCAGGGCGATGCCGGTGAAGCCCGCATAGCGCACCGCGTGCGCGTCGCCGCGCCCGGCGGCGTTGCCCACCCGCACCGTCACCGCCAGCGCCAACCCCAACGGCAACATGAAGGTGACCGATGCGACATTGATCGCGATCTGGTGGCCATCGATCGCGATCGTGCCGAGGCGGCTGATCAGCAGGGCGGATATCACGAACAGCCCCGCTTCCATCAGCAGCGTCACCGCCATCGGCACGCCGATCCACAGGAGGTGCCGGATCGCATGCCAGTCGGGGCGCTCCATCCGCGCGAACAGGTCCAGACCCCGGAAACGCTTGCCGAACCTGAGGTAGGCGAAAAATGTCAGCAGTTGCAGCCACAGCGCCAGCGCATTGGCAATGCCCGCGCCTTCGGCGCCCATGGCGGGGAAGCCGAACTTGCCGTAGATCATGATCCAGTCCAGCGGCACCAGCACCGCGAGACCGAACATGCCGAACATCATCGTGGGGCGCGTCCAGCTCGACCCCTCGCACAGGCCTCGCAGCGCGAAATAGCCGCACAGGCCCGGCGCACCCCAGCTCAACGCGTGCAGGAATGCCTGCACGTCATCGGTGAGTGTCGGATCGACGCCGATCAAGTCCAGCAACGGGCTCGAATGGCGCGCACCGAACCACAGCAGCACCGACAGGGCCGCCGCCAGCCACAACGCCTGCCGGAACAGTGGCCCGATGTCGCGCTGCCGGCCGGCGCCGTCCAATTGCGCGACCGATGGCGACAAGGCCATCATCACCCCGACCGCGCTCACCAGACCCAGCACCCACACGTTGGCGCCCACTGCGACCGCGGCCAGCGTGTGCGCGTTGTAATGGCCGGCCAGCGCCACGTCCACGGCACTCATCCCGACGGCGGACAGTTGCCCGGCGATCAGCGGCAGCGCCAGCTTGATCGTCGCGCGCAGCTCGCGCGCGAAACGCGCGCGATCCAAGGCTAGAATCTGGGGCATTGCGGAAAGACCCGATGTCACACGAAACGACGACGCCAGCCGCCGAACCCGCAGCATCGCCGCCGGTGCCCTCGACCGGCAAGTGCGAGAACTGCGGTGCGCCGCTGTACGGCAGATATTGCTACGCGTGCGGCCAGCCGATCCAGGGGCTGGTGCGCCATTTCGGCAGCGTCATGTCCGACGTCGCCGACAGCGTGCTGAACGTCGACGAGCGGCTGTTCCGCACGATCGCGCCATTGTACCTGCGACCCGGCAAACTCACGCTGGATTACTTCGAGGGGAAGCGCGCGCGTTACGTCACGCCGTTCAGGCTGGTGTTCTTCCTCGCGATCGTGGCGTTCTTCGCGATCCAGCTGACCGTGCGCTCCGGCTTCACCAGTTTGCCGAAAGAAGCCGTGCAGGTGTCCGTGGGACCGAGCGGTCCAAACGTTTCGGTGACACGAACCCCGAAAACGCCGGCTGCACCGGTTTCGTCCGACGATGGCGCTTTCTCCCACGGCAACATCGTGATCAACGACAAAGTGTTCTGGAACCGGGAGACCAAGCCGCTCAAAGTGGCATGGTTGCCGGGCGTGGTGGTGGACTGGCTGAACGACTCGATCGGCAACGCCCAGCAGCAATTGCACGCGATGAACGAGGGCAGCTTCGCCGAGCAGCAGGATGCCCGCCGCAAGTTCACGCTGGGACTGTTTTCCGCCGCGCCGACGGTGTTGTTCCTGCTGCTGCCGCTGTTTGCGCTGCTCTTGAAGATTTTCTACATCTTCAAGAAGCGGCTGTACATGGAACACCTGATCGTGGCGATGCACAGCCACGCCTTCCTGATGCTGTCGATGCTGGTGCTGGTCGGCCTGGCCGCGTTGCGCCACGCGCTGCTGCCGCATGCCGGCTGGCTCAAGATTCCGCTTTACCTGGCCAGCGCGGCCGCATGGATCTGGGTATTCGTCTACCTGTGGCTGATGCAAAAGCGCGTGTACCGGCAAGGCTGGTTCATGACCAACCTGAAATATTGGTCGATCGGCTTCTGCTACCTGATCATGATGGGGTTCGGCTGGGTATGCGCCGTGCTGCTCAGCCTGACGGGCGCATGAGGAAACTTCAGTCGCACAAGCGGTGCCGACAAGGCTCCGGCGCTCGTTGTGCACAGCGGCAAAATCGTCTTCGCGGACGGAGGTGGCGGGCTGCATCCACCCGATTTTCACCTCGACGCCAACCTTATCTCATTGAAAGCAAACGCGAAAATAGAGTTGTCGAAAAAATCGCCAACCCGTGCGCCGGGCCGATCCGGCGAGCCTTGGCGGCGCTTGCCCGCTGGTGTTCCACAACCTTATCCACAGCGTTTGTGGATAAGAAAAAAATTGCCAATGCGTCACCGGTTTACCCGCTATTCCTGCACGCGATGACAGCAAGCGCCGGTAAGTCATGACCGAATCATCACGACCGGATCCTTCCGCCGCCATCGTGCGCGTGGCGCTGCCGGTGCCGCTGCCGCAGACGTTCAGTTACTTGTCGGGGTCCTCGATCGCCCGGGCGGGATCGCGGGTGCGGGTTCCCTTTGGCCGCGCGAAACGCATCGGCGTCGTGGTCGAGGTCGGGAAGGAAGCCGATGCCGCCGGGCAACGGCTCAAGGCCATCGATGCGGTGCTGGATCACGAGCCCCTGTTCGACCCGGAACTGCTTTCGAACCTGCGCCGCGCCGCGGACTATTGGTGCGGCGCCATCGGCGAAGTCATCTTCGGCGCCTTGCCGTTGGGACTGCGCGAAGGCCGCGCACCCTCCGATTTTGCCGAGGAAGCGTGGCGACTGACCGCAGCCGGTATCGCGGCGCGCGATGCGCGCAGCCGACGGGGCGGTTCAGCCGCATTGCTGGAAACGCTGACGGACGCAGCACTGTCCGCCAGCGAACTCGACACCCTGCTGCCGGGCTGGCGCGCGGGGGCCCGGCGCCTTGCCGCGGCGGGACTGATCGAGCGCACGCAGCTTCACGCGCACCCGCCGCAACTGCGCGATGGCGCCACACCGGTACTGAACGACGAGCAAGCCGACGCACTCGCAAGCGTGCTGTCCGCCGGCGATGGTTTCCACCCCTTCGTGTTGCAGGGCGTCACCGGCAGCGGGAAAACCGAAATCTACCTGCGGCTCACCGGGCGGATCCTGCAGCAAGGGCGACAAGCGTTGTGGCTGGTGCCGGAGATCGGGCTGGTACCGCAAGCGCTGCGCCGGTTGCGGGCGCGCTTCGACGCGCGGATCGCAGTACTGCATTCCAATCTCGCCGACGGCGAACGCGCACGCGCATGGCTGGACGCGCGGTCCGGCGACGCCGACATCGTGCTGGGCACGCGCTCGGCCGCATTTGCACCGTTGCCAAAGCCGGGCCTGATCGTTGTGGACGAGGAACATGACGCCTCGTACAAGCAACAGGAAGGCTTCCGCTACCACGCGCGGGACTTCGCGTTGATGCGCGCGCAATCGTTGGGCGTGCCGATCGTGCTGGGCAGCGCCACGCCTTCGCTGGAGACGCTGGCGAACGTGGAAGGCGGGCGCTACGCGCGTCTGCGCCTGCACCATCGAGCCCATGCGCGATCGCCATCGCCCGTGCACGTGCTGGATTTGCGCGGGCTGAAACTCGCGCATGGCTTGTCGCCCGCGTTGCTGGATGCGCTGGACGCTTGCGTCGCGCGTGGTGAACAGGCGCTGGTTTTCAAGAACCGCCGCGGCTACGCGCCGGTGCTGCTTTGCCATGCGTGTGGCTGGCATGCGGCGTGCCCGCGTTGCGAAAAGCCGCTGACGCTGTACCGCGGACGACGGCAACTGCTTTGCCATCATTGCGGGCACAGTGAACGCGCGCCAGAGACCTGTCCGGCTTGCCATGCCGATGCGCTGATTCCGCAAGGCCAGGGCACCGAGCGGCTGGAGGAAGTCCTCGCCGCGCGCCATCCCGGCATTCCCGTCTTGCGCATCGACCGCGAGAGTACCCGCCGGCGCGATGCGTTCGCGAAAATTTTCGACAAACTGGCGGAGGGCAGGCCCGCGATCCTGGTCGGCACGCAGATCCTCGCGAAGGGCCATGACCTGCCGAATCTCACCACGGTCGCGATCGTGGGCGTGGATGAAGGCTTGCACAGCGTCGATTTCCATGCCGGGGAACGGTTGGCGCAATTGATCGTGCAGGTGGCCGGCCGCGCAGGGCGCGCCGACAAGCCCGGTGCGGTATGGCTGCAGACCCACGAACCCGGACACCCGTTGCTCGTGACCTTGCTCAAGGGCGGCTACGACGCGGCGGCGGCGCTGGAGCTCGGCGATCGGCTTGCCTCCGGATTGCCGCCGTTCGCACACATGGCGCTGCTGCGCGCCGAATGCGCGCGACGCGACGCACTGGATGGATTCATGGCCGCTGCGCGCGAGGCCATTGCGCGCGTCGCGGCTCTCGAGCGCGCCGACCCCAGGCACCACGATTCCGTCGTACGGATCAACGGCCCGCTCGCGGCGCCGATGCCCCTGCGCGCAGGGCGACGCCGCGCGCAATTGTTGCTGGAGTCCTTGCAACGCCCGATATTGCGCCAGGCCCTTGCGGCATGGCTGCCGCAGCTGCAAGCCTTGCCGCAACCACGCGGCTTGCGCTGGTCGATCGATGTCGATCCCGTGGATTTGTATTGAGGCAGGCGCAGGTGGTGTGAGCCACGTGAAGCCCAACATGGTGGGCGGGTGTCGTGGGGCTTCGGCGGATGAAGGCCCGTCCCGGCCCAACTTGCAAAAGCAGGGACGGCCGCGCGAGGCGGCCGTCCTGCTTTGCTCTTTCGGCGAAGGGTCGCGTTTTATGCAGCGAAGGCGCCGCGCATTTTCTTCATCGCGTTCGCTTCGAGCTGGCGGATGCGCTCGGCCGACACGCCATAGTCGTCGGCGAGATCCTGCAAGGTCGCCTTGTCTTCGACCAGCCAGCGGCGGCGGATGATGTCGCGGGTACGGTCATCCAGCTTGGCCATCGCGTGCTGCAGGGTATCGAGCTGATGCTCTTCCTGGTCGGCGTCGGCCAGTTGAAGGTACGGATCGGCACCGTGGTCTTCCAGGTACGCCACCGGTGCGGGCGGTGCATCGTCGTCGGATTCGGTGGGCGCATCGAAGCCGACGTCGCGGCCCGACAGGCGCGATTCCATTTCCAGCACGGTGGCTTCCGGAACGCCCAGGTCCTTGGCGATCTCGCGCACCTCTTCCATGTTCATCCAGCCGAGGCGCTTCTTGGATTTCCGGAGGTTGAAGAACAGCTTGCGCTGCGCCTTGGTGGTGGCCACTTTCACGATGCGCCAGTTGCGCAGGATGAACTCGTGCATCTCGGCACGGATCCAGTGCACCGCGAAACTGACCAGGCGCACGCCATGGTCGGGGTCGAACCGCTTCACCGCCTTCATCAGGCCGATGTTGCCCTCCTGGATCAGGTCCGACATCTGCAGGCCGTAACCGGAATAGCCGCGAGCGACGTGTACCACGAAACGCAGGTGCGACATCACCAGCTTGCGGGCGGCGTCGAGGTCTTCGTCGTTCCGGTAACGCTGGGCAAGATCGCGTTCCTCGTCGGCGTCCAGCACGGGAATGCGATGGACCGCGCCGATATAGGCATCGAGGCTGCCGACGACACTGGGAATCGGCAGGTTGTTGGCGACCAGAGCTTCGCTCATCCTATGTACCCCACTTGTCTGTATTGGCACTCTAAGCTTTCGAGTGCCAAGCCCTCGTGAAGGTTCCCGCGCGGCTCCGGGGTCGGAACCGGCTTCGCCATGAGGGTGATGCAGTAAATTATACTGACGAGTTCAGGAATTGCAAGGGGCCGGAAGTCACACCCCGCGGCGCCGGCGAAGGGCTATCCCGGCCCCTCGACCAGACGTTCGCGGGGCGGCAGCGACCAATCGACGGGCGCCTGCCCATGCGCTTCAAGGTACTGATTGGCCTTGGAAAAGTGCCGGCAACCCAGGAACCCTCGATGCGCCGACAGGGGAGATGGGTGCGGCGCCTTCAGAACACAATGGCGGCGGGTGTCGATCAGCCGACCCTTGGCTTGCGCATACGAACCCCACAGCAGGAACACCAGTCCCTCGCGGTCGCGGTTCAGTGCATCGATCACCCGGTCCGTGAACCCTTCCCAACCCTTGCCCTGGTGTGCGCCCGGACTGCCGGCCTGTACCGTCAGCACCGAGTTCAACAGCAGCACACCGCGTTCCGCCCAAGGCGTAAGGCAACCGTGGTCGGGCCGCGCGATGCCGAGATCGTTCTGGATTTCCGCAAAGATGTTCTGCAACGACGGCGGCACCGGCACGCCCGGCTGCACCGAGAAACAAAGACCGTGCGCCTGACCCGGTCCGTGGTACGGGTCCTGCCCCAGGATCACGACTTTCACCGACTCGAAGGGTGTCGCGTCCAATGCGGCGAAGATGCGCCGGCCAGGCGGATAGATGTGCTTGCCCGCGTTTTTCTCCGCGCGCAGGAATTCACTCAACGCATGCATCTCGGGGCGATCGAAATGATCGCCCACGCGCGCCTTCCATGATGGTTCCAGCCTCAGGCGTTCAGCGGTCATGATGTTGCCCGGCCATCACCGAACCTTCCACCCGCAAGCAATGCCGGTGCACGCGCGCGCATGCCGGCCATCCGCCGCATCCCGCCTGGCGCTTGCTTGTGTTCATCGGCGTTCATTCGCGGACTGGTTCTGCTGTTCACGCTGCCTTTGCGCCACCCGCAGCTGGAACAACAACTTTGTCATCAGCAACCGTTCTTCCACGGGCTTTTCGACCAGGTCGTTGGCCCCCGCCTTCAAGAGGGCGGCCTGATTCACCGGGTTCTCGTCACCGGTCATCACCAGCACCGGCAGGCGACCCTTGCCGAGTTTCAGGTCGAAGCGGATCCATTCCAGCAGGTCACCGCCGGACATCTCTCCCTTGAGGCTGACGTCGGTCAACACCAGGTCCGCGCCGACTTCGCCGCGATCCCGTGCCGCGCCGAGGAACTCGACGGCCTCTTCGGCGCTGCCGGACAGGTGCACGGTGAGACCATAGCGCTCCATCATCCGGCGCGTCGCCAACGCCACCACCCGGCTGTCCTCGACGTACAACACCACGCCTTCCGCGCGATCCACGGGCGCCACGTACCCGCGAATGAAATCCGCGAGTGCCGCGTAACCCGCGGCCTTGTCGAAATAATCGGTGATCGCATCGCCGATCTCGCGCTTCTGCAGGCGCTCCTGCACGTCGCCCGATACGGCGACGATCGGGATGTAGGCCTGCGGCGCGTTATCACGCACGTAATGGGCCAGTGCGGTGCCGTCCATGTCCGGCAGCCGCAGGGCCGTCGTGACCAGGTCGACCACGCCCTCGTGCAGGGCCTGCCTGGCTTCGCGCCCGCTGGCGCAGGCGATCACGGTTGCGCCGGGCAAGTCCTTCTCCAGCACCCGCGCGATCAGGGTGCGCGCAACCTTCGAGCCATCCACCACCATCACGCGCGGGTTGTCGCTGGCAATGTGGCGAAGAACGTCGTTCATAACCTGTTTGCTTTACGTTCGCAGGCGCGCCAGGTGCCGGCCACTGGCGATCCAGGCACCCAGCCAGCCCAGTGCAACCGCAATGGCCAGCGCGATCCCGAGCGTAACCCAGGACAATCCCCCGAAGTGCAGGCGCCCCGCGTAACTGGCGACCAGGTCACGAACGGGCGCCGCGAGTACGGCTTCCAGCAACAACAGCAGCAGCATGGCGACGATGCCGGCCGCGAGACCGTACCAGGCGCCTTCATAAAGATAGGGCCGGCGCACGAACGCCGCGCTGGCGCCGATCAATCGCTGTACCGCGATCTCGTCCGCGCGACTGCGCAGATCCAGCCGTACCGTGTTGCCGATCACCAGCACCGCCGCGGCGCCCAGCAAGCCGGCCAACATCAGCATCACGCGCCGCCCGAGTGCGATCAGTGCATCCAGCCGTGCGCGCCACTGGCCATTGTCCTGCACCAGGTCGACGTCGGGCAAATCGCGCACCGCCGCCACCATCGCCTCGACCTGCGCGCGGTCGGTGCCCGGCCGGGGTTCGACCAGCAACACGAACGGCAGCGGATTGTCCGGCAGCGACTTGATGGCATCCCCGAAGCCCTGCATCGCGGCCAGCTCCGCGAGGCCCTGCCTGGGTGTGCGGATGGTGACCCCCGCCACGTCGGCGCGCGAACGCAAGCGCGCGGCCAACGTGTCTGCCCCATCCGCGACCACACCGGATTTCAGAAACACACTGACCGATTGCGAGTCACCCAATGCGGTGGCGAGGTGCTGCAGGTTGGTCAACAACAGGTAGAAGGCCAGCGGCAGCGCGAGCGCGAGCCCCATCACCGCCACGGTAAGCGCGCTGCCGAGCGGCCGCCGCGCCAGTTGGCGCAGGCTGTCGCGCACGCACCATGCGTGCTGGCGCCGCCACGTCGCGACGCGCGAATGGCGCAGCGGCCGGCCCATGGTGATGCGCGTGTTCATGCAACCTGGCTCGCAGGCACGTCGTCGATCAGGTGGCCGTGGTCGAGCACCACCACCCGCTGCTTCATGCGTTTCAGCAGCGGCAGGTCATGGCTGGCGATCAGGATGGTAATGCCGGTCTGGCGGAGGCCCACGAACAACTGCATGATTTCTTCCGACAGTTGTGGGTCGAGATTGCCGGTGGGTTCGTCGGCGATGATGAGCGCGGGCCGTCCCACGATCGCGCGCGCGATGCCGACCCGTTGTTGCTCACCGGTGGAAAGCCGCGCCGGCGCGTCCCTGCCGCGTCCGGCCAAGCCGACTTTTTCCAGTGCTCCGCGCACGCGCTTGGCGCGCTCCTCGGGCGAAATGCCCGCGATCACCAGCGGCAACGCGACATTGTCGGCCACGCTGCGGTCCATCAGCAGGCGATGATCCTGGAACACCATGCCGATGTCGCGGCGCAGGCGCGGAATGTCGCGACGTTTGAGCTTCGCGAGACTGCGACCGTGCACTTCGATCGCGCCGCGGCTTGCACGTTCGATCAACGCGATCAATTTCAGCAAGGTTGTCTTGCCCGCACCCGAATGTCCAGTCACGAACAACATCTCGCCGGCGTCGACATCGAACGTCACGTCGATCAGCGCCTCACGGCCCTCGGGATAGTGTTTGCTGACGGACTCGAAACGGATCACGGACGGTTCGCGGAACCCGGCAAGAACAAGCGAAGCCTATCAACTTTGCGGCACAGCGGACGCCGCGCCAACGGCAATCCCGCATCCCTCCGGCGGTCTTGCCCGCCTTCGCACCCGGTTAACCTTCGGCGTCCCGGGATGTGAAAAGCGAAGGGATTGTCGCCCAACAATCAGGCGTTGGCCGCGGGTGAGGCGGCGGACCCCCCGGGCTTGCGACGGCGACGTCGGCGCTTGCTGGCAGCGGGCTTGTCGGCACTGGCCCCGGGGGCTTCCGCGTCCGTTTCAGGAGGTTGGTGGTGCGTCGGCTCCGGCATCGCACGCGGTGGCGGCGCAGCCAGCCACGCCGGCTCGATCGCCCCGACCGGGATCTTCATGTCGATGTAGCGCTCGATGTCGGGCAGGTTCATCGCGTACAGGTCGCAGGCGAAGCTGATCGCGTCGCCCTCGGCGCCGAGGCGCGCGGTGCGGCCGATGCGGTGCACGTAATCCTCGCCATCCTGCGGCAGGTCGTAATTGAAGACGTGGGTGACATCGGGAATGTGCAGCCCGCGCGCGGCCACGTCGGTCGCCACCAGCACGTCGGCCTCACCCTTCTTGAAACGCTCCAGCAGTTTTTGGCGCTTGGCCTGCGGCACGTCCCCGGACAGCGCGCCGACCTTGAAGCCGTGCCGCTTCAGCCGATCGGTGACACGCTCGGCGGCGGCGCGGGTGTTGACGAACACGATGCTGCGTTGCGGATTGCAGTGTTCCAGCAGGTTCAGCAACAGCGGCAGTTTTTCTTCCTTCGCCGGGAAATACACCTGCTGGCGCACGCGGTCGGCGGTGACGTTTTCCGTCTCGACCGCCAGTTTTTCCGGCTGGTTCATGTGCTCGTAGGCCAGCTCCAGCACGCGATAGGAAAGCGTCGCCGAGAACAGCATGCCCTGGCGCTCCTCGCGCGGCGGCATCTTGCGCAGGAGGTAACGCACGTCCTTGATGAAGCCGAGGTCGAACATGCGATCCGCCTCGTCGATCACGGTGGCCTCGACTGCACGGAAACTGAAGACGTGCTGCTTGAAGTAATCGATCAGCCGGCCGGGCGTCGCGATGATCACGTCGCAGCCGTCGCGCAGTTGCTGGCGCTGCTTGTCATAGTCCACGCCGCCGTAGATCAATGCGAAGCGCAGTCCGGTATGGCGGCCGATCGCCTGCGCATCCTTGTCGATCTGGATCGCGAGTTCCCGCGTCGGTGCGACGATCACCGCGCGCGGATCGTTGTCGTTGCGCTCCGGGATCGCGGGCTTGGTGAGCAGCCGGTTCATTACCGCAACCAGGAAGGCACAGGTCTTGCCGGTGCCGGTCTGTGCTTGTCCCGCCACGTCGCGGCCCTCGAGCGCGACGGGCAAGGTCAACGCCTGGATCGGGGTGCAACGGGTGAAGCCGCATTCGGCGAGGCCCGCGGCGAGATGCGGATGCAGGTCGAATTGTTCGAAGAAGGTATCGGTTAGGACTTGGTCGGCCACGGAGTTTTTGCCAGGAAATGTCTGGGCCACGCCTGGCGCTGTTCGCCAGATGGCAGGTGACGGGAGCCGGCGCGATGCCGCCGCACAGCTTGCGCAATGGAATCGCCGCGGACGCGGGAAATGCGTCGCAGACCCCGGGAAACTCGGGACGGCGCCTACACATCGAACCGCACGCCGCCGCAAGTGATTGACTTGATTGTAGCAGCACGGCGGCGAATGCCGTGCTTGCAATGCCGGCCCTTTCCCCCCATCTTGTCGTTTCCGTTACCGTTCCAGAATCCCCATGAGCGAAAACATCACCCACGTCAAAGACGCCGATTTCGAATCCCAGGTACTGCAATCCGCCACCCCGGTGCTGCTGGATTTCTGGGCGGAATGGTGCGGACCGTGCAAATCGATTGCACCGATGTTGGACGACATTGCCAAGGAATATGCGGGCCGCCTCAAGGTGGTGAAGATCAATATCGACGAGAACCAGAAGACGCCGATGACCTACGGCATCCGCGGCATTCCCACGCTGATGGTGTTCAAGGGCGGCAAGGTCGAAGCCACCCAGATCGGCGCCGTGGGCCGCGGGCAGTTGACGCAGATGGTCGACAAGGTGATCTCCCAGGGCGAGGCGAGCGCCTCGGCCTGAGTGCCGCGGATGGCCAGCGATGGCCTCCGCGGGAAACGCGGTGACGGATTCATCCGGTATCGCGGCATGACGGCGGAATCCGGGTTTTCATGCAGCCCGGCCGCGGGTTGATCTACGCCTGCGGACCCTGGTCCGCAGTCCCACTGCCCCGCCCGCACCCGCCCTTCCGCCGACGCAGTCGTTGACTTGCAGATGGTGCCGCCCGCTGGATTCTCCGCAAGGCACCGCTTGTCGGCGGCCCTCGCACAGTGCTAGATTGATGTCCGGCCGGTGGTGCTTGTGCCCGGCCCTCTTCCCTTTCGTACCCTCCCGCGCTTCGTGCGCCGATGAGGCTTATCCCGTGTCCGATACCGAAAACACCGTACAGGGCGAAGACGCCCGCGCGTCCGCCCCTGCTCCCGAATCCAATGGTTCTGCCGGCAATGAAGGCGGCGAGAACCAATCCCAGCAACAGCGCGGCAACCGCCCCGACCGGGGCCGCCGGCGCCGTGGCCGCCACGCACGTGGCAACGGCCAGGGTGGCGGCAATCCCAATGGCCTGCCCGCCGACGTCTCCGGCGACGAAGCCGACGCCGGCGATCCGAAGCGCCTGATCAACCTCACCGAACTCAAGCAGAAGAATTCCGTGAAACTCCTGGAGATGGCCGAGGAACTCGGCATCCAGGAAGGCGTCGCCCGCGCGCGCAAGCAGGACGTGATCTTCAATATCCTGCGGGCCCACGCCAAGTCCGGCGGCAGCATCTGGGCCGAAGGCGTGCTGGAAATCCTGCAGGACGGCTTCGGCTTCCTGCGCTCGCACGACGAGTCCTACCTCGCGGGCCCCGACGACATCTACGTGTCGCCGTCCCAGATCCGCCGCTTCAACCTGCGCACCGGCGACTACATCACCGGCCGCGTCCGTCATCCGAAGGAAGGCGAACGCTACTTCGCGCTGCTGAAGGTCGACGACATCAACGGCGATCCGCCGGAAGCATCCAAGAACAAGTTGCTGTTCGAAAACCTCACCCCGCTGTTCCCGCGCAAGGCGTTCCACCTGGAGCGCGGCAACGGCTCGTCGGAAGACATCACCGGCCGCATCCTCGACCTGATTGCGCCGGTCGGCAAGGGCCAGCGCGGCCTGATCGTCAGCCAGCCGAAGGCCGGCAAGACCATGATGCTGCAGAACGTCGCGCAGGCGATCGTGCACAACCATCCCGACGTGCACCTGATCATCCTGCTGATCGACGAGCGTCCGGAAGAAGTCACCGAGATGCAGCGCAGCGTCAAGGCGGAAGTCGTGTCTTCCACGTTCGACGAGCCCGCGGTGCGCCACGTGCAGGTCGCCGAAATGGTGATCGAGCGCGCCAAGCGCCTGGTCGAGCACAAGAAGGACGTGGTGATCCTGCTCGACTCCATCACCCGCCTCGCGCGCGCCTACAACACCGTGGTGCCGTCCTCCGGCAAGGTGCTGACCGGCGGCGTCGACGCCAATGCACTGCAGCGCCCGAAGCGCTTCTTCGGCGCCGCGCGCAACGTCGAGGAAGGCGGCTCGCTGACGATCCTCGCCACCGCCCTGATCGACACCGGCTCGAAGATGGACGAGGTGATCTACGAGGAATTCAAGGGCACCGGCAACATGGAAGTGC
>JBIQLN010000003.1:11689-228741 GCA_044464225.1 Rhodanobacter sp. | reverse complement strand
GCGAACAATGCGCCGGCAGAAGCTGCCATGAATCCGGCGCTACAGTTTTGGAGAGGTGGCAGAGTGGTCGAATGCGCCGGATTCGAAATCCGGTTTACGGTTATGCCGTAACGTGGGTTCGAATCCCACCCTCTCCGCCAGATACGAGAAAGGGCCCGAATGGGCCCTTGCGCGTATCTGGCAGACGGTGGTGGTGTGGACGAGCCCACCGGTTCGACAATTTTGTCGGGAACAAAATTGGACAGCCGCAGGCTGGCCCCGAGCGTAGCGAGGGGCGAGGCTCAGGGACGAGCCGAGCAATCCCACCCTCTCCGCCAGAAACGCAAACGCCCCTCGAGGGCGTTTTGCGTTTCTCGAGAAGTGGGCGGTGTGGACGAACCCACTCGGGTTCGACCTCGCCACGATTCCCGTCCACTGCGCTGACCACGACCCGAGCGCGCTCACACCGCTTCAGTGTGGGACACACCCAACCCCTTCGCGCCGACGCGAAGATCATTGACGGCGATACCGAGGGCCAGCATCAGGATCAGCGCGACCAGCGCGAATCCGATGGCGGTGGCCGTGGACCATGACGTTTTCGGGAGCGAGGCGAACACGGCTTCGGTAATCATGGCGATGCCGATCGAGGTCCCGATGCGCTGACCGGTCTGCATGACCGAACCCGCACTGCCGGCGTACGCCAACGGCACCTCGGCGAGGGTGAGGGTCTGGTTGGGACTGATCACCGCACCTTGCGCCACGCCCAAGAACGCCAGCGACAGCAGCAGCCACCAGACGCTGAGCAATCCCCTCTGGTGCAGCAGCACGACTGCAATGCTCAGGCCCAATCCGAGCAGGCCGAACAGCAGGCCGCCGATCACGATTCTGAGCCCGAGACGGATGACGCGTTTCCCGGCCCAATGGGCCGCATACGCCGCAACCAGTGCCGAAGGAATGCCGAAGGTGCCGGATTCGAGTGCGCTCTTTCCGTAGCCTTCCTGTACGTACAGCGCCACCAGCACCCATACGCTGGTCATGCCGAGGAAGTACAGCGACATGATCGCGATGCCATTGGAGAAGCTGCGCGTGGCAAAGATGCCGAGGTCGACCATCGGACTGCGCCCGAGGCGCGCGTAGTGCCGCTCCCATCGAACCCAGACATGGACCAGCGCGACTCCCACCGGGAACAACAGCCACATCCATGGCGAACCGCGCGACTCGACGAAGGGAAACAGGATCGCGAGCACCGCCAGCCCCAGCAGCAAGGAGCCCACCGGATCCAGGGAATCGAGGTCACGCTTCGCACGGCCCCGTTCGCCGCTGCGTCTCGCGATCAGCGGTCGCGGAAACCACGCCAACGCAAGGGCGATCGTGGCGATACCGATCGGCACGTTCACCAGGAACGTCAAGCGCCACCCGAGATCGGGGCCACCCAGTTTTATCAGGAGTCCGCCGAGCACCGGTCCCACCGCGACCGAGACGCCCACGGCGCTCCCGAGGTAGCCGGAGGCGCGACCGCGTTCCGCGCCGCGAAAGTGGTGCTGGATCATGCCGATGCCCTGGGGATTCAACAGCCCCGACCCGACGCCCTGGACGAAGCGGGCCACGTTGAGCCACATCGCATCTGGCGCGCATCCGGCGGCAATCGACGCCACCGTGAAGATCGCCACGCCGGCAACGAAGATCCCGCCGCGGCCCATGATGTCGCCGGCGCGGCCGGCAGCCACCAGCACCACGCCGAAGGTGAGGGCGTAGCCGGACAACACCCACTGCACGTCCGAGTGCGACGCGCCCAGGCTGCTCTGGATGGTAGGCAGCGCCACGTTGACGATGCTGACGCCTACCAGCGACATGAAAATCGCGACGAGCAGCACCGCCAGGACGCGCCAGCGCTCCGGGTCCCGACGTGTTTCGTCGCCCGCTCGTGCGGACTCGGGATCAGGCACGGGTAATCGCCATCGGGCGATGCGCCTGGCGGCTAGATGTTCCATCTACAGGTGATTCGATCGTGAGCCCGGCCGACGCTGGAGACGCGCCGCCTACCCGAACAAGCCCACCATCGGTGATCAACGCCTGGACCGTCACATCGTCTGAATCCGGGAGCCCGCAATCGGCGGGCTGTTCAGAGATGACATTCTGCACCTGCGCGGCGTCGGTCGTGCGGCTGGCGCCGCACGGGATCATCATACATACATCTATGCGGAACGCCGCTATTCGGCCAGCAGCGAACGCAGCATCCATGCCGTCTGCTCGTGCACGGTCAGCCGCGCGGTCAGCAGGTCCGCGGTGGACTCGTCGTTCGCCTTCTCCGCAAGCGGGAAGACTTCGCGCGCGGTGCGCGCCACGGCTTCGTGGCCTTCATCGAGTATGCGCACCATCTCCATCGCCGCGGGCGGATCGGCGGGTGCGTCCGCGAGCGTCGAGAGTTTGCCGAACGCGGCATACGAGCCCGGGGCTGGGTGACCCAGCGCGCGGATGCGTTCGGCGATCTGGTCCACCGCGTTCCAGAGTTCGGTGTACTGCTCCTCGAACATGTCGTGGAGGGTGTTGAACATGGGCCCGACCACGTTCCAGTGGAAGTTGTGCGTGGTCAGATACAAGGTGTAGGTGTCGGCCAGCAGTCTCGACAGGCCCTTGGCGATCGCGGCGCGGTCCTGGTCGTTGATGCCGATGTTGATGCTTTGCTTGACGGTTTTTGCCGTGCTCCGGGTTTTCATGGTTGCTTCTCCTTGACAGGTGCACAGTGAATGGCGGTCCTGGTTTTTCTTCCAACCCCTGCCGAAGCAGGGTACCGATCGACGATCAATTCATCCAATCGATTGTTGCAATGCAAGCAGTAGAGGCTATCTATTGGTCGCGGCAGCATCCGGGCACCCGCGTTCGCACCGGCGAGCGAATGGGTCAGAGGTGCAGGAGCCATCGGCTGCGCGAAGGTTTCAGCAGTCATCACGCAATCAGGTGAAACGGCGCGTACGGCGCAGGATTACCCGCTTCGCGCCTCTCCCGCCACAATGTCCAACGACGCAACCCCATCGAGTCGGGTCCGCCCAAATGGCCGCAGTCACGTCCACGTGGCGCCTGTATATACCCAAGCTGTACACGGTCTTGCGCCGCGGCTACGGTCTCGGCGACCTGCGACGGGACCTCATCGCCGGACTTACCGTCGCGATCGTCGCCTTGCCGCTGTCGATGGCATTGGCCATCGCCTCCGGTGCATCGCCCACGGTCGGGCTGCATACCGCCATCGTTGCCGGTTTCCTGATCTCTTTCTTCGGCGGTTCCAGGGTACAGATCGGTGGCCCCACGGCTGCCTTCATCCCGGTGGTGTTCGGCGTCATCGCCACCTACGGCTACGACGGATTGCTGGTGGCGACGCTGATGGCCGCCGCAATGCTCGTCCTCGCCGGGCTGCTGCGTCTCGGCGCACTGGTGCGCTACATGCCGCAGCCGGTCATCACCGGCTTCACCGCCGGGATCGCGGTCAGCATCTTCAGCAGCCAGATCAAGGATCTTTTCGGACTGGACATCGCGCAGTTGCCGGGCGAATTCTTCGCCCGCTGGCACAGTTACTTCACACATCTGCACAGCATCAACCTGGCCGCCACCGGGCTGGCGCTCGGCACGCTGGCATTGTTGATCGTGTTGCGCCGGTACCGGCCGCGCTGGCCGGGATTCCTGATTGCGATGGTGCTTGCCACCGGCATCACGGTGCTGTTCAAGCTGCCGGTGGAAACGATCGTCTCGCACTTCGGCCCCATTCCGCGCGCGTTTCCGACGCCGCACCTGCCATCGATCGACCTCGCGCGGGTTCCCGAACTGCTGCCCAGCGCCTTCACCATTGCATTCCTTGGCGGCGTCGAATCCCTGCTCTCGGCGGTGGTGGCCGACGGCATGATCGACGGGCGCCACCGCTCCAATTGCGAGCTGGTGGCGCAAGGCATCGCCAACGGCGCCTCGGCGCTGGTGGGCGGCCTGCCCGCGACGGGCGCCATCGTGCGTACCGCCACGGCGGTGCGCGCCGGGGCGCGCTCGCCGGTGGCCGGCATGGCGCATGCGCTTTTCATCCTCGTGTTCGTGGTGTTGGCGGCGCCGCTTGCGAACCAGGTGCCGCTGCCCGCGATGGCCGCGCTGCTGCTGATCGTGGCCTGGAACATGAGCGAGATCGAGCGCATCCGGCGCTTGCTGCGGTCGCCGATCGGCGATCGCCTGGTATTGCTTGTGACCTTCGTGCTCACGGTCACCGTGGACCTCACCGTGGCGATCCAGGTGGGCGTGGTGCTGGCGGCGTTCCTGTTCATGCACCGCATGAGCGAAATCGTGGCGGTGGAATCCCACGTGAATCTGATCGAACGGGAAGTCGACGACCTCGATCGGCCGGTGCCGGCGGACCAGCAGGCGAGCCTGCCGGCCGGCGTCGCGGCCTATCGCGTTTCCGGGCCGCTGTTCTTCGCCGTCGCCAACCGGATCGATGACGTGTTGCGCGCCTACGGCCGCCCCCCGCGCGCGTTCATCCTGCGCATGCGGGAGGTGCCGCTGATCGATGCGTCCGGTGCCACCGCGATCGACAATCTGGTCCGGCGCTGCCGACGTCAGGGGACCACCCTCATCTTCACCGGCCTGCAGGACCAGCCCGCCCGGATTTTGCGTGACATGGGCATCGTGTCCGATGGGCGCACGCTGCGTTACGCCGATGACTTCGCCGCGGCCATCGACCTGGCGGCGGAAGCGGAGGGGCCGGAGAAACTGCGGGACGAAAAACCTGCCGACGACAGCCGCGGCCGATAGTCGATTGCGCATCGTCGCGATGTATCGATCATCCAATTGAACCGCCCGTCGCCAGGCGCGAGGCGTTTCCACCGGCTTCTTCTTCGCGGGGTCTCGGGTGGCGAAGCATGAACCAGTTGTCCACGCCGAGGACCGATTGCCTGGCGACGACGTCGAATCCACCCCGGCGATACAGACGGACGTTGTCGGCCGTGTCGGTTTCCAGATACCCGATGCCCTGTCGCCGGTCCAGCTCGACACAGACCTCGACCATCAATCGGGTACCGATACCTTGTCCCTGGCGCGCGCGCACCACGGCCGCCGGCCCCAGGTGCCAGTGGTCGAAGCCGGGATCGTGGCGTTTCCAGACGCGAAGCCAATGCTGGATGCGGGGCAGCCGCCGCAGGGCACCCGCGCGCGCCAACACCACCAGCATGCCGAAGTTGTCTCGCAGGCGAAGCTGGCAGTGGCCGGGTGCGACCATCGCCGCGACGCCCACCAGCGCCTCGCGATCATATGCGCCCAGCACCCGTCCGTTCCGCATCTGGCGGCGCAGGAGGCGATCGAAGGATCCGGCCAGCAATGGCTCGAGCCGCGCTTCGTCGTCGCCGAACACACTTCGATGCAGCGGATTGTCGCGCATGCTGCCCGCGAGCAGTCGTGCGGCCGGCGCAATGGCGTCGGCAGTCAGCGAACGAACGGCAATGTTCGACACGGATCCTCGCGCGCGGGTTTCAGGCCCGACCGATGCATTTCCTTCGCGCCGAGCCCGGCTGCCGTCGGTACGAACCCTCATCGATCACCTTGCCGCCAGCTTCAGCGATCTCGACGAGGAATGATGACTGAGCTGGTGAACCCGAAAGGTGGGCATCATGATCTACAGCCTGCTCGATCGCCCCGAGAGCGTCACCACCGTCCTCGTCGAGGCGTGGAACAACCGGGATGCGGATACCTTGGCTTCGGTATTCCAGGGCAGCAGATGCACGACTCACCATTTTTCGCCGAACGGCCTCACGTCGATCTCGAAGGTCCAGGCAGAGCGGGGCTGGTTCGCGAGCCACACCGCGCTGGCGGCCATATCGTCGGGCTTCAGGAAAAACTCGTCCGGTTTGTCCGGCATGTTCTTGCGCGTCCGCGGCAGGTCCACCACCGCGTCGATCATGATCAGCGCCACATGGATACCCTGCGGCCAGAGCGTGCGCGCCATCGACTCGGCGAGGCTGCGCTGCGCGGCCTTGGCAGGCGCAAAAGCAGCCGTGCGCGCGCCGCCGCGCTTCGAGGCGGTCGCACCGATGAAGATGATGTTGCCGCTGCCCGCGGCTTTCATGGCCGGGATGACTTCCCGGCCCACGGCGAGGGCGCCGTACGCGTTGACGCGCCAGGAGGACTCGAAGCCGTCCAGGTCAATCGACTCGACGTCGCCCCACACGCCGGAGCCGGCGTTGTAAACGACGGTTGCCGGTTCGCCCAGGTCGGTGCGTATGCTCGCGAAGCTTTGCCGCACCGATTCCGGATCGGTCACGTCGCACGCGTACGCCCGGCTATCCGGAAGCTCGCTCGCGAGCTGCGACGTGAATTTGGTTCCACGCGCCAGCAGCGCGACCGCCATGCCCTGGTTCGAAAACGCCCGTGCGAGCGCCGCGCCATTGCCCTCGCCGACACCCACGACCACACAAACCGGTTTGCTCATGGCACTGCTCCTGCAATTCGCCGTCCGGGGACAGCATCCGTGCGAGTCCACGTTACCAGAGCCGGCTCCTCGTGGAGTTGGGCCGTGCAAACCCACAGCCGACGATGAAGAGGAGGTGCGGCCCGACTCCGCCCCGGCTTGAATCCTGCGCTCGATGCGAGCGTGATGCGAACGCCCTGTGCGGGCCAGGCGCCGGCAACCATCAATCCGGGCTCGCGATCCTGGTCACCACCTTGGCACCGGCCTCGAGGGTGCGGTGCACGGGACACTTGTCGGCGATCGCGAGAAGCCTCTCCCGGACTTCGTCCGGGATCTCCCCATCCAGCGAAAGCACGCGCTCGAAGCGGTCGATCCGCGCGTTGGCCGCGCGTTCGTCCTCGGTGCACTCCGCACAATCCTTCGCATGCACCTTCGCATGCGCAACATCGACCCGGATTCGCCCGAGTGCGAGCCGTTTGTGCTCGGCATACATGCGCAATGTGATCGACGTGCAGGCGCCCAGCGCGATGGCAAGGAAATCGTACGGCGATGGCCCCGACCCCAGGCCGCCCAAGCTTTCGGGCTCATCGGCGAACGCTCGCCATGAACCGGCTTGTACCGTGTTCTGGTAACGGCCCTCGCCGGTTTCCGACACCCGCACCGAGGTGACCGGCTCCACCTGCCGTGCGACACGAGCCCCGACGTAGCGGGCGGCCCAGCCCGCGATCACCTTCGCCGCATAGTCCGCATCGGCGGCCTTGGTCAACAGGTGATCCGCGGTGTCGAGCGACACGAAACTCTTGGGGTGCCTGGCAGCCCGGAAAATCGCGGTCGCATGATCGATGCCGACCACCTCGTCGAGCGGAGAATGCATCACCAGCAACGCCTTGCGCATCGTCGCGATGGACTCGGCGAGTGTTTGCGCGCGCACGTCGTCGACGAACTGCTTCCTGATCGTGAATTTGCGCCCGGAAAGTTCGACCTCGGCTGCTCCGTTCGCCTCGATGGCTTCGATGCTGGTTCCGAACTGCTTCAGGACGCTGCGCGTATCGGACGGCGCGCCGATCGTGACGACCGCTTTCGCTTCGGGAATCGATCGCGCGACCGCCAGCATGGCCGCGCCGCCCAGCGAGTGCCCGACGAGGATGGCAGGCGCCGCGTAATGGGCGCGCAGGTACTCGGCGGCGGCAAGCAGGTCGGCTACGTTGGAGGAAAAGTTCGTGGAGGCGAATTCACCTTTGCTGGAACCGAGCCCCGTGAAATCGAAACGCATCACCGCGATGCCTTCGCGTGCGAGTTCGGCGGCGATGCGGCGCGCCGCCAGCAGGTCCTTCGAGCAGGTGAAGCAGTGCGCGAACAGCGCCCAGGCACGGATCTCCCCGCCCGGCAGGTCCAGGCGTGCGGCCAGCGTTGCGCCGGAATGACCCGTGAATTCGAGCCGCTGACTGCTGGGGGGATTTGGCATGGCCTGACCTTGTTCGTGTGGGACGCAGACGGCAAGGCAACCCGCTGCAGGGTGGTCCGCCTTGCGCCGGCGCCGGCGCCGGCACCGGCACCGGCCAGACTACATCACCGACGATCCCACCCGCTCCGCCCGAATGTCGAACGCCCTGGCGGGCGTTTTGCGTTTCTGGAGCAGCCGCAGTTCGGGCGCGATGGCTAATCGGGTTGCCGCGCTGCAACCTGGCCGCGCTGGGCTTCGCGCGCGGCCCATGTTTCGCGGCAGACCCGCTCGATGGTGGCGAGTTTGGCCGGCTTGACCAGGTGATCGGCAAAACCCGCGGCCAGGGAACGCTTGCGGTCCTCGGCCTGGCCCCAGCCGGTCAAGGCAACCAGCCTCGGCGGGCGGCCACGCCACGCGCATGCGCGCAAGCGTTCGGCCAGCGCAAGACCGTTGAGCTGGGGCATCCCGATGTCGATGATCATCAGCTCCGGCTCGAAATCGGCGCAGGCCTGGGTCACCCCCAGCGGCGAGTACACGGCGCGCACCTGGTGGCCCATGATCTGCAGCGACATCGCCAGCATGTCGGCGGAATCGCGATTGTCATCCACCACCATGATCCGCAGGCTGCCCATCGTTGCCTCTGCCGGCGCA
The DNA here is from genome assembly GCA_044464225.1 of Rhodanobacter sp. GTDB lineage: Bacteria > Pseudomonadota > Gammaproteobacteria > Xanthomonadales > Rhodanobacteraceae > 66-474. The sequence continues at coordinate 220,234 of JBIQLN010000003.1, read as the reverse complement.
GGTGCGGGCTCTTCGGCCGAGGTCGCATCGGGGACGACGATCGGCAGCGTCACCGTGAAGGTGCTGCCGGTGCCGAGGCCGTCGCTGCTGGCCCGGATCTGGCCGCCGTGCAACTCCACCAGTCTTTGCGACAGCGTCAGGCCGATGCCCAGCCCGCTGTGCGGACGCTCCAGCGAAGTGTCCGCCTGCGCGAACAGGTCGAAAATGAAGCGCACCTGCTGCTCGGTCAGGCCGATGCCGCTATCGCGGATATCGATGGCCACCGATCCCCCGTCGGTCCTTGCACGCACCATGATCGCGCTGTCCGGATCGGAAAACTTGCAGGCATTGTTGAGCAGGTTTCCGAACACCTGGGTCAAACGGTGCGGATCGGCGTCGAGGTGCACCGGCTGCGGCGGCAGGTGCACCTCCAGTCGGTGCTGGCCCTCGTCGATCAACGGCTGCGCAGTCTCGATCGCGGCAGCAAGGATGTCGCCGAGCGACGTGCGTTCGATCCGCAACTGCAGCCGCCCGCGGGTAATCCGCGAGACGTCCAGCAGGTCGTCGACCATGTGCACGAGCAGGCGGGTCTGGCGCTCGAAGATCTGGTAGAACATGCCGCCTTCCGCGCCTGCCACGCCGTGCCCGAGCCGGTACACGTTCAACGCGCTCTGGATCGGCGCGAGGGGATTGCGCAATTCGTGCGCCAGGGTGGCCAGGAACTCGTCCTTGCGCCGGTCCGCCTCGCGCAGCCGTTCCTCGATGCGGCAACGCTCGTCGATTTCCTGCTTGAGTTCGCGGTTGCTCGCAGCCAGTTTCACGTTGCTGTCGGTCAGCGCCTGGTTGAGTTTGTGCACTTCACGCTCGCGCTCGATGCGCAGCGCCTCATTGCTGCGCGCCAGGCGCGCATTGGCGTCGGCCAGTTCCCCGTTGAGCCGCTGGAGTTCGCACCGCTTGCGGAACAACTCGGCCAGTACCGCGACCTTGCCCCGCAGGATCTCCGGGATGATCGGGACCATCACGTAGTCGACCGCCCCCAGCTTGTAGCCCTGCAAACGATCCATGTCGCTGACGTTGACCGCCGAGACGAAGATGATCGGCGTCTTCTCGAAGCGCGGGTGCTGGTGGATCAGGCTGGCGGTCTCGAAACCGTCCATGTCCGGCATGTTCACGTCCAGCACGATCACCGCGAAGTCGTTGTTCATCACGGCGCGCAACGCTTCGGTACCGGACGTGGCCTCGACCAGCCGTTCGCCGAGCGGCTCCAGCACCGTGCGGTAACTCAGGAGGCGCGCGGGATTGTCGTCGACCAGCAGGACGTTGGCGGGTTCGCCGTGGGCAGTAGCGCCTTTCATCACCGGTGCAACCATTGCCGCAACAGGGACAGCAACTGGTCGGTGTGCACCGGCTTGGCGATGTAGTCGGACGCACCGGCCTCGATGCATTTTTCGCGGTCGCCCTTCATCGCCTTGGCGGTCAGCGCGATGATCGGCAACGAACGCAGCTCGGGCCTCGCGCGTATCGCGCGGATGGTTTCGTAGCCATCCATGCCCGGCATCATGATATCCATCAGGACCATGGCGATGTCTTCCTGGGTTTCCACCAGCGCAACGGCATCCCGGCCGTTCTCCGCGGTCTGCACCTGCATGCCGCGGCGCTCGAGGATGCTGCTGATGGCGAAGATGTTGCGCACGTCGTCGTCGACCACCAGCACCTTCTTGTTGCTGAGCGAACTGTCCGATTCGTAGAGGGCCTCGAGCATCTCCCGCTTGGCCGGCGGCAGCTTGGACACGACACGGTGCAGGAACAGCGAGGTCTCGTCGAGCAGCCGCTCGGGCGAATGCACGCCCTTGACGATGATGCTGCGCGCGACCTTCAGCAGGCGCTGCTCTTCTTCCGGCGACAGGTCCTTGCCGGTGAAGACCACGATCGGGACTTCCCTGGCATCGGCGTCGTTCCTGATCCGGTCGAGCAGCTCGAAACCGCTCATGTCCGGCAAGCGCAAGTCGAGGACCACGCAGTCGAACACGCCGGAATGGATCTGCTCGAGCGCGTCCTTGCCGGTTGCGGCGAAAGTGATTTCCACGTCCTCGTGGTCGATCAGGGCGACGATGCTGTCGCGCGCGGTGCCGTCGTCCTCGACCACCAGCAACTTCTTGACCGGACGCAGCGCGAACTGCGTGATGCGATCGAGCGACGCTTCGATGGCATCGGTCGTGGCCGGCTTGGTGAGATAGGAAAACGCGCCGCGCTCCATGCCGTGGTGGCGTTCGGCTTCGACCGTGACGATCTGGACCGGGATGTGGCGGGTCTCCTGGGTCTGCTTCAGCCGCGCCAGCACCGTCCAGCCGAGCATGTCGGGCAGGAAGATGTCGAGGCAGATCGCGGTGGGTTGATACTGGCGCGCCAGGTGCAGCCCGTCGGCGCCCGAGGTCGCGACCAGGGCGCGCAACCCGCTGCCTCGCGCGAGGTCCCGCAGCACGCCGGCATAGCGGGGGTCGTCCTCGATGATCAGCAGCGTCGATTCGCCGGGCGCAACGACCGCGCGATCGTCCTCGACCTGCTCGGGCGGGTGCAGCGGATGGACGGTCAGCGCCGCAGCCGGCTTGGCCTCGTCCGCGTAGCCGACCGGCGGCCCCATATAGTCGAGCGGGAGGTACAACGTGAAAGTACTGCCGATCCCGGGCCGGCTGCGCAGTTGGATCTCGCCACCCAGCAACGCCGACAGCTCGCGGCTGATGGCGAGTCCGAGGCCGGTACCGCCGTACTTGCGCGCGGTACCGGCGTCGGCCTGCTGGAAGGCCTCGAAGATGATCTTCTGCTTGTCGGGCGAGATGCCGATCCCGGAGTCCTCGACCGCGATCGCCACCACCACCGGCGCCTTGTCGAGGATCGGGTGGCCGCGCGTCCAGCCCTTGTCGGCCACCCGCGCGTGCAGGCGCACGCTGCCCTTTTCGGTGAACTTGAAGGCGTTCGAAAGCAGGTTGTTGATGACCTGCAGGAGGCGCTTGGGATCGGTGTTGATCGCGCGCCCGAGGGCGTCGTCGAACTCGACCGAGAACCCGATCTTGCGGCGCTCGGCTTCATGGGTGAAGCTGCGCTCGATCATGCCACGCAGGTCGGCAAACGCGATCTCCTCGCTTTCCACGGTCACCGTGCCCGACTCGATCTTGGACAGATCCAGGATGTCGCTGATGAGATTCAAAAGGTCGGTGCCGGCGGCGTGGATGGTCCGCGCGAATTCGACCTGGCGTTCGCTCAGGTTCTCGTCCGGGTTGTCGGCGAGTTGCTGGCCCAGGATCAGGATGCTGTTGAGCGGCGTGCGCAGTTCGTGCGACATGTTCGCCAGGAACTCGGATTTGTAGCGCGAGGTCGTGGCGAGCTCGGCCGCCTTTTCCTCGACCGCGCGGCGGGCATGCTCGATTTCCTGGTTCTTGCGCTCGACCTCGACGTTCTGCTCGGCCAGCAGCTTGGCCTTCAACGCGAGTTCCTCGTTCGTCTGCTGCAGCTCCGTCTGCTGCGCCTGCAGGTCGCCGGCCAATTGCTGCGACTGGGTCAGCAAGCGCTCGGTGCGCATGGTCGCGGAGATGGTGTTGAGCACGATCCCGACGCTGCCCGTGAGCTGCTCGAGGAAGGCGCGGTGGGTCTCGGTGAAGTCGGCCAGCGAAGCCAGTTCGATCACCGCCTTGACCTCGGTTTCGAACAGCACCGGCAGCACGATGACGCTGCGCGGCCGGGTCCTGATCAGCCCCGAGCGGATCTGCACGGCCTCGTTCGGCAGGTCCTTCAGCACGATCGTCTGGCGTTGCGCGGCACACTGGCCGATCAGCCCCTCGCCGAGGCCGATGTGGTGGCCCGGGCCCGGCAGGTTGGCGTCGGCGTAGCCGGCCAGCCGGCGCAGGCACGGCGCGCCCGATTCGGCGTCGACCACGTACATCAAGCCCTGCTGCGCGTTGACCAGCGGTGCCAGTTCCGTCAGCAGCATGTGGCCCAGCGTGATCAGGTCGCGTTGGCCCTGCATCATGTCGCTGAACTTCGCGAGATTGGTCTTCAGCCAGTCCTGCTCGCGATTGCGCTCGGTGGTGGCGCGCAGGTTGCCGATCATCGCGTTGATGTTGTTCTTGAGGTCGGCGACTTCGCCGCGCACGTCGACCTGGATCGAGCGGGTCAGGTCGCCTTGCGTGACCGCGGTCGCGACTTCGGCGATCGCGCGCACCTGGGTGGTGAGGTTGGCGGCCAGCCGGTTCACGTTGGCGGTCAGGTCCTTCCAGATCCCGGCGGTGCCCGGCACCTTGGCCTGCCCACCGAGCCGACCCTCGACACCGACCTCGCGCGCCACCGTCGTCACCTGGTCGGCGAAGATCGCGAGCGTGTCGGTCATGCCGTTGATGGTGTCGGCCAGGGACGCGATCTCGCCCTTGGCCTCCACGGTCAGCTTCTTGCTCAAGTCGCCGGTGGCCACCGCGGTCACCACCCGCGCGATGCCGCGCACCTGGGTGGTGAGGTTCGACGCCATCGAGTTCACGTTGTCGGTGAGGTCCTTCCAGGTGCCCGCGACGCCCGGCACGATCGCCTGCCCGCCCAGCTTGCCCTCGGTGCCGACTTCGCGCGCCATGCGCGTGACTTCGGCGGCGAAGCTGTTCAACTGGTCCACCATCGTGTTGATGGTGTTCTTGAGTTCCAGGATCTCGCCCTTGGCATCGACCGCGATCTTGCGCGACAGGTCGCCGCGCGCCACTGCGGTCGCGACCTCGGCGATGTTGCGCACCTGGGTCGTGAGGTTGGACGCCATCGAATTGACGTTGTCGGTCAGGTCCTTCCAGATGCCCGCGACGCCCGGCACGATCGCCTGACCGCCGAGCTTGCCCTCGGTGCCCACCTCGCGCGCCATGCGCGTGACTTCGGCGGCGAAGCCGTTCAACTGGTCCACCATCGTGTTGATGGTGTTCTTGAGCTCCAGGATTTCGCCTTTGACGTCCACCGCGATCTTGCGCGACAGGTCGCCGCGCGCCACCGCCGTCGTCACTTCGGCGATGTTGCGCACCTGGGTGGTGAGATTGGTCGCCATCGAGTTGACGTTGTCGGTCAGCTCTTCCCACACGCCGCTGACGCCGACCACGTTCGCCTGGCCGCCCAGCTTGCCCTCGGTGCCGACCTCGCGCGCCACGCGCGTCACCTCGGCGGCGAAGCCGTTCAACTGGTCGACCATGGTGTTGATGGCTTCCTTGAGCTGCAGGATTTCACCCCGCACATCCACCGTGATCTTGCGCGACAGGTCGCCGTTGGCGACCGCGATGGTGACCTCGGCGATGTTGCGCACCTGGGAAGTCAGGTTGGTGGCCATCGCGTTGACCGAATCGGTCAGGTCCTTCCAGGTGCCCGCGACGCCAGGTACCGCCGCCTGGCCGCCAAGCTCTCCTTCGGTGCCAACCTCGCGCGCCACGCGCGTCACCTCGGCGGCGAAGCTGTTGAGCTGGTCGACCATGGTGTTGATGGTGTTCTTCAACTCCAGGATTTCGCCGCGCACGTCCACCGTGATCTTGCGCGACAGGTCGCCGCGCGCGACCGCCGTCGTCACCTCGGCGATGTTGCGGACCTGTGCGGTCAGGTTCGAGGCCATCGAGTTCACGTGGTCGGTCAGGTCCTTCCAGGTGCCGGCGACACCGGGCACGTCGGCCTGCCCGCCGAGGTTGCCTTCGGTGCCGACCTCGCGCGCCACGCGCGTCACCTCGGCGGCCAGCGAGCGCAACTGCTCGACCATCGTGTTCAGTGTTTCCTTGAGGTCGAGCAGCTCGCCGCGCACGTCCACCGTGATCTTGCGCGACAGGTCGCCGCGCGCGATGGCGGTCGCCACCTCCGCGATGTTGCGGACCTGGTTGGTCAGGTTGGTGGCCATCGAGTTGACGTTGTCGGTCAGCTCCTTCCACACGCCGCTGACACCCTTGACCTCGGCCTGGCCGCCCAGCTTGCCCTCGGTGCCCACCTCGCGCGCCACGCGCGTCACCTCGGCCGAGAAACCGTTCAACTGGTCGACCATCGTGTTGATGGTGTTCTTGAGTTCGAGGATTTCGCCACGCACGTGCACCGTGATCTTGCGCGACAGGTCGCCGCGCGCGACCGCGGTCGTCACCTCCGCGATGTTGCGCACCTGCGAGGTGAGGTTGGTCGCCATCGCGTTGACCGAATCGGTCAGGTCCTTCCAGGTGCCGGCGACGCCCGGCACCACCGCCTGGCCGCCGAGCTTGCCTTCGGTGCCGACCTCGCGCGCCACGCGCGTCACCTCGGCCGCGAACGAGCGCAACTGGTCCACCATCGTGTTGATGGCTTCCTTCAGTTGCAGGATCTCGCCGCGCACGTCGACGGTGATCTTGCGCGACAGGTCGCCGTTGGCCACCGCGATCGTGACTTCGGAAATGTTGCGCACCTGGCCGGTCAGGTTCGAGGCCATCTGGTTGACCGATTCGGTCAGCTCGCGCCAGACGCCGCTGACGCCGCGCACCTTGGCCTGGCCTCCCAGCTTGCCGTCGGTGCCGACCTCGCGCGCGACGCGCGTGACCTCGGAACTGAACACGCTGAGCTGCTCGATCATGGTGTTGACGATCGTGGCCGTGCGCAGGAACGCCCCTTCCAGCGGCCGGCCCTCGAACTCCAGCGCCATGGTGCGCGAAAGGTCGCCCTTGGCCACCGCCGAGATGGCCTGCGTCACTTCGGTGGTCGGCCACAGCAAATCATCGATCAGGTCGTTCACCGAGCGTTCCATGCCCTGCCAGGCGCCACCCCGTCCGGCCAGCGAGATGCGCTGGCGGGTCTTGCCCTGCTTGCCGACGCCATGGCCGATGCGCTCCAGTTCGCGCGCCATGCGCTGGTTCGCTTCGATGATGTCGTTGAAGGCATCGGCCAGCTTGCCTTCCAGGCCATCCCAGTCGCCGCTGACCCGCACGCCGAAATCGCCGCGCTGCACCGCCTGCATCGCCGCCAGCAGCGCGTGCATGGGCGGTTCCACTTTCGAGGGCGATTTCGATTCGGAACGATGCCGCGTTTTGATTCTGGCATTCATGGTGATCTCCAGAGGGGAGACGGCCGCGAACGCGACCGGGCAGCCATGGAAGCGGAACCCGCGTCAAGCGCATGTATCGACCAGACGGCGTGCAGGCCCCGGGAGGCTGCGCCCCGTGATTGCGCGAACCGCGGAATGGTGCATAAAAAGACTGCATCATGCTCCGATTCCGCGAGCTTTGCAGGATGGGCCCGTTCCGGCGTGGCGAGGCGGGGGAAGCGGGCTTGCCCCGTGCCGCCGGCAGGCGGGCGGCCTACCTGGTGGACAAGCGTTCCCCGGGTGTCACTCGACCGCGGAAAACTTCTCCTTTGCGCGGGCCCGAACGACAAAGGGGCCATTCGGCCCCTCGTGCATGCCGCCCGTGGACGCGCGATTCGTCAGCGCTTGCACCCCACCAATTGCAGCCGCTTGCCGATCTGGAGATCGCCGGCCGAGTGCAGGCGGTTGCTGCGCACCAGGTCACGCACATTGTCGCAGTCGAAGCGGCGCGCAATCGCGTAAAGGGTGTCGCCCTTGCGTACCGTGTAATGCCGGGTCCGTCTCGACGGTGGATCGGCCTTGGCTTTGGCCAGCGCTGCGGGGAGTTGCGCGTTCTGCAACTGGTCGGCCAGCGCAACCCATTTCCCGCTGGTGCAGGATTGCTTGTAGACGTTCTGCAGGAGCCTGGGCAGATTGACGCGGGTGCCCTGAGGCTGCACCTGCGACGGATCCATCTGCGGATTGAGATTGCGCAACGTGCGATACCAGCCGTAGTGCGCATCGCCCTCATTGCCGAGACAGACGGAGAGTTCGTTCAGCGACGCGGCCCTCGCGAGTTCGACGTGGCCGGGCACGCCGTCCACCTTGGGGAAACGAAGGTTGTAACGATCGGGATGCAGGAACAGCCACGCGGCGGCCAGCACCATCGGCACGTAATCGCGGGTTTCCGCGGACAGCGAGAAGTAGATGCCGGGATCCCAGAAATTCGCGTCGGATTGGCTGCCGACCAGCCGCCCCATGCGGCCTTCGCCGCCGTTGTAGGCCGCCAGCACCAAAGCGAGATTGTCGTTGAGCCGCGCCATCTGCTCGTTGAAATACGCCGCGGTCGCCTGCGCGGACATGGTCGGATCGAAGCGCTGGTCGAATCCGTTGATGGTGTTCAAGCCGAAGCGCGAACCCGTCGCCGGCATGAACTGCAATGGGCCTGCCGCGCCCGATCGCGACACCGCGTGCACGTTGCCCCCGGATTCCTTGGCGACCAATCCGAACAGGATCGCCTCCGGCAGGCCGGCCTGCTGGAACGCAGGCTCCATCTGGAAGCGCAGGTACTGGTAGTCGACGTACGCGCGGATGAGATTGGGCCGCAAGCGCGTCAGCCACACCTGCAGCGCGGCCTGGACCGTGCCATTGGTGGCGACGAGATCGGAAAGCTTGTGATCGTGCAGCAACTGCACCGTGCGCTGCGCTTCGGGCATTGTCGTCAATACGCCGGCATCGGTGCCGGGCGTACTCTGGTCGTCGGTGTCCAGCCCCTGGTCGTCGTTCTCGGTGCCGAGGAAGCTGCCGTCCTTCAGGCGCAACGCACGATCGTAGGCCGAAAGAAACCGCTGGGCATCGCAACCGTCGGTGTTGACGCACGCGTCCGAGGCGCTGCGCATCGCGTCCAGCGCGTTTTCCAGCGTCTTCTGCGATTGGGCGTTGTCGCCCCGTCGCGCCTGTTGCAGCGCCTGGTCGTATTCGACGCTGGCGCGATCGAGCTGCGCGTACAGTCCGTTCAAGTCCGACGGGGAACCGTCGCCCCGGGGCGGTGTCTGCGCACAACCCGCCATCAACCCCCACGCGCATGCACACGCGATCCAGCCCGAACGCCGCCACATCATGAAAACACCCGATCACCCGACAACGATGAAACCCTAACGCGTCGCGTCGGGCGACTCAAGGCAAAATGCACGCATACAATCCCAAGTCCGTCACATCCGGCGAATCGGAGGCTGCGTGAACGATATCCTGGTCGGAAGAAGCGAAGCCACCACGGTCGAACTCGAGCCGCACTTCGGCAACCGCCACGGCATGATCGCCGGCGCGACCGGCACCGGGAAGACCGTGTCGCTGATGGTGCTGGCGGAAGGCTTCTCGCGGTGCGGGACACCGGTGTTCCTTGCGGACGTGAAGGGCGACATCGCCGGCATGTCGCAAGCCGCCCCGCCTGCCGGCGACAAGCTGAAGGCGCGGCTGGCAAAGCTCGGCATCGGGGAATCCTGGCAGCCGCAGGCCAACCCGGTGGTGTTCTGGGATTTGTACGGCAAGCTCGGTTCGCCGGTGCGCGCGACGATTTCCGAGATGGGTCCCACGCTGCTCGCACGCGTGCTGGAGTTGAACGATACCCAGGAAGGTGTCCTGGAAATCGTGTTCAAGCTGGCCGACGACAACGGCTGGCTGCTGCTGGATCTGGACGACCTGCGCGCGCTGCTGAATTACGTCGGCGACAATGCCAAGGACGTCTCGCAACACTATGGCCTGGTCGGCAAGTCCAGCCTCGGCGCCGTGCAACGCGCGCTGCTGCAACTGGAGCAGCAGGGCGGCGCGCAATTCTTCGGCGAGCCGGCGCTGGACCTGAAGGACATCATGCGCCAGGACATGTCCGGGCGCGGCGTCATCAACATCCTCGCCGCCGACCAGTTGATCCTGAAACCCCGGCTCTATTCCACGTTCCTGTTGTGGATGCTGTCGGAACTCTTCGAGCAACTGCCGGAGGTGGGTGATCCGGACACGCCGAAGCTGGTGTTCTTCTTCGACGAAGCGCACCTGTTGTTCGACGATTGTCCGCCTGCGCTGCAACAGAAGGTGGAACAGGTGGTGCGGCTGATTCGTTCCAAGGGCGTCGGCGTGTATTTCTGTTCGCAGAATCCGGACGACGTGCCCGACGTGATCCTGGGCCAGATGGGCAACCGCATCCAGCACGCGCTGCGCGCGTTCACGCCGCGTGACCAGAAGGCGGTGAAGGCCGCGGCGGAAACCTTCGCGCCGAACCCGAAACTGGATGTGGCCCAGGCGATCGGCACGATGGGCGTGGGCGAAGCGCTGGCTTCCACGTTGCGCGACAAGGGCGTACCGACGCCGGTCGAACGCGTGCTGGTTTCGACGCCGACCTGCCGGCTCGGACCGATCACCGACGAGGAACGTGCCACGATCCGTTCGCGCTCGCCGGTCGGCCCCAAATACGACACGCCCGTCAACCGCGAATCCGCCGCCGAAATGCTGGCGAAACGCGCCGACGAAAAGGCCGCGGACAACCCGACCGAGGCCGCCAAGCAGCAAGCGGCGAAAGCGCCGCAAGGTTCCGCGTGGGGCGGCGCGATGCACGACGCGATCTTCGGCACCAAGCGCCGCCAGGGCATGCTCGAAACCATGGCCAAGCAGACCGTGCGCACCATGGGCAGCCAGCTAGGCCGTCAGATCCTGCGCGGCGTGCTGGGCGGCATCTTCGGCGGACGGCGCTGAGACGCACGCGATGCCGCCTGTTCGCACCGCGATCGAGGATATGCCGCTCGCCGGGCGCCTGCTGCGGGGCCTGCAATATCCGTTGCGAGGCGGCGCGCTGTTCGCGTGCATCACGCTGGCCTTGTGCCACTATGCCGTGCTGCTGCCGAGCGTCGTGGGCCTGGGCGCCGCGCTGGCGGTGTGGATCGCCACCTGGCGCTACGCGATCGACTGCATGGTGCAGACCGCTGATGGCTATGACGACCCGCCGGAAGTCCAACTGGAAGGCCGCGCCGGCAACCCGCGCGGCATTCTCATGCTGCACGTCGCGACGATCCTGGCTTGCGCCGCGGTCGCGACATTCGCGCCAGGCGGGCTGTGGCTGGCGCTGCTCGTCGCCGCGTTGCTGCTGCCGGCGATGGACATGTCGCTGGCGTTCGACGGCGACATCGCGGTGGCACTCAATCCGCTCACCTGGCTGCAGGTCGTCGCGCGTTTCGGCGCCGCCTACCTCATACCGGTCGTGGCGAATGCCCTGCTGGTGGCTTGCATCCTGATCGCGCGCGAAGGCATCGCACATTTGCCGAGGATCCTGTCGCTGCCGATCTTCGGCCTGATCTGCAGCTGGCTCGTGATCCTGGATTTCCACTGGATGGGCGTGCTGATCTGGCACTATCGCGAACGTCTGGGCATGAATCCGGAGGCACCTGAAATCGCCGCTCGACTGGGTGCGACCGACGACGACGACCTGCTGGCCACCTGCGACGCGCTGGCCCAGGATGATCCCGAAGAAGCCGCCATCCGGCTGCGCGACCGGATCCGCGAACGCCTCGCCCCCGCGGAAGTGCACCGCCGGTTCCGGGCCCTGCTGCGTCGGTTGCACCGCGACGACCTGCTCCTCGGTCACGGGCAAACATGGATTGCGCAGCTGTGTGCCAGCGGCGACGAGCGACGCGCGCTGGGCGTGGTGCAGGAGTGTCGTGAAATCGAGCCGGGATTCCTTCCGGTCGATCCCGCCCACACCGCCGCGCTCGCGAAAGCCGCGTCCCGGATCGGCATGCACGAACTCGCCTGGCACCTCGCCAACGGCTTCGTGCAACGGTGGCCGCACCATGAAGCCGCTTCCGGGCTCAAGCTGCTGGCGGCGCCGCGCTGAGATGGGCCGCTGGCGACCACCCCCGCCCCGCTCCACCGCGATCATCACGCGCGCGGGCTTCGACGCGCTGAAGACGGAGCTCGACCACTTGTGGCGCGAGTTGCGCCCGGAAGTCGTCAAGGCGCTCGCCGCCGCGGCCGCGGAAGGCGACCGCTCCGAGAACGCCGAGTACACCTACCGGAAGAAACAGCTTGGCGAAATCGACCGGCGCGTGCGCTATTTGTCCAAGCGCATTCCATCACTGAAAGTCGCCGAGGGCTTGCCGGCCAACCGCAACGCCGTGTTCTTCGGCGCAACCATCGAGATCGAAAATACGGACAGCGGCGAAACGCACAGGTACCGCATCGTCGGTCCGGACGAAACCGATGCAAAAAAGGGCTGGATCAGCGTGGATTCGCCGCTGGCACGCGCGGTGCTGAAGAAACGCATCGACGAGGAGTTCGAAGCCGAACTGCCGGGCGGGAAAACGCGGTTCGTGGTCGCCTGCGTAAGCTACGAGTGAGCACGGGCGTCGATCCGCGGTGCCGGAAAAAAACAGTGTGGCAAAACCCGCCGGTCGGCTTTCCGCCGTGATATTTTCCGCGCGGGGCTCGCGGGGCAGGCCACCATCACCGGGTTTTGTCCGGTGATGGTGGCGGCATGCCGCGAGGGTCAGTTCGTTGCACACCAATCCGGCAGGGGGAATTTCATGAACGATTTGCGCAATGCCGCGCTCGCGTGCGGCCTGTTGTTGCTCGCGGGATGCGCCACCCAGACGTACACGGCGAGGCATGCGAGCGGCAACCAGCTTGCAGCCATCCACGATCTGCACGTGGTTTCGGTAATCGACCAGGACAAACTCGAGGCGCAACACAACAATCTCTACGTGAATGCCGTGCCAATCGGCGCCGTCGCGCCGGCCGCCATCATCGGCGGTGCGCTCGGCAGTGCCCTTGTCGCCGCCGAGGCCGACCATGAAGCGAAGGTCTTTGCCGAAAAGCACATCGCGCCACTGCTTGCCACCCTCGGCCATTACGATGGCCGCGATGCGCTTCGCGGAAATCTGCACCGGCAACTTGCCGCGTTGCCGGTACGCGTGACGGACTGGCGGGCCGTCGACACCCCTGCCAAGGACCGGGACGTGCTTCCGGCGAACGCGCCTGCAGGCTCGGCGTGGCTGATCCTGCATACGCGCTACTCGATGACGCCCGATTTCTCCGGCTTGCAGGTCACCACCGAGGCCGACCTTTATTTGAACGAACAGAGCCCGGGCTGGGCAAATACCCCGGTCTACAAGAACCATTTCACCTACCAATCGGCGTTGCTGCACATGCCGGAAAAAACGGCGGATGTGCAAAAGCGGATGGAAGCGCGGGAAAATGCGCGCTACGCGAAGCTCGGCATCGATCAGCAAATCGCGAAAACCAATGCCGCCGATCCGTACGACCCCGCCAATGCAAAGCTGCGCGAGAAGATCCGGGACGAGCAATGGCAACATGAGGCCAGGCTGAAGCAGATTGCATCCCCGATGTGGAATCCGGACGAGCGCGCCACCCGCTTCGTCGAGCAGTGGCAATCGCACGATGCCGCTTCGCTGAAGGGGTTCATCGCCGAAGGCGGAAGCCAAACGGCCCGGATGCTGGCCCTGGATCTCAACCAGCAGCAGCCGCAGCTTGCGAAAAATGCCAAGCATGCCTGGGACACGGTGTATCGCGACGACCAGCGAACGATCCAGGATGCTCCCGACGGTTCGGTGTATTCCGTGGCCAACGGGGATGTGACGCATGAGGCCGGAACCGCCGAGACGACGACTTTCTACAGCGCACCCGCGCACTAGCTGGTCGCGCACCCCGCCCGCAGGCACGGGAGCGGCCCGCCGCTTCCCAGGACACACCGCGCACGATCCTGACGGCCGTGAAAGATTCGATTCAGGCAACCACGACGGCGTCCAGATCGTGCGCGCCGACACCAGTCACCCGCACCTCGGCGAACTGGCCCGGTTTCAATGACGCGCCATCGGCGATGCGTACCACGCCGTCGATTTCGGGCGCGTCGGCCATCGAGCGGGCGACGGCGCCTTCGTTGTCCACCTCGTCGACCAGCACCTTCAAGGTGCGGCCGATCTTCTTCTGCAACTTGGCGGCGGAAATTCCGGCCTGCACGTCCATGAAGCGTTCGAGCCGGTCTTCCTTCAGTTCTTCCGGCACCGGATCGGGCAGCTCGTTGGCCCTGGCGCCGCCGACCGGCGAATAGGCGAACGCACCCACGCGATCGAGCTGCGCTTCGCCGAGGAAATCCAGCAGCTCCTCGAACTCGGCGTCGGTTTCGCCGGGGAAGCCAACGATGAAGGTGCTGCGGATGGTGAGGTCCGGACACGCCTTTCGCCACGCCTGGATGCGATCCAGCGTCTTCTCGATGTTGCCGGGGCGCTTCATCAATTTGAGGATGCGCGGACTGGCGTGCTGGAACGGGATGTCGAGGTACGGAAGGATCTTCCCTTCCGCCATCAGCGGGATCACGTCGTCCACGTGCGGATACGGGTACACGTAATGCAGGCGCACCCACGCACCGAGCTCGCCCAGCCCGCGGCACAGGTCGGTCATGCGCGTCCGATACGGATTGCCGCGCCAGGCGCGTTCGGCATAGCGCACATCGACGCCATACGCGCTGGTGTCCTGGGAGATCACCAGCAGTTCCCTCACGCCTGACCGCACCAGTTTCTCGGCTTCGGCCAGCACCTCGTCGACCGGGCGCGAAACGAGGTTGCCACGCATCGACGGAATGATGCAGAACGTGCAGCGGTGATTGCAGCCTTCGGAAATCTTGAGGTATGCATAGTGCTTCGGCGTCAGCTTGATGCCGGTGTCCGGCACCAGGTCGACGAACGGGTCGTGCGGTTTCGGCAACGCTTTGTGCACCGCGCCCATGACATTGGCGTAATCCTGCGGGCCGGTGATCGCCAGCACGTCGGGATAGGCTTCGCGGATCAGCGCGTCGCGCTTGCCGAGGCATCCCGTGACGATCACCTTGCCGTTTTCGTGCAGCGCCTCGCCGATCGCGTCCAGCGATTCCTGCACCGCCGCGTCGATGAAACCGCAGGTGTTGACGATCACCGCGTTGGCCTTGTCGTAGCGCGGCACGATGTCGTAACCCTCGGCCTTCAACTGGGTCAGGATGCGCTCGGAATCGACCAGCGCCTTGGGGCAGCCGAGGCTGACGAAACCGATTTTCGGGGACGATGCGGGCATGTGGCAGCAGCGATCAGGGGAACCCTCGATTTTAGCGGGACCCGGCGCTCGCGGCCGGGCACGGCCTCTCAAGAATCGTTTCTGCGTAGTACGCTGACCGGATCACCCCCTTCCGGAGAATCCCCATGGGCGAACGCATCAACCTCATGACCGCCGGCACCCACTGCATCGGCGCCTACCTCGCAAAACCCGCAGGCCAGCCCAGGGGCGGCGTCGTGGTGGTGCAGGAAATCTTCGGCGTCACGCCACACATCCGCAGCGTGGCCGATCGCTTCGCGGAAGCCGGTTACACCGCCGTCGCGCCGGCATTCTTCGACTACGTGGAGAACGACGTCGAACTCGGCTATGACAAGGCGGGGATGGAACGCGGCAAGGAACTGGCCATGGACGTGGGCCTCGACCGCGCCGCCGAAGCGGTCGCCAGCGCCGCCGAATCCATCCAGTCTTCCGGCAGAGTCGGCGTGGTCGGCTATTGCTGGGGCGGCACGGTGGCATTGCTGGGCGCGCTGCGGCTCGGCATGCCGGCGGTGAGCTACTACGGCGCGCGCAACACCGGATATCTCGACCAGCCCCTTCGGGCGCCGGTGATGTTCCACTTCGGAGCGAACGATCGATCGATCACGGCCGAGGCGATCGAGAAGCACCGCAAGGCCTGGCCGGATGCGCCGGTGTACGTGTACGAAGGCGCAGGGCACGCCTTCAATCGCGACGTCGACCCCACCCACTACGACGAAGCCGCTGCAAAGCTCGCCTGGCAACGGACGCTGGCGTTCTTCGAGCGGCATCTCGCGGGCGGCGCATGAGCGAGGCACGCGCAACGGGTTTCGAACTCGACCCGCGCCTGGCGCACGACACGGCGTTCGTCTCCGATTGGCAACTGTGCCGCGTGCTGTTGATGGACGACGCCAGGTTTCCGTGGCTGGTGCTGGTGCCGCGCCGCGCGGGACGGGTCGAACTGGATGACCTGGACGAGACCGACAACGCGCGGCTGATGCATGAAATCCGGCGCGCCATGGAAGCGCTGCGCGGCGTCACCGGGTGCGACAAGATCAACGTCGGCGCGCTCGGCAACATCGTGCGCCAGTTGCACGTGCACGTGGTGGCGCGACGCGAAGCCGACCCGGCATGGCCGGGACCGGTGTGGGGGCATGGACCGGCGCAACGTTACGCGCCGGAAGCGCGTGATGGGTTGATCGCGCGCTTGCGCTCGGCGTCGTGATCATGGATTTCGCGATCGAGCCGCTCGCCGAAGACGCCCTGCTGCTCCGCTTCGGCGATGCCATCGATGCAACCCTCAACGCCCGCGTGCACGGGGCGGCCCGCGCGATCCGGGCCGCGAATCTCCCAGGTATCGTCGACGTCGCGCCTGCCTACGCGACGCTGCTGGTGCGGTTCGATTCACGCTTCCGTGGCGTCGATGCACTGCCGGAAGCCATCTCGAAAGTGCTGCACGACGCCTTTTCCCGCGACCACGCATCGGGAGCAACAACCCTGGCCGGGTCGCCCGCGCAACACGCGGAAATTCCGGTTTGCTATGGCGGCGGGTTCGGCCCGGACCTCGACGCAATCGCGCAACGTGCGGGCGCGACACCCGGCGAAGTCGCCGCCCGCCACGCGGCCGCCGAATACACCGTCGCCATGCTCGGTTTCGCGCCAGGCTTTGCCTACCTGCTGGGCATGGACCCGGCGCTCCACGCGCCGCGCCGCGCCCATCCACGCACGCGCGTGCCGGCAGGCTCTGTCGCCATCGGCGGCGCGCAGACCGGCATCTATCCGCGCGAATTGCCGGGCGGCTGGAACCTGATCGGTCGAACGCCGCTTGCGCTGTTCGACCCGGACCGCGAGCCACCGTGCCTGCTCGCGCCGGGCGATCGCGTCCGCTTCCGGGCCATCAGCGAGGATGAGTTCCGGCGACTCGCGGAGCGCGGCGCGTGATGGAAGTGATCAAGCCGGGACTGTTGACCACCTTTCAGGATGCGGGGCGGCCCGGCTATGCGCACCTCGGCATTGGCCGCTCGGGCGCATTCGACGCACCCGCGCGGCGGATCGCGAACGCGCTTTGCGGCAACCGGGATGAAGCGTGTGCCCTGGAAATCACCCTGTCGGGTCCTTGCCTGCGGGTTCGCGACGCCACATGCATCGCGGTGACCGGTGCGCCGGTTCCGTTTCGCATCGACGACGTCGAACGACCGATGTGGGCACCGGTGCAGGTACCGTCGGGTGCCACGATCGAGTTGGGCGCGATGCGCACAGGTTGCCGCAGTTATCTCGCGGTGCGCGGTGGCTTCGATGTGGCGCCGGTGCTGGGCAGCCGCAGCGTCGACGTCAATGCGAAGCTGGGGCCGCATGCCGGGCGCGCGCTGCGCGCTGGCGACGTTCTGCCGCTCGCCACAAGCGGGGCAGCCGGGGATGTCCACGCACGGGGCACCTGGTGGATCGATCCGCGCCCGTGGTCCACTCTGGACTCCCGGCAGCCGCTGCGCCTGCTGCCTGGCAGGCATCTCGACGCGCTGGCGGCAGCCTCGCGGGAATCGCTGTTTTCCGAAGCATTCCGGGTGCATCCCGATTCGAATCGCACGGGGCTGCGCCTGGACGGTCCGTCACTCGAACTCGCGCACGTCGAAATGACCAGCGAGGGTTGCGTGCCCGGCGTGCTGCAACTGCCGCCGTCCGGCCAGCCGATCGCGTTCGGACCCGAGTGCCCCGTCAGTGGCGGTTATCCGCGCATCGGCCAGATCGCCGCGGTGGACCTGCCGCGTCTCGCGCAACTTCGGCCCGGTGATGCGCTACGCTTCATGCCTTGCACCTTCCCGGAGGCGCTGCATGCGTTGCGCGAACGCGGCCGCACCCTTGAGGCCCTCCTCGCCAGCATCGCCGCCCGGCTTGCCCCATGAATCGCATCGATCTCAACGCGGACCTCGGTGAATCCTTCGGCGCCTGGCGCACGGGCGACGACGCCGGGGTGATGCCTTGGATCACGTCGGCGAACATCGCCTGCGGATTCCACGCCGGCGACCCGGTCACCATGCGTGCGACGATTGCCTTGTGCACGCAGCATGGCGTGGCGATCGGCGCGCATCCATCCCTGCCCGACCTGCAAGGCTTCGGCCGGCGTGAAATGAAGATCGCGCCCGACGAGGTGCATGCGCAGACGCTGTATCAATTGGGTGCATTGCATGCATTGGCGCGGGCGGCAGGTACGCAACTGCACCACGTCAAGCCGCATGGCGCGCTGTACAACATGGCCGCGCGCGACCCGGCGCTGGCCGATGCGATCGCCACCGCCGTACGCGATTTCGATCCATTGCTGATCCTGGTGGGGCTCGCCGGCAGCGCGCTGGTCGATGCCGGCCGCAACGCGGGGCTGGCCATCCAGCGCGAGGCCTTCTGCGACCGCCGTTATCGCACGGACGGTTCGCTGACGCCGCGGTCGGAACCCGGTGCCGTCATCGAGGACATCGATGCAGCCGTCGCGCAGGCCGTGTCGATCGCCACGCGCGGCGAGGCGTTGACGCGCAATGGCGAGGCGGTGCGCATCGAAGCCGACACCTTGTGCGTACACGGTGATCGCGCCCATGCCGCCCAATTCGCCGAGCGTTTGCGACGCGCCCTGGAAGACGCGGGCATGCGAATCGTCGCGGCGGAACGTCCCGCATGATCCATCGATCGCCCTCGCCATGACCGCCCTGCTCCACTGGCTGCCGTTGCTGGGCGTGCTGGTCGTCGTCGTCGGCTTCGCGTTGCGCTTCAATCCGGTGCCGGTGGTCGTGCTTGCCGGCATCGTCAGCGGCCTCGCGGCCGGCAAATCCATCGGCGACATCCTGGCGCTGATCGGCAACAGCTTCGTGTCCGAACGTGCACTGTTGCTGTTCGTGTTGACGTTGCCAGCGATCGGCGTACTGGAACGCGCGGGCTTGCGCGAGCACGCGCGCAACTGGATTTCCGCGCTGCGCGGCATGACGCTTTCGCGGCTGCTGATCGCCTATCTCGGGCTCCGGCAGATCCTGTCGATGCTGGGGCTTACCAATGTCGCGGGCCAGGCGCAGACGGTGCGTCCGCTGCTGGCGCCGATGGCGGAAGCCGCAGCGGAGCAACGCGGCAAACCGCTGGACGAAAAGGAACGCAACGACGTGCGCGCGTTCAGCGCCGCCACCGACAACATAGGGCTGTTCTTCGGCGAGGATGTCTTCATCGCGCTGGGTGCGGTGCTGCTGATCCAGGGCTTCTATTCGCAGCACGGCATCGAACTGGAGCCGCTGCAGATCGCCTTGTGGGCGCTGCCGACCGCGATCGCAGCGTTCGTGATCCACGCGATCCGCACGGTGCTGTTCGCACGACGGATGGCCGGCAGGTCGGGCACCACGGTGCCAACACTGCGGTCCGGTGACGGGGAAAATTCCGAACGGTGCTGAAGATCGAACACGCCTACTTGCTGATCGCGTTGTTCCTTGCCGGGGCGGCGTGGCTGAACCTGCGCGAGCGGCGCTGGTCGCACGCCGGTTTCTGGCTGGTGCTGGCGGTATTGGTGGGCGGCGGCAAGTACGTGCTCGACGCCACCGCCGCGCACCATCCCCTGCCCGCGCAACTGGCCGGCGCCGGCGTGATCGCCCTGGCGGTGCTGTCGCCCCGGATGAAGCGCGGACAACTCGTGGAGCGCGACGCGTCCGAACGCGAAGCCGACGCCAGGCGCCTCGGCCACCGCCTGTTTGGTCCGGCCGTGTTGATCCCGCTGGTGACGCTGCTGGTCGCGCTGTTTGGCGCGTATGCCGTGATCGGCGGCGTGCGGCTTTTCGACCCGGTGCGCATGACCCTGACCGGGCTGGCGCTCGCCTGCGTGATCGCGCTGATCGCGGCGCTGTGGGTGACGCGGGCCAAGCCATCCGCCGGGCTCGCGGAGGGCCGGCGCCTGCTCGATACGCTCGGCTGGGCCGCACTGCTGCCGCTGACCCTCGCTGCACTGGGCGGGGTGTTCGCCGCCACCGGCGTCGGCGCCGCGGTGTCGGACCTGGTGCGGATGATGATTCCGGTCAACAGCGCCTTGGCGTGCGTGGTTGCCTACGGGCTCGGCATGGTGCTGTTCACCGTGATCATGGGCAACGCGTTCGCCGCGTTCCCGGTGCTGACCGCGGGCGTCGGGCTGCCGCTGCTGATCCACCTGCACGGCGCGAATCCCGCGATCCTCGGCGCGCTGGGCATGCTCACCGGGTATTGCGGCACGCTGTTCACGCCGATGGCCGCCAACTTCAACATCGTGCCGGTCGCGTTGCTGGAATTGCCGAACCAGAACGACGTGATCCGCGCGCAATGGAAAACCGGCGCGGTGCTGCTCGTCGTAAACTTGGCGCTGATGTATTGCCTGATCTTCCGCTTTTGATCGTCCCCCATTGCAACGATCCACGCGCCAGCGCGAACGCACCGTCCTGCTGACCGGCTTCGCACCGTTTGGCGGCGAGAAGCTGAATCCGTCCTGGGAGGCGGTGCGCGCGCTGGATGGCTGCCTGATCGAAGAGCACCGTGTAGTGACGGCGGAACTGCCCTGCGAGTTCGATTCATCGGTACCCGCGCTGTGGCACGCGCTTCGCAAGGCGGAACCGAAGGTCGCCATTGCGGTAGGCCTTGCCGGCGGGCGTGAAGGCATTTCGCTGGAACGCGTCGCGATCAACCTGATCGACGCGCGCATTCCGGACAACGCAGGTGCGCAACCGGTGGACCTGCCGGTGCTGCGCGGTGGCACGAACGCGTTCTTCACGACCTTGCCGATCAAGGCATCGCTGCTGGCACTGCACGAGGCCGGCATCGCGGCGCACATTTCGCAGACGGCCGGCACCTATGTATGCAACCAGGTGTTCTACGCGCTGATGCACGCGCTTCGCCGCTGCCGCAATACCCGCGCGGGGTTCGTGCACGTGCCCTGGCTGCCGGAACAGGCCGCGACGCACGGCCAGCCTGGCATGCCGCTCGATCAGGTGACGCGCGCGCTGGAGGTGATCGTGCACACAACGTTGACCGCGCGCAAAGACGTGAGCATTGCGGCCGGTGCGGTGGCCTGACCCGGGGTCGGCGCTTACTTCTCGTCCTTGTCCTTGGGCGCCTGCACCGCACTCATCAGGGTCAGCTTGCCCTTGTGCATCACGTAACCGGTGAAGTGGAAGGCGAGTTGCAGACTGGCGAATTCTTCCAGCGCCGCGTTGTTGACCTTGGCCGAATCGGTGTCTTCCAGCAACACCGTCTTCGGCAGTTGCTTCTGGTCCTGCAGATAACGGAAGTGGGCTTCCAGGTCCGGTGCGCTGAGCACCGCGCCGTCCACCATGAATTGGTTGTCCTTGAACGCACCGATCGTCATGTCGTACTGGTGCGGCACGTTGACCGTGGCCTCGCCGCCGCTGCGAACCGTGCCGTTGCACGCCGCGAGCGTGAACATCGTCGCCAGCATGGCCGCGCCGCCAAGGCGCACAACAAACGAACGCAGGTTCATGGAATCGGTCTCCGTGGCTGATCAAATGGCCGGCCATCCGGCCGTAGCTGCGCAAGTCTGCCACAAGCGGGCTGAACGCGCTGCGCGATTTGCCGATCGTCCTCGCATCTATCGAGTGGCCACGCGAATCCGGACCCCGGCGCACTTTCCCCGTTGTTCGTCATTCCGGAGCGGGCCGCAGGCCCGAATCCGGAATCGGTTTGGTCCTTTCGCCGCGGTGCAACCGATTCCGGGTTCCGACGCGATGAGGCCGCGTCTGCCCCGGAATGACGAGGTCCTGGCCGGACCTTCCTAGGTTTTCGGAAGCGTCACGCCCTTCTGCCCCTGATACTTGCCGCCGCGGTCCTTGTAGCTGGTCGAACAGACCTCGTCGGATTCCAGGAACAGCATCTGCGCGACGCCTTCGTTCGCGTAGATCTTCGCCGGCAGCGGCGTGGTGTTGGAAAACTCGAGTGTCACGTGGCCTTCCCATTCGGGCTCCAGCGGCGTGACGTTGACGATGATGCCGCAGCGCGCGTACGTGCTCTTGCCGAGGCAGATCGTCAGCACCGTGCGCGGGATGCGGAAGTATTCGACGGTGCGGGCCAGTGCGAAGGAATTGGGCGGGATGATGCAGCAGTCACCCGAGAAATCCACGAAGTTGCGCGAATCGAAATCCTTGGGGTCGACGATGGTCGAGTTGATGTTGGTGAAGATCTTGAATTCGCCCGCGCAGCGCACGTCGTAGCCGTAGCTCGACGTGCCGTACGACACGATGCGGCCGCCGCCGTTCTGCTTGACCTGGCCGGGCTCGAACGGCTCGATCATGCCGTGCTGCTCGGCCATGCGGCGGATCCAGTTGTCGCTCTTGATGCTCACGCTCGTTCCACTCTCGAATATTGCCGGACGGCGCCGGCCAAAGCCGCCAAAATAACGGGAATGCCGAACTCGCGCCAGCGTCAGGCGAGACCGGCCGCAAGCACGCCCAGCGCAACCTCGATCTCGCGCCGTCGATCGTCACTTGCCATGACGGCTTGCACGTCGCAGCCCGCGCCCGGCAGGCGCACGGGCAGCGGGTCGTCCGACAAAAGGCGTGCCGACATGGTCCTCAACACTTCCATCAGCGCGTCCTGTGCGTGGTGCGAGCCGCGCGCCGAGGTGTTCAGCAGCAGCACCGGCTTGCCCGGGAATTCCAGCGCACCGACCAGCCAGTCCAGCAGATTCTTGAAGGCGCCGGGGATGCCGTGCGCGTATTCGGGGCAGGCAATCAGCAGCGCGTCGGCGCGTCCGACCGCTTCGCGCAGATCGAGCACCGCTTGCGGCAGTGGATCGACTTCCGCATCGGGACTGAACAACGGCAACGTGCCCATGCCTGCGTACACGTGGAATCGCAGCGATGCCGGCGCCGACGCACGCGCAGCTTCCAGCGCCGCGCGATTGGCGGAAACGCGCCGCAGGCTGCCGCACAGGCACAGCACGCGTTTGGGCGACCCGACGACCTCAGTCATCGACGACGCGGATGTTCGGCACACCGGTCATGTCGCGCTCGGCCTGCAGCGACAGCCGCGCGGCGGTGTTGCGCGCGATCTCGCGGTAACGCATCGCCAGATCGGAATCGGGCATCGCCACCACGGTCGGATTGCCGCCGTCGGCCTGCTCGCGGATGCGGATGTCCAGCGGCAGCGAGCCCAGCAACGGCACGCCGTATTGCTCGGCCATGCGCGCGCCGCCGCCTTCGCCGAACACGTGTTCCTCGTGGCCGCAGTTCGAGCACACGTGCGTCGCCATGTTCTCGATGATGCCGAGCACCGGCACCTGTACCTTCTCGAACGCCTTCAGGCCCTTCTTTGCATCCAGCAGCGCAATGTCCTGCGGCGTGGTGACGATCACCGCGCCCGCGACGGGCACGCGCTGCGTGAGCGTCAACTGGATGTCGCCGGTGCCGGGCGGCATGTCCACCACGAGGTAATCGAGGTCATGCCAGTGCGTCGAGGTCAGCAATTGCGTCAGCGCCTGCGTCACCATCGGCCCGCGCCACACCATCGCGGTGTCCTCGCCCACCAGGAAGCCGATCGACATCACCTGCAAGCCATGGTTGGTCATCGGGATGATGGTCTTGCCGTCCGGCGATTGCGGCCGTCCCGTGATGCCGAGCATCAATGGCTGGCTCGGACCGTAGATGTCGGCATCCAGCACGCCGACGTTCGCGCCTTCCGCGGCCAACGCCAGCGCAAGATTCACGGCCACCGTGGATTTGCCGACGCCACCCTTGCCCGACGCCACCGCGATGATGTTCTTCACGCCAGGCAGCGGCAGCAGGTTGCCCTGTACCTTGTGGGTCGCGATCCGCGGCGTCACCGAAACCGTCGCCTGGGCGATCGCGGGTTCCTTTTCCAGAACCGACTTGATTTGGGAAGCGAAGGTCTTGCGCCAATCTCGCGCGGGATAGCCGAGCGCGATGTCGACCGCGACCTTGTCGCCATCGATGCCCACGCCGCGGATCGCGCTGCCTTCGGCCAGCGGAACGCCGGTGTGCGGATCGACGACGCCCGCAAGCAGTTCGCGGACCCGGGCTTCGCTGAGGTCGGTCATGGTGGATCACATTGCAAAAAGGCAGCCTTTAATTATGCCAGAGGGTGTCGCGCTGCCCTTGATGCGGATCACCCGCACCCCACGATACCCCGCAGTTGACGGGCGCCGCCGGCTCGCGCAGGCTAACTCCACCGCCCATTCGGAGTCGCCGCCATGCGCACCACTCTCCGTTCCCTCCTGATCGCGTTTGCCCTGGTGCTTGCCACCGCGGCATATGCCGCCAGCGACACCCCCGTCGGCACCTGGACGCAAGTCGACGATGCCACCGGCAAGCCGAAATCCATCGTCGAGATCACCGAACAGACCGACGGCACCTTGCAAGGCACGGTCAAGCAGGTGCTGTTCTCGGATCAGGGACCGCACCCCGTCTGCGACAAGTGCGAGGGCGAGCGCCACAACCAGCCGGTGGAAGGCATGGTGATCATGTGGGGCGTGAAAAAGGATGGGGACAAGTGGGACGGCGGACAGATCCTCGATCCTCACAACGGCAAGACCTACAAGGTCAAGCTGTCGCTGAAGGACGACGGACAGAAGCTCGACGTGCGTGGATACATCGGCATGCCGATGCTGGGCCGCACGCAGACCTGGATCCGGAAAGACGCCGCCGAGCCGCAACCGGCCTCGACCGGCTCGGACGACAACGGCTGAAGCAGCGGGAGAACCTGTTACCGGGCGGGGAGGAGCGCAGCGCATCCCGCCGTCGCGCATCGGCGTACGGGAACGGCACCGCTCGATCGTCCAACCTTCCTGATGCGTCGCACTTCACCGCGCGACGCCCGCGTTTTCGCGCTAAGGTTGCGCGATTGCAGGATCACGGAGGGGTAGCCGATGTCGTTGCATCTCGATCAGGTTCAGCGCGGCTGCGCGGGCGTACTGCTCGCGGGCCTTCTTGCAACGTTTGGCGCGAACGCCCAACCCCCCGCCGAAGCGACCACGCCGGCGACATGGCAAACGCCCGTCGCCAAGACCGGCACCGAATACGCGCGCCTGCAAAAGGAAGCGCGGGCCGTCACCATCACCCGCGACGACTGGGGCATCGCGCACATCCACGGCAAGACCGACGCCGATGCGGTGTTCGGGATGATCTACGCGCAATGCGAAGACGATTTCAACCGCGTCGAGATGAATTACCTGACCGCGCTCGGCTGGAGCGCGCAGGCCGAAGGTGAATCGGCGATCTGGGACAACCTGCGCTACCAGCTTTTCATCGACCCCGTGGTGCTGAAACAGGATTACGCAAAAAGTCCCGCCTGGCTGAAGAAGCTGATGAACGCCTGGGCCGATGGCATGAACTGGTACCTGGCCACGCATCCGGACGTGCAACCGAAGGTCATCAGGCATTACGAGCCGTGGATGGCGCTCTCCTTCACCGAAGGCAGCATCGGCGGCGACATCGAGCGCGTCGATCTTGCCAAGCTCGCGGAGTTCTACGGCGCCGACCACGCGACCACCGTCGCGTTGGCACAAACCGTGCCGCCCACCTGGATCGAACCGACCGGCTCCAACGGCATCGCGATCGCACCCAAACTCACCGCCGACGGCCACGCGCTGCTGCTGATCAATCCGCACGTCACCTTCAATTTCCGCAGCGAATCGCAAATGACCAGCGATGAAGGCCTGGACGCCTACGGCGCCTCGACCTGGGGCCAGTTCTTCATCTACCAGGGTTTCAACAGGCACATCGGCTGGATGCATACGTCCACCGGCGTGGATGCGGTGGACGAATTTGCCGAGACCATTTCGAAAAGAGATGGCAAGTATTTCTACAAGTTCGGCGACAGGGAACGGCCGGTCACCAGCCGCGACATCACCATCCGCTACCGCGCCGGCGACGGCTCGATCAAGGCCCGCACGTTCACCGCGTACTTCACCCAGCACGGCCCGATCGTCGCCGAGGAAAACGGCAAGTGGATCGCCGAGGCGCTGATGAACCGGCCGATCCCGGCGCTGGAGCAAAGCTGGCTGCGCACCAAGGCGACCGACCTCGCGAGCTACATGAAGGTCGCCGAGCTGAAGGCCAATTCGTCCAACAACACCCTGTTCGCCGACGACAAGGGCGAGATCGCGTTCCTCGCGCCGCAGTTCATCCCGAAACGCGACAACGCCTTCGATTACCTGAAGCCGGTCGACGGCAGCAATCCCGCGACGGCATGGCAAGGCATGACGCCCATCGAGGACATGCCGAACGTCATCAATCCCGGCACGGGCTGGGTGTTCAACACCAACAACTGGCCCTACTCCGCCGCCGGCAAGGACAGCCCGAAACGGGCGGATTTTCCGCAGTACATGGATTCGTTCGGCGAGAACGCACGCGGCATCCACGCGACGAAAATGCTGACCGGCGCGCGCGGCTTCACCAAGGCCAAGCTGATCACCGACGCGTTCGATTCCTACCTGCCCGCCTTCGCGCGGCTGATCCCGATCCTGGTGAAGGATTACGACGGCCTGCCCGCGAACGATCCGATGAAAGCGAAACTCGCGGGACCGATCGCGGTGCTGCGCAGCTGGGACGACCGCTGGGGCATCGCATCGATTCCCACGACGCTCGCGGTGTCGTGGGGCGACACGATGTGGAACGAAGTCGCCGCCAAGGCCGAAGCCAGTGACCTCGACGCGCACACGACCGACCAGCGCGAAATCGACTACATCGCAGAGAAGGCGGATTCGAAAACACGCCTCGCCGCGCTGGCGAAGGTCGTGGACCGATTGCAGAAGGATTTCGGCTACTGGGGCGTGCCCTGGGGCGAGATCAACCGCTACCAACGCACGGACGATTCGATCGAGCCGCACTTCGACGACAGCAAGCCCAGCATCGCGGTGCCGTTCACCTCGTCACGCTGGGGCTCGCTGGCGGCCTCCAACACGCACCTTTGGCCCGACACCAAAAAGTACTACGGGCACAGCGGCAACAGCTTCGTCGCGGTGATCGAATTCGGGCCGAAAGTCAGTGCGCGCGCAATCCACGTGGGCGGCCAGAGCGGCGATCCGAAGTCGCCGCATTTCACCGACCAGCAACACCGCTGGGCCTCAGGCGACCTGCGCACCGTGTACTTCTGGCCGGAGCAACTGAAGCAGCACGCGCAGCGGACCTATCATCCGGGGGATCGGGGCGATTGATGCCATGCCGCGCGGAGTGCGTGCACGGGTGCGACACGTGCCCGCGCCGCCCCCCTCGGGAAAGCGCCCACCCCATTCCCCGCGATGATGACTGTCACCGCGGAACCCTGACAGACCCCACTCCCTGCGCGCGGAGGAGCATGCGATCGTGGCGGGCACCTGCAATCGTCGACAGGGTTCGTCATGAGCGAGCATCGGCCGCGAGCGGTCACCCCGTCCGAATTGCGTGGACGCGGGACGGGGATCGTCGTTTGCGCCATCTTCGCGGCGCTGTGGACCAACTGGGCGGCTCCCATGCTGTCCGAGTCCGCGCTATGCAAATGGTCCGCCGCCCTTGCCGTGGCCGTGCTCAGCGGAACGCTTCTGTTCGCAGGCGTGGCCACGACACGTGAGGGACGGCGCCTCTCACGCGCAACCGCAACCCGCGAGGCCGGCCCACGCGGCATGCGCCGCCAATTCGTGGTGGTGCTGGCGTGGGAGATCCTGGCCCTGAATGTGGCCGCATACCTCCTGATCGGCCACCACATGGTGCAATACCTCGCGCCGGCCGTCGCGCTCGTCGTCGGACTGCACTTTTTGCCGCTCGCGAAAATATTCCGCGCCCCCCACTACTACGCCACGGCCACGGCGATGACGCTGGCCGGCATCGCGGCGGCCATGGCCATCGCAACCGGCAATGCCGCGGTGACGACCGACGGCATCCTCGATCTCGCTTGCGCGATCGCGCTTTGGGGAACAGGCTTCGTCTCGTGGTCCCGCGTGCACAAGGACCTGGCCCGCAACCGCACCGTCATCGCAGTGGCCGACCCCGCGCATTGAGGTCCACGGTTGCCGCGGCGGCATATACCATCAGGCGACTGAGCGCACCACGGCCACGACGCGCCGGCCTCCAATGCACGAGGGGATCGTCATGAAGCGCCTACCCGTTTTGCTCCTCGCGCTGCTCGCATCGCTGTCGGTCGCGCATGCCGATCCGAAGGACTGGATCGCCTACGAGCAGCCGGTGATCGCCTTGACCCACGCCACCGTCGTCGACGGTACCGGCGCCGCTCCGAAATTCGACCAGACGCTGGTGATCGACAAGGGCCGCATCGCGGCGCTCGGTCCGGCGGCCAGCACCCGGGTTCCCGCGGGCGCCACCGTGATCGACGCGCATGGCAAGACGCTGTTGCCGGGCTTGGTGATGATGCACGAGCACCTCTTCTACACCACCCGGCTTCGCCCGTACTACGTCACCGCGATGCCGTACAGCTTCCCGCCGCTGTACCTCGCGGGCGGCGAAACCACCATCCGCACCACCGGGTCGGTTGCGCCGTACGTCGACCTCAACGTGCGCGACGACATCGATGCGGGCAAGCGCATCGGTCCCGACATCGACGTGACCGGCCCCTACCTTAACGGGGAGGGCGGATTCACCGAAGACCTGGCCCGCCTCAAGGACCCGGCCGATGCCGCGCGCACGGTGGACTATTGGGCCGAACAGCGCGTCACCTCGTTCAAGGCCTACATGCAGATCACCCGCGCCGAATTGAAGGCCGCGATCGACGCCGCGCACGCGCACCACGACAAGGTCACCGGCCATCTGTGTTCCGTGACCTTCCGCGAAGCCGCGGACCTCGGCATCGACGACCTCGAACACACCTTCTTCGTCGCCACGGATTTCGTCAAGGACAAGAAGCCCGACCAGTGTCCGCGCGGCGGCGAACAGTCCATCGCCGCGCTGGACCTCGATTCACCGCAAGTGCAAGCGCTGATCCAACTGCTGGTCGACAAACACGTGGCCCTGACCTCCACCCTCGGCGTGTTCGAAACATTCGTGCCGGGCCGGCCGGAGGCGCCGCAGGCCGCGCTGGACCTGCTGAACCCGGCGCTGCGCGATCTCTACGAAAACACCTGGAAGAAAACGCATGCGATGCCCGCCGCACGCGCGAAGATCATGAAGGCGGGGTTTGCCAAGGCCACCGCGCTCGAGAAGCGCTTCGTCGAAGCCGGGGGCCTGTTGATGGCCGGCAGCGATCCGACCGGTTACGGCGGCGTGATCCCCGGCTTTTCCTCCAAGCGCCAGCTCGAACTGCTGGTGCAGGCGGACGGTTTCACGTTCCCGCAGGCGGTCAGGATCATGTCGCTGAATGCCGCGCAATACGAAGGCCGCGAAAAGGACATCGGCTCGCTCGCGGTCGGCAAGCGCGCCGACATCGTGGTGATCGACGGCGACCCGATGAAGGACGTGACCGCGGTCGAGCACATGCCGCTGGTGTTCAAGCACGGCATCGGCTACGACACCGCCGCCATCTTCAAGTCGATGCAGGGCCAGATCGGAATGAACTGACGCGCCCGTCACCACGCGCGCGCGTATTGCTCCGGCACGCGCACCGCTGCGCCCAGTTCCTTCGCCGCGCGACGCGGGAAATACGGGTCGCGCAGGAACTCGCGTGCCATCTCGATCAGGTCGGCATCGCCGCGCTGCAGGATGTCCTCCGCCTGCCGCGCGTCGGTGATCATGCCGACCGTTGCGGTGTGGATGCCGGCTTCGCGGCGGATGCGGGCGGCAAACGGTACCTGGTAGCCGGGGCCGGCGGGAATCTTCGCATGCGGCACCGTGCCACCGGATGACACGTCGATCACGTCGATGCCATCGTCACGCAACAATCGCGCGAGTTGCACGCATTCGTCGATGTCCCAGCCGCCCTCGGCCCAGTCGGTGCCGGAAAGCCGCACCCACAGCGGCATCGGCGCGGGCCAGGTCTCGCGCACCGCGGCGATGACTTCCCGCAGCAGGCGCGCACGATTTTCCAGCGGGCCGCCGTATTCGTCGGTGCGCGTGTTCGACAGCGGCGACAGGAACTGGTGGATCAGATAGCCGTGCGCGCCGTGGATTTCGATCACGCCGAAGCCGGCGTCGCGCGCGCGCCCTGCGGCCGAACGGAAATCGCCAACGACCTTGGCGATGCCCGCCGCATCGAGCGCAACCGGCACGGGATAACCTTCGTCGAACGGAATCGCGCTCGGCGCCACCGGCGTCCAGCCTCCGTGGGCGGGGTCCAGCGGACCGCCGCCGCGCCACGGCGCATCGGTGCTGGCCTTGCGCCCGGCGTGCGCGAGCTGGATGCCTGGAGCTGCGCCCTGCCCGCGGATGAAATCCACGATGCGCGCCCACGCGGCAGCTTGCGCATCGTTCCAGATGCCGGCGTCATCCGGTGAAATGCATCCCTCGGGTGAAACCGAAGTGGCTTCCGTGAATACCAGCCCCGCGCCGCCCACAGCGCGGCTACCCAGATGCACCAGGTGCCAATCGGTCGGCACGCCATCGGGCGAGGAGTACTGGCACATCGGCGACACCACGATGCGGTTGCGCAATTGGAGCGCACCCAGATTGATCGGATCCAGCAACATCGGCCACTCCCGGGAACATTTTCGTCCTGTCTTCATGTGGGCGGTGGCCGGCGGTTCAATGGCACGAACGCCGCACGGCGACCGTGACCCCTGGCGGATCATGCGCGCGCCGATTCGTGGTAGGTTGCGGGGCATTGCCCGGCACCCGCTGCATGCATCGAAGGCACCCACGCTGATGGACAGCGCCGATCTCTACCGCAACGCCTTCGTGCTCGATTGCAACGCCCTCGAATCGATCGGATGCCAGTTCGATGACGCGCCACGGTTCGACGCACTCGCCGGCTCCGGCGTCACCGCGCTCAAGACGACGCTGGGCGGCGCCAACGGCACCTTCGAGGAAGCCGTCGCCGACATCGCTGCCGCGCAGGCACTGATCGAAGACCACCCGGAACGCTTCATCAAGGTGCGCAGCCATGCCGACCTCGAACGCGCCGGGACCGGGAACAAGCTGGCGGTGATCTTCTCGTTCGAAGCGGCCTCGATGCTGGCGGAGAAGCTCGAGCGCATCGACCTGTTCCGCAAGCTCGACGTGCTGGTCATGCAGTTGAGCTACAACCACGACACGCTGCTGGGCCATGGCTGCCTCGATGGCGAGACCGGCGGCCTCACCGGACTCGGCCGCCAGGCCGTCGCGCGCATGAACGACTTGGGCGTCGCACTGGACCTGAGCCATTCCAACACCCGCACCACCGCCGAAGCCATCGCGCTGTCGCGCAAGCCACCACTGATCACGCACGCCGGCTGTCGCACGGTGTTCATGCACCCGCGCAACAAGCGCGACGAGGAAATGAAGGCGCTGGCCGACAAGGGCGGCGTGATGGGCATCTACATGCTGCCGTTCCTGACGCCCGAAAACCGCCAGCCGATGCTGGCCGACTTCATGCAGCACATGACCCATGCGCTGAAAGTGTGCGGCGAGGACCATGTCGGCATCGGCACCGACACGGCGTTCTTCACCGTCACCGAAGTCGAATTGAAGGCGCTGCAACAGGAAGCGGAGGGCCGCCGCAGGTGCGGTGTCGGCGCTCCGGGCGAAAATCGCCCTCCGTACATTCCCGACATCAACACGCCGCGCAAGCTCGAGCGCGTGACCGACGCGCTGCTGAAACACGGCTATTCCGCGCGCGTTGCGGAAAAGGTGCTCGGCCTGAACTTCGGCCGTGCCTTCAAGGACATCTGGCTTGCTTGAGATGCAAATCGAACCGTCATTGCGAGGAGCACCGGAAATGGTCCAACCCCGAACGCATTCGATCCCATTGCTCGCCCTGTTGCTGCTGGGTGCGTGCATCGCGGCCTGTCCCCGTGCAGCGCGCGCGCAACAGCGGGACGGTGATACCGGCAAGACCTACACGTTGCCCGCCACCCCGAAGACGGTCGCATGGGGCCATTACGACGCGACCACCCCGCCGGTGCTGCGCATCCATTCCGGCGATACGGTGGTCGTGCATACCGTGCTCACCAACAGTCCCAAGGGACTCGAAAAAGCCGGCGTCAAGCCGGCCGACGTCGAGCAGGACCTGAAGGACATCTTCGACGGCGTGCCCAGGAAGGATCGGGGGCCCGGTGGACACATTCTTACCGGTCCGATCTACATCGACGGTGCGGAGCCGGGCGATACCCTGGAAGTGCGGGTCAAGAAAATCGATCTCGCCATTCCCTATGCCTACAACGCGTTCCGCTACGGAGCCGGATTCCAGACGGACGATTTTCCGTATTCGCGCATCAGGATCATCCCGCTCGACCGCGCCACGATGACGGCGCATTTCGCGCCGGGCATCGACATCCCGCTGCATCCGTTCTTCGGCAGCATGGGCGTGGCGCCGCCACCCGCCTTCGGCCGCTACGACAGCGCGCCGCCGACCATCATCGGCGGCAACATGGACAACAAGGAACTGGTCGCCGGTTCGACCATCTACTTCCCGGTCTTCGTACCGGGCGCCTTGTTCCAGATCGGCGATGGCCACGCGGGCCAGGGCAACGGCGAAGTGGACATCACCGCGCTCGAAACCTCGCTGGTCGGTACCGTGCAGTTCATCCTGCACAAGGGCATGAAGACCGGTCCTTACCCCCGCGCCGAGACGCCGAGGGATTACATCAGCATGGGTTTCGACGACGACCTCACCGTCGCCGCGCACAAGGCGGTCGCCGGCATGATCGATTTCCTGGTCCGGCACAAGCACATGAGCCGCGACAATGCCTACATGCTGATCAGCGTGGCCGGCGACATCGACATCACGGAACTGGTGGACCACAACAAGGGCGTGCACGTGATGCTGCCGAAGGCGATCTTCACCGGCGACGCGCAAACCGTGGCGCGCGCGCACTGACTTCGATCGGAACGACACCCATGAGCAAAGGCACCCACGACTACACGCCCGACGCGCGCAATGCCGCCATCAAAATCAATTTGAATGGTGAACTGGTCGTGCGCGACGAGGCGAAGGTTTCCGTCTTCGACGCGGGTTACGTGCTCGGCGACGGGGTATGGGAAGGCATCCGCGTGCACGACGGCGGCTTGCCCTTCCTCGACATGCACCTCGATCGCCTGTACGAAGGCGCACGCGCGATCGACATGGACATCGGCCTCACGCGCGGGCAACTGACGCAACGGATCATCGAAACCCTGCGCGCCAATGGCATGCGCGACCACGTGCACATCCGCCTGATGGTGACGCGCGGCCTCAAGGCCACGCCGCACCAGGATCCGCGCTTCGTGATCGGCCCGCCAACCATCGTGATCGTGCCTGAATACAAGGAGCCGCTGCCGGAAACCGTGGAGCGCGGCATCCGGCTCTTCACCGTGCACGTGCGCCGTGGCGCGCCGGACGTACAGGACCCGAAGCTCAACAGCCACTCGAAGCTCAACTGCATCCTCGCCTGCATCCAGGCGCAGAAGGCCGGCTACGACGAGGCGCTGATGCTCGACCCGCACGGCTTCGTCAGCACCTGCAATTCGACGCACTTCTTCATCGTGCGCAAGGGCGAGGTGTGGACGTCCACCGGCAAGTACTGCCTCGGCGGGATCACGCGCGCGAACGTGATCCGGCTGTGCCGCGACAACGGCATCCCGGTGTTCGAAAAGGATTTCAGCCTGACCGACGTGTACGGCGCCGAGGAAGCCTGCGTCACCGGCACCTTCGCGGGCCTGACGCCGGTGCGCGAAATCGATGGCCGCATCATGGGCGACGGCAAGCGCGGGCCGATGGTCGAGCGCCTGCAGAAGCTTTACGTGCAACTCGTGAAGGACGACAGCACCAAGGGCCCGCGCATATGAGCGCCGGGTTGCGGATCGCGATGTGGTCGGGGCCGCGCAACATCTCCACCGCGATGATGCGGGCCTGGGAGAACCGCGAGGATACGGCCGTCATCGACGAGCCGTTCTACGCGCACTACCTGGCCGAAACCGGCGTGGACCATCCGGGACGCGACGAGGTGATCGCCGCGCAGGAAAACGATGCCGCGAAAGTCGCGGCCACGTTGACCGGCCCGATTCCGGAGGGCAAGACCGTCTGGTACCAGAAGCACATGACCCAGCACATGCTGCCGGACGTGCCGCTGGACTGGCTCGATCGGGTCGAGAATTGTTTTTTGATCCGCGAACCCGAGCGCGTTGCCGCGTCCTTCACCATCCAGCGCCCTGACGCCGCGGCGTGGGAACTCGGCTTCGAACAGCAGGCGCGATTGTTCGATCACGTGTGCGACAGGCTCGGCCACGCACCGCCGGTGATCGACGCCGCCGATGTGCTGAAGGACCCGCGCGGAACCTTGAGCGCGCTGTGCGCGAAGCTCGGCATCCCTTTCAACGATCGCATGTTGCATTGGCCGGCCGGCCCGCGCGCCTCGGACGGCGTGTGGGCGCCGCACTGGTATGCGGCAGTCGAACGTTCGACGGGGTTTGCACCGTATCGGCCGCGCGACGACAAGCTCACCGAATTTCAGCAACGGCTCGCCGAACAATGCCGGCCCCACTACGAAAAGCTGGCCGCGTTTCTGCTCGCGCCAGCACTTTCCTGACGAGCGGGTGGCTGCAAGTTGCCCGGAAAAAGCGACGCCGACGGCCGGACATCCAAAAGCGTCGGATTCGCAGGCTCGGCCCCACCTGCAAAATCGCGGAATCTGCGCCGCCGTCGGGCTTCCCTGCGCTCAGTACCCACCTGCAACAGCCGCGGGACCGGCAGGACTGACGAAGCTTCCAAGTGAACAAGGGCGGGAGCCGCGCAGCGCATCCCGCCGATCCGCCGATCGCGCCGGGGCGGGTTGTCACCGGCCTACGCAATCTCGACTTCCGCCTCGATCTCCACCGGAATGCCGAACGGCAGCTCGGCCATGCCGACCGCGCTGCGGGCGTGCGCGCCGGCTTCGCTTCCCCACAGTTGCAGGATCAGGTCGGAAAAGCCGTTGATCACCGCGGGCTGCCTGTCGAAACCCGGCGCTGCGTTGACCATGCCGAACACGCGCACCCAGCTCACGATGCGATCAAGGTCGCCGAGTTCGCGTTGCAGGCTGCCGAGCATCGACAACGCGGTCAGCCGCGCGGCTTCGTAGCCCTGCTCCACCGTCAACTCCCGGCCGAGCTTTCCGAACGGCCCCGCGACGGAACCATCCGCGGCCTGCGGGCTGTGTCCGGAAACCAGCGCGCGACGCCCGATGACCCGCACGAACCGGAACGGCAGCACCACGCCCGGCGGCGCCTTCACGGGCGGCGGCAGTTCCAGGCCCAGGTCCGCCAGACGTGCTTCGATCTTCGACATGCAGCGGCTCCAGCAACGATCGGCAGTCTCTCCGTGCCCCGACATTCGAACATGGAGAGGCCTGCCGGAATCATGCCAGTTTTCGGCTTTCCACAAAAAGACGCCGGGCATCCCGCCCGGCGCGGAGAGTGAATCTTGAATCGCTCACCAGTCGTAGGAGACCGAAAACCGCACGTACCGGGGCGGTTCGAACCCGCTGTCGTTGTCCACCACGCCGTAGTAGGGGTCGGGATTGGCGGTGCTTCCGTAGGAGGGGTCGTACTGCAGCGCGTTCTGCTCGTTGAGCGCGTTGAAGA
This sequence comes from Rhodanobacter sp., assembly GCA_044464225.1. Lineage (GTDB taxonomy): Bacteria > Pseudomonadota > Gammaproteobacteria > Xanthomonadales > Rhodanobacteraceae > 66-474. The sequence goes on along the minus strand of JBIQLN010000003.1, from coordinate 184,753 downwards.
CGGCGAGATTGAAATCCAGTTTCCGCTGCGCCCACTTCGGCCGGTAGTCCACGTTCAAGTTCAACTGGTGCGTCCACGGCGTGAAGCCGGTCGAGCCCGGCGGCGTGGGCTTGCCCCCACACCAGTGATAGGACTCGCCATAGCTGATGGGATTCGACTCGTCGGGGCCGAAGTAGCCCAGGCAGATCCTCGGATGGCCGGAGGCGATGAACAGATTGGCGCCGACCGTCCACTCGGGCGACAGCGCGTACGCCCCGTAGATCTTCAACTGATGCTTCTGGTTGTTGAGCAGCAAGCCGTTGGAATAGTTCATCAACTGCCAGTAATCCCACTGCTCGGTGATGGATACGGAATTGCCGCCCTGGCCGATCGCGGAATCGACCGGGCCTTCGGTGTTGCCGTAGGCCCGCGAGAACACATAGTCGATCTTCGCGAACCATTTGCCATCCCACTCGTGTGCGAGCGACAGGTCCAGCGAGTAGTAGTGGCGTTTCACCGGCCCGTCGAAATGCTGGTCCGCCGGGGTGACCACCACGCGATCGAGGCTGACGCCATCCGGGTCATTCACCAGCAGCGTCTGGGTCGAGGAGGGATTGATCAGCACCGCGCCGTTGATGAAACTGGCGTTGTCGCTGCAACCGTTGCCGGCGGCAAAGTTCGCGTAACCCTGCGCGATCGCCGCCTGGCAGATGGCGTACTGGTCGTCCCAGTCGTCGACGATGCGGCCGAGTTTCTGGTAGCGCCCGGTGGCGCCGAAGACCCAGCTCGTGCCCAGGAACCGGAACTGCTGCTGCAGGCCCAGCACGAACTGGTCGGCGTATTCGGCCTTGATGTCCTGCGCCGCCACCGTGCGCGGATCCAGCGGTTCGCCGTATTCGTTGTTGGCCGACACGCCGCCCGCCGGGTTTTCCGGAATCGGCGTCAGGCCCTGGGGAATGCCGGTGACGGGGTCGATGCCCGAGTACATGTAGTAGTCGTTGGTGTAGGTGGACGCGCCGGCACCACGCAGCGCCACCGCCGCGGGCAGCGCCAGGTAATAGCGCCCGGCATTGCCGAACACCTTCATCGTCGAATCGCCGCGGACGTCCCAACTGAAGCCGATGCGCGGCTGCCATTGCGGCTTGGTCAGGCGGATGTAGGCCTCGCCGGCCGGGTTGTAATTGACGAACTGGTCATTGCGGATGCCGAGGTTCAGCAGGAAGTTCGGCGTGACTTGCCAGTTGTCCTGCACGTATTGCGCATGCTGCGATACCCGCACGCTGGCCTGGGTCAGGAAGATTTCCTTGGAAACGTAGTAGCAAGTCGTGCCACTGCTCGTCGGGTGGCAGTCGGTCGATGCTCCGACGTAAGGCGGACTGTTGGGATTGCTGCCCGCGATGTTGGACGGATCGTGCGTGTCGTAACGCCACTCGTACCCGGGTCCGGTGTCGATGTTGCCGTCGTTCTTGTCCCAGGTCTGGATGTTGTCGATGCCGACCGAAAAATCGTGGGTCCGCCATTTCCAGTCCAGGCTGACGCGGTAGTTCGCCACCGTGTCGCGGTGGGCCGGGTCGCCTACTTCCAGGCTGCCCTGCGAATTGGTGATGGGGCCGTTGGGGGTATACGCCGGGTTCTGCAGGGCCGCGCCACCGATGTGCGGAAGCGTGGGGTCGTAGCCAGGAAATGGGAACACCGTGCTGAAGTATTCCCCATGCATCTTGCCGTACATCGCATTCAGGGTCAGGTTGTCGGTGAGATACGAGGTGTAATTGACCACGCCGGCCCGGAACATGTTCTTGATGGTCGGGTCGAGGTGATCGAAGTCCCCGACCTGGAAGGTGTCGTAATCGAGGCTGTACTCGCTGTCCCACTCCTTGTAGGCCGACTGCAGCCCCGTGAAGGTGAGGATGTTGCTGTCGTTGATGTTCCAGTTCACCTTCAGGTACAGCTTGGGATAGTGCTGGGTGTACGAATCGAGGTACGGCGAGGCGATGCTGCCGCCCGGGCCGCCCGTGGCGGCAGGGCCGCCACCGTGCGCCTTGACCGTGTCCTGCTCGGCGCTCAGGTAGAAAAACAGCTTGTCCGGAATGATCGGACCGCTGACGTACGCGTCGTAGATGGTTTCCGCGTACGAGTTGGCCTTGCGATAGCGATAGATGTCGCCGTGATTCTCGCCCGGGTCGCACCCGCCGTTGCAGCGCGGATTGCGCCAGTAGGCGTTGTCGTAATCATCGCGCCAGTCCGCGGGCGCCCACGACGCGCGCACCCCGAAATGCCACTCGTTGGAACCGCTCTTCCCGATCTGGTTGATCACGCCGCCCACCGAACGCCCGTACTTGGCGCCGTAGCCGGTGGTGATCGTCTGCACCTGCTCCAACGCGAAATAAGGCAGGCTGATGCCGCCCTGGCCGGTGAGCGCGTCGGTACTGTTGAAGCCATCGATGTAGTAGGCGTTCTCGGCCACCGAAGCGCCGCCGAACACGAGCAGCGACGAGCCGGTGGGTCCGGTCCCCAGGAGATTCGCGCCGGCGGTGACACCCGGCGCCAGCATCGCGACGTTCTCCACGCTGCGCTGGATCGGCAACTGCCGCAGCTGCCTGGCGGTGATCGTGTTGGTCTGGTTGGTGGTGGTCACGTCGATCGCCGGGATGGCATTGGCCGTCACGTTCACCGCCGCCAGCGTTTGCGCGTTGGCGGCATTGCCGGACGTGAAGTCGACCACCACCGCGCCCGCCGCGGCGGGCGTGACGTTGCTCTTCGATTGCACCACCCTCCCGTCCCGCAACAGCGAAACCGTGTAGGTGCCCACTGGCAGCGTGATCGAATAGCGGCCGGACGGACCCACGCTGATGGTGCGGTTGAATCCCGCGCCGCCGGTGATCTGGATGCTTTCATTGGCGGCGACCGGCACGCTGCCGTAGATGGTGCCGGTGGTGGCCTGCGCGAACGCGCCGCCCGTGAATGCCAGCGCGACGGAACCACCGATTGCCAGGGCCAGCGCCCTGCGCTGGAAAATGCGATTGCGCGAAGCGCGCGAGGGAGTGCCTTTCATGCGACGTGTACCCCACGAGGCTACACGGCACGGACGAGGGTCCGTCTCTCCCCATGGCGGGCACACGACCGCACCCGATTACGCCTCGGCGGCCGCATGGTCGTCAGACGCGGTCTGCGCTGTCCCTCGTCACTGCGCGCCTTCACGTTAACCACGGATTAACCCGAATGCAAGGCCCGATTCACGACGCCGCCATCGCGGGAACAGAAATGATACGGGAAGCTTTCATGGCGGAGACGTCAATCCGGCATCGCGCAATCGGGCGCGCAATGCGTCGAGCGCGTGCCCGTATCGTGCCGCACGCGCGGTATCCCGGCGCAACGGCTGTCGCACCTGCGCGGCGCTGGCCGCGCTGACCACGGTCCGCCGGGTGCGATGGAAATCGAGGCACGCGGCATCGAACGGTAGTTTGCAAAAGTCGAGCAACCGGCGAACCGTGGTGTCCGGATCGGCCAGCAGCGCCTCGTACTCGAGATCGAACACGCGGTCCGGAAACCGCTGCAGCCAGAACCGCGTCAGGCGGGCGTAGTCAATGCTGTAGTCCGCGAGATCGTCCAGGTCACAGGCAAAATCGGTGTCGCTCGCGAACCACTGCCGATAGCACGCCAGGCATGTCTCGACGGGATCGCGGCGCACCAGCACGACCCGCGCGGCGGGCAGCATCGCCAGCACCGCGCCGACATGTTTCCACGAAACGGGATTCTTGTCGGTGAAGCGCGGTTTGCGCGCACGCCAGCACGCCGTGCGCGCGAGGTACTCTCCGCCGAATCGATGCCAGTCGGTCGCATTTGCCTCCTGCATCCATGCGGGCCAGGGGCGGCCGCGCCGAGTCGATTCTTCATCCAGGATGCGCGCCAAGTCCCCGATTTCGTTGGCGCCTTCGACCTCGGGGTGCGACGCCAGCATCTGCTCCACCAAGGTCGAGCCCGAACGCGGCATGCTCGCGATGAAAATCGCTTCGCTTCCCTGCCCGGGATCGACCGGCGCCGGCGGGTCCGTCGCGAAAGCCCTTTCGATCGCACCGATGCCTGCACGATGTTCGGCGGCATTCCAACGAACACGACGATGCTGCAGGCGATTTGCGCGCCGCAACATCTCGAACGATGCGGCGTAATCGCCCTGGTCTTCCAGCGCCCGCGCCAGCGCGAACCCGAACAGCACCCGATCTTCCGTCGACCCACCAGCCTGTTCGAAATGCCGGCGCAAGGTTTCGGCGTCCTCCGCGGAAAGAGGAACAACCTTCAGGTTGACCAGCGCGAACCACGCGTGCGCATCGGCCGGGTGCGTTTCGAGGATGTGCCGCAGCGCTGCGGCCACCGCGTCGATTTCGCCGATGCTGGCCAGCGCGTCCGCAAGCGTCAGCCGTGCCGGCACGTTCGAAGGATCCAGCCGCAACGCGTGCCGCAGTGTTTCGATCGCCTCTTCCGTATGGACCTGCAACTTGAGCGCCTTGCCCAGGTTGTACCAGGCCGAGGCCACGCCGGGAGCCAATTCGCACGCGCGCCGCAACATCGCGACCGCGCCTTCGGTGTCACCGGATTCGAACAGCGAGATGCCGAGACCGGCATGAAGCCCCGCATCGTTTGGCTGCGTTTCCAGCGCCTTGCGAAAACAGGCGATGGCGCGATCGTGCCGACCCTGCATCTGCGCCGCGATCGCGGCCATGCCCAAGGCCGGCGCGCAAGCCGGCATCGTTGCCAGCACCGGCGCCAGCGTGGCCGAAGCCGCGTCGAACTGGCGGCGAGCCAGTTCGCCTTGGGCCTTTTGCAGCGCGCCGAGAACCTGCGGCGGCAGCAACGGGGCGGTCACCATGGGCGGACGCGACGCGAATGCATGAGCGCGAAGCCTACACCCGTGCGCGATCGGCTAGGCCATCGATGCGACCACGCGTCCCACTTCCGCCAAAACGGCGCGGCGTTCGTCGCCCGTCGCCTGCGCATGCTCGTAGTAAGCCGCCACCAGGACGGGCTTGCGCCGCGGCGGCCAGAGGATGGCGACATCATTGGTGGCGGTTTCGCCGGAGCCCGTCTTGTCACCTTCGCGCCAATCGGGGGGCAACCCCGCACGCAGCGAATCCGCGCCGGTCTTGCAGCGCAGCAACCAATCCGTCAGCCGCGCGCGCGAGGCCGTGGATAGCGCATTGCCCAGCAGCAACCGATGCATGTCGCCCAGCATGGCACGCGGCGTGGTGGTGTCCTTCTCGCCATCAGGGCGGTTGAGGGTGGGTTCGGTGCGATCCAGGCGCGTGACCCGATCGCCCAGGCTGAGCGCATATGCCGTGACAGCGGGCGGCCCGCCCACCTGCTTCAACAGCAGGTTTGCCGCCGTGTTGTCGCTCAGGGTGACCGCGGCCTCGCACAAGCCCGAAACCGTCATGCCGGGCCGTCCCACGTGCTGCCTGGTCGTCGGCGCGTAGTCGAGCAGCACATCCTCGCCGTATACGATCCGGCGATCGAGGTCCTCCTCGCCGCGATCGACACGTTCCAGCACTGCGGCCGCCAGAAGCAATTTGAACGTGCTGCACATCAGGAACCGCTGGTCGCCGCGATACGCAACGCGCCTTCCGCTGCCGGTGTCATGGATCGCCACCCCGAGCCGGCCACCGTGCCGGCTTTCCAGAACGGCCAGGCGCGTTTCGAGTTCCCCCGACTTCGCCTGCGCGCGTGCGGTCCCGACCAGGGCCACGGCAGCCCCGGCACCCACGGCTACCCTCAGGAAATCACGACGCTGCATGCATGCCGCCCGATGTGATGGGAGATACACGGATGTCCACGGCTTTTGCCTCCACGAGTCCTGCCTGCCGGCGAAATGGCGCGCCCAATCGTAATGCGTCGCGGGGATGGCCGGTCCATCGGGTTGCATCTTGATGGCCGAGGACGGCGCCTCCATGTGTCATGACATCCCGCCGCCGTTCGGCTGTCCGACAAGGAACGCGCCATGTCCGATTACCGCAAGACACCCGAAGCGCTCGCACGGCTGACCCCGCTGCAACGTCGCGTCACCCAGGAATCGGCCACCGAGCGCCCGTTCGACAACGAGTTCAACGACCATGACGAGCCCGGCCTGTACGTGGACATCGTTTCCGGCGAGCCGTTGTTCACGTCGCTCGACAAGTTCCAGAGCCATTGCGGCTGGCCGAGTTTCAGCAAACCGGTCGAGACGGCGAACGTGATCGAAAAGCACGACGCCAGCCACGGCATGATCCGTACCGAAGTGCGCTCGAAGCATGGCGACAGCCATCTCGGCCACGTGTTCGATGACGGACCCCGCGACCTTGGCGGCCTGCGCTACTGCATCAACTCGGCGTCGCTCCGCTTCGTCCCGCTGGCCGATCTGGAAAAGGAAGGCTACGGGGAGTACCGTAAATTGTTTGAACACGCTTGACCGCTCCCGGCCACCGTGCCGGGCATCCCGCGTGGCGCGGGATCCGGAACCCGGTGTTTTGCGGAATCGCCCGCATCCCGGCCGAGGTACCGGATATCCGGACCCGCACGAATGACCGGCCTTGATCGGCCGCAGCACGCACTGCCCTGACTACGGAGTACAACACCATGACCACCGAACGCGCCATCCTTGCCGGCGGCTGCTTCTGGGGCATGCAGGACCTGATACGCAAGCAACCCGGCGTGGTATCCACGCGCGTGGGTTATTCCGGCGGGGATGTCCCCCATGCCACCTACCGCAACCATGGCACCCACGCCGAATCCATCGAGATCGTGTTCGATCCGGCGCGGATCAGCTATCGCAAGCTGCTGGAATTCTTCTTCCAGATCCACGACCCCACCACGGCAAACCGGCAAGGCAACGACATCGGCACCAGCTACCGCTCGGCGATCTTCTACACCAACGACGAGCAGAAACGCATCGCCGAAGACACCATCGAGGACGTCGACGCCTCGGGTTTGTGGCCCGGGAAAGTCGTCACCGAAGTCACGCCCGCCGGCGATTTCTGGGAAGCCGAACCCGAGCATCAGGATTACCTGGAACGCATCCCGAACGGCTACACCTGCCACTTCATCCGGCCGGACTGGAAGCTGCCGGTGCGTGAAAAAGCCGCGGGTTGAACGGGCTTGACGCCTGTTTGTCGTCATTCCGGGGCTGCCTGCGCATTTTGCAGGCAGAACCCGGAATCGGTATCGCAGTGCTTGCCATGGCACAAGCCGATTCAGGATTCGGGCCTGCGGCCCGCTTCGGAATGACCAATGGATTTGCGGAGGTTTGGCGCTAATCAGATCGTTTTTTTCCGATTTCTACCTTCGAGGAAACTCGCATGACCCCAACCCCCGCCTACGCCGCGCAATCCGCCGACCAGCCACTCGGCCCGCACGCCATCGAACGTCGCGAGCCCGGCCCGCACGACATCGCCATCGACATCCTTTATTGCGGCGTCTGCCATTCGGACCTGCACACCGCGCGCAACGAGTGGGGCAATACGACCTATCCGTCCGTGCCCGGTCATGAAATCGTCGGCACCGTGACGGCGGTCGGCAAGGACGTACACGGCTTCAAGGCGGGCGACACCGTCGGCGTCGGCTGCATGGTCGACAGTTGCGGGCATTGCGATTCCTGCAAGGCCGGCGAGGAAAATTACTGCGAGAACGGTTTCACCGGCACCTACAACGGCCCCGCGCAGGAAGACGGCGGCAACACGTACGGCGGCTACTCCGCAAACATCGTCGTCGACGAAAAGTTCGTGCTGCACATCACCCACAAGGACAACCTCGCCGCGGTCGCGCCGCTGCTGTGCGCCGGCATCACCACGTATTCGCCGCTGCGCCACTGGCATGTCGGGCCCGGCAAGAAGGTCGGCATCGTGGGCCTGGGCGGCCTCGGCCACATGGGCGTGAAGCTGGCGCATGCGATGGGCGCGCACGTGGTGCTGTTCACCACGTCGCCCAGCAAGACGGGGGACGGCAAGCGCCTCGGCGCGGACGAAGTGGTGATTTCGAAGGATCCGGCGCAAATGGCGCAGCACGCCGGCAGCTTCGACTTCATCCTCAACACGGTCGCCGCGCCGCACAACCTCGATGCCTATCTCAACCTGCTGAAGCGCGACGGCACGATGTGCCTGGTCGGCGCGCCGCCGATCGATTCGCCGCATCCCTCGCCCACGGTGTTCAACCTGATCATGAAGCGCCGGGGCATCGCGGGCTCGCTGATCGGCGGTATCCGGGAGACGCAGGAGATGCTGGATTTTTGCGCCGAGCACGACATCGTCAGCGACATCGAGACGATCGCGATGCGCGACATCAACAAGGCCTACGAACGCATGCTCAAGAGCGACGTGAAGTACCGCTTCGTGATCGACATGCAATCCCTGAAGGACGAGGCCAGGTCCAAGGCAGCATGACGCGGGGCGGGAGCAGCGCATCCCGCCGACGTCGTCGAATCGACATCCGGAAACGGTGGGTTGCCACCCGCCCTGCGATCGCTTCAAGGCCTCATCCGAAGGTCTGGATGGCCTGCATCGCGAGGGTGCCTGCACCCGCGAGCTGCTCCGCCCGCGACGTATCCCCGCAGCCGCGACCCGGAGCGGCTGCGTCTTCATGCCATCTCGCATACAGCGGCGACCGCTGGCGCATCGATGCGGTGGACCTGAAGCCGGCGGGAAATGAATCGCCAGGGATGCGCAAGTCGGCAATGCGCGGAGGCTGATGCGTCCGTCCGCGCATCGCGACCCGACGGCTCAGTGTCGTTTCTTGCGCTCCAATTCTTCCATGTACGCGGCGTCGCGCTTGTCCTGTCCCGGCGCCTTGGCGCGTGAGCGCCCTTCGCGTTCCTCCGGGGTCAACTTGTCCGACGCCGCGCGCGCATCACCCTTGACGGGTTTGCCACCCCTGGCCTGCTCCCGCGCGGATTCCTCGGTGGCCTTGCGGTAGCGGCGTGCGCTCTCGTAATCGCCTTCGCCCTGAACCTTGTTGCTGCCCATTGCTTCTCTCTCCTTTCAAACATGCCGCTCCCTGTGCCACCCGATTCGCCGAACCACGCGACACGGGTCATCCTTCCGGCGCCAGGCGATTTTCCACGCCATGGACGCCCTGCATCTTCGATATGGTCGCGACCAGATGCTCCGTTTCGACCGGGTCCGCCGTGCCCTTCAGGACCACATGCCCGTGATCGACATCCACCTCGACCCGGGCGGGATGACGGAGCGCGTGGCCGAGCTTCGAACGGATGTGATCGCGCAACTGGTCATCGTCCAGACGGGGATGCTGGACCCGCGCCCGCACCTTGGCGGCCATGCCGCGAAGACGATTCGCAGTCTGCCGGGACGTGCCGCGCGCAAGCCGCTCCACGTCGTGACCGGCCGCCACGGCCTTGTCACGCACCAGGGCACGCCGGCGGCGTCCGTTGTTCGGATCCAGCATGTACATCACCATGGCGCCGGCAGCGATTCCCGTCGCGAGGGCCAACAACCGTTTCATGAATTTCTCCGCATTGGTTTCCGTTGCGCCGCAAGTATCCGCATCGCCGCGATAACTTTGCGCAAACGCATCGTGTAGGCGGCGTGAGCGTCCACACTTGCCTAGGCACCGCCTGCCGCGGCGCCACGCAAGTCATGGACCAGTGAGCTGCAAGATGAACGAAGCGCGATCGGTCAGCTTTCACCGGCGGGCAGCTCGTCGCCATCGTCGTCATACGCGGGCGGCGAATAGAAGTTGACGGTGCGCAACGGCTGATCGCCCGTGCAGCGGATCTCGTGGGTTTCGCCGCGTTCGATCACGAGCAGACTTCCCGCCTGCAACCGTTGCTGCACGCCATCGACAATGGCCTCGCCGTCGCCTGACACGACGTACATCCACTGGTCGGCTCCGCGGTGGCGATTGTCGGGGCCGCCGGTATTCGAACCGGGATCCAGCGTCATTTCGGCGGCCTGCACCTGGCGCGAGGTGAATGCGACTTCGAAGCCCGACTGCAGTGACAGGGTTTTGTGTTTCATTGCCGTTCTTCCATGAGGGCCTTGCGAACATCGCAGTGAAGCCTACGCACGCCTGCTTGAAAGCGGCGTGAAACGAACGCCGCACGATGCCTGCGTGGGAGAGACGCCGCCGAGGCCGCGTGGCATCATGGGTCCTTCCATCGCCGAGCCGTTCCACATGGCCGAACGCCTGATCGCCTGCGTGCTGGGCGGCACCGCACCCCGCGCGAAAACCGAACTGCACGATGTCGCCTTCGCCGTCGGCGATTCACTGGAAGCCGTGCACGACCAGTTGCTGGACGGCTGGTTCGGCGAACCGCACGGCCTGCACGTCGACGCCTGGTGCTTCCTCGACAGCGTCGTGGGTTACCGCGTGCGGTTGTCGCAGGCGCGACCGGACAACGGACTGCACCTCTACTTCATCAACATCGGCGGCTACCGGCCCGGTGTGTTCGGCGAACACCACGCGTGGGGATTCTTCGGCGCACCGAACAAGGCCGACGCGAAGGCACGCGCCAAGCGGACGCTGCTGCAGGCCCACGTGGAAACCCACAAGGACGATCTGCATGAAGTCGACGACTGCCTGCAGGTCGCGCGGGTCGGCGCGTGGCATGTGCACCTGAGCGCCGATGCCGATGCCGGCGAACCGGATGTCGTCAACGGCTATTTCCCGCTGCCCAAATCCGTGATCGACGCATGGATCGCGCGGCGGGATTCACGCTGAGCCGGTAACCGGCCACGCGGGCTCAACCCGTCGCGCCCTCCGGCGGCGGTTGCAGCTTCTGCTGCAACGCTTCGAGATCGGCGATGACGGTCTCCAGCGCGTCGTGCAACTGGCCCTGCCGGTTCATCAGGTCGTCGATCTTGTCGGTCTGCTTCAGCTTCGACAGCTCGCCGTCGAACAGCAGCCAGATCGCAGTCAGGCGCTCGACGTTGTTCTTCGCGTAGTGGTGCATCTCCTTGAGCTGTGTCAACGTGTCGGTGATGTGCTCGAGCTGGTTGCGGGCATTTTCTTCGGCCATGGCGTGCTCCTTTCGAGGCCTCCGCCATGCTACGACCGCAACCCAAACGGCAACGAAACGCGGGCGCCGTACCTTCCGCGCTTCGTGCATACTGATCGGAAACGCAACGGCCCACGGAACCACCATGCAGGAACTGCCACCCTTCCATCTCGCCTTCCCCGTCGCCTCGCTGGGTGAAGCCCGCGGCTTCTACGGCGGCCTGCTCGGCTGTCCGGAAGGACGTTCCAGCGATACGTGGGTGGACTTCGATTTCTTCGGCCACCAGATCGTCGCACACGTCGCGCCCGAAGAACTGCACGTGGCGGCCGCGCACGACGTGGACGGCGACGACGTGCCGGTGCGCCACTTCGGCGTGGTGCTGGACATGGGCGCGTGGCACGCGCTCGCGGAAAAGCTGCGCGAGGCCGGCACGCACTTCGTGATCGAACCGCACGTGCGCTTCAAGGGCCAGCCCGGCGAACAGGCCACGATGTTCCTGCTCGACCCGTCCGGCAATGCACTGGAGTTCAAGGCGTTCGCGGACCGGTCGAAACTTTTTGCCAAATGACGGTCGTCGGGACGGCCTCGACCTCGCTTTGTTCGACACCTGAAACGTAGGGCGGGAGCAGCCGCGCAGCGGCGCATCCCGCCGTTTTCATACGTACGCGGTGGGATTCGCTGCGCTACTCCCGCCCTGCGCGTGCTCTCGAATCATTTCGGCGTGAGGTGGTACAGGCCGCCGCCCCTGGCGTCTTCCAGCATCCACAGCGTGCCGTCCGGCGCCTGTTCGATATCGCGGACGCGTTTGCCGATGTTCCAGCGCTGCGCCGCGGTGGCGCCGCCCTTGCCGTCGAACGTGACGCGGACAATGCATTCGCAGGCCAGGCCGCTGATCAGGGCGCTGCCATTCCAGGGGAAGACGCTGCCCTTGTAGAACATGAGGTTGCCCGGCGCGATCACCGGCACCCAGTAGATCACCGGCTTGGCGAGATCGGGCCGGGTATCGGGGTCGGGAATGGGCACGCCGTTGTAATTGACGCCGTAGGAGACCAGCGGCCAGCCGTAGTTCTTGCCGGGCTCGATCAGGTTCAGTTCGTCGCCGCCGCGCGGGCCATGCTCGAGTTCCCACAGCCGGCCATCGCGCGCGAAGGCAAGGCCGTACGGCGTGCGAAAGCCGGTGGCCCAGGTCTCGGCCGGCGTCAGGTTGGGCCCGGGGAACGTGTAGGTGCTCACCACCGGCGCAGTCTTGGCGGCTTCGGTATCGGCGGGCGGATCGATCAGCGGAATGGTGCGGGCGCCGGCCTTGCCTGCCCACGGATTGCCCGGCGCCGGCTTGCCATCCAGCGTCAGCCGCAGGATCTTGCCTTCCGGCTGGTTGATGTCCTGCGCGGGGGTCATCCGCTGGCGGTCGCCCACCGTGAGGAAGAGGTATTTGCCATCCGGCGAGAAGGCGATCTGGCCGCCGGGCTGGCCGCCTTTGCCCGGCGGCACCTGGCGCCACAACACCTTGAAGCCTTCCAGCCGGGGTTTGCCGTCCAGCACGAGTTTTCCGCGCCCCAGTGCCAAGCCACCGCCGTAGTGGCCCGGTTCGACATAGGTGAGATACACGTCGTGGTCGGTGGCGTAACGGGGCGAGAGGAAGACGCCCAGCATGCCGTTCTGGCCTTCGTAATAGCTGGGCGGGACGCCGCCGAGTTCGGTCTTGGCACCCTGCGGCGTGACAAGATCGACGCGGCCGACCTTCTCCGTCACCAGCATGTGGCCAGCGGGCAGGAACGCGATGCGCCAGGGCAGATCGAAACTGGCCACCTTCGTGACATTGAAGGGAAGATTCGGATCGGCCTTCTGTTCGCCGGCATTGGTCTGCGCGTATGCGGCGCTCGCCAGCAGCGCCATGAGAAGGGCGGTGATTGCCTGCTTCGTCATTTGCATGGTTCCTTGCGTCAGGGTGGACCCGGGCCATCCTAGTACCCGCATGCCTACCGTGCGACGGTTCCGTCGTTGCCGCCATGTGCACCGGACGACCACGTCGAACCGGACGATTTCAGTATGCTGCGTGCATGACCCGTTCGATGTCACTTCGCTGCCGCGCGCTCACGGTTGCAGCGTGGTGCCTGCCGCTGCTGCTGGCGGCGTGCGCCACCAGGCCGACTCCGCAGGCCCAACGTTTACCGCCGTCGCAAATTCGCGCCGAGATCGTGGAGCGCATGCCCGTCGACGCGCCGGACCGCAACGGCTGGGCCGCGGACATCCAGACGGCATTCAGCACGCAAAACATCACTCCGAATCCGGAGAACATCTGCGCGGTACTGGCGGTGGTCGCGCAGGAATCCGGCTTCCACGCCGACCCCGGCGTACCCGACCTGCCGCGCATTGCACGCAAGGAGATCGACCGCCGCGCCGCCGCGCACCACATACCGGAATTCCTGGTCGATGCCGCACTGAAGATCCACTCGCCGGACGGTCGTTCGTACAGTGACCGCCTGCGGCATGCGCACACCGAGCGCGAGCTGAGCCGCATCTACGAAGACCTGATCGCCAGCGTGCCCTTGGGCAAACTTCTCTTCGCGGACTTCAATCCGGTGGAAACCGGCGGACCGATGCAGGTCAACATCGGGTTTGCCGAAGCGCATGCCGTCGATTACCCGTACCCGATCGCGAGCAGCGCGCGCGACGAAGTATTCACGCGCCGCGGTGGACTGTATTTCGGCATCATGCACCTGCTGGGCTACCAGACTCCCTACACGCGCAAGGTGTATCGCTTCGCCGACTACAACGCCGGCCGATACGCGAGCCGCAATGCCGCGTTCCAGAACGCGGTAAGCATCGCCACAGGCATCCCGCTGGCACTCGACGGAGACCTGCTTGCACCAGGCGCGCCATTGGATCGGCCCGGGCAAACCGAACGCGCCGTGCGCACCATGGCCAGCGAGCTTGGCATGGATGACCGCGCCATTCGCAAGGCACTGCAACGCAGCGGTCGCCTGGATTTCGACGACACTGCGCTTTATGCCCGCATCTATGTGCTGGCGGACGCGCGCGCAGGCAAGCCGCTGCCTCGCGCCATGATCCCGTCCATCGAACTGGACAGCCCCAAGATCACCCGCAAGCTGACCACGGCATGGTTTGCCACGCGCGTGGACGCACGCTATCAGCGCTGCATGCGACAGTGACGGGGCGGCTGTAGCCGAGATACGAATTTCATGACGGGTTTTCCGATGATCGAAACCAATCCGCGTTCCATCACATGAACGATCAACTCGCCACGCTGGCTGCACCCTGCTCGCACGCAGTCGAAATCAAGAAGAGCCGCTTCCTCGCACAAGCAGCGCCAGCAAGCTCGGCCGAAGCCGCCATGGCATTTGTCAACAGCCTGCGCGGCAACGGCGGCGGCCATCATTGCTGGGCCTACCGCATGGGACAGGCCTACCGCTTCAATGACGACGGCGAGCCTTCCAGCAGTGCTGGCAAACCCATTCTGACCGCCATCGACGGGCAAGATTTCGACCGCACGATCGTCGTGGTCACACGTTGGTTCGGCGGCATCAAACTTGGCATCGGCGGTCTCATCCGCGCCTACGGCGGTACGGCCGCGCAGTGCCTGCAACAGGCCGCCAGACAGCCCATCGTCCATGTGACGTACATGACGCTCCGCTGTGACTTCGCCCAATGGTCGCTGCTGGAGGGACGTATCCGCGAACGCGGCATCGCGATCGAAAACACGACCTACGGGGCACTCGCGGTGACGGCCATCTTGGCCGTGCCGTCAGGCCAGGAATCTGACCTCGCCCGCTTGGTAGCCGATGCTACGCAGGGCCGAGGCAGCCTCGTGCCTCTACGCGAAAATTGTCCCTGACATCTTTTTTAAGGCGCTCGCGAACCGCTCGAAGTAGCGGACAGCGCGACAACCGTTCGGGCCTTCGTCTAGACAAGCAACTAAGTTGGTGGTAAATCGCTACTCACGAAAACAGGGGATTGGCTATGTCGAGCAACATCTATGAGGGGATAGAAGCGGCTTATCGAGAGCGCACGGACCTCTTGGTCGTCGCTCTCACTGGCCGCACGGGAAGCGGGTGCACCACCGCTGCCGAAATCTTGTCTAGACCTTTTGCGGACGTCTCCACTACTCCATCGGACCTTTCCGAGCCTGAGAGAAGGAAACTCGACATCGCCAAACGTTTGTGTGCAAAGCAGTGGGAGCCATTTAAAATCATCACGGTGTCCACATTGATATTTGGTTGCTTGCTGGCGAAATCCAATATCGACATTGCAGAATTGCTGAAAGAGCACAAAGTAACGGACGTCAAAAAGATTTTGAACATTCTCGACGAACTGCGCGAGCAACCGACCTACAGCGATTTCAGTGACTGCATTGAAAACGGAAACCATGGCCGGGAAACTGGCGCATGGTGTTTTTATAACGACAGCCTGAGAGCGCAGGCGCATGCAGCAAAGATAGCTTTAGCAACACAGTACACTTCCATCTTCCAAACACTTGGTAATAACATCAGACTTAGCGGCAATCCACTCTCAACCGACATTGCACCATCTCAATTGTTCTCGCTAATACGATACGTAAAAAGACTCGCAAAAGCCGCCTTTAAACATGAACAGGCGTCAAAAACTAAAAGTGTTCGGGTCGTAATCGATGCGGTTCGTAATTCGCTTGAGCTTGTTTATCTTCGCGACCAATTTGCAGCTTTTTACGCGATAGCCGTTACGTGTGACGACGAAGATCGTGTTGAGAGACTGGAGCAACTAAATCTTACAAAGGGTGGAATAAAAGCTATTGACGATAGGGAATATTCCGATAATAAAAAGCAACTTGATAATTACGACAACTTTGTTTCCCAGAATCTGCAGGATTGCATTCAAAAGGCAGATATATTTATAGCGAATTCAGGCAAATCATCTGAGTTCAATCAGAATAAGCGGTACCTCAACGCACAGCTTATTAGATACGTTTCGCTTATGCTGCGGCCCGGATTAGTAACTCCTACCAGGGAAGAGCGATGCATGCAGCTGGCCTTCGTTGCAAAACTGAATAGTGGTTGCATTTCGCGCCAAGTAGGTGCCGCAGTTGCGGACGAGAACTATTCGATAAAAGCTGTCGGGTGGAACGATGTTCCGAAGGGTCAAGTGCCATGTCTTCTGCGAGATGTGGATGACTTAGTCACTGGTGGTGATGTGAATGCTTTTAGCAAATTCGAGAAAACGGATAAAGCATTTTTAGCTCAACTCAATCAGACCTACTCTAATAGAGCTGAACTCAAAGAAGTGGGGCTTCCGTGCCCATATTGCTTTAAACGCGAGTACAACAAATCGAAAAAGACAGACAATCAAGTGCATACCCGCTCTCTTCATGCAGAAGAGAATGCATTCCTCCAACTAGCGAAGCACGGAAGTAGCGGAATCGAGAGAGGCTACTTGTACACTACCGCGAGCCCTTGCGAGCTTTGTTCGAAGAAAGCTTTCCAGCTCGGCATCAAGGAGATCGTTTACGTTGACCCTTACCCGGGAATTTCGAGCACGCATATCTTGAGCTCGGGCGACGAGAACGCACGTCCGAAAATGAAGCTCTTTAGTGGCGCAGTCGGCCATGCATACCATAGGTTATATGGAGCCATTTTGCCGATAAAAGACGAATACTTGGCTCGACTGAGCAATGACCCTCAGCAGGTACTTTTTAAAGCATCATCGGCAAGTTAAGCCCTTTATTCCTCGCGCACTCAATGGCTTCCGGGTAACCCGCGTCGGCGTGGCGCATCACGCCGGTGCCCGGATCGTTCCACAGCACGCGGGCGATGCGCTTGTCGGCTTCGGGGGTGCCGTCGCAGACGATCACGAGTCCCGCGTGTTGCGAGTAGCCCATCCCTACTCCGCCGCCGTGGTGGAACGACACCCAGGTCGCGCCGCTGGCGGTGTTGAGCAGCGCGTTGAGCAGCGGCCAGTCGGACACGGCGTCGCTGCCGTCGCGCATGGATTCGGTCTCGCGGTTGGGTGAGGCGACGGAACCGGAATCGAGGTGATCGCGGCCGATGCACACGGGCGCCTTCAGTTCGCCCTTGCGCACCATCTCGTTGAACGCGAGACCCAGCTTGTCGCGCTGGCCCAGGCCGACCCAGCAGATGCGCGACGGCAGGCCCTGCCAGCGAATGCGCTTCTCGGCCATGTCCAGCCAGTTGTGCAGGTGCTTGTCGTCGGGGATCAGTTCCTTGACCTTGGCGTCGGTCTTCAGGATGTCTTCGGGATCGCCGCTCAATGCGACCCAGCGGAACGGCCCGATGCCGCGGCAGAACAGCGGGCGCACGTAGGCCGGCACGAAACCCGGAAAGTCGAACGCGTTCTGGCAGCCGACGTCGAACGCCATCTGGCGGATATTGTTGCCGTAATCGAAGGTCGGGATGCCCTGCGCGTGGAAGGCCAGCATGGCCTCGACGTGGGTCTTCATCGACTGCTTGGCGGCGTCGCGCGTGCCATCGGGATCGCTCTTGCGGCGCTCGAACCACTGCTCGACCGTCCAGCCCTGCGGCAGGTAACCGTTGACCGGATCGTGCGCGGAGGTCTGGTCGGTGACGGCATCCGGTTTCACGCCGCGCTTCACCAATTCCGGCAGCACGTCGGCGGCGTTGCCGAGCAGCGCGATGGATTTGGCCTCGCCGGCCTTGGTGTATTTCTCGATGCGGGCCAGCGCGTCATCGAGGTCTTTCGCCTGCTCGTCGACGTAGCCGGTCTTCAAGCGGAAATCGATGCGCGATTGCTGGCACTCGACGGCCAGCATGCAGGCGCCGGCCATCACCGCCGCCAGCGGCTGCGCGCCGCCCATGCCGCCCAGGCCCGCCGTAAGAATCCATTTGCCCCGCAGATTGCCGCCGTAACTCTGCCGGCCCATCTCGACGAAGGTTTCGTAGGTGCCCTGCACGATGCCCTGCGAACCGATGTAGATCCACGAACCGGCCGTCATCTGGCCGAACATCATCAGGCCCTTCCTGTCGAGTTCGTGGAAGTGCTCCCAGGTCGCCCAGTGCGGCACCAGATTGGAATTGGCGATCAGCACGCGCGGCGCGTCTTCGTGCGTCCTGAACACGCCGACCGGCTTGCCGGATTGCACCAGCAGGGTCTCGTCCGGATTCAGTTCGCGCAAGGACTTCAGGATCGCGTCGAAGCATTCCCAGTTGCGCGCGGCGCGGCCGATGCCGCCGTACACCACCAGCTCCGCCGGGTTCTCCGCGACTTCCGGATCCAGGTTGTGCTGGATCATCCGGTACGGCGCCTCGATCAGCCAGTTCTTGCAGGAAAGTTCGGTGCCGCGCGGCGGATGGATCACGCGCTTGGTGTCGATGCGGGTGGGGGCGTTCATCGCAACTCCAATTCGAACAATCGACGGATTATAGTCATGCGCCACGGGGTCCCGAGCTGCGGAGGCATGCACGATGGAAACCGAGTATTGGCTGAAACGCTGGCGCGAGGGGCGTACCGGCTGGCATCGTCCGGAAGTGATGCCGCTGCTGGAACAACACTGGGCGGCGCTGGACGTGCCGCGCGGCTCGCGCGTGCTGGTACCGCTGTGCGGCAAGTCGGTGGACATGCTGTGGCTGGCGCAGCAAGGGATGCGGGTACTCGGCATCGACGTTTCGCCGATCGCGATCGAATCGTTCCTCGCCGAGAACCAGTTGCACGCGCGCACGCGCAGCACGGCCGAAGGCACGCACTACGAAATCACCAACGCGCCCGCGGGCGGCGAGATCGAAATCATCAATGGCGATGCGTTCGCGGTGGACCCGGCCGCAATTGCGCAGTGCAACGCGTTCTACGACCGCGCCGCGTTGATCGCGATGCGCGCGCCGATGCGCCGGCGGCTGGTCAACGAGTTGTACGTGCAATTGTCGGCGGGTAGCGCCGGTCTACTCATCACATTGGCCTACCCCGATGGTGAAATGCAGGGACCGCCCTTCAGTGTCGATGATGCCGAGGTGCACGATCTGTTCGACAAGAGCTGGCAGGTCGAGCGCCTGGAATACCGCGACATCCTGGCTTCGCAGCCATCGTTCTCCGAACAGGGCGTCTCGGCGCTGCACACGGGCGTGTATGCACTCACCCGCAGCGCAGACTGAATAAAAACGCGCTTTGCGGTTTGATAGGTTGGGCTGATCCCGGACTTGTCCGGGAGAAGCCCAACGGTTGCGGAAACAACTGGCATGATGCGGCGCGACTTTGTTGGGCTTCGCTGCGCTCAGCCCCAACCTGCAACCTTGGCAGGTTGGGCTGATCCTTGGAAACTTCGGAAGGCGGACGACTGATGAAACGCATCCTGATCACCATTGTTTCCGCCATCGTCATCGCTGCCGGATTGCTGACGGCGGGCCTGCCGCGCGCATGGGCGCAACGCGCGATCACGTTCCCGCAGGGCCTGACGTGGTTCAACGTGTCGCGCCCGCTCGACTGGAACGACCTGCGCGGGCGCGCGGTGCTGCTGGATTTCTTCACGCCCGGCTGCATCAACTGCGTCCACATGCTGCCCGCGGAAAAGCAATTGCAGGAGCATTTCGGCGACCGGCTGGTGGTGATCGGCATCGACTCGCCCAAGTTCAGCGCATCGAAGACGAAACAGGGGCTGGAATCGTTCATCCAGCGCTACGGTCTTCGCCACCCGATCGTGCTGGATCCGGACATGGGCCTGTGGAACGCTTACGGCGTGCAGGCGTGGCCGACACTGGTATTGGTCGGTCCGGGCGGCAGCATCCGGAACACCCTCATCGGCGAACAGTCGTACGAGCAGCTTGCCACGGCCGTCGAAGCCGCCCTGAAGGATGCACCCGCGGCGGCCAGCCTGTCGAAGCTGCCGCTGCGCCCGCAGCAGTTCCAGTCGCGCGGCCTGGCGACACCGAGCGGCATCGCGGTCTCGCCCACGCTGGTCGCGATCGCGGATACCGGCCACAACCGCATCGTGCTGACGGACCATGCGGGCAAGCTGCAAGCCGTCATCGGCAGCGGCTGTGCGGGCAATGCGGATGGCGACCCGACGAATGCGACGTTCAATCGCCCGCACGGACTGGCCTTCCACGACGGCGCGTTGTACGTCGCCGATACCGACAACCAGACGATCCGGCGCATCGACCTCGCCACGCACGCGGTCACCACGGTCGCCGGGAGCGGACGGCGCGGATTCGCGATCAGGGGCTCGTTCCCGGCTCGCTCGGCGGTGCTGAATTCGCCGTGGGATCTGGCGTGGCACGGCGGCAAGCTTTACGTGTCGATGGCCGGCGATCACCAGATCTGGCGCTACGATCCGGCCGCCGGGACGATCGGCCCGTGGGCCGGCACGGGACAGGAAGGCCTGGTCGATGGTGCGCGCGATGAAGCGCAATTCGCGCAACCCAGCGGACTCAGCGTGCATGGCGATACCTTGTACGACGTCGATCCGGAATCGTCATCCGTGCGTGCGATTGCCTTGCCGGACGGCAAGGTTTCGACGCTGGCCGGCCACGGCCTGTTCGATTTCGGCATGCGCAATGGCGCATCGGACGAAGCACAACTGCAGCACCCCGAAGGCGTCGCCTGGAACGCGGGCAGCCTCTACATCGCCGACACGTTCAACAACGCGCTGCGCAAACTGGACCTCGCGAAGCGCGACGTCACCACTGTCGCCGCGCTGCTCGATCGGCCGCTGGCCATCGAAGCCCTGTCGCCGGGCACGCTGCTCATCGCCGAAGGCGACGGCAACCGCATCGTGGCCGTCACCCTGCCGGATGGCACGGTCAAGCCCTGGCGAATCCAGGGATTGACGGCGCCAAGCGCGGGGACCTGTCGCAAATAGTCCGCGACGTACGCGGCCCCTGCCATGGCAATCAGCGCGGGATTGCCCCGGTGTCGCTGGCAAGGTCCAACAGCGTGTAGACGCGCAATTCGGCATGCCACGACCGCCCGTCGCGCGCGACAAACTCCATTTGCTGCGTCAGCATGATTTCGTCGCTAACGATCACGCCGCGGCGGATCGTGGTGTATCCGCTCCACGTTGCCGTCCCCGGATGGGGCCTTGCGACAACCTGCTCGCCATCGGCAGTCGTGATTTGAAACGGTGTCTTGCCGCGCACCCAACGCAGCTCGTCCGACGACCAGCCCTCGCCCGTGCCGTGGCGCATCAGCGTGATCGCACCATTGACGGGATCGGTGTCGACGACGCGCACCTGCTCCTCGCCCTCCGGCCCGATCTCCCACGGCTTGTCGATCTCCACGCGCCATGCCGAGCCGGCATGCACCTCTTCCGGTGCGGTTCCCCACAACAACGGAATGAAAAACACGCCGCTGGTCTGGTCGTTGATGCGGCACTCGCCGTTGAAGCACCAGGTATTGCCATCGGCGAGCACCTTCGCACCAACGGCTGGCGACGGCGGCCGACCGTCGGCACGGTCCAGCTCGTCGAACGCGATCGCGCCCGCTTCGACAGACGTCACGGTGTAGGTGGAAGTACCGCTGTAGCGCGCGACGTGTCCCTTCAGGCCCGGGCCGCTCCACGACACGCTCTTGGCATACACATCGGTGATTTGCTCGCCGACGCGCACCTGCGGTTTCAGATAGTCGGGATGCGGGGATGCGGCGGGCGCGCCTGCAGCGACGGCGCCACCCGCCACGAAGGCCAGCACCGCCGCGACCACCCGTCGACCCATCGTCATCTCGCGCGCCCCGTGATCAGCATGTGTGCCAATCTCCCGGGAACCGCGGCAGCGTGCACTTCGTTTGTGACGAACGATGCCCTGCGCGTGACGAGCGGATCGGCCATCCATGCGACCGGTCGCCAACGCGCCATGCGGACGCGATGGTTCAGTAGCCGATTACCCCGCCGTCCTTGCGCATTTCGGTCGCGCCCCAGTACACGTGGTGCTTCGCGTCGTACCGGATGGCTTCGTAGCCACCGAACGCACCGGTGCCGGGTTTGACCTGATCGACCTTGTAGCCGCGTTTTCCCAGTTCGGCCGCGAGCCCCGGATCGAAACCCGATTCCAGTTGCACGGTGCCGATGCCCTCGGCGGGCAATCCGGTCGGCGTGGCATTGCCGAAATGCCGCCAGCGCGCGGCATCACCGGCTTCCTGCACGTTCATGCCGAAGTCGATCATGTTGACCAGCACCTGCACCTGGCCCTGCGGTTGCATGTCGCCGCCCATCACCCCGAACGCCATCCACGGTTCCCCGTCCTTCATCACGAACGCGGGGATGATCGTGTGGAACGGCCGCTTGCCGGGCGCGTACACGTTGGCATCGCCCGCGTGCAGCGAGAACAGCGCGCCGCGATCCTGGAACATGAAACCGAGTCCGTCCGCCACCAGCCCCGAACCCATGCCGGCGTAGTTGGACTGGATCATCGACACCATCATCCCGCTCGAATCGGCGGTCTCGAAATCGGTGGTGTCGCCGTTGAAGAGGCGCGGATCGCCGGGACCGATGTCCGCATTGGCGTGGGCCAGGTCGATCAGCTTGCGGCGCGCGTCCGCGTATTTCTCCGACAGCAGCCCCGTCATCGGCACGTCGTAGAAGCGTGGATCGGCGTAATACTTCGCGAGGTCGGCATACGCCAGCCGCTTGGCCTCGATCTCGGCCGTCAGCGCATCGGCGCTGCCCGCGCCCATCTTCTTCAAATCGAAGCCCTTGAGGATGTTCAGCATCTCGAGCGTCGCGAAACCCTGCCCGTTCGGCGGCAACTCGTACACGTCATAGCCGCGGTAGTTCACCGATTGCGGCGTCACCCATTCGCCATGGAAGTTCGCGAAGTCCGAGTAACGCAGGTCGCCGCCGATGCGCTTGCAGTACGCATCGATGGTGTGCGCGATCTTCCCCTTGTAGAACGCGTCGCGGCCGCCCTGGGCGATTTCCGTCAAGGTGCGCGCAAGGTCGGGATTCTTGAACACCTCGCCCTGCGCGGGCGTGTGGCCGTCGATCAGGTACAGCTTTCGCGCGTTGTCGAGTTCCTCGATCAATTTGCTGTGCTTGTCGAACGCGCGGAAGTTGCCCTTCCAGTAGCGCGCGACGATTTCCGTCACGGGGAAGCCGTGTTCGGCGTACCAGATCGCCGGCGCCAGGTCTTCGGCCATCGAGAGCTTGCCGAACTTCTCGTGCAGCGCGAACCAGGTGTCCACCGTACCCGGTACCGTGACCGGCAGCGATCCGTACATCGGGATCTGGTCGGACGGCTTCATGCCGGCCTTGGCATACGCGGCCTTCACTTCGGCCTGCATCTTCGCGAGATCGCGTCCCTTTGCGGACGGGCCGGAACCGTTGTAGCCGTACAACTGTTTCGTCTTCGGATCCCACACGATCGCGAATGCATCGCCGCCGATGCCGTTCAGCACCGGCTGCATCAATCCCAGCACCGCATTCGCCGCGATCGCGGCATCCACCGCGCTGCCGCCTTTCTTCAGGATTTCGACGGCAACCAGCGACGCGATCGGCTGCTCGGTCGCAGCCATGCCGTGTTGCGCCAGCACCGGCGATCGCGTGGCCCACGGCTGGCCGGCGTAACGATCGCCGCGGCTGATGTCCGCCTGCGCATTGCCCGTGCAGGCCAGTACCAGCAGGCCGGTAATGGCCGTAATCCGCCCGCGTCGCAATGACGTACGCGCGCGATGCGCCAGGCGTGGAAAGGAAAATGCCATGTCAGGACCTCCCCGGGTACGACCGCGAACGGCGATCAATCAAGCAGACAGTGTTAGCACGAAGTCCGCCGCGGCTCCAGTGGGAAACGGCACGGCGATGCGCCCGCGAGGCTGCAGGTTGGCGCTGACCCGGGGCTTGATCCGGGGAAAGCCCGACGCCGGTGTCGGTCATTCCCCACCACCGATATCTGCGTTCCCGGCTTCGCCGCTGGGCCTCTTCCGGAATTCATCCGGAATCAGCCCCACTTACGGTCGAGCTTCATCCCATCGCGCCGCTGCTCATCGGCGTCGGAGGCGTGGCGGTGTTTTGCGGCAGCGGCCGCAAACGGTACAGCCCCAGCGCGATCGCGAGTCCGACCAGTGCCATCGCG
Source organism: Rhodanobacter sp. (assembly GCA_044464225.1). GTDB lineage: Bacteria > Pseudomonadota > Gammaproteobacteria > Xanthomonadales > Rhodanobacteraceae > 66-474. The sequence continues at coordinate 160,783 of JBIQLN010000003.1, read as the reverse complement.
CCCACGAATATCCCGATGCCGGTCCAGCCGTGTGACGCATAGAACACGCCGCCCAGCGCACCCGCGATGCTCGAACCCATGTAGTAGCAGAACAGGTACAGCGACGATGCATGCGCCTTCGCCTCGCCAGCGCGGCGGCCCACCCAGCTGCTGACCGTTGAGTGGCCGCCGAAAAAACCGAAGGTGAGCACGATCACGCCCAACACGATCGCCCACAGCGGCGACAACATCGTCAGCGCCGTGCCGATCAGCAGCAGCGCCATCATCGTCCACAGCACCTTGCGCCGACCGAGCTTGCCGGCGAGATGTCCCACCCACGGCGAACTGAAGGTGCCGATCAGGTAGATGATGAAGATCGTGCCGACCACGGCCTGGCTCAGGTTGTACGGCGGCGCAAGCAACCGGTAGCCGATGTAGTTGTAGATGGTGACGAACGCACCCAGCAACAGGAACCCTTCGGCGAACAGCCACGGCAGCCCGCGGTCGTGGAAGATCACGCCGAAGCGCCCGGCCAGCGCGCGGCGGTTCAATGGCTGCGCCACGAAATGCCGTGACGGTGGCAACAGTCGCCAGAACATCCACGCACACGCCAGGCCGATGATCGCGACCACGATCACGCCCACGCGCCAGTTCACGAAATCGGCCAGCACGCCGGTGACCAGGCGCCCGGCCATCCCGCCGATCGCGTTGCCGCTGATGTAGAGTCCCATGCCGAGGCCGATCGATGCGATGTCCATTTCCTCGGCGAGGTAGGTCATCGCGACCGCCGGCAATCCGCTCAGGGTGAGGCCCAGCAAGGCGCGGATTGCGAGGAGCGCGGTCCAGTCCGGCATCAGCGCGGACGCCAGCACCAGCAGCGACGAAACCAGCGTCGATCCGACCATGATCGACTTGCGTCCCCAGGCATCCGACAGCGCGCCGGCGAACAACATCCCGAATCCCAGCACGCCGGTCGTCAGCGACAACGACAGCGCGCTCGCCGCCTCGCCGACCCCGTAGTCGCGGCTGAACTCGGGCAGCAGCGGCTGCACGCAGTAGAGCAGCCCGAAGGTCGCGAAGCCGGCCGCGAACAGCGCCAGGTTCACCCGGCGGAAGGCCGGCGTGCCGTGGTGGATGAACTCCGGCGAGTCATGCATGGCGATGAACCAGTCCGGTGGCGGAACGCTCCATGGTATCGCCGGCCCGATCCGCAACGGCTCGATGCGGGCGCGGGCGCGCCATCAGCACCCGCGTGACGTCCACGGCACGCCGATCATCGCCCGTCATGGTCGACAAGCCGCCGCTTCAGGTATCGACGAGCTTGCCCAGCAAGCGCACCAGTTCTGCGCGCTCGCGGCGCGACAGGGGTTCCAGCAGTAACCGGTTACCCCGCTCCAACAAGGCGTCCAGGCGCGTTTGCCGGCGCCTCGCGGCAGGCGTCAACTGGACCAGCTTGCGCCGTGCATCCTGCGGGTCGCGTTGGCGAACGACCAGGCCCATTTGCTCCAGCGTAGCCAGGATCGCGACCATGTCGCTGCCATCCACGGGCAGCATGCGCACCAGTTCGGCCTGAGAGCACCCGCCGCGCTCCGCCAGCGTCGCAAGCACCAGGTAGTCGAGCAGCCCGAGCCCCTGCGCGGCGAGTTCCTCGCGCACCAGCCGCCGCGCGCGCCGGGCGGCCTGCCCCAGCAGCCAGCTCGCCTGACCGCGCACGCGCGCCGGTATGTCACTGCCTGTGTCGTTGGCCATTCGGCAAGCATAGGACAAATCGTTGGACATGCCAACGATTGTTGCTATACTCGCTTATCATTGGCAATACCAACGAATCGGCGAGACATGGCGAGCACGCTCTCCACGCAAACGGCGGTGACCGGGTCGCACCCGGTATTCGTCGGCCACAGCGGGTTCATCGCTGCGCTGGCCGGTTGCGGGTTCGACATCCAGGCGGCGGTGGCCGGCGGAAGCGGCACGCCGGATCGGCCCGCTGCCGACCTGGCGGCGCGGGCGGGCCTCGGCGGAGGCCTGTGCGAGGTGTTCGTGCCGCCGGTGGAACTGCCCGCCTATCGCAGGACCGACACCGGTTTCGAGGTGGATTACCCGCCCCCGCTCGACCGCCACCACGCGCTCGACCACACATTAGCCGGGATCGCGGCGGTGCTGCGGCTGCAGCGGGAATCGGGGTCGAAGGTGCGAATGGTACGCACCGTCGCGGAACTGGAAGCTGCGCAAACCTGCGGCGCGTTCGCCGCCGTGTTGCACCTGGCCGACGCGGATGCGATCGACCCCGAACTGGCGGCGTTGCCCGTGCTGCACGCGGCAGGCGTGCGTTCGCTGGCGATCACCTGGAGCCGACCGAACGTGTTCGGCTACGGCGCGCCGTATCGTTGTCCGGGCACGCCGGACGTCGGTCCGGGCCTGACCCGGGCCGGCATCGACCTGGTCCATGCGTGCAACGAGCTGGGCATCATGATCGACCTGGCGCACCTCAACGACGCCGGCTTCCGCGATGTCGCCAGGCATTCCAACGCGCCGCTGGTCGTCAGCCACGGCGCCGCCCATGTCCTGGCGCCCAGCTCGCGCGGCACCACTGATCGGCAACTCGACGCCATCGCCGCGTCCGGTGGACTGGTCGGCGTCAGTCTCGAAGGCGTGGACACTCCGCCGGCGCGCCGGGTGGACGAGATGGTCCGCCACGTCGAGTACCTGCTCGAACGCCTGGGACCGGAGGGCGTGGCGCTCGGCTCGGACCTGTACATCAAACCCGGTCCGCAACACCCCCATGGCGCGTCGATGCTGCCGGACCTCTTGGCAGCGCTGGCGAACGCCGGGCACGACGCCGGGATGCTCGCCGCGATCTGCCACCTGAACTGGATGCGGATCTTCAGCGCGACGTGGCAGCAGGAATCTTGCCAAACGTCCCGTTCGATGGCGTCGGACGCCGGCGGCTCTGGCGTGCGCCGGCGGGATCCGCCGTCTCAGCCGCGCAACAGTTGCATCATCGACGCGTGATAGCGCGCCCCGGCGGCAACGTCGCGCGGGAAAACCGCATCGATCGCGGCGAGATCATGCTCGTCGAGCTTCACGGCGACCGCACCGATGTTTTCGTCCAGATACTTCACGCGTTTGGTACCGGGGATCGGCACGACGTGCTCGCCTTGCGCCAGCACCCACGCCAGCGCGAGCTGCGCCGGCGTGCATCCCTTCGCCGCGGCCAGTTCGCGCACCTTGTCCACCAGCGCGAGGTTCTTCGCGAAGTTCTCGCCCTGGAAGCGCGGACTGCTGCGGCGGTAATCGTCGAGCCCGAAATCGTCCGGGCTCCTGATCGATCCCGTCAGGAATCCGCGCCCCAACGGCGAGTACGGCACGAAGCCGATGCCGAGCTTCCCGCACGCCTGCAGCACGCCGTCCTCGGGATCGCGTGTCCACAGCGAGTACTCGCTCTGCACCGCGGTGATGGGGTGCACTTTGTGCGCGCGCTCGATCGTTTGCGCGGAGGGCTCGGACAGGCCGAGATACCGCACCTTGCCAGCACGCACCAGCTCGGCCATGGCGCCGACGGTGTCCTCGATGGGCGTGTTGCGGTCGACGCGGTGCTGGTAGTACAGGTCGATGTGATCGATGCCGAGCCGTTTCAGGCTGGCGTCGCACGCCGAACGCACGTATTCGGGCCGGCCGTTGACGCCGCGTTTCTCCGGGTCGTCGGGATCACGCTCGATGCCGAACTTGGTCGCGAGGAACACTTCGTCACGTCGACCGCGGATGGCCTTGCCCACCAGCACTTCGTTGGTGTGCGGTCCGTAGATGTCGGCGGTGTCGAGGAAGTTCAGGCCGGCATCCAGCGCGTGATGGATGACCCGGATCGATTCGGCATCGTCGTGGGCGCCGTAGAACTCGCTCATGCCCATGCAGCCGAGGCCGATGGCGGAAACGCGGGGGCCCGTGGAACCGAGTGTGCGGAATTTCATGGTGTGCTTTCCTTCTTGTTGGATGATTCGTCCGGAAACAGTTGTGCGTCACGCGGCCTGCGGCTCGACAACCGGCGCGGTGGGCGCGAAATCCGGCATCGGCGCCGCGTCGATCCAGACCCGGCGCGCGTAGCCCGCGGGCTTGTCGCCGACGCCCACGCCGCCGTGCATGCCGATCTGGTGCGAGGCATCGAAGAAACTGTACGGGAATTGCGGCGGCAACGCCGACGCGGCGTCGAGCGCTCGCAGCGTTTCATAGGACAGCGGCTTGTCCAGCGCGGCGAGGTTGTCGTCGAACTGGTCCAGCGTACGCGCACCCAGGATCACCGAACCGATGCCTGGCTGGCGCGCCGCCCACTGGAGCGCGACCTGCGCCATGCTGATGCCTTCGGATTGCGCGGCTTTTTCGACCGCGGCGACGATCGCGAAGTTGCGCTGCGTGAACTTGTCCTGGAGCGCCGGCAGGCCGCCCTGCCTGAACAAGCCGAGCCGCCCTTCGCTTTCGCTGTCCGCGCCGTTCCGCGACGGCCGGTACTTGCCGGACAACAGACCCATGCCGAGCGGGCTCCACGCCGTGATGCCGTAACCGAATTCCTGCGCGAGGTCGACGTACTCCCGTTCGATGTTGCGTTCGACCAGCGAGTATTGCATTTGCAGGTTCACCAGGCCGTGCATGTGCGAGGCGCGCGCCAGCGTCTGGATCTGCGCGGCGTACCAGGCCGGCACGTCGGACAACCCGGCGTAGCGGATCTTGCCCGCACGGACAAGATCGTCCAGCGTCTGCAGCACTTCCTCGGCCGGCGTGATCCGGTCCCACGTGTGCAGCAGGTACAGATCGATGTAGTCGGTACCGAGGCGCTGCAGCGAGCCTTCCACCGCGCGCATGATGTTCTTGCGGCCGTTGCCGCCCGCGTTCGGGTTGCCGGCTTCGGCGCTGTAGCTGAACTTGGTGGCCAGCACCACGCGATCGCGGCTCCCGCTGGCGGCGATGAACTTGCCGAGCAACGTTTCGCTTTCGCCGTTGGTGTAGAGATCGGCGGTGTCGATGAAGTTGCCGCCGGCGGCGAGGTAGCGGTCGAACATCGTGCGGGCGTTGCGTTCGTCCGTGCCCCAGCCCCAGCTTTCGCCGAAAGTCATGGTGCCGAGCGCGAGGCGGCTGACGCGCAGGCCGGAACGGCCGAGGGTGAAGTATCGATCGAGTGACATCGCCAGGCTCCTTGCGTTGAACGGGACGGTGCAAAGTCTGCGACTTGCATTGCGCCGGAAAAATCCCGATCCTCTGGATGGTCTTTCAAGCAGGGCTAAACAATGCTGCACGACCACAGTCCCGCCTTGCGGGCCTTCGTGTTGATCGCACGCCACGGCAGCTTCACCCGCGCGGGCCGCGAAATCGGCGTGACCGCATCGGCCCTGAGCCAGACGCTGGCGCAACTCGAACGCCAACTCGGCGTGCGCCTGCTGGCGCGCACCACGCGCCGGGTCGGGTTGACCGAAGCCGGCCGCGCCTTCCTCGAACGCATCGCACCGGCGCTGGGCGTGATCGACGATGCGGTGGACAGCGCGCGCCAGTACGGCGAGCGCCCGGCCGGCACCTTGCGCATCACCGCCGCGATGGGCTCGATCCTCGCGCCGCACCTTGCTGCCTTCATTGCCGCCTATCCCGAGATCACGCTGGAGATCAACGTCGACAGCGCGCTTTCCGATCTGGTCGGGCAAGGCTTCGACGCCGGCATCCGCCTGGGCGAGCGCCTGGAGAAAGACATGATCGCGGTGCCGTTGGGCGGACCGATGCGGTCGGTGGTGGCGGGCTCTCCCGCCTATTTCAAGCGTCACGGAAAACCGAAGCACCCGCACGACCTGGCGCGACACAACTGCGTGCGCTTCCGCTTTGCCAGCGGCGGCATCTACAACTGGGAGTTCGCACATCCTGCGGGTCCGAAGCGCGGGCGCTGGTTCGAGATCGACGTCGGCGGCAACCTGATCGTCAACGACAACGCGCTGGCTCGCACTGCGGCACGTGACGGCATCGCCCTTACCCACGTGCCCGCGCCTTCCTTGCAAGCCGATCTCGACGGCGGGCGCCTGGAAACCGCTCTGGATCGCTGGTTGCCCGCCTACGATGGCCTGTACCTTTATTACCCCTGCCGCTATCAGATGCCACCGAAGCTGCGCGTCTTCATCGATTTCCTGAAGCAACGGATGGGATGACGCAGCCGCGTGTCAACGCAACGCGCCTGCGGGCGTTGAGAGGTTATGGGCCACCCTGTGGTGGGCGCGTCGAAGCTGACCGCACGCCATATCGCCCATCAGGCATCACGCAAATTTAGCGAACCTGCGCCACGGATCGGCGACCATCCATCTCCCCTCACCGAGGACACCTCGATGCACAAGTTCCGTCTCCGCTCCGCCGTGCTTGCCACGGCACTCGCCTGCTCGTCGCTGGCCTTTGCCGCGGCGCCGCCTCCCCCGGGCAACACCGCCACCGGCACGTCGCAGCCCGCCAAACATCGCGACGGACACCACATGAACCTGTTCGACCAGCTCAACCTGACCGACGCGCAACGCACCAGTGTACGCCAGTTGTTCAAGCAGAATTTCGAGCAGGCGCGGCCGGAGATGCAGACGCTGCGCCAGAAGCGCATGGCCTTCGAAAACGCCACCCCCGGCAGCGCCGAATACCAGGGCGCAGCGAACGACCTCGCGCAGGCCGAATCCACTGCCGCGCATGCACAGGTGCTGCGCCAGGCGGCGCTGCGTACCAGGATCTACGACCTGTTGACCCCGGAACAGCGTACGCAATACGCGACCCTCCGCGCGCAACACCGGGAGAAGATGAAGCAGTGGCGTGAATCGCACATGCACAAGCGCGCCGGCAACGCACCGGCATCGTCGGCGATGCAGTGAGGCGGCGCCGGGCAACCTTGCCACCGCCGTGCCGGGGACGCCGGGCCAGCCCCGGCGTCCTCGCGCTGTGGATGCTGGCCTCCGGCGCGGCGCTCGCCGCCTGTTCCGGTGGCACGGGCAGCAACGGCGCAGCGCAGGCGCCCCACCCGTCCGCGTCCAAACCCGCGACGGATACGCCGGGCGCCGGGAAAGCAAGCCGTGGAAATACCTTCGCGAGTGCTGCCTGGGGTTTCCGCATCGACGTGCCGGCTGGATGGACGGTCCGCCGCGATTTTGGATCGCGCTATCTCGCCAACGACGCGTGGAAGAGCTTCGCAGCCCCGGATTCGCATGGACAGCCCGTGCTCGCGCTGTCCTTGCCGGGCTCCAACAACATCACCGATGCCGAAATCCGGATCGGCGCCAGCCGTGATGCACGGGAACTGCGTGGCTGCACCACGCCGCCCGCCGCCGTACGTCCGGGCAGCCTGGAGACCCGCCATGTCCACGGCGTACCCTTCGCGTATTTCGAAGCCGCCGACGCGGCGATGAGCCACCATCTCCTGGTGCACGCGTATCGCACCGTACTGGGTGGCACCTGCTACGCGATCGACTTGCTGGTGTTCGGTGTGAACCCGGCCGTCTATGACCCGCCAGCCACGCCGCCGTTCTCCGACGCCCACGCGTTCGACAGGATGCACGCGGTACTTCAATCCCTGGCGTTCACGGACACACCGGACCAGCCGGCCGCAAGCGCTTCGACGGTTGCGCGATAGCGCGCCGCGATCCGCGCTTCGTCGCGATGCCGGCAATCGCGGACCACCCACTCGCCGCCCGCCATCACGTCACGCACGAGCGGGGTGTTGCCGGCAAACAGGAATGCATCGATCACGCTGCGTGCGTCGTGCGCCGCAAGCAACGGCGACCCATCATCCAGCACGATGAAATCCGCGCGGGCGTCATCATCGGCGATACCCGCCGCGCGTCGCCCTCCACGCAGCGCCGCGCCCCAGAGTGCCCTTCCCACACTCGCGTCGACGGCACGCGCGGCGATGTTGCGACGGCGGGCGAGCAGCCGCTGCCCGTATTCCAGCCAACGCAGTTCTTCGACCGGCGAAACCGAAACATGCGAATCGGAACCGATCCCCAGCACGCCATTCGCATCGAGGTAAGCCGCGAGCGGGAACAAGCCGTCGCCCAGGTTGGCTTCGGTGGTCGGACACAGGCCGGCCACCGCGCCCGACGTGGCGATCGCCCGCATTTCCGCGTCATCCAGGTGCGTCGCGTGCACGAGGCACCAGCGCCCATCGACATCCACGTGATCGAACAACCATTCCACCGGACGCGCGCCCCGCACGCCGAGGCAATCCTGCACTTCGCCGATCTGCTCGGCGATGTGGATGTGGATCACGCGGCCGCGCAGCAGGGGCGCGGCCAGCACCTCGCGCATCGCGGCTTCCGGTACCGCGCGCAGCGAATGCAGTGCAACCCCCACCCGAAAGCCGTCCGATTCCAGCGGGATCAGCGATTCCACCAACCGGAGATACGCATCGACCGACAATCCGAAGCGCTTCTGCCGGTCCGACAACGATCGTCCGTCGAATCCTCCCGTCATGTACAGCACCGGCAACAACGTCAGGCCGATGCCGGCTTCACGCGCGGCCTTGATGATGGCGTGCGACATCGCGGCCGGATCGGCATAAGGTTTGCCGTCCGGCGCGTTGTGCAGGTAGTGGAACTCGCAGACGTGCGTGTAGCCGGCCGTCAGCATCTCGACATACAGCTGCGCCGCGATCGCCTGCAATTCATCCGGTCCGATGCGCGAGGCGAACGCGTACATCGTCTCGCGCCACGTCCAGAACGAGTCGTCGCCGGGGCCGCGCCGCTCGGTCAGGCCTGCCATCGCGCGCTGGAACGCGTGCGAGTGCAGGTTGGGCATGCCCGGCAACGCGAATTGCGCACGCACCGGGTCCGCGACTTGTCCGACCTTGGCGTCGCGCTGCCATCCTTGCGGGGTCCACAGGTACTCCGCGTGCAACATGGGTCGCTCCCGTTCGAGCATTCCGGTCGGGGCCGAAGGCTACCTTCCCCCCGTCGCAAGCGCCACCACCGTGACCCGGCCCCGGTCCGTCACCTTCATAATGTCTGCGTGAGCACTCCCCTCGAACATACGCCCCGGCTGATGGTGCGCAACACCACCGATGCCGACATCCCGCAGATCGTCGCCCTGGGCAAACGTGTGTACGGGCCGGGGTTCGGCTACTCGCCGGAAATGGTCGCCGGCCAACTCGCGCACTTCCCGGAGGGGCAATTCGTCGCGGTATACGACGATCGCGTGATCGGCTACTGCGCGACGTTTCGCATCAGCGAAGCGGTGGCGATGGCCCCGCACACCTGGGCGGAAATCACCGGCGGTGGTTTTGCGTCCCGGCACGACCCCCACGGTGACTGGTTGTACGGCATGGACATCGGCGTCGACCCCGATTGCCGCGGCATGCGCATCGGCCGGCGCCTCTACAGCGCCCGAAAGCGGCTGTGCCAACGGTTGCGCCTGCGCGGGATCGTGTTCGGGGGACGCCTGCCGGGCCTCGCCCGGCGCGCGGGCAAGTACGCCACCCCGGAGGATTACGTGAAGGCCGTGGTCCACGGCCGCCAACGCGACCCGACCCTGAGCTTCCAATTGCGGAATGGTTTCGAGGTGATCGGCCTGCTCGAAGGTTACCTTCCCTACGACCGCGAATCCCTCGGTTACGCGGCACACCTGGTGTGGCGCAACCCGCGGATGATGGATCACCCTGACATGCCCCTGCACGGCGTGACGCAACGATTGCCGGATGTGATCCGCCTGGCCACCGTGCAGTACCAGCAGCGCCGCATCAAGGACTTCGGCGAGTTCGCCACCCAGGTGGAATATTTCGTCGATGTCGCCGCCAACTACGAAGCCGACTTCGTGGTGTTCCCCGAACTCATCACCCTGCAACTGCTCTCGATCGAAAACGAGCCGCTGTCGCCGGTCGATTCGATCCTCAAGCTGTCCGAATACACGCCGCGGGTGAAGGCACTGTTCAGCGATCTCGCGGTGCGCCGCAACATCAACATCGTCGCGGGCACCCACCCGGGCGTGAGCGAGGATGGCGACATTCACAACATCTGCTTCGTGTGCCTGCGCAACGGTTCGATCCACCAGCAGATGAAGCTGCACATCACCCCCAGCGAGCGCAGCTTGTGGAACATCCGGGGCGGCAGCACCGCGCGCACGATTCCGACCGATTGCGGGCCGATCGGGGTCGCCGTCTGTTACGACATCGAATTCCCGGAAGTCGCGCGACATTTGATCGACCAGGGCGCGCTGATCCTGTTCACGCCGTTCTGCACCGATACCCGCGAGGGCTATCTGCGCGTGCGCTACTGCGCGCAGTCCCGCGCCGTGGAAAACCAGTGCTACGTGGTGCTGTCGGGCAACTGCGGCAACCTGCCGGGCGTCAACAACTTCGACATCCAGTACGCGCAAAGCTGCATCCTTACGCCGTGCGACTTTCCGTTTGCCCGCGACGGCGTGGCGGCAGACTCCACCCCCAACAGTGAAACGGTGCTGTTCGCCGACTTGCGAGTGGAAGACCTGGCGCGCGCCCGCAACAACGGCACCGTGCAGAACCTCAAGGACCGCAGGCACGACCTTTACCAACTGCAATGGCCATTCCGACGATGAACCCGATCGGTGCCCACGGCGACACGCCGACCGACGCACGCTGGGATCGCTTGCTGCTCGATTGCAACCTGGCCACGCTTGCTGCCGAGGCGGGATACGGCCTGGTCGAGCATGCCGCGCTCGCGTGGAGCGGTGACAGGATCACGTATGCCGGCCCCATGGATGCACTGCCGGGCGCACCAGCCGACCTGGCGCATGCCATCGAATCGGCGCACGGCGCGCTGGTGACACCCGGTCTGATCGACTGCCACACGCACCTGGTCTTCGCGGGCAACCGCGCCCGCGAGTTCGAAATGCGCCTGCAGGGCGAAACCTACGAGGCGATCGCGCGCGCCGGCGGTGGCATCCTGTCCAGCGTGGGGGCCACCCGCGCGGCCAGCGAGGACGAGTTGTTCGAGCAGTCGCTGCCAAGGGCGCTTGGCCTGGTCCGCGACGGCGCGACCACGCTGGAGATCAAGTCCGGCTACGGGCTGGATCTCGACACCGAGATGAAGATGTTGCGCGTCGCCCGGCGAATCGGCGGAACCCTTGGCATCACCGTGCGCACGACGTTCCTCGGCCTGCACGCCCTGCCGCCCGAATTCAAGGAGCGTCGGGACGACTACGTCACACGGGTTTGTCGCGAATGGCTACCGGCGGTGGCCCGCGAAGGCCTGGCCGATGCGGTGGACGCTTTCTGCGAAGGCATTGCCTTTACCCCGGAGGAAGTGCGCCGGTGCTTCGCGCGTGCGCGCGAACTCGGCCTGCCGGTGAAACTGCACGCCGATCAACTGTCGGATCTCGGCGGCGCCACGCTCGCGGCCGAATTCGGCGGCTTGTCCGCGGACCACCTGGAATGCGCGGGAACGGATGCCGTGGCGGCGATGGCCCGTTCCGGCACCGCGGCGGTACTGCTGCCCGGCAGTTTCTATGCATTGCGTGAAACCCGACTGCCGCCCGTCGATGCGCTGCGCGAGCACGGCGTGGCGATGGCCATCGCCACCGACCTCAATCCGGGCACCTCGCCCCTGCGCTCGCTGCGCCTCGCGATGAACATGGCCTGCACCCTGTTCCGATTGACGCCCGAGGAAGCGTTGCGCGGGGCGACCTCCAATGCGGCGGCCGCGCTCGGCTTGGCGGATCGCGGCACGCTCGCGGTCGGGCAGCGTGCCGATCTGGTCGTCTGGAATGCATGCCGGCCCGCCGAACTCGCGTACTGGATCGGCGGCGTGCTCGCGGCGCGCGTGTTCTCGGGCGGCGTCGAAATTCCGGCCTGATGCAGGCACGAGAAAGGCCCCGGGCGGGGCCTTTCCGTGAACGCTCGAACGCGGAGTCCTTACGCGGATTTCTTCGCTGCCGCCTTCTTGGCGGGAGCCTTCTTGGCCGGGGCCCGGGTGGCGGGCTTGGCGGCCTTGCCGGCCGTCTTTTTCACGGCCGCATTCGATTTCGGCGAGTGCGGACGGGTGTTGCCATGGCTGCCCGCATAAATCTTGCCTTTGCGTGTTTTCTTGTCGCCCTTGCCCATGTCGATTCCTGATGTCGTGTGAATCCGCGCACCATGCACGGCTGCCGGCATGGTAGCAGTGGCCCGGCGCAAGGTTCCAATCAGGGAATCGACACTCGGGCCCCGCGCGACATCTCCTTTCGCCAGCGGACCGCGGGGTTGGTGCCGGCGGGGACCCGCGAAAATGCCGGAGGCCACGCGGCCCGGCGACACCCGGTCATCGGACAGGATGATGCGGATGCCCCGCCTCCCGGCAACCGGTTTGCGGATCGAGGCATTCCGTCGTCTCGATCTGCACGGTGACGTGGGCGATCGAGAAACGCTCCCGCAACACCTGCTGGATCACCTGCAACGCGTGCCGCGTATCGCCGCCCTCGCACACGCGGGCGTGCAACGTCGCCATGCGCGAGCCGGAGGCGATCTGCCAGACATGCAGGTGGTGCACTTCCAGGATGGACGGATCGGCGCCCGCCAACGCGGTGCGGATCTCCTCGGGTGCCACGCCTTCGGGCACGCCCTCCAGCAGGATGTGCGAGGAACGTTTCAGCAACACGAATGCACCGCGCAGGATGAGCAGCGATACCAGCAGCGACAGCGCCGGGTCGGCCCAGAGCCATCCGAGGTAGCGCACCAGCAGCGCGGCCAGCACCGTCGCGACCGAGCCCAGCAGGTCCCCGAAGACGTGCAGGCGCGCACCGGCCGCATTCAGGTCATCATGGTCGTGTCCGTGCAGGCTGCGCAACACGACGGCGTTGATGATGAGCCCGGCCACCGCGACCACCAGCATCACGCCGGATTCGATCTGGATGGCATCAATGGCCATGAGGCGGCGGACCGCCTCGTAGACGATGCCCGCAACCAGCAGCAGTTGCACCAGCGCGTTGACGAACCCGGCCAGCACCTCCAGCCGCGCGTAGCCGAAACTTCGCCGCGCATCCGCGGGCCGCAGCGCGAACACCGCCGCGGCCCAGGCCAGTGCCAACGCACCGGCATCCACCAGCATGTGCGCCGCGTCCGCCAGCAGCGCCAGCGAGCCCGACCACCAGCCGCCGATGGCTTCGACGATAAGCATCGCGCAGGTCAGCGCGAGCGCGAACGCCAGCACACCGCGGCTGGTGCGGTGATGTTCGTGGTCACGAGCGTGGGTGTGGGGATTCGCCATGCGCGCAGCGTAAGGCTGGCGCCGAAGTTACACAATTACCATGCGGTCGTTCCCGGTGTCGTGGTCGTGGCACGCTCGAGTGGCCTTCTCCCCGCGGAACCGGCCACAGGGAACGAGGCTTGCGGCCAGCCCGTCACCACGATCGTTCCGGGCATCACGTGTTGCAGGTCATGCGCGCGCCGGCGCGTGCGTGCACGTCGCGTGATGGTGCTGATGGGCCAGCACCAGATTCACCACGTGCGCGCCGGCCACCAGCACGCCCCCCGTCACCACGCAGACCGTGTGGACGACGATGTGCAAGTCCAGGTTCACGGCGATGCCGAGTACGAGCAGGCCGATGCCGGGCACCATCAGGAACAGCGCGTGCGGCCGACGATGGTGGCGATAAGCGCTGAGCAGGCTGGCGCACGCCAGCGCGGCTGCGCAAGCGACGAAAATCCGTTCGAATGCGTGGCCGGCCAGGAACTCCAGTCCGATCAGCGGCAGCAGCGCCAGCACGAAGGGCAGCAATGCGCAGTGCACCGCGCACAGCATCGATGCGGCAGCGCCGACGCGATCGATCAAGGTCGCGAATCGGCGAGGCGGCGTGATCTTCGCAGAGGCAGGCCGGGCGACGGGCATATCCATTTGCACGAATCTTCTCGGACGGGCGAACCCGCATCGGGCACGGATCGGCCACGATGCCGGTCCGCTTTCGATACATTATAACATCGTGGAACCTGAATCGGACCATCCACCCGTGCGGCGGTGGAACGGGAGTCAGGCGGGGTGGCATCCTTTGCAGACGCCGTGCACCTCCAGCGTCTGCGCCTTGGCGCGGAAACCGAAGTCGCGCGCCTGCCGCTCGATCAGGTGCGCAATGGCACCCTCGTCGCACACTTCGGTGGCGCTCTCGCAGACATCGCAGATCAGGAACGGCACCTGGTGGGCTTCGGCCGGATGCTGGCAAAACACGAAGGCATTGATCGATTCCAGCTTGTGGATGAAGCCGTTCTCCAGCAGGAAGTCCAGTGCGCGGTAAACGGTGGGCGGCGCCGCGCCGGCGTGGCGGTCGCGGAGCGATTCCAGCAGGTCATAGGCCTTGACCGGCCTGCGCGCCTTCGCCACCAGCTCCAGCACTTCGCGCCGCAGCGGCGTCAAACGCAAGCTGCGCGCACTGCATTCGTGCTCCACTTCACGCACGATGCCCGCGGCATCGTGGTGGTGATGGTGGTGCGCGGCTTTGGGTGCGGTGACCATGGCTGCATTCTAGCGCTCGCGCAAAGAGGCACGGGCTGAAGCCTATTTCGGGTCGAATCAAGGCGTTTGCAAGCGCGATGCGCCACCCGCGCTCACGCCGGTGGGCGGTCCGCGGCCTGCCTGCGATCCAGCCGCTGCCTGGCCGGCCCGTAACGCCCGGGCGGCAGCACCCACAAAGCCGCCCACGCGACCGGTCCCACCACCAGCCCGAGCGCGACGCCCAGCGCGATCCGTCCCCGCCACCAGCCGAGGGCGGCGCCGATCACCGCGCACGCAACCGTGAACCAGACCAGCGGCCACCACGGCAGCAGTGCCAACATGTTGTGCAGCAACTTCCAGAATGCACCGGGCGCATCCGGATCGACGCCTTGCAGGAGCTTGTGCAGCAATGCGTTCATGCAGACTCGAGAGTCGGGATCGAGACAACCACGACCTTCGTCATTCCGGGTTGCTGCGCGGCGTCCGGAATAACGATCAATTTGTCGTCCGCGCGATCGCGTCGTCGATGCGCGTCAACGCAACGTCGCGGCCGGCGAGGTACACCGTGTCCTCGATCGACGGCGATACCGCAGTGCCGGTCATCGCCACCCGCAATGGCTGCGCGACCTTGCCCATGCCGATGCCGCGTTCGGTGGCAATTTCCGCGACCAGCGCATGGATCTCGGCCGGTTTCCACGCCGGCAACGCGGCAAGCTTCGCATGCATCGCACGAAGCACGTCGGCGGCGCCGTCCGCCTGCAAATGCTTCTTCACCGCCTTCTCGTCCCATGTTTCGATCGGCGCGTACCAGATACGCGCCTGCTCGGCCATGGCCTTCAGGGTCTGCACGCGCTCGCGCAAGGCGACCACGACTTCGGCGGGCTCGGGGCCTTTCGACACGTCCATCCCGAGGCGATCCAGGTGCCACGCCAGTTCCTTGCCGAGCTCGGCCGGATCGCCTTCCTTCAAATAGTGCTGGTTCAGCCAGCCGAGTTTGGCGAAATCGAAACGCGCCGCTGAATGGTTGACGTTGGCGATGTCGAACAGGTCGATCATTTCCTTGATTGAAAAAATCTCCTGGTCGCCATGCGACCAGCCGAGGCGCACCAGGTAATTGAGCAGCGCGTGCGGCAGGTAACCGTCCTCGCGATACTGCATCACCCCGACCGCGCCATGGCGTTTGGAAAGTTTCTGGCCATCCGGGCCGAGGATCATCGGCAGGTGCGCGAACGTCGGGACCGGCGCACCCAGCGCCTCGTAAAGATTGATCTGGCGCGGGGTGTTGTTGACATGATCGTCGCCGCGGATCACCTCGGTGATCCGCATGTCGAGGTCGTCCACCACCACCGCGAAGTTGTAGGTGGGGAACCCGTCCGAACGCAGCATCACGAAATCGTCCAGCTCGGCGTTCGCCCACTCGACGCGGCCCTTGATCTTGTCGTCGAAGACGACTGAACCGGTTTGCGGATTCCTGAAGCGCAGCACGCGATTGGGATCGTCACGGTACGGCAGGTCCGCGTCGCGCGCGCGCCCGTCGTAGCGCGGCTTTTCGCCCCGATCCTTCATCGCGGCGCGCATCGCATCGAGCTCTTCCTTCGACTCGTACGCCCAGTACGCCTTGCCCGCGTCGTGCAACTGCTGCGCGACTTCGCGGTAACGCTCCATCCGTTGCGTCTGGTAGAACGGACCCTCGTCGGGATCGAGCCCCAGCCAATGCATGCCGTCCAGGATTGCCTGCACGGCCGCGTCGGTGGAGCGCTCGCGGTCGGTGTCCTCGATGCGCAGGATGAACTGCCCCCCGCGATGTCGCGCTTCCAGCCAGCAATAAAGCGCGGTACGGGCGCCCCCGATGTGAAGGAAACCGGTGGGGCTGGGGGCGAAGCGGGTGCGGAAAGTCATCGGGATCAAGGCATGGTGGGAACGCGAAAGTTTAACGGATCGGGCTGGAAGCCCGGCCGCCGCGCCCCCATGATTCGTCCATGGCCGATCCGCAGCACCCCGAACAGCCGTCCGATCCGAACGGCGCGAAGCCAGCGGTAACCCCTCACGCGACCGCCGCGCCGCGCAACGAGCGCGCACGTGGAACGACCGCGGAACCGGCCGTTCCACCCCGGGCGCAATCGCGACGATCCCGCCCGGGCAGTGGAACGCTGCGGGTGCTCGGCATGCTCTGGCCCTACATCCGCGGCTTCCCGGCGCGCATGACGATTGCCGCGGCGCTGCTGGTAATTGCCAAGGTGGCGACGGTTTACGTGCCGCTCGCTTTCAAGAGCATCGTCGATCATCTGGATCCGCGCATCGCAGCGCTCACCGTGCCGATCGCGCTGATTGCGTTGTACGGGGTGTTGCGCCTGATCGGCGCATTGTTCGGGCAGCTCCGCGACACCGTGTTCGAGCGCGTCAGCCAGCGCGCGATGCGCGCGTCGGGGCTGGACGCCTTCCGGCACCTGCACCAGTTGTCGCTGCGCTTCCACCTGGACCGCCACACCGGCGGCGTCGGCCGCGACATCTCGCGCGGCACCCGGGGCGTGTACAACCTGCTCGGCTGGGTGGTGTTCAACATCGTGCCGACGATCTTCGAAATCGCGGTGGTGATCGCCTTCATGCTGCGGCAACTGGACTGGCGCTACGCCGTGATCACCCTGGTCACGATGGCCATCTACATCGTCGTGACCATCTGGATCACCGAGTGGCGCACCGCCGGCGTGCGGGTGATGAACGAGGTCGAGAGCCTGGCCAACGCGCGCGCGATCGACAGCCTGCTCAACTACGAAACGGTGAAGTATTTCGGCAACGAGGAATTCGAGGCGCGCCGCTACGACGCCGACCTCCGCCGCTACGAAGACGCGGCGGTGAAAACCGAAGCCTCGCTGGCCGTGCTGAACGGCGCGCAGGCACTGGTGATCGCGGTCGGCGTGACCCTGCTGATGGCGATGGCGGCTTCCGGTGTGGTCGCGCATACGCTTTCGGTCGGCGACATCGTGATGGTCAACGGCTGGCTGCTGCAGCTCGCGATTCCCCTCAACATGCTCGGCTTCACGTGGCGGCAGATCAAGCAGGGCGTGATCGACATGGAACACATGTTCTCCCTGCTCGACGAACACGCCGAAGTGCAGGACGCGTCCGGCGCAAAATCGCTGGCGCCGGATGGCGGCGAGGTGCGTTTCGAGCACGTGTCGTTCCGCTACAACCCCGATCGCGCGATCCTGGACGACATCGACTTCACGATTCCGCCCGGCAAGACGCTGGCCGTGGTCGGTGAAACGGGTGCGGGCAAATCGACCCTGTCGCGACTGTTGTTCCGCTTCTACGACGTCAGCGGCGGACGCATCACGATCGACGGGCAGGACATCCGCGCGGTTACCCAGGAATCGCTGCGCGCGGCGATCGGCATCGTGCCGCAGGACACGGTGCTGTTCAACGACACCATCTACTACAACATCGCCTACGGCCGCACCGACGCCACGCGTGACGAGGTGGAAGCCGCAGCACGCGCCGCGCATATCCACGAATTCGTGATGAGCCTGCCGCAAGGCTACGAAACGACGGTGGGCGAACGCGGACTGAAACTTTCGGGCGGCGAAAAGCAGCGGGTCGCGATTGCACGTGCGTTGCTGAAGAATCCCGGCATCCTGGTGTTCGACGAGGCCACCAGCGCGCTCGATACCCGCACCGAGAAGATCATCCAGGCGGAGCTCTCCGAAATCGCCCGCGGGCGCACCACCCTGATCGTGGCGCACAGGCTTTCGACCATCGTCGATGCCGATCGGATCCTGGTGCTGGATCGCGGCCGCATTGTCGAAAGCGGCACCCATGCCGAACTGCTCGCGCTCGGCGGCCGCTACGCGGCGTTGTGGGCGCTGCAGGCCCGGCAACCCGTGGAGCCGGTTCCGGCCTGATTGTTTTGCCGCGCCGCCATCGAGGGCTGCGCGGTTCGCTGCAGGTTCGAAACGGCTTTCGAGGCGTGGTACCTGGCGCAAAACGCCGTGACCTGGCGGCTTGCCAAATCCCGCGGCCGTCCCTTGTCGCCGCCACGTTGACCGGCGCATGACCCCGACCGCACCGCGCTCGCCGGCAACCGGTCGGACGTTGCATGCCGCGGTGTTCCAGGAACCCGTAACCAATGTTTACGTCGCGGCACGCGTCCTGGCTGGCTTCGCTGCGTAAACTGGCACGCGCATTGCAGCGATCGGCGCAGAGGCAGTTCGATTTCCGCCGATCGGTTTTGGTGTTGGATCCGGAGGGGAACGCCGACATGCAAGGTGACCAGGAAATGACATTCGATTCGGAATCCGCGGGTTCCACCGCGCCACGCACCACCGCGGCCGGTCTCGAGGCATGGCTTTCCGGCGTGCACGCCGACGACGTGCTGCCCGCCGGGGACATCGCACCGGAGGTCGCGGAGGCGCCGGAAGCGGTGCAGGTCAACGCGGCGGAGGTCGGTCCGGTGAACGCGGCCGAAGCCTTGGCCCTGGCGCTTGTACAGGGCACGTTTTCCAGCCCGCGCAAACTGGTCGGGCCGGACGGTGCCGAACTGGTAGTGGATCCCGAAAAGAACGTCTACCACTTCGAGTCGACTTCCCTGAAGCCGCTCGCCGCACTGCTCGAGCAACCCGCCAGCGCGTGGACGCCCATCTACTCCGAGGCGCTCAATGCCGCGCGCGCGGCCAACCCAACCCAACCGCTGAGCCGCCTGCGCTGGTACGCCGGTTTCATCGCCACGCCCGGCATCCTCGGTCGCAAGTTGGGCCGCAACGACCGCTACAAGTTGACGCGTTGGCCGGAAACGGAACGCGAATTTCCGAAGCATTTCCGGCTGGCCAAGGAGATGGTGAAGGACTACGCCACCGTCGATGAAATCGTGGCCGCCTCGGGCATGACTTACGAAGAAGTGGTCGATTACATGAATGGCAGTTTTGCCGATGGCCGGCTCGAAGCCGCGCCCAAGGCCGACGCGGGCGAAGCGGGCCCGCGCACGTCGCGCCGCGAACGCCTGATCGCGCGCCTCAACAAGCCGTTGTTCGCACGCTGACCCGCATTCGCACCGATCCATCGAAAAAGCCGCGCGGGCCATCCGCGCGGCTTTTTCATTTCACGTGGATCGTGATCTTGCTGGAGACCACCGGGGGGTCGAATGGCACGTGGTTGGCATCGCCCAATTCCAGTTGCAGCGTGTGCGTGCCCGGCGAAAGGTGCAGCACCGTCTCGGTCTGGCCGCCACCGAAGTGCTTGTGGTTGTCGTCGTTCGGAATGGGCTGACCCGCCGCGGGCAACGTCGCGACGTCGATCAGCAGATGGTGGTGGCCGGTGTGTTCCTTTTCGACGCCGGCCGGAGCCACGCCCATGCCGGAAAGGCCGAACCGCACCGTGAATTCACGCCCCACCGTCGCGCCATCGGCGGGACTGATGATATACACCTTCGCACCGGCGGGCGCCTTGCTGGTGGGCAGCGCGGGCCCGGCGGCCAGCGCAAGCGTGGCAACACTCGACAGGACCAGGCCGATCAAGAACCTGCACATGACGTGACTCCTCGATGACGGGTACCCGATCATAACCCGTCAGGCGCGCGGCTCCAGCCGCGCCCCGCGCAACCGCAACGCATTGGATACCACGGAGACCGAAGACAGGCTCATCGCGAGCGCCGCGATCATCGGCGACAGCACGATCCCGAATACCGGATACAGCACGCCCGCCGCGATCGGCACGCCGATGGCGTTGTACACGAACGCGAAGAACAGGTTCTGGTGGATGTTGCGCACCGTCGCCCGGGACAACGCCCGCGCGCGCGCGATGCCGGAAAGATCGCCGCGCACCAGCGTCACCGGCGCGCTTTCCAGCGCCACGTCGGCGCCCGCCCCCATCGAGATGCCGATGTCGGCCGCGGCAAGCGCCGGTGCATCGTTGATGCCGTCCCCGGCCATCGCAACCGTGCGCCCTTCCCGCTTCAGCGCCCCGACCACGCCGGCCTTGTCCGCGGGCGACACGTCCGCATGCACTTCCCCGATGCCCAGCTTCCCGGCGACGGCGCGCGCGGTGGTGGCGTTGTCGCCGGTCAGCATCACGATGCGCATGCCTTCCTCGCGCAGCGCGGCAAGCGCGGCCGGCGTGTCGTCCTTGATGCGATCCGCGATCGCCAGCAGCGCGACCACCTCGCCGTCGCTCGCCATGAACATCACGGTCGCGCCTTCGCCGCGCAGCGCCTCGGCCTTGTTGCGGACGGCTGCATCGGCGCGTACGCCAATTTCGTCCAGCAACCGCGCGTTCCCGATCGCTATGTCGCGGCCCTCCACGCGTCCACTGACGCCGCGTCCGACCAGCGCCTTGAAACCATCGACATCCGGAATGGCCTTGCCACGTGCCTCGGCGGCCGCCACGATCGCCCGCGCCAGCGGATGCTCGCTCGGCCGCTCCAGCGCAGCGGCCAACGACAATAGCTTGTCCCCGCCGATTCCGCCGAAGGTTTCCAGGGTACGCAGCGAGGGTTTCCCTTCGGTGAGCGTGCCGGTCTTGTCGACCAGCAGCACGTCCGCGCCCCGCAAGGTTTCAATCGCCGAGGCGTCGCGGAACAGCACGCCGAGGTGCGCGCCGCGCCCGCTCGCGACCATGATCGAAATGGGTGTCGCCAGACCCAGTGCACACGGGCACGCGATGATCAGCACCGACACCGCGGCGATCAGTGCATGCGCGGCCTTGGGCTCCGGCCCCACCGCCGCCCATGCAATGAACGCCAGCACCGCCACACCCACCACCGCGGGCACGAACCATGCGGCCACGCGATCGGCCACGCGCTGCAGCGGCGCCTTGCTGCGCTGAGCCTGTGCGACCAGCGCGACGATGCGTGACAACATGGTGTCGGCGCCGACCCTGTCGGCGCGCATCGTGAACGCGCCATCCTGGTTCACGGTACCGCCGGTGACACGGTCATCCATGCCTTTCGCGACCGGCATCGACTCGCCGGTCAGCATCGATTCGTCGATATGGCTGGTGCCATCGAGGACCACGCCATCCGCCGGGACCTTTTCGCCCGGGCGCACCCGCAAGATGTCGCCGGCCCGGACGTCGTCCAGCGGCACATCGGACTCGCTTCCGTCCGCGGCGATGCGGCGCGCGGTCCTGGGCGCGAGGTCCAGCAATGCACGCAGCGCGGAACCGGTGCGGCGGCGCGCACGCAGTTCCAGCCAGTCACCCAGCGTCACCAGGGTGACGATGACCGCGGCCGATTCGAAATACACGCCAACGCGGCCGTGCATGTCGCGAAAACCCGCCGGAAACAGATCGGGCAGCAGGAACGCGACCACGCTGTACAGCCAGGCGACGCCGGTACCCAGCGCGATCAACGTGTACATGTTCGGCGACCAGGGTTTGAGCGAACGCCAGCCACGCACGAAGAACGATGCGCCGCCCCACAGCACCACGATGGTCGCCAGCACCGCCTCGATCCAGCCGGCGATCGCATTCCACGACGGCGGCCACCGCCAGCCGAACAGGTGCGGCCCCATCGCCAGCACGAACACGGGAATCGTCAGCGCCACCAGCGCCCGGAATCGGCGCGTGAGCGCACGCAGCTCGCCGCCATCGTCCTCGTCCACGCCCGGCAGCTCGGGTTCCAGCGCCATGCCGCACTTGGGACAATGGCCCGGACCGACCTGTCGCACTTCCGGATGCATCGGGCAGGTGTAGATCGTGCCGGCCGGCGCTTTCTGCGGCAGCGCGGGTGCGTCGCCATGTGGATGATGGACACGACCATGCGCAGCGTGCGGCGATCCGGCCTTCGCCAGATACTTGTCCGGATCGGCGCGGAACTTGTCCCGGCAGCCATCGCAGCAGAACCAGTAACGCGTGCCGTCGTGATCTGCGTGGCGCGGCGAGGTCGTCGCAACCTGCATGCCGCAGACCGGATCGGTTGCCTGCGCCGCGGCGGCGTTCTCGCCGTGCGCCGCATGCGCGTGGCAATGGCCTTGTTCGTGCGCGTTCATGCCCTGTCCTCGCCACCGAGTGCGCGCAGGATCGGACAATGTTCCAGCGGACCGTGGCCGGGACACGCATCGATGAGCTGCTTCAGCCCGCGCTTCATCCGTTGCAATTCGCGGATGCGTTGCTCGACTTCGCCCAGTCGCGCTTCGGCCCTCTGCTTGACGGTTTTCACGCCACGTTCGCGATCGGTGGAAAGCGCCAGCAATTCGCGGATCTCCTCCAGCGTGAAACCGAGATCCTTGGCGCGGCGGATGAAGCGCAGGCGTTCGACGACGTCCGGCTCGTAGTCGCGATAGCCGGAGGCGCGGCGGCGCGGCGCAGGCAGCAGCCCTTCGCGTTCGTAATAGCGGATGGTGTCGATGCCGACGCCGGCGCGACGGGCGACCGCGCCAATGGTGACGTGCCGGGTAGTCTGTGTGTCCATGCCGCACAGTCTAAACCCTTGACCATGGTCCAGGGTCAAGGGTCATCCAGACGGGACCCACGGCCGACAGGCCGCCCGAAGCGACCCGTCGACTTCGCGGGTTGGCATCAGTGCGCGCTGGAAGCCGGCACCGGCATCGCCGCCGATCCGCCCGGCGCAGGTGCCGGTGCGGCATTCGTCGGAGCCTCGCCATGTTCTTCCATGGCCGAGGCATTCGCCGTGAGCGACTGGTATTCCGCCGCACTCATCCGCGGCTGTTTCTGGAGGTACGCCACCATCGCCCAGATCGTGGGGTCGTCGTGGGTAGCGCCCCACGCCGGCATCGCGGTCATCTTGAGGCCATGCTTGATGATCCAGAACGACTCCGCGGGATCGGGCGCGAAGTGCGTGAGGTTCGGCGGCTTCGGATACAGGCCATCGCGCAATTCGGAATGACCCATGCCGGGCGCGAGATGGCAGCCCGTGCACATTTCGGCGTAATGCTCGGCGCCCAGCTTGATCATTGCCGGATCATCCAGCGGCGGCGGCTTGATGTCGGCGGCATGGCGCTCGACGGTGTGTTCGCGCAGGAACCCGATTGCCTGCCGGGTGATGCTCCAGTGCGGGACGTCCGCTCCCACCTGGTACGCGCCCGTGAAGGCCACGACGAAATAGGCAATGATCGCGATGATGATCCAGAAAACCAGCGCACCGATGAATCGCATGTGAGCCTCCCGGAGAGCCGTGGCCGGAGCCGAAGGGGTTCCCGAATGCTACTCCGGAGCGCGAATCGGTGCAGCGCGTTCGCCAGCACGACGCCAGCGGGCCCGTGGGGACACGGCACGGAGCACGCGACCGTTGCGAAATGGCGCGCCTGACTGGAATCGAACCAGCAACCGTCGGCTTAGAAGGCCGATGCTCTATCCGATTGAGCTACAGGCGCCTTGGCTGGCGCATTCTCGCAAGAAACCGCCCACGGTGCGATCGTCCCATGCAGCGGACCACGGTTCCATGCGCCCGTCGCCATGCCCCCGGCCGCGGCTGGCCATGGCAAGCCGGTGCAGGGACTGCGTTCCGGGGCGAGAGGTGGGGCGACCCGAGGCAGCGATCGAGGATCGATTCCACGAATGGACAATGGTCGGGGCAGAGGGATTCGAACCCCCGACATCCAGCTCCCAAAGCTGGCGCTCTACCAGACTGAGCTATACCCCGATGGCCACGGACGAACAATGCCGCGGCAGACAGGCAATGGTACGTTCGCGCGATCGTACGGGTCAACGCACCTTCATCGCGCGATCGGGTTCCGGAGACGAAGAAGCCGACGGGAATATCCGCCGGCTTCTTCGTCGATTGGCGCGCCCGGAGAGATTCGAACTCCCGACCACCAAGTTCGTAGCCTGGTACTCTATCCAGCTGAGCTACGGGCGCATTGGAACTGTTGTACTTCGAACCATCCATGGTGCGAACATCCAGTCGGCATCCATGCCTCCTCCTCACGCTCGGCGCGACAATCCATCGGACTGTCGCAAGCGCCTCCCGCTCGACCAGCCGAGCTACGGGCGCATTGGAACGCTGAAGCGAGCCGCGAATTATCCGGTGTCGCGGCAAACTCGTCAACGATTGAATGGCGGAGAGAGAGGGATTCGAACCCTCGATCAGGCTTTTGACCCGATACTCCCTTAGCAGGGGAGCCCCTTCGGCCTCTCGGGCATCTCTCCGGACCTGTTTGTATCCAGCCAGTGTAACAACGGTCATCCAGGCAAGCCGATGTTCCGTTCGGGATATGCTCGCATCATCCATGATGCTCGCCCTCGCTTCGCTCGGAGTCCCGGGCATCTCCGCGAACTTTGCAACCTGCTTCGGCCTTTGCGCGCATACGCGGCGCGCGCAAAGAACGACCGGTGAAACCGGTCGATCAGGATAAAGGCATATCCCCCTGCGGTAAAGCCGCGCGACCTGCCGGTGTCACCCGTGGGTCGCTTCGTGCCGAGGGGGTTCGTCGGACTCGGCCACCGCGCCGCCGCCCGCCTCGTGTTCCTGCTTGATGCGCTGGTAGATCTCTTCGCGATGCACCGCGACATCCTTCGGCGCCGTGATGCCGATACGTACCTGGTTGCCCTTCACGCCCAGCACCGTAACGGTTACCTGATCGCCGATCATCAGGGTTTCCCCAACCCGGCGGGTCAAAATCAACATGACAGAACTCCATTCACCCGGATCCGTTGGACCCGAAAACCGCAGCGCGCGTTCCCCTCCGGATCGCGAATCGCGGCAAGACAGGACGGTCGCGAGCCGACGCAGACGCATCGCGACGTTCAGGTTCCTCCATCTCCCGCACTAGACCGGTGCAGGGGCGATCAAACGCCCCGCGACTATATATGAACGCGCCGAACCTGCGCAACGAAAGAAGCGTGACTTCTGGCAGGGGTGCAACACTTATTGAAGGAACTGCGCGAGCCACTCCGGAAGGCCCTGCAGCGCCTGGTCCAGCGCGGGCGAATCGACGCCGCCGCCCTGTGCCATGTCGGGCCGTCCGCCGCCCTTGCCGCCGATCTGCCGGGCCACGTGTGCCACGACCTCCCCGGCCTTGACCTTGCCCAACGCCGCGCCATGCACGCCCCCGACCAGCGCCACCTTGCCGTCGTCGCCCGACGCAAGCAGCACCACGCAATCACCGAGCTTCTGCTTCAAGGTATCGGCTGCATCGCGCAACGCCTTCGCGTCCATGCCATCCACGCGCGCAGCGATCACCTTGACGCCTTCGACATCCTGCGCATGCGCGGCCAGGTCGCCGGTCGCCGCACCGGCAGCCCTGGCTTTCAGGACCTCCAGCGCGCGCTCCAGTTTCTTCTGCTTGTCGATGAGCTGGCGCAACTTGTCGGCGACATCGGCGGCACTGGACGACAGCAGGCCAGCGACTTCGCCGAGCCGATGCTCTTCTTCCGCCACGTACGCCATCGCGCCGGACCCGGTCAGCGCTTCGATGCGGCGGACGCCGGCCGCGACACCCGATTCCGACATGATCTTGAACAGGCCGATGTCACCGGTGCGCGACACGTGCGTGCCGCCGCACAGCTCGGTCGAAAAATCGCCCATGCGCAGCACCCGCACCTCATTGCCATACTTTTCGCCGAACAGCGCCATCGCCCCGGAGGCGATCGCCTCGTCGTAACCCATATGGCGGATTTCGGCCGCCTCGTTGCGGCGGATTTGCTCATTGACGCGATCTTCGATCCGGCGCAGTTCCTCCGGCTTCACCGGCTGGAAATGCGAAAAGTCGAAGCGCAGCCGGTCGGGCGCAACCAGCGAGCCCTTCTGCGTCACGTGTTCCCCCAGCGTCTCGCGCAAGGCGGCGTGCAACAGATGCGTTGCCGAGTGGTTCAATACCGTTGCCTGCCTGCGCGGGGCATCGACACGCGCAAACACGGCATCGCCCACGCGCAGTGGCGCATCACCCCTCCACGCCCCGACGTGGCCATGGAACTGGCCGCCGAACTTTTGCGTGTCGTCGACGAGGAAGCGTCCCGACGCATGTTCCAGCGCACCCGTGTCCCCGACCTGCCCGCCCGACTCCGCGTAGAACGGGGTACGATCCAGGATGATCGCGGCCGATTCGCCGGGCGCCAGTGTTTCAATGGCGCGGCCGTCGCGAAGGATTGCCAGCACCTGGCAGCCTTTCGCTTCGAGTGTCTCGTAGCCAAGAAACTGTGTCGGTGAAAGGCTGCTGGCGATTTCGGCGGGCAGCTGCGCCTTGCTCTCGAACTTGCTGGCGGCGCGCGCGCGTTCGCGTTGGGCTTCCATCGCGCGCTCGAACCCCCCCATGTCCACGACCGCGCCACGTTCGCGCGCCATGTCCGCGGTCAGGTCCACCGGGAACCCATAGGTGTCGTACAGGCGAAAAGCATCTTCGCCGGAAATCGTCACGCCGGATCTGCCGGCCAGGTCGTCGAAGACTTTCATGCCGTGTTCCAGCGTCTCGCCGAAACGCTGTTCCTCGGCACGCAGGGCTTGCTCGACGAATGCCTCTTTCGCTGCAAGCTCCGGGTAGGCCCCACCCATTTCCGAGACCAGCGGCGCCACCATCTTCCAGAAGAACTCGCCGCGCACGCCCAGCATCCAGCCATGACGCAATGCGCGGCGGATGATCCGGCGCAGCACGTAGCCGCGGCCTTCGTTCGACGGCAATACGCCGTCCACGATCAGGAACGCACAGGCGCGGATGTGGTCGGCGATCACGCGCAGCGATTTGTTCTCGTGATCGCTGCAGCCGGTGAGTTTTTGCGCGGCCGCGATCAGGCGCTGGAACAGGTCGATCTCGTAATTGGAGTGGACCCCCTGCAGTACCGCCGTGAGGCGTTCCAGCCCCATGCCGGTATCCACGCACGGCGCGGGCAGCGGCGACAGCGCGCCGTCCTCGGCACGGTCGAACTGCATGAACACCAGGTTCCAGATTTCGATGTAGCGATCGCCGTCTTCATCGGGCGACCCGGGCGGCCCGCCGGCCACATCCGCACCATGGTCGTAGAAGATTTCGCTGCATGGGCCGCACGGCCCGGTGTCCGCCATCTGCCAGAAATTGTCGGACGCGAACGGCGCGCCCTTGTTGTCGCCGATCCGCACGATGCGCTCTGCAGGTACGCCGACATCATTTTTCCAGATGCCGTAAGCCTCGTCGTCGGTGTGGTAAACCGTCACCCACAGTTTTTCGGGCGGCAATCCAAACGTGCGGGTCAGCAATTCCCACGCCCACTCGATCGCTTCCTTCTTGAAGTAATCGCCGAACGACCAGTTGCCCAGCATTTCGAAAAAGGTGTGGTGGCGCGCGGTGTAGCCCACCGAATCGAGATCGTTGTGCTTGCCGCCGGCACGCAGGCAACGCTGCACGTCGGCCGCGCGCACGTACGGCAACTTCTCGCTGCCGAGGAACACGTTCTTGAACTGCACCATCCCCGAGTTGGTGAACAGGAGCGTCGGGTCGTTGGCCGGCACCAGTGGCGCGGAAGGAACGATGGTGTGGCCACGTTCCTTGAAGAATTCAAGAAAGCGGGTGCGAATCTCGGCAGTTTTCATGCAGTTGCGTTGGAAAGCTCAGGTAGTGACGATCTCGGGGTCCGCAAAGGGCTGGCCCGGAGCCGCTGTTGTTGAAGGTCAGGCCATGGAAGGCCGTTCTGATGCTGACGTCCACGGCGACGTTTTCGTTTGCCCCACGTTTCACGATGCCGCGATCAGGGATGATCGCAAAACAATGACTTCAATCGCCGGAATCGCCGACCTCGGAATGGGTGACGATTCTAACTGTGGCGGCGGTGAAACCGCGACGCAAGAGGAAGGCCGCGCGCTTGCCACGTTCGATGTGGTCGGCGGCGGGCTTGCTGCCGTACTTCTTGTGCAGTTGCGTCCTGGCGGACGCTTCCCAATCGGTTTCCGCGGCATCGAGCAACGCGCGGATCGCGGCATCGGCGAGCCCGTGCGAGCGCAACTCGGCCCGGATACGCGCGGGCCCGTAACCCTGCCCCGCGCGCGCCCGCACGATCATTTCACCGAAACGCGCGTCGTCCTGATATTCCTGTTCGCGCAGTTTCCCGAGGGCCGCTTCGGCTTCGGCCTCGTCACAACCGGCATGCTCCAGCCGCGCACGCAATTCGCGTTGCGAATACTCGCGGCGCGCCAGCATCCCGAGCGCACGATCATAGGCATCGCGATCACTCGCGCCCTTGTCCGGATTTCGGCCGCGTCGCGTTCGCATCGCCACCCATCACGGGATGTGCTGGATGTCCGATGGACCCTATGCCTCGACCTCTTCGGCATCTTCGGTGGCCGTGACGCCGCTGTTGCCCGTGCCCACCAGCAGCTTGGCGCGCAACGCCGTGTCGAGTTCCTTGGCCGCGGCCGGATTGTCCTTGAACCACTGGCGGGCGTTTTCCTTGCCCTGTCCGATCCGTTCGCCGTTGTAGCTGTACCAGGCACCCGATTTTTCGACCAGGTTGTTGGCGACGCCCAATTCGATCAGTTCGCCCTCGTAGGAGGTGCCCTCCCCGTACAGGATCTCGAATTCGGTCTGCCGGAACGGCGGCGCGACCTTGTTCTTCACCACCTTCACGCGGGTCTGCGAGCCGATCACTTCCTCGCCCTTCTTCACCGCGCCGATGCGGCGGATGTCGAGACGCACCGAGGCGTAGAACTTCAGCGCGTTGCCGCCGGTGGTGGTTTCCGGGTTGCCGAACATCACGCCGATCTTCATGCGGATCTGGTTGATGAAGATCACCAGCGTGTTGGAACGCTTGATGTTGCCGGTCAGCTTGCGCAGCGCCTGGCTCATCAGGCGCGCGTGCAGGCCGACGTGCGAGTCGCCCATCTCGCCTTCGATTTCGGCCTTCGGCGTCAGCGCCGCGACCGAGTCGACTACCACCACGTCGACCGCGTTGGAGCGCACCAGCATGTCGGCGATTTCCAGCGCCTGCTCGCCGGTGTCGGGCTGCGAAACCAGCAGGTCGTCCACGTTGACGCCGAGCTTGGCCGCGTAGGTCGGATCGAGCGCGTGCTCGGCATCGACGAACGCCGCAGTGCCGCCGTTCTTCTGGCAGCTTGCGATCACCTGCAGGGTGAGCGTGGTCTTGCCAGAGGATTCCGGACCGTAGATTTCCACCACGCGGCCGCGCGGCAGACCGCCGACGCCCAGCGCGACGTCGAGGCCGAGCGAGCCCGTGGAAACCGTATCGATGGCTTCCGCCGTGCGATCGCCCATGCGCATCACCGCGCCCTTGCCGAACTGCTTCTCGATCTGGCCCAGAGCGGAAGCCAGTGCGCGGCGCTTGTTGTCGTCCATCGTGAAACCCTCGATTGATCGTGCTGTGTGAAGTGTCGCGGGCGCGGTTCTCACAGGTTGAGACTACGCCATCGCGATGACGTTGCCATTATTTCATACCACCCGCTCGCGAACAGTGGCTCGGACCGCTTCATTCCGTAAGGATTTTCTGAATGCCTTCCAGGGCGGCGGCAACGGTCTGGCGGCGTACGGCATCGCGGTCGCCATCGAACCCGCGGCATTCAACCCGCGCCGTGTGGCCGCGCCGCTGCCATGCGATCCAGACCGTGCCGACCGGTTTCTCCGGAGTGCCGCCGCCGGGTCCCGCGATCCCGGTGACCGCCACCGCCACGCTCGCATCGAAGCGCGCGAGCACGCCCGCCACCATTTCCAGCGCGCATTCGCGGCTGACCGCGCCGTGTCGGTCAAGCGTGGCCGAGGTGACGCCCAGCAGCGCCTGCTTGGCACGGTTGCTGTAGGTTACCGCCGCCGACTCGAACCACTCGGAGCTTCCGGCAAGATCGGTGCAGGCCTTGGCGATCCAGCCGCCGGTGCAGGATTCGGCGGTCGCCAGCATTTCGCCGTTTGCACGCAAGGCTTCGGCGACCTGCTCGGCGCCGCGACGCAGCGTTGCATCGTCGGGAACGGTTTTCACGGTGGCTTTCGTTATCGGAAAGCATCGTTCTACCGCAATCCGGCGCGCGCGCCAAGCACGTAGCCACTGGCGACGAGTCGTGTTGCAGCTTCGCTATTGCGCAATGAACTCGCGGCGAAAGGCGCTGACGCCGCGAATCAAGGGTCGTAAGTCGGGTCGTGCCGGGCACGCGGCTCGTTGAGCGTCTCGCCGCGCACGACGAACCAGATGTTCTCGGCGATGTTGGTCGCATGGTCGCCGATGCGCTCGATATTCTTGGCGATGAACAGCAGGTGCGTGCAGGCCGTGATGCTGCGCGGGTCTTCCATCATGTACGTGAGCAGTTCACGGAACAGCGTGGTGTAGAGGACATCGAGGTCGGCATCGCGCTCCCATACGGCGTACGCCAGGTTGGCGTCCTGCGCGGCGTATGCCCGCATCGCGTCGCGGACGAGCCTGCAGGCCATCCTCGACATCGGCCCGAGGCTGCCCACCAGCGGCACGGGCGCGGAGAGGTTCAACGTCATCGAGCGCCGGGCGACGTTGGTGGCGTAGTCGCCGATCCGCTCGATGTCGGAAGCGATGCGCAACGCGGCGAGGACCTCGCGAAGGTCGCGCGCCATCGGCTGGCGCAACGCCAGCAATCGAAGGACGTCGCCGCTGATCCGGCGCTCCTGGTCGTCGATCGCGTCATCGTTGTCGGCGACGCGCTGGGCGGCCTTGCTGTCGCGCTTGCCCAGCGCGTCCATGGCGGCTTCCAGTTGCTTGGCCGAGAGTTCACCCATCGCGGCAATCTCGCCGGTCAGACGGGACATTTCCTCGTCGTAGCTTTTCACGAGGTGGTCATGGGGCTGGGGTGTCGTGTTCATGATTTGTCTCGCGCTTGTCTCCCCTCTCCTTGCGGGAGAGGTGTTGGGAGTGAGGGTTCGGCAAGGTTCGGACGCTGCATTTCCGGCGTACCCTCACCCGCCCTTCGGGCACCCTCTCCCGAAGGGAGAGGGTTGTAATGTGTCACCCAAACCTTCCGGAGATGTAGTCCTCGGTCTGCCGCTTGGCGGGCTTGGTGAAGATCTTTTCGGTTTCGTCGAATTCCACCAGTTCGCCCAGGTACATGAAGGCGGTGCGGTCGGACACGCGCGCGGCCTGCTGCATGTTGTGGGTGACGATCACGATCGTGTAGTCGCGCTTGAGCTCCTCGATCAATTGCTCGATGCGGCCCGTGGCGATCGGGTCCAGCGCCGAGGTGGGCTCATCCAACAGCAGCACTTCGGGTTTCAGCGCGATGCTGCGCGCGATGCACAGCCGCTGCTGCTGGCCACCCGACAGGCCCAGCGCGCTGCGCTTCAGCTTGCCCTTCACCTCGTCCCACAATGCCGCGCGGTGCAGTGCCTGTTCGACACGCGCCTCCATTTCCGCCTTCGAAAGTCTTTCGTGATGACGGATGCCCCAGGCGATGTTCTCGAAGATCGTCATCGGGAACGGCACCGGCTTCTGGAACACCATGCCGATCTTGCTGCGGAGTTTGTGGACGGGGTACCTGGCGTCGAGGACGTTCTCCCCATCCAGCAGCACCTCGCCGATCGCGCGCTGATTCGGGTAGATCGCGTAGATGCGGTTGAACACGCGCAACAAGGTGGACTTGCCGCAACCTGATGGGCCGATGATCGCGCTGACCTGCTTTTCGGGCAGGTCCATGCTGATGTTCTTCAGCGCCTGCGAGTCGCCGTACAGGAAATCGAGATTGCGCACCGCCAGCTTGGACGGTGGCACCGCCGCGACCGCAGATGCCGCCACGGCGAAGGTGTGAGGAGCATTGAGCATGGAGGTGTATTCAGTCATGGGTGACCTTGTGACGATGCAAGTACCAGCGGGCGGACAGGCTGAGCAGCAGCACGAACAGCGTGATCAGCAACGCGCCGGCCCAGGCGATCGCATGCAGCGCCGGATCGGGGTCGTTGGTGTACTGGTAGATGGCCACGGGAATGCTCGCCATCTTGTCCAGCGGATTGGCGACCATGAAGTTGTTGCCGAAGGCGGTGAACAGGAGCGGCGCGGTTTCGCCGGCGAGGCGCGCCAGCGCCAGCAGCACGCCGGTGACGATGCCCGAAACCGCCGCGCGCATCAGCACCTGCGTCGTCAATTTCCATTGCGGGATGCCCAGCGACAAGGCGGCTTCGCGCAGCGTGCCGGGCACCAGTTGCAGCATCTCGTCGGTGGTGCGCACGATCACGGGCAGGCCGATCAGCGCCAGCGCGATGGCGCCAGCAAGGCCGGAGAATGACACCGCGCCGTGGGTGAGGTTCGAAATCGGCAGCACCACGATCACGTACACGAACAGGCCCAGCACGATCGACGGCGCCGACAGCAGGATGTCGTTCAAGAAGCGGATCGTGGCACCCAGCTTTGTGCGGTTCGCATATTCGGCAAGGAAGGTGCCGGCCAACACACCGATCGGCGCGCAAATCGCGAGCGCGACCAAGTCCATGACCAGACTGCCGACAATCGCATTCGAAAGGCCGCCCTCGGCGCCATACGCGGTGATTTTCGTGAACAGTTTGAGGTCGATGGCAGCGATACCGTTCTTCACCGTGATCCACAGAATCCAGATCAGGAACACCAAACCCACCGCGGCGGCGAGCCCACTGAGCAACATGGCCACCACGTTGATCGCACGCCGTCGTATGTAGATGTCGATGCCCATTACGCGCCCTCTCGTCGCGCGAGTCGCCGCAGCATCAGGCGCGAGATCAGCAGCACCACGAAGGTGACCACGAACAGCAGGAAGCCCAGCGCGATCAGCGCCGAGCGGTGCGTGCCCACCGCCTCGTTGAATTCGTTGGCGATCGAAGAGGAAATCGAAGTGCCGGGCATCAACAGCGAAGACGTGATGTTGTACGCGTTGCCGAGCACGAAGGTCACCGCCATCGTCTCGCCCAGCGCGCGTCCCAGCCCCAGGAAGATGCCACCGATCACCGCCGAGCGGGTGTACGGCAGCACGATGTCCCGCACCACTTCCCACGTGGTCGAACCCAGTGCGTAGGACGATTCCTTGAGCCGGTTCGGCACCGTCTGGAACACCTCGCGCATCACCGAAGAGATGAAGGGCAGGATCATCACCGCCAGCACGATGCCGGCCGTCAAAAGCCCCAACCCGATCGGCGGGCCCTGGAACAGCTTGCCGATGACTGGAATGCGCCCCAGCGTCTCGTTCAAGGCGGGCTCGATCCGCGCCATGAACGGCACGAACACGAACAGGCCCCACATGCCGTAGATGATCGAAGGGATGCTCGCCAAAAGTTCGATGGCCGTGGCGACCGGGCCGCGCAACCAGGCCGGCGCAATCTCGGTGAGGAACAGCGCGATGCCGAAACTCAACGGCACTGCAAGCACGAGCGCGACCGTCGACGTCACCATGGTGCCGAAGATGGGTGCCCATGCGCCGTAATCATCCGTGACCGGATTCCACTCGGTGCTGGTCAGGAAATGCAGGCCCTGTCCGAACAGCACCTCGCGCCCGCCCCACAGCGTGGACAGCGCGGCACCGAGCAGCGCTGCCAGCACCAGCAGCGCGCAAGCCTTCAGCAGCCGGCGGAACCACGCATCGTGGCGCGCGTCGGCGCGGCTGCGGCGGTCGGTTTCCATCGGTTCAACGGTGGCGGGAATCGATGACATCGGATATTCACTAAAGGCGGTTTACCCCTTCTCCCTCAGGAGGAGGCGACTCGATGTCCGCTTTTGTAGGGCGGGTGCCAACCCGCCCCGGTGACCATCGGCGGGATTCGCTTCGCTACTCCCGCCCTGCAAGTCGCGGGTTCTTCTGGAGGAAAGAACTCCATCGCTGCCTAGTGCTTGAACTCGGTCTTCCAGTAGCCCTCGATCCGGTTCACCAGGCTGGTTGGCAGCGGCACGTAGTCCAGCGCCGCGGCCGCGGATTTGCCGTCGCTGTAGGCATAGCGGAAGAAATCGAGCGCCACCTTCGAATTCGCGGCGTTCTTCGGTTGCTTGACCATGATGACCCACGAGGTCGCGGTGATCGGCCACGCGTCGGCACCCGGCGCGTTGGTCATCAGCAGGTTGAAGTTCCTGGCGTGCGACCAGTCGGCGTTCGCGGCGGCAGCCTGGAAGCTCGCGGACCCGGGGCTGACCACCTTGCCCGCGGCGTTCTTCATGCGCGCGTAGCCCAGCTTGTTCTGTACGGCGTAGGCGTATTCCACGTAGCCGATCGAATTCGGAATCTGCTTGACGTAAGCCGATACGCCCTCGTTGCCCTTGCCGCCGATGCCGGTCGGCCAGTTCACCGCGGTGCCCTCGCCCACCCTGGACTTCCACCCCGGGCTGACCTTGGACAGATAGTTGGAGAAGTTGAACGTGGTACCCGAACCATCCGAACGATGCACCACGGTGATCTTCGCGCTGGGCAATGCGATGTCCGGATTCAACGCGGCGATCGCAGGATCAGACCAGTTGGTGATCTGGCCGAGGAAGATCTTCGCCAGCACCTGGCCGTCGAGCACCAGCTTGCCGGGCGCGATGGCCGCGATGTTGTACGCCGGCACGATGCCGCCGATCACGTCGGGGAACTGGCCCAGGCCGAACTTGGCGAGCGTGGCTTCGTCGAGCGGCATGTCACTGGCGCCGAAGTCGACCGTGCCGGCCTTGATCTGCGCGATCCCCCCGCCGGAACCGATCGATTGGTAGTTCACGCGGTTGCCGGTCTTCTCGGCGTAAGCCGCCGACCATTTCGAGATCACCGGATAAACGAAGCTGGAACCAGCGCCGGTGATGTCGGTGGCGTGCGCCGCGCCGATGCCGAACGCGAGCGACGTGGCAAGTGCCAGCAGGCGAAGTTTGTTGCGTTGCATGGTGGTCACGCGGATCTCCTGGTGCGTCGTGGTCGATGACGCACATTCCAGCGGCCGCCTGTTGCCGTTCGATGAGAGAAATGTTTCAGATAGATGACAGCGGCCGACGCGCTCCGTGTCACCGAACCGTCACGCAAATGCCAACTCGCCGTAACCGGCGTCGCGCATCTTTCGCCACGTTGTTTCCATCCAACCAAGGAGAAACGTGTGCGTATCAAGATGCTCGTGGCGACGATCGCCGCCGGATTGACCCTTGCCAGCCTCGGCGCCCAGGCGCAAACGGCCGGCAACGATTCCGCCGACCTGGCGCTGCTGCGCGCGCAACTGGCGACATTGCAGACCAAAGTCACCGAACTCGAGCAGAAACAGCAGACGCAAGGCCAGGCCCAGGCGCCGGTCCCATCGAGCCCGCTTGCCGCATGGACCGAAAACACCAAGGTCGGCGGCACGATGTTCGTGGACATGACCAACATCGACCAGACCAGCAATGGCACGAAAACCGACGCGTCGGGCACCGGCCTCGACGTCAAACGCTTCTACCTTTCGGTCGACCACAAGTTCGACGACATCTGGTCGGCCAACCTCACCACGGACTTCAACTACGTCAGCAACGATGGCGAAACCCAGCTGTTCGTGAAGAAGGCCTACCTGCAGGGCGCGTTCGACAAGCTCGCGACGCTGCGGGTCGGTTCGGCCAACATGGCGTGGATCCCCTTCGTCGAGGATTGGTACGGCTACCGCTTCGTCGAGAACACCGTGGTCGACAAGATGAAACTCGGCAACTCCGCGGACTGGGGCCTGCATCTGTTCGGCGACAACGGCATGTTCAACTACCAGGTGTCGGCCATCAACGGCGGCGGCTACAAGAATCCGTCGCACTCCGGTCACGTCGATTTCGAAGGCCGCGTCGGCCTGCAGCCGGTCAAGGGCCTGATGTTTGCCGTCGGTGCCTACGACGGCGATCTGGGCAAGGACACGCAAACCGCGCCGACGCTGCACGGTGCCCGCCGCTATGACGCGATGGCCGCGTGGAAGCGCGACGGCCTGCGCCTCGGCGCGGAGTGGTTCAGGGCGGACGACTGGAAGAACGTTGCCACACCCGCCACGGATACGGCATCGGGTTGGTCGCTGTGGGGCAGCTACGACTTCGCGCGCGCGTCGGTGTTCGCGCGCTACGACCGGGTCAAGCCGAGCAAGGAGCTCGACCCCTCGCTCGAAGACACTTACTGGAATGCGGGCGTCGCGTTTCCGATCACCAAGGGCGTGAAGGTCGCGCTCGCGTACAAGGACGAACGCCTGCGCAACGACACCACCATCGATATTCACACTCGCGAGATCGGCGCGTGGGGCGAAGTAAAGTTCTGACCGGATGTCGGAATCCCGGCGATCACAGGAAGGTGCGCCGAGCCGGATCCAGGCGTCCGATCCCCGGCAGGTCAGCGGTGGCGGCGGGCAAAGGATGGCCCGCCGTTTTTTTATCGTGGCCGCTGACCAAGCCGCGGTGCTCGGGCCTGGATCACCAGGTGCAAAATACCCGCCATGCCCAGAGGCCGAGAACAACCGCGACGAAGATCCAGATACCAACGATCGCGGCGGCCATGCCGCGACTCACCGGCCGATCGGCCGCTTCCTCCGCCTTGATCCGCGAGGCGACCAGAACCTCTCGCGGAGTCAGCCGCAACACAAGCATCAGGCCCAAGGGGACGACAACGAGATCATCCAGATAGCCAAGTACGGGGATGAAGTCGGGGATGAGATCGATCGGACTGAGCGCGTAGGCCGCCACCGCAAACGCCAGGGCCCGGACGTACCACGGCGTTCGCGGATCACGGGCCGCATGGTAGACCACCAACGTCTGCTGCCTGAGGCCCCTTGCCCATTTCCTCCATGGCGCGGCCTTCATGCACGCCCATCCGCGGGATGGATCCCGCCATCCATGTCGATTGGCATTGATCCCCGCCTCATGCTTTGCTTGGCCATGGACGCGTTGCACGAATGTTGCGTGGCGAACTACGCATCGGCTTCGAGCAACAACCTCGCCTTGCCGAAGGCACACGTGAACGTCGAGCCCTTGCCTGCCTCGCTTTCAATCCGCAACTGCGCGTCGTGCAGGTTCAGCACGTGCTTCACGATGGAAAGACCAAGCCCCGTGCCACCGGTCGCGCGCGAGCGGCTGGACGAGACGCGGTAGAACCGCTCGGTCAATCGCGCCAGGTGCTCGGCGGGGATGCCGTAGCCGGTGTCGCTGACCGAATACTCGGCACCCGTCGGGGTACGCCGCCAGCGGATCGTGATGCTGCCGCCTTCGGGTGTATAGCGCACCGCATTGCTGACCAGGTTGGAAAACGCGCTGTGCAGGTCCTTGGGCGAACCCAGCAGGTCAATGTGGCCATGATCTTCGACCGCGACGCGATGCTTGCCGTGACTCAAGGCTTCCGCCTCGCGGCGCAACGACTCCAGCAGCGGAGCCATTTCGACGCGCTCTTCGGGCACGTGCTGCTGCATCTCCAGGCGCGACAGTTCAAGCAGGTCTTCGACGATCTGCCGCATCCGCTGCGACTGCGTGCGCATCTCGTTGAGCACCGGCGCCAGCGCCGGTACGTCCTCCGGATCAAGCA
This sequence comes from Rhodanobacter sp., assembly GCA_044464225.1. Classification (GTDB taxonomy): domain Bacteria; phylum Pseudomonadota; class Gammaproteobacteria; order Xanthomonadales; family Rhodanobacteraceae; genus 66-474. Next base: position 123,088 of record JBIQLN010000003.1, on the reverse strand, counting down.
GTTCGAGATAACCGTGGATCACCGTCAGCGGCGTACGCAGCTCGTGCGAGACATTGGCCACGAAATCCCGGCGCACCTGTTCCAGCTTCGTGACCCGGCTGATGTCGCGCGCGATCAGCAGGCGACGGTTATCGCCGTAGGGAATCAGCGAAAGCTGCAAGCGCATCGTGGTGTCGACCGGCGACGCGACATCGTCGCCATCTCCCTGCCCCGTCCGCAGCCAGGCGCCGGCCTCGCCCTCACCAAAATGGGCCGCCATGGATACGCCGCGGTCGCGCGGCCACGCGACCCCGAGCAGTCGCTGCGCCGCGGGATTGCACCAGCACACGCGATCGTCGGGATCCAGCAAGACCAGCGCATCAGACAGTGCGCAAGCCACGGTGCGCAGGTCGCGCAATTGGGTCGCGAGGCGCCCCGCGCGCGCGCGATCGGTATTCACGGTGATGCCGAGAAGCGATAGCCCGTGCCCCGCACGGTTTGGATCAACCGGTCCAGCCCGAACGGTTCCAGTGTCTTGCGCAGGCGGCGGATGTGCACGTCCACCGTGCGTTCCTCGACGTACACGCTGCCGCCCCAGACCTGGTCCAGCAGTTGGGCGCGCGAATAGGCGCGCTCGGGGTGGCTCATGAAGAAATGCAGCAGGCGATACTCGGTGGGACCGATCTCGACCTGCACGTCGCCCGCGTACACGCGGTGCGCGGGGCCGTCGATGCGAAGCCCGCCGATTTCGATCGATCCCGTGCCGCCGTCGGCCTGCGCGCGCCGCAGCACCGCCTTGATCCGCGCAATCAGCTCGCGCGTCGAGAACGGCTTCACCACGTAGTCGTCCACGCCGGCTTCGAGGCCACTGACGCGATCCATCTCCTCGCCGCGCGCGGTCAACATGATGATCGGCACCTCGGCGGTGCGCTCTTCGCCACGCAAGCGCCGCGCGAGCTCCAGGCCCGTCATGCCGGGCAGCATCCAGTCCAGCAGGATCAGATCGGGCGGCGTGTCGCTGATCGCCACCAGCGCCGCGCGCGCGTCCGCGGCATGGATCACTTCCATGTCGGCCTTGCGCAGGGCGAACGCCACCATGTCGCGAATGGACGCTTCGTCTTCGACGATCAGTACGCGCTTGTGCATGCGGGGGTTCTTGGCAGTCCCGTGACGGGATTATTGCAGCGTCGCAACATGACAATCTCATGACAGCCGGGCAGCTTGGGCGCAGACCCGGCGCATGCGACACTGCGCGCTTTCCGATTCACCGCACCCAGATGGACCACGCCGACCTCGCCCGCCACACGCCGCTGATGCGCCAGTACTTTGCCGCCAAGGCCGAGCACCCGGACACGCTGCTGTTCTTCCGGATGGGCGATTTCTACGAACTGTTCTACGACGACGCGCGCAAGGCCGCGCGGCTGCTGGACATCACCCTGACCCAGCGCGGCGAATCGGCCGGCGCGCCGATCCCGATGGCGGGCGTGCCCTACCACGCGATGGAGTCGTATCTCGCCAAACTGGTGCGCGCCGGCGAATCGGTGGCGATCTGCGAACAGATAGGCGATCCGGGCGGCAAGGGTCCGATGGAGCGCAAGGTGGTGCGGGTGGTGACGCCCGGCACGCTCACCGACGAGGCGTTGCTGCCGGAGCGCCGCGACAACCTGCTGCTGGCGATCGCGGCGGGACAATCCGGATTCGGACTCGCGTGGGTCGATCTTGCCGGTGGGCGCTTCCTGCTGTGCGAAGTCGCCGACGCCGACGCACTCGCGGCGGAACTCGCGCGGCTCACGCCTGCGGAAACGCTGGTGTGCGAAGACGTGGCGTGGCCGCAGTCGGTCGCGACACTGAACGGCCTGCGCAAGCGTCCACCCTGGCACTTCGATGAAACCAGTGCGCGGCGCGAATTGACGCGATTCTTCGCCACCCGCGACCTGTCCGGCTTTGGCGCCGATGGCGTGCCGCTGGCCATCGCCGCGGCGGGCTGCCTGCTCGGCTATCTGCAGGAAACCCAGAAAGCCGCATTGCCGCACCTGGCCGGGCTCGCGGTCGAATCGGCGGACGAAACCGTGGCGATGGATGCGGCGACCCGCCGCAATCTCGAACTCGACACGCACCCGAGCGGCGACACGCGCTACACCCTGCTCGGCGTGCTGGATTCCACGATCACGCCCATGGGTGCACGCGCGTTGCGACGCTGGCTGCATCGGCCCTTGCGCGACCAGGCGACGCTGCGGCGGCGCCACCAGTCACTCGCGGCGCTGACCGAATCCGGCGTACTGGACGCATTGCGCGAGCAACTGCGCGCAATCGGGGATCTCGAACGCATTCTTTCGCGCGTCGCCCTGCGCTCGGCACGTCCGCGCGACCTCGCCACGCTGCGCGATGGGTTGGCGGCGGCACCGGGCTTGCGCGCAACCATCGCGGCACTCGATTCGCCGCTGCTGCATGAACTGCTGGACCGCCTCGGCGAACACACCGACATTGTGGATTTGCTGCAGGCGGCCATCGTGGAACGGCCGCCCGCGCTGCTCCGCGAAGGCGGCGCGATCGCCGACGGCTACGATGCCGAACTCGACGAACTGCGCCAACTTTCCACGCACGCCGATCAATATCTCGTCGAACTCGAAACACGCGAGCGCGCCGCCACCGGCATCGCCACGCTCAAGGTCGGCTACAACCGCGTGCATGGCTACTACATCGAATTCGGCAAGGCCCAGGCCGACAAGGCGCCCGCGCACTACACCCGCCGCCAGACCACCAAGAATGCCGAGCGTTACATCACCGAAGAACTGAAGGCCTTCGAGGACAAGGTACTGTCGGCCAAGGAACGCTCGCTGATGCGCGAGCGCGCGTTGTACGACGGCGTGCTGGATGCATTGATCGAAAAGCTGGCGCCCCTGAAACAGGCCGCGCAGGCCCTCGCCGAACTCGACGTGCTGGCCGCGCTGGCCGAACGCGCGTATGCGCTGGACTGGTCGCGCCCACGACTGGTCGATGAAGCCTGCGTCGCGATCGAACGCGGCCGGCACCCGGTGGTGGAAGCCGTGCGCACCGAACCGTTCGAGCCGAACGACCTCGCACTCGGCGACTCACGCCGGATGCTGGTGATCACCGGTCCCAACATGGGCGGCAAGAGCACCTACATGCGCCAGAACGCGTTGATCGTGCTGCTGGCGCACATCGGCAGCTATGTCCCCGCGGCCAGCGCGACGATCGGCCCGATCGACCGCATCTTCACCCGCATCGGCGCGGGCGACGACCTCGCGCGCGGGCAATCGACCTTCATGGTCGAGATGAGCGAAACCGCCAACATCCTGCACAACGCCACCGCACGATCCCTGGTGTTGATGGACGAAGTCGGACGCGGCACCAGCACTTACGATGGTCTCGCACTCGCGCGCGCAGCGGCCGTGCACCTGGCGACGGTGAATCGCGCCTTCACGCTGTTCGCCACACACTATTTCGAGCTGACCGAACTCGCGTCGCAATTCGACACCATCGCCAACGTTCACCTGGATGCGGTCGAATACCACGACGCGCGCCAGGGCGAGCAATTGGTGTTCATGCATGCGGTAAAGGATGGGCCTGCCAATCGCAGCTTCGGCCTGCAGGTGGCAGCCCTGGCCGGCTTGCCCAAAGCCGTGATCGCGGATGCGAAACAGACGCTGGCCGACCTCGAACGTGGCCAGCACGGCGCAGCCACGAAGCCGGGCCGCGCAGGCGGTTCGGCATCTCCGCAGCCCGATCTGTTCACCGCCCCTTCGACCGACCCGCGGACAACCAGGCTTTGCGATGCCGTGCACGCACTCGATCCGGACGCACTCACCCCGCGGGACGCGCTGGAGGCGATCTATCGCATGAAGGCGTTGCTCGAATAACCCGCCGCAGCGCCTGCTGTCCGATCGTATCCGTCCCTGTCCGATCCTCGCCTCGCATCAACGCAACGGCGTTGGCCATACGAGGTTCAAAGGCCTTGGCCCTGGTACCGAAAACGCCGGGCATGCACTTGGGTGGCCGCGTGCAACGATTCGCAATCAGCCTTTGCCATCGTGCAACGACGAGCCCGCCGCTTCCGCGCCGTCCGCCATCGGGGAGCGATCCGCCACCGTCGATGCCCCCGAATCCTCGACCACCAGCCCGGCAGTACCACCGAGTGTGGGGTGTGCTCCCATGTCGCGTGCAGCATCGGCCGGTACGCTTGCGCCCACCGACGTGGCGTGCGGCGTGATGGCAGCCGCCCGTAAAGCGGCAAGATGAGCCTCGTCCGGCATCGCCACGTCCGGAATCGCATTCCATTCTTCCGGCGAGATGCCCTCGGGAATCGCATTCCCCGGCATGGCCTCGATGCGTGCGGACACGCGTCCGGCCTGCACCAGCGAACGAATCGCATGGAACACTTCCGCGCGCCCGAACGGCTTCTTGACGAAACCGTCGGCGCCGAAGCGCTGCACGTAGAACTGTTCCGTCGCCTGCTGGTTGCCGCTCATCATGATGATGGGCGTGGTACGCGTGGGGCCCTCGCGCCGGAGTGATCGCAGCACGGCGAACCCCGAAAGGCCGGGCAACACGATATCGAGGAAGATCAGGTCCGGAACTTGCGATTGCGCCATCTCGATCGCGCTTTCACCATCCGCGGCCTTCAGTACTTCATAGCCGTCCTGCATCAGCATTTTGCCCAGCACTGCGCGAATGGTGGCGGAGTCATCCACCACCAGCACGCGCGCGCCGAGCGAAGCACGCAAGCGCTCGTCTTCGCGACGCTCGGCCGAAGCCGCCGCCGGCGTCTTGAACCGCTTGAAGATGTCGAATACCGCCATCGCCGTCCCCGGTGGCCGAGGTGCTAGTTTCGGGCCATCGCGCGATGCGCGCAAGCATCAGGCGCTCGACCGCGGGGCAGATCACGCCAGGCACCCCCGCCACGCGCTGCCCTTCGCTTCCGCGCGGGCCAGGCCGAGGAGCGCGTTACGCTCATGGACCGCACGCGGTCGCGAATTCAGGACGCGTCGAAATCGCCCAGGGCGCGGATCAACCGGCGCGCCCGTTTGTCAGGCCTCTTCGGCGGCGGCTGGTAACCGGCGCGTTCCGCCCGGCGCTGCTCGCGCGCGTTTTCCCGCGCCGCAATGGAAGCCCCGGATTCGCGATAAAGCGTCTGCGCCAGCGCGGCCGAGCCGCGCTTGTGGGCGAGCCCTGCCACGGTGATTTCGAATGTTTCGTCGCCGCGCGTGACCCGCAACGCCTCGCCGACTTTCACGATGTGCGAGGGTTTGCAGGCGACGCCACCCGCCGTCACCCGTCCACGCTCGATGGCCTGTTTGGCCAGCGACCGCGCCTTGAAGAAACGTGCCGCCCAGAGCCAGGCATCGATTCGGACTTGATCGTTTCCGGTCATCCGGCTGCCTCGCTCAAAGCTAGAATGGCGCCCGGCTTCCATGGAGACCTGCGATGGATATTTTCTCCCAGCCCTGGCTGCTGCCGGTCATCTTCTTTGCCGCGGGGTACCTGCTGGCGAGGGTGTTTTATCGCCGTGGGCAAACCGATCCGACGTCGCCGCGAACCGACATCAGCGACGGCGAAATCGAAGCCGAATTGCGCATCGGCCACAAGGTCGAAGCCATCAAGTTGTTCCGGCAAAAACATGGCTGCGACCTGAAAACCGCCGTGGACGCAATCAACGCGAAGTCGGCGAAGCTGGGACTTCGTCCCTGACGGCGATTACCCGCCGAGCAGGGCCCGGTTCATCCGCTTCACGAAGGCCGCCGGATCGGGCAACTGCGCGCCGGCGGTGATCTCGGCCTGTTCGAGCAACAGCAGCGCCAAATCCTTCGCCTTCGACTCGTCCGCCTCCGCTTCCACGCGCTTCACCAGCGCGTGCGCGGGATTGATTTCCAGCGTGGGTTTGGAATCCGGCACGTCCTGTCCGGCCTCGCGCAGGAGCCGCGCCAGGTGTGGCGCCAGTTCGTAATCGGACAACGCCAGGCACGACGGCGAATCGGTCAGGCGCGCGGAAACCCGGACCTCTCCCACGCGGTCGCCCAGCAGTTCCTTCAATTTCTTCACCAGCGGCTCGGCTTCCCTGGCGGCCTGTTCCTGCTTCTTCTTGTCGGTCTCGTCCAGTGGCAATTCGCCCTTGGCGACGTTCTTCAGCGGCTTGCCCTCGTATTCGGTGAACTGGCCGAGGATCCATTCGTCGACGCGGTCGAACATCAGCAGTACCTCGATGCCCTTGGCCCGGAAGGCTTCGAGCTGCGGGCTGCCGGCGGCAGCCTTGTAGCTGTCGGCCGTCACGTACCAGATCGCATCCTGGCCGGGCTGCATCCTCGTGAGGTAGTCGTCGAGCGACACGTTCTGCTCGGCGCCCTCGCCCCGGGTCGACGCAAAGCGCAGCAATTTGGCGATGCGCCCGCGGTTGGAAGGATCCTCGACGATGCCTTCCTTCAACGTGTTGCCGAAGGCCTGCCGGAAGGTCTTGAACTTCTCCGGCTCGTCCTTCGCCAGCTTCTCGATCAGGTCCAGCACGCGCTTGACGCAGGATGCCTTGATCCGCTCGATCTGCCGGTTGTGCTGCAGGATCTCGCGGCTGACGTTGAGCGGCAGGTCGTCCGCATCAACCACGCCGCGCACGAAACGCAGGTAGTTCGGCAGTAATTCCTCGGCCGCGTCCATGATGAAGACGCGCTTGATGTACAGCTTGACGCCCCGGCGTTCATCGCGGCCGCCCATCATCAGATCGAACGGCGGCTGTGCGGGAATGTAAAGCAGCGTGGTGAAACGCTGGCTGCCTTCGACGCGGTTGTGGCTCCAGGCCAGCGGATCGTTGAAGTCATGGCCGAGCGATTTGTAGAACGCCTTGTATTCGTCGTCCGAAATTTCCGACTTGTTCTTCGCCCACAACGCGGAGGCGTCGTTGACGGTTTCCCACTCGTCGGTGGCCTGGCCGTCCTTGTACTTCTTCATCCGGATCGGGAACGCCACATGATCGGAATATTTCCGGATCAGGTCGCGCAGCTTCCACTGATCGAGGAATTCGGACTCGTCGTCCTTGAGGTGCAGGACCACGGCCGTGCCGCGCGCGGCGATTTCCTCGGCCGCGAGCGAATATTCTCCCTTGCCGTCACTCTCCCAACGCACGCCATCCGCCGCCGCGGCGTCCGCGCGGCGCGTCAGCACCACCACCTTGTCGGCCACCACGAACGCGGAATAGAAACCCACGCCGAACTGGCCGATCAGGCGCGCGTCGGCCTGTTGCTCGCCCGTAAGCGATTCGAGGAATCGCCGCGTACCGGAGCTCGCGATCGAGCCGAGGTTGGCGACCACTTCGTCGCGGCTCATCCCGATGCCGTTGTCGCGCACGGTGACGGTTTTCGCGTCCTTGTCGAATTCGACGTCGATGTGCAGTTCGCCGTCGTCACCCAGCAGTTCCGGCTTGCCGATCGCTTCGAAGCGCAGCTTGTCGCAGGCATCCGAGGCATTGGAAACCAGTTCGCGCAGGAAGATTTCCTTGTGCGAATACAGCGAGTGGGTGACCAGGCGCAGGACCTGCGCGACTTCGGCTTCGAAAGGGCGGGTTTCAGTGGCAGTGTTCATGGTCGATCCGTGGAAACTCATATGACTGGGCATGGCCAAGCCGCACTGGCCAGTGCGGCGGCAAACCGTCTGATTGGTGGCGACGCCGCGCTTTCTCAAGCCACGGCACGGCCCATCCGGATGATCCAGCGGTAAAGCAGAATCACCAATACGGCGAACACGACCCCGCCGATGATGATCGAGGGCGTCTCGAATTCCGCTCCCACCAGGGCTATCGGCCCCTGCTTGCCGCTCAGGCCCACGATGGCCGCAAAGATCACCGCCAGCAGGCTTTCGCCCACGATGAGGCCGGAAGCGAGCAGCACGCCGAGCTGCTTGGTCGGCTCCGCGCCCGGGTGGCGATCCGCGCGGCGATCGAACCATGCGCCCACCAGCGCGCCCACGACCACCATCAGCGTGGTGGAGGTCGGAAGGTAAATGCCCAGGCCCACCGCAAGCGGAGGTAGGCGCGGGCCCTTCTTCCAGACACCCAGCAATTCGTCCAGGATGATGATGACCACGCCGATACCGGCGCCGAGCCCGATCATGTCCCAGGGGACCGCGCCGGTGATCACGCCCTTGGCCAGCGCCGAGATCAGTCCCGCCTGGGGCGCAGGCAGGGCTGTCGCCGGGTCGGCGCCCGGGGCACCCAGGAACCCGTAAGTGCTTTGCAGGAGATCCAGTACCGGCGGAATCACCACCGCCCCGGCCAGCACGCCGATCACCAGCGCCCATTGCTGCATGGAGGGTGTGGCATCCACCAGCTGCCCGGTCTTCAGATCCTGCAGGTTGTTGTTGGCGATGGACGCCACGGCGAACACGATGGCCGTGATGAACAGCGCGAAGCCGACCAGCGCCTTGTCGGCACCGGGCGGCAGGAACGGCTTGATGCCGACCACCAGCAGCAGGGCCGCGATCACGACGACCAGAATTCCGACGCCCGACAGCGGACTGTTGGACGATCCGATCAGGCCAGCCATGTAGCCGCACACCGCCGACACCAGGAAGCTCAACAGGATCACGAATGCCACGCCGCCGATCACCAGCGCCCAGGTGGCCTCGCCCAGGCCGTTGGTGACGCTGAAGTGCCACAGCAGGTACGCAATCGGAATCATGCAGATCAGCGAAACCAGGCCGACCATGCCGATCGGCATGTCGTGCTCGGTGCGCGGCAGTTGGTCCAAGGTGCCGGCCTTGCGCGCGCGCGACGCGCGGAACGCGCCGGCTAGGCCGCTGGCCAGCGGCTTCACCAGTTTCGCCAACGTCCAGATCGCGGCCACGCCGATGGCGCCGGCGCCGATGAAGCGCACGTAATGGCTCCAGCCGGCTTGCGCCACTTCGGCGGCCGGACCGGCGGCCCAATGCAGGTGGGTGAAGTACGGCACCGCCCATGCCCAGCCGATCGCCGCGCCCACCAGCATCGCCACGCCCACCCACAGGCCGACCAGGTGGCCGATCGCGAACAAGGCGAACGAAAGCCCGAAATCGAAGCCGGTGGCACCGCCGCGCTCGCCACCGACGCGGAAATAATCGGTCACGGCGGCGGCGAAGACCCGGGTCTGCACGATGACGTAAAAGATGGCCGAGACGATTGCGCCCCACAGCACCGCCTTGAGGCCGGCGGCGCTGGCTTCCGCAGCCGCGGCGGGGGCGGGCGCTTCGGTCTGGCGCACCGCGCCGGCGGCGGGCACGGATTCGACTTCGGCGATCCGGCCGATCTGCTGCTCGGAGCCGGTGCCGACCTTCAGCACCTCGGCGCAGGCGACACCTTCGGGATAGGGCAGATCCGAATCGGTCACCAGCGCGCGCCGCAACGGAATGGTGTACATCACGCCGAGGATGCCGCCGGTCGCGCAGATGCCGGCCGAGATCCAGAACGGAAACCCACTCCAGTACCCGACGATCACCAGTCCCGGCAGCACGAAAATGATCGAGGACAGCGTGCCGGCGGCCGACGCCACCGTCTGCACGATGTTGTTTTCCTGGATCGTGGCGTCGCGCATGGCCTTCAGGATCGCCATCGAGATCACCGCAGCCGGGATCGAGGTCGAGAAGGTCAGGCCCGCCTTCAGGCCGAAATAGACGTTGGCCGCGGTGAACACGACCGTGATGACGATGCCGATGATGACGCCCCGGACCGTCAACTCGCGACGCGATAGTGTTCCTGTGGTGGCGCTCATCGGCTTCCCCGTGATTGGACCCAGCTGCCGCATACTAGCCGCGACGCACCGTCAGGCAAAGGAGCCGGCTTGCCCTACCGCGGAAGATTCGCGCCCTCGCCCACCGGCGAACTTCATTTCGGCTCGCTGGTCGCGGCGCTGGCGAGTTGGTTGCGCGCGCGCCAGCAACGTGGTCAATGGCTGCTTCGGGTCGAGGACATCGACCCGCCACGCGAGGTGGCGGGTTCCACCCGCGCGATCCTGGCCGCGCTCGAACAACTCGGATTGGTGTCGGACGAACCGCCGTCGTTCCAGTCGCGACGCAGCGAAGCCTACGCGGCGGCGCTGGAGGTGTTGCGCACGGGCGATCATGCCTTCCCCTGCTGGTGCAGCCGCGCCGACCTGGAAAACGCGGGTGTCCTCCACCGCGATGGCCGCTGCGTCAGCCCGCCGCGAGACGGCCGCGAACCGGCGTGGCGACTGCGCGTGCCCGATCGCGAGATACGTTTCGACGACGGCTTGCAAGGCCCGCAACGTCAGAACGTGCGCGAAGCGGTGGGGGATTTCGTGTTGAAGCGCGCCGACGGGTTGTGGAGCTACCAGCTCGCCTGCGTGGTGGACGATGCGTTCCAGGGCATCACCGAGGTGGTGCGCGGCTGCGACCTGCTGGATTCGACCCCGCGGCAGATCCTGCTGCAGCGGTTGCTGGGCCTGCCGACGCCTGCGTACATCCATTTGCCACTCGCCGTGGATGCGGAAGGACGCAAGCTGTCCAAGTCCGGCGATGCACCGCCGGTGGATGCGCATGAGCCGCATGCAACGCTTGCGCGCGCCCTGCGTTTCCTCGAGCAGGACGTCCCCCACTCCCACGACCTGGTGGCGATGCTGCGGACCGCCGCGGCGCGCTTCGACATCTCCGGCTTGCACGGTGTCACGACGCGCGTTGTCGAACCGGCGACCTGACGAATCGTTCCAGCAGGTTTCGGCCGGCTTTGCACCGCGCGCAAGCATGCGAGCGTAGCAGGTGGCGTGCGCATTCCGAAGGCTCGCCCGCGCCGCGTCCACAGCGTAGGATGACCGCACCATCACCCGAAAGGAGCCGTCATGAGCGCACGCGTGGCACTGGTTACGGGGGGTACCGGGGGCATCGGTACCGCGATCGTCCATCGGCTGGCGAGGATGGGGCACAGGGTCGCGACCAACTATCGAAACGAGGAAAAAACCAGGGCCTGGCGCGACAAGCTGGCCGGCGAAGGTATCGACGTGCTGACGGTGAAGGGGGATGTTTCCGATCCGCAATCGTGCGAGCAGATGGTGAAAGCCATCGAGGAAAAACTCGGCCCGGTCGACATCCTGGTCAACAACGCGGGCATCACCCGCGACACCACTTTCCACAAAATGAATTACCAGCAGTGGATGGACGTGGTGAACACCAACTTGAATGCATGCTTCAACGTGACCCGTCCCGTGATCGAGGGCATGCGCGCGCGCAAGTGGGGCCGGATCGTGCAGATCAGCTCGATCAATGGCCAGAAGGGCCAGTACGGACAAGCCAACTACGCTGCATCGAAGGCCGGCATGCACGGCTTCACCATTTCCCTGGCGCAGGAAAACGCCAGGTTCGGCATCACCGTCAATACGGTGTCACCCGGTTACATCGGTACCGACATGGTCATGGCCGTGCCCGAGGACGTGCGCGCCAAGATCGTGGCGCAGATACCGATCGGCCGGCTTGGCGAGCCGGACGAGATCGCCTACGCCGTGGCGTTCTTCCTCGACGACAAGGCCGCCTGGATCACCGGCGCGAACCTCGCCATCAACGGGGGACACTACATGGGCTGGTGATGGTTGCCCGGTTCACGCGCGCATCGACCACGATCGCCAATTCCCGTTCGATGGCCGCCCGGAAGTTTCCCGGGCGCACGCACGGGAATGTGAACAAAGTTTGCGCGGCCAGGACTGTGACGGGCGTCCATACTGCAGTGTGTCGCGCCTTGTACAAAGGGCACGTGTGGGAGGGAACCTTTGTCGATACCCCAAGGAGGGAGAGACAAATGGCACCCGTGCCGTTTTTGATCGCTTTTGCAGTTGCCGGTGGACACGTCACGTTTGCGGGCGCCGTGGCCACGCCCACCGCCATCAACGTACCGATCCCCAGCCAGCCGTCCAGCCGATCCACCGCGCCTGCCAGCACGCAAATCGGGCGCTTCGACAATCCGCCACGGGTGGTCAGCGTCCAGCCGCTGGACGACGCGGGCAATCGCAGCGAAGTCGTGGTGACGTACCTCTGAAACAGCCTCGCCCCCGGGCGACGACCTGAACCCTCGGCCGCGTGATGCGGCCCATCGAAGCCGACGTGCCGACACACGGCGGCTTCGATGGTTTTCGGGATCGACGGCGCTCTCGATGCACACCCCGGACGTTCGAATATCCGCCGGTGCCATGGGTGTCCGCGGCAATACTCCGAATGCCTCCGACGCGTGCCGTCCGATGCCGATCCGCGCAGGGCGATTGGACGTCAGAGTCGCTGCGGCGCCGTTTCGATCTTGGCCTTGCTGCGCAGCACGTCGAGGAATGCCTCGAACTCGGCGGCACCATACGCGCGCGCCATTTGCTGTCGCAGGAAGCCCTCGGCTTCCGCAGGCACCTTGGATGAATCGCCTGGCTTGACCGCGCTCAGTACCACCAGCGCATAGCGGCCTTTTTCCATCGGCACCAGTGCGCGTGTATCGGCACCCTTCGCCGGATGCGCCATCTCGAACACGGCCTTCAACAAATCCGGATCGAGGTCGGCAGCATTGCGCGTCACACCGGTTTCCTGCTGCACGGTCTGGCCGGCAGCCTGCGCCAGTGCGTCGAGTTTTTCGCCGCCCTGCAGCTTGGCGAACGCCCCGTCCGCGATTTTCTTGGCGGAGGCCTCCACGCGTTGCTGGACGATCGCCTGCTTGATCTGATCGCCGACTTCCGTCAACGGCTTCACCGCCGCGGGTACATGCTTGGCCACGTGGATGACCACCATGTGGTCATTGCCAAGTTCGATCGGATCCGACGTATTGCCCTGTACCAGCAGCAGATCCGAGAACGCGGCCTTCACCACCTTGGGATTGCTGGCCAGCCCGGTCTTGGCACCATCGCGCCCGAACAGTGGCGTGGTCTGGATCGTCAACCCCAGTTTTTCCGCCGCCGGCTTCAACGACGTCGGATCGTTGTAGATCATGTCGGTGAGCTTGTTGCCGACATCGCGATAGTGGTCCTCGCGTGCGTCCTTGGTCGCCTCTTGCACCAGTTGGTCGCGTACCTGCGCGAAAGTCTCGGTGTGGCCCTCACGCATGTCACGGACGTCGATGATGTGATAACCGTCGGAGGTCAGCACCGGGTCGGAAACCTCGCCCTTCTTCAGCTTGTCCAGCGCCGCCTGGAACTCGGGGCCGGCATCGCCCTTCGACAACCAGCCGAGGTCGCCCCCTTGCCGCTTGGAGCCCAGGTCGTCCGAATATTGTTCGGCCAGTTTGGCGAAATCGGCACCCGGTGCCTTGGCGAGCGCCTCGACCTTTTTCGCCTTGGCCAGCGCCGCCTGCTTCTGGGCGTCGGTGGGCTTGGCCGGCAGCTTGATCAGGATGTGCGAAACGTTCCATTGCGGCGGGCTGACAAAGCGCGATTTCTCCTTGTCGTAGCGCGCCTGCAATGCCTTGTCGCTCAAGTCAGGTGTCGCCTTCATGGTGGCCGCGTCGAGGTCGATGTAGTTCACCGACACTTCTTCCGGCGTCATGAAATCCGACTGGTGCTGCTTGTAGTAGTCCGCCACCTGCGCATCGGTGATTTGTTGTTCCTGCTCGGTCGGCGCAGGCGCAGGCAATTCGACGTAGCTGAAATCGCGGGTCTGCAATTGCAGGCGCAGGAAAGCTTCGGCCTCGGCCTTGGTGGCGAACGCCGTGGCGACGATCGCCTGGGGAAGCTGTTGGGTCGCCAGGTCGGAGCGGATCTCGTCCTGGAACTGCTGCGCGGTCTTCCCTTGCTGTGCGAGCCACGCGAGATAGCTCGACGAATCGAACTTGCCGTTGACCTGAAAGATCGGATACGACGCAATCTGGTCACGCACCACGGCATCGGGGACCTTGATGCCGTACTCGTCGTTCGCGTTGATCAACAACTGCCGGTTGATCACCCGCTTCAGCACATCCTCCTTGAACGCCGGTTTCTCGAACTCCGACGGGTCCATCGTGTTGCCGGGCTGGTTCAACTGCTGCTGGCGCGCATTGTTCAGGGCGGCGGTGAAATCCTGCTGCGAGATTTCGTGGCCATCGACCTTGGCGACCCAGGTCGCGTTGCTCTGGCTGAAATAACCTTCGATGCCGAAGAACAGGAACGCAACGACCACCAGCACACCGAAGATCGCGATGACAATCCAGCTCTTGAACAGGTTGCGAATGGCTTGCAGCATGGTTTCCGCCGTGACGATGGCCAAATCAGCCGGGTATTGTAGGGCAAGGCGGCGCCCGCCGGGCCGCAATGGGGTGGTGGGCGCTGAGGGTTTCGAACCCCCGACCCTCTCCGTGTAAAGGAGACGCTCTACCGCTGAGCTAAGCGCCCATGTTTTTTGTTCGGGACCGGGCATCCTGCCACGGCCCTCACGAAAACGGTCGCGGCCAAGCCGCGCCACGTTTTCCGCATCAGCCGCAAGCGGCTTCCGCGCGCGCTACATCCATGTACCGCAAATCCCGCGAGATTGAAATGCCACCTGTTCGGGACCGGGCATTCCCGGATCAAGTCCGGGACAGGCTCTCCACGGCCCTCACGAAAACGGTCGCGGCCAAGCCGCGCCACGTTTTCCGCGGTACATCCATCATCGCATTGTGCAGGTTGGGCTGAGCGGGCTTCGTTCGCGAAGCCCAACACCGTGGCGAAGATGCTGGACTTCGCCGGAGGATCTGGCGCCAGCCCAACCATGGCGGCGATTCCATTTCCCCGAAAAGCTGCGGCCGACGCAGTACGCGTCGGCCGCCAAATCCGCATGCGACCGGCAGCGCCGGTCGCATCGGGAGCCTCAGTTCAGCGCGTCCTTCAGTGCCTTGCCAGCCTTGAACGCCGGCACCTTCGACGCCTTGATCTTGATGGTCTGGCCGGTGCGCGGGTTGCGGCCGGAACGCGCGGCGCGCTTGCGCACCACGAAGGTTCCGAAACCGACCAGCGACACGTCGTCGCCCTTCTTCAGGGCGCGTTTGATCTGGTCGGTGACGGCGTCGAGCGCACGGCCCGCGTCGGCCTTGGACAGATCGGCATGATCGGCGATTGCGTTGATCAACTCAGCTTTGTTCATGGAGACTCCCTCTTGGGTTTCGAGCAGCCCGTGGATAATTCGGTGGAAGGACGTTTTCCTTGTGTCGCCGGGATCACGTCTGTCCGGTCGTATTGCGATTCCCGTATCGATGCGCGGCATGAGCTTCTGCGTCGCACGGCTCGGCCTTTATACCAGCGCCCCACAAGGCTCGCAATAAAGGCAGGGCTTGAATTTCAGCGTGCCGATGATCGGAATGCAATCCATGTTCGACGCCACCATGGGCCGCGCGAAAACGCAAGTGCCGGACGGCGGCGCGCCACGCATCGCGCGTGCCGCCCGATCACCCGAGGCGTTCAGTGGGTGCGCTTGGCGGCGTTGTCATCAGCCTGCTCGTGCGGGGTTTCGACCGGAATCTCCTTCACTTCCGGCGTCGCCACCTCGGCCGGCAGCGGCGTGAGCGGGCGCTCCAGCGCGATGTCCAGCACTTGATCGATCCAGCGTACGGGATGGATCGTCAGCGCCCCGGTGATGTTCTTGGGAATCTCGGCGAGATCCTTCTTGTTCTCTTCCGGAATGATCACCGTGGTGATGCCGCCGCGATGCGCGGCCAGCAGTTTCTCCTTCAATCCGCCGATCGGCAGCACCCGCCCGCGCAGGGTGATTTCGCCGGTCATCGCGATTTCCGCATGCACCGGGTTCTTCGTCAGGGCCGACACCAGTGCCGTGCACATCGCGATGCCCGCGCTCGGACCGTCCTTCGGGGTCGCCCCTTCCGGCACGTGCACGTGGATGTCGTACTTGTCGTGGAAGTCCTGCTCGATGCCCAGCCGCTGGCTGCGAGCGCGCACCACCGACTGCGCGGCCTGGATGGATTCCTTCATCACGTCGCCCAGTTGCCCGGTGAGGATCAGCTTGCCCTTGCCCGGCACCACGGTGGCTTCGATGCTGAGGAGGTCGCCGCCCACCGACGTCCAGGCAAGCCCTGTCACCAGCCCGATTTCGTTCTGCTGCTCCTTGCGGCCGAAGTCGTGGCGGCGCACGCCGAGGTACTTGTCGAGGTTCTTCGATTCCACCTTGATCGCGGATGCCACGCGTTTCTTCGCGGCAGGCCTGGCCTTGGCCGGCGCGGCCTCCTTTTCCTTCGACGCAGGCTTGCCGCCCTCCTTCAAGGTCAGCTCCTTGACCACCTTGCGGCAGATCTTGGCCAGCTCGCGCTCCAGGTTGCGCACGCCCGATTCGCGCGTGTAGTAGCGGATGATGTCGCGCAACGCGCCTTCCGTGACCGCAAGCTCGTGTTCCTTCAACCCGGCCGCCTTCATCTGTTTCGGCAGCAGGTACCTGGTGGCGATCGCGACCTTTTCGTCCTCGGTGTAACCCGGGATGCGGATCACTTCCATGCGGTCCAGCAGCGGCGCCGGGATGTTCATGGAGTTGGCGGTCGCGATCCACATCACCTCGGACAGGTCGAAATCGACTTCGAGGTAGTGGTCGTTGAAGGCATGGTTCTGCTCGGGATCGAGCACTTCCAGCAGCGCCGCCGACGGGTCGCCGCGGAAATCCATCGCCATCTTGTCGATTTCGTCCAGCATGAACATCGGGTTCTTGGTCCCGACCTTGGCCATGTTCTGGATGATGCGGCCCGGCAACGAACCGATGTAGGTGCGGCGATGACCGCGGATTTCGGCTTCGTCGCGCACGCCGCCGAGGCTCTGGCGCACGAACTTGCGGTTGGTGGCACGCGCGATCGAATGTCCCAGCGAAGTCTTGCCGACGCCGGGCGGGCCGACCAGGCAGAGGATCGGACCCTTGATCTTGTTCACCCGCTGCTGCACGGCGAGGTATTCGAGGATGCGTTCCTTGACCTTCTCGAGGCCATAGTGGTCCTCGTCGAGCACCTGTTCGGCGATCCGCAGGTCCTTGCGCACCTTGCTGTGCTTCTTCCACGGCACGGAAGTCAGCCAGTCGAGGTAATTGCGCACCACCGTGGCCTCGGCCGACATGGGTGGCATCTGCTTCAGCTTGTTGAATTCGGCCTTGGCCTTGGCCAGCACCGGCTTGGGCATCCCGGCCTGCTCGATCTTCTTCGACAGCGCGTCGATTTCGTTGCCGCCCTCCTCGATGTCGCCCAGCTCCTTCTGGATCGCCTTCATCTGCTCGTTGAGGTAGTACTCGCGCTGGCTCTTCTCCATCTGGGTCTTGATGCGCCCGCGGATGCGTTTCTCGACCTGCTGCAGGTCGAGTTCGCTCTCGACCAGGCCGATCAGCATCTCGGTGCGCGCGCCGACGGCCAGCGTGTCCAGCACCTTCTGCTTGTCGGCGAGGCGCACCGAAAGGTGCGCGGCGATGGAGTCGGCGAGGCGCGACAGGTCATCGATGCCGGACAACCCTGTCAATACTTCGGGGGGCAGCTTGCGGCTCTGGCGCACCAGTTGCTCGAACAGGCTCACCAGCATCCGCGCGGCGGTCTCGAGTTCCACCGTCGGGCGGTCGAACAACGGTTGCAGCGACACTGCATGGGCGCGCAACATGCCGTCGGCTTCGAAGCAGCTTTGCAACTGCGCACGCGATTGGCCTTCGACCAGTACCTTCACGGTGCCATCCGGCAGCTTCACCAGTTGCAGCAGGTTCCCGATGGTACCCACCGTGTGCAGGTCGGCTTCAGACGGATCGTCGGTCTCGGGCTGCTTCTGGGCGAGCAGCAGGATGCGGCGGTCGCCTTCCATCGCGGCTTCCAGCGCCTTCATCGATTTTTCGCGTCCGACGAAAAGCGGGATCACCATGTGCGGATACACCACCACGTCGCGCAGCGGCAACACCGGCAGCTCGATGGTGGCGGTCACGGGGGATTCGTTCGTTTCGGTTGCCATGTCGGATTCAGGGTCGCAAATGCTTCGAACCCGCGAATGCGGGCGTTCCCATGAGGATGGAGGCGGCACGGCGCCCGATCAAGCACCGGGTGCGCAGTTTCGCGCGCCGGGAGGGCACACTTCGCAGGGCGACACGTGATGTCCAGGCAACACGCGGGTTGGGCTGATTCCGGGCGCAGCCCGGAATCAGCCCAACGATACGCAATGATCCAGTCCACGTTGGGGTTCCCGCGACAGAGCCGCGGTCGGCCCACCTGCGAAACCGCTGTCAATCGCCCATCTGCTTCTGCAGGTGTTCGCGACGTTCCTGTGCATCCAGGGACAGGGTGGCGATCGGGCGCGCCTCGAGGCGCTCCAGGCCGATTTCCTCGTCGGTTTCCTCGCAATAACCGTAGCGGCCTTCCTCGATCTTGCGCAGCGCCTTTTCGATCTTCGAAATCAGCTTGCGGTAGCGATCGCGGGTGCGAAGCTCCAGCGAGTTCTCGGTTTCCCGGGTCGCGCGTTCGGCGTCGTCGCCGACGTCACGCACTTCTTCCCGGAGGTTCTCCATGGTCTGGCGCGATTCCTCGACCAGCTGGTCGCGCCAGTCCTTCAGCTTCTGGCGGAAGTACGCCAGATGCTTCGGATTCATGTATTCCTCTTTGGAAGACGGACGGTACCCCTTCGGCAGCTCGATGTTGACGCTGGCCGGCAGCGCGTAGCGCCCATCCTCGCGGGTGATGGTCTGCTCGGTGGCGGCACCGACGCTCAGGCGGGCAGCGACCCCCCCGACGGGCTTCGGGTGGTGCTTGCGGGCCGACTGGTGTGCCGCACGCGAGGTGTCGTGTTCAGCCGCGGCAGCATGGGCGGGCGCCGGCTTTTTCGGCGTGTCATTGTGTTTTTTTGCGGGAGCAGCTTTCTTCACGGCGGGAATCTTGGATTTGTTCTTGATGGTGGAGGTTGGGGCGGCCTTCTTGGCACTCACCTTCTTCACCGCCTTGGTGGCGGTACGGGCCGGCTTCTTGACCGCCTTGGCGACTTTCGTGGAGGTCTTGTGCACGGTTTTGACCGCGGCCTTGCGCGCCGGCTTTGCGGCCGCCTTCTTGGCGGACCGGGCCTTGGCCGGCTTGGCCGAGGACTTCGCCTGCTTGCCGCTGCGCTTGGCAGCGCCGTGTTTCGGTTTTGCCATGTCCTGTGCACTCGAGGTTGTGGAGATGCGACCGCGTGTTATAGCGTAGTCAATGCGGTCGGGCAACCAATTTCAAAAGCCCCGTCCGCGCCCTTTTCCCCAAGCGGACGGCGCCCGCCCGTGACACGCCTGCTGTTGTTCCTGATTGCCGCCTACAAGCGGCTGCTGAGCCCGTTGCTGGGTGCGCGTTGCCGGTTCTACCCGACGTGCTCGACGTATGCGCGCATCGCCATCGCGCGTCACGGTCCACTGCGGGGCAGCGTGCTTGCGGCATGGCGTATCCTGCGCTGCCAACCGCTTTGTGAAGGCGGTGATGACCCGGTGCCCGAACACTTCACGCTGCGGCGTTGCCGGCACCCCCATGGAGAACACTGAATGGCCGACTGGCTGATCAAGAACGCCGAACTCGTCAATGAAGGCCGCCGCTTCCAGGCCGACCTGCGGATCCGGGACCGGCGCATCGCGGAGATCGGCGGCGATCTCGGCGCCCGCGCGGGCGAAAAGGTCTTCGATGCATCGGGACTGTGGCTGCTGCCCGGCATGATCGACGACCACGTGCACTTCCGGGAGCCCGGCTACACCGCGAAGGCCGATATCGCGTCCGAATCACGCGCGGCGGTCGCGGGTGGCGTCACCAGCTTCATCGACATGCCGAACACGAAACCGGCGACGCTGACGCACGCATTGCTGGAAGACAAATACGCGATCGCATCACGCACTTCGCTCGCCAATTACGCCTTCTACTTCGGTGCCAGCAACGACAACCTCGGTGCGATCCGCGCGCTCGATCCGCGCCAGGTGCCCGGCGTGAAGGTGTTCCTGTGCGAATCGACGGGCAATCTTTGCGTCAGCGATCCGCACGCGCTGGACGGCGTGTTCCGCGAATCGCCGGTGACGGTGGTGGTGCATTGCGAAGACAGCCACATCATCCATGCGAATCTCGATCGCGCGAAAGCCGAATACGGCGACGAGATCCCGATGCGGCTGCACCCGGAAATCCGCTCGCGCGAAGCGTGCCTCGAATCCACGAAATGGGCCGTCGAAACGGCGCGCCGCCACGGCACGCGCCTGCACGTGTTGCACGTTTCGACCGCCGACGAGCTGGCGATGTTCGAACCCGGACCGATCGCCAGCAAGAAGATCACGTCGGAAACCTGCGTGCATTTCCTGCGCTACAGCGATGCCGACTACGCGACGCTGGGCGGCAGGATCAAGTGCAACCCCGCGATCAAGGCGGCGTCGGATCGCGAAGCGCTGACGCGGGCGTTGGCCGATACGCGCGTCGACATCCTGGCCACCGACCACGCGCCGCACCTGTCGGTGGAGAAGGACAATCCGTATACCCATTGCCCGTCGGGCATTCCGCTGATCCAGTTCGCGCTGCAGTCGGCGCTGGAATCGGTGTTTCGCGGCGACTTCACGCTCGAACGGCTGGTCGAAGCGTACGCGCACGCACCGGGGACGCTGTTCGCGATCAAGGATCGCGGCTATCTCCGCGAAGGGTATTTCGCCGACCTGACGCTGGTCGACCCGGCGAAACCGGAGGTGGTGCGCAAGGATCAGGTGCTGTCGAAATGCGGCTGGTCGCCATTCGAGGGCGATACCTTCCGCGCAAGCGTCGCGGCCACGTTCGTCAACGGGAATCTGGTCGCACGCGACGGAAAAATCCTCGACGCTCCAACGGGCATGCGCCTGGCTTTTGCCCGGTAGGAGCGCGCCTGCGCGAACCGGTCATCGCGGGAGCCGTCGCGCGCATGGCGCGCTCCTACAGCGGAAAATCCCTGGATGCTTCCGCCACCGCGTCGTGCGGGTGCAGGCTTTCGTGGTGCGCGGCACGGATGCGGTAGCCGGCGATGCGCTCGTCGGCATCGAGTGCGGCACGAATGCGGCGCACGGCGTCTTCGCAGAACATCAGGTTTTCGGCATTCAGTTTGGCGAAGGCCTGTTCGTCCTCGCGCTTGACGGCGGCCTGTACCGGGGTCGCCAGCGCGCCTTCGACCGCGTCGACCAACTCCGAAACCGGCAGGTCGAAACCCGGCGCAAGGCGCACCTTGACCGTCGCCGTGCTGCGCTGCGCATGCGGGGTCGCAGCCATGCCGCGCTCGGAACCCAGCCATTCGCGCACCGCGCGCTGTGATGGCACGGTATCGGCAAAATCCTCGTCGAACCGCTGCTGGTTGAGTTGCCGTGACAGCGCTGCCGAAGCCGGGCACGTCGATGAATACGTCACTTCACAACCCAGCTGCAGGCCGAAGTGGTCGTCCCGCAGCTGCGCCTCGACCGTGACCGGGTACGCGCGCCACCCCGCGTTGTCGCTGACCAGTGCGCGCCGCTTCAGCAGTTGCGTGTATTCGATGCGCAGCCGGACACGGCTGGAAAGATCCGCGTGGGACGCCACCAGGGCATGAAGCAGGCTGCACAGGCCCGACGGTGTCAGCGCCTGTTCGCCCAGCGCCTTTTCGAGTGCAAGATACAGCCGCGACATGTGGATGCCGCGCGCCGCGGGATCCCTCAGGTTCACTTGCACGGACACCCGCGCAGGCACCGTGGCGGTGCCACCCTGCCCGTCCGCGCAACGCACGGGCAGGTCGATGCCGTCCATGCCGACCCAGTCCAGCGCACCGCCCGCCTCCGGCTGTGCGCCAACAGCGACATCGGGCAGGCGTGCGTTGTCGGGAACGATGCTCATGCGTGGGACTCGTTGCGAACCATGCCCCGCCATTTGCGGGCCGCCCGCCAGATTTTCAACACATTGCCCACTCCGTGCGCAGGCGCATGCAACGCGGCAAGCGGGTCTTCGGCGCGCGTGGCGCGCTCGATTGCCTGCCGGTCGCGCTGCAGATCGACGGCGCGGAACAATGTCAGCGGGCCTTGCATTCTAGCGGCGTCCACCGCGATGCGTTCGAGTTCGCCGACATAGTCGCGCAACGCCGCGCGACGCTCGGCTCCGTCCCGGCCGAGCGCCTCGATCGTCAGCCCGTGGCGGGCGAGCAGGTTCATCGGGACGGGTGAGCGTCCGTGTTCGACCTCCGTGGGCAGCGCACGCGCGACCGATACCGCGCCTGCCAACAGGACGACCTGCGCCATCCGCGCAGGGTCGGCGCCTTCGCCGAACCACACACGCGTTTCCAGCGCCGCGACCGCATCCGCGAAGGGCGCTGCCGCATCCCACTGTGCCGCGACATTCGCGGGCAATGGCAACGCCAGCATGCCGATCGCGGCGTCGACCGGCGCTGTCCAGTACGGCAGGGGAATCGACTGCACCCGGACGTCGGCGAACAGTGCCTGCGTCAACGGGTGGCGGGCCTCGCCCTGGCCGGCGCGTTGCATTTCCTCACGCCACCAACCGAGCTTGACCGCCGCAACCTGCGACTCGCGTACCTCGCGGACGGCCTTGCGCCACTCCTGCACCAGCGCCGCCGTGGCTCCGAACCGGTTGCGTTCGGCGGGGCACAGGAACCGCCAGGCGATGGCACGCTGGGGGCTCGCATCCCGCCACTGCGTCAGGTAGGCGTCGAAGGCGCTCTCGCTCATGCCAGACCCAGCAATGTGGCGAGCTGATGCGGATCTGCGCTGATCGCGTCCGCCCCCCACGCCTGCGGATCGGCGCCATCCAGATAGCCCCAGCCCGCAGCCACCGTGTACAGGCCGGCCCCGCGCCCGGCCATGACGTCGCGCGGATCATCGCCCACGTACACGCATTGCGCGGGCTCGACGCCGGCCAGCGCACAAGCGTGCAGCACCGGGTCCGGATCCGGCTTGCGCCTGGCCAGGGTGTCGCCGCCCACCACCGCGGCGGCGCGCGCCCCATAACCCAGCTTGTTCATCACCAGCGCGACCAGCGAGCCGGCCTTGTTGCTGACCACGCCCCAAGGCACACCTTGCGCTTCGAGTCGTTGCAACACGAGATCCATGCCGGCGAAGGCATGGGTGTTCACCATGCCGGTGGCGACGTAGAGTTCCAGGAACCGCGGCATCACTTCGTCGACCCGCGCTTCATCGTCGCCGACCGCGCAGCGCAACACGGCACGCGCACCGCGCGAGACGGTTTCGCGTACCACTTCGTAACGCGGTACCTCGATATCGTGTTCGCGACACAACCCGGCGAGCGCGTCGTGCATGTCGCGCGCCGAATCGGCCAGCGTGCCGTCGAGATCGAAGAAGACCCCGCCGAGCGGTTGCGGAACGACCTTCATGCGGCGCGGCTTTGATCCGGTACGCTGCTGGCGCAAACCATGTAATTGATCGCGGTACGGCGCGTGAGCCAAGCCTTTCGGTTCAACGGGTTGTACCCGATTCCGGAGATTTCGTCGAGCATCAGCCCGGCCCGGCGCAACAGGGTGGCAAGCTCCGACGGCTTCAGGAATTGCCGGTAATCGTGGGTTCCGCGCGGCAACAGCCGCGCCACGTATTCGGCACCGATGATGGCGGTGGCGAAACTCGCCGGCGTGCGGTTGAGCGTCGACAGGAATACCTTGCCGCCGGGCTTGACCAGCGCTGCCAGATCCTTCACCAGCGCAGCGGGATCGGGCACGTGCTCGATCAGTTCCATGCAGCACACCGCGTCGAACGCGGCGGGTTCCGCTGTCGCAAGTTCGCGGGAGGATGAGAGCCTGTAATCGATTGCGATGGGCGACGCCAACGCGGCGTTGGTTTCGTGCAGGTGCAGTTTCGCCACCTCGATGACTTCCGGCGCTAGGTCGATCGCGGTGACATCCGCGCCCGCCTTCGCCAGCGCCTCGCTGAGCAGACCGCCGCCGCAGCCGATGTCCGCCACCTTCGCCCCCGGCAGCGAAACCCGCTCGGCGACGAATCCGAGTCGCACCGGATTGAGGTCGTGCAATGGCCGGGACTCGCCGTCGGGATCCCACCAGCGATGGGCGAGTTTGCCGAAACGGGCAAGCTCTTCCGGATCCACGTTGGGTGCGCTGGCATTCATGCTTCCACCGCCGCACGCGTGACATCCCACTCGCGCACCGTGATTTCCGATGAGCCCGTCAGGTGGAGGGGATCGGCAAACGCGAGGGCGCGTGCATCCTCCAGTGATTCGGCACGGATCAGGTAGGCGCCGCCCGATTTGTCGGTGAACGGACCGGAGGCATCCAGAACGCCACGCCCCCTCAAGGCATCGAGATGCGTGCGGTGGGCCGCGATGACGTTCGCGTCGAATTCCGGGGTGCGCATCGTGAGGATCAGGTACTGCTTCATCGGAGCTCCGGCGTCAAAGGGCGGCGATCCGCTCGCGCCAGCGGCGGGCCTTTTCCAGCACGCCGGCAAGGTCGAAACCGACCAGTGCGCCATGCTCGAGTTTGCGCGCGCCATCGATCCAGACGTCGCTGACCTGTCGACGCGAGACGGCGTAGGCGAGGTGCGAAACCACATTGTAGAGCGGTTGCGTTTCGACTTCGTCCATCCTCACCGCAACCAGGTCGGCGCGCTTGCCGGCCTCGATGGATCCGATGCTTGCGTCGAGCTGCAGCGCTTTCGCGCCATTCAACGTGGCGGCGCGCAGCGCGAATGCATCGTCGAAGGCCGCGGCGTCGCCCGCCACGCCTTTCGCCAGCAAGGCGGCAGTGCGCAATTCGCCGAACATGTCGAGGTCGTTGTTTGACGCGCACCCGTCGGTTCCGAGCGCAAGGTTGACGCCGCCACGCCGCAGTTTTTCGGCAGGACAGAATCCGGACGCGAGTTTGAGATTCGATTCCGGGCAGTGCACCACCGACGCGCCGGCTTCGGCACACAGCACGATTTCCGGATCGCTCACCTGGGTCATGTGCACCGCGATCAGGCGATCGTTCACGAGCCCTAGCTTCTGCAGCCGCTGCATCGGACGCAGGCCATCGTGTTCGCGTTTGCCGTCCTCGACTTCCTGCGCCGTTTCCATCAGGTGCAGGTGCACGGGAATGTCGAGCTGGTCGGACAGCGTGCGGATGCGCGCGAAGGATTCGTCGGTCACCGTGTACGGCGCGTGCGGCCCGAAGGTGGTGCCGACCATCGGATCGCCGCTGTATTGGTCATGCACCGCCATCGCGCGCTCGAAGTATTCATCGCGCGTCTTTGCCCAGGCGCTCGGAAACTCGATGATCGGCAACGCCACCATCGCGCGGAACCCGTAGGCCTTGTACGCCTGCGCCTGCGCGTCGGGAAAGAAATAGTTTTCGCTGCAGCAGGTCGTTCCGCCGCGCAGCATCTCGGCGATCGCGAGTTCCACGCCGTCGCGCACGAACTCAGGCCCGATCACCTTGGCCTCGACCGGCCAGATGTGCTCGCGCAGCCAGGTCATCAGCGGCAGGTCGTCCGCGAGACCACGCAGCAAGGTCATCGGGTTGTGGGTGTGCGCGTTGACCAGGCCCGGCATCAATGCGTGTTCGGGCAGGTCGACGCGCTCACGCGGGGTGTACTTCGCAGCAGCCTCGCTTGCGGGAAGCACGTCGACGATTGTCCCTTGGTCGACCGCGACGGCGTGGCCTTCCAGCACCACATGATCGGGCTCGACCGGCACGATCCAGCGGGCGAAGATCAGGAGATCGATGGATTGCGACCGCGCTTCGTTCATCGCGCCAGATTGGCTTTTGGCGTCATTCCGGAGGCGGCGAAGCCGCGATCCGAAACCCAGTGCCTTGGCTCCGATCAGCGAGGACGCTGGGTTCCGGGTTCTGCCGCGACAAAGCCGCGGCAGCCCCGGAATGACGACGTTGTGGGAGTTTGTGCAACCTGCGAATCAATCACTTCACCCGGCTGACATATTCGCCGGTTCGGGTGTCGACCTTGATCACTTCATCCTGGTTCACGAACAGCGGCACGCGCACCACCGCGCCGGTCTCCAGCGTGGCGGGTTTGCCGCCGCCGCCCGAGGTGTCGCCGCGCAGGCCGGGATCGGTCTCGGTGATCTTCAATTCCACGAAGTTGGGCGGCGCGACCGACAGCGGCACGCCATTCCAGAATGTGACGATGCACTCCTCTTCGCCCTTCAGCCATTGCGCGGCATCGCCGACGGCATTCTTGTCGGCGGTGTGCTGTTCGTAGCTGGCGGGATCCATGAAATGCCAGAACTCCCCGTCGTTGTAGAGGTACTGCATGTCGGTATCGACGACGTCGGCGCCTTCGACGCTGTCGGTCGCCTTCATGGTCTTTTCGGTGGTGCGGCCGTTCTTGAGGTTGCGGATCTTGATGCGCGTGAACGCCTGGCCCTTGCCGGGCTTGATGAAATCCGCACCGACGATGACGTAGGGATCACCGTCCACGATGATCTTCAAACCGTTCTTGACGTCGTTGAGACCATAACTGGCCATTTAAATGCTCCGTGGATGCGAGGCGCCGCCCGAGCCGCAATGGCCCTGACCGGACGACTGACCTAGAATGAGGGGTTTACCGAGCCCGTGAAGGTTTGGGCCCAAGCCCGCCATGATAACCGCAATCGACCCGATCACGCAGCCGGAAACCATGCCCGACTGGCGCCAGTCGCTGCGCGACGCGGTCACCGATCCGCGCGAACTGCTGGCACTGGTCGGCCTGCCGCAGTTGGCGGAGAAGTTGCCGGCCGGCGATGCCGGGTTTGCATTGAAGGTGCCGCGTGGTTTCGTTGCGCGGATGCGACGGGGCGACCCGCATGATCCACTGCTGCTGCAGGTACTGCCGCAGATGGCCGAGCTGGATGAGGCGGCCGGTTTCAGCAACGACGCGGTCGGCGATCTCGAGGCCATCGCCGCACACGGCGTCCTGCACAAGTACGACGGCCGCGCGCTGCTGATCGCGGCGGGTTCCTGCGCCGTGAACTGCCGCTATTGCTTTCGCCGGCATTTCCCCTACGCGGAAGAACTGGCCGCCGCGAACGCCTGGCGCGCAGCCGTCGAGTGCCTGGCGAACGACCCCTCGATCCGCGAAGTGATCCTGTCCGGCGGCGACCCATTGGTGCTTTCGACACAAAAGTTGACAGATCTCACGGACGCACTGCGGGGCCTGCCCCACGTGGTCCGCCTGCGCATCCATTCACGGCTGCCGGTGGTATTGCCCGAACGCATCGACGATGCATTCTGCGCATGGCTCTCGTCCCTGCCCCTGCAGCGGGTCGTGGTGCTCCACGCCAACCATCCGGACGAGCTGGATGCGAGCGTTGGCGCGGCCTGCGCGCGTTTGCGCGAAGCCGGGGCGACGCTGCTCAACCAGTCGGTGCTGCTGCGCAGGATCAACGACGATGCCGATGCGCTGGTCGAACTTTCCGAGCGACTGTTTGCCTTCGGCGTGCTGCCCTACTACCTGCACCAGCTCGACCGCGTGCGAGGCGCGGCGCATTTCGAGGTAAGCGACGCGCGGGCGAGGGAACTGCTGGGCACGTTGCGTGCACGGCTTCCGGGGTATCTTGTGCCGAAACTGGTGCGTGAAGTGGCGGGCGAAACGGGCAAGCACCCCTTGTGACGCATCCGCTGGCGGAATCGCTGTCGATCGGGTACAAAGCCTGCTTGGCCCGGAAGGGGACCGGAACGGGCCCGGCGGGGATTGGCATCGACACAAGCCGGCGCTGGCGCACGGGCATCGCGGTCGCCGCTCGAGCGTCCGTACGCAACGATAGAAGAGAACTCAGCAAGGCCGTCCATGTTGTCCGAACCCATCACCAAGCTGATCATCGCCGAGGATCAGGCCGAGGACGCCGAGCAGATCATCAGCGTGTTGCGCAACAGCGGCATTGCGCTGCGCCCGCAACGCATCGGCACGGAAGAAGAGCTGGCCGCCTCGCTGGAATCGTTCACGCCCGACCTGGTGCTGGCCAATCCCGGCTGCAAGGAAATCTCCCTCGCCGCGATCGGCCGCGCGCTGGACGGTACCGGCAAGGACGTGGCGCTGCTGGCACTCGCCGACAAACTCACCGATGACGTGATCGCAGCCATCCTGTCGCACGCCAACGTGCGGGGCATCGCGCTGCGCAATCGCCACGACCAGCTGCAGAACGTGGTGCGGCGCGAGCTCGATGCGCTGAACACGCGCCGGAACGTGCGCCGCCTCGAGGCCAGCTTGCGCGAATCGGAACGCCGCTGCGACGCATTGCTGGATTCCTCGCGCGATCCCATCGCCTACATCCACGAAGGCACGCACGTTCGCGCGAACAATGCCTACCTGGAAATGTTCGGCTTCGAAAGCTTCGAGGACGTCGAGGGACTCACCATCCTCGATCTGGTCGCGCCCCAACACACCGCCGACTTCAAGGACCTGCTGAAGCGACTCGCGCGCGGCGAGAAACCGCCGCCGAAACTCGACCTCACCGCCCGCCGCGCCGACGGCAGCACCTTCGAGGCGGTCATGGAGTTCTCGCCCGCAACGTACGAGGGCGAGCCGTGCCAGCAGATCGTGTTCCGCCTGCCGGCCACCAACACCGCGACCGAAGAGGAACTGCGCCGGCTGAAGACGCAGGACCCGTTGACCGGCTTGTCCAACCGCACGCATTTTCTGGAGTGCGTGGACGAAGCGGTGGCGCGCGCGATCGACGGCAGCACGGACCAGGCGCTGCTGCTGCTCGAGCCCGACAACTACCGCGCGGTGCTGGACACCGTCGGCATCACCGGCGCCGACGACGTGTTGCGCCAGCTCGCCGGCACCATCAAGCAGCGCCTGCATGCTTCCGATCGCGCCGGCCGCATCGGCGACCACTCCTTCGGCATCCTGCTGTCGGGCCGCACCCAGGCCGAGGTGCTGCAGATCGCCGAATCGCTGCGCGCCAGCGTCGAGACCGCGATCATTGAAGCGGGCGGCCGCTCCACCAGCCTCACCATCAGCATCGGCGGCAGCCTGCTCGGCGAGAAGAACGCCAAATCCCAGGTGTTGTTGTCGCTGGCCGACGATGCGCTCCGCTCGGCTTCGGGCCAGGGCGGCAATCGCGTCGACATCCATGACCCGGCGGCCGCGGACAAGGCCGAAGCCGCGCGCCAGCAGCAGTGGCTGGACATGATCGACACCGCACTGGCGCAAGATGGTTTCATCCTCTATTACCAGCCGGTGGTGAGCCTGCAGGGCGAGGAAGGCGAGTTCTACGAGGTGCTGCTGCGCATCCGTGGTCCGACGGAAGAAGTGCTTCCCGCGCATTTCCTGCCCATTGCCGAACGCAACGACCGCCTCCTGGCCATTGATCGCTGGGTGATCGAGCACGCCATCACCGAACTCGGCAAGCGCAGCGGAAAGAATGCGCCGACCACGCTGTTCATCAAGCTGTCCACCCTCACGCTCCATGACGAGAAGCTGGCCGACTGGGTCGATGCCAAGCTCGCCGCGGCCGATGTCAAGGCTTCGCAACTGGTATTCGAAGTGCCCGAAGCCAAGGTAATGACCTGCCTCAAGCCGGCACGCGAGTTCGTGGACCGCTGGCGCAAGAGCGGCGGCGGCTTCGCGCTGGAACAATTCGGTTCCGGCCTCAATTCATTCCAGGCGCTGAAACACATCGACGCGGACTATCTGAAACTCGATCGCGCCCTCACCGTCGATCTCGCCCACCATTCCGAAAACGAATTGAAGGTGCGCGAGTTGTGCTCGCAGGCGCACGCGGCCGGGAAACGCACCATGGTCGAGTGGATCGAGGAGGCCGCGAGCATGCCGACGCTGTTCTCGGCCGGCGTGAACTTCGCGCAGGGCAACTTCCTTGCCGAGCCTTCGGCCGAGATGCGTTCGCTGAGCTGATTCGCGAATGCGGGACCGGAGGGGCCCTCCGACCGGCCATGGGGCTGCAATCATGGACGATTGCGGAAATGTCGATCAAACTGGGGCCATGGCCACCGCTCCGCGCCCCGTCCCTGCCCCGCCACGACTGGCCTTCGTCGCCTCCACGTCCGACAGGGCTCGCGCCGCCTGCGAGGAGCTCGAGGAGCGCTACGGCGCCGGGTCTCCCGACGACGCCGACGTGATCATCGCGCTGGGGGGCGACGGCTTCATGTTGCGGACCCTGCACGCGCAACTCGGTCACGGCCTGCCGGTGTACGGCATGAAGCTCGGCCGCGTCGGCTTCCTGATGAACCGCTATCTCCCTGACGACCTGCCCGCACGCATCGCGGCCGCGCGACCGGCCGTGCTGCACCCGCTCGAAATGCACGTCACCCAGCGCGACGGTACTGAAATCGAGGCGCTGGCCTTCAATGAAATCTCGCTGCTGCGGCAAACCAATCAGGCCGCCCACATCGAAGTGGCGCTGAATGGCGAAGTCAAGTTGGCCAACCTGATTTGCGATGGCCTGCTGGTCGCGACGCCCGCGGGGTCCACCGCTTACAACCTGTCCGCGCATGGCCCGATCCTCCCGCTGGATGCCAACGTGCTGGCACTCACCCCGATCAGTCCATTCCGGCCGCGCCGCTGGCGCGGCGCGTTGCTTCCGGTCGCCACACGGGTCGGATTGCGCACGCTGGAACCCGATCACCGACCGGTCAGCGCCACCGCCGATTTCCACGAGGTGCGCGACGCGGTGGCCATCCGCGTGCGCCAGGCGCGCGAGCGCGCCATCACCCTGCTGTTCGACCCGGAGCGCAGCCTGGCGCAACGGATCCTGGACGAGCAATTCGAGTTGTGAGCCGTCCGGCCGGAATCCATGGCCGCGCCTTGCCGCGCGAGGCACGCGTGCTTCGCGTGCCAGGCGGGTTGTGATGCCCTCTCGACAAGGCTGAAGCGGGTGGAGGCCTACGCCGTCCGGGCGAGTTTGCAGTCCGTCCGGTCGATGTCGATCTGCTGGCACGGATCCACGCCATAGCGGTCATTCAGAAAGCCGGCGATCAGTGATCCACGCAGTTGCTCCGGCTCGAAGGCGAAGCGTTGCGAGAACGCGCTGCCGGCAACCGGGTTGTTGCGCGCATCGGCGAGCCCCCGCGGCAACACGTCTTGCGCAAGCTGCTCCTGCAGGCGAAGGCGCAAAGGCACCACGGGGTTGTTCCGGACCAGCGGGTAAGTGGTCGGTGACGCGAACTGTTCGAAACCGTAACACCGCTCATAGAACTGGGCATGCCGCGGGTGCACGCCGATCACGATGTCCGTCACGTCGGTGTGCAAACCGAAATGGATGGCCCAGCGCATCATGCTGAACAAGGCGCCCATGCCGCGGGCGGCGCTGCGGCGGCGATCCGCCAGCATTCCCACCTCCAGCAGCCGGCGTCCCTTCCTCCGCAACGCGTCCAGGTGCGACGCATACACGCTGTCCAGCGCGAGACCCATGGGGTTGTCGCGGAACAACGTCATCGTGTATCCGACTTCCGGCCCCTCCGGACCCCATATGACGCAGGCGTGCTCGCCCACGGCGGTGGGAACGGCATGGATGCCGAACGGATTCCGGTCGATCAGTCCCATTTCCGAATAACGGTCGTAGACCAATCGCCAGGCCGATTGCACGTGCTCGAGGGTGGTTGCGCACGAACACGGTGGTTCGCTGCTGCGCTTGGCCGAACGCGCGAGGCGCGCCGTGATGTCGATGACTTTGTCAGGCGTTTTTGAAGATGTGAGTGCGTGCATGTTTCGAGCGCCGATCCGCTGTACGTTGTTTCAAGGCATGCCGCTCCCTTGACGGCATGGACGTGGTCCCCTTGTTTGCCGGCGTCGAACAAGACGGTGGCGCCGGTGCTGCAATGGTTGCGTTCGGAACGCGATCTGGAATCCGGTGTACACGCGGAACGGCACTTTGCTGCCTGCGAATGTCCAGCGCCTCCTCGGGTCGGGAGACGGGCTTTCGGCAATGGGAGAACTTGCGCTGCGCGTGGGAAAGATGCCGGTGACGCGCATGCTGCGTCGACACCGTCGCGAGTTCGCGGGATGTACGACGGCACAATTGCGCCTGGCGTAGGTGGATGTCGCGATGCTCTGTGGCTCTCGACCACGAGCAGCTTTGCGAGCTGGGGAGGCGTTCACGGGTTGAGCGACGAAACCTGACCAAACGCGCCGCGGGTCATCCTTCCCCATCGGTCGCTCAAAAACGACTAGCTTCCTGTCTAGCCGCTGCACCCCCTTTCGTGACATTTTGCAACTCGGAATGCTGTGATTGTGTTAACCACGTCCGATTCCGCCCCAGGAATGCGGAGAAATTTCCCGAATTGGGAATTGCGTTCACGGAACGTTTTGTTTCGCGCCCGGAAACATCTTCACAGTACTGTCGGAAATGAGTTGGCTGAATGAATGGCATCGTTTCGCGGCCGATCGTTCCCATCGAATCAGACTTGCATCGGCATGCAGTGGCAGCTCCAGGGCGCTACACCCTGGCCCAAGCCATGTGACGCTGCACGGTCGGATCGCCATTGGCGCGTCGGATCAACCGACGTATAGTGCTCGTGGTTCGTGTTTCAGCGGATCGCCTGCGTGCACGGCGACGAGAGCGCGACAAGGAACGGTACGGGTACACGCTTTGGACGAGCAAACCAGAATCGGCATTCTGCGCGCGGGCATCGCCGCACCGTCGGCAGACAACTCGCAACCGTGGCGGTTTGCGTGGTCCGGCGACGATCTTGACCTCCGCATCGATGCGGAGCGTAGTGGCCAGGTGTCGGACACTCGATACGTACTGAGCGACCTGGCCGCCGGCGCATGTTTGGAAAACATGATCGCGCGGGGCCGGTCGATGGGATATTCGGCCGATTTGCAGACTTTCCCGGGAGAGGGGGACGACCGGTGGGTCGCCCGCCTCCGTTGGCGCCGCGATGTCGAACGCGACGCCTCCGGACCCTCACTGGCGGACGCCATCGAAAAGCGCCACACCGACCGCCGCTTCCCGTGGCACGGCTCCATCGCCTCCGAGGTACAGGCACGCCTGGACGCGCAAGCAGGGCAACTTCCCGGTGCGCGTCTTTGGTGGGCGCGGACGCCGCAGGAAAAACGCGCGGCGCTGAAAGTCATCAGGGAGGCCGAAACACTGCGGTTTCGAAGCGGGGCATTGCACGCCGAACTGTTTTCGAGCATCCGTTTTGGCGCGGGCTGGCACCGCACCTGCGAGGAGGGACTGGCTCCCGCGACCCTGGCCGTCGAGGCACCCATGCGCCCGATTTTCCAGGCCCTGCGTCGGCCCGCCCTGATGGCGGCGTTCAACCGGCTGGGGGCGGCGTCGGTCCTCGGCTTGCGCTCGGCCTGGCTGCCGATCCGATTGTCGCCTGGGCTTTGCCTTCTCGTCGTTCCATCGGTGACGCGGGCAGATGTACTGGCGGGCGGCCGCGCCCTGCAGCGGGTGTGGCTCCAGGCCACGCTTGACGGCCTGTCCATCCAGCCGTACGCGGCGGCAGGCGTACTCAGCCTGGGATTCGTGCCGATCGAACCCGCACTGCGACACTCGTTGGCACAACTGCGTACGGCGCTCGCCAATCTCTGCGGGTCGGGACAGGGACTCGTGTTCCTGCGGCTCGGTCATGCGCGATCCACCCCCCGCCATCGCAGTGGGCGGCGCGCACTCCCGAGTTTCGGCGTCTCCCACGACTGGTAAAACGGCCGCGCCCGTTCGAGGCCGAACCGTGGACACCGACGCCCGCGCGCCCTGTCTGGCGAGCTCTTTCGCACTTCGGGGCACAACGGTCCAAGCCCTGATTTGCGTCGATTTTCCTTACATCTCGGGTTTTTGCTGCAATGCCCATCCAATCTTTTTCAAAACAGGCACTTGTATGAGATCACCTGGATGCCGGGGCGACATCCATCTGTCGAAAAATCTTACATCCAGGACCAAAAATGAAACGCCGCCGATAATGTAAATGCTTGCGAGACAATGGCTTACGTGGGTGGCATGCTTGTTGCTCTTCCAATACCAGGGAAATGTCACCCAGGTGCCAGGACCCTTCCGGTTGTACGAAAAATTCTCAGGAGGAGAAAAGTATGTTGACCAAGAAAAGTTTCGGTATCGCATTCGCAACCGCCTTGGCCTTGGGCGCGAGTGGAGCGGCGTTTGCGGAGCCCATCAATGTAAACGGCGTCCAGTGGGATAGCAGCAGCCCATTCGACCTGACCATCCAGTCGCTCAACCTTCGTGAAACCAGCGTTTCACAAGAAGGCGACATCCTGACGGGCTACGGCCAGATCGGTTCAATCAACGGAAACAACAGCTTTTGCTCGGGTTGCGACCTCACCTTCAAGTTCACCTACACGGTGCACAGCATCTCCGGCGACCAGGTCGTGTTCAACATGGGCAGCTTCCAGTTTTATACGCAAGCCGCCGGAACGTTCGACTTTGGCGATCCGAACTCCGTGGGCGGTACGCCGTGGGTCACTTTGACCGGCCATACTGCGCCACAGACCGGTTTCGCGGATACCAACGGCCAGCTTTACGCCACCGTCACCGGCTCCGTCGCCCAGCCAGGTAGTCAATCGGGCGGTTTCGGCCTGGTGGATGCGACGGGTGGTCCAGCAGCGCAATTTCTGGATAGCAACTTCTGGTCCGACGGCATTGGTGGATTCGCGGATTTCCAACTTCAATCGTCGTTCTCGTTCTTCCCGGCCAGCACCTGCTCGGAGCCGACAACCAACCTGGATAACATCTGCACCTACCCGATCCAGGGAAACGGGTCGTTGACCGGCAGGACGGCAGTCCCCGAACCCGCCGAACTCGGCCTGTTCGGCCTCGGTCTGGGTCTGCTTGGCTTCTTCATGTGGCGTCGCCGGAAGGAATCCGGCGGACAAGCGTAAGGCCGGCATCTCCTCCACGCAGTCGACAACCGATGGCGCCGCTTTTCGAAGCGGCGCCATTTTTCGTCCGCCGTTGAATGGCCGGGCACCGCCCGCAACCGGGTTCGCCCTGATCGCCCTTCATTCGTGGACTGTGGGAAATGGCACCTCCGTGCGCCATCCCCATCCTCGAGCCGTTGATCGGCGCGCCTGCGCCGGTTCAGCTGATCGGACTTTCCGGTCTTGCTCGCCCACGCCCGCGGCATAGTTGTCCATCGTCGCGAGCTGGTGCTACGGTGCCTGTCTGGCAGAGTTTCCGCCGATGGAAGAGCGCAGGTGTCCCATGACATCCGATGAATCAGTCACGACCCAACCATTCGACTACGCAACCGCGTTCAGCCGCACCATAGGCTGGATGACTGCGGTGGAGCAACCGAAGCTTCGTGCCAAGCGCGTGGCCATTGCCGGCCTTGGCGGAGTCGGCGGCGCCCACCTGTTGACCCTCACCCGGCTCGGCATCGAGTCATTCAATCTGGCGGACCTCGACCGCTTCGGCATCGAGAATCTCAACCGACAAGCCGGAGCCTTCCAGTCGACCATGGGTCAGCCCAAGGTCGACGTGGTGTCCAGGATGGCGCGCGACATCAACCCGGACCTGGACATCAACAAATTTCCCGGCGGCGTCACCTTCGAGAACATGGAAGAGTTCCTGGCGGGGGTGGACCTGTATGTCGACGGACTCGACTTTTTCGTGCTGGACATCCGCGCAAGGTTGTTCGCGATGTGCGCCGAGCGCGGCATTCCCGCGATTACCGCCGCGCCTTTGGGCATGGGCGCCGCGGTACTGGCGTTCCTGCCGGGCCGGATGACGTTCGAAGAATATTTCCGGCTGGAAGGCCATCCGATGAACGAGCAGTTGCTGCGCTTCATGGTGGGATTGGCGCCAGCCGTGCTCCACCAGTCCTACCTTGTCGATCCCTCGGCGGTTGACCTGGTCAATCACCGGGGACCTTCGACGCCGATGGCATGTGAGATCTGCGCCGGGATCGCCGGCACGCAGGCATTGAAGATCCTGCTCGGCAGGGGCAAGGTGTACGCCGCACCCCACGGTCTGCACTTCGACGCCTACCGCAACAAGCTCGTCCACACGTGGCGCCCGGGTGGCAACAATAACCCCTTGCAACGATTGCTTCTTTCGGTGGCGCGCCGCCGCTTCATGCATCGCTAGGCGTCGCGCCCCGCGGGCGCGAAGGGAAACGCCGAAGACCCTCCGCGAACGGATCGTCGGAAGATGGCTGCTGCCGGTCCGGCGTACCGTCGATAGGCAATGGCCGCAGCGCGCGAGTGGCCCAGCTCGGGTCGGGCCGACGGAACCCGGGGCAGCCGCCAGTGCGGCCGCCCCGCTCCGTGCTTCAACCCGACTGGGCAATCTGCGCCAGGCGGCGCAAGGCGACCGACGCGATCGGATAATCGACGTCCACCCCGCGGATTTCGTCCAGCATGCCGCGGGTGAATTGCAGTTGCGGATCCTCGCGCTGCAGCCACGCGAAAACCGCGCCATCGGCGCCCTGTTTGCCCTGCTCGGACGCAAGGATCTGGGCGACCATGGCGCGTTGCTGCACGGCGAGTTCGTCGCGCAACGCACCGCGCGCCTGCGCGTGCCAGCGGCTTTCAACGGGCAATTTTTCTATCTGCGTACGCAGCCACTCGATATCGAGCGCGCTGCCGAGGTCGAAAAACACGCGCGCGACGTGTTCGACCGGCCTCCCGGATTCCAGCGAGGTTTCGATGACGTCCATCGCGACTTCCAGGGACGGGAGGGTTGCGAGCTTCCTTGCGAGCTCCTCGGGAAAGCCGATGCCCTGCCATTTTTCGAGATCGACTTCCCACGAAGCGCGGCCCGTTTGCGTCAGCACATCGGGCAGGCCCTCCCGCAACTTGTCCATGCCGGGTTGGTAACGCTGCACGAGATCGGTAATGCCGGCCGCGCCGGGTCGGTTGAGCAGCCAGCGCGACACGTGGCGCAGCAACGACCACAGCTTCATCAGCGCGTCGATCTGGGCAGCCTCGCTGACCTGGCCATCCAGCGCATCGATGCCGGACCAAAGGTCGCGCGCATGCAGGATCTGGCGTGCGGCGTTGTAGGCCTTGACCACCGCGGCGGCGGTTTGCCCGGTGTCTTCCTGGGTGCGCAGCACGAAGGTCGCACCCATGCGGTTGACGATGGAGTTGGTGACCGCGGTGGCGATGATCTCGCGCTTCAGGCGATGCCGCTGCATGTGCGCGGCATATTGCTCGTGCAACGGCTCGGGGAAGTAACGCACCAGTTCATGCGAGAGGAAGGGATCCTCCGGCACATCGGAATCCAGCAGTTGCTGGTACAGCACGATCTTCGAATACGACAGAAGCACCGCCAGTTCCGGCCGCGTCAAGCCCTGATGGTGGGTGCGGCGTTCGGCAAGTTCCGCGTCGGACGGCAGCGATTCGATCTGGCGGTCGAGCTGGCCACGCGATTCCAGCGTGCGGATGAAATGCGCCTTGGAACCGATGCGGTTCACCGACATGCGTTCCATCAGGCTGATCGCGACGTTCTGGCGGTAGTTGTCCCACAGCACCAGTTTCTCGACTTCGTCCGTCATCGAGTGCAGCAACGCATTGCGCGCCTCGGTGTCCATCTCGCCGCGCTGCACCGCGTCGTTCAGCAGGATCTTGATGTTGACCTCGTGGTCGGATGTGTCCACCCCGGCCGAGTTGTCGATGAAGTCGGTGTTGAGGATCACGCCCTTCTGCGCGGCCTCGATACGGCCCTTCTGCGTGAAACCAAGGTTGCCGCCCTCGCCCACGATCTTGCAGCGCAGGTCGCTGCCGTTGATGCGCAGGGCGTTGTTGGCGCGGTCACCGACATCGGCGTTGGATTCCGACGCAGCCTTGACATAGGTGCCGATGCCGCCGTTCCACAGGAGGTCGACCGGCGCCTTCAGGATCGCGCTGATCAACTCGGTCGGGGACAGCGATTCCACGCCTCCGTCGATCCCCAGCGCCGCACGCATTTCCGGGGTGATCGCAATGGCTTTCAGGCTGCGCGCAAACACGCCACCGCCCTGCGAGATTTTCGACTTGTCATAGTCGTCCCACGACGAACGGGGCAACTTGAACATGCGCTCGCGTTCGGCGAAGGAAACCGCCGAATCCGGATCGGGATCGACGAAGATGTGGCGATGGTCGAATGCCGCGACCAGCCGGATGTGCTTCGACAACAGCATGCCATTGCCGAACACGTCGCCCGACATGTCGCCGACGCCGACGCAGGTGAAATCCTCGCGCTGGCAGTCGTGGCCCAGGGCCCGGAAATGCCGTTTCACCGATTCCCAACCGCCCTTGGCGGTAATGCCCATGCCCTTGTGGTCGTAGCCCGCCGAACCGCCCGACGCGAAGGCGTCGCCAAGCCAGTAACCGTGCGTGATCGAAATGCCGTTGGCGATATCGGAAAACTTGGCCGTCCCCTTGTCGGCCGCGACCACCAGGTACGGATCATCGGCGTCATGGCGCACCACGTCGGCCGGATGCAGCACCTTGTCGGCGGCCGTGTCGATGTTGTCGGTGATGTCGAGCAGGCCGTTGATGAACATCTTGTAGCAGGCGATGCCCTCTTCCAGCAGCGCGTCGCGTTCCGCCGGCGGACGCTTCACGAAGAAGCCGCCCTTGGACCCGACCGGCACGATCACGGTGTTCTTCACCATCTGCGCTTTCACGAGCCCCAGCACTTCGGTGCGGAAGTCCTCGCGCCGGTCCGACCAGCGGATGCCGCCGCGTGCGACAGGTCCGAAGCGCAGGTGCACGCCTTCCACGCGTGGCGCATACACCCATATTTCGCGATACGGCACCGGCTTCGGAATATCCGGCACCTGGTGCGAATCGAACTTGTAGCTGATGTATTCGGCGGGCTTGCCGTCGTGCAACTGGAAATAATTCGTGCGCAACGTGGCGCGGATCAGGCCCATGAAGCCGCGCAGGATCCTGTCGTCGTCGAGGCTGGACACGTTCGTGAGCAGCACCTTGATCGCGTTGATCAGGCCTTCCACCTGTGCATCGCGCGGCTGGTCCAGCAGCGCAGCCACGTGCGTCACGAAATCCGGGTTCGCATCGATCACGGCCCTGGGCGTCAGGGTGGCCACTTCACGCTCGAGCGCTTCACGCGCGCGCTGGCGGCTGGCGTCGTCACCGCCCTCGCGGGACGGATCGAACTTGGCTTCGAACAGCTCGACCAGCAATCCCGCGATCATGGGATAGCGGTTGAGTGTTTCCTCCATGTAGGCCTGCGAAAACGGCGTGCCAACCTGCTGCTGGTACTTGCAGTAGCCGCGCAGCATCGCGATCTGGCGCCAGCTCAACCCGGCGCGCAGCACCAGTGCGTTGAAATGGTCGTTCTCCGCACGGCCGTGCCACGCGGCATGGAACAGGTTTTCGAAGCGCGCGTGCAGGTCTTCCAGCTTGAATTGCAGGGGCGATGCCGGACGCACCACGAAGTCCTGCACGCAGGCCTTGCCGTTGCGCACGTCCAGCGCGTGGACCTGTTCCGTGTCCACCTTCATGCCGGCGTTTTCCAGCAACGGCAGCGCGTCCGAAAGTGGGATGTCGTTGCCGGCGCGGAACACCTTGAAGTGCAGCTCGCCCGGCGTGCGATATGAATCGTGCAACGCCAGGCGCATGTCTTCGCCGGCCCCCGCCATCGCGGTCAGGATGCCGACGTCTTCGGCCGCCCGCGCCGGCGTGGTGTCCTCGATGTAACCGGCGGTGAACGCCCGCCCCCAGCGGTTGGCGAGTTGCGCGCCCCGTTCCTCGCCCAGACCGCCCACCAACGCATCGCGCAACTCGTCGTGCCAACTGCGCACGATCGGCGCGAGCTTGGCTTCCAGCCGCGCCACATCCACCTCCACCTGCTCGCCCGCGCGCGGACGCACCACCACGTGCATGCGCGCCATCGGCGAGTCGCCGATCTGCACCGTCGCATCCAGGTGTGCGCCATGCAATTCATCGAGCAGCATCTCCTTCACGCGCTCTCCCACCGCGGCGCTGTAATGGTCGCGCGGAATGAACACGAGGCACGAAAAAAAGCGGCCGTACGCGTCGCGGCGCACGAACAGGCGCGCCTGGTGGCGTTCGTTCAAATCGAAGATGCCCGTGGCCAGCGAGAACAACTCGTCGGCCGAGGCTTGCAGCAGCTCGTCACGCGGCAGCGTTTCCAGGATGGAGCGGAACGCCTTCCCGGAATGCGATTGCGGGCGCAAGCCGGAGCGCTTTTCCACCGATGCGAATTTCTGGCGCACCAGCGGCACGTCCTGCGGACGGCGCATGTACGAGGTGGATGTGTAAAGGCCCAGGAACCGCGACTCGCCGGTCGGCTTGCCCTTGTCGTCGAAGCGCAGCACGCCGATGTAATCCATGTAACCCGCGCGGTGCACGCGGGAACGCGCGTTGGTCTTGGTCAGGATGATCGCGTCCATCGAGCCCGACTGCGGCAGGCGGCTCGCGACCAGGCTCTTGACCGAGCGGGGTGCAGTGGCGAGGCCGGGATCGCGCAGGATCCCGAGGCCCGAACCCTCGCGCGCCTTCAGCAGGTCGTCGCCGTCATCGGCCACCACGTCGTATTCGCGATAACCGAGGAAGGTGAAGTGGTTGTCCGCCGCCCAGCGCAGGAATGCCTGGCCCTCGGCGATCTCGTCCGGACCCAGGATGGTGTTGTCCTTGCCGAGGTTGTCGGCGATCGCCAGCATCTTGTCGTGCATGGCCTGCCAGTCGGTGACGGCCGCGCGCACGTCGCTCAGCGCCACCTCCGACACTTCCTGCAACTGATGCAGCGTGGCGTCGTCCACGCGGTCGATCTCGGCGTACATCACCGATTCCATCGCGATCCCGTCTTCGGGATTGCCGATGGTGACCAGCTTGCCCTGGGCATCCCGCGCGACGTCCAGGATCGGATGGACCAGGCGATGCAGCCGCAGGCCCGCGCCTGCGATGACCATCTCCAGCGAGTCGACCAGGAACGGGGCGTCGTCGGCCACCACTTCGATGACCGAGTGCGGGCACGACCAGCCGTTGTGCTCGCGATCCGGATTGAATGCCCGGACGCTGGCCTGCCCTGCCGGCCGATTGCGGAACCAGACGAACAGTTCCGCAATCAATGCCGACCACGTGTCCGCGCCGCGCCTGGCAAGCTCCTCGGCACCGATTTCGCTGCAGACCTGTTTCGCGAAAGCCTCGGCGAGGCTGGGGTCGGCGTTGCCGCATTTGACCCGGACTTCCGCCGCGATCGCAGCGATCTCAGCCCCGCTGGCGGGGGCACGCAGTGCATTCATGTCGTTTCTGTTCAAGCCCGGAAAAGGGACGAATAGGATAGCGCCGCGCAGCCTTCGCGTTCCAGCTCCGACGCGGGATCGAGCCGTTTGCGGGACACCCCGGCACCACGAACAGCTCCTGCACGAATGCGCGGTCGCAGTCCGGAGCCACCCGACGGAGATGGCCGTGGGCGCAAGGCGACACGGCCAACCTGGCAGGCGGTCTCACCCGCCGCACCCTGCACCGTCCTCCTCCTTGGCCGGCGCTCTTGTCCACCCTGCCAAAGGATCCGCGTGGTGCTGGGCGGCATGACGCTTGGCCTAGGGAACTCGGCGGCGAATCCGTCATACTTGGGGATTGATCCTCGCAGTGCTCGAGAAAACCCGATGATGAATTTGCCGTGGCGTGGCGCATGTGCATTGCTGCTGGCGCTGGCCCTCGGCGCGTGCAGCAACTCCGCTCCGCCGCCATCGCCCCCGCCCGAAGTCGGCGTACTGACGGTGCGAGCCGCCGATGTGCCGGTGGTGCGCAGCTATCCCGGCCGCCTTGCCGCCACGCTCACGGCGCAGGTGCGGGCCCGCGTCACCGGCGTGGTGCTGCAGCGTGTGTACAAGGAAGGTACCGACGTCAAGGCCGGCGACGTCTTGTTCAAGATCGACCCGGCTCCCCTTGAAGCCAGCTTGCGCCAGGCCCAGGGCCAGCTTGCCCAGGCCGAGGCCACGGCGCGCAATGCCGCCCTCAAGGCCTCGCGCAGCAAGGCCCTGGGAGCCAAGGGTTTGCTGGCGAAACAGGATGTCGACGACACCGTGGCCGCCGCCGCGGAAGCCGATGCCGCCGTGAAAGCAGCGCGGGCCAACGTGCAGAACGCGAAGATCAACCTGGGCTACGCCACCGTCACCGCGCCGATCAGCGGCCGCGCCGGACGCGCCAATGTCACCCAGGGCGCACTGGTGTCACCTACCGACACCGATCCGCTTACCACGGTGCAGGTGATCGATCCCATCTACGCCAATTTCAGCGAACCGATGGCGGAAGTGGAACGACTGCGCCGTGCCGAAAAAGCCGGCGAGCTGAAGCTGGTCGCGACCGACAAGGCCGAGGTGCAGATCGTGCTGCCCGACGGAAGCACGTATTCGCACAAGGGTTCGCTCGATTTCGCCGACCTTGCCGTCGATCCCGAAACCGGCGCGGTCGACCTGCGCGCGCTGGTTCCGAACCCGGAGCACGCCCTGTTGCCCGGCATGTTCGTGAAGATCCGCCTGACCCTCGGCTCGCTGCACAACGCGTTCCTGTTGCCGCAGAGCGCGATCCAGCGCGACAACGACGGCGCCTACGTCTATGTCGTCGGCGCGGACGACAAGATAGTCGAGAAGCGCGTCGAACTCGGCGACCAGCACGGTGCGGACTGGATCGTGCTGTCCGGCGTGGACGCGGGCGCGCGCGTGCTTGTGTCCGGCATCCAGAAGGCGCAGGTGGGCGAGAAGGTGAAGCCGGTTCCATATCGCGCATCCCCCATCGCGACACCAGCCGC
The DNA here is from genome assembly GCA_044464225.1 of Rhodanobacter sp. GTDB lineage: Bacteria > Pseudomonadota > Gammaproteobacteria > Xanthomonadales > Rhodanobacteraceae > 66-474. The sequence goes on along the minus strand of JBIQLN010000003.1, from coordinate 80,616 downwards.
CACCGCCGCGGATTGATTCCACGCCATGCCGCAATTCTTCATCGACCGTCCCGTATTCGCGTGGGTACTTGCGATCCTGATCACGCTGGGCGGCACCATCGCGATCCTGAACCTGCCGATCGAGGCCTACCCCACGATCGCTCCGCCGAGCGTGCAGGTACGCGCCAACTACCCCGGCGCAAATGCGCAAGTGGTGCAAAGCACCGTCACCCAGGTGATCGAGCAGAACCTTTCCGGCATCGATCATCTTTTGTATTTCAGCTCATCGTCGGACTCGACGGGCTCCTCCAACATCACGCTGTATTTCGATCCCGGTACCGATCTCGACACCGCCGCGGTGCAAACGCAGAACGCGGTGAATGCCGCCGAGCCGCGTCTGCCTTCGACCGTGAACAACCTCGGCGTGCGCGTCCGCAAGTCCACGGGCGGACACCTCATGGGCATTTCGCTGCAGGACAAGAACGGCCATCTTGATCCCGCGGCGCTCAACAATCTCATCGCCGCACGGCTGATCGACCCGATATCTCGCATCGAAGGCGTGGGCAGCGTCGACCAGTTCGGGGCGCCCTACGCCATGCGCATCTGGTTGAACCCCCTGAAACTCAAGGGTTACGGGCTCACCGCCAGCGACGTGCTGGACGCGGTACGCGGGCAGAACGTGATGTTCGCGGCCGGATCGGTGGGCGCGCAACCGGCCACGGCCGGCCAGGGCATCACCGCGACGGTGACTGCAGAATCGAGTTTCACGACACCGGCGCAGTTCAGGCAGATCATCCTGCGTACCCGGCCGGACGGCACCACGGTGACCCTGGGCGACGTCGCGCGGGTCGAACTCGGTTCGGACAACTACGGCAATTTCTCGCGCCTCAACGGACAGCCGGTGGCTTCGTTCGGCATCTCGCTGCTGCCGGGCGCCAACGCGCTGTCGGTGTCCAACGCGGTGCTGACGAAAATGGAGGAGCTCGCCAAAAACCTGCCGGCGGGCGTGACGTGGAGCGTGCCTTTCGAAAGCTACACCTTCGTCAGGGTTTCGATCGAGGAGGTCGTCAAGACGCTGGCCGAAGCCATCGTGCTGGTGTTCCTCGTGATGCTGCTGTTCCTGCAAAACCTCCGCGCCACGCTGATTCCCACCCTGGTGGTGCCGGTGGCGCTGACCGGCACGTTCCTCGGCCTTTACGTACTCGGGTTCTCCATCAACGTCCTCAGCCTGTTCGGCATGGTGCTGGCCATCGGCATCGTGGTGGACGACGCAATCGTGGTGGTCGAGAACGTCGAACGCATCATGCGCGAGGAGGGACTGCCGCCCAAGGAAGCCACGCGCAAGGGCATGGTCCAGATCACCGGCGCGATCATCGCGGTCACGACGGTGCTGGCATCGGTGTTCGTGCCCGCCGCGTTGATGTCGGGCAGCGTCGGCGCGATCTACCGCCAGTTCTCGGTAACGATCGCGATATCGATGTTGTTGTCGGCGCTGATGGCACTGACCTTCACCCCCGCACTGTGCGCCAGCATCCTGCGACCCGAGCACGAACACGCCAACCGATTCCTGCGCGCATTCAACAACGGCTACGAGAGCCTTGCGCGGCACTATCTCGCGAGGCTCAACAAGGCCGTGCGCCATACGCCGCGCTGGATGCTCGGCTACGCACTGGCGATCGTGGTCGCGGTGGTGCTGTTGGTGCAGTTGCCATCCAGTTTCGTGCCGCAGGAAGACCAGGGCGAGGTCGTCGCCAGCATCCAGCTGCCGCCGGGCGCGACCACGGGGCGCACCCGGCAGGTGATGGAAGAAGTCGAGCGCATCGTGAGGAACGATCCTGCCGTGGCCAACGCATTCACCATCGGCGGCTTCAGTTTCAGCGGCCGCGGCGAAAACGTCGGCATGGCTTTCATCCATCTCAAGGACTGGAGCGAACGCTCGCGCACCGCGGATGAAATCATCAACGACTTCAACAAGCAGTTCGCGGACATCCGCGACGCCCAGGTCTATGCGATGAACCAGGCCGTGATCCGCGGCCTCGGCCGCTTTGCCGGCTTCGATTTCGAACTGGAGGATCGCGGGGGGCTCGGCCACCGTGCGCTGGTGGACGCGAAGGACAAGTTGATCGCGGCGGCGGCCAAGGACAAGCGGTTGTCCAACGTCCACGTCAATGGCCAGTCCGACTCGCCGACGGTCGACATGAAGGTCGACCGCGTCCAGGCGCAGTCGATGGGCCTGTCCGTTCCCGATGTGTACAACGCGATCCAGTTGATGCTGTCGCAGGTGTACGCCAACGATTTCTACTACCAGGGTCGCGTGCTGCGGGTACAGATGCAGGCGGACGCGCCGTTCCGGATGAGTCCGGCTGACATTGGCCAGTTCTACACACGCTCGTCGAGCGGCGCGATGGTCCCCCTCTCAAGCGTGGTGAGTACCGAATGGTCGCTGGCCTCGCCAGAGCTCGATCGCTACAACGGCGTCGGAGCGATTTCCCTCACCGGCACCGCGGCGCCGGGTTACAGCTCGGGCGACGCCATCGCGGCGATGCAGGAATTGGTCGCGAAATACCTGCCGCCTAGTTTCGGCTACGAATGGTCGGGCCAGTCGCTGCAGGAAATCCTGTCGGGCGCACAGGCGCCGATGCTGTTCGGCCTGTCGATCTTCGTGGTGTTCCTGTGCCTGTGCGCGCTGTACGAGAGCTGGTCGATCCCGGTGGCGGTGATGCTGGTGATCCCGCTGGGCGTGCTGGGTTCGGTGGCGCTTACCAGCATTCGCGGACTCGAGGATGACGTGTATTTCAAGATCGGCCTGATCGCGATCATCGGCCTTTCGGTGAAGAACGCGATCCTGATCGTGCAGTTCGCGGTGGACGAACAGAAACAGGGCAAGGGCCTGGTCGCCGCAACGCTGGAAGCCTGCCGCATCCGTCTGCGCCCGATCATGATGACGTCGATCGCCTTCATCCTGGGCGTCATGCCGCTGGCGATCTCGTCGGGCGCCGGCGCCAACAGCCGCCATGCGATCGGTACCGGCGTCGTGGGCGGCATGATCGGCGCCACCGTGCTCGGCGTGATGCTGGTGCCGGTGTTCTACGTCGTGGTACGCAGATTGCTGGGCGACAAGAGCGACGGCACCGAAAACGTCGCAAGTTCCGGCGGCCGGGAAATTCGTCCGTTCGATTGATGTCCATGGCCGCAGTGATTGTACGGCAATGCAGGTTGGGCCGGGCTGACTGCTTGAACAGGTTGGGCTGAGCGGTTTCATCGCGAAGCCCAACGAACCCGATATGCCGTCGGGCCGCAAGGCCCCACCGAACCTGTAAATCCCGATAACACGATGCGCCGTTGGGCTTCCGCCGACAAAGCCGGCGTCAGCTCCTACGAAGCAATATCACCCAGCGCATCGAACTCCCCGCCGGACAATTCGATGTCCGCCGCGGCGATGTTTTCCTCGAGATGCGCGATCCTCGACGTGCCCGGAATCGGCAACATCACGGGGCTGCGTTTCAGCAGCCACGCGATCGCGATCTGCGCCGGACTGGCTTCATGGCGCCGCGCAATTTCAGCCATGGCAGAATCCCGCCCTGCGAGCGCCCCGCCCGACAACGGATACCAGGGAATGAATCCGATGCCGCGCGATTCGCAGTGATCCAGCACGCCTTCGTACACGCGATACGTCGCGCTGTAGCGGTTCTGCACCGTCGCCACCGGAAATACCTTTTCGGCCGCCTGGATTTCCTCGACGGTCACTTCGCTCAAACCCGCGTAGCGGATCAAGCCTTCGTCCAGCATCGACTTGATCGCGCCGAATTGTTCGTCGCGCGGCACCTTCGGATCGATCCGGTGCAACTGCCACAGCGCGATCTGTTCCACGCCCAGCCAGCGCAAGCTCATGTGCACCTGCTGGATCAGGTATTCCGGACGACCGACCGGAATCCACTCGCCCGGGCCCGGCCGCACCTGTCCACCCTTGGTCGCGATCACCATTTCGTCGCGGTACGGATGCAGCGCTTCGCGCAGCATCGGTTCGGACACCGCAGGACCGTACGAATCAGCGGTGTCGATGAAATTGACGCCGAGTTCGGGTACGCGCCGCAGCGTCGCCAGGCATGCCGCCCGATCCCCGGGTTCACCCCAGACGCCAGCGCCTGTCACGCGCATCGCGCCGAAGCCCAACCGATGAACCGGCGTTTTTCCACCCAGCAGGAACGTGCCGGCACGGCCGGCGTCTGGAACGTCCATTGCATGCACCTCGCGCAAACCGGATCCCTTCCACCATACGCGTACGCGGGGGCATTTTCATGTCGCGGGCGCAAACGAAAAGCCGCGCGGATCGCTCCGCACGGCTTTTCATTGAAGCCATGAAGCCGAGGCTTACTTGACGCGCGAAGCGGCCGGCTTGCTGTTGGCGGCCAGGTCTTCCTTGATGCGCGCGGCCTTGCCTTCGAGGCCCCGCAGGAAGTACAGCTTGGCGCCACGCACCTTGCCCTTGCGCTTGACTTCGACCGAATCGATCGCCGGGCTGTAGGCCTGGAACACGCGCTCGACGCCGGTGCCGTGCGACATCTTGCGCACGGTGAAGGCCGAATGCAGGCCGCGGTTGCGGCGCGCGATGCAAACGCCCTCGAACGCCTGCACGCGCTCGCGGTTGCCTTCCTTCACCTTGACGTTGACGACCACGGTGTCGCCTGCGGCGAACGGCGGCAGTTCGCGGCCCATCTGCGCGGTTTCGAATTGTTCAATGATCTTGTTCATGGGTGTGACCCTTGTGTTCCCGTTTGAATTCTTCCAGCAAGCGTTGGTCGTCTTGGCCCAACGTCATGTTTTCCAGCAGATCCGGCCGGCGCAACCAGGTGCGACCCAGCGACTGCATCCGGCGCCAGCGGTTGATCGCCGCATGGTCGCCCGACAACAACACCGCCGGCACCTCGCCCAACTCATGACTCACCGGCCGCGTGTAGTGCGGGCAATCCAGCAGGCCGTCCGAAAACGAATCCTGCAGCGCGGATTGCGCATCGCCCAGCACGCCTTCCTGCAACCTGCCGACCGCGTCGATCAACACCGCAGCGGCCAGTTCGCCACCCGACAACACGTAATCGCCGATCGACAGTTCCTCGTCGACCTCGTGTTCCAGCAGGCGCTCGTCGATCCCTTCGTAGCGCCCGCACAGCAAAATCATCCGCGGCAGCGAAGCCAATTGCCTCACTTTTTCCTGCGTGAGCCGCTTTCCCTGCGGACTCAGGTAAATCACCGGCGCCTCGTGCGTCGCCGCCTGCCGCGCCGCCGCCAGCGCCTTTCGCAACGGCTCGATCAGCATCACCATGCCGGGGCCGCCACCGCACACGCTGTCATCGACCCGGCGGTAACCGCCTTCGGCATAGTCGCGCGGATTCCACGCTTCCACCTCCAGCAACCCGCGCTCGACCGCCCGGCCGATCACCCCGAAACCGCTGCACTGCTGCATGAATTCGGGGAACAGCGTGACGACATCAAAGCGCATCGGTCGTCCCGGTCAATCGTCCTTGTTCCAGTCGACCGTGATGCGCGCTGCATCCAGATCGACCGATTTCACGTAAACATCCACCACGTAGGGAATCAGGCGTTCACGTCCGGCTTCGTCGCGCGTCACCAGCACATCGTGCGCGCCGTTGTCGAACAGGTGAGTGACGCGACCCAGCTCCTCACCCGCCTCATTCACCACCTGCAAGCCTTCCAGATCCGTCTGGTAAAACTCGCCGGCTTCCGGCTCCGGCAGCGCCCCGCGTGGAACCCGGATGCTGGCGCCGATCCACGCCGCCGCCGCATCGCGATCGTTCACGCCCGGCAGCATCGCAACGATGCCCTTGCCCTGCGCGTGTCCATGCGCCTCGGCGATTTCCTCGGTCCGGCCGGTGTTGCCTTCCAGCAACCACGGCTTGTAATCGAAGATCGCCAGCCGCGGCTCGGTGAACGATTCCAGCTTCACCGCACCGCGCACGCCGTGCACGCCGACGATGCGCCCGAGCAGCACGTGCCGCTCGTTCATCGCATCAGGCAGCGGCGGCCTGCTTGCCGGCTTCCTTCGCCAGCGCCGCGACCTTGTCCGAGCATTGCGCGCCCTTGGCGACCCAGGCGTTCAACTTCTCGACGTCCAGCACCAGACGCTTGTCGTGCGCGCCGGCGGCACCCGGATTGAAGTAACCCAGGCGCTCGATGTTGCGACCGTCGCGGGCGCTGCGCTGGTCGGTCACCACCACGTGGTAGAAAGGCCGGCCCTTGGCGCCTGCGCGCGAAAGACGAATACGTACCATGATCTATCGACTCCGAATGGAACGGCCGCGGGTCGATCAGACGACATCCGGGCACGGGAAACGCGCAATTGTAAAGCGGAAATGGCCGAAATGCGAGGGGTTGCGCAGGTCGGGTTGATTCCGGGCTCTGCCCGGGAGAAGCCCAACATTGCCCGCACGCGCATGGCGTGGGGCTTCGCGGATGAAGCCCGACCAGCCCAACCTGCAAAATCTCAGCCCAACCTGCAAAACCGTAGAACCGGAGGACGGGAGTAGCGCAGCGCATCCCGCCGTGGGCGGCCCCGAAGGCGGGGCGTCACCCGCCCTACCAACGCAACCCCGTTGCCGTCAGCGCCCCGGAAATCCGCGTCCACCCATGCCCTTCATCGCGCCGCCCATCTGCCGCATCAGGCCTTTCATCCCGCCGCGGGCGAACTTGCCCATCATCTTTTCCATCTGGGTGTATTGCTTCAGCAGGCGGTTGACGTCGGCCGGCTGCGTGCCGGAGCCGCGCGCCACCCGGGCGCGCCGCGAACCATTCAGGAGATCGGGATGGCGACGTTCCTTCCTGGTCATCGAACCGATGATCGCGATCATCCGCTTCACTTCCTTGTCGTTGACCTGCGACTTCACCTTGTCAGGCAGGCTCGACACGCCCGGCAGCTTTTCCATCAGGCCCGCCAGACCGCCCATGTTGAGCATCTGGTCGAGCTGGTCCTTCATGTCGTTCAGGTCGAAGCGCTTGCCCTTGGCGACCTTGGCCGCGAGCTTGGCTGCCTTGTCGGCGTCCGTCTTCTGCTGCACGTCCTCGATCAGCGACAGCACGTCGCCCATGCCGAGGATGCGGGTGGCCATGCGATCGGGGTGGAACGGCTCCAGTGCATCGGGCTTCTCGCCCGCGCCCAGGAACTTGATCGGCCGGCCGGTGATGTAGCGCACGCTCAATGCCGCGCCGCCACGCGCGTCGCCGTCGACCTTGGTCAGGATCACGCCGGTCAGCGGCAGCGCATCGGCGAAATGCTTGGCAGTGTTGGCCGCGTCCTGGCCGGTCATCGAATCGACCACGAACAGCGTCTCGACCGGATCCACCGCCTCGTGCAGCGCCTTGATCTCGGCCATCATGGCCTCGTCGATCGAGGTGCGGCCGGCGGTGTCGACGATCAGCACGTCGGCGACTTCGCGCCGCGCGGCATCGACTGCCGCCTTGACGATCGCGATCGGCTTCTGCCCGGTTTGCGACGGAACGAAACCCGCGCCGACCTGCCCCGCCAGCGTCTGCAACTGCTCGATCGCGGCCGGGCGATACACGTCGGCCGACACCACCATCACCTTCTTCTTCTGGCCGATCAGGTGCTTCGCGAGTTTCGCGACCGTGGTGGTTTTGCCAGCGCCCTGCAAACCCGCCATCAGCACCACCGCCGGTGGCGTCGCGGCGAGGTGCAATGAAGCGTTCTGCGTGCCCATCACCGCGGTCAGCTCGTCGCGGACCACCTTGATGAGCGCCTGCCCCGGCGTCAGGCTTTTGAGCACCTCCTGCCCGACCGCGCGCACCTTGATGCGTTCGATCAGCGCCTGCACCACCGGCAGCGCGACATCGGCTTCCAGCAATGCGACCCGCACTTCGCGCAGCGCCTCGCGAATATTTTCCTCGGTCAGGCGTCCCCGCCCGGTCAGGCGCTGGACGGTCGTGGACAGGCGTTGGGTGAGGTTGTCGAACATGGTGGCACGCGGAATCCGAAACCCTGCATTGTAGCGGGTTCGCTCGGAGATCCTCTGATCAGGCCCCCGTCATCCCGGATATCGCAACCAGACGAGAGGCAGCACGTTCCCTGCCGTGATCCGAGGATCACGGAGCGGGTTTCGACTTGCTCGCCCTGCGCAATGTGAGCGGCCGCGACTTGCCGGCCTGCGTGAAGGTGCCGGTGAAGGTTTCATCCGCGTCATCGATCGTGCCGGCCACCGTCGCCGGGTGCCCCGGAATCGCGATGTCGAAGCTCACGTGGTTGCCTTGCTGGTCGGGGGTCGCCGGCACGTCCTTGACGTTCTGCGATGGAATGTCGACGGTGAAAGTCGGGCTGGCGCCGTAGGTGATCATGTGCAGCGTCATGAATGGTTCGCCGTCGATCTGGCCGGTCCAGTCCTGCCGCGTCACCGGCAAATCCAGCGCCGCAATGCCATGGTTGGATTTCCAGCCGGTGCCGAGGTATTCCATGAAATTGGCGGTTTCCTGCGCGACATCCTGCCCGAAGCGATCGGCCACCATGTGCAACGCGAGATCGACGCCGGAAGTGAGCCCGCCGGCCGTGAAGGTGACCGGATCGGCCTACACGTAGCGCACGTCCTTCACCAGTTTCACCTTCGGAAACTCGCGCGCGAAGTTGCCGAAATACCAGTGGTGCGTGGTGGCCTCCTTTCCATCCAGCAGCCCGGCCTGCGCCAGTTTGAAGGCGCCGGTGCAGACGGACATGATCGTCACGTGCTGCGCGTGGATTTTCTTGAGCCACGCCTCCAGTTCGGGGCTGCCGTGTTGCGCGGGCACCACCACGATGTCCGGCGCCGGCGCATCGGTGAAGTCGTAATCGGGGGTGATCGTGAGACCGGGATGGTTCGCGCCGGCGCTGTGCAGCGGCGCCTTGCTGGCGGCCACGGTGTACAACTGGTAGGGCGCGACGTCCTTGCCCCGTGCGTCCTTCATCGAGGTATCGGCAAACACCTCCCACGGACCTGCAATGTCCAGGACGTTGACTTGCTCGCTGATCGCGAACGCGATCTTGATCATGCCGTTGCGCAGTTGCGGCTTGGCCGGGGTGGCGGCAGCCGCGCCGGCGGCGGGAAGTATTGCGAGTACGGCGATGAGCAACAGGGATTTCATGGTGGAACTCCTGGAAGTTGCCGGGCGGAATCAGTCCGCGGTGGCCATGCCGCGTTTCGGGACCTCCACGTCCCCGGCGCGCAGCAGCGCAAAGCTGGCGAACGAATACCAGCCGAATATCACGAAAATGCCGATGCGTTGGGTCAAACCCTTCAACATCGACGGATCGAAACGTACGAACAGCAACCACAGGTAAAACAAGGTGACCATCGCCACGAGCATGGAGATGGTCATGAAACGCGCGGACGCCGCACGCCACTCGGCGGCGAAACATGCAGGTGCCAATGCCTCGAAGAGACCGAAGCCCGATAGCGTGTGCCACGGGCTGCCCATCAGGAAAACGCCAGCCGAAGCCATGCTGGTTCCGAATATGAGCGTGCAAAGGATGGTGAAGCCGAAGCGGCGGCCGCCGCTGCGCCACAAGCCGAAAGCGAGCACGATCAGCGCCAGCCCGCTGAGCAGCGCGCACAGTCGCGTGATCAATACGACCACTGGATACGGTGACACGTCCAATTCGCTGATCTGTTGCGAGATCGACGAATAACCCGGTGTCGCGACTCCGACCAGCATCGGGATAACCATTGCTGCCAGCGGCACCACGACCGCCTGGCGAATCGCAAATTTGGCCACGGCGCAAGTTCCTGCGGGGAAACCGGGATTATCGGCAGTACCGGAAAGCCACTCCGGACAGAATTCCGACGATTCCGGCCATCCTCAGCGCGCGAAGCGCTCGCGGTACTCCCCGGGCGTGACGCCGTAACGCGAGCGGAACGCGCGCCGGAATGCGTCCGCGCTGTTGAATCCCACACCGCCGGCGATGCGCTCGATGGATGCCCTGCCCTGCGTCAGGCGCATGCAGGCCTGCTCCAGCCGCAGGCGCTCCAGGAAGCGCGCAGGTGTGGTGTGGAACGTTTCCGCGAACACCCGGCGAAAATGTCGCGGGCTCATCGACACCTGCTCGGCCATGCGCTCGATGGTGATGTCGTCATCCAGGTGCGCAAGCAACCACTCCACCAGCGCGCCCGTGCGACCCGAACCCTGGGCCTGCGCGGCCAGCGGCGCGGAAAACTGCGTCTGATTGCCCGGCCGTCTCACGTACATCACGAGATGGCGCGCAACCGCGAGCGACGCCGGCGCGCCGAGGTCTTCCTCGACCAGTGCCAGTGCCAGGTCCATGCCGGCGGTAAGGCCGCCCGAGGTGGCGAAGCGCCCATCGCGCAGGAACAATCGGTCCGGTTCGACATGGATGGCGGGGAATCGCCGTGCGAGATCCCCGGCATATTGCCAATGCGTGGTAACACGACGGCCGTCGAGCAAGCCGGCGGCCGCAAGCACGTACGCGCCGGTGCACACCGTCACCATCCGACGCGCGGTTTCGGCCTGCCCCCGCAACCAGTCGAACACTCGCGGATCGGCACTGCCCAGGCGGCTCCCCGCGCCGCCCGGGATCACCAGCGTATCGAGCGGGGGTGCATCGTCAATGGTGCAGGCAGGAAGCACCGCCAGGCCATTCTCGGCGCGCATCGCGCCAGCACGAAGCCCTATGACGTGCAGCTCATACGGTGGATTTCCCGCGGCCAACGCATTGGCTGCGCCGAACACGTCCAGCGGACCGGCAAGATCGAGCGCCTGCATGTCGTCGTAGGCGAGCAGGCCGATGGTCCTGGCGGGCAGAGGCGCATCCATCACGCGCGCATGCTAGCCGAATCCTCGTGACGAATACCGGCGTTGCCCGCGGATGGCCTGGCCCAAGACGCACCGGCCATGACGAAACTTCCCCGGCTCGTCAGGAGCCCACCGCTAGGCACCGTCCGGCGGCTGCCACAACTCGACCTTGTTGCCTTCCGGATCGATCACCCAACCGAACTTTCCGAACCCAGACTCATCGGTTTCGTCCAGCACCTGGCAGCCCTCGTTGCGAAGCTGGGCAAGCAGCCCATCCAGGTCCGCCACGCGGTAATTGACCATGAACGAGGCTTTGCCCGGCGCAAACGACTGGCCGTCTCCGATGCACCATGCCGTCGTTCCGCGCACGGGCGCGCCCGCGTCGTCGACCCAGCGGAACGCCGCGCCGCCCCACGCCTGCACGTCGATGCCCAGATGCGTCTTGTACCAGGCTTGCAGCGTCGCCGGATCATTGGCCTTGAAGAAGATTCCGCCGATGCCTGTCACGCGTTTCATCGCTTGCTCCGGGGAATGTGCCGTCGTGCCATTCCTGCGCGATCCACGACTTGCAACGCTCGCGCCGCCCGATCACGCCGCCCAATCCGGCCGTCTATCGCACCGGCTTGCACGATCGATCTTCCCACCGCCCTTGGGCGGGCGCAAGAAACCCGGCGACGAAAGAAGCTTGCTGCACGAGGTGCGCAGGGGCTCCATCACTTCCGGCCACAACCGTGCGGCGAATGCGCCGCGTCAGCCCTCTTTCGCCGGCAGGATCTTCCAGTCGAAGTGGTAGTCCCACTTGTCGTAGTAGATGTTGCCCCCGTCCCACTCTACTTCGCCGCGCTGGGAATCGACGGTGTCGGAGCGGAAATGCTGTTTGGCGGGCACGAAGTCGCGCGAAAAATCGTCGTTGAAGGCGATGCGGTAGTTGTCCAACCCACCGAGATAAAACCACTTCAACGCCGGGTCGTCGGAAGCAAGCCGACCGTAGGTGACGTCCACCGGCACCCAGCCGTACGGCGCCAGGTAGATCTCGGCCCAGTCGTGGATGTCGTTGTCATCGTGACGGGTGAATGTCCAGCCCGATTGCCAGCGTGCCGGGATACCGTTCATGCGCATCAGCGTGATCAGCAGCAGGGTCTGTTCGCCGCAATCGCCGTGCCCGGCGTCCAGGGTGTAGGCGCTGATGTCCGGAATGGTGGAGTATTCGCGCGCACCGGCCCAGGGGAGCTCGTCAACCGCCGCGAAGATGCGCCGCGCGATTTCATACGGCTTGGTCGCATCGCCCACGACTTGTTTCGAAAACACCCGCAGCGGCTCGGTGAACACGACATGCGGCGGGCGTTCGGCCACGTACGGCGCGAGCTCCGGCGTGATCTTTTCGGCCGTCACCTTCGACGGATCGATCGCGTGGTACTGCGCGTACAAGGTGACTTCGTAGGTGATCTTGAACACCGTCGGCTTGCCGGCCTGCGCGGGTTGTTCCAGGAATACGGTGCGCTGCAGCGCCGACTCCGGTGCAATTTCGTGCGCGGATGGTTGGCTGGAAAGGAACCGGATGTCTTCCTGCTGGCCCTTGTCCGCGCGCGGATACGGAATCCACGCGCGCACGGTCTTGCCCGCGGGCACCGCGTCGGCATCGACGGTCAGGGTTTGCGTCACCCTCACCCGTTGCGGCAGCACGCTGGATTTGCCGGTGGCCTTTGCTTTCGCCATTACCTTGCGGTCATAGTCGATGTAGTTTTCATTCACTTCCCTGGGCAAACCGCTGCTGGTACGCGTCGTCGGTTCCTTCTGTCGCGCCACCGCCGCTGCGCTCAACTGGAACAGGTTCGATGGCGAACGCTTGAAGTACAGCCGTTGCCCATCGATGTCCATGTGCTCGAACAGGCCGTGCGCATCCCACTGCGCGAATTCGGCGGCGGTGAGATCGGGAATCTGCCTGCGGACCTTCGCCTCGACCTGATCGGCGGTGAGGCTGAAATCCAAGCGCATGCGCTGCATGCGTTCGCGCTGGAATTCGAATGCGTGTTGCGCGTCTGGCGACAAGTTCGACCGCTTCAGGGCTGCATCGATGCGCGCATCGGCGGCCTTGAATTGTCCGGCGGTGACCAGTTCGGTCACGGCGCTCAGGTCGTGGTTGCCTGCGTCAACGGGTGGGATGCCCGATGCGATGGCCAGCGCCGGCGGCGCGAGCCACAAAATCAATGTCAGCAGCGCGGCACATCGGCGCGCACGGATGCCCTGGTCTTGATCGTCATCCCGGAATCGCGAAGCGATATCCGGGACCCAGTGACTTTGTGTACCCACCCATTGCCTGAAAGTCGCTGGGTTCCCGCTTTCGCGGGAATGACGAAGAAACGGTTTCGCCAACCCTGACCCGACCCCGCACCCGGACTCTTTCATGATCCGCTCCCCACCGGCTTCGGGGCCAGCAATGATTTCAGGTAATCGGGCTTGCCCTGCTCGCGCACGAGGTGCGGATACTTGAGTCCGCCGTCGTAATCCACCGTGTAGGTTTTGACGGCGCCATCGCTGCGCGCCTGGATTTCCAGCGGCTGCTTGCTCCCTTGCGCCGCGGCGATCGCGTCGTGCAGCACCTGCGCGCTCCAGGCACGGCCGTCGATGGAAACGAGCTTCATGCCGGGCGCGAGCCCGGCCTTGAACGAAGGTCCCTGCCACAACACGTCTTCGACCCGGCCATCCGTGGACAGGAACATGCCGACGGAGAACATCGCGTTGATGCCGTGGCCCTCCAGTTCGCCCATGCCGACGTTTTCCAGCGCGCTTTCGTAAGCGGAAGGTTTGTCGGTGTAAACCAGCTTCCAGCCGCTGGCCTCGATGCCGGACAGCAGCGGTACCTGGTCGCCCGTGCCGTTCACCCACGTGTGCAGGAACGCCGCCCAGTCATGAGGTTGGATCTTGTTCAGTGCAGCAACCACGTCATCGAAGTTGTAGGTGTGCGTGACGAAACTGCCGTTGTCGATGCCGAAGAATGCGCGCGCGAAATCGTCGATGTCGCGCTTGCCGTGGCTCAAGTCGCGGATCTTCATGTCCACGGCCAGCCACAACAGTTCGCCTTCGCGGTAGAAATCGTTCTGTCGACGCCAGTTGGCCCAGGCTTCGGGCGCGCCGTAGTCCACCGCGATGGTGGTGTCGACGAGCGGCCGCCATTCGCGTCCGGTGCGGTGCGCCATCACGGCGGCGCGGTACGCGAGCGCGTCGCGCCAGGTTTCCGGCGACCACAAGCCGCTGCGCGCAGCCAGCGTGTCACCCAGATACACCGTCAGGCCTTCGTACACCCACAGCAGCTTCGGCTTTTCGGGCTGCTCGAAATCGGGCCGCCAAAGGCCGACCGGACGCATGAACTTGCCATTCCACGAGTGCGTGTATTCGTGCGGCAGCAGCGAGCCGTCGAGCATGAAATGCGCGGGGTCGGCGAACATCCTGGAACCGCTGCGCGCCTTGTCGTCGCTCGACTGGTGATGCTCCAGGCCACCTTTCGCGGTGTGGTCGCTCAGCGTCAGCAGCAGGTGGTAGCTGTCGTAATGGTGCGACTGGAACAGCGCCTGCGCCTGCCCGATCAGGCGATGGAACCCCGCGCTCTGCCGATCCGAAATCGCGATCGCGGCGGCGCTGTCGCCGACCATGTCGAGGTAGCGATGGACCGACGAACCTTTCGGCGTCAGGTCGATCTCGCGGAAATACTTGCCCGCGATCACCGGCGAATCGACGAGGGTGTTGAACGGCACCGGCTTGAAGTCGATGCGCTGGCCGTCGCGCTTGTCGGTCTGAAGCGCTGTTCCGTAATGCCAGTCGACGGGGACCGACAGCGACGGCTGGAACATCTGCTCCCTGGTGGGGAATCCGGCGCGATACAGCGAGACGTGATCCCACGTGAGATCGATCAGGTTCGCCGTCACGCGGTCGCGCGACGGAAACTGGAAGCTGATGTCGAGCTGGTGCACGCCCTGCGGCACCGTCAAGTGGAACGCGAAGCGATCGAGTTCGTCGCGCTGCCACGCAATGCGTTTTCCGTGGGCGGAAAACTCCAGGCCCATGACGTCGTTGATGGGGCCGTCCGGCGAATGATCGCCCGGAATCCACTTCGGGTAATACAGCGTCAACGGCCCGGGCTGGACCGGCATCGTTTCACGTACGTAGAGAATTTTCTGGCCGGGATCGGGCAGCCTCACGTCCAGGGCGACGGTGCCGGGCGCCGGATTTCCCGCGGCCAGGGTATACGCCGGCAGGATGGACGCCAGCGCGCACAGGAACAACGACAGTCGTTTCATGCCTCCCTCCGATGTTCTGTGGTCGAACGGCACGCCACGGCCGGAGCCGTCACACAGCGTGGCCAGGCCTCCGCTGTCGCCACATCCACAGGTAGTACAGCGGCAGCCCGACCAGCGTGATCAGGATGCTGGCAATGGTGGACCAGAACTGCGCGTACAGCGCGTTGGCGACGACCACGAACGTCGCCAGCACGAACAGCGCGGGAATCACGGGATAACCGAGCGTCCGATATGGGCGCGGAACCTCCGGGCGGGTCCTGCGCAGGACGAACAGGCCGATCACGCACAACGCGAGGAACGGCCAGATGCCCAGCACGTAGGCTTCCGCAAGCTGCATGAAGTCACGCAGCAGCACGTAGATCACGGCGATCACCACGATGAACGCAATCGCGACATACGGCGTTTCGTATTTCGGATGGATCTTGCCGACGGTACGGAAGAACAGGCCATCCTCGGCCATCGCGAAAAAGACCCGCGGGGTCGAGAGGATGCTGCCGTTCAAGGTTCCGAAGACCGACAACATCACCAGCGCGCCGACAAGCGACGCGCCCGCGCGGCCCAGGACAACGGTGGCGGCATCGGTGGCCACGGACTTCGAGGCCGCCAATTGCGGCAACGGCAACGCGCGCAGGTAGGCGAGATTGATCAGCAGGTAAACCACCATCACCAGCACGACGCCGCCGATCAGCGCCATCGGCAAGTTGCGGCCCGGGTTCCTCACCTCGCCCGACAGCGTGGTCAGGTTTTCCCAGCCGTCGTAAGCCCACAACGCCGCGATCAGGCCGATGCCGATGCCCGACCACTTCGCCACGCCCATGGGCTCGGCGTTCAGCGGATTGTGCTCGCCACCCGGAGCCAGGAAGAAGATCGTTGCGGACAACCCCACGATCGCCAATACCTTGGCCGCCGTCGACAGGTTCTGGATCACGGCGCCCAGTTTCACCGAGCGGTAATTGGCAGCGGCGACCAGCACGATAAGCGCCGCCGCAACCAGGTGTTGGGTGAACTCCGGAATCGGTACGAAGAAACCCAGGTATTCGGAAAACATCAGCGCCTGCGCCGCCCACGAGATCGGCTGGGTCAGCAGGAACATCCAGCCGAACAGGAACGCAAGCGGTCGCCCGTACGATTCACGCAAATACACGTACGGGCCACCGGCGGCGGGGTACATGGCCGCCAGTTCCGCGATCGACAGCGCACCGAACAGCGCCACGATGCCGCCGAGAATCCACACCAGCGCGATGCCGGTGAGGTTGCCGGTATCCGCGGCAATGCCGGATGGCACGCGGAAGATGCCGCTGCCGATGATCACCCCCACCACCACGGCCATGCCGGTGACCAGGCCGAGTTTGCGAGGCAGTTCGCGCGGAAGCGTGGCTGGGGTCGTCATGGCAACGGATCGTACATGGGACGGCGTGGCGTGTAGAGGCGCGCGCGACTCCGCGGCGCGCGCCGGCTTCGTTGCGTGCGCGTGAATTGGATCGCAAGACAGGGCGCGGCGTTCATGCGTTTTCACCCGTGGCGGCGGCCAATGAAACCATAACCCCCAGCTATGCCGGCTATTCGTCTTTTCATTGGTCGTTGCCGCGGCGGAATAAGTATGCTCGCTCGCCTGCCGCGCAATACGGCGGATCAACGGAAGCTTGGGGGCCACGCGGCACGCTGACGAAAAGATGCGGCAGCAGACGATCGCCGCGTCGAGACAACATCACTTGAGTCGCACGATCGGGGAGCGAGAATCATGAAGAACAAGTTGCGTTCGTTGCATCGCAAAAACGTGTTCCGGCGCAAAGCCCTGGCCCTCGCCATCGGCGCGGCCACTTTCAGTGTAGCGAATGCGGGCTGGGCTCAGGCGACCAGCGGCACCAGTTCCATCACCGCGCAGGATGCGCAGCAGACCACCTCACAGAACACTACTCAAGACACGAACAAAAACAAGGCAAAAGCCACTGCCGGCTCGTCTCACGTGCAAACGCTCGAGAAAGTCACCGTGACCGGTTCGCGCATCAAGCGAGCGCAGATTGAAGGCCCGTCGCCGGTGGTGATCATCACCGCCCAGGACATCAAGGAGGAAGGCTTCACGACCGTGGCCGAAGCCTTGGGTACCCTCACCCAATTCACCGGCAACGTCGTCGGCGGCGAGTGGAATTTCGGCAATCAACAGCCGGATGCCCAGTACCTCAACCTGCGCGGCCTTGGCGTCGGCTACCAGTTGATCCTGCTCAACGGCAAACGCATGGCCGACTATCCCGCGGCATCCACGGCGGGAGACATGGGAATCAGCATCGGCAACATCCCGATGGCA
Organism: Rhodanobacter sp.; assembly: GCA_044464225.1. Taxonomy (GTDB): domain Bacteria; phylum Pseudomonadota; class Gammaproteobacteria; order Xanthomonadales; family Rhodanobacteraceae; genus 66-474. The sequence continues at coordinate 63,234 of JBIQLN010000003.1, read as the reverse complement.
GCCGTTGCCCGCATCGAAGTGCTCAGCAGCAGCGCATCGGCCGTTTACGGCTCCGACGCCGTTGCCGGTGTGGTCAACATCATCACCAAGGAAAACTGGGAGGGCAATCACGTGCGCCTGCGTGAAGGCGGCGCCACCCTGGGAGGCGGCAACACGCTCGATTTCCAGTTCAGCGGCGGCAAGATTTGGGATCGCGGCAGCATCACCTATGGTTTCGAGCAGTTGTACCGCAAACCCCTTTACGCCTGGCAGCGCGCCGACCAGGGCTTTTACAACCCGAGAAAGGCCCCGCAGCAAAACCCGGACCCCAATCACCCGACCTATACGCCCACCCGGGGCCTGGCGTTCTGGACCTACTCCACGCCGGGCGGCTACATGCATTACAACTATTGGCTGAACCAGGCCGGCGATCTGGTTCTGGCGTCTCCCGCCTCCCCGGACGCCGGCGGCGCATTGCAATACAGCTGCGCCCAGACGGGCCATACGCCGTACTACCCGTACGCGGCCGACGGCAACACGCCGTCCAATTGCAGCGCATTGAACTACTACGACTGGGTCACGCTGGCCAACAAATACAACAAGACTTCCGTCTTCGTGTCGGGCAAATACCACATCACGGACACGTTGGATGCCTATGGCCAGTTGCTGGTAACCCGGGCGCGCGACGTGATGACCCAGCGCTCCAATCTCTACATGTTCAACCAGGGTGACGCCTACGACACGACGCTGGGGCAGTTCGAATTCCAGCGCGTCCTGGATGCCACGCAGATTGGCGGCCTGTCACCGCGAACCTATGAGGACACCGCCATCAACGCCAACGTCGGCCTGAGAGGCAGGATGTTCGACCGCTTCGACTGGGATGCCAGCGTCACCTTCTCCCAGGACAAGATGCACAGCTGGTGGCGCGGGCCCATCACGAACAAGGTGAACGACTACTTCTTCGGCCAGGCAGTCGGGCACGATCCGAACGACAACAACTCGCCCATCTATGACCTCGGGCCCCTGCAATACCAGCACATGTTCGGCCCGATGTCGCCGGAGGATTACGCGGCGCTGACCGACATCCTCAACAACCACAACACCTCGCAGGCCGCTTCGGGGCAGTTCGTGTTCGGAGGCCGCCTGTTCACGCTGCCGGCCGGCGACGTGGACATGTCGGTCGTGCTGGAAGGAGAGCATTCGAAGTACTTCCTCGGCCCGGATGTTCGCTCGCGCAACTACTACGACGGACCGGATCACTCCTTCAACTACAACGCCACTTGGGGCGGCGGGTCGCGCAATCGCTACGCGGCGGGCGTGGAGTTCCGCGTCCCCATCGTGTCGACACTGACCGCGGATCTCGCCGCGCGCTACGACAAGTACAAGGACATTTCGCAGATCGGCGGCGATCTCACCTGGGCTGTCGGGCTGGAATGGCGGCCGATCGACAGCCTGCTCTTCCGCGCCAGTCGCCAGACGAGCTTCCTCGCGCCCAACCTGATGTGGATCTATGGCGGCCCTGTATCGGCTTACGGCACCTTCACCAACGAATACCTGTGCCGCAAGGCCGGCCTCGATCTGTCCAACCCCGATGACAATCAGCAGTGCTACGCCGGCACTTACGATGATGGTCTGTGGTACGTCTCCGGTGGTGAAAACACGCATCTGAAAGCCGAAACCGCGGTATCCAACGGCGCCGGCTTCGTGTGGGACCTGGCGGACAAACTCTCCTTCAGCCTCGACTACTGGGACATCGAACTGAAGAACAAGAGTGTCTATCTCAGCACGGGCGACATATTGAACGTCAACACGGCCTGCCTGCTGGGATCCTATGACAACGGCGACCCGATCGACTCCAACTCGGCCCAGTGCAAGCTGTACGAAAACTTCGTGACGCGCGATGCAGCGGGTCACATCACGAACATCAGTGTCCAGGCGATCAATCAAGCGGGCGTGAAGACCCACGGATTCGACGCCAGCCTGCGTTATGCCTGGAGCTGGGGCCGATTCGGTGATTTCAAAGCCAATATCGGGTTTACCCGCGTCATGGGTTACGAGGTGCAGGTCGCCCCGGGGGATGCGTGGCAAGACGCGATGCACTGGACGTCGGACGTGGCATTCCGCACGCGCACCAATTGGACCCTGGGCTGGAGCAACGGCGGCTGGAACGTGTACCTGTACGGATTCCGCGACAGTTCACGGGTCAACTTTTACGCGACCCGTGTTCCGGCGGATACCGGCACGATTTATCCATTGCGACCGTTCATCCAGTGGAATGCGTCGGTATCGAAAGAGATCGCGCCGGGCTGGAAGGTTGGTGTCGACGTCGTCAACGTGTTCAACAATTTCGGGCCGAAGGACCCCACCTACACGTCACCTCCGTACTACAACGCCATCTACGGCATGATGGGCCGCTCGGTCTACGTCAACCTCGACGTCGATTTGTGACACCGGCAAAGATGATGCAATTGGTGAGGACGTAGCAGCGCTTCCCACGCAGGGAGCGACGTGTGACAACCGGTTCCCTCCTCCCTTCAGGCGCCCGCCTGAAGGGGGGAGGAGAAAACCGGGGCGTCGCTTCACCTCCCGCCAAACGCGTGCTGACGGGCGCCCGGTGAGAGACGCGCCAGTTCGAAGCCGAGCGCACGCGGGCCGCCGTGCTCTTGCCGGCGCCCGGCGACTCGAAGTCGTGCGCAACACGAAGCGCTGATGGCAGGCCCTGGCGGCGCCATTCGCCGCATGCTGGACTTCTGCGGGTGGCCCTTCGACCCCGCGTGTCTCGAATCCCGCAAGACCGCGCGCCGTGCCGACGTCCGGCGCCACGCCAGCGCGGCAGTCCCTTGCACGGCAGCAGCGCAAGCAGTGCGCGCATGGCGCGCGGGATCGGCGATATCCACACAGTTTCGGAAGTCGACCCGGATAACGAAACCATAACCCACGGCTATGTCGGGTGATCGTCTTTTCATTGGTGGTTTTCGCCGGCCAGTAAGTATGCTCGGGAACGAACTGCGAGTGATGTCCGATAACGGCCTTGACCGTCGCGCCCGCCGTGCTGCAGCCAACCGACCGCTTGGCTGCAGCATTGTGCGCGACGGGGGGAAGCAAGGCCGCGGCAGCACATGCTCACTGTGCCTGCATTTCAACCCAGGAGGGACGTACCATGAAGAGCAAGTCTTTGCGTGCGCGGGGTTGCCCCAACGTTTTCCAGCGCAAGGCGCTGGCACTCGCGATCGGCGGAACGATCGCCCTCGCCTTCGGCGGCAGCGCATACGCGCAAGCCGTGAACGGCACCATCCAGGGCACCGTGCCGGTCGCTCCCAACGAAAGCATCCAGATCACCGGCGGCGCCGGTTACAACCGCACGATCGCGGTAGGGCCTTCGGGTCAATATTCGGTCACCCTGCCCGTCGGCACCTACACCGTGTCGTTGCTTCAGAATGGACAAGTGGTGCAGAGCCAGACCGACGTGGCGCCGGTGGCCGCGGGCGCGGTGACCGTCGATTTTGCGACCACCGCCCAGAACGCGCAGACGCTCAGCGCGGTCAATGTCTCGGCCAGTGCGATTCCCGCGATCGACGTGACCACCACCAATCAGGTCACGACCATCACGCAAAGGCAATTGCAGCAGTTGCCCCTGGGTCGCACGGCGGAGGACATCGCGATGCTGGCGCCCGGCGTGCAGCCTGGCTCGGCAGTCTTGGTCGGCGGACCATTGGGCACGCCGGCTGTGACCTTCGGCGGTGCTTCGACCGCCGAGAACTCGTACTTCATCGACGGCATGCTTGCCAGCGCCGTGCTCGATGACCAGGGCGGCATCGGCCTGCCGTATGGATCGATCGAGCAGCAGCAGACGTTCATCTCGGGCTATGGCGCCAAGTACGGTCGCTCCATCGGCGGCGTGATCAACCAGATCGGCAGGAGCGGATCGAACGAGTGGCATTTCGGGGTTCGCGCGCAGTGGTCGCCGTCGGACTGGACCAGTGATCCCAAGAACACCTACTACGCCAACCCGCTGGTCACGCCGGAAATACGGCCTGGACATCAAGTAGGGGATTTGTATTCCTACAACCAGGACAACCACGGCATGCACACGATCTATGACGCCTACGTCAGTGGCCCGATCGTCAAGGACAAACTGTTCTTCTTCCTGAGCGCCGAGCAGGACGACTCGACCTACGCCAGTGTCAATTGCGTGTATTGCCTGCATACCGAATCCTTCGACCAGACACACAAGCCCAAGATCTACGCAAAGTTCAACTGGAACATCAACGACAGCAATTTCCTGACGTTGACCGCGCTCCAGAGCTCGCTCAAGACCTGGAACTGGACCCATCTTTACGACTACGACACGCACAAGGCCGGGGATTTCTACTACAAGGGCCAGACGGGGAAGAACGTCTACAGGATGGGCGTGCTCAACTACACCTCCTACATCACCGACAATCTGACCCTGCACGCGATGTACGGCAAATCGCGCGAGCAGTACGGCAGTTTCCAGCCGGGCTATCCCGGCTATGACCCGGACATGGTGTACGTCAGCGGCATCTCCAACCAGAATCCGGCGTATACGCCGAACGGTCCCATCGGCAATACCCAGAATGCCCTGACGGTGACGCCGGACAACCACCGCGTCGACCTCACCGACTACCGCCTGGACCTGGATTACAGGTGGCGCAATCACGACTTCCAGGTCGGCATCGACAACGACGTCTCGAAAGACCTCAATGACGGCGTGGAAGGCACCGGCCCCGGTTACGGCTGGAGTTACGGGCTGGTCGGACCAGACGACCTCAACAAGCCGCTCGTCGGCACCGATCCGGGCTCCATCCCCTACGTCGGCCCGGTGACTTCCAACCCCGCCGGGGCGGGCGGTTACTACGTGACAAAACTCACCCAGGCCTACAGCCCGTCCACGCGAGTGGTCGAACGTGCGCAATACATCCAGGACCGCTGGCAGATCACGCCGAACTTCCTGCTGACCCTGGGCTTGCGAAACGACCAGTTCGTCAACTACGACGCCGCTTCCAATCCCTACATCAGGTTGACCAAACCGAACTGGTCGCCGCGCATCGGCTTCAGCTGGGACGTGCACGGCGATTCCACCATGAAGGTATTCGGCAATGCGGGACGCTATTACCTGACCCTGCCTGTGGGCGTGGGAACGACCGTTGCCGCGCCCGTGATCAACGTGACGCAATACGGCACCTACACCGGCATCGACCCTGCCACCGGCGCACCGACGGGATTCCAGCCGTTGCCGCAGAACCCGGCGACAGGCGTGTCGTGCTGCAACCAGTACGGCATTCCGCGGAACGCCGCGACCGTGGCTTCCAAGAACATCAAGGCGCCCTACTCCGACAACTTCGTGCTGGGCATGCAGCAGAAGCTCCATTTCCTGTCCACGGACTGGGTCTTCGAGGCCACCGGCACGTTCGAGAAACTGGGCACGATGATCGGCGGTACCGATGACGCCGCCTCGATGTGCGCGGCGGGCGTGCGCCAGGGCTACGACTGGATGACCCCCGAGACCTGCAGCCAGTGGGTCCAGAGCCCGGTGATGGTCAATCCGGGCGTCGACCAGCAGATTTACCTGAAGGCCCCGGACGGAACGCTTCGCCTGGTCAACTGGACCGCGGAGGACCAAACCTTCGAGATGGGACCCAAGCGCAACTATTACGCGCTGGACCTCTCGCTCACCCACGTTTGGGACGGTAAGTGGTTCGGGAAAATCGATTACGTCTTCTCGCGGCTGTATGGCAACGATGCCGGCCCGGTCGGACCCATGTATGAGTCGAGCGGTGTCGTGGCTTACCTCACCGCGGTGTGGGCGTATCCCAGGATCATGGACAACTCGAATGGGGTCCTGGGTACCGATCGCAGGCATTCACTCAAGATCTACGGCGCGTATGCGGTCACCCCGGATTGGATCGTGGGCGCCAACGTGTGGATCGCGTCGGGTACGCCGCGGATGTGCCGCGGCGCCTACGGACCGGATCAGCTGAGCCTGCATACGTCGAGTCAGTACCACTGGTGCGGCGGCGTGCCGATCGCGCCGGGTGACGCGGTCCCGCCCTACGGGGCGAAGCACACTCCATGGATCCACAACGTCAACCTCAGCGTGGACTACAAGCCGGCTTGGGCCGAACACAAGCTCGACTTCAAGTTCCAGGTATTCAATGTGTTCAACAAGCAGACACCCACGTTCTACGGCAACTACTTCCAATCGACGGGCACCCCGGCTACGGGATACAACATGATCGACGCCCGGATGCCGCCGCGGTCCGCCGCGTTCTCGATTGCATACAACTGGTGATCCGTCCATGAACCGGGCGCGCACCGGGTCTGCTGACAACCGGTGCGCGCCCAACGTAAGCTGTCGCGCCTTGAATGTCGGCCGGGCGACGACGTGAATTCCGAAACGGAAACCGGCCCGGTCGTGACGGCGGCGGAAGCCCCGCTCTCGCCGGTTGCCCGACGCTTGCTGGCGAGGGCGCGACATGAATGGGAAGCCGCGCAGTTCGACGCCGCCGAGCGATCACTGAACAACGTGCTGGCGCTGGCGCCGCGGGATCCACGGGCGGTGCGAATGCTGGGCATGGTCGCGCGCAGCCGCGGCGATTACACCCGGGCCGTCGATTGCTTCCGCAGCGTGCTTGCCGTGTGGCCCGGGGATGTTTTCCTGCGCAGCGAGCTCGGCCTCGCGCTGCTTTCGCTCGGCGAGGCCCGGGAAGCCGCGGAGCACTTCCGGCACGCCTGCGAACTGGCGCCAGCATCGGCATCGCCCTGGTTCAACCTTGGCGAGGCGCTGTGGCAACAAGCACAAGGCGACGAAGCCGTCACGGCCCTGAAGCGGGCGCTGGCGCTCGAGCCGCGACAGATCCAGGCGCGCATGTCGCTGGCGCGAGCCTACGCCGGATCGGGTTGCGTCGACGCTGCGGTGGCGGAGTTCCGCGAAGTGCTGCGCCTCGACCCGGACAACGCCGATGGTTGGTACAGGCTTTCACTGAATACCGTTCTGGACGCGGCCGATGCCGCACACCTGCAGCGGGCCCTCGCACAAACCCGACTGCCTGCGCGGGAGCGTTACCTGCTTGGTTTCGCATTGGCGAAGGCCCTGGAGGACCAGGGTGATCATGCGCGCGCATTCGAAGTGCTCCGCGAAGCCAACGCGTCGCAACGCGCGAGCATGCGGGTGAAGTGGGACAGCGCCGGAGAGCGCCGGTTCGTGGATGCGATCCGGGCCGCCTTTGCACATGCCATTTCGCCATCGCCCGAAGCGGCCGCCGGCAGCGAAGCGATACTGGTCACCGGCATGCCACGTTCGGGATCGACCCTGGTCGAGCAGATCCTGGCTTCCCACCCCCAGGTGGAAGGCGCAAATGAAATCAATGACTTGCCGCTGACAATCCATGCGGAATCTCAGCGGCGCGGCTCGATGTTTCCACGATGGGTATCTGATGCCACGCCCGAGGATTGGCACCGGCTCGGCCAAGAATACCTTGCCCGAACCGCAGGCTGGCGCACCGCCAACCCGCGTTTCACCGACAAGAATCTCTCGGGTTGGCGCCATGTCGGCGCAGCATTGGCGATGATGCCGGCGGCGCGCGTGATCATCGTGCGGCGCGACCCGGTGGAGACTTGCCTTGCATGCTACCGCCATTGCTTCACTGAAGAAGCCGGCTTCGCGTGCGACCTCGATGACCTGGCCGATTACTGCGCCGGTTTCCTGCGTCTGTCGCGTTTCTGGCTGGAGCAGTATCCGGCACAGGTGTTCGATCTGGAGTACGAGGCACTTGTCGCCGATCCCGAAGGCGTGATTCGCCGCATGCTGGATTTCTGCGGGTTGTCCTTCGATCCCGCCTGTCTCGAACCCCACAAGACCGCGCGCGCGGTGCTGACGCCCAGTGCCTCGCAAGTGCGGCAGCCCCTGCATCGCGGCAGTGCCCGCAGCGCGCGCTACGGCGACAAGCTGGATCGTTTGCGGCAGCGCCTGCAAGACGCCGGCGTGCAGCTTCCATGAAGACAGCGCGGTTGACGGCATCTGGGCAACGGCGGGGATCCCGATTGCTGTCGTGGGCCTCGAACTGGATCGTGTGTGTCTGCAATCCTGCAATCCCAGCGAGAATGATCGCGGAGGCTCAACGAATGGCGAAACCGATACCGGTTTTTGGCTTGGCGTTCCTGCTTGCACTCGCCTCTGCCCCGGCGTTTGCCGATGGCGTTCCGGCGCAGTTGCAGCAATCCGGCATGAACCTGATGCCATGGCCGGCACACGTCCAGCTTCACGGAGGTCGCCTCGCGCTGACTCCGCAATTCGATATTGCGGTCACCGGCGACTCGGGCCAGCGCGTGTACGACGCCGCCACCCGGTTGCTGCAGCACCTGCAGCGGCGTTCGGGCATCGAGTTCGACCAGCACGCGGTAACGGCCAACTCCGGCAGCGCGCGGGCGGCGCTCGTTATCCACGTGCATCGTCCCGGTGTGCTCAAGATCGGCGAAGACGAGTCGTACAGCCTGCACGTCGATCCGGGCCATGCCGTGCTGACGGCGGAGGATGGCCTTGGTGCATTGCACGGACTACAGACCTTGCGGCAATTGCTGCAGTCCGATTCGAACGGCTATGGGTTTCCCGCCGTCGACATCCGCGACCAGCCGCGCTTCGAGTGGCGCGGCCTGATGATCGACGTGGCACGCCACTTCGAACCGGTGGAGGTGATCGAGCGCAACATCCGCGGCATGGCGGCGGTCAAGTTGAACGTGCTGCACCTGCACCTGAGCGACAACCAGGGTTTTCGCATCCAGAGCAAAGTATTTCCGGAATTGACCGAACTCGGCTCGAACGGCCAGTACTACACCCAGACCCAGATCAGGCACATCATCCGGTATGCCGATGACCGCGGCGTCATCGTCGTGCCCGAGTTCGACTTGCCCGCGCACGCCGTGAGCTGGCTGGTAAGCCACCCGGAACTCGCCAGTGCGCCCGGCCCGTACCATCTCTACACGCGGTTCGGCGGCGAGAACCCGGCGTTCGACCCCAGCAACCCGGACACGTATCGTTTCCTCGGCCGCTTCTTCAAGGAGATGGCAGGCCTCTTTCCCGCGCCCTACATCCATATTGGCGGTGACGAAAACTCGGGCCGGCAGTGGACCAACAACCCGGCAATCCAGGCTTACATGCAGCCTGCGATCACCTCCAATGACGCGCTGCAGACCCGGTTCATCCAGCAGCTCGCGGCGATGATCACCGCCGACGGCAAGCAAATCATAGGTTGGGACGAAATCCTGCAGCCGGGCCTGGAGAAAGGCGCGATCATCCAGAGCTGGCGCGGCAAGGATTCGCTGTACCAGGCCGCGCGCGAAGGCCATCGGGCGATCCTGTCGAATGGCTACTATCTCGATCTGCTCTACCCGGCCTCGGACGCCTACCTCAACGATCCCATTCCACCGGGAACGCGCCTCGCGCGTTCGGTCCGCCGCAACATCCTCGGCGGCGAGGCCGAAATGTGGAGCGAACTGGTGCGGCCGGAAACGATCGATTCGCGCATCTGGCCCACCGCCGCCGCCGTCGCCGAGCGGCTGTGGTCACCGCAGGAAGTGCGCGACGTCCCGTGGATGTACAAGCGCCTGCGCAGCGTGAACCTGCAACTGGAAGAACTCGGCCTGACGCAGATCCGAAACCAGGGTGTGCTGCTGCGCCAGTTGACGGGGCGGCACGACATCGAACCCCTCCGGGTCCTGCTCGACGTGATCTCACCGGTACGCGGGTACCAGCGGATGGCGACCGGCCACTACACGATCCATTCGCCGCTCGCCTCGATCACCGATGCCGCGACGGCCAACCCGTGGGCCGCGATCCAGTTCAATGAACGGGTTGATCGCTTCGTGAAGCATCCCGATGCCGGGGCGGAGCAGCAGATTCGCGCACAGCTCGAACAATGGATCGCCAACGATCCGGCGCTCGAGGCGTTGATCGAACCCGCAACGGCCTTGCATCCGGTCAAGCCACTGGCGCAGTCGCTGGTGACGCTGTCGAAGATCGGCCTGCAGGCGCTCGATTACATCGACCGGAAACAGCCAGCGCCGCAAGCGTGGGCCAGGCAAACGACCACCGATTTCCTGCAGGCGCGCGAGCCGGCCGCGGCAACCAAATTGCGAATGGTCGACGCCGTGGAAAAGCTGGTGGTCATGGCGCTGAAGGGAGACGGATCCAGTGGATCGGACTTGTCGCGGGGCGAAGTACAAGGGGACCGATGATTTTTGCTTTGCGAAGCGGCTTGCGGCAGAGTCACCTTGTTCCCGCTCTCTCGCAAGGATGACGCGGGCGAAAATGCACGGGTTCGAAGTTCAAAGACGGCGAACGACGGAGAATCGCCCTGCGTCGCGACGCCATCAAACCTTCGCCAAAGCCTCGCGCACCCTTCCGCCCGCCACCGCGAGCCTGCGTTCGGCTTCGGCCGCATCGCACTTGCCGAGCAGCATCACGACTGCGGGTTTCACCCGTCCCTGCGTCGCCTCGAGTGCCGCGGCACTGGCCGTTTCGTCGGCGCCGGTGATCTGCTGGACCATCCGCAACGCGCGCCTGCGGAGTTTCGCGTTGGTGGCCCGCACATCGACCATGTACGGGCCATAGGTTTTGCCGAGCCGCACCATGACCGCGGTCGACAGCGTGCTCAGCGCGATTTTCTGCGCGGTGCCCGCGCAAAGCCGCGTGGACCCGGCGATGACTTCCGGCCCCGTCGACAATTCGATCGCCGTGTCGGCGATCCCGGCCAATGCGCTCCGCGCATTGTTGACGATCGCGACGGTGTAACTCCCCGCCTCCCGCGCATGGCGCAACGCGCCGATCACGTACGGCGTGCGCCCCGAGGCCGTGATGCCGACCACGGCATCGTTCGGCCCGAGATCCTTCGCCCGCAGATCGGCCGCGCCGGCTTCGGCATCGTCTTCGGCGCCTTCGACGGCTTCCTGTACCGCGGCCGGACCACCTGCAATCAATGCGACCACCAATTCCGGCGGGGTGTTGAACGTCGGCGGACACTCGGACGCGTCGAGGATGGCCAGTCGACCCGACGTGCCGGCGCCGACATAGAACAGACGCCCTCCCTGCAGCATGCGCGCAGCGATCGCTTCCGCAGCGGCAGCGATCGCCGGGACGGCCGCCTCGACTGCGCCTTGCGCGGCACGCTGGCCTTCAACGAGCGTGCGTACCAGTGCGTCGGCCGGGCGCCGGTCGAGGTCATCCAGGTCCGCGCGAACGGATTCGGTGGCCAGGACATCGAGCGCGGTATCTTGTTGCACGGGTTCGTGCATGGACGGGTTCACGGGTCTTTATCCTTTGCTCGCGCCACCCATCGTTCGTGGATGCTGTCATCGACAAGGGCAAGGTGGCGGGCCCCATCGATGGATGTACCTTGCGCCGGCTGCAGATCCAGGTTGGCGCCGCTCCGCTCGAGCGCCGCGTGCAGCGGATCGAGGAGAACCGGCCCGAGGTTCACCAGACCGCCGATGACGGCCGCGGCCACAGGCCCGGAAGCATCCAGCACTTCGGCGGCTGCAATCATCGAACGGGCCAACTCCGCCGCGGCCGCTTCGACCAACTGGAGGGCGACCGGGTCGCCATTGCGCGCGGCCTCGGCCACGGCCGGTGCAAACGCCGCCATGCTGCGCGCGGGATTGGGGTCGGAACCGAGCTTCGCCACGAGTGCGCCGATCGAGCCGAATTGCCTGGCGGCGGCTTCGGTCAGCGTCGTGGTCCGACCGCGGCCATCGCCGGCACGCGCCGCCGCCTGCAGTCCGCAGCGGCCAAGCCACGAACCACTGCCCTCGTCACCGATCCAGGGTCCCAAGCCGTCCACCCGCCGGAATCGCCCGTCGGTGCCGATCGCCACGGTCACCGCACCGGTTCCCGCGGCCAGGACGACACCGGGTCCGCCGCCGAGTGCCCCGGCATGCGAGGTAATCGCATCACTCATCACCGCGACCATTCGTGCCGGCAATGCGCGGGCAAGCTGCCCGGCCAACCGACGCGCCAACTCAGGCGCATGCATGGCGCCGGGTGTGCCTACGCCGACGGCGTCTACGCGACTCACGCCATGTGTCTTCAGCAGCGGCTCGACGACTGCAAGAATGGTTGCGGCGGCGACATCGGAACCGTTGGCGGCGCCCAAGCCGAGGCTGCCGTCACCCGTCGCAACGGATTCTGGTTCTGCCGTATCGCCGGTCCACAACGCGGCGCGACAGCCGGTCCGGCCGACATCCACGGCCAGCACGATTTGCGTCGAGGTGTTTCCTCGATCTTCGGAATCGCGACGCGGCCCGCCCACCGGGAATGACGCCTGGACGCTCAGTTTGCAGTAGACAATGACGTCGACGCGGCGGCGCCCGGGCCAATGGTTGCAGGCCCTGCGTCGTTGCCGGCGGGCGTATTGCGTTCGTCGTCGGCGAGGCTGCGGATCGACGCGCCCAACTGCTTCAACTTGCCCTCGATTTCTTCATAGCCGCGGTAGATGTGGTAGATGCGGCGGATTTCCGTGGTGCCTTCGGCCACGAGTGCGGCCAGTACCAGGCCGGCCGATGCGCGCAAATCAGTGGCCATCACCGGCGCGGCCGTCAGGCTTTCGGAGCCGGTGATGATGACGGTGTTGCCTTCGATCTTGGCCTTGGCGCCCATCCGCTGCAATTCGAGGATATGCATGAAGCGGTTCTCGAACAGATTCTCGATGATCACGCCCGAGCCTTCCGCGACCGCGTCCAGTGCGCAGAACTGCGCCTGCATGTCGGTGGGAAAACCGGGATAAGGGGAGGTGGTGATGTCCACGGCACAGGGGCGGCGGCCGCGCATGTCGAGTTCGATCCAGTCGTCGCCGAGTTCGATGTGGGCACCTGCATGCTGCAACTTGGACAGCACCGCAAGCAGCAACTTGGGTTGCGTATCGTGGATGCGCACCTTGCCGCGCGTGATCGCGCCCGCGACCAGGTAGGTCCCGGTTTCGATCCGGTCCGGCAGGACGTCATGAGACGCGCCGTGCAACCGGTCGACGCCTTCGACCGTGATGACGCTGGAGCCCGCGCCTTCGATGCGCGCGCCCATGCGTTGCAGGCAATTCGCCAGGTCCACGATCTCGGGCTCGCGCGCGGCGTTGGCGATGACCGTGCGCCCCTTCGCAAGCGTCGCCGCCATCATCAGGTTCTCGGTGCCGGTGACCGTCACCTTCTCGAGCAGGATGTCGGCACCCACGAGCCGGCTCGCGCGGGCCTTGATGTAGCCCTCTTCCACCGAGATCTCGGCGCCCATGGCCATCAGGCCCTGCAAGTGCAGGTCCACGGGCCGCGCGCCGATCGCGCAGCCGCCCGGCAACGACACGTCGGCTTCGCCGAAGCGCGCCAGCAACGGCCCCAGCACCAGGATCGACGCGCGCATGGTCTTGACCAGATCGTAGGGCGCAAAGCAGGCGTGCACTTCGCTGGCGTCGACATCCAGTTGCATGTTGTTGCCGAGGCTCAGCTTGACGCCCATCTGCGCCAGCAGCGTGTTCATCGTCACGATATCCTGCAGATGCGGGATATTGCGAAGGCACAGCGGTTCCGCGGTCAGCAACGAAGCCGCAAGGATCGGCAGTGCGGCGTTCTTCGCGCCTGAGGCGCGGATGTCGCCGCGAAGCTGCACACCGCCGTCAATGAGAAACTTATCCATCTGGACCTCTTTCACTTCGCCTCGCGATCGAACCCTCCCGGACCCACGGCCGTTGAACCCGGCGTGCAAAAGCCCGGGCCGGCGCGGAGACGTGCCAGCATTTTTCGATCGTCGGGAACGACTGGAAAATGAAACCGCTGATCGCGCACGCGGTTCTGGCGGCCGGGAAAATCACGCATCGACTTTCCCGGCATCCTACTGGAGAAAACCGGGAATTGCGTAGTGATCGGCATCATGGATTCAGCGTCCCGGCGCCACTGCCTCATCCGCATGGAACCGTCACTGCGGCTCGGTCGCACGCCGCCGACCGACCGGCTCGCCGGAAGTGGTCTCCGCGGAAACCCTTGGATGGGTTAGTGACAGCCCACCGCCGACCAGCAGCGTGATCGCCACGCCGATCGGCACGTACCACGGAAACGCCAGGGCATGGCCGTGGATCTTCACCCCCAGCACCACCACGGCCATGAGCACCACGGTGGCGATGAAGGCGATCGCGCCGTCGCGCTGGTTGGCGCGCCTGACCAGCAGGCCCAGCAGGAACGCGCCGAGCAACGCGCCGTAGGTATAGCCGGTGATGCCGAGTCCCAGCACCACGACGGGGCTGTGGGTGTCGGTGAACATCGAGGCAAAACCGACCAGCGCACCCGCCCAGAACAGCGTCGAGATCCGCGAGATGCGCAGCATGGCCTTGTCGCCGTAATCGCGGCGGCCGAACAGGCGGATCAGGTCGGTGAGGGTCGAATTGGACATCGAGTTCATGGCCGACGACAGCGAACCCATCGTCGCGCCGAGGATGCCGGCCACCATCAGGCCCGATATGCCCGGCGGCAGTCCGCGGATGATGAATTCCGGAAACAGGTCGTCGGGGCCGCTCAAGCCCAGTTGCGCAGGCGTGCGGCCACCGAACTTGAGCCACAGCAGCGTCCCGACCAGCGAAAACAGCGCGAATTGCGCCATCACGAACACCGCGCTGCCGACCATGGCCTTGCGGCTGTCGCGAAGATTCCTGCAGGCCAGGATGCGCTGCACCATGAGCTGGTCGGCGCCGTGCGAGGCCATCGTGAACACGGCGCCGCCGAAGATCGCGGCGACGAACGCGAACGGGCTGGTCAGGATCGGCGCGTGGAAATCGAAGACCTGGAACTTGCCCGCCGCGAACGCGTGGCGGAGGTCGCCCAGCGACGTGCCGTGCAGCAGGATGCCGACGCTCAGGAGCGCGCCACCGAGGTAAAGCATCATCTGGATCGCGTCGGTCCAGACCACGGCGCGGATGCCGCCGATGTAGGTGTAGGCGACAGTCACCCCCGCCAGCACCACGATGATTTCCAGATAGGTCGCGTGCACCCCGATGGCAGCGAGCAGCAACGCAATCGGAATCGCGGACGCGAATAACCGCACGCCTTCGGCCAGGAGGCGCGTGACCAGGAACGTCGCGGAGGCCAGCCCCTGTACCTTCGGCCCGAAACGTAACCCGAGGTACTGATAGGCACTGACCAGGTTGCCGCGCGCGTACAGCGGCAACAGGAAGATCGCGACGAGGGTGCGCCCGAGCAGATAGCCGAACGCCAGCTCGACGAAACCGTAGGCACCCAGGTAAGCCACTCCGGGCACGCTGATCACGGTCAGCGTCGAAGTCTCGGTAGCGACGATCGAGAAACACACCGCCCACCACGACAGATTGCGTTCGCCGACGAAGTAGTCGGTCGCGGAACGTTGCCGGCCGCTGATGCGCAACCCGATCGCCGCAATGACGATCAGGTAGATGACGATGATGGCGAGGTCGAGCACCGGATCAGGCGACGTGCCGCATGACGGACACGGTATCGCCGCAAAAACGTGTCATGCCGACATTGTGTATCGCGCGCACCAGCTGCTCCTCGCCCCCGGAAAGCCCCTGTCCGGCCGGATTCGTCAATCGTAACCAACCGTCGGCATGGGTCACCAATGAAAAACCCGAATGTTGGCATAGCCCGAAGCTATGGGTCGATCGAATCGACCCGGCATTGCAGGTTGGGCCGGTCCCGGGCTTGCGCCGGGAGAAGCCCGACAAGCGTCGCAAATCGTTGGGCTTCGCTGCGCTCAGCATCAACCTGCGAGTGGTTCCCTGCCGCTTCCTTCATCGGCAGCAATCGAGACGTTGCAGCGCGCGTTATGCTTGCCGGTGGAGAATTCCGCTTCGAATTTGTTGAAGGCGAAACGAACTTGGCAATCGACATCGATAAACCGCTTGACCCGCCTGTGCGGGTGCTGCTCGGCCCTGGCCCGAGCGAACTCGACCCCGCGGTGTTGCGGGCCATGACGCTGCCGCCGCTGGGTTATGTCGATCCGGCAATGCTCCGGATATTCGACGAACTCAAGCTGCTGCTGCGCGAAGCGTTCCAGACCGCCAACGATTTCGCGATCGCCCTGTCCGGCACCGGCACCGCCGGGATGCAGGCAGCGTTGTGCAACACGATCGAACCGGGCGACGCGGTGGTCATCGGCACGATGGGCTACTTCGGCGAGCGGCTCGCGGCCATGGCCGAACGCCTCGGCGCGAAGGTGACGCAAGTCGATGCGCAATGGGGCACGCCGCTCGACGCGGACCAGGTGCGCGACACCATCCGCAAGGTGCGCCCCCGCGTGGTCGGCGTGGTGCACGGCGAAACCTCGACCGGCGTCGCGCAAAACAATATTGCCGACATCGCCGCGGCGGCGCATGAAGTCGATGCGCTGTTGATCGCGGATACGGTCGCGTCGCTCGGCGGCCACCCTATCGACGTCGATGCCGCCGGTATCGACGTCTGCTACAGCGGCAGCCAGAAGGCACTCGGCGCGCCGTCCGGCATGGCGCCGCTGACGTTGAACGAACGCGCGATGGAGTGGGTACGCACCCGCAAGTCGCCGGTGTCGAGTTTTTATTTCGACGTGCCGGCGCTGGAAAAATACTGGTACGACGGCCAATACCACCACACAATTTCGGCACCGCTGGTGTACGCGCTGCGCGCGGCCTTGCTCGGTTTGCACGACGAAGGCTGCGAACGTCGCTGGGCGCGCCATGAGCGCAACTTCGCCGCGTTTCGGGCAGGCATCGAGGCGCTCGGCCTGAACATCCTGGCGGCACCCGAACATTGTCTGCACACCGTCGCCGGCGTGCGGCTCCCCGACGGTGTGGATGCCGGCGACGTGCGAAAGACGTTGCTGGATGGCTTCGGCATCGAGGTCGCGACCGGCCTGGGCGCGTTCAAGGCGCGCATGCTGCGCGTCGGGCTGATGGGTTATGGCTCGCAACCGCAGTTCGTATTGCGCTTGCTGGCCGCGCTCGAAGACGTGCTGCGCGACCGCGGGCATGCATTCGAGGTGGGCGCGGGGTTGGCCGCCGCGCAACGCCACTGGCAATCGCTTCGAGCTGTCCGCACTGAATGACCGATTCCGTCCAGCCAACGATGGACAAGCGTGAACTGATCTCCTTTCTGCGCCGGTTCCTGCCGGACGAAATGATCCTGCACGCCCGGGAAGATCTGCGCCCCTACGAGTGCGACGGCCTGTCGGCTTATCGCCAGACGCCGATGCTGACGGTACTGCCGCGCACGATCGAGCAGGTGCAGCAGATCCTGCGCGTCTGCCACGAACGTGGCGTGCCGGTGGTGGCGCGCGGTGCCGGCACCGGTCTTTCGGGCGGGGCGCTTCCTTTGGGCGACGGATTGTTGCTGAGCCTCGCGCGGTTCATGTCGATCCTCGACATCGACCCTGCCAACCGCACGATGCGGGTACAACCGGGCGTGCGCAATCTCGCCATTTCCGAGGCCGCGGCGCCGTACGGTCTGTACTACGCCCCGGACCCGTCGTCGCAGATCGCCTGCACCATCGGCGGCAACGTGGCCGAGAACGCCGGCGGCGTGCACTGCCTCAAGTACGGCCTGACCGTCCACAACATCCTCAAGCTGAAAATGGTAACGATGCAGGGCGAGTTGCTGACCTTCGGCGCCGATGCGCTGGATGCGCCGGGTTTCGACCTGCTGGCGCTCGCGACCGGCTCGGAGGGCATGCTGGGCGTCATCGTCGAGGTCACCGTCAAGCTGGTTCCGAAACCGGAAACCGCGCGCGTCGTGCTCGCCGCGTTCGCCGACGTGGAACAGGCGGGCGCCGCGGTAGGCGCGGTGATCGCCACCGGCATCGTGCCGGCGGGCCTCGAGATGATGGACAACCCGGCAATCCGCGCTGCCGAGGCCTTCGTCCACAGCGGCTATCCGGTCGACGCCGCGGCGATCCTGCTGTGCGAACTGGATGGCACCGCCGAAGCGGTCGCCGACGACATCGACCGGGTGAGCGCGATCATGACGCGGTGCGGCGCCAGCGCGACGCGCGTGTCGCGCGATGAAGCCGAGCGCGCGAAGTTCTGGGCCGGGCGCAAGATGGCGTTTCCTGCGATGGGCAGGATTTCGCCCGACTACTACTGCACGGACGGCACCATTCCGCGCAAGCACCTTCCGCGCGTGCTGCGCCGCATCCAGGAACTCGGCCGCCAGCACAATCTTGCGGTCGCCAACGTGTTCCACGCCGGCGACGGCAACCTCCACCCGATGATCCTGTACGACGCGAGCCGGCCGGGTGAACTCGATCGCGTCGAAAAACTCGGCGGTGACATCCTCAGGCTGTGCGTCGAAGTGGGCGGCACCATCACCGGCGAGCACGGCGTCGGCGTCGAGAAGATCAATCAGATGTGCGACCAGTTTTCGTCCGCCGAACTCGAGCAATTCCACGCGATCAAGGCGGCCTTCGACCCGAAGGGCCTGCTCAATCCCGGCAAGGCCGTGCCGCTGCTGAAGCGCTGTGCCGAATACGGCGGCCTGCACGTCCACGGCGGTGAACTGCCCTTCCCGGAACTGGAACGATTTTGAACACGTCGCACGATTCCAGCGCGGAGGTCCGGGCGCGGGTGCTCGACGCGATCGGGCGACGCACACCGCTGGCGATCCTCGGCGGCGGCACCAAGCATTTTCTCGGGCGTGAGGCGCAAGGCGGGCCGCTGGCGCTTGGCGATCACCGTGGCGTCATCGACTACCACCCCGAAGAACTGGTGCTGACCGCCCGCGCCGGTACGCCCCTCGCCGAACTGGAAACATTGCTCGCCGAACACGACCAGATGTTCGCCTTCGAGCCGCCGCACTTCGGCGCCGCGGCCACGCTCGGTGGCACGATCGCGGCGAATCTTTCCGGTCCGCGCCGCGCCTACGCGGGGGCCGCGCGCGATTTCGTGCTCGGCGTCCGCGTCGTCAATGGCCGCGGCGAAATCCTGCGCTTCGGCGGCGAGGTGATGAAGAATGTCGCCGGTTACGACCTGTCGCGGCTCGTCACGGGCGCGATGGGCACCCTCGGAGTCATCCTGGACGTCAGCCTCAAGGTGCTGCCACGGCCGCGCGAAACCGTCACGCTGGTGCAGTCACTGGCTCCGCGCGTGGCAGTCGAAAACCTGTGTCGATGGGCGGCTGCGCCACTGCCTATTTCCGCTTCGTGCGTCGAAGAGGGACGGATCTACGTGCGGCTGTCCGGTACGACCAGCGCGCTCGCAAAAGCCCGCGCCACCATCGGTGGCGAAGTGCTGGACGACGCCGACACGTTCTGGCGGGAGGTCCGCGAGCAGCAGCGACCCTTCTTTGGCGGCGACGCACCGCTCTGGCGCATCTCGGTTGCGCCTGCCGCTACGCTGGACCTGCCGGGCGAGCCGTTGATCGAATGGGGCGGAGCGTTGCGCTGGCTCAAAAGCGACGCCCCAGCGGAGGCGATCCGCGCCGCCGCGGCAAAATGCGGCGGGCATGCGATGCTGTTCCGCAGCCCCGTTCGATCGCCCGCGCCGTATCACCCGTTGCCCGATGCGCTGATGCAACTCCACAAGCGGATCAAGGCTGCGATGGATCCGCACGGGATTTTCAACCGCGGGCGCATGTACGCGGAGTTCTGAACGCGCCGGATTTTTTCGACACACCAATCTCGGTTTTCGATGCAGACCAACATTGCCGCACCATTCAGGAACACCGCCGAAGGCGCCGAGGCCGAAGCCATCCTGCGCGCCTGCGTGCATTGCGGTTTTTGCACGGCGACCTGCCCGACCTACCAACTCGTCGGCGACGAACTGGACGGGCCGCGCGGCCGCATCTACTTGATGAAGATGGTGCTGGAAGGCGAAATGCCGAGCCGCAGGACACAACTGCATCTCGACCGCTGCCTGACCTGCCGCGCCTGCGAGACTACATGTCCATCGGGTGTCCAGTATGGACGGCTGGTG
The DNA here is from genome assembly GCA_044464225.1 of Rhodanobacter sp. Classification (GTDB taxonomy): domain Bacteria; phylum Pseudomonadota; class Gammaproteobacteria; order Xanthomonadales; family Rhodanobacteraceae; genus 66-474. Next base: position 43,297 of record JBIQLN010000003.1, on the reverse strand, counting down.
GATATCGGTCGCGCCGCAGTGGACGCCAGGGTGCGACGCCCGCTCGGCGAACGCATGATGCGCCGCGTGTTGCGTGCGATCGTGCCGTATCCGAGACGCTTCGGAATCCTGTATCGGCTCGGCCGCATTGCACCGCAACGTTGGTCGGGCGGCATGTGCAAGACGCCACGGCGCGCGGAAGCCGCATCCTGGCCCACGAATCATGGACTCAAGCGCAAGATGCTGGTGCTCGACGGTTGCGTGCAGCCCGTCGCCGCGCCCGCCACCAACGCGGCGGCGGCACGCGTGCTGGCGAAGCTGGGTATCGAACTCGTGCGCGCCGAAAACGCCGGTTGCTGCGGCGCGATCAGTCATCATTTGACCGCCCCCGAAGAAGCAAAAGCATTCATGCGCCGCAACATCGATGCGTGGTGGCCGCACATCGAAACGGGCGCCGAGGCGCTGGTGATGACCGCCAGCGGTTGCGGAGCGATGGTGCGCGAATACGGCCATCTGTTGCGCGAAGATCCCGATTACCGGGAAAAAGCGGCGAGGGTTTCGGCGTTGACGCGGGATTTGAGCGAAGTGGTGGCGCGTGAGGATCTGCAAGCCTTTGCCGGCATCGGCCGGGATCGCCGCATCGCCTGGCATGCTCCCTGCACGTTGCAGCACGGTCAGCAAATCGTCGGCGTGGTGGAACGAATCCTGCGGACGGCGGGGTTCGAACTTACCCCGGTGCGGGACAGCCATCTATGCTGCGGCTCGGCCGGCACCTATTCGCTGTTGCAGAAAAAGCTTTCGGAGCCCCTGCTTCGCAACAAGCTCGACGCTCTCCAGGAAAGTCATCCAGCACTCATCGCCACCGCCAACATCGGCTGCCAGTTGCACCTTGGCAGCGAATCGAAGGTGCCAATCCACCATTGGATCGAGTTGCTGGACGAACCTGCTCTTGCGGATCGCTGAGTAAGGCTTGGTCAATCCTGCAATCGTCATTCCCGCGAAAGCGGGAATTCAGTGTCTTTGCTGGAACGCCCTGATCTTCCAAGGCACTGCATCCCGGATATCGCTCCGCGATTCCGGGATGACGAGCAAAGCAGAAGCTTCCGCAAGACTCATTTGTACAGCAGGTATTTCCGCCGGACCTTCTCGAACTGCGACAGGCCGACCTGCCAGCGCCGCTGCATTTCCGGGACCGGTACGCCCTTTTCGATGTCCTGGCGTATCCAGTCGTTGCCGACGAGACGATCGAAGTCGGATGCATTGAAGGCGAACTGGTGCGGATAAATGTCATGGATCGTCGCGATCACGGTGAGCCCGACCACCACCGGGTTGAACGCATCCCGGTCCATCACATGTACCTCGATGCCGTTGCACGGCTGGCCTTCGTACTTCGAAAAGGTCGGCGTGAAATGCACCGGCCGGAATCGCACGCCGGACAGGTGCTTGTCGTTGAGCACGCGCGCCAGCTTTTCGGCATCGATCCATGGCGCGCCGGCCAGCTCGAACGGGCGCGTCGTGCCACGCCCTTCGGAGACATTGGTTCCTTCCACCAGACCCATTCCCGGATAGACCAGCGCGGTGCTCTGGGTCGGCATGTTGGGCGACGGCATCACGAACTGCAGCGGCGTGTCGTCGTAGTACATCGAGCGTTCCCATCCGCGCATCCTGACCACCGTCAGGTCGGCGCCGATATGGAACTGCTGGTTGAAGAGTCGGGCCAGTTCGCCGATCGTCATGCCGTAGCGCAGCGGGATCGGATATTCACCCACGAACGACGCGAACTTTGGATCGAGCACCGGCCCCTGTACTGCGACCCCGCCGATCGGGTTCGGTCGATCCAGCACGAGGACCGGGATGTGCGCCGCCGCCGCGGCCTTCATCGCATCCGCCATCGTGTAGAGATAGGTGTAGAAGCGCGCGCCGACGGCCTGGATGTCGAACACCAGTACGTCCACGCCCTTCAGCATCGCCGGCGTCGGCTGGCGGGTCTTGCCGTACAGGCTGTAGACCGGCAGGCCGGTCACCGGATCGCGCTGCGAGCCGACGCTCGCGCCCGCCTGGTGTGCGCCGCGGATCCCGTGCTCGGGACCGAACAGCGCGACCAGGTGCACGCCCGGCGCGTGCGCCAGCAGGTCGACGTCGCTGACGAGCTCGCGATCGACACCGGTCGGGTTGGTGATCAGGCCGACGTGCTTGCCGCGGACCAGGTCGAGCCGGTCGTGCAGCAGGACCTCGATGCCGGTCTGGAACCCGGCGACGGCATGCTTGCCCGCCGCGACAGGCACCGCCGCGAACGAGGCGGCGCATGCCAGCAAAGCAAGCAGCGCGATGATCGCCCTGCCCGCACGATGACGATCAATGGTCACGCCGCTGCCACTGGTTGTCGGTGATCTTCGGCTGCGTCGTCTTCCCGCCAGCATGGACCTGGAGATCGTCCACGTACCAGCCGCGGCCATTGATTTCATCATCGGTGCGGTACCGGAACTGGACGAACTGCGCATCCGCCGGCAACGCCACCGTCTTGGTTTGCCAGCCGTCGCTGGAACCCGTCAACACATCCAGCGCTTGCCAGTGAACGCCGTCCGGCGATGCCTCGATGCTGCCGTAATCGTCATCGGATTGCAGGCGATACCAGGTCTGGAAGGAAAACGTCGCGCCGGAATGCAGCTCGACCTTGGCGGTCAATGTCCGGTTCAGGTAATCGCCGTAACCCGAAAACCACGCCGGTCCGCCACCGGGCGACGTGACGGGAATCGCGTTGGCAATGTCGGTGTTGATGTCGTGCAGCGCGGTGACGGCGGACGGGCCATGGCGGTTCGGATGCACGCGGTTGGTCAGGACCACGGCAACGATGTCGTTGCGCGTGTTGATGACCAGAGACGTCCCGGTAAAGCCTTCATGACCGGACGAATGCGGTCCCGAAAGCGCGCCCATCAGCCAGCCACGGTCGATCGACCAGCCGAGGCCGGTGGCGTCGCCCGGAAATTTCTTGTCCCAGTCTGTCAGCAGCAGGTCGACCGCACGACGTGACAGCACGCGGGCGCCGTCGTAGGTGCCGCCGTTCAACATCATCTGGCCGAAAATCGCCAGGTCGTACGCCGTGCTGAAAACGCCGGCGTGGCCCGCGACGCCATCGAGCGCCCAGGAATTTTCATCGTCGACCGACCCCCAAAGCATGCCGCGATGCGTCCACGGCTGGTATTCGCTCGCCGTGATACGCGGTTTCAGTTTCGCCGGCGGATCGTACATCGTGTCCGTCATGTGCAACGGCCCGGTGAGGTGCTTGCGGATGAACACGTCTTCGCGCTCGCCGCTCAACTTCTCGATCAACGCGCCGAGCGTGATGAAGTTGATGTCGCTGTAGACGTAATGCGTGCCGGGTGGATGTTCGAGCGGCAGTTGCAGCACGTAGTCCATGCGGTCCTTGCGCGAACCCTTGATTTCGTACAGCGGCGTCGGCGGGTCGGGACGGAATCCGGATGTATGCGTCAGCAACTGGCGGATCGTCACTTCCTCCTTGCCGTGCACGCCGAACTGCGGCAGGTATTTGGCGACCGGGTCGTCGAGCTTGAACTTGCCCTCGTCCCACAACTGCATGATCGCGACCGACGTGAACAACTTGGACACGGATGCCATGTCGAAGATGTCGTCCCTGGTCATCGGCCGCGGATCGCTCGCCAAGGCATAGTCGCCGTTCGTGTAGAGCGAGGCGTACCCGTAGGCCTTCCACTTGGCGATCACGCCGCGGCGCGCGACCAGCACGACTGCACCGGGGGCGGCCCGGCGGGCCAACGCTCGACTGACGGTACCATCGATGTCATCCAGCGCCTGCGGCACGAAGCCCGCTTCGGCTGCCGTGCCCTCGTGCAACACCGTTGCGCAAGGACAATCCGGATGATTCCAGGGATGCGCGTACGAAGGATCGGCGGCCCTTGCCGGGGCGATGCCAATCAGCAGCATCGCCACAACGACGGACATTACTACTTGAACCTGATTGCCTTGGAGCATGCCAATGACCTCGAATTTTGCTCGTCATCCCGGAATCGCGAAGCGATATCCGGGACCCAGCGACTTTGAAGATCAAATAGCAAAGGCACTGGGTTCCGGGTTCTGCCCGCAAACAGCGCGGGCAGCTCCGGAATGACGATTAAGGAGAATTACGGTCGGGTGGACCCGCCCTGGTAATGGATTGCCTGCGTTTGCTGGCCCAGCACTTTCCAGATTGCCGGGTCTTCGAATCCGAGTACCCATGCCGAAAAACCGCGGAAGTGGTAATGCTGCACCAGCTTCAGCTTTTCGACGAACGAGCGGGCGTTTTCGATGAACAACCATTCGAAGACGCCATTGGGTCCCGGCCAGTACGCGTAGTCCACGCCCATCGAGTCCATCCATTGCGGCGTGAGCTGATGGCGGTCGAGCAAGTCCTGCACTTCGCGGTACGTGATCTCGTCGCGTGTCGAATGCGGACCCTTGTTGTCGCTGTAGGCGGCGTACCAGTGGTCCGAATACGTGGGAATGCCGAAAGAGACCTTTTGCGGATCGATGCCCAGCCGAATCAGGTAATCGGCCATCCGCCGCATCCAGGGCAGGCCGGCGACGGGTCCGGGCGGCGTCAAGGCCGTGTTCTGGTCGTAGGACATGAACGACATGAAATCGCCGATAGCGGCCAGCTTCCTGAAATCGAACGCACCCTTCCAGTTTTCATACAGGAACTTGCTGAATCCGGAATCGTCCTGTGCCGGCACCGGCTGCTCGGCCTTGACCACCGCCATCGAAATCTTGAAGCCGTGGGCGTGCAGCGCCTTGGCGGCCTCGCGGTAAAAATCCGTGTACGCATCGCCGTCGGTCACGTGCACGTTCTCGAGGTCGAATTGCCAGCCGTAATAGTGGTAATGCCGGGCGTCGTAAAGCATGGTGTCGATCGCACGCGCCCGCGCCTTCGGGTCGTTCAAGAACGTGTGGATGGCGTCCTGATCGAAAGTCGCGACGATCGGCATGACCTCGACGTGGTTGGAAGCCGCGATTTGCAATACGCGCGGATCGACGCCGCCGTAGACGGTCCCGTATTTGTCGACGTGATACGCCGCCGGCACGATGATCGAGATCTGCGATGCGTGCGCCTTGAAACTCTGCAGCGCATCGATCGTGTCGGTCATGTAGAAAAGGTTTTCCGACTTCACGGATTGGGCCGCGGCACTACCCGAGGCAAACGCCAACCCGCAGCCGAGCAACAGGGCAAGACGAAAACGTCCCGATGCCATTGTGATCACCTCCCATCCCGTGGCTTCCCGACAGGCAAGCCGGAGTTTCCCGATGCGGACGATGCGCGCAGCACGCAAAGCGCCGCCGGTCGCGCGCCCTCACCGCCAGCCGGCCGCCCAACCGGTCGCAAGCTTGTTCGCAAGGCCAATGGCGGTGTGTCTGCCGCCCGGATCGTACACGCGCGCAGCACGCGTGTAGAGGCGATCCCGGCGATGCGGCGGACGGCGCTTCCGCGCGCGTCGCTGCACGCATGTGCAGCAGACAAGCGGTTTCAAGAGGTTTCGGGCACCCCGGCAGTCAACGAAACCATAACCCCCAGCTATGTCGGGTGATTGTCTTTTCATTGGTGGTTTTCGCCGGCCATTGATTATGCTCGACGGCATCCCGCGAGGGCGCACGGGAAGGTTCGAGGGCCGCGCGCACGGTGCCGCTGTCCGCGGCAGATCTGGCGTTCGCACATGGCGTGCGACTCGATACAGCAGCATGGGAAGTGTCGCGCTCACCGCACCCGCAAGCTCACTACACGCGTGAACCATCCACCGGGGAGTACGTACCATGATGAGCAAGTCTCGGCGTACCACGCATCACAACAACATCTTCAAGCGCAAGGCCCTGGCGATCGCGATCGGCTCGGCCGCGCTGGGTTTTGCGGGTGCGGCTTGGGCGCAGGCGACCACGGGCACCATCTACGGCACCGCCCCCGTGGCGTCCGGCGAAACGATCCAGATCACCGGCGGTGCGGGCTACAACCGCACCATCACGGTTGGGCCGTCTGGCAAATATTCGATCACCCTGCCCGTCGGCACCTACACGGTGTCGTTGCTGCAGGACGGAAGGGTGGTGCAGAGCCGAACCGGGGTGACACCGGCCGCGGCCGGTGCGGTGGCGGTGGATTTCGCGTCCGCAGCCGCGGGTCCCACCACGCTTGGCGCGGTCAATGTCACGGCCAACTCGATCCCGGCGATCGACGTGACCACCACCAACCAGGTCACCACGATCACCTCCAAGCAATTGCAGCAACTTCCCCTGGCACGTACGGCCGAGGACATTGCCCTGCTGGCACCCGGCGTCGGAAAGGGCAACCCCGAACTGGTCGGCGGCCCGCTGGGCACGCCTACCAATGTATTCGGCGGCGCGTCGACGGCGGAGAACGCGTACTACGTCGACGGCATGAACACGACCGAAGCGCTCAACAACCAGGGTGGCATCACGTTGCCCTACGGCGCCATCGAGCAGCAGCAAACCTTCATCAGCGGTTACGACGCACGCTATGGCCGATCCATCGGCGGCGTGATCAACCAGATCGGCAAGAGCGGTTCCAACGAATGGCATTTCGGCGCCCGCGCTTCATGGCAGCCGGCCAGCCTGCGCGAAGACCCGATCAATTACTACTACAACAACCCGCTTTCGACGGACGAGGGCTACCGGCCAGGCGACATAGCCGTCTACCGGAAACACAACAGCAGCAGCGAAACGATCTATGACGCCTACGTCAGCGGGCCGATCATCAAGGACAAGCTGTTCTTCTTCGTGGGCGCGGAGCAGGATGACAGCGATTACCGGACGACCGACGAGTTCGCGGGGAGCGGCGCCACCACCGAGCGCTGGACGGTCCACGACCCGAAGATCTACGCCAAGATCGACTGGAACATCAACGACAACAACATCCTGACCGTCACCGGGCTCCAGAACGAGCACAAGACCTGGGGCGCCATCAACGACTTCGACTACAGCACCTTCCAGATCGGCGACCCCGTCGGGCTCGACCAGATCAGCAAGACCGCCTTCAGGATGTGGGTGGCGAACTACACCTCCTACCTCACGGACAACCTGACCCTGAACGCGATGCTGGGCAAGATGCGCGGCGCGTACTACACGCAGTTGCCGTTCGAGTCCTCGTTGCCGCACATCGCCGATGCTTCCTACCAGGATCCGAGGTTTGTCCCCCCCGGCGGCATCCGCAACGAACAGACCAACTCGTCGGTTTCGGATCCCGGACACAGCGAACGGGTGACGAATTACCGCCTCAGCCTCGACTACAAGCTGGGCAGCCACGATTTCCAGATCGGCATCGACAACATCAATTCGTGGGACCTGCTGGACGGCTCGGTCAACACCGGACCCGGCTATTACTGGATCTACGGACACTCCGACGCCGGCAAGCCGATCATGAACAGCGACCCGAACGTGCCGCCATACGTCGGACCCTCGACCCAATGCGACTCGAGCGGCACGTGCTACTACGTGCAAAAACACGTCGGGCGGAGCACTGCCTCCGTCAATGTCGTCCAGCGCGCCCAGTACGTGATGGACAACTGGCAGATCACGCCCAACCTGCTGCTGAATCTGGGCATCCGCAACGACCAGTTCACCAACTACGACGGCTCGGGCGAGCCCTACATCCGCCTGACCAAGCCGCAGTGGGCGCCACGCCTGGGCTTCAGCTGGGACGTCCACGGCGATTCCACGCTGAAGGTGTTCGGCAACGCCGGTCGCTACTACCTGGCCCTGCCGACACAGGTGGCGCTGTCGATCGCCGCGCCGGTCACCAACATGGGACTGTACGGAACCTACACCGGCATCGATCCGGCAACCGGGGAGCCCATCGGCTTCACGCCGTTGCCGCAGAACCCCTCCACCGGCGTATCGATCGACAGCGAATACGGACAGGCCAAGGATCCGCGCGTCTCCGCGGCGCAGGACATCCAGGCCGAGTTTTCCGACAATTTCGTGCTGGGCATGCAGCAGCAATTCAACATGCTCGGCACCAGCTGGGTGTTCGGCGCCACCGGCACCTACCAGAAGATGAGCCGCATCATCGACGACTTCGATGCCATCCAGAACGAATGCGCCGCTGGGCGTGCGCAAGGTTACGACTGGATGACGCCGGAAAGCTGCGCCAGCTGGGCCCAGAGCCTGGTGCTGGTCAACCCGGGCACCACCAATCACATCCTGATGCTGGCGCCCGATGGCAGCCTCGTCCCGGTCACCCTCACGGCCGCGGACCAGCAGTTCCCGCGTGGCCCGACCCGCAAATACTACGCGGTGGACCTGTCGCTGTCGCACGAATGGGACGGCAAGTGGTTCGCCAAGATCGACTACGTGTGGTCGCAAACCATCGGCAACACGGAAGGACCGGTCAGCACCTATTCCCAGCAGAGCGGATCCTACGAATCGATCACCACCGCGTGGGACTTCCCGTTGCGGATGGAAAACTCTTACGGCATGTTGCCCAACGATCGCAGGAACACTCTCAAGGTCTATGGTGCCTACGCGATCACGCCGGACTGGACGGTCGGTGGCAACCTGTACATTGCCTCGGGCACGCCCCGCCTGTGCCGCGGACACTATGGCCCGGATCAGTTGGCCGGTTCCGGCACCTACTACTGGTGCGGCGGCCAGCCGGTACCGCCGGGTTCGATCGGCCGCCTGCCGTGGACCCATCAGTTGAGCCTCAACGTGGATTACAGGCCCACGTGGGCCGATCACAAGCTCGACCTCAACCTCGCCGTGTTCAACGTATTCAACGAACAAACCACGGTGTTCTACAACGACTTCTTCGGAACGACTTCCAGTCCGAATCCCGACTACGGGCGGGTGCAGGACACCCGGTCGCCGCGTTATTTCAGATTCTCGGTGTCGTACGATTTTTGAGAGCTCCCCGCTCACTCTCCGCCGCCGGGCGCAAGCCCGGCGTTTTTTTGATCGTCGCCGAGCGATGCCGAAGAACGCCTGTGGATTCGACGGCGATCGGCCCCGCCGCCATTTAGTATTGAGCCACCTTCGACCATGAAGTGAGCACGCTTTCGATGTCGCAATCGGTGCAAGACCCATCGCGGCGGCCGTTGTCCCCCGTGGCCACGCGGCTGTTGGCGCGGGCCCGGAGGGAATGGGAACAGCGGCAGTTCGACGCCGCCGAGGGATCGCTCAACAGCGTGCTGGCCTTGGCGCCCGATTGCCTGGATGCCATCCGGATGCTCGGCATGGTGGCGCAGCGCCGCGGCCTTCACGCCAAGGCCGCCGATTGCTTCCGGAAGCTGCTCGCCGTTTTTCCACGAGACGACGAGTTGCACGTCGGGCTCGGTATCGCCCTGTTCGAGCTCGCCGAACCCGAGCAGGCGCTTGTCCATTTGCGACAAGCCTGCTCGCTTGCCCCCGATTCCGCACTGGCGTGGTTCAATCTCGGCGAGGCGCTCGGCCGGCATGCCCGTTCGCAGGAATCGGTCGCGGCCTTGCGGCGCGCGATTGAACTCGATCCCGCGCACCTTTCGGCTCGATTGTCGCTGGCCCGTGTCCAGGCAAGCCTCGGCGATATCGATGCCGCCGTGGAGGGCTACCGCGAAGTGGTGCGCCGCGATCCCGGCAATGCCGAAGGCTGGTTCGGATTGTCGAATCTCAACACGGTGCGCTTCGATGCTGCCGAGGCGGCACGCATCCAGCATGCACTGGCGCGACCGGGCCTCGCCGGCCGCGACTACGAGTTGCTGGCTTTCAGTTACGCGAAGGCGCTGGAAAACCAGGGTGAGTATGGGCAGGCCTACGGAGCGTTCGAGCGCGGCAATGCATCGCGTCGCCAGCGCGTGAAGTGGGACGCTGCGGGTGAACGTCGCCGCGTGGCCGCCATCCAGGATGCCTTTTCAACGGAACTGCCTGCACCCATCGACCCCACTGCCGGCCGCGAAGCCATCCTGATCGTCAGCATCCCGCGTTCCGGCTCCACCCTGGTCGAACAGATCCTGGCTTCGCACCCGGAGGTCGAGGGCGCAAACGAGATCAAGGACATGACGCAGGTGATCGATGCGGAAACGCATCGTCGCAATTCGGCGTTCCCGCTGTGGGTGCCGGATGCCACCGCCGAAGATTGGCAGCGCCTCGGCCGCGACTATCTCGCGCGCACCGCGCGGTGGCGCGAGCGCAAACCGCGCTTTACCGACAAGAGCCTCGTCACCTGGTACCTGGTCGGCGCGGCGCTGGCGATGATGCCGGCGGCGCGTGCCGTGATCGTCCGGCGCGACCCGGTGGAAACCTGCCTTGGCTGCTTCCGCCAGTGCTTCAGCGAGAACAGCGGCTTTGCCTGCAGCATGGACGAACTGGCCGACTACTGCATCGACTTCCTGCGCCTCACGCGTTTCTGGCTGGACAAATACCCGGGTCGCGTGTTGGACCTTCCGTACGAGTCGCTGGTTGCCGATCCGGACACCGAAGTCCGCCGCCTGCTGGAGTTCTGCGAATTGCCCTTCGACCCCGCATGCCTGGATTTCCACAAGACCGCGCGAACCGTGCAGAGTCTGCCCAGCGCCGCGCAGGTGCGGCAACCGATCCGTCGCGACACCGCCCGCAGCGCGTTGTATGGCGACAAGCTGGATCGGCTGCGCCAGCGTTTGCGCGATGGCGGAGCGTTGGCGAAGTGAAGCCCGCGCACCGCGATTCGCCTCGCCTTTCGCACATGGCACGCCTGCTGGCTGTGCTGGTCGCATCGATCATCATGGGCGCCTGCGCGCGGCTGCCGCCACGCAACCCGATGGCCACCTGGGTGCCCTCGAAGAATCACGACATCCGCAAACCGCAGCTGATCGTGCTGCACTTCACCGACCAGGGTTCAGTGCAGCAGGCGCTGGATACGCTGCGCACCCGCAACCCGGACGGTCCGGTCAGTGCGCATTACCTGATCGGCCGGGACGGTCACATCTATCAACTGGTCAGCGACACGCTGCGCGCGTGGCACGCGGGCGGCGGCCGTTGGGGCACCATCACCGACGTCAATTCGGCATCCATCGGCATCGAGATCGACAACAACGGCCACGTGCCGTTTCCGCCTGCACAGATCGCCAACCTGATCCATCTGCTCACCGACCTCACCGCGCGCTGGCACATTCCACGCGCGCAGATCATCGGTCACGAGGACATGGCACCGTCGCGCAAGGATGATCCCGGTCCGCTGTTCCCGTGGGCGACATTGGCGGCCTCGGGTTTCGGTTTGTGGCCCGACCCGATCGCCGCCCTGCCCGATCCGCCACCCGGTTTCGACCCCTGGATGGCGCTGAGCGTGATCGGCTATTCACTCGACGATCCGCCCGCTGCAGTGCGCGCATTCAACGACCACTTCCGCGGCATGCGCAGCGACACGCTGGATGCCGAGGACCTGCGCATCCTCTTCAATCTCGTCGGGAAGATCGAGCGCGGCGCGACGGAGAAATAGGGGCTGCCAACGCCGCAACGCAACGCGCGGCAAGTCATTGCGACCCGCCGCGCGCGGTGGCTTCGTGCTGTTTGTTTACGCGTACTGGCGACGACGACGCCAGCCGTAGCCGGCCAGCATCAACAGGCCGAGGCAGAACAGGCCCAGTTCTCCCGGCTCGGGGGCGGAAACCGTCACCGTCGCCGGATCAGGCTGGTTTATGAAGTCGGTAATCAGATAGAAGTTCGTGTTGTTCGGAAGCAACGTAAAAAACGACAGGTCGAGCGAATCGCCAGGCGACAGGCGTGCGCCGTCGGGGCAGTTGTCCGACACCGGTCCGCGAATGCCTTGGCTGCTGCATTCAAGCAAGTCGCTGCCGTCCGATGATCCGCCGCTGGGAACGTTGAATTCAAATCGGAAGCTGCTGAGCGACCCACCCGTCACGTTATCCATGAAAAGGCACCAACCACTGGCCATCAGACCCGGGGAGAGGCTCGAACAATCCACCCACTCCACGGTATACGGCGTATTGAGTTGAGTGACACGGCAGGGGGTGTAGTTGTTCAGATCGTCCATGCTCTGCGTGCAGTCGGTGCTCGGGAGCGCACTGGATGAAAGCAAGTTCGGCGGCGGATCAAAGATCACCCGCGTCGCAAATGCTGCCGGCGCAGTCATGGCCAGCACCACGGCCGCAGCCGCGAGAACCAGATAACGTGTCATCACTGAATACCCCTCTCGATCTGCGGATTGCGGAGGAACCGCAAAGTGCTTGTTCCTTCCCTGCCGATGACGGACTTCTGCATAGGCTGTGCCACCCGCGCAACCCACTGTTTTCATTGCATTCGAATCGGGAACAGGCGTCGAATCTGTAAGTCCCACCGACGCAAGGTTGGAGCGCCGCGACAGAAATGACGGCCAACCCCTTGTCTTCCGGGCGCTTTATCCCGAGCACGCCCCGGGCGTCAGGGTGTAAACAGTTTTGACAGCCGCATCCACTCAAGGCGGATCGAGTGGGCATATCCCGCGCCAGCGGTCCGCGAATTCCGCGGACGGGCTCAGGGTGTGCCGGGAGCCGCGGCCGCAGCGATCGCACGATCCGGCAGCGGCAAGCCGGCCTGCTTGCACAAGGCCGCGAAGCGCGGGTCACGCCGGTAGGCGAGCACGAAGGGATCGGTGAGCAGCAGACCGGAGAAATTCGGATCGCGTTGCTTCCAGGCACGCTGCAGCCATTCGAACATCTCGTCGGGCTGCTTGCGCACCGCGTACAGGTCGGCCACGAAATACGGCTGGTCCTTGCCCTGCTTGGCGATGTAATCGCGCAGCGCTGCATCGGCCTTCCGACGATCCGGATCGATTTGTTGCGCAAGCGCGATCGCCCATGGGCCGTCCACCGGGTCGGTTTCCTTGGCGGCGTTGCTTCGTGCCGCGTCCACATCGCCGCGCAGAACATCGACTTCAGTGAGGATCCCGTACAACCACGGATAATTCGGCTGCCAGGCCAACCCTTTCCTGGCAACCTGCTCCGCGTCATCGAGTTGGCGTTGCCCCAGCAAGGCGAGTGCCAGATTGAAATAGATGTCGACGCGGGCGGGATCGTTGGCGAGAGCTTTCCGGTACATGTCCACAGCCGCCTGCAGTTGCCCCAGGTTTTCCAGCCCACTCGCCAGATAGTTCATGCTGGTGGTGTCGTTGGGGGCCAGCTCATGGGCCCGCTTGTACGCCGCCAGCGCACCGATGGGATCGTTGTCCACCGTTGCCAGCAGGTAACCGCGATCGGTATGGGTGTATGCCGCATCCGGGGCCAACACCTGCTCCCTGTCCGCGGCCGCGCGAGCCTGTGTGAAAGCCTGTTGGCGCGCATCGCCGTTCAGGAACAGCACGCCAAGGTTGACCGAAGCATTCGACAGCAGGCCCCAGGCATAGGCGTAATCCGGATCGAGCTTGAGTGCCTGCCGGAACAATGAAATGCCTTGGCGAATGCTGGCTTCGGTGCCGCGGCGGTAGGTGGCGCGCCCCTGCAGCATCAGTTCGTACGCATCGACATTGCCGCTGGGCGGCTTGTCGCTGGCCACGATCGGCTTGCCCAGCAGCTTGACCTTCAGCGCGTCGGCGACGGCCTCGCCGATCTTCGACTGGATCGCGAACACGTCGTTGAGCTTTTCGTCGTAGCTGTGCGACCAGACGCTGGCTCCGTCCCTGGCACGGATCATGTTGACGGTGACCCGGATCCGGTTCGCCTGCTGGCGTACCGATCCCTGGATGAGGTGGGCCACGCCGAGCGCGGCTCCGATCCGGGCGAGACTGTCGTTGCTGTCGCGGAACTTGAAGCTGGAATATTTCCCGATCACCTTCAGCCCGCTGACCTGGGTGAGATCGGAAATCAGCTCCTCCGAAAGCCCGTCGGAAAAATACTGCTGTTTGGGATCGCCGCTGTCGTTGGTCAGCGGCAGTACCGCCACCGACTGGAACGGAACCTTCGCCAGCTCCGCTTCGATCGCCTGCGCGTCGGCTGCCCCGGCCGCGCTGTTCACGTCCCGGTGCAGCACGAAGGTGTTGGTGACCAGCAGCACGATGGCGACCGCCATGACACCGATGATCCACAGATCCAGCTTGCGCCCGGTGGCGCGATGGAACGCGTGATCATGGCTGCTGTCGTCGCTTTCGAGCTTCAGGCCTTCCGGCGTCAGCTTGTAATACCAGGAAAAGGCCACCCAGAAGGGAAAGCCGATCGCGCAGGCGATCACGAACCAGCGGGTGATCCAGTCCGGGGCCTGGAATACGGGGGCGAGCTGTGCGATGCCTTGCGAGAGGGCCCACACCGCGCCGATGTAGACCGCCGCGGCCCGCCACACGTGGCGATAGCTGAGTTCCGCAATGATGCCGCGCTTCCCTGGCGACCCTTCGTGGCTGATCACTATGTGCCCCGGGGCTCCCACCGGCTACAGGCCGGTCTCCAGACGAGCGCAAGTTTCGAGCTTCAGGGAGCGCGATGCAAGCCCGCCACCCGATGGATCGGCGTGCCCCAACGCGTGGCGCGGGCCGCCCGCCGCCCGGCAGGCTTCAACGGTCCCTGTGGACGATATACCGAGCCAGCCAGCGCAGCGGTTCGGCGGCGTCCCCAAAGCGTTCGAGCGCAGCGAGCGCGTCCGCGTACAACGCGTCGGCGCGGCGCTTGGCGTTGTCCATCCCCATCAACGACGGATACGTGGCCTTGCCGCGGGCGGCATCGGCGCCGTGGGTCTTGCCGGTGAGCGCCTGCTCGCCTTCCACGTCCAGTACGTCGTCCTTGATCTGGAACGCCAGCCCCATGCATTCGGCGAAACGATCGAGCGCGTCGCGCGAGGCGTCCGGAAGGCCGGTCGCCGCGCAAGTCGGCATCAGCACGGCCGCACGGATCAGCTTGCCGGTCTTGTCGCGATCGAGCGCTTCGAGATCCGCGGCGGCGAGTTGCTTGCCTTCGGACTCGAGATCCACCGCCTGCCCGCCGGTCATGCCCTCTGATCCCGCAGCGCCAGCCAGGATCGCGATCATGCCCAGCCGCTCGGCGGCATCGCGCGTACCGTCGCCGGCAAGGATCTCGAACGCGCGGGTCTGCAAGGCGTCGCCCGCGAGAATCGCCGTGGCTTCGCCGAACGCCGCATGCGTCGACGGCTTGCCGCGACGCAATGCGTCATCGTCCATCGCCGGCAAATCGTCGTGCACCAGCGAGAACACATGCACGCACTCGACCGCGCACGCGGCATCGTCCAGGCGCCCGGGCGCGATACCCAGCACTTCGCCGCTCGCATAGCACAGCAACGGCCGGATGCGCTTGCCCCCGCCGAGTGCCGCGTAGCGCATCGCGGAATGCAGGGAAACGGGTCGGACATCCGCCGCGGGCAGCCGCGCGTCCAGTGCACGTTCAACGCGTTCGACGTATTCCGGCACCCGATCTGCAAACGACATCGACCCGCTCCTCGTGCGGCGGCAACCGCCGCGAATCGCCGCGAGCCTAGCGACGGTGGCACTCGCGTGTCAAAGCAACTTCCCCGCGACTTCCACCTTATCTTCACGCACAATGCGTAGGATCACGAAGTCGGCTGACGACGCGCCGAAGGAGACCAGCAGGATGATCGCCCAAGCTTTCGCCAGTGGATCGCGACGCGGTGCCCACGGCTATCAGGCGCGCATCCTGCCGGAGGTTTCGCGCACCTTTGCACTGACCATTCCGCAACTCGACGTGCGCCTGCGCACGGTGATCGCGAATGCGTACCTGCTGTGCCGGATCGCCGACACCATCGAAGATGAAAATGCCCTGCCCGGCGACGTGAAGCAGCAGTTCCACGACCGCTTCACCCGGGTGGTCGAATCCACCGAAGACCCGGCTTCGTTCGCGCGCGACCTGGCACCGTTGCTCATCGGCAACACGCTCGCCGCCGAACGCGATCTGGTCGCACACACCGCGGAAATCATCCAGGTCACCGACGGCTTCAACCTGGCGCAGCGTGAATCGCTGGCGCGCTGCATCCGCACCATGTGCACCGGCATGCCGAGCTTCGAGCGGCGCACCAGCCCGGCCGGCCTGGCCGACATGCGCGAAATGGATCGCTACTGCTATTACGTCGCCGGCATCGTCGGCCAGACGCTCACCGATCTCTTCTGCGACTACTCGCCGCGTATCGCCGAGCGCCGCGAGGCGTTGTCCGCGCTGGACGTGTCGTTCGGCCAGGGCCTGCAGATGACCAACATCCTCAAGGATTTCTGGGAGGACCGCGATCGTGGCGCCTGCTGGTTGCCCCACGACCTGTTCGCCCGCGCCGGCGTGGAACTGCAAGACATCCGCCGCAACGACGTACCGGCCGCGTTCGGCAAGGCCTACGCGCAACTGATCGGCGTCGCCCACAGCCACCTTCGCAATGCGCTCGACTATACCCTGCTGATTCCCGAAAAAGAGGTGGGTATCCGGCGCTTCTGCCTGATCGCGCTGGGACTGGCCATGCGCACGCTGGGCTCGATCCTGGCCAAGCCGGATTTCACGGCCGGCGCACAGGTGAAAGTGTCGCGCCAGGTCGTCAAGAAAATCGTGATCGTCACCCATCTGTTCGCCGGCTACAGCCGCGTGCTGCAGCGCTGGTTTGCACGCATGGCGGAAGGCCTCCCGCTGCAGGCACTGGCGAGCGACTGGCGCGGATGGCTGCCCGATGCCCACGGCGCGTGGCCGCGCAGCGATGCCTGCGGCCCGGCGCAGGCCTTCACGTTCAAATGAGGGCGAGGGCCTGATCATGCCGCCCGATTTTGGCGCCCCGCGTTACCGGCCCGCGGCGAGCCGCATCGACACGGGCGTGCGCGACCGCCTGACGGCGGCGATCGACGCCGCTCGCGCCAACATCCTCTCGCGCCAGCGTGCGGAGGGTTGCTGGCAGTACGAACTCGAAGCCGATTGCACGATTCCGGCAGAGTACATCCTCATGCTGCATTACCTCGGGGAGTCCGACCGCCTGCTGGAATCGCGGCTCGCCGAATACCTGCGCAGGCGCCAGTCGCGCGATGGCGGCTGGCCGCTCTATCCCGGTGGCGCACTGGACGTGAGTTGCAGCGTGAAGTGCTACTACGCGCTGAAGCTGGCCGGCGACCGCGCCGACGCCCCGCACATGGCGAAGGCACGCGCGGCCATCCTGGCCCACGGCGGCGCCGCGCGCAGCAATGTCTTCACCCGCATCGCGCTGGCACTGTTCGGGGAATTGCCGTGGCGCGGCGTGCCGTTCCTGCCCGTGGAAATCGTGCTGCTGCCGCGATGGTTTCCGTTCAACCTCGGCAAGGTCTCGTACTGGTCCCGCACGGTGATGGTGCCGCTGTCGGTCCTGACCACGTTGAAGCCGCGCGCCGCCAATCCGCGGGACGTGCACATCCCCGAGCTTTTCGTCACTCCGCCCGACGAGGAAAGGCATTACTTCCATTCGCGCTCGCTGTTGAATCGCGTCCTCTTCGCGTGCGAGGAAATCGTTCGCCACCTGGAGCCTCTCATCCCGAAACGCCTGCGCCGGCGTGCAATGAAGCGTGCCGAGGCCTGGATCCTCGAACGGCGCAATGGCGACGGCGGGCTGGGGGCGATTTTCCCGGCGATGGTCAATGCCTACGAAGCGTTGGCGCTGATGGATTACCCCGCCGAGCATCCGGCCCGACGCGATACCCGAAAAGCCATCGACGACCTGCTGGTCGTGCGCGATCAGGAAGCCGGGTGCCAGCCGTGCGTGTCGCCGGTGTGGGACACCGGGCTGACCTGTCTCGCGATGCAGGAAGACCGCGACGCACCGGCGCACGCCCAGCGCCGCGCGCTGGACTGGCTGCTGTCGCGGCAACTGCTCGACGAGCCGGGCGACTGGCGCGCCTATCGTCCGCAACTGCGCGGTGGCGGCTGGGCCTTCCAGTACCGGAACGACGCCTATCCCGACCTCGACGACACGGCCGTCGTCGCGCGTGCCCTGTACCAGTCGGCGGATCGTGCGCGCTACGGCAACGCCATCGCGCGCGCCGCCGACTGGCTGTGCGGCATGCAATCCGGGAACGGCGGCTTCGCCGCGTTCGATGCCGACAACGACCATCAATGGTTGAACCAGATTCCCTTCGCCGACCATGGGGCGCTGCTGGATCCGGCCACCAGCGACGTCAGCGGCCGGGTCCTGTTGCTGCTGTCGTTGCTCGATCGCGGATCCGATCGTGAAGTGCGCGAACGGGCCGCGCGTTTCCTGCTGGACGAACAATCTCCCGAAGGCGCCTGGTTCGGACGCTGGGGTACCAATTACATCTACGGGACATGGTCGGTACTGGTTGCGCTTCGCGCCGCAGGCCTGCCGGCGGAGGAGCCGGCGGTGCGCCGCGCCGTGCAGTGGCTGAAATCAGTGCAGCAAGCCGATGGCGGCTGGGGCGAAGGCAACGACAGCTACCTCAATCCCGAGCTGCGTGGACGCGGCGCGCGCAGCGGCCCGGCGCAGACCGCATGGGCGCTGCTGGCGTTGATGTCGGCCGGCGAAGCGAACAGCCCGGCGGTAACGCGCGGCATCGAATATCTCCTGAAGACGCAAGTCGGGGGAGAATGGCACGACGCCCGCTTCAATGCGCCAGGCTTCCCGCGCGTGTTCTACCTGAAGTACCACGGCTACAACCACTATTTCCCGTACTGGGCCCTGGTGCGCTATCGCAATGTCCGCACCTGCCAGTCCTGATGGGGTCGGCCTGATCGTCGCCCTGCCGGCGGAGGCCCACAGCATCGGCGTACGCGGCATCGGCATCGGTGAATGCGCGCGTTGGCGCAGGGGCTGGGTCGCGGTTTCCGGCATGGGCCCGCACAATGCGATGCGCGCGGCGGAACGCCTGCTCACCTGCGGCGTCCTGCGCCTGGCGAACTGGGGCGTGGCGGGCGCGCTGACGTCCGATCTGGTTTCGGGCGACATATTGATTCCAGACCGCGTCGGCTACATGCGTGATGACCCGGGCTTCGCCACGGACACCGATCTCGCCGCGCACCTCGCCGAACTCCTGGCGGCCAGCCTCCCCGTACGTCGGGGCATGCTCTGGTCGACGCCGCAACCGGTGGCGACCACGACCGCCAAGCGGGCGCTGGCAACCCGCAGCCACGCGCTTGCCGTGGACATGGAAGCCGCGCCCATCGCCGCCGTTGCCGCGCGGGCAAAATTGCCGTTCGTGGCGGTGAAAGCCATCTGTGATCCGGTCGACCGTGAACTGCCCGCGGGCATGGCCGGCGCGCTCGAAGGCGCCGATCGCGGCTGGTCGCTGCGGATGGTGACGGCGATCGCGCTCGGCGGCCCCGCGACGTGGCGCGCCGCACGAGCGCTGTCGCGCGACTTCCGGCGCGCCCGCCGTTCACTCGCAACCGCTGCTGCGCTCGCTGCATGAACAGGCAGGTCCTGGTCAGCGGCGCCAACGGATTCGTCGGCTCGGCCGTGGTGCGCGCGCTGTTGCGCCGCGGCTATCCGGTGCGGGCGTTGGCGCGCGCTTCGAGCGACACCTCCAATCTCGAAGGACTGCCCGTCGAAACCGTGCGCGGCGACCTGCTGGATGCGGCTTCGCTGGATCGGGCACTGGCGGGTTGCGAGGGACTGTTCCATGTCGCCGCCGACTACCGCCTTTGGACGCGCGACCCGCGCGAGATCCGGATGTCCAACGTGCGCGGCACGCACAACATCCTGCTGGCCGCGCAGCGTGGTGGCGTGCGGCGCATCGTGCACACCTCCAGCGTGGCCACGCTCGGCCTGCACCGCGACGGCACGCCTTCCGACGAAGACACGCCCCTACGCCTCCACGACATGATCGGCGCGTACAAGCGTTCCAAGTTCCTGTCGGAAGCGCTGGTGCGCCGCTGCGCGCGCGCCGGCACCGACATCGTGATCGTCAACCCCGCCGCGCCCGTGGGCCCGCGCGATCGCAAGCCGACGCCGACCGGACGGATGATCCTCGACGCCGCGCGCGGACGGATGCCCGCATTCGTCGAGACGGGATTGTGCGTCGTGCATGTCGATGATGTCGCGGAAGGCCACGTGCTGGCCTACGAGAAAGGCGAGCGCGGGCGCCGTTACGTGCTGGGCGGCGAGAACCTGAGCTTGCAAACCATCCTCGCCATGGTGGCCGAACTGACCGGCCGCCGCGCGCCGTGGCTGAAATTGCCGCACGCCGCCGTGTTGCCGGTTGCCTGGGCCGCCGAGTCATGGGCGCGCGTGACGGGCGCCACGCCGAGCGTCACGGTGGATGGCGTCAAGCTTTCGCGGCACAAGATGTATTTTTCGAGCCGGCGTGCCGAGACCGAACTTGGGTGGCATGCGCGACCGGCCCGGGAAGCGCTGGCCGACGCAATACAATGGTTCCGTGAGAATGGATACTGTGATTAGCCACCCAACCCCCCGGTTCACCATGTAGGGGCGGGTGCCGACCCGCTGCGTGCACTGCCACGGCGGAATGCGTTGCTTCTCCCGCCCCGCAAAACCCAACGATACCCAAGTGATCACATCGCACCGGATGCACGCCACTGCGCAGGCCCAACCCAACATTGCGCTGGTCAAGTACTGGGGCAAACGTGACGCCGCCTTGAACCTGCCGGCCGCGGGTTCGCTCTCGATCACGCTCGACGCGCTGCACACGCGCACGCGCGTGCGCTTCGACGATTCGCTCGGCGCCGACGATGTGACGTTGAACGGCGAACACGAAGAAGCGCACACCCGCAAGATCGGTGCCTTCCTCGACCTGTTCCGCGCGCGCGCGGGCATCGCGACGCGGGCACGGGTGGAATCCGGCAACGATTTTCCGACCGGCGCGGGACTGGCGTCGTCGGCGTCGGGTTTCGCGGCGCTGGCCGTCGCGGCCGGTCGCGCGCTCGGGCTTGAACTTGCCACGCGCGAACTGTCGATGCTGGCGCGACGCGGCTCGGGTTCGGCGGCGCGGTCGATCCACGGGGGCTTCGTGGAGATGGCGCCGGGCACGCGCACAGACGGCGAAGACGCGTTCGCAACGCCGGTGCTGGAGGCCAGTGCGTGGCCGCTCAAGGTCGTGGTGGCGGTCACCAGCCGCAAGAAGAAGGCCGTGGATTCGCGGGCCGGCATGGAGGCCTCGCAACGGACGTCGCCGTATTACCGCGACTGGATCGCCGCCGTGCCCCGCGATCTGGATGCAGCGCGCCATGCCGTGCAAACGCGCGATTTCGAAAAACTCGCGCGCGTCAGCGAAGCGAGCTGCCTCGCCATGCACGCCGTGATGCTCGCCACGCGCCCCGCCCTCATTTACTGGAACGGCGCGACGCTCGATTGCATCCAGTGCATCCGCTCGCTGCAGGCCGAGGGTACCGGCGTGTTTTTCACCATCGATGCGGGACCGCAGGTGAAAGCCGTCTGCCTGGACGACGGTACGGCGCGCGTGACCGAAGCCCTGCGCGGCGTTCCGGGCGTGGAGGACGTACTGGTCAGCGGCCTCGGCGAAGGCGCGCGGGTTGTCGAGGACGCCGACGCATGCGCGTGACCGCCAGCGCGCCCGGCAAGCTGGTGCTGCTGGGCGAATACGCCGTACTGGAAGGCGCGCCGGCGCTGGTAATGGCAGTGGATCGTCGCGCGGGCATCGCACTCACCGAGACGGCCCGCGATGACTGGGAAATCGTCTCGCCGACGCTCGGGTTGCAGGCACGGCTGCGGCTGCAGGAGGGCGATGCAACCTGGATCGATGCCGCGCCCGCGGAACTGGAATGGATCGCCACCTTGCTGGCGCGGTTTCCCCGAGTCGAACGCTTGCCGGCCTGCCGCGTCGAGCTCGACAGCGATGCGTTCCATCTGGACCGCGAAGGCGTGCGCGAAAAACTGGGATTGGGTTCCAGCGCCGCGCTTACCGTGGCTTTGCTGGGGGCCTTGCACGCGCTGGCCGAAATGGCTCCCCCCACGCCCGGCGAAGCCATCGAAACCCATCGCGCAATCCAGCATGGCCATGGCAGCGGCGTCGACATCGCAGCGGCATCCACGGGCGGCCTGTCGCGCTTTCAACGGAACGGCGACGCCATCCGGATCGACCGCGTCGGATTGCCAAAGGGTCTTCATTGGACCTGCGTCTACAGTGGACGCCCCGCATCCACCCGCGCGATGCTCGACACGGTGGCCGCCTGGCGTGAACGCGAGCCGACCGCGTTCACGCAATACATGCATGAACTCGCTACAATTTCTTCACGCGGTATCGACGCCCTGACCGCCCACGATGCCGCTGCCTTCCTGTCCCACCTCCACGATTACGCTACAGCCTTGGCGCGCTTCGGCACGGCCGCGGGCGCGGACATCGCCAGCCGCGAGCATCGTGCCGTCGCCGCGATCGCCGCGGACTGCGGGTGCGTCTACAAGAGCTGCGGTGCGGGCGGCGGTGACGTCGGCGTCACGTTTGCCGTGGAAGATACGCGGTTGCGGGAATTCTCGGAGCGCGCATTGCACGCGGGGTTTCCCCTGATCGGACTGGAAGCGGACCCCAAGGGTCTGGAGGTCGTTTCGAACGTTTGAGGCTTTGCAAGGAATCAAAATGGATCAGTCGAGGCTGCCGGGTTTCTACAAGTTGTCGGTGCCGGAACGCGTGAACCTGGTGCGCGAGCGCGGCCTGCTTTCGCGCGAGGATTTCCAGGTGCTGTCGAGCGGCGCGCACACCCTCACCGTCGCCCGCGCCGACAAGATGATCGAAAACGTGATCGGGGTGATGGGCCTGCCGCTCGGCCTCGGACTCAATTTCCTGGTCAACGGCAAGGATCACGTGGTCCCGCTGGTAGTGGAGGAACCCTCCATCGTGGCCGCGTTGTCGTCCGCCGCGAAGCTGGTCCGCGCGGCCGGCGGCTTCACCACCCGCAGCACGGAACCGATCCTGATCGGCCAGGTGCAGATCGTCGACATCGACAACTCGGCCACCGCGCAAGCCGCGCTGCTGCAACGCAAGCAGGACATCCTGAACCTCGCCAACAGCCTGCACCCGAAGATGGTCGCGCGCGGCGGCGGCGCCAAGGACATCGAAGTCCGCATCCATCCCGCCGCCGACGGCCGCCGCGACATGGTGGTGCTGCATCTGCTCGTGAACACCTGCGACGCGATGGGCGCCAACATGGTCAACACCATGTGCGAAGGCGTGGCGCCGCTGGTGGAAGGCATCACCGGCGGCAAGGTATTCCTGCGCATCCTTTCCAACCTGACCGACCGTGCGCTGGTGTGGGCGAAGTGCGTGATACCGGCCGAACTCCTGGCCGGCAAGGGCTACGACGGCGAACAGGTGCGCGACGGCATCATCCTCGCCAATGACCTGGCGGTGTGCGATCCGTACCGCGCGGCCACCCACAACAAGGGCATCATGAACGGCGTCGATGCGGCCGCGATCGCGACCGGCAACGACTGGCGTGCGCTCGAAGCCGCGGCGCACGCCTACGCGGCGCGCGGCGAGCATTACACCTCGCTGACGCGCTGGTACAAGGACGACCAGGGCAACCTGGTCGGCACGATCGAGATGCCGATGAAGGTCGGCACCGTCGGCGGCAACCTGCAATCCAACGCCACCGTCGCGTTGAATTTGCGCCTCGCCAATGTCGCGACGGCGCGCGAGCTCGCCGAAATCATGGGCGCCGTCGGCCTGGCGCAGAACTTCTCGGCGTTGCGGGCGCTCGTGACCGACGGCATCCAGCAGGGCCACATGACCTTGCACGCACGTTCGGTCGCGGTGAGTGCGGGTGCGACGCCGGAGATCTTCGAAACCGTGGTCGAACGCCTGCTCGACTCGGGCGAGATCAAGGTGTGGAAGGCCCGCGAGATCATCGCCGAGGTCAAGAACCAGGTGCAGCCCGAAGCCAAGACCGTTGCGCACGGCTTCGAGCCGGTCGAGGAGAGCGAGTACGCGACGGGCTACGGCAAGGCGATCCTGCTGGGCGAACACGCGGTGGTGTACGGCCGCCATGCGATCGCGGTGCCGGTACCGATGGCAATCCGCGCCCGTGCCGAGGAATCGAATGACGGCACGCAACTGATCATCCCGCGCTGGGGCGTCGAACAACGGCTGCATCCCGGCACCAAGCATCCGGGCTCGTTCCTGCAATCACTGGAACTGATCCTGCAAAGGCTGGAACTTACCGACCGTCCGCTGCGCATCCAGGTTTATCCCAACCTGCCGCGCGCGAACGGGTTGGGTGGCTCGGCCGCACTCGCGGTCGCGGTGATCCGCGCGCTCGACCGCCATTGCGCGCTCGGCCTGACCGACCAGCAGGTGTGCGCGCTGTCCTACGAATGCGAGCGCGTCGCGCACGGCACGCCGTCGGGCATCGACAACACGGTCGCGACCTACGGCCAGCCGCTGTTGTTCCAGCGCGGTGAACCGCCGGTGGTCGAACCGCTGGAATTCGCCAAGCCGCTGCCGATGGTGATCGGGCTGTCGGGCGTCGAAAGCCTGACCGCACGCACGGTCGGCCGCGTGCGCGAAGCGTGGCAGCGCAACAAGCAGTTGTACGAGCGCATCTTCGATGAAATCGATTCGCTGGCGATGCAGGGCATCAAGGCGCTTCAGGCCTGGGACCTGCAACAATTCGGCGAACTGATGAACATCTGCCAGGGTCAATTGAATGCGCTGCAGGTATCGAGCTGGGAGCTGGAGGAAATGATCCAGGTTGCGCGCGCCAACGGTGCGGTCGGCGCCAAGCTCACCGGCGGCGGTGGTGGCGGTGCGATGATCGCGCTGTGTCCGGACGATCCGGGTCGCGTCGCGCGTGCGTTGCAGCAGGCCGGTTACCAGGCGATGGAGAGCAGCATTGGTTGAGCATGACGACAACCGGGTAGTGTCGTTCGACTCCGAGCGGCTGATCCTGGTCGACGAGGCCGACCGCGAGATCGGCCACGCGTCCAAGGCCGATGCGCACGCCGGCCGCGGCATCCTGCATCGCGCGTTTTCGCTGTTCGTGTTCAACCCGTCCGGCGAACTGCTGCTGCAACAACGCGCCGCATCGAAACCGCTGTGGCCCGGTTACTGGGCCAACAGTTGCTGCAGCCACCCGCGCGGCGGCGAAGACATGGATACCGCGACGCAGCGCCGCTTGCGCGAGGAGCTGGGCTTCACCTGCCCGCTCGAATTCGTCTACAAGTTCCAGTACCACGCCGAATACGGCGAAGCAGGTTCCGAGTGCGAATTGTGCTGGGTGTACGTCGGGGTTTCCGATGCGCCGGTGCGCGTCAACGACACCGAGATCGCGGCGTGGCGGTACGTCGCGCCGGAGGCGCTGGATCGCGAAATCGCACAGGAGCCCGAACGCTTCACGCCCTGGCTCAAGATGGAATGGCAACGCCTGCGCGGTGAGTTCGCCAATCGCCTGCCAGGCAACGGCGAAGCGCCACGCCTGCAGTGCGAAGCCTGATCTGATCGCCTGCCGCGTTTGTTGTGGGTGGCGTGCCGCCACAAGCCGGCCTGAAACCGCGGTGAACTGCAACCGGGACGCCTAAACGCCGCGTTGACACGCGACGGTTCACCATGCGGGCCAGGCTGAGGGCTGCGCATGCGCGCGGCCGGCAAGCGCCACAGGAGAACCGAATGTCGATTCCCGTTCGCCAGCAGTTGAAGGTTGCCAGCTACATCATTGGACGCCGCCTGCGCGGGGTGAAGCGTTATCCGCTTACCCTGATGCTGGAGCCGTTGTTCCAGTGCAACCTCGCCTGCCCCGGCTGCGGCAAGATCGATTACGACTCGCACATCCTGAAGCAGCGGCTCACGGTCGAGGAATGCCTGGCGGCGGTCGACGAGTGCGGCGCGCCGATGGTTTCCATCCCGGGGGGCGAGCCGCTGATCCACAAGGACATCAAGCAGATCGTCGAAGGCATCATCGCACGCGGCAAGTACGTGTACCTGTGCACCAACGCGATCCTGCTGGAAAAGAAGCTCGATCTGTTCTCGCCGTCCGAACACCTGACGTTTTCGGTGCACCTGGATGGCATGCGCGAACGCCATGACGAGAGCGTCGGCCGCGAAGGCATCTTCGATACGGCGGTATCCGCGATCCGCGCCGCCAAGCAGCGCGGCTTCCGGGTCAACATCAATACCACCCTGTTCACCACCGCCAAGCCCGAGGAAGTCGCGGAATTCTTCGACTTCGCGACCAACGACCTGAAGGTGGACGGGATCACGGTGTCACCGGGTTACCACTACGAACACGCGCCGCGCCAGGACGTTTTCATGGGCCGTCGCCAATCGAAGGAACTGTTCCGCAACATCTTCAAGCGCAGGAAGGCGAACCGCGCGAGGTGGCCACTGTCGCATTCCAGCCTGTTCCTGGATTTCGTGTGCGGCAACCAGGGTTATCAATGCACTGCCTGGAGCATGCCGTGCCGCAACGTGTTCGGTTGGCAGAAGCCCTGCTACCTGCTGGTGGACGAGGGCTACGTGCCGACGTTCCGCGACCTGATGGAAAAGACCGACTGGGACAACTATGGCGTGGGGCGCAATCCCAAGTGCGCGAACTGCATGGCGCACTGCGGATTCGAAGGCACCGCCGCTGCCGACGCGTTCGCCCACCCGCTGAAGGCGCTGTGGGCGAGTGTCCGCGGACCCAGGCTCACCGGCCCCTTCGCCGCCGACCCGCCGATCCTGTACGACACGCCGGCACCGAACCAGCGCCGTCCGCACAGCAACGTTCCCATTGCGCACTTCGGCGGCATCCGTCATTGACGTCCGCAATCGGCCATGGCCATCCTGATCCTCGCCGCCCTCGCACTGGCATGCTGGGCCGGCGTGTTGCTGGCCCCGTGGGCGGCGTGGCTTTGCCGCGAACGCTTGGAAGCCGAACAGGGGCGACCGGCATCGCCACCGCCTGACGATCTCGCGGTATTGATTCCCGCCCGCGACGAGGCGGGCGTCATCGGCGAAACATTGCGCGCACTGGCGGTCGCCGCGCCGGCGGCGCAGGTCATCGTGATCGACGACCAATCCGCCGACGCCACCACGTCCGTCGCCCGCACGAGCGGATTGCCGCGTCTGACCGTGCTCGCCGGAACGGCACCACCGCCAGGCTGGACCGGCAAGCTGTGGGCCTTGCAACAAGGACTCGACCGCGTCGCCACGCCGTGGGTGTTGTTGCTGGACGCCGACATCCGCCTCGCTCCAGGCATGCTTGCCGCGCTGCGGCGCAAGGCCGATGAAGGGTACGCGCTGGTCTCCCTGTGTGCGGAACCGTGCTGGCGAAGCCTCGCCGCGCGCTGGCTGCTGCCCGCGTTCGTGTATTTCTTCAAGCTGCTCTACCCCTTCGCCCTCGCGAACGCGCCGGCTTCGCGCGTCGCCGCGGCGGCGGGCGGGGTGGTGCTTGTCGATCGCAGCGCGCTGCTCGATGCCGGCGGGTTCGGCGCCTGGCGTGGTGCCATCATCGATGACTGCACGCTCGCCGCACGCGTGAAGCGAAAGGGCTACCGCTGTTGGATCGGCCTGACGCACGGCGCAACCAGCCAGCGTTCCGCGAACCTCCGTGACATCGCACACATGATCGCGCGCAGCGCATTCGTGCAGCTGCGCGAATCGCTGCTGCTGACACTGGCCGTTTCCGCATTGTTGATCGTGGCTTTCTGGGTTCCCGTGCTGGCGCTCGCCTTCGGCCCGACGCACGCCCGCGCGGTCGGACTGCTGGGCCTGCTCGCGATGCTCGCGTGCTATCTGCCGACACTGGCGTACTACCGCCGCAATCCGCTTTCCGGGCTGCTGCTGCCGCTGGCTGCAACGTTTTTTCTTGGGGCGACATGGTATTCGGCGTGGCGGGCGTTCACCGGCACGCGTTCGGTCTGGAAGGGCCGGCGTTACCGACGCGGAGCGAGGGTCTGCTGACACCATGCCGTTGCGGCCGTGCCGGCGATCCCTTCCCGCAGGGAAAGGAAGAGTGAGGAGAATGCATGTCGATGCACGAACCAGCGATGCCGCAGCCATGCCGACCAAGGGCGATTGCTCCCCAGCGGCTGCCATGCGATGCGGCGCGCCTCGCGCGGGATGACGTCAACAGGCCTCGATGAATGCAGCAGAGAGCAACGCCAGCGATGACCACGCACGGAGCATGGACGCGCCTGCCCGACGACGTGATCGACGCGCATCCGGTCGGCAACTGGCTGCTGCAGATGGGCTTCGACCTTTGGATCCGGACGGCCTACGACCGCGAGATCGTCGCGCCCGCGAATTTCGAACTTGCGCCAGGTTCGCTGATCGCATCCAACCACCAGCGCGACGTCGACGGACCGATGCTGGGCAACGTGCTCGGGCACCGGCGCGGTTTGCGCTTCGAAGGTACGCCACCGTTCTATGCCACGCGCGAGGACCTGTTCCGCCCCGGCATCCTGTCGCGCCTGACCGTGCACTGGCCGGCACCGCTGTCGGCGCTGATGGGCCGCATTTCGCTGGCGTGGTTTTTCCCTCTCGGGCGCACCGAACCGATGCGGCGGGTGCGCGAATTCACGTTGGGCGAAACGCTGCTCGCCCTGTGCGATGAAGACTGCGGCGATGACGACTGCTGGTCGTTGCTGAATGCGCGCGGCCGCCGCGAAACCGCGCTCTCCCCCGGCGGTTGTTCGGTGCAGGCGGCGCTCGGGCGCCGCGACCTGCCGCTCGAATCCTGGTGGGGCCTGCGGCGAATTTCGCTTCCCGCCTTCAGGAAACTCCTGCCGGCATTCCGCGCGGTGGTGGATGCACAGATCGCGCACTTCGCGAGCCGCATCGATCGCGGCTGCTGCGTGTATTTTTCGCCGGAAGGGACCATTTCGATGGACGGCCACTTCGGACGCATCCGCGAAGGTTTTTTCCGGCTTGTCCGCACCACCCGCGCGCCGCCGTGGATCCAGCCGATGGCGATAGGCTACGACACGCTGGCGCCGGGGCGATCACGCGTGGTGATCCGCATCGGCGAACGGTTCCGCGCCGACACCTCGCTGGATCGACGCGCCTTCGATAGGTCGCTGCGACGCGCGATCCTGGACAACGTGCCGATCACGCCGAGCCACCTGCTCGCGCGCTTCCTGTCGCACGGCCCGCAGGCTTTCACCGCGCGCGACCTGGGGCACTGGTTGAACCATGGCGTCTCGAAGGTGTACGAACGCGGTGCCTTGCCGGACCCGCTGTTTGCGCGCGCCGACATCCATCAACTCGCGTCCGAACGCTTGCACTGGCTCCAGCGCAAACGGCTGGTGGCATGCACCCGCCGAGGCCGATTCCGCAACACCGTCCCGCAAGACGCGGAGCCCGGCTGGCGCACGCCGGCCGGGGTCGTGCGCTACCTCGACAACAGCCTCGCCGATCTTCTGCCCGACGTCGATCGGGTGTTGCCATGCTGAAGATCTTCACGCATGCGCGTGCCGTCCTGAAACCGCAGGTGATCCTGCCGGTGCTGCTGGCTGCGGCATTGCTGGTGTTCGCGTTCAACCTCGGTGATCTCGGCAAGGTGGTGGCGCGCCTGCGCGACCTACCGCTTCGCGTGCTGGGCATCTCGGTCGGCGGCGCGGCGATCTACCTGGGATGCAAGGCCGTGCAGCTGCGCCTGATGCTGCGAAGGATCGACGTGTGCATTCCGCCGCGGCCGTTCTGGCTTGCGTTCGCGGTGGGCGAACTCACCGTGACGCTGCCGCTGGGGTTGTTTTCGCAGAACTGGGTGCTGTCGGCTTCGCGGCGCGTGCACGTCGGCCGCAGCTCGGCGGCGACGGTGATGATGCTTCTGGTCGAGATCGCGACCGTGTTCCTGTTTCTCGCCGTCATCACGATACCCGGCTGGAGCGAGGTGCGCTGGATCTCGGTGGCGCTGCTGGTGCTGTTCATCGCGGCGGTGGCGACCGCACTGCTGTTCGAGGACAAGGCCCGCAAATTGCCGCAGCGCTTCCACCGGGAGTGGTTGAAGAAAATCGCGAAAGGCGGCATCGAATTGCTGGACGGTCTGCGCAAGCTGTGCACACCGTCCACCATCGCCATAAGCCTGGTGCTGGCCGCCATCTATCTCGGCGCGCTCGGCACCGCGTTCTGGCAAGTCGGGCGCGGGATGCACGTGCAGCACCTCAGCTATCTCGACGCCACAAGCATCTACATGTTTTCGCTCGCGGTCATCCTGATCGGTGCCGGACTGGTCAGCCAGATCGGCACGGTCGACTTGCTCGGCATGGTGATTGCGCGCGCTTGGGGCATCGGCTACACCGATGGACTGGCGATGATGCTGGGATTTCGCATCGTGTGGACCGGCTCGATCTGGTTGCTGTGCCTGCCGATCGTCGGCACCACCTGGCGCGAAATGCCGACGGAGTCCAACAAGCACGAGGACAAGGAAGACTCAGGCGATGGCGGCGAGAAACCGTCCGACTGACGCTGCCGCGTCCAGGCGGGGGATGCCCGAGGCCGCGCGTGCACGCTCGATGTCCCGCGGCAGGTCCAGGTGCTTTTGCTCCTCGGACCATACATGCCCCTTGTCGCGGTGGAAGCGCGCCAGGTATTCCTGCTCGCTTTGCCCCGGTGTTGCCACGAACAGCGCCTTGCGTCCCAGGGCCGCCAGTTCCATCAGCGTCGTGTAGCCCGAACGCGTCATCACCAGCTTCGCGCGGTTGAGCATTTCCGCCTGGCGTTCGCGGTCGAGGTAGCCGTACACGGTGGCGCCGTGGATCTCGCGTACGGCGTCGCCTTCGCCGGGTTGGCCCAGCGTCACCACGATCCGGCCCGACAGCTTCGGCAACGATTCGAGCACCAGATCTTCCAGCAGGCCACGCTGGGGCTCGATGCCGGACACGGAAAAGAACACGTCGATGTCCTGCTCCACGTCCATGGGCTGGACGCTCGACAACGGTCCGATGTACAGCAGCCGACCATCGCCCCAGTCGAATTCCGGATCGTGACCGAGCCAGCCCGACAGGCCGCCGTTTTCCGCGACATCCGGAATCAGTATCCGGGTGAAGCCGCGCAACAAACGGCGCTGGCCCCATTCGGCGACCCGCTGGGTGAAGCCGCTGAAGAACGGCACCACCTGATGGATCGAGTGCAGGATGCAATAGCTCGGCACCACGCGCGACCACACCCCGAAGCGGCTGTCCGAAATCACGCAATCGAGACGCCGTTGCGCCACCAACGCCTCGGTCATGCGATGTTCCCGGCGAAAACCCGCCAGCACCCACGGCATCGAGGCCGACATGCGCAGGTAGAACACGGCCGGGTAGCGGCTGAATGGCGCCGGTGTATCGCGAAAGGGAAAGTATTCGCAGGCGTCGCCCAGTTCCGACTGCAGCAACCGCATGCCGGGGCCCGGCTGGATCATCACGATCACGTGATCGCCCCGTTCCAGCAGCGCGCGGATCAATCCGAGGCTGCGCGTCGCGTGTCCGAGACCCCAGTGGTAGACGCCATACAGGATTCGTCGCCCCATCCAGACTTCCTTTGCCGCGCCGGCAAAACCACGATGCCGCATGCTGGCATGCAAAACGTGTATGCGGCGCGAACGCCGCAATCATGCGAAAATTGCGCGGTTGCGGCCCCGCAGCTCGGCTGGTGGTTGCGTGAGCGCTTGCGAGCATCCGGTGGATGCTCGCGCGAACGGAACCGGCGGCCATGGATGGCGAGCGGATGATCGCGCCATGGAGGGCTCGTGCGAGAATCCACAATCTGGCCCCGTAGCTCAGCTGGTGGTTGCGTGAGCGCTTGCGAGCATCCGGTGGATGCTCGCGCGAACGGAA
>JBIQLN010000003.1:0-11589 GCA_044464225.1 Rhodanobacter sp. | reverse complement strand
CCGGCGAGCCATGGATGGCGAGCGGATGATCGCGCCATGGATGGCTCGTGCGAAAATCCACAATCTGGCCCCGTAGCTCAGCTGGATAGAGCGTCCCCCTCCTAAGGGGAAGGTCGCCCGTTCGAATCGGGCCGGGGTCGCCATTCCCTTGCGGGATTCAATCCGCCTCCCGGCATTCGCCGCGCGGGGCCGCCGTGTTTTCGCGCGCTGCTACAATGTCCGATTGATTTCACGCGCTGCACCTGCAGCGGACACAGGAGCCTGCATGACCCACCCCATCCTTTCCGCGCTCGGCCTCTCCGACACCAATTCCGGCACTTTCCTCGGTAACGACGCGTGGTCGAAAACCACCGACGCCGGTGTCCTGGAGCCCCTGAACCCCGCCACCAATGAGCCGCTGGCGAAGGTGCATGCGACCAGCGATGCGGATTACGAAACCATCGTGCGCAACGCGCAGAAGGTGTTCGCGGAGTGGCGCAATGTCCCAGCCCCCAAGCGAGGCGAAGCGGTGCGACTGTGCGCGCAGGCGCTGCGCGAACACAAGGACGCACTCGGCTCGCTGGTGGCCCTGGAAATGGGCAAGATCAAACCCGAAGGTGACGGCGAAGTACAGGAGATGATCGACATCGCCGACTTCGCGGTGGGCCAGTCGCGCATGCTGTACGGCCTGTCGATGCATTCCGAGCGCCCGGGCCACCGCATGTACGAGCAATGGCACCCGCTCGGCATCGTCGGCATCATCAGCGCCTTCAACTTCCCCGTCGCGGTGTGGAGCTGGAACGCGTTCATCGCCGCGGTGTGCGGAAATGTGTGCATCTGGAAGCCTTCGCCGAAGACGCCGCTGTCGGCGATCGCGTCGATCCGCATCTGCAACGAAGCGCTGAAGGCCGGTGGTTTTCCGGAGATCTTCTACCTGTTCAACGACGCCGGCAACGAGCTCGCGCAGAAGTTCGTCGATGACAAGCGCGTTCCGCTGATCAGCTTCACCGGTTCCACCAGGGTCGGCCGCACGGTCGGCGAGCGCGTGGCGGCACGCATGGGCCGCTCGCTGCTGGAACTGGGCGGCAACAATGCCATCATCCTGGACCGCTCTGCGGATCTCGGCCTCGCGATCCCGGCGATCGTGTTCGGCGCGGTCGGCACCGCGGGCCAGCGATGCACGTCGACGCGCCGCCTGTTCGTGCACGAGTCGATCATCGACGACGTGCTGGGCAAGTTGCGCCACGCCTACCAGCAGGTCGAGAAGAAGATCGGCGATCCGACCAACCCGGAAACGCTGATGGGGCCGCTGAACAGCAAGGCCGCGGTCGAGCAGTTCGCGAACGCGGTGAAGACCGCGAAAGCCAGCGGTGCGCGCATCGTCAGCGGCGGCTCGGTGCTGGAGCGCCAGGGCAACTTCGTGGAGCCGACCATCATCACCGGCGTGCAGCCGTCCGATGAAATCGTGCAGACGGAAACCTTCGCGCCGATCCTGTACGTGATGCCGTTCAAGACCCTCGACGACGCGATCCGGATGCAGAACGAGGTGCCCCAGGGCCTGTCATCGGCGATCTTCACGCAGAACCTGAAGGCCGCCGAACAATACCTGTCCGCATCGGGTTCCGATTGCGGCATCGCCAATGTCAACATCGGCACGTCGGGCGCGGAAATCGGCGGTGCGTTCGGCGGCGAGAAGGAAACCGGCGGCGGACGTGAGTCGGGTTCGGACGCGTGGAAAGCGTACATGCGACGCCAGACCAACACCATCAACTGGTCGGATGCGCTGCCGTTGGCGCAGGGGATCAAGTTCGATCTTTGACGGGAACCCGGAATCGGGAGTCGGGAGTCGGGAATCGGGAATCGGGAATCGGGAATCGGCAACATGATCGCCATTGTCATTCCGGGTCCGCGCGCAGCGCGGAACCCGACTGCGTTTGCAGGATTGCAAACGCGGACGCCGCAGGCGGCGCGCAGCGCGAGCGCCAAGGATGGCGCGAGTCAATCGGTTGGCTTGCGAACAGATCCAAACCGATTCCGGCTCGCCCCTCCGCGACGTCCGGAATGACAAAGGTGGATGTGTCGCGGGTCGGCATGACGACAGGTGGAGATGCGGCGACCTCGCGACGCCCGGAATGACGACAGGCGGCAATGTCGCGATCTCGTCACGTCCGGAATGACGACAAAGCTTGTATCGCCGTTGCTCGAGAGAGCCAGCAGGAGCGCGTGATGAATACACCCGCCAGTTCCATCGGCTACCGCTTCGCCGCGATCTCCGACATCCATGGCAATCTCGCCGCGCTGGACGCGGTGCTGGAAGACATCGGCAAGCGCGGCTGCGATCTGATCGTCAATCTCGGCGATATTCTTTCCGGACCGTTGCAGCCGGCCGAAACCGCCGATCGCCTGATGGCGCTCGATTTGCCGACGATCCGCGGCAATCACGAACGACAGTTGCTCGAGCAGCCCCCGGAGCACATGGGGCCAGCCGACGCCTTCACGCATGCGCGCCTGGCCCGCGACCACCTGGATTGGCTGCGCGGCCTGCCGACCAGCCTGCGGCTGGACGGCGGCGTGCACCTGTGCCACGGCACGCCCGACAGCGATCTCGAATATTTCCTCGAAGACGTCGACGAACACGGCGCCGCTCCGGCCGCCGCCGATGTCGTCCTCGAACGCGTCGGCGATCTCGACGCCGAACTGATCCTGTGCGGGCACACCCACATGCCGCGCAGCATGCAGCTGGCCGACGGCCGTCTGATCGTGAATCCCGGCAGCGTCGGCCTGCAGGCAATCGCCTGGGACCGCCCGCATCCGCACGTGATGAATGTCGGTACGCCTCACGCACGCTACGCGCTGTTCGAGCGCGGCGAACGTGGCTGGACCGTGGCGCATGTTTCGGTCGCCTACGACTGGGACGCCGCCGCCGCGCTCGCCGAATCGAATGGCTATTCCCGCCTCGCCCACGCCCTGCGGCATGGGCGCATGCCTGCCGCCACGGAACCGGAGCACGCCGCATGAACACACCGACGCCCTTCGACTTCACCGGCTACCGCGTGGCCATTGCCGGCGGCAGCAAGGGCATCGGCCGCGCGATCGCGCTGGGTTTTCTTGCGGCGTGCGCACGGGTTTCGGTCTGCGCGCGAGGACAGGACGGGCTGGATGCGTTGACGGGCGATGCCGATGCGTACGCGGGCAATCTGCATACCCAAGCCTGCGACCTGTCGCAGGTCGACCAGATCGAGCGCTGGGTCGGCGATGCCGATCGCGCGATGGGCGGCATGGACGTGCTGGTGAACAACGCCACCGGTTACGGCTTCGATGACGACGACGAATCCTGGCTTGTCGATTTCAACGTCGACCTGATGGCTGTGGTGCGGGCGTCGCGGTTCGCGGTGCCGCATCTGAAACAATCGCAGCGTGCATGCATCCTCAACACCAGTTCGATCGGTTCGTTCCGGCCGCGCACCATGGGTCCGCCCTATGCGGCGATGAAGGCGGCGCTGAATCACTACACCCGCACGCAGGCGCTGGCATTGGCCGAACACCGCATCCGCGTCAACGCGATCGCGCCGGGTTCCATCGAGTTTCCGGAGGGCGTGTGGGATCGCGTCAAGCACGACAAGCCGGAACAGTATCGAAAGGTGCTCGGCACGATTCCGTTCGGCCGCTTCGGCACGCCGGAGGAAGTGGCCCACCTCGCGCTGTTCCTTGCCTCGCCGTTCGCGGGATGGATCACGGGGCAGATCATGACGGTCGATGGCGGCCAGTCGCTGCGCTTTTGAAGTTCCCCGGTGGCAAACGTCCGCCAGCGATGTGCGATCATGAGGTGATGAAACCGGAAGCCGTCCGGCCATGACCGCCGTGTACCCGCGCACCAATTCGCTCGCCGTGGTGAGCCTGGTGTTCGGGGTGCTCGCGTACGTGTGCCTTCCGGGACTCGGGGCCCTGATCGCCGTGGTCTGCGGACACTCGGCGCGCTCGGAAATCCGGCGTGCCGCACCCGGCAGCATGGAGGGAGACGGGATGGCGCTGGCGGGCTTGATCCTCGGTTGGCTGCAGCTCGGTTTCATGTTGGCGCTGCTGTGTGGCGCCGTCCTGATCATTTTCGGCGCCATCGCCTTCAGCGGACTCCACTGACAAGATGTACTCGACCCTGCGCCCCCTGCTGTTCTCGCTGGAAGCCGAAACCGCGCACCACCTGACACTGTACGCGTTGGGTGTCGCGCAACGCAGCAACCTGATGCGTTGGGTCGCGGAATCGCCACCGCCGGATTTGCCGGTACGCGCGTTCGGAATCGACTTTCCGAACCCCGTCGGGCTCGCGGCCGGGCTGGACAAGAATGGCGAGCATCTGGACGCGCTCGGCGCGCTGGGTTTCGGCTTCATCGAAATCGGCACCGTGACGCCGCGCCCGCAACCGGGCAATCCCAAGCCACGCCTGTTTCGCCTGCCGGAACACGAAGCTTTGATCAACCGCATGGGTTTCAACAACGACGGCGTGGAGGCGCTGGTGCGCAATGTCGAGCAGTCGCACTGGCGCGGCGTAATGGGCATCAACATCGGCAAGAACAAGGACACGCCCAACGAACATGCAGCCGACGATTACCTCGCCTGCCTCGAACGCGTGTACCCGTTGGCGAGCTATGTCACGATCAACGTCTCGTCTCCCAACACGCCGGGCTTGCGCGACCTCCAGCAAGGCGACTCGCTGCAGCGCCTGATCGGCACGTTGATGGATGCGCGCGAGAAACTCGCGGCCCGGCACGGCGCACGCAAACCCGTCCTGCTCAAGGTCGCACCCGACCTGGACGACGCGCAGATGGACGCGGTGGCGGCGGCAGTGCTGGGGTCGGGCATCGATGGCCTGATCTGCACCAATACCACGATCGATCGCGCGGGCGTGGCGGGCAGCGTGCACGCCGGCGAAACCGGCGGGTTGTCGGGCAAACCGCTGTTCGAGCCTTCGACCGAAATCCTGCGCGGCATGGCGCGACGGCTTGGCGGGGCGATGCCGCTGGTCGGCGTGGGCGGCGTGCTCACCGGCAGCGATGCCGCCGACAAGATCGAAGCCGGCGCCAGACTCGTGCAGATCTATTCGGGACTGATCTATCGCGGACCGTGGCTGCTCACGGAGTGCGTCGAGGAAATCCGTCGGCAATCGACTGGGCCCTCGATGGGTGCTGCGCTGTGAGTGCCGTCCGCAGTCCGGCTTTCACGCTGACCGAAAACGCCTCGCTGCGCGATCGCAATACCTTGCGCGTGGATGCGCGCGCGGCGTGGCTGGCGGACATCCACGACGCGGCGGCCATCCCGGATTTGCTGGATCAGGCGGCGCTGCGCGAAGCGCCGACGTTGCTGCTGGGCGAAGGCTCGAACGTGCTGTTCACCGGCGACTTCGGCGGCGCCGTGGTGAGCATGAAAACCCGCGGCATCGAAGTGCTGGAGGATGGCGACGGTGGAGCCCGCATCCGGGTCGCCGCGGGCGAACACTGGGACGGCCTGGTGCGCTGGACGCTGGCAAACGGCCACGCCGGACTCGAAAACCTGATCCTGATTCCGGGCAGCGTGGGTGCCGCACCGATGCAGAACATCGGCGCGTACGGCGTCGAGGTCCGTGAATTCATCGAATCGGTCGAAGCGCACGACCTGCAGCAACGACATCATGCGATCTTCCCGAATGCCGATTGCGAATTCGCCTATCGCGATTCGATCTTCAAACGCCATCCCGATCGCTGGTTGATCACCGCGGTCACGCTGCGCCTGCCGCGCGAATGGTCGCCGCGCATCGAGTATTCGGGCGTGCAGGATGAACTCCGGCGGATGGGCGTGGAGCGCCCCGCGCCCATCCACGTGGCCGACGCGGTGATGGCCTTGCGCACCCGCAAGCTGCCCGATCCGGCCGTGATCGGCAATGCGGGCAGTTTCTTCAAGAACCCCCTCGTTCCCGCCGCGCAGGCCACGGCCCTCCGGGTCGAACATCCGCAACTCCCCTGCTGGCCGGCTCCGAACGAAACTTCGAAATTGTCTGCGGCGTGGTTGATTGAAGCTTCTGGATTCAAAGGCTTGCGCGAAGGTGATGCCGGCATTTCGAACCGCCACGCGCTCGTGCTGGTGAACCACGGCCACGCCACGGGTCCGCAGTTGTGGGCACTCGCGCAACGTGTGCGCGACGGTGTACGCGAACGATTCGGCGTCGAACTGGAGCCGGAGCCGCGCGTCATCGCGGCGTAGTCGCGCGAAAGACGGCGGTCCGGCTGAAGCCCTCTCCGGGGAGGCGCCGCGAAGTACCGAGTCCGTGGCGCGGCGGGTCCGGGCGAAGCCGAACCTGGCAGGCGGAGAACCCTCGTCAGGCGCTGCGCGCAAAAGAAGACGCGGCGCCTCACGCCTCTTTTTTCGATGGGAGAAGGGAACGCGTTCGTTGCGCGCGCAGCGGATGTGCTATCGCGATTTGCCGGACGCCGGCGCCGCCAGATAATGCCGCTCGCCCTTGGCGGCATCGAAATACACGGCGGTCAGCAAGCCGGTTTCCGGATCCACGAATCGTTCGCCGGTATCGGTCCAGCGCGGATCGGGCCACGCAGCGCGGATCGGTTTGTAGCGCCAGCGCTCGATCGCGAGCGCGACGACCAGGAATGCGCCACCGAGGATCAGTTGCGGCAGGAATACCGCCAGCACGCCGCCCACCAGCAACGCGATCGCCCCGACCAGCAGCAACAGTGCACCGACCACATAGAGCGCGATCGCGAGCATCGCGTGTTCAGGCCTTCTCGATGACCACCGCCGTCCCGTACGCGACGATCTCGCTCATGGTCTGGCCGATCTCGGACGAGTCGAAGCGCATCATCACCACGGCGTTGGCGCCCATGGCCTGGGCGTTCTGCACCATCCGGTCGGTGGCGTGGCGGCGCGCCTCTTCCAGCATCTGGGTGTATTCGTTGATCTCGCCGCCCACGATGGAACGCAAACCGGCCATCACGTTGCCGCCGATGCCGCGACTGCGCACCACCAGCCCGAAAACCTGACCCTTGGTCTCGGTGACCTTGTAACCGGCCACGTGTTCGCTTGTCACGATGATCATGCGATCCTCCCGCCACGGCAATCAGTCTGGGAAGCTCCGATTCTGCTCGTCGTCCCGTGATCGGGGAACGATACCCGGGACCCGGCGACTTTGCACCGAAACGCTTTGCACGAAAGCCACCGGATCCCGGCTTTGCTCGCGCCATGCGTGGCGCTCGCCCGGCGGGCCAGCTTCGCTGTTCGGGCGCGCTCCTGCGCGCCACGTCGCCGGGATGACGATGATCGGGCCGATCAGGCAGTCGTCGGCCTACCGCCGGGAATTGGCAAGCAGCCGCAGCAGTTCCAGGTACAGCCACACCAGCGTCACCATCAATGCAAACGCGCAGTACCACTCCATGTACTTGGGCGCGCCCGCTGCCTGGGCCCGCTCGATCAGGTCGAAATCCAGCACCAGGTTCAACGCGGCGATGCACACCACGAACACGCTGATGAGGATGCTGAGGGTGCCCCCCGCGAACAGGATCGAGGTGTTGACGCTGGTAAAGGCAGAGAGTCCCCACGACACCAGGTACAGCAACAGGATGCCGCCCGTCGCCGCCATCACGCCCATCCGGAACTTCTGGGTGACCTTGATCACGCCGCTGCGGTAAAGGAACAGCATCACCACCAGCACGCCGATCGATGCCATCACCGCCTGCAGCACGATGCCGTGGTACTGCACCTCGAAGATCGCGGAGATGGCGCCGAGGAAGGTGCCTTCCGCCAGCGCGTACAACGGCGCGGTGACGGGCGACCAGTTCGGCTTGAATGCACTGGCGATCGCGAAGACCAGCCCGACGATCAGGCCGCCCCACATGAACGGCTGCATGGCCTGCAACCCGGCGGGGATGCCGCCCGCCTCGATCGCCAGCATGAAACGGTGCCACGTCCAGGCGCCGGTGATCAGCATCAACACCAGCAACAAGCCGGAACGCGCGAGCGTGCCGTTGATGGTCATGGGTTCGCCGGTTGCGGGCAGGTTCTGGAAAACCTTGTCGCGCAGGGCGGGGTTATGGGAACGCAGGGCCATGGAATTCCTCGATTTGTGCAAATGAAATGGGCGGTCTCGCGCCGTCCACCGAGACTCTAGCGGATGCGCCGCGACGCCGCCACGATTCAGACCATACATCGGGTCGCAGGGTTCCGAATGCAATGGAATCAATGCGTTCGGACGAACGGGCCAGCCTCGCCCACGGACCGGTTCCTGGACGGACGACCGGATACGCAGGTGTCAGTCAGGCGGGGCGGTCGATAATCCGGACAGGATGTCGAACATGGATCGTTTCAACCTGACGGACTTGCCCGAACCGCAGGCAAATCCTGCGCCACTCGAGGGACGCTGGCAACCGGTCAGGCCATGGCATGCGGCGAGACCCGAAGCCCCTGCGGCCAGGACCCGCAATGCCACCATCGACCTGTTTCGCGTGATCGCGATTTTCGGCGTGATCGTGGTGCACACCGATCCGGTCACGCGCAAGGTATTCACCAGCGCGCCCGAGCATCTCGCCAATTTGATGACTACCGGTGCCGGCAGGCTGGCGGTGCCGTTCTTTTTCGTGGTGGCGGGCTATTTCTTCGGTTGCAAGATCCGCGCGGGCGCACCGCCACTGCCGTTGTTCGCCCGCTACGCAAGACGGCTGCTGCGCGTCTGGGCGTTGTGGTCCCTGATTTACCTGTTGATACCGCTGCGGCTCGGCCAGTGGCAGCACCAAGGCTGGTGGCCGGCGGTCGTCGACCAGTTCCGGCACATGGCGAGGCATCCGCTGCTGATCGTGTTCGTGGGGGGCAAGGGGCACCTGTGGTTCCTGATGGCGCTGGTGATGGCCTTGGCGATGGTCGCCATTTGCGAAAGGCTGCGCACGCGGTGGTTGTTCTACGTACTCGCCGTCGCGCTCTACGTTTGCGGATCGCTGGCCGGCCTGTACGCCAACACGGTGGCAGGCTTTTCCATGCCGTTCGACCCGCGCAACGGCCCCTTCATGAGCGCCCTTCTGGTGGCGTGCGGCTATTGGATCTCCGGCCGCGACGGGCGCGTCGACCCCCTCATCGCATTCTCGATAACGGCGATCGGCCTGGTCGGGTTCGAGGCCGAATTGCATTGGGTGCCGATGTTTTCCAGCGCGTGGCCACCCATCATCGACTACGGCCTGTTCACGCCCGTGTTCGGCATCGGCGCGCTGCTGCTCGGGCTGGCCCTGCCCGGCCTCGGCGGACGCTGGTGGCCCCGGGTCGGCGCCGAATATGTGCTCGGCATCTACGCCTGCCACGAATTGTTCGTGGAACCCGCCTGGATGCTGCACGCCTCGTTCCACAGCTACGCGTGGGAATTCCTGTTCCCGGTGATCGTGTTCGTGCTGGCGCTGGGCCTGACCATGCTGCTCGCGCGTGGACGGCATGTGCGATGGCTGGTGCGCTGATTGCGTTTCAGCGAATTCGCGGAAACAACGCGGGCTTTACATGAAACCGCTCAGCCCGGCCTACGGTGAGACGCCCCGCCTAGCTCGCAGATGAAGACGCGTCCGCCGCTTCGCCCGGCCGCACATCGGGCAGGAATGCCGCGAACAACCCGAGCAGTGGCAGGAACGCGCAGACCTCGTACACGAACGTGACGCTGAAGTGGTCGGCGATCACGCCCAGCACGGCCGCGCCGATGCCGCCGAGGCCGAAGCTG
Organism: Rhodanobacter sp.; assembly: GCA_044464225.1. Lineage (GTDB taxonomy): Bacteria > Pseudomonadota > Gammaproteobacteria > Xanthomonadales > Rhodanobacteraceae > 66-474. The sequence goes on along the minus strand of JBIQLN010000003.1, from coordinate 1,883 downwards.
AAACCGTAGAACAGGCCGGAGACCATGCCGATCCGATGCGGCAGCATGTCCTGCGCAAACACGATGATGGCCGGGAAAGCCGACGCGAGGATCATGCCGATCACCACGCTCAGCCCGATCGTCCAGCCTAGGCCGACATAGGGCAACGCCAGCGTGAACGGCGCGCAGCCGAGGATCGAGAACCAGATCACCTGCCGGCGGCCGATGCGATCGCCCAGCGGACCGCCGATCAACGTGCCGATCGCGATCGCGAACAGGAACACCGCCAGCAGGTTGGCGGCCGCGTGCGCCGACAGGCCGAAACGATGGATCAGGAAGAACTCGTAGTACGTGCTGATGCTCGCGAGGTAGAAGAACTTCGAAAACATCAGCACGAACAGGATGCCGACCGTGCGCCTCACCACGGGCGCCGGCAGCAAGGGCCGATCCGTTGCCACCCGCTTCCTGACCCGCTCGTCGATGTGATGGCTGTACCAGCGGCTCACCTGCAGCAACACCACGATCGCCAGCAACGCGGCCAGTCCGAACCATGCCGCCTCGGGCCGGCCGATCTTCAATACGATTGCCGCCGCCAGCAACGGTCCGAGCGCCTGCCCGGTATTGCCGCCGATCTGGAACAACGACTGCGCGAGGCCGTAACGCCCGCCCGACGCCATGCGCGCGACGCGTGAGGATTCGGGATGGAACACCGAAGACCCGCAGCCGATCAATGCGACCGCAAGCAGCAGGACCGGATACGTGGGCGCGACGGATATCAGCAGCAGGCCCGCCAGCGTGAAGCACATGCCGATCGGCAGCGAGTACGGCAATGGCTTCTTGTCGGTCACCATTCCGACCAAGGGCTGCAGGATGGACGCCGTCACCTGGAAGGTCATGGTGATGAGTCCGATCTGGATGAAGTTGAGCGCGAACTCGTGCTTCAGCAGCGGGTAGATCGTCACGATCACCGACTGCATCATGTCGTTCAACATGTGCACGAAGCTGACCGCGCCGATCATGCCGAAATGCGTCCGGCGCGGCGGCCTCCGGACGGCCCCTTGCTGCGGTACGGGAGCGTGCGTGGCTGCGTCCGCCGTCATCGGGTTGCGTTCGCGGTGGTGGTCACGCCAACTTGTCCGCGGCGGCGGCCACGTCGGCTTCGTTCGGAAGGACCAGCAACGCCGCGTCCGCCAATGGCGTGTAGGTGTCCGCGCCCACCACGCGTTGCAGGGGCCTGTCGCCGAGCCCTGCCTCCACGATCGCGGTGATCACGCCCTCGCCCACGCCCGCGCTGCGGCGTCCTTCGTCCAGCACGATGATGCGCTTTGCGGTTTTCGCCTGCGCCGCGATGAACTTCTCGTTGAGCGGCACCAGCCAGCGCAGGTCGACCACGCGCACTTTCCATTTGTGCTTGGTTTCGATGGCGCGCGCGGCGCGCAAGGCCATCGGCACGCCATTGCCGAAGGTGAAGATCACCAGATCCCTGGCCTTGGGCGCGTAGACCCGCCCTTCGCCCAGCGGCATCGCCTGATCGGGCGCGGGATAGCCGAACTGCCACGCGCCATCGCCGTGCTCGTAGAGGTCCTTCGCCATGTACAGCGCGATCGGTTCGAGGAACGCGCACACGCGGCCGTCGACCTTGCACAGCGCGGCCAGCGTGCGCAGCATCGTCGCGGCGTCGTCGCCGCGCGACGGGCAGCCGACGACCAGACCGGGAATGTCGCGCAGCGCCGCGATCGAGTTGTCGTTGTGGAAATGCCCGCCGAAGCCTTTCTGGTAACCGAGCGAGGCGATCCGCACCAGCAAGGGATTGCGATACTGGTCGTTCGAGAAGAACTGCAACGACGCCGCCTCGCCGCGGATCTGGTCGCAGGCGTTGTGGAAATACGCGAGGTACTGGATCT
>JBIQLN010000002.1:0-343941 GCA_044464225.1 Rhodanobacter sp. | reverse complement strand
TGAAAATCCTGGTGGCGGGCGACACCACGCTGGACAAGATCATCCCGCAACTGGAAAAGGTGTTCGGTGACTGGAACGCACCGGCCACGCCGATCCCGGCCAAGAACCTCGCCAAGGTGGATTACCCGGCGAAGTCCAGCGTCTACCTGGTCAACCGTCCGGGCGCGCAGCAGTCGGTGATCATCGCGGGCTTGGTCGCGCCGTCGACCAAGGCGCCGAACAACCTCGAGATCGGCACGATGAACAGCGCGTTCGGCGGCACCTTCACCTCGCGCCTCAACATGAACCTGCGCGAGGACAAGCACTGGGCCTATGGCGCCTTCAGCTTCAGCCCCAGCGCGGTGGGCCAGCGGCCGTTCCTGATGTACGCGCCGGTGCAGACCGACAAGACCGCGCCGTCCGCGGAAGAAGTGCTGAAGGAAGCGCGTGCGGTGGTCGGCGACAAGCCGCTCACCGACAAGGAAATCCAGAAGATCAAGGACAACGACATCCGCAGGATGCCGGGGCAGTACGAAACCGCGCAGGCCGTCCTGTCGGCGGTCGCGGGCATCGTCAAGTACGACCGTCCGGATGACTACGTGCAGACCTTGAAGGGCCGGATCGAAGCCCAGAAGGACGCCGAAATCAATGCGGCTGCCAGGGAAGTGATCCATCCGGATCATTTGACCTGGGTGATCGTCGGCGATCTTTCCAAGATCGAGCAGCCGGTGCGTGCGCTGAATCTCGGCGAAGTGCATGTGATCGACGCCGACGGCAAACCGGTGAAGTAAGCCGCCGCTGCCGCTGCCCAACGAAACCCCTCTTCTCGCGAAGAGGGGTTTTTCGTATCGGCGCATCCTGCAAGTGCACGTAGAATGCAGACATGACCGAACCGCATATCCCCGGTGCTACTACCCACTTCGGCTATCGCGAAGTGCCCGTCGCCGACAAGCAGAAACTGGTTGGCGAAGTGTTCTCCTCCGTCGCCGGCAAGTACGACGTGATGAACGACCTGATGTCGTTCGGCATCCACCGTTGGTGGAAGCGCCATTTCGTGTCGACGTCCGGCATCCGCAGGGGCGACCGCGTACTGGATCTCGCCGGCGGCACGGGCGACATCGCCGCACTGCTGTTGCCGCGCGTGGGCGACAAGGGCGAAATCGTCGTCGCCGACATCAATGCCGCGATGTTGCACGCCGGCCGCGACCGGCTGCTCGATCGTGGCTTGCTCCAGGGTTTGCGCTGGGCGCAGGTGAACGCCGAGGCATTGCCGTTTCCGGACCAGTCCTTCGACGCGGTCACGATCGCCTTCGGCCTGCGCAACGTCACCGACAAGGACAAGGCGCTCGCGGAAATGCAGCGCGTGCTGAAGCCCGGCGGCCGCGTGGTGATCCTGGAGTTCTCGCGCCTCAACCAGGAGTGGCTGAAGCCGCTGTACGATTTCCATTCCTTCCAGGTGCTGCCGCGCATCGGCAGGCTGGTCGCGCACGACGAGGACAGCTACCGCTACCTCGCCGAATCGATCCGCAAGCATCCCGACCAGGCGGCGCTGAAGGCCATGATGAAAGCCGCCGGCTTCCGCAACGTCCAGGTGCGCAATCTTTCCGCGGGGATCGTCGCGATCCATCGCGGCTACAAGGTGTGACCCGGGACGTGCCCCCTCGTTGTCATGCCGGGGCGATCCGCGATGTTCGCGGGTGGAAACCGGAACCGGTTGTCGGCTGCATTGGAACCGATTCCGGATCGCGCACGCTGCGCGGGCTTGTCCGGCATGACAACGCTATCGATGCGATGTCGGACTTCGAAGGAACCAGCCGTTGTGCGTGAGCTATACCCCGAAATCGAACCGTACCGTACCGAGCGCCTTGCAGTGGGCGACGGGCACACGCTGTACCTCGAGGAATGCGGCACTCCGGGAGGCCTGCCGGCGGTGTTCCTGCACGGCGGACCGGGCGCGGGCCTGTCGCCGTATCACCGCCGCTTCTTCGATCCCGCACGCTGGCGCGTGGTGTTGTTCGATCAGCGCGGCGCCGGGCAGTCCACGCCTTTCGCCAGCCTCGACGCCAACACCACGCAGCATCTGGTGGCCGATATCGAAAAGATTCGCGAACACCTCGGCATCCGGCACTGGCTGGTGTTCGGCGGCTCGTGGGGTTCGACCCTCGCGCTTGCCTATGCCCAAGCGCATCCGGATTGCGTGACGGGGCTGGTGTTGCGCGGCATCTTCCTGGGACGCGCGGAGGAGATGCGCTGGTTCAATGAAATGGACGGCGGTGCCCGCTGCATTTTCCCCGAGCGTTGGGCGCGCTTCCGCGACTTCATTCCCGACGCCGAGCGGGACAACATGGTCGAAGCCTACTGGCGGCGGCTGGACAGCAGCGATCAAGCCGTTCGCCTCGCCGCGGCGAGGGCATGGAGCGCCTACGAAGGGGGCAGCACCACGCTGGTCCACGATCCGGATGCCGCCGGTGATTTCGACGAGCCGCACAAGGCGGTGAGCCTGGCACGCCTGGAAGCGCACTATTTCCGCAACGGCATGTTCATGGAGCCGGGGCAACTGCTGCGCGCGGTCGATCGCATCCGCCGTATCCCTGGCGTCATCGTGCACGGCCGCTACGACATCATCTGCCCGGTCAAGACCGCGTTCGATTTGCACGAGGCCTGGCCGGAGGCGGCGTTTCACGTCGTGCTGGCGGGGCATGCCGCATCCGATCCCGCCATCGTCGACAAGCTGGTCGAAGCCACCGATCGGTTCGCCGAGCGGCCGGCGTGAGCGGACGCCGCGGACCGGCGACCGATCCGGATCCACTGCCGTTTGTCCTTCGTGCACCGCAGGAAACGGATGGCCCGGGATCGGTCACGCTGGCAAGCTGCGCGCTTCACGATTCCGGAGCCACACCATGCTGACCTTGTTCGATTACCCGGCCTCTCAGAACGGCTGGAAAGTGCGCCAGCTGCTGCACCATCTCGGCCGTCCGTACCGCACCGAAACCGTGAGCATCTTCGAGGGTGCGGGACGCACCGAAGCATATCTCTCCATCAATCCGACCGGCACCGTGCCGGCGATCCGCCTGGAAGACGGCCGCACGCTGGCGGAATCCAACGCGATCCTCGCCTACCTCGCCGACGGCACGCCGTACCTGCCTTCCGATCCGTTCGAGCGCGCCAAGGTGCAGCAGTGGCTGCATTTCGAACAGGAGCGCGTGGAGTCGGTGATCGGTTCGCTGCGTTACTGGACGCTCACCGGCAAGCTGGCGCAGCGCGCGCCGGCACTGGTCGAGATGAAACGCGCGGGCGCATTGCGGACCTTGGGTATCCTCGATCGCGAATTGTCCGCGCGCTCGTTCCTCGCCAACGACCGCTACAGCATCGCGGACATGTCGGTGTTCGCCTACGCCAGCCGCGCGGAAGAGGCCGGCATTGCCCTGGAACCGTATCCGCACTTCCGTGCATGGATCGCGCGCGTGCAGTCGCAACCGGGCTTCCTCGCGGCCATGCATCCGTACAGCGAGGACCCGCACAGCACCGGGGAATTGCCGTGACGGCGCCTGGTCAGACTGCGCGCAAGTCCCCGGTGATCGTGCCCCACTCCGCCGCTTCGGCATCGTGCGCGGCGTCGCGCCAGGTCTCCTTGAGCGCGTCGCCATACCATTCCCGCATCGATGCCAGCGCCAACAAACGTTGTGCGTACGCGTTCGCCGCGTCGTCCAGCGGCGGCGCGTAGCTCTGGATGCGAAATGCCACCGGCGCGTAGAACGCGTCGGCCGCGCTGAAAGCCTTGCCCGCGAGGAAAGGGCCGCCGAAGCGTTGCAGGCCGTCGTTCCACAGCGCGTTCAAGCGCGCGAGGTCGCGCTGCAAGGCGTCGTCGACCCGATGCAGCTTGATCCGGACGCCGCAGTTCATCCCGCATTGCGTGCGCAGCGCCGCGAAGCCCGAATGCATCTCCGCGGCGGCACAACGCGCGAAGGCGCGTGCGGCCTTGTCGGCGGGCCAGACATCCGGGTGCGACTCGGCAAGGTATTCGGTGATCGCCAGCGAATCCCACACCGTGATGGCGCCGTCCACCAGGCAAGGCACCTTGCCGCTGGGCGAGAATGCCGTGAACGCGGCACCGTGGAACGGCATGACCTCTTCCTGGAACGGGATCCCGAGTTCGCGCAACAGCACCCACGGGCGCAGCGACCACGACGAATAATTCTTGTTGGCGATGTACAGCGTGGGCATGGTCGATTCCGGCGTGGGCGAAGCACGCATTCTATGCCCGCGCGCTAAACGCGGCGGCGGTCCTTTCCGCGCGGGCGTTGCGGGCGGAGCGCTGGCATACTCGTGATTTACTTTCGACAGGAGCGCCCATGCGCCTGCTTCCCACCCTCGCCCTCGGCGCGCTCGTGCTGCCGGTCGCCGCGCAGGCCGCCGTCGATCGACACTCCTACGCGCAACCGAAGGAAGTCGTCGTCAACCACATCGACCTGAACCTCAAGGTCGATTTTCCGCACAAGCAACTGGACGGCGTCGCCACGCTGACGCTGGATTGGAAAAATCCGGCCGCGCAGAACCTGGTGCTGGACACCGAGAACCTGAAGATCGCGTCGATCGAGGCGGTGGACGGCAAGGGGCGCACCACCCCACTGAAGTACGAATTGGCGGCGGCCGTGCCGAACATGGGTTCGAAGCTCACCATTGCCGCGCCGAAGCATCCACACGAAGTGCGCATCGCCTACACCACCTCACCAGGCGCAAGCGGCCTGCAATGGCTGACCGCCGCGCAAACCGCCGACAAGAAGCTGCCGTTCCTGTTCTCGCAATCGGAAGCCACCCACGCGCGCTCGTGGATTCCGCTGCAGGATTCGCCCGCGATCCGCTTCACGTACAAGGCGCACGTCACCGCACCCGAAAACGTGCGCGTGGTGATGAGTGCGCCGAATGATCCGAAACATCCGCTGGATGGTTCGTTCGACTTCGATCAGGAACATCCGATCCCGTCGTACCTGATGGCGATCGCCGCGGGCGACCTCGACGTGCGCGAGACCGGCCCGCGAAGCGCCGTGTACGCCGAGCCTTCGGTGGTGGCGAAGGCCGCGCACGAATTCGAAGACACCGAAAAGATGATCGAAACCACCGAGAAGCTGTACGGCCCGTACCGCTGGGGTCGTTACGACATCCTGGTGCTGCCGCCGTCGTTCCCGTTCGGCGGCATGGAAAACCCGAACATGACCTTCGCGACGCCGACCGTACTGGTCGGCGACAAGTCCCTGGTGTCGCTGGTCGCCCACGAACTCGCGCATTCGTGGTCGGGCAACCTCGTGACCATGGCCACCTGGCGCGACGGCTGGTTGAACGAAGGCTTCACCACCTACGTGCAAGGCCGCGTCACCGAGGCCCTGTACGGCAAGGAACTGGCCGACGAGGAAAACCTGCTGGCGATCCGCAGCCTCGAAAAAAACATCGGCGACATGCCCGAGAACGCGCAGCGCCTTGCGCCGCAGCCGCGCAACACGAACGCCGACGACGAACTTTCCGACGTCGCCTATGACAAGGGTTCGTGGTTCCTGCGCGCGCTGGAGCAGAAATTCGGGCGCGAGCATTTCGACACGTGGTTGAAGGGTTACTTCAACCATTTCCAGTGGCACAGCATCACGACGGAGCAGATGCTGGCTTACCTGAAGCCCAATCTCGTCGACAAGTATCCCGGCAGGATGAGCTGGGACGAGGTGAAGGACTGGGTGTACGGCGCGGGCATCCCGAAGGATGCGCCGATTCCGGATTCACCACGCTTCGATGCCATCGACAGGGAACGCGCGGCGTTCCTCGCCGGCACGCTGGCGGCCGGGAAACTGGACGCGAAGACCTGGAATACGCAGGAATGGATGTATTTCCTCGACCGCCTGCCCGACCGTCCGGCGCTCGCGAAGATGCGGCAGCTCGATGCCGCATGGCACCTCACCGGTACGCCCAACGCCGAAATCGGGATGCGCTGGTACGTGCACGCGATCGCGGCGGGCGACAAGTCGGTGTGGCCGGCCGCCGCCGAGCACATGACGCGGATCGGGCGCCTGTACCTCACGATGCCCGTATACAAGGCGTTCTGCGCGACGCCGGAAGGTTTCGCGTACGCCGAAAAGGTGTATGCGAAGGCGAAGGACGGTTACCACCCGTTGACGCAGATGGCAGTGGAGCGGCTGTTTGCGAAGACGCGGGCCGCGCGGGAACAGACAGGGCCCGAAGCCAGCGGGGGCTGAGCGATGCCTGGCAGCCCCACCCGCGACGTGCTGCTGGCGCGTCTGGCGCGCCGTCTGAAGATTCTGGGCGGCGTGGTGATCGCGCTGGCGGTGATGGGCCTGGGCGTCTACTTCATCGCGCCGCAATGGTTGCTGCATGGCGCGATCGCGTGGCAGACCTGGCGCGACGGCCTGCACCGGGAATCGGTGCAGGTCGGCGATACGCGCTGGTTCTATGTCGAAGGCGGCAAGGAAAATGGTCCGCCGCTGGTGCTGGTACACGGCTTCGGCGGATCGCACGCCGACTGGCTGCTTGCCGCGAAATATCTCACCGGCAATTTCCGGGTCATCATCCCGGACCTTGCAGGTTGGGGCGCCTCCACGCGTCTGCCGAATGCCGACTACGGCTATGCCGCGCAGGTCGAGCGCCTGCACGGGTTCGTCGATGCACTGCACCTCGGCGAAATCGCCATCGCCGGCCACTCCATGGGTGGCGCCATCGCGGGGTTGTACGCGGCGAAGTATCCGAAGGACGTGGCGACGCTGGTGCTGGTCGATTCGTCCGGCGTGCCGTTCAGGGAAAACGGATTCGTGCGCGAACTCAAGGCCGGCAAAAGCCCGTTCGACATCGACGATCGCGCGCAATTCAGGCACCTCGAATCGCTGCTGTTTGCCGACCCGCCCGCCGTGCCACCGCGTATCCAGGACGTATTCGTCGACAAATCGAAAAACGAGCGCGCGTTCGACGACAAGGTGCTGCGCCAGCTCGCGGCACCCGATGCGCGCAATGCCTTGCAGTCGAAATTGCCCGACATCACCGCGCCGACGCTGGCGATATGGTGCATGCAGGACCGGATCATCGACGTGTCGGCGCTGGATGCGATCCGCGCGGGGCTGACGCAGGTACCCAATATCGGCGTCACCGAGCTGAACGGTTGCGGTCACATGTCGATCATGGAAAAACCGCGCGAAGTCGCGCAGTCGATCACGCGCTTCGTGTTGCTGCCCTGACGCCCGTTGTCCTGGCGCAGGCCGGGATCCAGCGGCTTTCGTCTCCACGTCGAACCAGCAGCCTGGTCACCGGGTTCCGGTTTCCATTGCCGATGAAGCCGGCAATGGCCCCGCAATGGCGACATCTTGTTTTTCGCAGCATTCAAGCGGGGGGCGCGATCAGCCGTTCCATTTCCGCCTTGAGGATCGCGCCGTGTTCGCGGAGCCAGTCGCGCTGGGCCTGGTATCCCGGCATCAGTTCGCCGACCCGGGCCCAGAAGCGTGGCGAGTGGCTGCGCACTTTCAGATGGCACATCTCGTGCACCAACACGTAGCGCAGCGCGGCGGGCGGGGCCAGCGCGAGCGCAAGATCGAGGGTGATGCGATCGCGCGCATCGAGGCTGCCCCAGAGGCTTTTCAGCGATTTGATGCGAAGGCCCATCGGTGCGGCATCGAGCCGCTCGGAGGCATGCGCCATCCAGCGCGACAAGTCGCGGCGCATGTGGGTCTCGAGGAAGGCGGCAAGCAGGTTGCGCGCCGCGGGCATTGCCGTGGTGAAGGGACGCGGCACGTGCAGGCGCAGCTCGTCGCCGAGGTATTCGATGCGCGGATATTCGCTGATCCGCCAGGTGAGTTCGACGCTTTCGCCGCGCAGCGGAATCAACGTGGGCACGCCGGGCTTGAGCGGCGGCGGACCGCGCCGCGGCACGCGCAGTTCGGACAACTTGCGCTCCAGCCAGTCGCTGTTTTCGCGCAGGAACGCATACACCTGCGCGGGGTGGGTGCCGCGCGGATACGAGATGCGCGCACCGTGCGAGGTGACCGACAAACGCAGGCGACGCGCGCGCGGGTGCATGGCCTTCAGCACCTTGATGGTGCCGCCCTTGCCCGTCGCCAATTCCAGGAAGTCGCCGTGCGGAATCATGCCGCCTTCTTGCCCTCGTCGGGGCGTTCCAGCCCGAACCACTGCTCCAAGCCCTCGAACACCCGTTCGAGTTCCAGCGTCATCAGCGCAAACCGCGCGTCCAGCTCGGCTTCGGCCGAGTCGCGCCCGTCGGCGTCGAGCGAATCCTGCACGACGTCGAGAAAACGCAACTTGCGGATCACCAGATCCTCGCCGAGCACGAAACTGGCGCGATCGTCGAACTGCAAGCCAAGCTGGAACACCTGCTTGCCCTGTTTCAAATGCGCCCGCACCTCGGCGCTTTCAAGCTCCTGTTTGCGGCAGCGGATGATGGCCCCGCCGGCCGGGTCGCGCAGCTCGCACTCGTCGCCGAGGGTGAGTCCCGACGGTAGCTTGCCAGAGCCAAGCCACTGGGTCATCAGGGCACGCGGGGTTTCGGCGGCGGCCAGCGGCTGGGCCGGAAAGCTGCCCAGCGCTTCGCGCAGGGCGGTCAGGGCCGCTTCGGCGGCCTTGCGGCTGGCCGTGTCCAGCACCAGCCAGCCGTTTTTCGAGTCCAGCCAAGCATTTAGCCGCGACGGCCGGACGAAGGCCTGGGGCAGCAAGGTATCCAGCACCTCGGCCTTGATGGCCCGGCGCTGGCGCCCGCCCACCGGCCGGCCGCGGCGTTCAGCTTCCTTGCGCAGGCGCTTGCCCAGCTCGGCGTTGATCACCGCCGCTGGCAGCAGTTTTTCCTCGGTGCCCAGGGTGACCAGGGTGGCCTTTCCGACGGTATGGCTCAGGACCTCGGAATCCGGCCCGAACGGCGACACGAAGCCGCGTGTGGCGAGTTCCAGCGGACCACAGGCACGCAGGGCGTGGTTGGCCAGGGCTGCGTCCAGGTCTTTCAGCGACTTGGCGACGGACGGGGAGAAGCGGAACAGGGTGAGGTTGCGGAAGAACATGGGGTCTCGGGGAGATGTCGTGATCAGGAATCATGGGTGGCGAACCCGTATCTTCTTGTCGTCATTCCGGGCGGCCGCAGGCCGGACCCGGCTGCGTTGGCAGGACCGCAAACGCCGAAGGCCCGGCCCGAAGGGCGAACGCCACGGACGGTGCGAGTCTACCCAGCGACCCTGTTTTACGAACAAGAAAGCCACTGGGGCCCGGATCGCTGCTGCGCGGCGTCCGGGATGACGAGGGGAACCATGCATCGTTCAATGGTCGGCATCCGATTTTGCGCTGTCGCCGCCCAGCCATGCATGAGCATCGGGGGGAGTCGTCTCACTGCGCGAGCCCAGAGAGGCGAAATCGAACAGATCGGTATCAGCCAGTTGCGAAGGGGCAACGTGTGACAACGCGCGGAACATGGTCTCGCTGCGGCCGGGCTGTTCGCGTTCCCACGCCTCCAGCATCCGCCGCACCTGCTTGCGCTGCAGGTTTTCCTGCGAGCCGCACAGGTTGCAGGGGATGATCGGAAATGCCCGCTGTCGGGCGTACTCCGCGATCTCGGCTTCGCGACAATACGCGAGCGGGCGAATCAGCACGTGCCGGCCATCGTCGGAAAGCAGCTTGGGCGGCATCGCCTTCAGCGTGCCGCCGTGGAACAGGTTCAGGAAAAACGTCGCGAGGATGTCGTCGCGGTGATGGCCCAGCGCGATCCTGGTGAAGCCCTCGCGTTCCGCAAATGCGTACAACGCGCCGCGCCGCAACCGCGAGCACAGGCTGCACAGCGTCTTGCCTTCGGGCACCACGCGCGTGACCACGCTGTAGGTGTCCTGCTCGATCACGTGGAAGGGCACGCCGCGTGCGCGGCAGTAATCCGGGATTACGTGTTCGGGGAAGCCCGGCTGCTTCTGGTCCAGGTTCACGGCAACAAGCTCGAACCGTACCGGAGCCCTGGTTTGGAGCGACAGCAACAGGTCCAGCAGCGTCCAGGAATCCTTGCCGCCGGACAGGCACACCATGACCCGGTCGCCGTCGCCGATCAGGTTGTAGTCGGCGATCGCACGGCCGACCGCATGGCGCAGGCGCTTGGCCAGGCGCGCGGCTTCGTGCGCCTGCTTGCGGTCGGGGATGCGGGGCGGGTGTTCGACGGCTTGCATGAACGGGCCAGTTTAGCGTGCCCGGCCGCGGCGCTACACTGCCGCCATGCAGTCCGACAACGACCCCGCCACGCTGGTCCGTCGCCTGACCGAATTGCGCGAGGAACACCGCGACCTCGACGCGGCCATCAGCAGGCTCGCCGGGGATGCAGCCTGCGACCAGTTGCAGCTGAGCCGTCTGAAAAAGCGCAAGTTGAAGTTGAAGGACATGATCGCGTATTTCGAGAACAAGCTGATTCCCGACCTGGACGCATGACCCTGTTTTGCCCTCCCGCCATCCGCGTGACCCGTGGACGTGTCCGAATGCCGCTTTCGCCCGCAACGTTACAGAACGACCAGGTGATCCTTGAACCGCTGGCGCTGGAGCATGTCGCCGGCCTCGAACGGGCCGCAGCGGATGGCGAGTTGTGGAACCTGCGCGTTACGTACGTGCCGCCGCCCGGCGCGATGCGCGCCTATGTCGAGGACGCCCTGGCGATGCGGGCTGCCGGCGATGCGCTGCCGTTCGCGGTGCGCGACAAACGCGACGGCGCGATCGCGGGATCGACCCGCTACTACGATTTCGTCGGGAACGTGCCGCGGGTGTCGATCGGCCATACCTGGTATGGCGCGAGCCGCCAGCACACCCACGTCAACACCGGGTGCAAGCTGTTGCTGCTCGACCATGCATTCGACGTGCTGCGATGCGCCTCCGTGCGCTGGGAAACCGACATCCTCAACACGCGTTCGCAGCAGGCGATCGAACGCCTGGGGGCGACGCGCGAGGGCGTGTTGAGGCAGCACAAGCTGCGTCACGACGGGACCATCCGCGACACCGTCACCTATTCGATGCTCGCATCGGAATGGCCGGCGCTGCGGGCCGGACTCGCGGCGAAACTCGAGTAGCACGGGCGGAGCCGGCGGGGTTGTCACCTGCCCTGCCTGGATGCGCGGTGGCTTTGGGCTTCAGATGAAGTCGGCGCCGCCACCCGCGCAGCAGGTCATTCCGTCGATTCGCCGGCCACCACGTCGGGCGTGATCTTCAATATCGACTGGCGAACTTCGCGCGCGAGGATCAGGCGTGCGTCGCGGGCGACGTCGTTCAGCACCGCGTCGAACTCCAGCTTGCCATCTTCATCGGTCCAGATGATGCGCCGTTCGCGCAGCTTGTGGATGAAGCCGCGGAACAGGCTCTTGTCGAAGAATTCCGGTGCGCTCTGCTGGTACAGCAGCGACAGCCGCTGTGCGGCAAGCTGGCACAGGTTTTCCAGTTGTCCGGCGGTCAGCGCGTGGGGCCCGTTCTTCACCAGCGCCGCGATTGCGATGTAGTAACGCTCGAAGGCCTGCAGCAGGCAGTGCGCGAGCAGGCGCAGTTGGTAGGCATCGTCCTCGCGGCCGGCCGCGAGGTGCAGCAGGCGCCCTTCGCCGCCGGCGAGCAGGTTGCGCGCGATCAGGAAATCGATCAGCGCCTCGATGCGCGCCGCGAACCCGTCCGTGTCCCACGGCAAAAACAGTTCCGACTGGATGAATGGATACACCGTGCGACCCAGCCGCACCACGGCCTCGCGCGCGATCCGCCGGTTGTTGATGAAGCAGCATGCCACCCATGCGCCGGCGGCGAACAGGTGCAGCACATTGTTGCGGAAATAGGAAAGCAGCACCGCCTTCTCGCCTTCGACTGCCAGCACGTCGCCCAGCGGATGCTTGATGCGGCGGATCCAGCCCATCTGTTCGGCGTAGCGGACGATGTCGGCGGGCGCCATCGGCGTCACCGTGGTGCGGTCCGAATACGGCAGCTCGACCAGGATCGCCTTCATCAATTCGATCTGCGCGATCAGGTCCGTTTCGGCCAGCGCGTGGCGGGGTGAAGCGAGCAATGCCAGCGCGATCAGGTTGATCGGATTCACGTCGGCCGCGCGATTGGTGTTGACGAGGATCTGTTCGCCCAGTCGGTCCAGCGCGCGATTCAGCCATTCCGGCTTGCTGTCCGGGCTGTCGCCCACGTTGCGCCACTCGGGATTGGCGACATCCAGCACCGCGTTCAGTTCGATCGGTTCGCCGAAATTCAGGGTGACGCGGCCGTAGTGCTGGCGCAGCGCCTTGCGCCCGCCGCGCAGCAGCGCGAGCCAGGTTTCCTTTTCCTTTTTCTGCCCCGAGAGTTCGCCGATGTAGGCACGGCCTTCCATCAGTTTTTCGTAGCCGATGTAGACCGGCTGGAACAGCACCGGGCGTCGCGGCGCGCGCAGGAAGGCGCGCACCGTCATCGACAGCAGCCCGAAGCGCGGCGCCAGCAGGCGGCCGGTGCGCGAGCGCGTGCCCTCGACGAAGTATTCGATCGGCACGCCGCGCTCGATCAGTTGCGCCATGTATTCCTTGAAGATCACCGAGTACAACGCGTTGCCCTTGAAGCTGCGGCGCAGGAAGAACGCGCCGCCCTTGCGCAGGAACGTGCCCAGTACCGGCAGGTTGAGGTTCACGCCGGCCGCGATGTGGGGCACCACCACGCCGCTCATGTGCAGCTGGTACGAGAGCAATACGTAGTCGGCGTGGCTGCGGTGGCTCGGCACGTACACCACTTCGTAGCCCGGCGCGATCGCGCGCAGCGTATCGAAGTGGTGCATCGCGATGCCGTCGTACAACTTGTTCCAGAAATTGGACAGGAGGAACGACATCGAGCGGACGAACGGCGGCGAGTAGTCCGCCGCGATTTCGTCCATCAGTTTCTGCGCCTGTCGCCAGGCCTTGGCGTGCGGGATGTTTTCGCGCGCCGCGGTCGCTGCGATCGCGGTGCGAACGCTCTCCGCGTTCAGAACCGAATCGACCACGGTGCGACGGTGCGACAGGTCCGGACCGATCACCGCGGTGCGCACGCGCCGGAAGTGTGCGCGCAACACCCGCGCCAGTTTGCGCTGCAGGCGTTCGATGCGTTCGTCGGCGGATTCTTCGCGCAGGTCCTGCAGCGAGATCGGCGGCGAGAAGCGCACGATGGTGTCGCGTCCGTTCAGCAGCATCGCCAGCACCCGGCGGAAGTGCCCCACCACCGCCCAGTTTTCGGAAAACAACACGCTGAACCAGCCCGATTGCCGGTTGGGCGCGCGTCCGACGTAGATCGCCACGGGCATCAGTTGCACATTGCGATCAGGCGCGGCTTCCAATGCGTGCAGCAGTTGCCGGATGCTGTCGTGCGCCGCGTGGTCGCGGCGCCGTCTTTGGAACCAACCGCCGATGCCACGCAGCGCGAACATCGCGTGCCGGCGTTTGCCGAGGCTGGGCGCCGGCGCCAGCGGGCTCGGCAGGCCGGCTTCACGGCAGGCACGTTCCAGGATGAGGCTGTCGGAGAAGCCGTTGCGCTCGATCACGTAGACCACGGGCGTATCCGGCGCCAGCAGTGTCACCGGTTCCGCGGGGTCCCGCTTGATCTTGATCCACGGCTCGAGCAGCGCGCCCCACAGCGCACGCCACCAGCCGGCGTGCACCAGCGCGTCACGGGAGAGGGTTTCGGTCATGACACGGGCCATGATTCTGGGCTGGGCAGATGCATCGGAGCAAACGAAGCTGCATTGTCCCACAGTGCCGGCCACGGCTCTTCGCGCCACGCATTCACCGGGCGCGAATGAGGTCGCCGCCCGGGCACGGGCCGCATGCGGTCACAAATCGGTCAGGAACGCGCCGACGCCGGAGCCGCGGCAGGCGGGGTCGCGGCATCCGCGGGGGCGGTCGTGCCGGACGATGCCGGCTGAATCGTGCCGGCAGGTGCCGCCGTGCTCGTGGCGTTTGCCGGATGCGCCTTGCGCCATGCGGTGAGCAGGGCGGCGTCGTACCAGTGCCCGGCTTCCTTGATCATCGGCCATTCGCCGCTGACGATCTTGTCCGCGAGTTTCAGGTCCAGCTTCACGGTCGCGTGGGTGCCATCGTTTGCGGTGTTGCGGACGTCGGCGTCCACCAGGCTTTTCGCGAGGTCGAGGCCATAGATGTCCAGCAGGCTTTCGAGGCCGTTCCAGAGAATGCCGTAGTTGCGCATGGTCTGGGCGTAATCCAGCGCACGCCATTGTTCTAGCGTCTGAACGTGCAATTGCCGCGCGGTCGCGCAAACGAGGGCGATCGCCTTCTGCGTTTTTTTCGGGTCGCTGAAGTCGGTGGTCTTCGCCCAATCGATCAGCGTCGTCAGCACTTCCGTCGCCAATTTCCGCTGTGCCGGGCCCAGTTGCGGGGCCTCCTCGACCATCTGCTTGCCGGCCGCTTCGACGATGCTCGTGAAAATCGGTGCGGGTGCGTTCTTGTCGCCGCGAAGCTTCGACAGTTCCGGCTGCAGGCGCTTGGTGAGCTTTGCCTCGGCGCCCGGCTCGGTCAGCATCTGCATGATGTCGGCGAACTGTTTTTGCCGGGCCACCGACGCCGGCACGGGGTGCGCATGGGATTGTTCCCATTCCTCGCGCCAGCGCGCGTAGTCGGCGGCGGGCAGACGATTCTTCATCAGGCCGTCGAAGTCGCCCATGGCGGTGAGGCGCAGGTTGGTCGCGACGGCCTTCTCGGGCGTCGTGTTGCTGGGTGGCGGTGGCGCGTGATGGCAGGCGGCAACCGCGAGTGCGCCGGCAATGACCAGCGTGAACATGCGGGCGCGGGCAGGGCGGCGGCAGGCTTCGGTTGGCATGCGCCGGAGTGTGGCGAGGCCGCGGCGGGGGTGCAAGTCAGCCGGCTGCCCGTGTGATCTGCCGCACGATATCGTCGGCTGCCGCGCGCGGATCGGGCGCGTTGCGGATGGGTCGGCCCACCACGATGTAATCCGCGCCCTGCGCGATGGCGGTCGGCACGTCCACGGTGCGCTTCTGGTCGTCGCCGGATGGGCCGGCCGGGCGGATGCCCGGGCAGACCGTCAACAATTCATGGCCCAGGGCGTCGCGCAGGCGCGGCAGGTCGGCGCCGGAACAGACCACGCCGTCGATCCGCGCCGCCTGCGCGAGCCGTGCGCGCTGGATCACCACGTCGGCGGGATCGCCGGCGACACCCAGCGCGGCGAGGTCGTTGGCGTCGTTGCTGGTGAGTACGGTCACCGCCAGCAGCCGCAGGGAACCCTTGGCCGCGACCGCCGCCTGCAGCATCGCGCGGCTGTCGCAATGGATCGTTGCGAACGTGATCGGCCGCTGCGCCAGGCCGCGCACGGCGCCCGCGACCGTGGCCGGGACGTCGTGGAATTTCAGGTCCGCGAAGATCTTCTTGCCGCGCCCGGCGAGTTCGTCCAGCACCGCGAAATATTCGCCGCCGCTCAAGAGTTCCAGCCCGATCTTGTAGAACGACACCGAATCGCCCAGTCGGTCCATCCATGCGACGGCTTCGGTGTAGCCGGGCACATCCAGCGCAAAAATCAGGCGGTCGCGGGCAAGGACTTCGGTGCGTTCGGACATGCGGGTTCCCCGTGACTGGATCGCGCGATTTTAATGGGCGCCGCGAACCCAGTCTCGAAGCGCTGTCGTGAAATGCCAAGGCATGGGTGCCGTTCATCCGGAGCGGCTGTTGGTGGAAAGTCGGGCCATGGATGGCCATCCTGGGTTTGCCGATGTTTTGAGCAGGAATCCGCCCGGCAGCCGGCCGACGCAGCGTTCATGGATGAACGCCACAACTTCTGCCAGACTCGCCCAGCATGAATGCCAGGTCGATTCCATCCGCGCCCGCCTCGCGCAGCACCGCCATCGCGAGCTACCTCGCGGCCGCCGTGGGGTTGCTGCTGGTGATGTTCCTGCACCTGTTGCCGGCGCTTATCGCGGGATTGCTGGTGTACGCCGTGGTCGACGCGCTGGCGCCGCTGCTGGAACGCCGCTGGCCGGGTGGCTGGGCCCGGCAATTGGTGGTGGGCTTGCTTGCCGTGGTGGTCGCGGGGTTGCTGGCGCTGCTGATCTTCGCCGCGGTCGCATTTTTCCGCGCGGAACTCGGTGACCCCAACACCTTGTTCGACCGCATGATGCCGACGATCGATCGTGCCCGCACCCAGTTGCCGGCATGGATGGTGGCGTACCTGCCGGTGAGCGCCGAGGATTTCCGCTTCACCGCCACCCAGCTCGCGCGCGCGCATTCCGAGCAGTTGCAGGTCGCCGGCAAGGAGACCGTGCACGTGTTCGGGCGGATCCTGGTGGGTCTTGCGCTGGGTGCGCTGGTGGCGCTGACCCACGCACGGCCGGATGGCAACGAAGGACCCTTGCGCCGCGACCTTACCGCGCGCTGCGAACGGTTCGCGCGGGCGTTCCACGACATCGTGTTCGCGCAGGCGCGCATCTCGGCGTTGAACACGTTCTTCACCGCAATCTTCCTGCTGGTGGCGTTGCCTTTGGCCGGCGTGCACCTGCCGTTCACGAAAACCCTGATCGCGATCACCTTCATCGTGGGCCTGCTGCCGGTGATCGGCAACCTGATTTCCAACACGTTGATCGTGATCGTGGCGCTGTCGGTGTCGCTGTGGGTGGCGATGGGTGCGCTGATTTTCCTGATCCTGATCCACAAGCTGGAATACTTCCTCAACGCCAACATCGTCGGCAACCGCATCCACGCGCGCGCCTGGGAAATCCTGCTGGCGATGCTGGTGATGGAAGCCGCGTTCGGCTTGCCCGGCATCGTCGCTGCGCCGATCTACTACGCGTATCTCAAGAGCGAGTTGACGGCGGCGAAATTGATCTGAGCTGCGGTGGTGATAGGGCTGCCGCGCAGGTTGGGCTGAGCTTGCGAAGCCAACGGCAACGAGTTGGGCTTCACTCCGTTCAGCACCAACCTACGAAAGCGCGCCGTCGCGAACGTGCGGGACTTTCAGAGCGTGGTGAGGTTGGCGTATGCGGCGACCAGCCATTTCGGGCCGGCGTCGGCGAAGTTCACCTGGATGCGGGTGTGCGCGCCGGAACCTTCGGCGCTGATCACCACGCCTTCGCCGAAGCTGGCGTGGCGGACGCGCTGGCCGAGCTTGATCGGCAGCGTGTCGTCGAGATCCGCGTGGCCGCGTGACGCACGGGTCGTGTACACCGGCCGCGAAATCTTCGCGCGCGGGCGCACTTCGGTCAGCAGGTGTGCGGGCAGTTCGTCGAGGAAGCGCGACGGACGCGAGAGGGTTTCGCTTCCGTACTGGCGACGCGATTCGGCGTAGCAAAGCACCAGCCGTTCGCGCGCGCGGGTGATGCCGACGTAGGCGAGGCGGCGTTCTTCTTCGAGGCGCGAGGCGTCTTCCATCGAACGCTGGGTCGGGAACAGCCCGTCTTCCATGCCGACCAGGAACACCACCGGGAACTCCAGCCCCTTCGCCGAGTGCAGCGTCATCAATTGCACGCAGTCGCTGCCGGCTTCGCCCTGGCCCTCGCCGGCTTCGAGCGCGGCATGCGCGAGGAACGAGGCCAGTTCGGACAGACCGGCTTCGACGTCCTCGGGCGTGGGTTCGAAACGGCTGGCGACGTTGACCAGTTCGTCCAGGTTCTCGACGCGCGCTTCGGCGTTTCCGCGGCTGTCGCGTTCGTAATAGTCTCGCAGACCGGATTGGATGATCGCGCGTTCGACCTGTTCGGCCAGGGTGATGTCGCCGGAGCCCCGGGACAAACCATCGACCATTGTCATGAACCCGCGCAACGCATTCTTCGCGCGCGTATTCAATTCGCCGCCCGCCAGTTCCGCGAGCGCGGCATCCCACAACGAGGTGTCGTCCGTACGGGCGCGACGCCGCAGCAGTTCCACGCTGCGCTCGCCCACGCCGTGCGGTGGCGTGGCCAATGCGCGCTCGAACGAGGCGTCGTCGCCGCGGTTGGCGGCCAGCCGCAGGTACGCCAGCGCATCTTTCACTTCCGCGCGCTCGAAATAGCGCTGGCCGCCGTACACGCGATAGGGAATGTTGTGCTGGTGCAGTTGTTCCTCGAAATTGCGCGACTGCGCGTTGGAGCGATACAGCACCGCGATGTCCGAAGCGTTGCCGCCGCCATCGAGGTATTCGCGGATGCGCTCGATCACGAAGCGCGCTTCGTCCTGTTCGTTGTAGGCGGCGTACAGCGCGATCGCCTCGCCCTTGTCGCCGGATGTCCACAATTTCTTGCCAAGCCGCGACGGATTCTGCGCGATCACCGCGTTGGCGGCTTCCAGGATGGTGGCGGTGGAGCGGTAGTTCTGTTCCAGCCGCAGCGTCTTCGCGTCGGGAAAGTCGCGCAGGAACGCACGCATGTTCTCGACCTTGGCGCCGCGCCAGCCGTAGATCGACTGGTCATCGTCGCCCACGGCAAACACTTTTCCGGTGCGACCCGCCAGCAGGCGGATCCACGCGTACTGCAGCGCGTTGGTGTCCTGGAACTCGTCGATCAGCAGGTGCCGCCAGCGTTCCTGGTAGTGCGCACGCAGCGCATCGTGGTCGCGGATCAGTTCGTGTGCGCGCAGCAGCAATTCGGCGAAATCCACCAGCCCCGCACGGCGGCAGGCCTGCTCGTAAGCCTGGTACACATTCAGGTACGTGCGCGCGACCGGATGATCGCCGGGCTCGATGCCGTCGGGGCGTTTGCCTTCATCCTTCCACGCGTTGATCTGCCACGTCGCCTGGCGCGGCGGATAACGCGCCTCGTCGATGCCGAGGCCGGCGACCACGCGCTTGACCAGCCGCTGCTGGTCGTCGCTATCCAGGATCTGGAAGGTTTCCGGCAGTTGCGCTTCCTGCCAGTGCTGGCGCAGTAGTCGATGCGCGATGCCGTGGAAGGTGCCGACCGTGAGTCCACGCGTGCCGTGCGGCAGCAGGTGGCCCAGCCGCGCACGCATTTCGCCGGCGGCCTTGTTGGTGAAGGTGACCGCCAGGATCGACCACGGCGGCGCGTTCTCGGCTTCGATCAGCCAGCCGATGCGGTGGGTGAGGACGCGGGTCTTGCCCGAGCCCGCGCCGGCCAGCACAAGGTAATGGCCCGGCGGGGCGGCGACGGCTTCGCGTTGGGCGGCGTTGAGCGAGTCCAGCAGGTATGAAACATCCATCCGCGCCATTGTAACCGTCGACCGGCGCGCGGACCCGCGGGTTTATCGCGAGGCCGCCGTCAACGGGTGCGGGGCATCGCGTGCGCGATCACTTCTTCTTCAGGGCACCGGCCAGGATCAGCACGCCGCCGATCACGATACCGGCGTAGCCGATCGGCGCCGGCACCGGCTTCTGCGAAGAAGCCTCGATTTTCACGGGTCCCAGCTGCGCCTTGGTGCTGCTGTCGTTGTAGTGCGCGTCGCCCAGTGCGACCCATACGCCCAATCCAAGCAGCACGATGCCTATCAGGATGATCGCGATTCGCATGCTCGAGGTCTCTCGTTGTCCGAGGTATGGGACAGGCTACGCGAACGCGCGGGGCGGCGCCAGTCACCCGCCGACGATCGCCCGGTGCCGGCGCGACGCCCCCGGACCGGGGACGTCGCGCGCGAGATCATTGCGAACTGCCGGCGCTGGCGGGTGCCCGGGCGGCGGTCGAAGCCGACGCGGCCACGGAAATCGGCCGGGTGAATGCCTCCCGCGGCAGCACGTCGTGGGCCAGCTTGGATTCCTTCTCCAGCAGCGCGACTTCATCGGCCATGATGTGCGCGGTTTCGTCGAGCTCGATGTCCTTGGCTTCCTTGGCCGCCTTTTCGCGTGCGACGGATTGCTTGACGCTTCGTTCGCCGGCGGTCAGGCCGTCGTCGGGTTCGAGCGTGATCGCCGAGACATCGCCCAAGGCTTCGCGGCGCTTCTTGAAGGTCGCATCCTGCGCGTCCTGCTGCTTGCGTTCGGCTTTGCGCGTCTCGTAGTTGAGCGACACCGTCTTCTGGTCGTGCAGCTTGCGCGCGGCGGCCAGTTCATCCAGCAGCAGCTGCCAGGCCGGGTCGGTCTTCGCGCGCGCGTCGTGTTCGGCCGTCAATGGCGCGACCAACGCCTTCTGGTCGGCCACCGGCGTGTATTCGGCCCCGGGGATATGAGTCCACTTGAGCGCGTTGGGATAGCTCGACTCGCCGTAATCCTTGTAGCCGATCGAATGCGGGAACTGGATGTCGGGGGTGACACCGTGCAATTGCGTGGAATCGCCGTTCACGCGGAAAAATTCCGCGATGGTCATTTTGAGTTCGCCGAAGGTCGGCTTGGTATTCATCGCCAACTGGTCCAGGCTCGTGAGGTTCTGCACCGTGCCCTTGCCGAAGGTCTGTTCGCCGATGACCAGGCCGCGGCCATAATCCTGGATGGCTGCGGTGAAGATTTCGCTGGCCGAGGCGGAGCCGCGGTTGACCAGCACCGCCATCGGGCCGGTCCACAGCATCTTCTCGTCCGAATCCTTCTGTTCGACCTGGCCGCGGCTGTCGCGCACCTGCACCACCGGACCCTTGCCGATGAACAGACCGGACAGGTTGATGGCTTCCTCCAGCGAGCCGCCGCCATTGTCGCGCAGGTCCACCACCACCGCCGAAACCTTGGCGGCCTTCAGTTGTGCCAGCAGCTTCGCCACATCGCGCGAAGCGCTCTTGTAGTCGGGGTCGCCGCGCCGGCGCGCGTCGAAATCCTCGTAGAAGCTCGGCAGGTCGATGATGCCGACCTTGATGGTGCGGTCGCCCTGCTTGACGTCGATGACCTTCTTCTTGGCCTCCTGGTCGGCGATGGTGACCTTCTGGCGCACCAGCGTGATGAGGTGGGGCTTGGCGTCGGGACCACCTTCGGCCGGCAGCACCTCCAGCCGCACCGTGGTGCCCTTCTTGCCGCGGATCTTGGCGACCACGTCGTCGATGCGCCAGCCGACGGTGTCCACGATCGCGCCGCACACGCCCTGGCCCACGCCCACGATCTTGTCGCCGACTTCGAGCTTGCCCGATTTCGCGGCCGGTCCGCCCGGTACCACTTCGCGGATCACGGTGTATTCGTCGTGTTCCTGCAGCACCGCGCCGATGCCTTCCAGCGACAGCTTCATGGTGATGTCGAAGTTCTGGCTGGCGCGCGGGCCGAAATAATTGGTGTGGGGGTCGATGGCCGTCGCGTACGCGTTCATGAACGTCTGGAATACGTCCTGGCTGTCGAGCTGGTGCACGCGGTCGAGATAGTTCTCGTAGCGGCGCGACAGGGTCTTGCGGATCTCGGCATCGTCCTTGCCCGCGAGCTTCAGCCGGATCCAGTCATTCTCGACGCGTTCCTTCCAGAGTGCGTCCAGCGCGGCGGTGTCGGTCGCCCAGGGTGCCTTTTCGCGGTCGAAGTTGTAGGTGCCGTTGCCGTCCAGCGCCACGCCCTTCTTCAGCAGCGCCAGCGCGTAGGCGGTGCGTTCGCCCGCGCGTTTTTCATAGAGGTTGAAGATGGCGAAGGGAATGGCCATGTCGCCGTTCCAGATCGCGTCGTCCAGCTTGCCGCGGTC
Source organism: Rhodanobacter sp. (assembly GCA_044464225.1). Taxonomy (GTDB): domain Bacteria; phylum Pseudomonadota; class Gammaproteobacteria; order Xanthomonadales; family Rhodanobacteraceae; genus 66-474. Next base: position 322,451 of record JBIQLN010000002.1, on the reverse strand, counting down.
CGGCGCGAACTTGTCGAGATCCTTTTGGGTGAAGAACAGCCGGCTGCCGTCCAGCGCCTTGAAATAGGCGTCGAAGATCTTCGACGACATCGCGTCGTCGAGCGGCAGCGCCTCGTACTGGAAGCGCGTCAGCAACCGGGCGGCGAGGATCGCGGCCTGGCCCTGGGCGGCGGTCGGTTGCAAATCCGGCGCCGGCGTGGCCTTGTATTTGGCGGTCGACGTGGCGGCCGGGACGCTGGACGCCGCCGCCGGGCAATTCGCGGGCGGCGCGGGATTCTGCGCGCGTGCGCCGAGCGACACGACGAGGGCGATCAGGACTACGAAAACGCGTTGCAACATGGACATTCCTTGTACGACCGGAGCGGACGATCGTGGGCGCTCTTGGCGCAGACAGGGATGAAAAAAGACGCCAGCCGTTCGCTGACGCGTTCGGGTGCGGGGTCCGGGCGGGTGAGGCTCGTCGCGGCGCGGCCCGAGCTTACGGTATAGGAAAATATGGGCGCCGGATACGGCCGCAAGTCATGCGGCGGCGCGGGGCAGGGCGGGCTCCGCATCCTGCGGCGACAATCCGAATTGTCGGCCCAGCTCAACAATCAGCACATCCTCGACATCGGCAAGCCGCGACGGGCCGCCCAAGTCTAGCAGTTGTGTCACCGACAAGCCTGCGTAACCACATGGATTGATGCGGTGGAAGGGCTCCAGGTCCATCGCGATGTTGAAGGCAAGGCCGTGGAAGGTGCAGCCGTGGCGCACCCTGAGCCCCAGCGCCGCGATCTTGGCTTCGCCCACGTACACGCCCGGCGCACCGTCGCGGCGCACGGCGACGACGTTCCATTCGGCCAGCGTGTCGATGATGGATTGCTCGATCCGCCGTACCAGTTCGCGTACGCCGATTTTCAGGCGGCGCAGGTCCAGCAGCGGGTAGGCCACGATCTGGCCGGGGCCGTGGTAGGTCACCTGGCCGCCGCGATCCACGTTGATCACCGGGATGTCGCCGGGCGCCAGCACGTGTTCCGGCTTGCCGGCCTGGCCCAGCGTGAAAACCGGATCGTGTTGCACCAGCCACACTTCGTCCGGCGTGGCCGGGCCCCGCGCGTCGGTGAACGCCTGCATGGCGCGCCACACCGGTTCGTACGGCTGGCGACCGAGATGACGCACCAGGAGCGGGCTCCCGCAGTGGGGGAGCCGGGGCTCGCATTCGATATGGGAAACCGTCGTGTTCATTGCAACCATTGATGCGCCAGGCCCGGTGGATGGCCATGCCCGTTGCGCCACTTCGATCCGCATCCACCACGCCGAGAGCCGTGCGCCCCGTTCAAATCAGGAACCGTGTGCTTCGCCCGGATCCCTTCAAAGCGTGTACCGGATATCCGGATGGGCGCGCAGTGCCGCGTGGGCTTCCTCGTACTTCTCGCGCGAAGGGCAGTTGAAGACCACGCTCACCGAAACGTAGTTGCCCTGGCTCGACGCCCGTTCGCGCACGCTGGCATCCAGCACCGACAGCCCGATTTCGCGCAGGATCTCGCCCACGCGCTCACGAAGGTTGGCGTTGGCGTTGCCCATCGCCGTGATCTCGAAGCTGCCGGGAAACTGGAAGCCCTGGCCTTCGTTCTTCTCGATGTCGCCGAGTTCGCGCATTCTGTTTCTCGAAACATCTTGAACAATATCCACGTTCGTCATTCCGGCGCAAGCCGGCACCCAGTGACTTTTGCAGAATGATGGAAATGCAAAGACGCCGGGTTCCGGATATCGCGCGATTCCGGGATGACGAGCAAAATCAACGCTGTGCCGGCGTCGCGGCGCTGGTCGCCGACGACACCGACACGGTCGGCGCCGGGGTGGTGGTGGTGCCGTTGCCATGATGGAACCACAAGAGAATTGCATCCCACAGCCGCTTGAAGAAGCCACCCTGGGGCGCGTCCTTCAATACCACGAGTGGCTCCGTGACCAGCGGCTTGCCATCGAAGGCGATCTTCAGCGTGCCGACCTGCTGGCCCTGCTTGAAGGGCGCAACCAGCCGTTGCGGAATTTCCAGCGTGGCCTGAAGTTGGTCGTAGCGGCCACGCGGGATGGTCACCGACGCATCTTCGGCGATGCCGAGTTCCAGCGTGTCGGCCTCTCCCTTCCACAATCGCGGCGTGGCCAGCACCTGGCCCGCCTTGTAGAGGTCGTGGGTGCGGTAGAAGTTGAAGCCCCAGTTAAGCAGCGCTTCGTCGCCGGTGGTCGCGGCGTTCATGTCGGGGCCGCCCATCGTCACGGCGATCAGGCGCATGCCGTCGCGAAGCGCCGAGGCGGCAAGGCAGAAACCGGCTTCCTTGGTCGAGCCGGTCTTGATGCCGTCCACCGTGGGGTCGGTCCACAGCAGCGTGTTTCGGTTGTGCTGGGTGATGCCGTTCCACTCGAACGCCTTGATCTTCGAGATCTTGTATTCCTCGGGGAAGTTGTGGATCAGCGCGCGCGACAGGATCGCGATGTCGTGCGCGGTGCTGTAATGGTCGGGCGCGGGATAGCCCGAGGCATTGACGAAATGGGTGCCCGTCATGCCGAGTCGCTGCGCGTAGGCGTTCATCATCTGCGCGAACGCCTGCTCGGAGCCGGCGACGTGCTCGGCCAGCGCGATCGCGGCGTCGTTGCCGGACTGGATGATCATGCCGTACAGAAGGTCCTTCAGCGGCACGTCGGAATTCAGTTTCAGGAAGCTGGTCGACCCGTCGGTGCCTGCTCCGCCGGCGCGCCAGGCATGCTCGCTGATGTGCACCTTGTCGTCCATGTGGATCTTGCCGGCCTTGATCTCCGAGTTGACCACGTACTCGGTCATGATCTTGGTCAGCGAGGCGGGCGCGCGGCGCTGGTCCATGTTGCTGGACGCCAGGATCTGCCCGTTGGCGTAATCCATCAGCACCCACGCCTGAGCGTTAGGCTGCGGCGCCGGTGGAATCGGTGTCTGCGGGATCGTGGGCACCGGCTTGGGCGGGGTCGCGGGTTTGGGAGGCAGCGCGGTCTGCGCGAAAAGCGCACCGGCGAATGCGACCAGGGACACCAGCATCAGGGAACGCGAGATTTTCATCAGGTTTCGAAATCCGGAAAAGTGAAGCGATGGGTGACAGCGGGGCAACCCCGATGAATCGCCTACTCTACTGCGACGCTTGCATGAGGCAACCCGAGCGCATCGAGTTTTGCGGTGGTGCGATCGACCGTATCCACGTCGGGCAACGGACCGATCTGCACGCGCTGCAGCGTGCGTCCATTCGCGTTGCCGGGGATCACGCGTACCGGCCCCAGTTTCAGCCCACGCAGCCGCGCCGCCAGCCGGTCGGCGTTGGCCGCGTCGGCGAACGCCCCGACTTGCACGTACAGCAGCGGTTGCCGGCCCGTTCGCGGTGTGACCGCGGTGAGGGGAGCAGGTTCCGCAGTCGGATGCGAGGGATCGATGCCCTGCACCTCGACCAGCCCGGTGCCCTTGGGCCAGATGCCGATGCGCACCGCGGCGGCCAGCGAAAGGTCGATCACGCGGTTGGGCACGAACGGGCCGCGGTCGTTGACGCGCACGATCACGCTCTTGCCGTTCTCCAGGTTGGTGACCCGCGCGAAGCTCGGCAACGGCAGCACCTTGCTGGCCGCCGAGAACTTGTACATGTCGTAGGTTTCGAAATCGGACGTCTTGTAGCCGTTGAACTTGCTGCCGTAGTACGAGGCGATGCCGCGCTCGCGATAACCCGCGGCGCTGGGCAGCACGCGATAGGTCTGGCCGTTCACGGTGTACGGCGACTTGTTGCCATAGCGCGAACGCGGTTCGGGCATCGGCACCGGCTCGGGAATCTTGCCGAAGTCGATGTCCTTGATGTCGGGCGTGGAGTCCCTGCGCTGGTGGTAGCGCTCCGATTGCGACAGGCTGGTGTCGTCGCGCCACGTGTTCGACGCGCGGTTGCCACCCGAGTCCCGACGTGACGGATTGGACGAACAGGCCGTCAACGCCAGGGCCGCCAGCGCCAGCAGCGCGAGCAACATGGGGCGCAGCGCGCGCGTCATTGTGCGGCGGGCGCCTGGGCGATGCCGTGCGCGATCGCGTCGGCCAGCTGCATCACGGCCATCGCGTACATCGGGCTCCGGTTGTAGCGGGTGATCACGTAGAAATTCTGGAAGGTCAGCCAGTATTCGGTGCCGTTCGCGCCATCCAGCGTCAGCAGGTTCGCCGGCAGCGAGGGATCTTCCCCGGCCGTAGGTGGGTAGCCGGCCGCGGTGAATGACTCCAGCGGCTTGTCCGGCATCACGTTCTCGTAGGCCGGCGGCGGCGCGGCGGTGGCGCTGGGATCGGCTTGCACCGCCACTGGCTCACCGGCCTGCCAGCCGTGCGCCCGGAAATAGTTGGCGATGCTGGCGAAGGCATCCGGCAACGAAGCCATCAGGTTGATGTGGCCATCGCCGTCGGCGTCCACCGCGAAATCGCGGATGCTGGACGGCATGAATTGCGCAAGTCCCTGGGCACCGGCATAGGATCCGTAGATGTCGGGAATGGCGCCCGGGAGCTTGTCCGCGGGCAGTTCCAGCAGCGTCTTTAATTCACCGCGGAAATACTTCGCGCGCGGCGGGTAATGGAACGCCAGCGTCACCAGCGCGTCCAGCACGCGATAGCTGCCGGTGTTGCTGCCGTAATTGGTTTCCACGCCGATGATCGCGACGATGTATTGCGGCGGCACGCCGTATTGCCGGCCGATCTGATCGAGCAGCGCGTGGTGCTGCCGATAGAACACCACGCCTTCATCGATCCGCTCGGGATTCAGGAAGATCGGGCGATACGCGCTCCAGGGCTTGCTTTCGGCCGGGCGCGTCATCGCATCGATGATGCTCTGCTTCACCACCGCGCCATCCAGCAGCGCATTCAACGAGGCCGGATCCTTGCCGGTCGCGGCTGCGACCTCGCGGACCAGTTCGGCCTGGTCGGGTTGGGCGGACACCGCAGTCTGTGACGGATTTTGCGCAGGCGGGGCTTGGGCGAAGGCTACGATGGGCAGGAGTCCGGCCAGGGCCACGGACGTCCAGCCGATGCGGTGCGCTTGGAGCATGTGCGGGGGAACTCGGAAAAATCACGGTGACGGACGGCAGCCTAACATGCAAGCCGGCACGGATTGCCGCTGAAATGGCCGCGGCGCACGCCGGATCCTCGCGGACGGGCAGCATCGCGCGGTATCGTCGCGCGCGTGCATGCATCCGGGGCGTGGATGATTGTTGACACAAACTGAATTGACGGCGTAGGGTTCGACTTCGCCCACCTTTGTGGCACAGGGTGCGAGGGCCACGCCAAGGGAGGCGGGAACGTCATTGCGGCGATGCGCCGCGCTGCCGTTCTGCAGTGGTTCCGATCGGGCTGGCGTGGAAGAGGCCCGACACAGGGAGACGGTTTGCGAGACCAGGGATTTGCACCGGCGTTCCAGGACGTCGGCGCAACGGGCCTGTGAGCGCTTTCCGACGCAGGGTACGCGTGTTGTGCGGATGTGGCGGAAACCGGCAAGCGGCGGCCGGTCTCCGGCAATGCAGCGCGGTGGTTGCCACCGGGCCACCCGCCCGGATTCTTTGTCCTTGAGGAGACAGGCTATGGCCAAGCAGAGCAGTCAGAAGTTCATCGCGCGCAATCGGGCGCCGCGCGTGCAGATCGAATACGACGTCGAGATCTTCGGCGCGCAGAAGAAGGTCCAGGTCCCGTTCGTGATGGGCGTGATGTCGGACCTGTCCGGTGCCAACAACGCGGAGCTGCCAAGCGTGGAAGAACGCAAGGCGCTCGAGATCGACGTCGACAATTTCGACAGCCGCCTGCAGGCGATGAAGCCGCGGGTGTCGTTTGCGGTACCCAACACGCTTACGGGCGAGGGCAACCTCAACGTCGACGTCACCTTCGAAAGCATGGATGACTTCTCGCCCGCGGCCGTGGCCCGCAAGGTCGGCGCGGTCGCCAAGCTGCTCGAAGCGCGGACCCAGCTTGCCAACCTCAATACCTACATGGATGGCAAGGCCGGCGCCGAAAAGCTGATCGCCAACGCGATCCGTGATCCCGCATTGCTGCAATCGTTGACGTCGGCCCCCAAGCCGTCCGAAGAGGCGGCTGACGACGCCGCGAGCAAGGAGTAATCGACATGGCCGCACAGAAGGAAACCGAATCCGCCGTTGCCACGGCCGAAAAAACCGCCGATTCAGGCGACTTTGCCGCCCTGCTCAACAAGGAATTCAAACCCAAGAGCGACCGCGCCCGCGAGGAAGTCGAATCGGCGGTGCGCACGCTGGCCGAACAGGTCCTCGACAAGTCGGACATCGTTTCCGAAGACCTCACCGAAACCATCCAGGCCTACATTGCCGAACTGGACCGCAAGATCAGCGAGCAGATGAACCTGATCATGCACCACGCCGATTTCCAGAAACTGGAAAGCGCCTGGCGCGGCCTGCACTACCTCGTCAACAACACCGAAACCGACCAGCAGTTGAAGATCCGCGTCTTCAACATTTCCAAGAAGGAATTGGGCAAGACCCTGAAGCGCTACAAGGGCACCGCCTGGGACCAGAGCCCGATCTTCAAGAAGGTCTACGAAGAGGAATACGGCCAGCTCGGCGGCGAACCGTACGGGTGCCTCGTCGGCGACTATTACTTCGACCACAGCCCGCAGGACGTCGAGATGCTGGCCGGCATCGGTCAGGTCGCGGCGGCGGCGCATGCGCCGTTCCTCGCCGCCGCCAACCACACCCTGCTCGGTTTCGACAGCTGGAACGAGCTGTCCAATCCGCGCGACCTCGCCAAGATCCAGTCGACGCCGGACTACGCGGCGTGGCGCTCGCTGCGCGAGTCGGACGATTCGCGTTACCTCGCGCTGGCGATGCCGCGCACCCTGGCGCGGCTGCCGTACGGCGCCAAGACCGATCCGGTCGAGGAATTCGACTTCGAGGAAGACACCTCCGGCGCCGATTCGTCCAAGTACACCTGGCAGAACGCCGCCTATGCGATGGCGGTGAACATCAACCGCTCGTTCAAGCAGTACGGCTGGTGCTCGCGCATCCGCGGCATCGAGTCGGGCGGTGCAGTCGAGGGCCTGCCGGTGCACACCTTCCCGAGCGACGACGGTGGCGTGGACATGAAATGCCCCACCGAAATCGCGATCACCGACCGCCGTTCGGCCGAACTGGACAAGATGGGCCTGATGCCGCTGGTGCACCGCAAGAACTCGGACATGGCCGCGTTCATCAGCGCGCAGTCGCTGAACAAGCCCGAGGAATACGACAACCCCGACGCGACCGCCAATGCGGCGCTGGGTGCGCGGCTTCCTTACATGTTCGCCTGTTGCCGGTTTGCGCATTACCTGAAGTGCATCGTGCGCGACAAGATCGGCTCTTTCAGCGATCGCGAACAGATGCAGAAATGGCTGACCAACTGGGTCCTGCAATACGTGGATGGCGACCCGGCCAATTCCAGCGAGGAAACCAAGGCGAGCCACCCGCTGGCGGCTGCCGAGGTGGTCGTCGAGGAAGTGGAAGGCGCCCCGGGGTACTACAGCTCGAAGTTCTTCCTCAGGCCGCACTACCAACTGGAAGGCCTGACGGTGTCGCTGCGGCTGGTATCGCGGCTGCCATCGGCGGCGAAGGGCTGATCCACGCTGCAATCGCGCAGCCCGGCAACGGGCCGCGCGAGGTTTCATCAACGGGTTTCATCCACCGGGGGGGCCGACGCTGGCGCCCATCTCATCTACCGTAATCGGAGAATGTCATGGCTTTTGATATGCACCTGAAGTTCGGCAAGGGTTCGGTCACCATCGAGGGCGCTTCCAATCACGCCAAACACACCAAGGAAATCCCGATCCTCGCGTGGTCCTGGGGTGTTTCCAACTCCGGCGACATGCATTCGGGTGCGGGTTCGGCCAGCGGTGGCAAGGCGCACGTGCAGGACATTTCCATCACCAAGTACGTGGACGGCACCTCCAATGCGCTGCTGCAGGCCTGCTGCACGGGCGCGCGCATTTCCGAGGCATGGCTGTACGTGACCAACGCGACCGGCGAGCAGACCGACTTCGTCACGATCGAGTTGAGCGAGGGCATCCTGATCAATTCGATCACGACCGGCGGTTCGGGCGGCGAAGACCGCCTGACCGAAAACATCACGCTGAACTTCGGCAAGTTCAACTACAAGTTCCAGCCGCAGAAGGACGACGGTTCGGCGGATGGCGCGGCCAAGACGTTCGCCTATGACATCACCAAGGTGGCGAAAGCCTGACGTTCCGCACGCACGGTCGTGTCACGCCGGAAGCAGACCACAGGGGTACTCGCATGAATCCGGAAACCGCGTTGAAGGAAGGTCGTCCGGGCGAGGCCCTGCAGTTGCTGACGGCGGAAGTGCGGCAAAACCCGGCGGACGTCCGCCGCCGGGTTTTCCTGTTTCAGCTTCTGGCCTTGCTGGGCGAGTGGGATCGTGCCCAGACCCAGTTGAACGTCGTCGGCGAACTCGATCCCGCCAACACATTGATGGTGACCAGCTACACGGCGGTCCTGAACGGCGAACGTGCCCGCCGCGCGGTGTTCGTCGGACAGCGTTCCCCCGTCATCGTGGGCGAACCGGAACAATGGCTTGCGCTGCTGCTGCAAGCGCTCAAGCTCGACATCGACGGTCGCCACGCGCAAGCGGCGCCGCTGCGCGAACAGGCTTTCGAGCAGGCCCAGGCCGTCGGCGGAAGCATCGATGGCCAGGCTTTCGAATGGATGGCCGACGCCGACCCGCGCTTCGGACCGTGCCTGGAAGTGATCCTGGAAGGCGGCTATTCGTGGGTGCCGTTCACGCGCATTGCGGAACTTCGTTTCGAAGCGCCGGCCGATCTGCGCGACCAGGTATGGGTGCCGGTCGAAATCACCTGGAGCAACGGCGGCAAGGCCATCGGCTTCGTGCCCGCCCGCTATCCGGGAACGGAAAAAGCCGGCGATGACGGGTTCGTGCTCGGACGCAAGACCGAATGGACGGAGCTCGACGGCGGCACCGCGACGGGCGTGGGGCAACGCATGTTCGCGACCGACGCCGGGGAATATCCGTTGCTGGATATCCGCGAGATCCGCTTCGGTGAAGCCTGAGGGTGCGTCGCGATGGCCGAGCTCACTACCCAGGAACGCCTTCAGCCTTCCTTGCTGGACCGGCTTACCGATGACGAGCCGGCCCAGCGGGTCGAGAGTCGCGACAAACGGGTGATATCGGCGCAGCGGCTGCGCGAATGCGTCACCCGCGACATTGCCTGGCTGCTCAACTGCGTAAACCTGGGGGCACGGGAAACGCTCGAGGATTTTCCCGAAGCCACGCAATCGGTCATCAACTTCGGCATCCCGGACCTCACCGGCGCCGCGGTGTCCGGCGTCGATGCGGCCGAACTGCAGCGCGAGTTGCGCGAGGCGATGCTGGCTTTCGAGCCGCGGCTGACGCCGTCGACGTTGCGCGTCGGGGTGGAAGTCCGCGCCGACAACATGGACCAGCGATCGCTCACTTTCCGGATCGATTCCGAGATGTGGGCCCAGCCGCTGCCGCTGAATCTGTACCTGAAGAGCGAAGTGGATCTCGAAACCGGCGCCGTCAGCGTGACCGGGGCGCCCTGACATGAATCCGCGCCTGCTCCGCTACTACGACCGCGAACTGCAGTTCGTGCGCGGCATGGGCGCCGAGTTCGCGCGCGAGTATCCGAAGATCGCCGGCCGGCTGGGACTGGAAGGTTTCGAATGCGCCGATCCGTACGTCGAGCGCCTGCTGGAAGGCTTCGCCTTCCTCACTTCGCGCATCCAGATGAAACTGGATGCGCAGTACCCGGTGTTCACCCAGCACCTGATGGAGATGGTGTATCCGCACTATCTCGCGCCCGTGCCGTCGATGGCCGTGGTGCAGATGCATCCCGATCCGAAGGAAGCTGCGCTCGTCGCGGGTCACGTGGTGGCGCGGCAGACATCCCTGCGCGGTGTCGTCGCGCGCGACGAGCGCACCGCCTGCGAATACCGCACCGCGCATGACGTCACCCTGTGGCCGCTGGAACTGGCCGCGGCCAAGTATTTCGACACGCCTGCCGCGCTCGCCGCGGCCGAAGTGCCGGTGCCGGAGGGCCGCAGCGTGCGCGCCGGTTTGAGCCTCAAGTTCAACGTCACCGCCGGCGCCGAAGCCAACATGCTGAAGCTGGATACGCTGCCGGTGTTCCTGGCCGGCGCGGACGAGTTGCCCAAGCGCCTGTACGAACAGTTGCTGGGCAACGCCGTCGGTTTCGTGGTGCGGGCCACCGGCAAGAGCGGCGTCACCACCGAGTTCCTCGACGCCGGCCACATCCGGCCCAAGGGTTTTGCCGACGACGAGGCATTGCTGCCGTACACCGATCGTTCCTTCAGCGGTTACCGATTGCTGCAGGAATATTTCGCCTGCCCGGAACGATTCCTGTTCGTCGAGTTCGCCGGTCTGCAGCGGGTACTGGCGCGGATGCCGGGTGCGCAATTCGAAATCATCGCGCTGTTCGACCGCAGCGTGGCGCGCCTGCACAACGCGGTGGACGCCGACAACTTCCGGTTGTTCTGCACCCCTGCGATCAACCTGTTCCCGCGCCGCGCCGACCGCATCCACCTGAAGACCGGTGCCACCGAATACCACGTGGTGGCCGATCGGGTGCGGCCGATGGATTTCGAGATCCATTCGGTCAGCGACGTCGAAGGGTTCGGCGATCGCCAGGAACCCGAGCAGCGCTTCCAGCCTTTCTACGGCTGCGACCAGCGCATCTGGCACGCGCGGGGCAGTGCGTTCTACACCATCCGCCGCGAACCGCGGCTGCTGTCGAGCAAGCAGAAGCGCGCCGGCGCGCGATCCAGTTACGTCGGCAACGAGATCTTCATTGCGCTGGTCGATGCCAACGACGCGCCGTATCCGACCAGGCTGCGCCAGATCGGCATGCGTCTCCTGTGCACCAATCGCGACCTGCCATTGCAGATGCCGGTCGGCAAATCGACCACCGACTTCACGCTCGACAGCGGCGCGCCGGTGACGTCGATCCGCTGCGTGGCCGGGCCCACCAAACCGCGCGCTTCGGTCGCGAGCGGACAGACGGCGTGGCGCCTCATCAGCCACCTGCAACTGAACTACGTGTCGCTGCTGGATGGCGATGCCAACGAAGGCGCGGCGGCGCTGCGCGAAATGCTGACGCTGTATTGCGATGAATTCGACGCCAACGCGCACCGCCAGATCGAAGGCGTGAAATCGGTCAGCTCGGTTCCCGTGGTGCGGCGCATTCCGGTGCCCGGCCCGATCAGCTTCGGCCGCGGCCTTGAAATCACCCTCACCTGCGACGACGGTGCTTTCGAAGGCACCGGGGCTTTCCTGCTCGGCGCGGTGATGCAGCACTTTTTCGCACGCTATGTTTCGGTCAATTCGTTCACCGAAACCGTCTTGCGCACCCTTGAACGCAACGAGGTCGCCCGATGGCCGGCACGGCTCGGCAAACGCCCGATCCTGTAGCGCTGCAACGCGCGCTCGAGGATCACCCGGAAGCGTTCGAGCTTTTCGAGGCGCTGCGCCGGATCGAGAGCGCGTATCCCGACCGGCCGCGGCTGGGCGAATCGACCCGGCCTGCGGAAGACCCGGTGCGGCTCGGCGCAACACCGTCGCTGGCGTTCGCGCCGCGCGACGTGGACGGACTGGAACCGGGCATCGACGGCGCACCGCCGCGCCTGAAGAACTTCGCCTTCGGTTTGTTCGGCGTCAACGCGCCGCTGCCGTTGCACCTGACCGAATATGTGCTCGAGCGCGTGCGCCACGCCAAGGACAAGACGCTGGTCGCGTTCGCCGATCTTTTCCATCACCGCCTGATCAGCCTGTTCTACCGCGCCTGGGCGGATGCGCAGCCGACCGTGCAGCGCGACCGCCCAGAGCGTGATCGGTTCCGTTTGTACATGGGTGCGCTGGTGGGTCTGTCGACCACGGGTCTGGCCGACCGCGATGCCTTGCCCGATCGCTACAAGCGCTATTTCGCGGGCCGGCTGCTGACGCAGGCACGCAATGCCGAAGGACTGCAGCGGTTGCTGGAGCATTTCTTCGGCATCCCGGTGCGGGTGCTCGAATTCGTCGCCGACTGGATGTGCCTGCCGGCCGAAGCACATCTGCGGCTCGGCGGTTCCGGTGACGTTGCGTGTCTTGGCCGCACCGCGGTGCTGGGCAGTTACGTGTGGGGCGCGCAGCAACGTTTCCGCTTGCGCATCGGGCCGCTGTCGCTGGATCGCTTCAACGGGTTCCTGCCGGGCGGCGAGACGCTGCGGCAACTGGTCGCTGCGGTGAAGACCTACGTCGGCGAAGACAAGGCCTGGGACGTGCAACTGGTGCTGGAGCGCGCCGAGGTGCCGACCACGAAACTCGGCCGCAGCGGGCGCATGGGCCTTTCGACCTGGATGGGCGCGCCGCGTATCGATGGCGACGCCGACCAGGTCGTGCTGAGGCCGGTGGGCTAGGCATGCACGCCGGATGACAAAACGTTTTTCCTTTGCGTCCGCGCCGATGCGGGCGTCAACACAACCTTGAAGGGTGGATTCATGGCCGAGATCAGTCGCACTGCCTTGTTCGGAAAGCTCAACAAGCTCGCCTACCGCGGCATCGAAAGCGCCACGGTGTTCTGCAAGTTGCGCGGCAACCCGTACGTCGAACTGGTGCACTGGATCCACCAGATCCTGCAGTTGCAGGATTCCGACCTGCACCACATCGTCAAGCAATTCAACATCAATCCGTCGAACCTCGCGCGCGACGTGACCGACGCGCTCGATCGCCTGCCGCGCGGGTCCACGTCGATCACCGACCTGTCCAGCAGCGTCGAGGAAGCGGTGGAACGCGGCTGGGTGTTCGCGACACTGATGTTCGGCGAAGCGCAGGTGCGCACTGGTTACCTGATCGTCGGCGTCCTGGAGACGCGTCACCTGCGCAACGCACTCACCGGCATCTCGTCCGAGTTCGACAAGATCAAGCTGGAGACCTTGAAGGACAAGTTTGCCGAGGTCGTGGAAGGTTCGCCGGAAGACGGCCAGAGCGCCAACGACGGCTTCAAGCTGGGCAATGCTGCCGCGCCAGGCGAAACCAGTGGCGCGATGGGCCCTGCGCAGATGGGCAAGCAGGAAGCGCTGAAGCAATTCACGGTCGACCTGACCGAGCAGGCCCGCAACGGCAAGATCGACCCGATCGTCGGCCGCGACGAGGAAATTCGCCAGGTCGTCGACATCCTGATGCGCCGCCGCCAGAACAACCCGATGCTGGTCGGCGAAGCCGGCGTCGGCAAGACCGCAGTCGTCGAAGGCTTCGCGTTGCGGATCGCGCAAGGCGACGTGCCGCCGCAGTTGAAGGACGTGGAGCTGCGTTCGCTGGACGTCGGCCTGCTGCAAGCCGGCGCCAGCATGAAGGGCGAGTTCGAGAACCGCCTGCGCCAGGTGATCGAGGAAGTCCAGTCTTCACCGAAGCCCATCATCCTTTTCATCGACGAGGCGCACACGCTGGTGGGCGCCGGCGGCGCGGCCGGCACCGGTGACGCGGCCAACCTTTTGAAGCCGGCGCTCGCGCGCGGGAATCTTCGCACCGTCGGTGCCACCACATGGGCCGAATACAAGAAGCACATCGAAAAGGATCCCGCGCTCACGCGCCGGTTCCAGACCGTGCTGGTCGAAGAACCGAGCGAAGAAAAGGGCATCCTGATGATGCGCGGCGTCGCCAGCGTGATGGAGAAACACCATCGCGTGCAGATCCTCGACGAGGCGCTGGAAGCCGCGGTCAAGCTGTCGCATCGCTACATCCCGGCGCGCCAGTTGCCGGACAAGGCGGTCAGCCTGCTCGACACCGCCTGCGCGCGCGTCGCGGTCAGCCAGCATGCGGTGCCGCCGGAAGTCGACGACACCCGCAAGCGCATTGCCGCACTCGAAACCGAACTCGCGATCATCGGGCGCGAGAAGACCGTGGGCGTCGACGTGGCCGAGCGCGAAGCGCTGGCGGGCGAAAAACTCGCGATCCAGAAGGCGCGGCTGGTAAAACTCGAAGCCGACTGGCAGGCTGAAAAGGAACTGGTCGAGCAGATTCTTGCCTTGCGCGCGAAGCTGCGCGGCGATGCGGCCCCGGTCGAAGGCACCGGCAGTGCGCTGGAAGAAGCGGCCAATGCCACGTCGGAAGCTGAGGCAGGCGGCGGCGCCGCCACGGCCACTGAAGCCCCGGTCGCCGCATCGCCCCTGAGCGACGCCGAACGCGCCGCCGCGCTCGAAGAACTGAAGGGCTTGCAAACGAAACTTGCCGAATTGCAGGGCGAGCACCCGCTGATCCTGCCGACCGTCGATTACACCGCCGTCGGTTCGGTCGTGGCGGACTGGACCGGCATTCCGGTCGGCCGCATGGTGCGCAGCGAACTCGAGACCGTGATGAACCTGGCCTCGATCATGGGCAAGCGCGTGATCGGCCAGGACCACGCGCTGGAAATGATCGCCAAGCGCATCCAGACCTCGCGCGCGGGCCTCGACAATCCCAACAAGCCGATCGGCGTTTTCATGCTGGCCGGCACTTCCGGCGTCGGCAAGACCGAAACCGCGCTGGCGCTCGCCGAAGCGCTGTACGGCGGCGAACAGAACCTCATCACCATCAACATGAGCGAGTTCCAGGAGGCGCACACCGTCTCCACCTTGAAGGGCGCGCCGCCCGGCTACGTCGGCTACGGCGAAGGCGGCGTGCTGACCGAGGCCGTGCGCCGCAAGCCGTATTCCGTGGTGCTGCTGGACGAGGTCGAAAAAGCCCACCCCGACGTCCACGAAATCTTTTTCCAGGTATTCGACAAGGGCGTGATGGAAGACGGCGAGGGCCGTTCCATCGACTTCAAGAACACCCTGATCCTGCTCACGACCAACGCCGGCACCGATTTGATCGCGGGCCTGTGCAAGGACCCGGAACTGATGCCCGAACCCGAAGGCATCGCCAAGGCACTGCGCGAACCGCTGCTGAAGGTTTTCCCGCCCGCCCTGCTGGGCCGGCTGGTGACGATCCCGTACTACCCGCTGAGCCCCGAGATGCTCGGCAAGATCGTCGAGCTGCAATTGAACCGCATCAAGAAACGCATCGAAGCGCGCTATCGGATTCCGTTCGAGTACGGCGAGGACGTGGTCAAGCTGGTCGTCAGCCGCTGCACCGAATCCGAATCCGGCGGCCGCATGATCGACGCGATCCTGACCAACACCATGCTCCCCGACGTCTCACGCGAATTCCTGAATCGCATGATCGAGGGCGTGCCGGTGACCGGCGTGAAGGTGGGCGTCAACGACGATGGATTTTCGTATGCCTTCCAGTGAATGCCTGCAGGGCGCGACCATGCCCAGACGAAAGATGAATGTCTGGCCGACACGCTGGCGTAGTACGCGTGAGCTCATCTGGGTGACGCAGGTTGGACGGGGTCCGCGACGAGCTCGTCGACCGTCGGGGAGTTGTTCTCGCTTGGTGCCACGGGAACATTGGCGCAAGGGATGGCGAACCGCCAGGAGCGGACGCCAAGCGTGCGTTAATGCTGTCCACACGATTGTTCCTCCCTCATCACTAACCCCAAGTTACCGAAGCAACTCGGGCGATCTGATCGAACAAGCGAATAAATCAAACGCTTCTAGTTGGGCTGGTTATCGGTATTAATAAAAACGATACCTTTGTACGCCAACGAAGATATTTCCTGAACCTACAGGAGTTAGCTCGCTAGCCGTTACTTATGTGATCAGGAAAGTTGCTTGAATTCGTCCACAACCGGAGAGATGAAAATGCCTGATTCAAAATTGCCGCCGAACTATGCGGAAGACAGAATTGCTGCCATGATGGCCGTTGCCAAAGATGCCGTAAAAAATAAAGGTGTAGCTACGCGTATTGCACATACACAATCACTCGACTCCGTCATGAGTGCACTACATAGCCGAGGTTCGTTTGCGTCAAAAGCTAGCAAACTCGCCATGAATTTAGGAAAAAAAGCTCTGGGAACAGCGCCGATACCGGGTATTGCAGTAACCGCTATAAACAAAGTGCTTACCGGAGCCGAAAGTGCCATCCGAGGGAAGCATCATGCGTGGCGACTCAAGCGGGCTCAGCAAGCTAAGGACGTCGAAGGGATAGTGAAATTTCAATTCAAGGACCTGAGCATCGATGGTCTGGATCGGTATCGTCGTAAGTACAAAGAGTCGTTGGATGCAGTGAACGCAGCAGTTAGTAAATACAACAACAGTCAACATTATATAGACGAACATAGGGTTTGCGACGCTATCATGCAGCTTATGGTTGCACTCAGTCAGGCTAATCGTCGTCACGAAAAGTTAGCAGACGCAATCACAGCACTGGAAGATGTTTTCCATACAGCACGGCAATGGTTGGATGAGACCAGTCCAAAGTTGGTAGCTATCGAAAATTCGCTTACTGACGATCTAGTAAATGCCATAAACAAGGGTGGGGTTCAGTTCACGCAAAAAGATAACCATGAAAAATGTAAATGTTGTATGTTTCTTGCACCCTCGGCCTCGAAGCGCTCTTTTTCAAGCAATATCGGAACTGTAGCAAATAGCGGTGCATTTCAAAAAGCGGTGAAGATAGGAAATACGTTAGTTGGCGCTCCATTTGATTACCTTAGTTTATCAACTTATAAAGATAACAAATTCAACGCCGGGTTCTACAGTAGTACCGGCGCGATTGACCCGTCGACGTTGAAGTAACCGGTTGGTTGTGTAAGAAACGAAGAGCCTTATGTCGACTTCGTGGTAGATTTGTGGGTATCAAGAAAGGGCTGGATTCGCTTCTTGGTAGGAGTGAGGGATGAAAAGGAATTCGGAATGGTTCGAATATGGCGACGAGTGGTAGCTGATCGTCAGCCGCTGCACTGAAATGAGCCTGGAGGTCGCATGGCGACCCTAAAGAAGGTCATGTTTTTCTAGCAAAGCCTAGTAATTGAACTCACATGACGGCAATTCCCAACTACTCAACCTGGCTTGCCCAAACCGAACTTCGCGTACGGCCGCGCAGCAGTGCGCTGAAGAAGCTCGACGCAGCGATCAAGGCCTACGAAACGTCGAAAACACCCGCCAAGGTGAAGGACGTACGAATTGCGCTCGCCGGATGGAAGCGGCACAACGGCGAGAACTGGAAAGCCAGTCCGCGCAACAAGGCGCCCCACGCTCCCTTTACCAACCTGGCCAAGGCGGTGTACGTGGACCTCAAGCTGCCGCCGGACGAAGTGGCGGCGCTGAAGTTCTGGGACGATTCGCGGCGCAGGAAGCTGCAGACGTTGTTTGCCGGGAAGGCAGTCCAGTTGCGCATCGTCAACTCATTGTCGCAGATGGTGCTGGCCCGCAAGAACCTGGAACAAGCCGTGGCGGGAGCCCGACAGACAGGAGTCGGCCTGGTCAAGGCCGCGGTGGAGCCGGAGGTCACCAAGGCCGTCAACGAGATGTTCGGCACCCAGATCGCGATGGTGCGCGATTTCGCCGCGCAAGCCGCGGCCGAGACGGGCGCGGCAGCGGTCGCGCAAACGATCGAGCATGTCGCGAGCATGCTGCCGATCATCAGCCTGGTGGCGGATGGCACCAAGATGCTGGCGCAATGGGGACAGGCGATCTACAAGGGTTACAAGCAGTACGATGCGTCGACCCACGCGTTCGCGATCGAACACGGTGACGCGGCTGCGGCATTCGACGCCGTGCGCACGTTGCTGGCGCGGGAAACGGCCAACCAGGTCGCCAAGGCTTCGATCACGTCGGCAGCATTCGGCGCCAATGTCGCGCTGCATGCGGCGAAGGGCGCGGGGGCGGTGCTTGCGCCGGCGGTCGGTGCCGCCAAGGCCGCGGCGAATGCCGCCCGGGTCATCGCGAAGTTCGCGATCGAGTATCGCGAAACCGTATTGGTCAACAGGGTGCTGAAGAACCCCGAAAACCTCGACCTGCGCGCGTTCAAGCTGTGTCCGTTGCTGGGTGCCTACATGCTGGTGTGCTCCGAGACATCCGATCTGGTGGTGATGCTGTTCGACGAGTTCGGCCAGGCCGGCTGGATGGACGACATGGAGCGGGTAATCAAGCACCACATCCATCCGGCCCAGAAGCTCGCGGCCGGCCTGGTGCAGGCCTCGCCGTTCATCATCGCCGGGGTGCCTCTCCACCGCCCGGCCAACAGCAAGTTGAGCACGATGAGCGTGCTCAGCAATTTCATGTGATTCAGATCCCTGGTCGAACGAAGACATGCCGCCACTCGCCCGCCTGACCGACATGCACACTTGCCCCATGACCACCGGGCCGGTGCCGCATGTGGGCGGCCCGATCACGGGACCGGGTTGCCCCAAGGTGCTGATCGGCGGCATGCCGGCGGCGTGCGTGGGGGACCTGGCGACCTGCGTCGGCCCGCCGGACAGCATCGTGCGCGGCGCGAACAAGGTTCTGGTGGGCGGTCGCCCGGCCGCGATGTTGGGCAGCAATACCGCGCATGGTGGCGTGGTGGTGCTCGGCTGTCCCAAGGTGCTCGGGTCGTGACGTGGGGCGCGCCATGAAAAAGGCCACCGCCAGGATTCCGATGCCCCGCCCGCAGCGCAAAGCGTCGGACGGCGCATGGCGCACCCGCTTGAACCAGGCGATGCAGGCGCACCAGAAGGGCGATCTGGATACGGCCGAGCGCCTGTACAAGAAGGTCCTCGGCCTGCAAATCGCCCAGCCGGACGCGATGCACTATCTCGGCGTGCTGTACCACCAGCGCGGGTGCAGCGACGAGGCCGTGGAACTGATCCGTGCGGCACTCGAAATCACGCCGAACCATCCCGATGCTCACAACAACCTGGGCAACGTGCTCAAGGAGTCCGGGCGCCTGGCCGAGGCCGAAGCCAGTTATCGCCGTGCGCTGGCGTGTTCGCCCGACCACCACAATGCGCACGTGAACCTCGCCGTGGTGCTGGAGGCGCAGAACCGCGTCGACGAGGCTTTCGCCGCCTATGAGTCGGTGCTGCAACGCGCACCACACCACGCACACGCGCACTGGATGCTGGGCCGGGCGCTGTGCGATCACGCCGAATGCGTCGAGGACATGGAGCGCGCCGTGCAGTGCTTCCGTCGCGCCTTCGAACTGGACGGCCGCAACCTGGCCGTGTTGCAGCACCTGGCCATGACCCTGTACGCGCTCAAACGCCGGGACGAAGCGCGCGAGGTCTACCGCGACTGGCTAGCGCGCGATCCCGACAATCCCGTGCCGCGCCACATGCTGGCGGCCTGCGGCGGCGCACCGGCTCCGACCCGCGCAGGCGATGAATACGTGCGGAACACCTTCGACCGCTTCGCGTCCAGCTTCGACCAGCAACTCTTGCAGTACCTCGACTACCGGGCGCCGCAGGTGCTGGTCGATGCGTTGAAGCGCGTCCTGCCGGAGGCGGCCCGCGCGCTGGACGTTCTCGACGCAGGTTGCGGCACCGGCTTGTGCGGACCGTTGCTGCGTCCGTACGCGCGGCGCCTGGTTGGCGTGGACCTGTCCGGCGGCATGCTGGAGAAGGCTCGCCAGCGCGGCGACTACGATGAACTCGCCGAGGCCGAACTCACCGCGTACCTGCAGCAACATGCCGGCGCGTACGACGTGGTCGCGTCGGCCGACACGCTGGTTTATTTCGGCGACCTCGCACCGGTGTTCGCGGCCGCGTTTGCGGCGCTGCGGCCGGGCGGTTGGCTCGCCTTCTCGCTGGAAGCCAACGAAGCCGACGGCATCGAGTTGTCCGCCAGCGGCCGTTACCGCCACGCACGCCCGTACGTGGAACAAGCCTTGCATGCAGCCGGTTACGTCGACGCGCGCATCGTCGCGGACAGCCTGCGCAAGGAAGCCGGCCAGCCAGTGGCGAGCTGGGTGGTGCTGGCGCGGCGGGCACGATCCGGCGAGGCGGCTAACATGGCATCGACAGGCATGGGGAATCCTGAAACATGACCGCCCAGATCACGATCGCCTCGGCCAAGGTCGATGGCTTGTTGTTCACCGACATGCAGGTGAGCGAGCGGCTGGGCGAGCTGTTCACCTTCGACGTCGCATTCGAAAGCGAAGATACCGGCATCGACCTGAGTGGCCTGCTGAAGTCCGCGATGGTGGTGAAGCTGGAGACGCAGGACGGCTATACGCGTTACTTCCACGGCATGGTGTGCGAAGCCGAGCAGATCTCCGTTGAAAGCGTCGAGAAGCTGGTCTACGCGAAATACCGCGCGCGGCTGGTGCCGAAGCCGTGGCTGCTCGGCAACGTGGTCGACTGCCGCATCTTCAAGGCCCAAACAACGGTCGACATCGTGAAGGCGGTGCTGGATGAAATCGGCTACACCGACATCGATACCCGTGGCATTAGCGGCACCTACGCCGCGCGCGAGTACTGCGTGCAGTACCGCGAGGATGGCCTGAATTTCATCCAGCGCCTGCTGCAGCAGGAAGGCATCTACTATTACTTCACCCATACCGACAGCAAGCACACCATGGTGCTGGCCGACGGCGTGGGTTCGCACGAACAGGCCAGGGATTTCGGCAAGGTGCCCTACCAGCGCAGCGTCGACAGCGTGCTGCGCAAGCAATCGACGATTTCCGAATGGACGTCGTTGCGCGGGGTGGATGGCGCCAAGGTCAGCCTCACCGATTACAACCCGCTCAAACCGAAGGCGTCGCTGCTGGTCAACGCCGAGAACGCGGGCCACAACGCCGACGGCATCACGATTTTCGATTACCCCGGCACCCACGCCGAGGCGGATCCGGGCAATCACTACGCGCAGGTGCGCGCCGAAGCCTTGAGTGCCGCGCGTTCGCGTTACGCGGGTCACACCGACGCGTGCAGCATCCTGATCGGCGGTTTGTTCACGCTGAGCAACCACCCTCGCAACGAATCCAATCGCGAATACCTGGTGACGTCGACCTCGATGCTGTTGTCCGGGCCGGGCTATGCGTCGGGCGCGGACAGTGCCGAACCGGCTTTCCAGTGTGGATTCGAGGCGATCGAAAGCAGCCAGCCGTGGCGCAGCCCGCAGACGGCGCGCAAGCCCTGCGTGACCGGCCTGCAAACCGCCATCGTCACCGGCAGCGAGACCGACGAGGACATCGCGGTGGACCAGCACGGCCGCGTGCAGGTGAATTTCCACTGGAACATGCCCGGCAAGGAGAACGCTGATTGCTCGTGCCCCGCGAGGGTGGCGTCACCATGGGCCGGCAAGGGCTGGGGCGCAGTCAGCATTCCCCGCGTCGGCCAGGAAGTGGTGGTCAGCTTCATCGAAGGTGATCCGGACCGCCCGCTGATCGTCGGCAGCGTCTACAACGCCGACAACACGCCGCCCTACAGCCTGCCCGACAACAAGACCCAGAGCGGCATCAAGAGCCGCAGCCTGCTCGGCGCGGCGGCCGACGCCAACGAACTGCGTTTCGAAGACAAGAAGGGCAGCGAGGATTTCTTCATCCACGCGCAGAAGGACATGCACGAGGAGGTCGAGAACGACCACACGGTGACGATCGACCACGACGAGATCATCACCATCAAGAACGACCAGACCGCCGAGATCAAGAACAACCGCACGCACACGGTGACCAAGGACGACAAGCTCACCGTCAACAATGACGGCACCACCACCATCGCGCACAACTTCAAGCTGAGCGCGGGCGACAAGATCGAACTGGTGTGCGGGCAAGCCAGCATCACGCTGAAATCGTCGGGCGAAATCGAGATCAAGGGCAGCACCATCAAGATCGATGGCAGCCAGAAGGTGGACATCAGCGGCAGCATGGGCGTCGCGGTCAGCGGCATGAAGATCGACCTCAAGGCCGACATGGCCGCGAACATGAAGGGCACCATGGTTTCGGTCGAGGGCAGCGGCAAGACCGACGTCAAGGGTGGCATGGTGAACGTGACCGGCTCCGGCATGGTGAAGGTCGGCGGCGGTATCCTGATGCTGGGTTGAGGGGGAGCGACGCATGTCGATCGTCAAGCAGGCGGCATCACAGATGGGACTGTCCGACGAAGTCGGCGCCCTCCTGCGCGACGACATGACCCCGCGCGCGGCCGTGCAGGCGCTGCTGGATGCGGGCGAATCGCAGGCGGCGCTGCAACTGCTCGCGCGACTGCTGCCCAAGCGCTACGCGGTGGCTTGGTTGTGCCAGTGCGCGCGCGGAGAGGAACTGCCGGTGGAGGAACGCGCCGGCGCCTCGCTGGCCGAGAATTGGGCGCGCGATCCGAGTGAAGCCAATCGCCGGGCAGCCTTCGAATTCGCCAATGCGGGCGAGTACGAATCGCTGGGGGCCTGGATCGCGGCGAGTGCCGGTTGGGCCGACGGCAGCCTCGCGCCGGCCAAACAGGAGACGCCGGTGCCGCCGCCCGAACACCTCACCGCGGTGGCGGCGGTGGCGGCCATCAACATGTTGGCGGCGCTGGTCGCGGAAAAATTCAGCGCGCGCCGCATCGAATTCATCAAGCGGGCGATGGATCTGCTCGGGCAACCCGGAAGCGCCAGCGGAGCGGCCGTGAAACCTGCATGAGCGAAGCGGAACCCCAGATCCTCACCCTCACCGTCACCGGCAACCAGGCCGCGCAACTCGGCGCACGCAGCCGCAAGATGTTCGTCGGCAAGGACGGCAGCATCGGCCGTTCCGAGGAATGCGACTGGGTGCTGAGTGCGTCCGGCGTATCGCGCGTGCACGCGATGATCCGCTACGTCAACGGCATCTATTTCATCGAGGACCGCAGCACCAACGGCATGCTGTTGAACGGTTCGCCGCTGCTGAAGGGCGACCCGGCGGCGCTCAAGGACGGCGACCGCGTGCGCATCGACAATTTCGACATTTCTGTGCGGCTGCAACAGGACAGCGAAACCATCGTGCAGGTGGCGCCACGCGCCCCGGCGCCGCCCTCCATCCCGGCGGCGGACCTCGCGGCACCGGCTTCGTTTGCGCCGCCCCCGTCGGCACCGCCAACGCCGGCCCCCGCCAACGATCTGCTGGATTTCGGACTGGGAGCGCCGGCAGCGGACCCGGCCCGCGGGGGGGCGCCGGACAGCCTGATCCCGGGTGCGGCGCCCGCAGGCGGCAATCTCGATCCCTTGAGTTTCCTCGACGCGCCGCTCTCGCCGTCGCCGGAACGCGATGAACCCGCACCGCCGCCGCCGAGCTGGAATCATTCGGCGGGCACCTCGGACCACTTCCGCCCGCCCACGACCGATTCCCGGCGCGCATCGAACTTCCTTCCGGAAGACTGGGATCCGCTGGCCCCTGACGAACCCGCCACGCCGCCCCCGGCACGGCCATCGCCGCCTGTCGCCGAGGCGCCGTCCGTCGCGCATGCGCGCTCGCCGGTTGCGCCGTCGCCAGCCGCGGGATCGGGCAATGCACCGTCGCCGGAGCTGGATTCGATCCTGCGCATCGTGGTCGACGGCGTGATGGACGTGCTGCGCGCGCGTGCCGAAATCAAGAATACCTTCCGGCTGCCGGTGACGGTGATCCAGCGTTCGGAAAACAACCCGCTGAAATTCGCGCTCGGCACCAACGAGGCGCTGGCGAAAATCCTCGCGCCGCCGGACCCCGCGTTCCTGACCGGCAGTGCGGCGTTCGAGGACGCCTTCGACGACATCCGCTGCCACCAGATGGCCATGCTGGCCGGCGTGCGCGCGGGCTTCGACGCGCTGCTGAGGCATTTCGACCCCGAGCGTTTCGAGCGCGAGGGCGACGGCGGGCGGTTCGGCGGCAAGGGCCGCCATTGGGAACGCTACAGCGATCATTACCAGTCGCTGGTTGCCGATGCCGACGGCTGTTTCCGGCGTCTGTTCGGCGACGAGTTCGCGCGCGCCTACGAGGAACAACTGGCGCGTTTGAAATCGGCGCGCCGCGCGCAGCGGCCCAGGCCGGGCCAGGTGCCGTAGCGGCGCGACAAAACCGCCCCGGCGTCGCGCCGGGTTCGACCACCGACACTTTCATCAGGCGCAGGCATGTCACGAAACAACAAGACCATCTGGAGCGAGGGGCTGTTCCTGCGGCCGCAGCACATGCAGCAGCAGGAGCGTTACCTCGAGCGCTACGTCGAGCTCCGTTCCGGCAGCCTCGCGCCGTACGCCTGGGGCTTCCAGGAACTGGAACTCGAAGGCGACCTGCTCAGCGTCGGCAAGCTCGGCATCAAGCACGCGCGCGGCGTGTTTCCGGACGGCACGCCGTTCGACATGCCGGGCGACGATCCGCTGCCGCCGCCGTTGGACGTCGCCGCCGATTGCCGCGACCAGACGGTGTTCCTGACCCTGCCGCTGCGCTCGCCGACGCAACCCGACAGCGGCCGACCGGAAGCGCCGGCCGACCAGTTGTTCCGCTTCCGCGTGCGCGAAACCGAAGTGCGCGACGCGTCGGGCAGCGTCGACGGCCTGACGCCGCTCGAAGTCGGCGGCATGGCCGCCCGGCTGTTGCCGGAAGCGCAACCGATGGAAGGCCTGACGCGCATTCCGCTGGCGCGGATCATCGAGTGCCGTTCGGACCGCCGCGTCCAGCTCGACGACGCTTTCATCCCCACCGCGCAAAGCTGCCAGGCGGCGGCGCGGCTGGTGACGTTCCTGACGGAACTGCTCGGCCTGTTGCACCAGCGCGGCGAGGCGCTCGCCAGCCGGGTCGCGTTGACCGATCGCGGTGGCGCGGCGGAAATCGCCGACTTCCTGTTGCTGCAGGTGGTCAATCGCTGGCAACCCCTGGTTGCGCATCTGTCGGCGGCGCCATTGATCCATCCCGAGGCGTTGTACCGCATCGCCGTGGCCATGGCGGGCGAACTCGCGACGTTCACCGCTTCGGGCAAGCGTCCGCCGCAGTTCCCGCCGTACCGCCACGAGGCCTTGCGGGAAAGTTTCGAACCGGTGATCGCGGCGCTGCGCAACAGCCTGAGCGCGGTGATGGAGCAGACCGCGATACCGATCCCGGTGCAGCAGCGCCGTTATGGAGTCTGGGTGGCGGTGGTGCCCGACCTGACCCTGCTCGATACCGCGGCGTTCGTGCTC
The DNA here is from genome assembly GCA_044464225.1 of Rhodanobacter sp. Lineage (GTDB taxonomy): Bacteria > Pseudomonadota > Gammaproteobacteria > Xanthomonadales > Rhodanobacteraceae > 66-474. The sequence continues at coordinate 297,449 of JBIQLN010000002.1, read as the reverse complement.
GCGGCCAAGGCCGACATCAAGTCCGAGGAACTGCGGCGGCAGTTGCCGGCGCAGTCGAAGATCGGCCCGGTCGAGAAGATCCGCGATCTCGTCAACCTGCAGTTGCCCGGCGTCGCGGTCGCGCCGATGCCGGTGGCGCCACGCCAGATTCCGTACCACTCCGGCTATCTGTACTTCGAGTTCGACAAGCACTCGGCGATGTGGCGCGAGCTGAAGACGTCCGGCGGCATCGCGTTCCATTTCGGCAGCGAATTCGCCGGACTCGACGTACAACTTTGGGCCATAAGGGGAGGCTGACATGAACACCTCCGGGCCTTTCGGCGACGATTCCGACGACCGCACCGTGGTGCGCCCGCGTGGCGCGCCGGTCGCCGCACCGCCGCCGCCGGCGGCGCCGGCGCAACCGCGGGCACCGGCGCCGCCCCCCGAAACGCCGGCCGACGTCAACGCACTGCTGGCCGGCGGCAGCAATACGCTGGTGCGGGCTGCCACGCCACTGCTGCTTCTGGGCGTGGAACTGCGGCACAGCGTATCGCCGCCCGACGTGGCGCGCCTGCGCGAGCAGGCGGTGGCGCAAATCCGCCGTTTCGAGGCCCGCGCGCAGTCCGCCAGCGTGCCGGCGCAGACCGTAACCGCTGCGCGCTACGTGCTGTGCACGATGCTCGACGAAGCCGTGCTCAATGCGCCGTGGGGCGAACAAAGCGGCTGGTCGCAGAAGACGCTGCTGGTCACCTTCCACGGCGAATCCTACGGCGGCGCCAAGTTCTTCCAGATCCTCGAGCGCCTGTACGCCGACGCCGCGCGGCACATCGACCTGATGGAATTGATGTACGTGTGCCTGGCACTGGGATTCGCGGGACGGTACCAGATCGAATCCGGTGGCCGCGCCAGGCTGGCCGATATCCAGGAAGATCTCTACCAGCGCATCCGGATCCAGCGCGCGGCGCCTGCCGCGGAACTGGCGCCGCACTGGCGCGGCATCGAAGACCGCCGCAATCCGCTGGTGCGTTACGTGCCGCTGTGGGTGATCGCCGCCGCCGCCGCGTGCGTGCTGCTCGGCGCGTTCCTGTTCTTCTACGCCCGGCTCAACACCGCATCCTCGCCGATCAGCGCGCTGGCCTCGCAGGTGGGGCTGGAAAACGTGGCCCTGCCCGACGCCCGCAAGCCGGTGCCGCACAAGACGCTGAAGGAATTGCTGGCGCCCGAGGCGGACGCCGGCAAGCTGCAGATCATCGAACAGGACAACGGCCGCGAACTGGTGCGGTTGTCCGCCACCGGGATGTTCGCGTCCGGTGGCGTCGAGGTCGGGGCAGAAGTCGTTCCGGTGCTGCATGCGATCACCGCGGCGCTGAACCAGGTGCCGGGACGGGTGATCGTGGTCGGCAACACCGACGACGTGCCGGTGCGTTCGCTGCAGTACAAGGACAACTTCGCGCTGTCCGCGGCGCGCGCCGACGCCGTCGTGAAGATCCTCGACGACGGGCTCGATGATCCTGGCCGGCTGGAATCGAGCGGCGCGGGCGCCTCCAAGCCGATCGCATTGCCGCCGAATCTTCCGGCGAATCGCGCGCGCAATCGCCGCGTCGACCTGATCTACATCCCGGAGGGTTGAAGCTCGTGAAGAAGATGCTGGGCTTGTTCAAATCCGGGTGGTTCATCGCGCTGATCGGCGTGGTGCTGCTGGCGTTGCTGATCTGGTTCGGTGGCCCGTGGCTGGGCATCGGCGATGCGCAGCCCTTGGCCGGCGCGGTGGCGCGGCTGGTGCTGATCGTGGTGGTCGTCGCGATCTGGGCGATCTGGTTGCAGGTGTTGCAGTTGCGCGAGCGGCGCAAGGCGTCGCAGCTTTCCAGCGACGTCGCCAAGGTCGAGGCCGCGCCGGACGCGCACGACACGCGCGGCGCCGACGAGCGCGCGCAATTGCAGAACCGTTTCCAGGAAGCGGTGGTGACGCTGCGCAAGCGCCGGCGCGGCGGCGGCAATCTGTACACGCTGCCGTGGTACGTGGTGATCGGGCCGCCGGGTTCGGGCAAGAGCACGCTGATCCAGAACTCGGGCCTGAACTTCCCCTTGTCCGAACGTTTCGGCAAGGACGCCCTGCGCGGCATTGGCGGCACCCGCAATTGCGACTGGTGGTTCACCGACGAAGCGGTGTTCCTCGACACCGCCGGACGTTACACCACGCAGGACTCCGATCGCGACGCCGACGCCGGCGCCTGGGCGGAATTCCTGCGCCTGCTGCGGCGGTACCGGAGGCGTCGTCCGATCAACGGCGTGATGGTGGCGATGAGCGTTTCGGACCTGATGGTGCTGGACGCCGCGGGGCTGCGCGACCACATCGCGGCGGTGCGCCGGCGCCTGGACGAACTGGGCGAGCAGTTGCGGATCGGCGTGCCGGTGTACCTCGTGCTGACCAAATGCGATCTGGTCGCCGGCTTCACGGAGTTCTTCGACAATCTCGATCCCGAACAGCGCAGCCAGGTGTGGGGTGTCTCGTTCCCCGTTGCACAGACGATGGACGGCAGCGCCGCGCAGTCGCTGGCGGGCGAATTCGACATCCTGCTGGAACGACTCAACGCCCGCGTGTTCGATCGCCTGCACGCCGAGCGCGATGGCAGCCGGCGTGCCGCCGTGTTGTCGTTCCCGCTGCAACTCACGGCGCTGCGCGAGACGGTGCGGCAGTTCGTGGAAGGCGTGTTCAGCGGTCACCAGTACGGCACGCCACCCCTGCTGCGTGGCGTGTACCTGACCTCCGGCACCCAGGAAGGCACACCGATCGATCGCATGATGGGTGCAGTCGCGCGCACGTTCGGCCTCGATCCGGCGCGCGTGCCCGCGTCCAGCGCCAAGCCGCGCACCTTCTTCGTCGAGCGGTTGCTGAAGGACGTGCTGCTCCCGGAGTCGGGTTTCGCCGGCACCAATCCGAAACTGGAACGCCGCAAGGTGCTCCTGCAGGTCGCGGCGTGGGCGGGCGTGCTGGCGGTGACGGTGCTGCTGCTCGCGGGCCTGTTCACCAGCTACGGTCGCAACCGCGCCTACCTCGCCGAGGTGCAGCAGGCGATCGCGCAGTATCCCGCCAAGGCGGATGTCACCGGCGCGGCCGATGACAAGACCTGGTTTGCGCAGGCCCTGCAGCGGCTGGATGCGATGGCATCGGTGCAGGCCGTGGCGCGGCAGTACCAAGGCGATGTGCCGTGGCTGATGCGTTTCGGCCTGTACCAGGGCAACGCGGTCGGCAAGGAAGTGCATGCCGGGTACCTGCGCGAATTGAATGCGTTGCTGCTGCCGGGCGTCGCGATGCGTTTCCGCAACGGGCTGGAAGCCAGTGCCGCCGATCCGCAGGCGCTCTATTACTACCTCAAGGGTTACCTGATGCTGGGCGAGCCCGCGCACCGCGACGTCGACCAGCTGGTCGCGCTCACCAACATCGAGTGGCAGAAGATCTACCCGGCCGATCCGGTGCTGCAGCAGGCGCTCGAAAAGCAGTTCGCGGCGCTGGTGGAGGATCCGAAGAAGCTGCGCGCGATTCCGATCGACCAGGGTCTGGTTGCGCAGGCGCGCAACACGTTGCAGACCGCCGATCTTTCGACGCTGGTGTACGGCAACCTCAAGCTGGCCGAATCGGCATCCAGCGATCCTTCGCTGCACCTCGACAAGGAACTCGGCCTGCTCGGCAACGTGTTCCGCCGCAACAGCGGTGCGCCGTTGTCGCAGCCGGTTCCCGCGCTGTACACGCAAACGGTGTTCCGGCGCGAAGCGGACAAGGGCATCGCGGGGGCGGTGGATCAGTTCGCCAAGGACGACTGGGTGTTCGGTGCGGCGAAGATGGATGCGCTTGCGCGAGCGCGGATGCAGCAGCAGGTGCTGGCGCTGTACGAACAGGACTACATCGCCTATTGGGATGGACTGCTGAACGACATCGCGCTGCAGCCGGTGACCAGCATCCAGGATGCCAGTGCGATCGCGGCCAAGCTCGCAGGTCCGAGTTCACCGCTGAAGGCGCTGTTGAAAGTCGTCGCCGACAACACCAGCGACATGTTGCGCGCGCCGCCCGAGTCGGGCGGCGACAAGGCCGAGGCCGCCGTCGCGAAACTCGCGGAGCAAAGGGCGAAGCAGAAGGCCACCCAGAATGCCTTGTCGCGCGTGCTGGCGGAATCGGCCGGCGGCGAGGGTACCGCCGCACCCGCGGCCAAGCCGGGCGACGCGATCAGCGCGCACTTCGATGCACTGGACAAATTGACGGCAGGCGCCCCGGGCGCCGCGCCGATCGACCAGACCCTCGCCGCGATCGACCAGCTCAGCAAGACGCTTTTGACGATGAGCGACTTCACCGACGCGGCCGGCCAGCCGAATCCGCAGTTGCTGCTGGCGCAGCAGCAGGTCGCGGCGTTGCCCGCGCCGGTTTCGGGCTGGCTGGCGGCGCTGACCGGCAAGAGCCAGGCGCTGGTCGCCAGCGGCACGCAGAGCGCACTCGGCCAGCAATTCCAGCAGGCGGTCGGCAAGGATTGCGCGACGTTCACGCACGGGCGCTATCCGTTCGTGGCCACCAGCCACAACGACATTCCATTGCAGAATTTCGCGGGCCTGTTCGGCTACGGCGGCAGCTACGACAGCTACTACAAGCAGACGCTGGCGAAGCTGGTCGATGCCAGCGGTGCGACCTGGAAATGGAAATCCGGTCCGGGCGGGGTCGCCGGCCCGCCCGGCATGCTGGCCCAGATGCAACTGGCCGACCAGATCAAGCAGATGTATTTCCCGAACGGCGCCAATGCGCCGCTGGTCGATTTCAGCATCGCCGATCCGCAACTGGATGCCGGCATCGGCAAGCTGACGATCGAGGTGGACGGCCAGTCCTTCACCTACCAGCCCGGCGGCGCGACGCGGATGGCGATGAAGTGGCCGGGCCCGAAGCCGGGGCTGGTGACCGTTTCGGCCTGGGATCCGGCGGGCAATCTGCTCAGCACCTTCAGCTACCAGGGTGACTGGGCCTTCTTCCATGCCTTGCAGGCGGCGCATCTGCAGAAGCAATCGGATTTGCGCTATCTCGCCACCTTCGATTTCGGCGGGCACGTGGCGAAGGTCGTGATCCTGGCCGGCAACCTGAGGAATCCGTTCCTCAACACGGCGGTGCAGCGTTTCCGGTGCGGGGGCTGAACGGATGCCACGGGGGGAAGTGGGCTTCTACGGCAAGCTCCCCGGCGCCGGAGACTTCCTGCAGCGTCGCCTGCCCCCGGGCTTCGTGGCGGCCTGGGACGCGGGCTTTGAAGTCGCGGTGAACGCCGCGCGCGCGACGTTGGGTGACGCGTGGCACGACATCTGGCGCGAGGCGCCGGCGTGGCGGTTCGCACTGATGCCGGGCGTATGCGGCGAGTCGGCATGGATCGGGGTGATGGGGCCGGCGATCGATCGTGTCGGTCGCGGATTCCCGATGGTGCTCGCGCACGCGGTCGAAGCGCCGGACGTGTTGTCGCGTGTCGTGGCCGAAGCCGGCGGCTGGTTCGCGATGGTGGAAGACGTTTATCGGTGCGCACGTGCCGATGCGACGGTTTCGGTCGATGCGTTCGATGCCGCGGTGCAGGCCTTGCCCGATCCGCAGGCATGGCTTGCCGGCAGCGGCGCAACCGATTCGCTCCGGGGCGACTGGCGCGGCGCGGTGCGCACGAGTTGGTTGCGGAAGGGCGAGGATCGCCAGCTCGCAGCGTTGTGGATGCGTTGTGTCGAAGCCGGAGATCGCTGCCTGTGGTGGACGTCCGGCGGTGTGCGCATGTCGCCCGCGGTGCTGTCGACGCATGGTTTGCCGGCGCCCGACGAATACGGCGCTTTTCTCGTCGATGCAGAAGCGCAAGGAGCGCCGCGTGCAACCGCGCCGACACCGCAAGCCGAACCTGTCCTCGACCACCCTGCCACGGCGCAAGGCGAGGTGGACGACGTGCTCGCCGATTTGCTGGCGATGCCTTCGTCACCGGACGTCACGATGCCGATCGCGGACGAGCGCGACGATATGCCATCGGAGATCACGCCATCGCCGCCCGTTGCCGCACCGGTCGCGCAGTGGCATGAGCAACAGGTCACGCTGATCGTCGCCGACAACGGCGCGGCCGATCCGCGCCGGCAGGCGGCCACGCGCGTGTCGGAAGCGCTGGCCGAAGCGCTGGCCGGCATGCATGATGTGCGCGAGCGGCTTTCGGCGCTGCACCCGTCGTTGCGGGAGCGCAGCGGGGACTTGATCGATCCGGTGCCCGAGGATGCGGCGGTGCTGGTGGCGCGTGTCGCCGATGGTTGTGCCGAATTGCTGCGCGCCGGCGCTGCCGCCGCGTGGCACTGGCGGCGGGGCCGGTTGCGACCATTGTTCACGACGGAAGTCGATGCCGCGGCCGCGCTTTCCGAAGCGGACACGCTGCGTCCCGGCGATCTGGCCGGCATCCTGTCCCCGGCCGCCGCGCCGCGCGCGCCGGGTGTCGGCGCCGCCGATGCGCTGCGTCTGGACGAAGTGCGCTGCAATGTCGAGCGCGGCGACCGATTGCTGTTGATGGCGACTGATACACTCCTGCGACTTTCGGACGACGCCCTCGCCGGCGCATTGCAGGCGGGTTCCGGTGAAGAGGTGCGCGCACGGATCGGGGCCGCCGCGGATCTCGGGGGCGAGTCCGCGCAATGGCCAGTGGCGGTCATCGAGGTGGGGACATGACGATGAAGTTCCAGTCGGCCGGGCGCACCGACACCGGCAAGGTACGGCGCCGCAACGAGGACGCGATCCTGGTGCGCGAGGAAGCCGGCCTGTGGGTGGTGGCCGACGGCCTGGGCGGACACGCGGCCGGCGACTACGCCAGCGGCATGATCGTCGAACGTCTCGCGGCGCTGCCGCGCGACGGCAGCGCCTTCGACTTCATCGAATCGATCGAAGACACCCTCTCCGGGATCAATGGCGATTTGCGCCGGATTGCGCAGGAGCGCGGCGTGGACATCATCGGTTCGACGGTGGTGGTGCTGGTGCACGACAAGGATTTCATGTTGTGCGGGTGGGTCGGCGACAGCCGCGCGTATTGCTTCGAGGACGACCAACTCGTCCAGATCACGCGTGACCACGTGTACGGCGTCAAGGATGACGTGACCCAGTTCGCCGGTGGCCCCTCGCAGCCGCAGGCAGGTGGCGGCGTGCTCACGCGCGCGATCGGCGCCGAGGAATCCGTGTTCGTGGATTGGGTGGTGGCGAGCAATCGTCCCGGCACCCAGTTCGTGCTGTGTTCCGACGGCATCAACAAGGAAATGTCAGACGCCGAAATCGAAGCGGCTTGCCGGCGGTCTGCGTCGCCCGAGGCGGTACTGGGCGAGATGTTCGACATCGCGCTGGGTCGCGCCGCGCGTGACAACGTTTCCGCGGTGGTCGTGCGGCTGCAGGATTAGGTTCCGGTTTCATGGCATCCCTTCAAGAACTCATTGCTTCCTTCCGTTCCGGCGAACTCAAGTTGCCGGCGATGTTCGACGCGCTGACGGCGCGCGGTGCGGTGTCACCGGAGGAACATGCGCGCGACACCGCGTGGCTCGAACGGTTGCGCGACGAGGAGGGGTTCGATCCGCAGATCGTGCGCGCGCTGCTCGCCAAGCTCGCGAGCATGCAACCGGCTCAGGCATCGCCTGCGGCCGACGAGGAGCCCGATCCGGAAACCACCCGCGTGCTGGGCATCGGCCCGTTTGCGGCGACCGGCGATGCCACCCGCGTGGCGCCGGTGCCTTCGCCGCAGGATGACGGCACGCTGGTCCGGCCGCGGCCTGCAGCCGCCGATGCCGATGAATCCGCGACGGTGGTGCAGCCCGCTTCGCGTCCGATGCAGACGCAGGGCACCGTCGGTTCGGACAGCAGCCTCAACGCGTCGACCTGGCAGCGCGTCGCCGGTGAATCGGGTGGCGAATACGCGACCGTCGGCATGCTGCTGAAGGGACGGTTCCTCCTCGAACGCGAACTCGGCCGCGGCGGCATGGGCGTCGTGTACCTGGCGCGCGACGAACGCAAGGTGGAAGCGCGCGACCGCGACCCGTACGTCGCGGTGAAGGTGCTGAACGACGAATTCCGCCGCCATCCCGATTCGCTGATCGCGCTGCAGCGCGAGGCGCGCCGTTCGCAACAGCTCGCGCACGACAACATCGTGCGCGTGTACGACTTCGACAAGGACGGAACCATCGTCTTCATGACGATGGAATACATCGACGGCAACAGTCTCAAGACCCTGATCCGCGAGGAAGCCTTCGATGGCATGCCGCTGGCGAAGGCCCGGCCGCTGATCGAAGGCATGGCGTGGGCGCTGAAGCGCGCGCACACGGCGGGCGTGGTGCACTCCGACTTCAAGCCCGGCAACGTGATGGTGACCAGGGACGGCGTGCCGAAGGTGTTCGACTTCGGCATCGCGCGCGCCGGCAAGTTCGTCGAGACCGCCGGCGAAGAAACGGTGTTCGATGCGGGTACGCTGGGCGCGTTGACTCCCGCCTACGCCAGCCTCGAAATGCTGCGCGGGGGCGAGCCGCAACCCACCGACGACATTTACGCCCTCGGCTGCGTCGCCTACGAACTCCTGACCGGCAAGCATCCGTTCGACAAGGTCAGCGCCGAAGTCGCGCTGAAGGAGGGCCGCAAGCCGCCGCGGGTGCCAGGCCTGACCAAGCGCCAGAACAAGACCCTGGCGGATGCGGTCGCGTTCCACGCCGAACAGCGCCTGCACAACGTGCTGGAACTGATCGAGGGTCTGCGCAACGTCACCTGGCGCGAACGCAGCCGGCCGCTGATGGGTTATGGCGCAGTGGCGGCGATCGTGCTGGCGGCGGCCGGATATGGCGCAAGCCGATACGTCGGCATGCAGCGCGTTTCCAGCGTGGTCGACCGGTTTGCACCCGGCAACCCGCAGCACTACGCCAACGAGGACCAGGCCTACCAGGCGCTGGTTGCGCTCGGCGACGACGAAAGTCCGGTGGTCGTCAAGTACAGCAGCGTCATCACCCAGTTCCTGCTCGGCCGCCTTGACGCGTACTGGAATCCCGAACGCAAACGCTTCGATTACGCGGGCGTGCAGCACGTGTTCCAGGTTCGCGACAAGCTCAAGTTGTTTTCGCCGCAGTTGGATGTCCGCCGCAGCGCCATCGACCAGCAGCGCAATGGTCTGCTCAACACGCTGGATACCCGGTTGAGCGATCGCACCGCCGCCGGCGCACTGTTCGAGGACCAGCCCGACAATGTCGTCGAGACGCTCGCCGCGATCCGCGCGATCGACCCGCACAGTGCGTTGCTCGACAACCCGGAACTGGAATTGAAGTACGACATCGCCATTGGCCAGTCGCTGGATGCCGGGCGTCTCGACGAAGCCAGGCAGCGGCTGGCGCTGGCGACGCGGCTGTTCCCGCAATCGAAACGCCTGCAGCAGCGCGCCGCGCAACTGGCCACGCAGCAGCAAGCCACCGCGGCCAGCGGCGCCGTGCTTGCGCAGCACACCGTGCCCGAAGCGCGCCAGGCTTTGCAGCGACTGGCCGCCGCACCTTCGCTGGCGCCGGAATGGCAGGCCGAAGTGGACGGCAACCTGCGCGTGCTGCAGGCTGATCATTCGCCCGCCACGCAGCAGTTGCTGCAGAAACTGGCAAACGTCATCGGCGCGCAGGCCGCCGAGGCGAACACGCCCGCGCAGGTGCAACGCGCCGCGGCGCTGGTTGCCCTGGGCCTCCAGCATGTTCCGGCCTCCAAGCCGCTGCTTGCGCAGCGCGACCGCCTGGCGGCATTGAAGGCGCAGGCACAGGCGCAGCTCGCCGCGGAAAGTTCGGCCGCGGAGGTGGATTCGCGCATCAATTCGATGAAGCGCGCCGTTGCCGCCCATGACATCGGCAAGGCCGAGGAATCGCTTGCGCGCATCCGCACCCTGCAACCCGACAATCCGTTCCTGAAAAGGGACGGCCCGCAGTTGCTCGCCGAAGCGTACCTGGGCGAAGCCCGCAGCCTCATCGAAGACGGCAAGTACCGGCTCGCGGCGGACACGCTCGGCAAGGGGTTGCAGACGCTGGGTCCGCGCAGCGATTTGCGCAATGCGCATGGGCGCGCCGTTTTCGTTGCCGACGTGATGCGGGTGCGCGGCAAGTCGATGGGCGCCGACGACATCCAGCGGCTGCGTGAGCGCCTGGCAGTCCTCGACAAGTCCGATCCCCAGGGACTGGATGCATTGCAGAAAACCCTGAAGGTGCGCGGCGCGTTGCCCGAAGGATCCTTCGCGAAATTGCTCGATGGCCTGAAGCCATCGGTCGCGACCGCCCAGCCGGCGCCGAAGCTGCCCGCAACCAGTGCGGCGCCCACGCCTCCGGCGCCTGCGGGGGAAACCCCAACGCTTTCGCCGCGCACCAGCGCTCCGGTTGCAGCGGCACCCACGCCGGCCGCACCGACGATGGCGCCCGCTACCCCGACTGCACCGTCCGATCCCTGCGCGCGCTCCGGCCTCGCCGGTCGTGGGCGGGTGTGCGCCGATCGCATCGGCAGCGGTTTCGGCCCGGCGCTGGTGGTGGTTCCCGCGGGCGCGGGCAAGGCCTTCGCGATGTCGCGCAGCGAAATCACCACCCACGACTTCAACCAGTTCTGCAGCGCAACCCACCAATGCACGGCCAAAGGTGGCAGCGGCAGCCTGCCGGTGGACGACATCGACCTGGCGCAAGCCAAGGCCTACACGGCATGGTTGACGCAGGTCACCGGATACACCTACCGTCTGCCCACGGACGCCGAATGGCTGCATGCCGCCAAGGCAGGCCAGGACTGGAACCAGGCACCGGACAGCAACTGCATCCCGCCGTCGGCCGGCGCGGATGGCGGCGTGGGCGGCCCGATTGCCGCGCGGGGGCGGCAACCCAATCCGTGGGGCCTGGTCAACATGACCGGCAACGTGTGGGAATGGGTGGTCAGCGGGGGACAGGTCATGGTGCGTGGCGGCAGCTACAACAACTACTGGTCCGAATGTACCGTGGCCACGCATCGCGACGACAACGGAAGTGCCCAGAAGGACGTGGGCTTCCGGGTGCTGAGGGAACTCAAGTGAACGAGCACCTGCGCGAGATCAACCGCAGTCTCCGCACGCTGGACGAGGCGCACCGGCTCGGCCGTATCAGCCGCGAGGATTACCGTGCACGGCGGCGGCATCTGCTGGGCATGTTGTGCGATGGCGGCGGCATCACGGCGCGCAACGCGGTCGCCGCTGAAACGGTACCGCGCAGTTCCATTCCTCCGGCGGCCGCGCCGCGTGCCGAACGCGATGAAGCGGTCGCGGCGATGTTTCCATGGTGGTCCAGGTTGTTTGCATGGAGCCGGTGGCTGGGCCGGCGACGTTGAACATGCAGGACGGGCGCTGAGGGGCGCCGGACGACGCTGCGTCACGGATGTGTGGCGGCAGGGCGGCGTGCAACGCGCGCCGCCGACCTCGATGCGTGCGGAACGTGTGGGTTGACGAAGGGAAAATCGCGGCCATGGGACCTTTCCGGATTCGCCATGGAGGCTCGGCTGTCGGGCGCGGAGGACGCCGGCAGGACACCCGGTTTTCTGGTGCAACCACGTGGGGCCGATGGGATAATGAGAAACTCGTCACGAATCAGGGGGTGGTCGATGCGAGCGTTCGCGCTTGTCGTCGTGCTGACGCTGGCCTGCAGCCTTTGCGCGCAGGCCGCCGAGCCACAGGCTTTCGCCGCACCCGTCGCGACGCCAAGGATTCTCGTCAGCGGCGTCCCTGCGGGGTCGCCCGCGGTGCAGAAACTCATCGAACAGGCTTACCGGCAGGTCGCGGAGGCGAACGGACAGCCCGCGGTGCAAGGTACCGCGCAATGGCAACAGGTGGTTGCGGCGGTCAACGCGGCCCTCGCGCAAGCCGGCTTCCCCGGCGCGCACGCGTGGTTGTCCGACGAGGTGGCCGTGTTCGCGGTGCAACCCTCGGGTGCCGTGGCCGCCGTGTTGCCCGGTGCCGCGCCCGCGCCGCAAGGCGACGTGCTGCCGCCGGTCAGCCAGCGCGCAACCGAGGCAGGCGCCGGCCAGCGCATCGCGGTGAGCGGCTTCGTGGTGCAGGGCGTGGGCGAGCATCCGAAGCAAGGCATCACGCCCGCCGGCATGCAGCAGCTCGCGGACGCTGAATACGCGAAGCTCGGCGGCAGCCAGGGCCAGCCCGCGCAGCTCGACTTCGACCAGTTGCAGGCCGTCGCCGATGCCATCACCGATCGCTATCGCAAGGCCGGTTTCATCGTCGCGACGGCGTATCTGCCGGCGCAGACCATCGGCGCCGACAAGCTGGTCCACATCGACGTGCTGGAAGGGCGCATCGGCAAGGTCGAAGTGCAGGGCGCCAAGCATTACTACCCGTGGGTGATCGCCGCGCCCGCGGAAAAGCTGCGCGGCAAGGCGCTGCAGAAGGACGACGTCGACACCGCGTTGCTGTACGACCGCGACCTGCCGGGCGTGTCGGTGACCTCGACCTTCCAGCCCGGCGAGCAGACCGGCCAGACCGACCTCATCATGGTGGCGCGGGAAAAGAACCCGCTTTCGGTGACGCTCGGCCTCAACAACTACGGCACCGACGTCACCGGCCGCTACCGCGCCGAGGCCAATGTCGACTGGAACGCGCCGCTGGGCATCGGCGACAAGCTCAGCGCCGGCATCAACTACGCGTTCGATCCGCACCAGAACACCTACGGCTCGCTCACCTATTTCGTGCCGACCGTGAAGGTGCCGGGGCTCGGCGCGGTGGTCGGCGCCGACCGCAGCGAACTGCAGCTCAACAGCGGACCGTTCGCGGCACTGAACGTGCGCGGACCCACGTCCCGCTGGTTCGGCGGCGCGCAATGGAAGTTCGTCAATCGCCCGGATCTGTCGATGACCAGCTCGCTGCAGTACATCCACGAGCAGTCCTCGCTCGGCAGCCGCGATTTCAAGTTGTCCGACCAGCGCTTCGACGTCGCGCAGCTGGACTTTGCGATGAACCACACCGACCGCCGCTTCCATGGCCTCGACGTGCTGTCGTTGGCGGTACGCCACGCGCTCCACGACGACTCGGCACCGCAGGATCTGGTCAGTCCCAACCACGCGCCCGATTTCACGGTCGCCAAGCTCGGCTACACGCGCATCCAGTTCCTGGGCCGGACCCAGCAAGTGTTCTTCAAGTTCGCGGGGCAGTACACCAACGACGCGCTGGTGCCGATGGAGCAGTTCGTGATCGGCGGCCCGGACAGCGTCCGCGCGTACCCGATCGCCGATGCACTGACCGACCGCGGGTTCTACACCTCGCTGGAATACCACGTCGATGCGCCGGGATTCGCCGACAAGCCTTCGCCGTTCCACGGCGAACCGTGGCGCGAACTGCTGTCGTTCGAGGCGTTCCTGGATTACGCGCAGGGTACCAACGCGGGCGGCAACCGCAGCAACGGCGACAACACCGTGACCTACAGCGGCGCGGGGCTGGGCTTCATCTTCCGGCTGCCGCGCTGGCACAACCTGCTGTTCCGCATGGATGGCGCGGTGCCGCTGGATGGCCGCAAGACCCCGGGCAAGGACGACCTGCAAATCTACGGACGCTTCAACCTGACGTTCTGAGGGAGCCCAAGAGCATGAGCATCCACGACGACAACATGCATCAAGCTTCCCGCCCTGCCGGTCGTCGCGACCGTCGACTGCGCTACAAGCACCTTGCCTTCGGTGTCGGCCTGGCGCTCGGTTCGCTGCTGGTGTGCGGCGTGGCCTCGGCCGCATCCGGCGTGTCGGCCACCGAGTCGCCGACCGGCGGCAAGGTGATCGGCGGCGCGGGTTCGATCACGCAGAACGGTGCCGAGACGATCGTCAAGCAGCAGTCGAAGCTGCTCGCGCTGGATTGGCAAACCTTCAACGTCGGCAAGGATGCTTCGGTGCGGTTCGACCAGCCGTCTTTGAACGCGGTGGCGTTGAACCGGATCCTCGACCAGAACCCCAGCCAGATTTTCGGCAAGATCGATTCGAACGGCCAGATCTTCCTGATCAACACCCACGGCATCATCTTCGGCAGCAGCGCGCAGTTGAACGTGGGCGGCCTGGTGGCGAGCACGCTCGACCTGACGCCCGATGATTTCCTGCAGCAGCACTTCAGCCTCGATGCGCATGGTGGCCACGCCGGCATCGTCAACCACGGCACCATCGCGGCCGCCCGTGGCGGTTCGGTCACGCTGATCGGCGGCAACGTCCAGAACAACGGCCTGATCGTGGCCGACTATGGTCGCATCAATCTCGACGGTGCGGACAAGGCCGTGCTGGATTTCGACGGCAACGGCCTGATCAACGTGCAGATCACCGGCGCATTGCAGAAGCGCTTCGACAGCGAACAGGCGGCCGTCGCCAACAAGGGCACCTTGCAGGCAGCCAGCGGCAACGTGGTGTTGCAGGCATCCGCGGCAAAGGACCTGTTCACCAACCTTGTCAACAACTCGGGCGTGATCGACGCCCATGGCATCAGCACCGACGGCGGCGTGGTGCGGCTGGTCGGCCATGGCGGGAACACCGCCAGCAGCGGAAGCATCGACGCCAGCGGTGTGCATGGCGGGAGCATCCAGGTGCTCTCCGACAAGGACGTGGCGTTGACCGGCGGCACGCTGGATGCCTCGGGCACGCAAGGCGGCGGCGATGTGCTGGTCGGTGGCGACGCGCACGGCGCCGATCCGCGGGTACCGAATGCCGAACACGCCGAAATCGCCAGCGGCGTCAGCATCGACGCAAGCGCCGGACAGACGGGCGACGGCGGCAAGGTCGTGGTCTGGTCCGATCACGGCACCCGGTATCACGGCCACATTGCCTCGCGTGGCGGCGACCTGGCCGGCAACGGCGGGTTCGTCGAGGTTTCCGGGAAGGATTTCCTGTTGTTCAAGGGCACCGCGGATCGCCTGGCGCCGCATGGAATGGCCGGAACCCTGTTGCTCGATCCCACCAACTTGACGATCACGGCCACAGGACCCACCACCGCGCCGTGCACGTCGGGCGTGTGCGAGTCGAATTCCAAGAACTCGGTATTGACGACAACGGACTTGCAAGCGGCGCTGGCGGGCGGCTCCGTCAATGTCGATGCAACGAAAGGTACCGGCAATGGATCCGGCAGCATCAACTGGACTGACGGAACGGTGGATGCCGGCGGCCACTCGCTGACACTGACTGCGACTTCGATCACGTTCGATGGCACGCTGACGAACCTCGCCAATCTCGTGTTTGCGGGCGCGTTGTCGCTCTCCAATTCGGGAAGTGCGGCCGGAACCGGGTCGATCACCGGATTGGGCAGCAACGTATTCAACCTGACCGCTGCGAAGACGGGCACGGCGGCCGGCATCAGCTTCAGCGGGTTCAGCGCGGCCGACACGACGACCGTCACCGGCGCTGCGGGTTTCAACTACACAACCAGGGTCAGCGGAGGCATGGCCTTTGCCGATGCCACGAGCGTAACCGGCACCGGCGCGATCACCGGCCTCGGCAGCACCACGTTCGACCTGACCGGGACCAAGGCCGGCACAGCCGGCGGTATCGGCTTCAGCGGCTTCACCGCAGCCGACACCACGACCGTCACCGGCGCCTCGGGTTTCAACTACACGACGAAGGTCAGTGAAGGCATGACATTCGCCGGTGCGACGAGCGTGACCGGCACCGGCGCGATCAGCGGGCTCGGCAGCACCGCGTTCAACCTGACCGGAAACGAAGCCGGCACTGCGGGCGGCATCGGCTTCAACGGCTTCACGGCGGCCGACACGACTGCTGTCACCGGTGCTTCGGTTTTCGACATCGGCAGCAAGAGCGGCGAGGGCATGACGTTTGCCAATGTCACCAGCGTGTCGGGGACGGGCACTGCCGCGACAGTGACCGGGACAGGGCAAACCTACACGCTGGACGCCAGCACCGCGAACAAGGGCAGCGGCAACGGCATCACCTGGACGTCGTTCGGGAACATCAACGACTCCAGCGGTACGGTCGTCTTCGGCGCGACCAGCAGCCTCACCGGCAACGTGACGGCGGAGGCACTGGACTACAGCGGCTACGACAGTGCCGTGAACTTGGACCTTGGCGGTACGGCCACCGGCATCGGCGGAACCTGGAGTGGCGTGACCTCGGCCACCGGCGGCAGCAGCACCGACACGATCACGGGGCTCGGCAACAGCGCCTTTGACCTGACCGGCACCCGGGCGGGCACGGCAGCCGGCATCGCCTTTGCCGGTTTCGACGCAGCCGACACCACGACCGTCACCGGCGCTTCGGGGTTCAACTACACGACCAAGGTCAGCCAAGGCATGGCCTTTGCCGATGCCACGAGCGTGACGGGTACCGGCGGAATCACCGGGCTCGGCAGCACCGCGTTCAACCTGACCGGAAACCAGGCAGGCAACGCGGGCGGCACCAGCTTCAGCGGCTTCACCGCCGCCGACACCGCCACCGTCACCGGTGCATCGGGCTTCAACGACGGCAGCAAGACCAGCGAAGGCATGGCCTTCGCCAACGCGACCACCGTCGCCGGCAGCGGCACCATTTCCCAGGTCAATGGCAGCTTCGCCGACGACACCGGCAAGTCGTCGGCGAGCGGCATCAGCTACACGGGATTCGACGCGGTCTCGGGCAGCGGCAGCAGCGTCACCGGCGTCACCGGGAACTTCGACATCGGCACGAAGGTGTCGAGCGCATCCGGGCTGGACTACAGCGGCTTCAGCCTCGGCACGGTGGCCGGCGGCGGCGCTGGCGCAACGATCACTGGCACCGGGCAAACCTACACGTTGGACGGTACCACGGCGAACAACGGCAGCGGCAACGGCATCACCTGGACATCTTTCGGGAAGATCGCCGATAGCGGTACCGGCACGATCAACACCACCGGAGGCCAGAGCTACACCCTGACCGGTGCCAATGCCGGCACGGTGGCCACGTTGTTGCCGGGCGGCTTCACCGGCATCGGCACCATCAACGACGCGGCGGGCACGATCCACTTCGGGACCAACGGCAGCCTCAGCGGCGACGTCACGGCGGCAACGCTGGACTACGGCAGCTACGCCAGTGCGGTCGGCTTCGACCTGTCTGCCACCAGCGGCGCGACCACCGGCATCGGCGGCACCTGGAGCGGCGTCACCGCGGTCGTCGGCAGCGGCAACAGCGACACCATCAAGGGCAGCAACCAGGACTACAGCCTCACTGCAGCCGGTACCGGCAACAACGGCACGGTGAGCTGGACCTCGTTCGAGAAAGTGGCCGACAGCGGCACGGGCACGATCAACACCACGGGCGGCCAGAGCTACACCCTGACCGGCGCCGATGCCGGCACGGTGGCCACGTTGTTGCCGGGCGGTTTCTCCGGCATCGCCAGGATCAACGACGCGGCGGGCACGATCCATTTCGGGACCAACGGCAGCCTCAGCGGCGACGTGACGGCGGCAACGCTGGACTACGGCAGCTACGGAAGCGCGGTCAGCTTCGATCTGTCCGCCGGCAACGGCGCGACCACCGGCATCGGCGGGACCTGGAGCGGTGTGACCGCGGTCGTCGGAAGTGGCAACAGCGACACCATCAAGGGCAGCAACCAGGACTACACCCTCACCGCAGCCGGTAGCGGCAACAACGGCACGGTGAGCTGGACTTCCTTCGAGAACATTGCCGACAACGGCAGCGGCACGATCATCGCGGCCAACCAGAACTGGACACTGACGGGCGCCGGGCAAGGTACGGTCACCATGCTCCCGGATTCGTTCACCGGCATCGGCAGCCTGGTCGATACCGGCACCGGCCATTTCACGATGCATGCGGGCGCTGACGGCAGCCTTTCCGGTAGCCTCGACGGGGGCACCGGCGGCACGCTCGAGTACACCGGTTACACCACGCCGGTGAACGTCAATCTGGGCGGCACCGGCTCGACGGGCATCGCGGGCAATCTCGCCGGCATTTCCACCATTCTCGCCGACAGCAATCTGGGCGTCAGTGGCACTGCCAGCGGTTCGCTCGCGGTCACCAACTCCGGAGCGGGTGCGACCACGAAGCTCGGAACGCTGGCCATCGGTGGCGGATTGGCGGTCAACGCCAGCGGAGCAGTACTGCAAGGCAGCGGACCGCTGACCGTCGGCGGTACCACCTCGATCCTTGCGGGTGGCCATGCGGTGACGCTCGGCGACGTCAACAACGACTTCGGCGGCAGCGTGACGGTCGAGGGGGCAGGCATCGCGCTGACCGACCGGAACGACCTGAACATCGCCGGCCTCACCAACGCCGGCAACGCCGACGTGAGCCTGATCGCCGGCGGCGCGCTGTTCGGTGTCGGCGCGATCGACGCGGGCACCGGCAACATCACCCTTGCCGCCAATGGTGGCGCGTTGAACACGGCCACGCTGACCGGTGGCGACATCACCTTGACTGGCGCAGGCGGCATCGTGCTGGGCAGCAACGTCACGGCGGGCGGCGCGCTGAGCCTGACCTCCGGCAGCACCATCAGCCAGAACCTCGGCACGGTCATCACCGCCGACAGCCTGACCGGGAGCTCGGCCGGTTCGACGGTCCTCGAAGGCAACAACAAGATCGGTTCACTGGGCGATTTCACGGCCGACGGCTTCAGCCTGGCCAGTGGCGAGGCCTTGACGGTAATGGCCGGTAGCACGGTCGATGGCGGCGCCAGCACCACGTTGACGACCACCGGCGCGGGCCACGATCTCGCGATCGACGGCACCGTGCGCGGCACCACCACCGAACTGACTTCATCCGGCGCGATCGCCCAAGGCAGCGGCGGCATCATCGATGCCGACACGTTGACGGGCTCGTCCGCGGGCGATACCACGCTCGGCGGCGCGAACCAGATCGACACCCTGGCCCAATTCGGCGCCGACAATTTCACGCTCGTGAACGCGGCGGCGTTGACGGTGCAGGGCCCGCTGGTCACCACCGGCAACATCAGCCTGACCACCACCGGGCCCGGCCATGTGTTGAGTGTCGGACAGGCGCTGACCGGCGGGATGATCAGCCTCGCTTCGGCTGGCGACCTGGGCATCGTCCAGGCGATCCAGGGCACCACCATCAACCTCACGGCCAACGGCGATCTCGCGATCGGTGCGGCGATCGACAGTGGCAGCGGCGTCACCACGCTGGTCCAGAA
This sequence comes from Rhodanobacter sp., assembly GCA_044464225.1. Classification (GTDB taxonomy): domain Bacteria; phylum Pseudomonadota; class Gammaproteobacteria; order Xanthomonadales; family Rhodanobacteraceae; genus 66-474. The sequence continues at coordinate 278,337 of JBIQLN010000002.1, read as the reverse complement.
CGGTGCCAGCGGCACGATCAGCCAGAGCGGCGCCGGCACCATCACCGCCGGCACCCTGACCGGCGCGGCGCAGGGCAGCGTGGCGCTGACCGGTGCCAATGCCATCGCCACTCTCGGCGACTTCGCGGCCGAAGGGTTCAGCCTCACCAACGCCGGTGCCCTGACCGTCGCGGCGGGCAGCACCGTCGACGGTGGCGACAGCACCGCGCTGAAGACCGGCGGCGATCTGACGATCAACGGCAACGTTGCGGGCACGCTGACCAGCCTCGTTTCATCCGGCGCGATCAGCGAGGGCAGCGCCGGCACCATCACCGCGGGCATTCTCACCGGCAGTGCCGCGCATGCCGCGCAACTCACCGGCCACAACACCATCGACAACATCGGCAACTTCAAGGCCAACGGTCTGTCGCTGACCAACGGCCAGGCGCTGACGGTGCTGGCCGGCGCCACCGTCGACGGCGGTGCCAGCACGGCGCTGACCCTCACCGGCAGCGGCGCCAATCTCACGATCGACGGCACCTTGAAGGGCACCAACACCAAGCTGCTTGCATTCGGGTCGATCGGCGAGGGCGCGCAAGGCTCGCTGCAGGCCGGCACCCTGACCGGCAGTTCCACCGGCAGCACCACACTCGACGGCGTCAACAATGCCGTCGCCAATCTCGGCAATTTCACCGCCAACGGCTTCTCGCTGACCAGCGGACAAGGGTTGACCGTCGCCGCCGGCAGCACCGTCGACGGCAAGGCCAACACCACCCTGACGACCACCGGCGCCGGCCACGACATCGGCATCGACGGTACCGTCAAGGGCGGACTGGTCACGCTGGTGGCGTCGGGAGCGATCGGCGAAGGCGCAGGCGGACGGGTACAGGCGGGCGGCCTCACCGGCAGTTCGGTCGGTGACACCCGGCTGACCCAAACCGAGATCGACGCGCTCAATGCCTTCAACGCGAAAAACTTCTCCCTGACCAATGCCGGGGATTTGGCGGTGGGCGGGCCGGTCACCACCACCGGCAATGCGGGAGACATCAGCCTCGCCACCACCAGCGGCCATGCGTTGTCCGTCAATCAGGCGGTGAAGGGCGCCGCGATCACGCTGGATTCGGGCGGCGACCTCACGGTCGCCAACGCCGTCACCGGCACCGCGGTGAACCTGTCGGCAAACGGCAACCTGCTGATCGATGCCGCGGTCGACAGCGGCGCCGGCATCACCAGGCTTACCCAAACCGGCAGCGGTGTGATCACCGGCGGCACCAACGGCAGCATCACCGCCGCCATCCTCACCGGCAGCGCCAGTGGGGTCACCAGGCTGGGGTCGGCCACCCAGTTCATGGGCAACCATGTGGACGTGCTCGGCGGATTCTCGTCGAAGGCGGGCTTCAGCTTCACCAACGACGGCAGCCTGACCCTTGCATCGGTGAACGGCAGCGCCTTCACGGTGGATGCCAGCCAATCCGGCCTGTACCTCGCCGTGCACGGCGGCGACCTGCTGCAAACCGGGACGACCACGGCTTACGACGGCGCCGGCGCCTGGTCGGCGAGTGGCCACATCGGCTTACCCAACGCGCCGATCTACGTCACCGGCACGAGTCCGCAGATCGTGGCCGCGATCGGCTCGCCGCCTGCGTACTTCTATGCCGTGGATTACAGCGGCAACCTGCTGCCGCTGACCGGCGCGACCAGCGTGAACGTGCCGACGTCGATCCTGTCCAGCCGCTCGCAAGGCGTCAACGGCCACTCCGATCGCTACATCGACGTCGGCGTGATCACCGCCACCTATCGCGCTTACGGCGTCGTGCCGCCTGGCCTGCTGTTGCCGCCCGACCAGCAGCAATGCGCGCCCGACCAGCCTTCCCCGGAATGCCCGGACAACAACTGACATGCACGCATCCAAGCCGAACCCTCGCAGCACCCGCCGGCCGTCCACCGCGGCGGTCCTCCGCACCTGCGCACTGGGGGTGATGCTGGTATGCGCAACGACGGCAGCGGCCCAGCAGGTGGCGCCGCGCCTCACCGGCGACATGGTGGTGGCCGACTTGGCCAAGGCGCAGCAAGCGGTGAAGGCCCGCGCCGGCGACAACCATGATGCCCAGCTGCAAGCGGTCTCGGCCCAACTGCAAACGATGGCGGCGCGCTTGCGCGAGTTGCTGGGTGGAGATGCCGGCCAGCCGCTCGCGACCATCGACAAGGATGCCCGCGATGCGGCCGTGCGTGCGGACGCCGCGGCCAAGCGCGTGCAGGCCTGGATCAATGCCTCGGCCGTCGCCTGCACCCGCGACGAAGCCGACGCGATGCTCGCGGCGCTCACCACCACGCTCGCGCACCTGTCCGCCGACGCCGAGTCGCAGAAGGCGCCGCTGCCCGTCATCGACGGCGTCGAAACGCTGGACCAGCGCCCGTTGTTCGTCCTGACCGCGGATGACGCGGTCCCTAAATTCGTGCTGACCGGCGCCAATCTCGTGGACGCGCAATGCGCCAACCCCGAAGTGACGGCAACCGGTCCCGACGGCAAACCCGTCGCCGCGCAACCGCAACTGGTAGCGGCGCAACCCGGCCGCGTCGAATTGCAGTGGCCGGGCGCCGCCAATCTGCCGCCCGGCAGCTACACGCTGGCGTTGTCCGCGCAGCGCAAGGCGTTCCTGCTCGGCTGCGTGTCGCAGCCACCGGCCGTGGCCGTGCTGCAGTTGGCGCCGGCGCCGCGTTTCAATGTGTCCTATGCGTTGATTGCAACCTGCGAGGGTCAATCCGCGCCGGTCTCGTTGGCCGCGGCGACGATACCGGTCGCGGGCCGCGGCCAGACCGTCTCGCGCAGCATCGATGTGGCGGCGTGCGCCCAGCCGGTTTCCTACACGCTCACGGCGGCGGCCAGTGCGGGGGATGGGCAGGAAACCAGGGCCGGGCCATTCACCCAGGGTCCGGACGCCAGCGTGACCTCCGGGCTGGGCAACGGCCTGACCCTGACTTGGGATCCGTCACTGCACCAGCTGCTGGTGCGTTCGGGCAAGCGCACCTGCAAGGGTGTGTATTGACGATCCCCGGCAGGACGCCCCCGGGATCATGATTCCTCGAACGGGCCCGAAATGACCTGCAGTTCGTTCATGCCGCCCGGCGCAAGATCCTTCATCAAATCCGCGAAGTTCATGCCCACCAATCGCTGGGCACGGCGCAGCAGCAGCGGGACCGGGCTGGAAGGCTCGGCGCGCGCGTAGTAATCACAAATCTCGTCCATCCGGCGCAGCACGTCCTGCGGGCCGTTGATGCGGCCGCTGGCCGCGGCGGTCGCCACGCCAGCCGTGTCGCCGCCGCCTTCGACGCCCGCCTCGGCCGCGGCTTCCGGATGGCGGCGGGCGAGCTGCGCATCGACGATTTTCTTGAGCTCCTGCGCGTCTGCCAACAGCGGCTTCAACTCTGGTCCGGCGGTGCCGACCTGTTCGCTGAAGATCTGGTCGATGGCGCGGACGTGTTCCAGCACGGCGTCGATCGCCGTCGCCACGGCAGCAAGTTCCTCTTCCGGGCAATCCATGCAACAGGCTTCGATCTCGGTCATCGAGGGGGGCGCGGAAGCTTCACCTTCGGAAGAGGCAGCCGGCTTCAGTTCGCCATTCGCAATACGCAGGTCCCGCAATGAAAAGCGTCCCAGGCGCGGCGATTGCACGAACGGGGTGGCCTGGAAATAGCCGAGTGCGCCATCGAAGCTGCTGATCGGCACCACCGCGTTGACGCGCGCGGTGGGATCGTTGTCGTCTTCGGCATCCAGCTGCGGGTACACGCCCTCCCAGAAGTTTTCCAGCAGGCCGCGAACCAGGCCCATGCCCGCCGCCCAGCCGGGCATGCCGGAGGTGCGCAGCCACGCGGTGGCAAGGTGCACCGCCACGCGCAGGTCCTTGGATCGCCGCAGCAGGGCCAGCGCCATCTCGGCCACCGCATCCCAATCGGGTTCCTCGGCGGCCTTCACCTCGTCGCCCATCACGCGCTCGGCCTTCGGCGCGGCGGCGCGCTCCAGCGCCAGGAAATCGGCGTCATATTCCAGGTCGGGCCCGGTCGGCGATTCCCCGTCGATCGGGGCGAGCAGCGCTTCGAGCGCGTAGTCGGTCATGGTGGTTCCCCTTGTTCGGACTGGTCGAGGATGGTAGCGCGGGCCGCCCGCCAGCGGGAATGCCGGCAGGGGGGCCGGAACACGCGGCGTGGGGCCGCGTCGAACGGGTGGCGTTACGCTAGGCTTGCGAGTGCAAGGTTGCGCCGCGCCTTGGTGGAGTTCTTCATGATCATGCGCATTTGGCGAGGCATCACTTCAAAGGATCAGGCCGACGCTTACCTCGAGCACCTGCAGCAAACCGCGTTGCCTGCACTCAAGGATTTCAAGGGCCAGCACGGCGCATGGGTGCTGCGGCGGGTGCAGGGCGAGCAGTGCGAGTTCCAGGTGTTGACACTGTGGGACTCCATGAAGGCGTTGCACACCTACGCCGGCAAGAAGCCCGAACGCGCGGTGTACTACGACGAAGACGACAAGTATCTGCTCGACATGGAACCCCTGGTGCGGCTCTACGAAGTGGCCGACACCGTCATGCCGCAACACTGACGACCGCCGCGTTGCAAGGGAGACAGCCATGCCGCGCATCGAGCCATCCCATCCCGAAGTCGAATCGTTCTTCCACAAGGACACCGGCACCTGGACGCACGTCGTCCACGATGGCGAAACCGGCGCGATCATCGATCCGGTGCTCGATTACGACGCGGCGGCCGCGCGCACCGCCACGACGAGCGCGGATGCGGTGCTCGCGTTCGTGCGCCAGCGCGGTTTGCAGACGGCCTGGATCCTCGAAACCCATGCGCACGCCGATCACCTGAGCGCGGCGGGTTACCTGCAGGAGGTGCTTGGGGCGCCGATCGCGATCGGGCGTGGCATCCTTGGCGTGCAGGCCCATTTCAGCGAGATGTTCGGGCTGGGCGAAGATTTCGCCGCCGACGGCAGCCAGTTCGATCGGTTGCTGGATGACGGGGAGGTGTTGCCGGTCGGATCCCTGCAGGTGTGCGTGATGGGCACCCCCGGCCACACCTGCGACAGCCTCACGTATGTCGCGGGCAACGCCGCCTTCGTCGGCGACACGCTGTTCGCGCCGGACATCGGCACCGCGCGCTGCGATTTCCCGGGCGGCGATGCCGCGCAGTTGTATGCCTCGATTCGCAGGATCCTGGCTTTGCCGCCATCCACGCGTCTGTTCCTGTGCCACGACTATCCCCCGCCCGCCCGTGCGGTTTGTCGTGAAACCACGATCGCGTGCGAGGCCCAGGAGAACGTGCAGGTCGGCGGCGGCGTGGGCGCAGACGAATTCGTCGCCAAGCGCCGCGCGCGTGATGCGACGCTGCCGGTACCCCGTCTTTTGCTGCCCGCGTTGCAGGTCAACATTCGCGGTGGACGCTTGCCGCCGGCGGGCGCGGATGGACGGCAGTACCTGCGCCTGCCGCTGAACCGCATCGGGGGCACTGATCCGCATCAGTGCGGGGCATAACGCACCCCGACCGCGCAGGCGAGCGAGGCCAGCATCACCAGCACGATCGCGAATACGCGGTGCGCATCCACCGCCCCGATCGGCAGCGACAGCAGTCCCACCCCGATCACGGGCAGGGAATTGGCGCTGTAACAGACCAGCAGGTAGCTCGACACAAGTTCAGCGCGCTGCCGTTCCGGGGCGATCTCGTTGACGATCTGCAGGCTGCCGCGATAACCCAACGCCATCGCCGCGCCGGTGAGGAGCGTGGCCAGCACCAGCAGCGTCATCGACGGCAGCGCTTCCGCCAGCGTGAGCAATCCGAGGCCCGGCCACAGCAGCGCCAGTGCCGCGAGCATCGCCCGGCGGCCGTGCAGCGCATGCGTGAATACCGCGGTGGCGGCACCGCAGGCGAAGAACAATGCCACGATGCCGCCGACGATCAGCGGCGCACCGTGATGCAGGCTGCGCGTCAGCATTTCGGGCGCCAGCGCGGCGTAGAAGCCGCCCAGGGCAAATGCGGCGAATGCCAATGCCGCCGGCGCGACGAACGCGAGACGCAGTTCGCGCGGCACGCCGATGCGCGGACGCAATTCGAGTTCGGCGGTCGAGCGTACCGGTCGTTGCACGGTTTCCTTCACGGAACACAGTGCCGCGAACATCGCGATCAGCAACAGCAGGAAGGCGATGTACGGCAGGCGCAGCGGCCACGGCGCAAACTGCGCAAGGGCACCGGCGAGCAGGGCGCCGAACGCCAGGCCACCCAGATTGGCGGTACTCGCCACGATCGCGGCGCGCACGCGGTCGCCGTGCGGTTCCAGTTCCGCGATCCATGCCGTCAGTGCGGCCGCGCCCAATCCCGCCGCGAAGCCATTGAGGATGCGCGCCGGAAACAGCCATGCCACGCTGCGCGAAAAAAGAAACAGCAACCCGCTGGCGCCGGTGATGCCGATCGCGATCAGCGCGGCCGGGCGCCGCCCGACCTGGTCGGAAAGACGGCCGAAGAAAAACAGCACCGAGATTGCCGATCACGTACACCGCGTAGACGGCGGTGACGATCAGTTCCGAGAAATGGAACTGCCGTCGATAGATCGGATACAGCGGAGTCAGCAGGGTACTGCCGACGTACAGCAGGCCGATGCCGATGGCCGCAATCCACATCGGCCGTTGCGCGCTTCCGTGCATGCGTTGCATCTGCATTCCAGTGCGAGACCCAACCAGCGTATCAGCTTCCACGGGGGCGACCAGCATGCCACGGGGCGCTTTGCACACTTCGTTCGTCGTCGAAGTCCGGAGTCCACGCAGTGTCAGCGGCGCGCGGCGTCATCTCCGATGGCTGCAACTGCTAGAGTCACCGGTGTCGTCGCATGGCGGAGCGCATCATGCAGATCCCGCACGCGTGGGTGTTCGCACTGGGGTTCGCCGCCTCCGGCCTCTTCGCCCATCCCGCCCGCGCCGCCGACACGCTGCGGGTGATGACGTTCAACGTGCGCCTGCCGATGGCGTCGGATGGGCCGGAGCGCTGGGAGGCGCGGCGCGACTTGCTCGTGAAAACGATCCACGACCAGCATCCGGACGTGTTCGGCACCCAGGAGCTGTACAAGGTCCAGGGCGACTACATCGTTGCCAAGCTGCCGGAGTACGCGTGGTTCGGAATGGGCCGCAAGGGCGGCGAGGACGACGAACACATGGGCGTGTTCTACCGCACCGACTCATTGCGCGTGCTGGACTCCGGCAACTTCTGGTTGTCGGACACGCCGGACGTGCCGGGCAGCGACACGTGGGGCACGCCATTCCCGCGCATGGTCACGTGGGCGCGCTTCCAGCGGAAGGACGATGGCCGCACGTTTGTCCTGTTCAATACCCACCTGCCGTACCGCGAGGAGGACGACGCGGCGCGCGAAAAAGGCGCGGCGGTGATCCTGGCGCGAATTGCCCGGCTGCCGGCCGACGAACCCCTGATGCTGACGGGTGATTTCAACACCACGCCCGACGGCAAGGTGCACGCGATGCTGACCCGGCATCTGCGCGATGCCTGGCTGGTGGCGCCGCGCCGCAGCGGGCCCGGCAAGACCTTCCACGACTTCACCGGCAAACCCGCCGAGCGCATCGACTGGATCCTGGTGCGGGGGTTTCGGGTGGGAGATGTCCGCACCGTGACGATGCACGAGGGCCATCTCTATCCGTCGGATCATTTTCCGGTGGTGGCGGATCTGCGGTGGCCGCCGGATGGCCGGGGACGGCCATAGGGGACGGCGCCTCGCGTCAGCGCAGGTGCGCGAACAGCACGAAGATGTAGGTGACGATGCCAATCGCCGCCAGCGGAGCCTGCAGCTTGTGGTACCACTCGCGCCGGGTCCACGCGCCTATCGCAGCGCCGACCATGAAGACCAGCAGGAAACCGGAATCCATCAGCCGTGGCCAGTGGCCCGTGAGTATCCGCACCTTCGCGAAGCTGACGCCGATCAGCAACACCAGCATCGAGAAGTACCAGCGGTGGTGCGCGTAATAGTGGTCGCGCAGATCCAGCCCCCGCTCGACATCGACGTCCGGCAACGCCAGTCCGGCCATCAGGTAAAGCGGCACGGTCTGCAGCAGCACCAGGCTGAAATCGAAGAATGTCCAGCGCGCGGCGGGGCGCAGGCTCAGGTCGAACATCGCCCACCACACCTGCACGCAGAGCACCAGCACCAGCACCGCCCATACCAGCGCCGGCCAATAGCCGCGCACCCGCGAGCGCGCCAGCATCAGGCCGCGAAAACCTTGCAGCACCTGCGTCACCGCAAGGCCCAGGATGATCGAAATCAGGACCGAGAGGTAGCTGAAGGCATCCATGGTCTGCCCGTCGTGGAGGTTGGCGCAGGATACGCGATCAGGACTGCGGCGCGCCGTCATCCGCTTCGGCGTCGGGCGGATCGGTGGTCGGCACGCCGGCGCGCCGGTCGCGCTCCAGTGCGGCGCGGACGAGCAGCATCAGGGAAATCGGCGTGGTGGTGCTGACGCATACACCGATCAGGATGACGTGCAGCGCCGGGCGGCCTTCGCCCACCCAGAAGAACACGATGGTGCCGGCCAGCACCAGGTACATGCCCAGCGTGGTGCCGAGGGTCGGGGCGTGCACGCGACGGTAGAACGTGGCGAGGCGCAGCAGGCCCGCCGATCCGATGCACGTCAGCAGCGCGCCGGCGAGCACCAGCACGCCGGCCACGAGCGCGACCCAAGGGGGCAGGGTCGCGGGCACGCTCATTCGATCACCTCGCCGCGCAGCAGGAATTTGGCGAAGGCGGCGGTCGATGCAAAGCCGAGCAACGCGATGATCAAGCCGGCCTCGACATACAGGATGCTGCCGGTGCGGATGCCGATGGTCAGCAACAACAGCATGCCGTCGATGTACAGCGCGTCCAGTGCCAGCACCCGGTCCTGCGCGCGCGGTCCGCGCACCATGCGGATGATCGCCATGCCCATGCCCAGCAACAGCAGGAACTGGGCAGCGATGATGGCGGCGGTCGCGAGACTGGAGGTCATTGGAAGATGCGCAGCAGCGCCTGTTCGTAACGTTGTTTGATGTGGGCGATCCAGGCCGCTTCATCGACGAGGTCGAGCACGTGGATCACCAGCACCCGGTGCCGCGAATCATGGCTGACCCAGATCGTGCCCGGGGTCGCGGTGATGATGCAGGCCAGCAATGCCAGCGCGTACGGGTTGGTCATTTCCAGCGGAATCGTGACGAACCCGGAGAAGGCGCGCGATCGGGGCGAGACGATGATTTTCGCGACTGCGATGTTGGAGCGGACGATGTCGGCGAACACCCGCGCGAGCAACATGAGCAAGGTGCCCGGACGGCGCACGCGCACCCGCGGCAGCTCCAGCTTGCCGAGCGACCAGGACAGCGCGAGCGCCAGCAAGATGCCGAGCAGGAGCGTCGAAGCGGAAAGCCTTTGCTGCAACAACAGCCATGCCACCAGCAGCCACAGGGCGACCCACGGGTGCGGCAGCCAGCGCCTCATGGCCGGGGCTCCGTGGCTTGTCCCGTCACCGCCTCGATGTAATGCGCGGGCGCGTGGATCTGGCGCGCGGTGGCCACGAGGTAGTTCCACGGCGCGGCGGCGACGAAGGTGAGCACGAGACAGATGCCGAGCAGCGACACCACCGAGATCGTTTCGCCGGGTTCGACGCGCGGGAATTCCCGGTCCTCGTCGGCCCAGAAGATCTGGATGCCGGCGCGCGCCATCGCGATCACGGTACACAGCCCCGCGGCAATCGTCAGCGCGAACAGCAGGATCGCACCCGTGCCGTACCCGAGCATGGGAGCGAGCAGGGCGAATTTCGCGATGAATCCGGAGAGCGGCGGCAGGCCTCCCAACAGCAGGGCGCACGCCAGGAAACACGCGGCGAGGATCACGACCGGTGCCGGACTCGTCACCCGGCGTTCGTCCTCGGCGGCGAACAACGCGTCGACCGCGGGGTCGTACGGCTCCAGTTGTGCCGCGCCTTCGGGCGACTCGCGCGACGCGACCAGGCCCGCCAGCAGGAAGAACGCGGCAATGGCGAGCACGGAAATCACGAGGTACGCCAGCGCGCCCGCGGTGACGGCCGGGCTGTGCAGCGCGACCGCGCCCAGCAGGGTGCCCGACGACACCAGTACGCAATACGCGGCGAGCTTGCCCAGCTCGCGCGCGCCGAGCATGCCGATGCTGCCGACCACCAGCGTGATGATGCCGAGCCACAACAGCCAGCCGCTGCCGAAGTGCATCGACGCCGCGCCGGCATCGCCGCCGAACAGCAGCAGGCTGAGGCGCAGGATCACGTAGATGCCGAGCTTGGTCATCGCGGCAAACAGCGCCGCCACCGGCGGAATCGCGGCCGAATAGGTGCGCGGCAGCCAGAAACCCACCGGCCAGACGGCCGCCTTGATCAGGAAGGCCAGCCCCAGCAGCGCCGCGCCCGCGTGCATCAGCGCGCGCGGCGTTCCGGTTAGCCCGGGAACCAGATGCGCCAGTACCGCCATGTTGACGGTGCCGGTGACGCCGAAGATCAGGCCGACGCCGATCAGGAACAGCATCGAGGCCGTCAGGTTGATCGCGATGTAGTGCAGGCCGGCGCCGACCCGGCGCGCACCGGAACCGTGCAGTGCCAGCCCGTACGATGCGGCCAGCAGCACTTCGAAAAACACGAACAGGTTGAACAGGTCGCCGGTCAGGAAGGCGCCGTTGTAGCCCACCAGCAGCAACTGCACGAGCGGCTGGAAATGCGGACCCATGCGCTGCCAGCGGCCCAGCGCGTAAGGCAGTACCGCGAGCGCCAGCACCGCGGTGAGCAGCAGCATCAGCGCCGACAATCGATCCACCACCAGCACGATCGCGAACCGCGCGGGCCAGCCGCCAAGGTTGTACACCAGCGTCATGCCTTCGCCGGCCGACGCCGATGCCATCAGCATGGCGGCGACGGCCACCAGCGCGACGCACGACAGGAAACTCAAGCCCGCGCGGAAACGCCGGAGGCGGACGCCGAGCAGGAGCTGGACGGCCGCCGTCGCGAGCGGAACCAGGATCGGAGCGATCGCGAGCGAGGCGTTCATGGCGTGCCATCCTCGCCATCGACGTGGTCGTTGCCGGCCAGGCCACGCGACGTCAGCAGCACCACCAGGAACAATGCCGTCGTCGCGAAACCGATGACGATCGCCGTCAGCACCAATGCCTGCGGCAGTGGATCGGCGTAACGCGAAGGATCGGTGGCCGCGCCGAGCACCGGATCGGCGCCGACCCGCAGGCCGCCGACCGAGAATATGAACAGGTTCACCGCATAGGAAATCAGCGTCAGCCCGATGATCACCTGGAAGGTGCGCGGCCGCAGCAACAGCCACACCCCCGATCCCGCGAGGGCACCGATCGCGATGGCAAGCACGGCTTCCATCAGGACTCCACCTCGTCGGCCTCGCGCGGCGCATCGGTGATCACGCGCCGCAGCGACTGGTGCGCCAGCACCACCAGCATCAGCGCGCTGGCGCCCGACACCACCGCGAACACGCCGAGGTCGAACAGCAGTGCGCTGTTGAATGGAACGTCGCCGAGCACCGGCAGCGTCCAATGGCCGTGGTGCGAAGTGAGGAACGGATCGCCCAGCACGACCGCGGCCAGGCCGGTGGCGATCGCCAGCAGCAGCCCTGCACCGATCCAACGCACCGGCGCGACCTTGAGCCGTGCCTCCAGCCAGCGCGCGCCGCCCGCCATGTACAACACGATCAGCGCCATCGTCACCGCGATGCCTGCGACGAATCCGCCGCCGGGCAGGTCGTGTCCGCGCAGGAACAGGTGCAGCGCGAACAACACGACCAGGGGCGCGACCAGCAGGATCAGCAGTGCAGGAATCGCCAATTGATCGGCCAGGACGGTCTGGCGTCGATCCCTCTGGGCTTCATCCTCCGCGGGTGCAGGGTCGCCACGCTGCCGCGGCGAACCGATGCTCTCGGCCGCCGGCCGGAAGCGCCACAGCAGTGCGAACACCGCCAGCGCCACGATCGAGAGCACCGTGATTTCGCCGAGCGTATCCAGTGCGCGGAAGTCCACCAGGATCACGTTGACCACGTTGCGCCCGCCGCCGCCGGGCAGGGCCTGTTCGAGAAAGAAGCGCGACGCCGAATCGGCGACCAGGTGATTCATCACCGTGTATGCCAGGACGGCAATGCCCACCCCGACGCCGATCGCGACGACGCCGTCGCGGATGCGCCGGTAGCGCGCGAGGCCGCTCAGCGGCGACAGCCCCGGAATGCGCTTGGGCAACCAGCGCAGGCCCAGCAGCAACAGCACCGTGGTGATCGATTCGACCACCAGTTGCGTGACCGCAAGATCGGGCGCCGACAGCCACACGAAGGTGATGCACACCATCAGGCCGGTGCCGGCTGTGAGGATCAGCGCCGCCATGCGATGGAACTTCGCCTGCGTGGCTGCGCCGATGGCGCAGGCGATGCCGAGCAGCCACAGCAGCGCGAACGCGGGATCGACGTGCATGCCCGGAGTGGGCGCCGGCAACGGCTGCGCGGCCAGCACGCCGAATACGCCCGCCAGCAGCACGACCAGCAGCAACTGCACCTGCAGCTTCCTTCCCGGAAAGACCTTCGCCTGCATGGCGGGCAGGGTGGTGGTCAGGAATGCAAGCACGCGCTCGAACCAGCGCAGGGCATGGATCCGGTCGATCAGCGGCGTGCTGTCGCGCGTCGCAATGTGCCGTCGCATGGCGAGATACAGCGCGCACCCGGCGACGAACGCGACCACGCTCATCAGCACCGGCGGTGTCAGGCCGTGCCAGATCGCCAGGTCATAGGCCGGCAGTTGCGGGCCCAGCACCGACCCCGCGGCCGCGCGCAGGAGCGGCCCGACGACCCGCCCCGGGAAGATCCCCACCGCAAGGCAGGCCAACGCCAGGATCCCGATCGGAAACCGCATCCAGCGCGGCGGCTCGTGCGGCGTGCGCGGAAAATCGTGACGCAGCGGACCGAAGAACGCGCCGCCCACCAGCCGCAGCGAATAGGTCACGCCGAGCGCCGCCGCGGCCACCGCGACCAGCACCGACAGCGCATCCAGCGCCAGGCCATGGTTGGCACCCAGCGCCACCGCGAAAAACATCTCCTTGGACAGGAAGCCGTTGAGCAGCGGCACGCCGGCCATCGCCGCGCCGGCGATCACCGCCAGCGTCGCGGTGATCGGCATCACGTGGCGCAATCCGCCCAGCCGCCGCAGATCGCGCGTGCCGGTTTCGTGGTCCACCGCGCCCGCGGCCATGAACATCGAGGCCTTGAAGGTGGCGTGGTTGACAGTGTGGAAGATCGCCGCCACCACGCCCAGCGTGCTGCCGAGGCCCGCCAGCATCGTGATCAGGCCGAGGTGGCTGATGGTCGAATACGCCAGCACCGCTTTCATGTCGTGCTGGAACGTCGCGGCCCATGCCCCCGTCAGCATCGTCGCCAGGCCGACGCCACCGACGATCCAGAACCACGGTTCGGTGCCGGCCAGCACCGGCCAGAACCGCAGCAGCAGGAACACGCCAGCCTTCACCATCGTTGCCGAGTGCAGATACGCCGACACCGGCGTGGGCGCCGACATCGCCTGCGGCAGCCAGAAGTGGAAAGGCACCTGCGCGCTCTTGGTGAATGCGCCGAGCAGGATCAGCACCAGCGCCGGCAGGTACAGCGGGCTCTCGCGGATGCGGTCGCCGGCGGCGAGGATGACATCGACGTCGAAGCTGCCCGCGATGTGCGCCAGCACCAGCACGCCGGCCAACAGGCACAGCCCGCCCATGACGGTGACGATCAGCGCCGTGCGTGCAGCGTCGCGCGCCGACCGGCCGTGGTGCCAGTAGCCGATCAGCAGGAACGAGAACAGGCTGGTCAGTTCCCAGAAGAACACCAGCTGGATCACGTTGCCGGACATCACGATGCCCAGCATGGCGCCCATGAAACCCAGCAGCAGCGAGTAGAACCGGACCAGCGGATACTCGCGCGGCATGTAATAGGCCGCGTAGATGCCGACCAGCAAACCGATGCCGCTGACCAGGATCAGGAACAGCCAGGTCAGACCATCCACGCGCACCGTGAAATCCAGTCCCAACCCCGGCGCCCATGCAAAAGTCTGGCGAAGCACTTCGCCTTCTGCGATCGCGGGGAACAACAACGCCGACAGGACCAGGCAAACGCCGGCAGTGCCGGTCATCAGCCACGTCGTCCGCCTGCGATTGCCGCGTCCGATCAGCGGCGTGACGAGCGCAGCCGCGAACGGCAGCGACAGGATGATGGTGGAGATCAAGCCATACGGCATCGTCGGGAAGGTCCGGATCGTGGCCCTGCGCCCACGGCCAAACCGTGTCGGCGTCAGGGCTTCGAGTCTACACGGCAGGTGTGGCGATCAGCGACGATCCGGAGCCTGGCAAAAACATCTCTCGCGCCTCGCCGACCCTGTTCTTGATCGTCATCCCGGAATACTCGCGCCGTCCGGCGATCGCGCTACGCGCCGCCTTCGGCGTTCGTGTTTGCAATCCCGCGAACACAGTCGCGAAGCGATAGCCGGGACGCCAGCGACTCCTGCATTTGGGTGCGCTGCACGAAAGTCACCGGGTTCCGGCTTTCGCCGGGATGACGGCAATAGTTGATCAGCGAATGTACGGCGGGAGCAGCCGCGCGGCGGCGCATCCCCCTGTGATACGCGAACGGCGGATCACCCGCACCATCCATGATGCCCCACTCCCGCATTGCACGGCACCGCCGAAGGCGATCGCAGGAACGGCGTGCTTCGCGGCGATTCTCCCGTCCCGGTCCGGGCCTTCTTTGGGTCAATCCCGACCGACGCTCGCGGCTGCGAAATACTCGCCGAACGCCGCGATGACGGTGCCCACGTCGCCGGGGGAAACGTCCAGGTGCGTGACGAGACGCAGCGGATTGCCGCTGCCGATCAGGATTCCGTTCGCCTTCAGATGTGCCTGCAAGGGACGCATGTCATCCTCCGCAACCGTGCAGAACACCATGTTGGTCTGCACGGATGACGGGTCCACGCCCAGCGCCGGGATCCTTGCCAGGCCTTCGGCAAGCCGCCGCGCATTGTCGTGATCCTCCGCCAGCCGTTCCACGTGCTGCTTCAGCGCGACGATGCCTGCGGCTGCCAGGATGCCCGCCTGGCGCATGCCGCCGCCGACCATCTTGCGCCAACGGCGCGCCCGCGTGACGAGGCCAAGCTTTCCGCACAGCACGGAACCGACCGGTGCACCGAGTCCCTTGGAAAGGCACAGCGATACCGTGTCGAAGTGGCGGCTGATCGCGTCAATCGACACGCCCAGTTTCACGGCGGCATTGAAGGCACGCGCGCCATCCAGGTGCAGGCCGAGCTTGTTGGCATTGGCGAACTCGCGCGCGAGGTGCAGATATTCAAGCGGCAGCACCTTCCCGCCCATCGTGTTCTCCAGGCACAGCAGTCTGGTACGCGCGAAATGGTTGTCGTCGGGCTTGATCGCAGCGGCCACTTGCCGCAGATCGAGGGTGCCATCCGCACGGAACTCCAGGGGCTGCGGCTGGATGCTGCCCAGTACCGCCGCGCCGCCGCCTTCGTATTTGTAGGTGTGCGCCTGTTGGCCGACGATGTATTCGTCCCCGCGCTCGCAATGGCTCAGCAAGGCGATGAGGTTGCTCTGGGTGCCGCTGCAGACGAACACCGCGGCTTCCATGCCGAGCATGTCGGCGGCGAGGGCTTCGAGTTCATTGACGGTCGGATCTTCGCCATAGACATCGTCGCCCACCTCCGCGGCGGCCATGGCACGGCGCATCGCCGGAGTCGGTCGGGTGACGGTGTCGCTTCTCAGATCAATCATGGCGTTCCCCGCGCAGGAAATCCTGCCAATTTAGCTGAGCGACGGCGGCGGCGCGCCGGGCCGGGCGGCTCGGATGGTCGCGCAGTCGAAGACGAACGCGCATCGTTGCCGTCTCATGTGTTGCTGGCTGCACGCTGGGGGATGAGTACCGCTCCTTCCGCTTCCAAGGCCCGAGACCCGCAACGGGCGAGGCCACTTTCGGCGTTCGCGTATGAAGCTCTGCAAGCAGTAGCGAAGCGATGTCCGGGACCGGTGCCTTTGCATTTCGGTACATTACTTCGACGCATTGCGCGAAAAGTCACTGGGTCCCGGCTTTCGCCGGGATGACGGCAATGGGATTGATCAGCGCATGTAGGGCGGGAGCCGCCGCGCAGCGGCACCAATTCGTCTGGAACGAATTTCGACCGCCACAGGCGGGCCGAGCGCCAGCGAGCGGTGAGCATCATGGATGATGCGAACAACCCCGCCCGCGCAATCGCGAACGGCGGGATGCGCTGCGCTTCTCGCGCCCTGCGAGCTCTCGCGCTCGACTACCCTGATTTTTTAATCGTCATCCCGGAATCGCGAAGCGATATCCGGGACCCAGCGACTTTTGCATTCCGGTGCGTTGCGCGAAAAGTCGCTCTTGTCCGGAACATCCCCTGCGATCATTTCATCAACCGCACTTGCTGTAGCCGCAATTCAGGCAAGTCTGGCAACCATCCAGCAGCACCAGTGCCTGGGTGTTGCACTTGCCGCACATTGCGGCACCGGGCGGGAAGGCGCCGGCGGATGCGTCGGTTGAAGGATCGGTGGGTGCCGCGGGCACGGCGTACTCGGCGGTGTCTTCACCGACCATCGCGCCACCCATTTCGCCGGCGGTGCCTGCTCCTAGAGTGTGTTTTTCAGAGTTTTTTTTTGCGCTCTTGCGCTCGTAGGCGGCGCGCTTTTCGGCGATCAGTTGCTTCTGGGCGTCGGAGAGTTCGGCGCCCTTGAGCAGGCCGATCGCGGTCAGGTGCGTTTCGATGATGTTGCCGAGCTCGGCCACGATCGAAGGCATGTACACGCCGCCGGCCTTGAAGTAGCCGCCGCGCGGATCGAACACGGCCTTCAGTTCCTCGACCAGGAAGGTGACGTCGCCGCCCTTCCGGAACACCGCGCTCATGACGCGGGTCAGCGCCACGATCCACTGGAAGTGGTCCATGTTCTTCGAGTTGATGAAGATCTCGAAGGGGCGGCGCATCTCGAATTCGGTGCCGGCGTTCAGCACGATGTCATTGATCGTGACGTACAGCGCGTGCTCGAACAGCGGCGATTTGATCTTGTAGGTGCAGCCCTCCAGCTCTTCCGGACGCTCGAGCTTCTCGTGCATCTGGATGACCTTGACCCCGGCCGAGGCGGGCGCTTCGGCCTGCACGGCTTCAACTTGCGCTTCCGGCGCGGTCTTGGCCTCGTTGCCGAGGACCTGATAGCCCTTGATCTTCTTGTTGATGCGTACGGTCATGGTGTGCGTTCCTGCGCCGGGTTCAAAAAAACGTGCCTCGAAAACGGTGCTTCAAAAACGACGCCGGCCCGACCGGGCCGGCGTCTCGTGCGGCCTGATTACTTTTTGCGGCGGGCGCCCTTCTTGGCGGCCTTCTTCGCGCCGCCTTTCCTGGCAGCCTTCTTCGTGGTCTTCTTGGCAGCTTTCCTGGCGCCGCCCTTCTTGGCGGCCTTGCGTGCTCCCTTCCTGGCGGCCTTCTTCGCGCCGCCCTTCTTCACAGCCTTGCGAGCGCCCTTCTTGGCAGCCTTGCGTGCGCCCTTCTTGGCGGCCTTCCTGGCGCCGCCCTTCTTCACCGCCTTGCGAGCGCCCTTCTTGGCAGCTTTCCTGGCGCCACCTTTCTTCGCGGCCTTCTTCGCTGCCTTCTTGGCCGGCTTCTTGGCGGCTTTTTTGGCTGCCTTCTTCGCCGCCGGTTTCTTGGCGGCCTTCTTCTTCGCCGGTTTCTTTGCAGCCGGTGCGGCGGGCGCAGGCGCGGCGGGAGCCGCGGGCTCTTCGGTGATGCTCCACGGGAACGTGGTTTCGTTGCTCATCGGATGCTCCTCCGGATGGATCGTTGACAGTGGACCACTGGTTTGCAACTTCGAACGGCGACGCGTCGCCGTGGATGCATTCTCACACAAAAATTATCTTGCGATCGTCCCTGATCGCTGCTTTCGAATGCCCAGTTGATCAGGCGCCGCAACATGGTCACCGATCACTCGGCTCAGAACTTCCCGTAGTAACCCTCTTTCAATGCGTCGAACAGGTTGGCGGCGGTATGGATTTCGCCGTCGTATTCGACTTCCTCGTTGCCTTTCGCTTCGACCACGCTGCCGTCTTCGAGCTCGAAGCGGTAGGTGGTGTTGGCGAGGTCGGCCTCCTTCACCAGCACGCCCTGGAAGGCGGCCGGGTTGAAGCGGAATGTCGTGCAGCCCTTCAGGCCCTTCTTGTAGGCGTGGAAGTAGATGTCCTTGAAGTCCTCGTAGGGATAGTCGGTCGGGACGTTGGCGGTCTTGGAAATGGATGAATCCACCCACTTCTGCGCGGCGGCCTGCATGTCCACGTGCTGCATCGGGCTGATGTCGTCGGCCGCGACGAAGTATTCCGGCAGTTTCTCGTTGGGTTCGTCGGAACCGGGCTTTGCTTCGGCATTGATCAGCGCGCGGTAGGCCAGCAGTTCGTAGCTCATCACCTCGACCTTTTCCTTGGTCTTGCGGCCGGGCCGGATCACGTTGCGCGAATAGCTGTGCGCGAACGAGGGCTCGATGCCGTTGGATGCGTTGTTGGCCAGCGACAGCGAAATCGTGCCGGTGGGCGCGATCGAGGTGTGGTGCGTGAAGCGCGCGCCGGTTTCGGCGAGCGCGTCGACCAGTTCCGGTGCGACTTCCGCGACGCGCTGCATGTAGCGCGAATACTTCGCGTGCAGCACGCGGCCGGGAATGCTGTCGCCGATCTTGTAGCCGTCGCGCACCATCTCGGGACGCTTGCGCAGCATGTCGCCGGTGACGGTGTAGTCCTGCTGCAGGACGGGTGCCGAACCCTTTTCCTTCGCAAGTTCCAGCGCCACCTCCCAGCCGGCCAGCGCCATTTCGCGCGAGACGTCCTCGGTGAATGCCACCGCCTCGTCCGAGCCGTAGCGCAGCTTCAGCATCGCCAGCGTGGAGCCCAGCCCCAGGAAGCCCATGCCGTGGCGGCGCTTGGACATGATCTCGGCGCGCTGCTGCTCCAGCGGCAGGCCGTTCACCTCGACCACGTTGTCGAGCATCCGGGTGAACACCTTCACCACCTCGCGGTACTCGTCCATGTCGAAGTGCGCCTTGGGCCCGAACGGGTCGCGCACGAAGCGCGTCAGGTTCACCGAGCCCAGCAGGCACGAGCCATAGGGCGGCAGGGGCTGCTCGCCGCAGGGGTTGGTCGCGCGGATCTGCTCGCACCACCAGTTGTTGTTCATCTCGTTGACGCGGTCGATCAGGATGAAGCCGGGCTCGGCGTAGTCGTACGTCGAGACCATGATCATGTCCCACAGGTGCCGCGCGCGCAGGTGTCCGTAGACCTTGCAGGCGACCAGGCCGTCGTCGCGCACGATGTAGTTCTCGTGGCTGGGCCATTCGCGCCAGATGACCCTGGTATCGTCCGCGAGGTCGACTTCGTCCTTTTCCTTGACGTGCACCGGGAACACCAGCGGCCAGTCGGCGTCCGACTCCACCGCCTGCATGAAACCGTCGGTGATCAGCAGGCTGAGGTTGAACTGGCGCAGCCGTCCGTCTTCGCGCTTGGCGCGGATGAATTCCCTGACGTCCGGATGCGCGACGTCGAAGGTGCCCATCTGCGCCCCGCGCCGGCCGCCGGCCGAGGACACCGTGAAGCACATCTTGTCGTAGATGTCCATGAAGGAGAGCGGTCCGGACGTGTACGCGCCGGCGCCGGAGACATAGGCGTTGCGCGGACGCAGCGTCGAGAACTCGTAGCCGATGCCGCAGCCGGCTTTCAGGGTGAGTCCGGCTTCGTGGACCTTCTCGAGGATGTCGTCCATCGAGTCGGTGATGGTGCCCGACACGGTGCAGTTGATGGTGGACGTGGCCGGCTTGTGCTCGCGCGCGCCCGCATTGGAGGTGATGCGGCCGGCCGGGATCGCGCCGTGGCGCAGCGCCCACAGGAAGCGTTCGTGCCAGTGCTCGCGCAACTCCGGCGTGGTCTCGACGTCGGCCAGTGCGCGCGCGACCCGCGACCAGGTGTCGTCCACGGTCGCATCGACCGGTTCGCCCTGCTTGGTCTTCAGGCGGTATTTCTTGTCCCAGATGTCCAGTGATGCCGGTTGCAGGGGAACCTCCGTGACCGCCCGCGCTATCTGTTGTGCCCGCGCCGTACCCATCTTTTCATTTGCCTCCGTGTCTTCCGGGTTCTTGTTGGACGCCCGGATGCCGACGAATATCCCCTGTACGCCGCGCCATCAGGCGCCGCGCTCAAGGGTCCGATTTCAACGAGAGGGCCGCGCCGCATCGGTTTTCGACGCCCTGGCTTGCCCCGCTCAACCACCCGATCACCATCTGATTGTCCCCCGACGCGAAGCTGCCTTGAAGCCAAACCCTTGGGCCCTGCGACGGCCCAGGACACAAGATGTTGTGATCTCGAGCGGGAGTCAACCCTACGCTGACCCGTCAGGCCTGTAAAGAGGCGAGGGTAAAAAAGTTTGCGGGGTGCGCGGGGGCTGCATGGGGGCGCGAAAAAACCGGGAGGCACTGGGCCGGCTGCTTGTCCGATAATGGATGGGTTCCAACATTCAAGGAGCCGTCATGTCGTGCATCCCGCGCACCCGCCCCCTGTTCATGGTTGCCGCCCTGGCCTTGGCACTGGCCGGCGCGCTGCCCGCCGCAGCCGGCACGCTGCCGATGGCGGTGAACGGACAGCCGCTGCCGTCGCTGGCGCCGATGCTGGCCAGGGTGTCGCCGGCCGTGGTGAACATTTCCTCGACCAGCCATCGGCGCGTCGCGGTGAATCCGTTCTTCAGCGATCCGATCATGCGCCAGTTCTTCGGGCTGCCGGCCGAGCCGCCCTCGCGCGAGCTGGTGCAGCAGTCGCTGGGCTCGGGCGTCATCGTGGACGCGAAGGACGGCTACATCCTCACCAACAACCACGTGATCGCGGGCGCCGACGAGGTCAAGGTTACGCTCACCGATGGCAAGTCGTACAAGGCCAAGGTGGTCGGCACCGACTCCACCACCGATCTTGCGGTGATCCAGATCCAGGCACCGAATCTCGTGGCGCTGCCCCTGGCCGATTCCAGGAAATTGCGGGTGGGCGATTTCGTGGTGGCGATCGGCGATCCGTTCGGGCTGGGCCAGTCGGCGACCTCGGGCATCGTGTCCGGCCTGCAGCGCCAGGACCTGCGCCAGAACGGCGTGCAGAATTACATCCAGACCGACGCGTCCATCAATCCCGGCAATTCCGGCGGCGCGCTGGTCAACCTCGCCGGCGAATTGGTCGGCATCAACTCGATGATCTACTCGCCTTCCGGCGCGAGCGCGGGGCTGGGTTTCGCGATTCCCTCCGATCTTGCCGCCGAGGTGATGAAGCAACTGATCGCGCACGGCAAGGTGGAGCGCGGCAGCCTCGGCGTGGATGCGCAGGACCTGTCGCCGCGCGTCGCGCAGGCGCTCGGCATCAAGGCGTCCAGCGGCGCGCTGATCACCAACGTGATGCCGGATTCGCCGGCCGCCAAGGCCGGACTCAAGCCGGGCGACCTCGTCACCAGCGTCAACGGAAAACCCGTTGCCGACGCGCAGGATCTGCGCAATGCACAAGGTCTCGCGACGGTCGGCAGCACGCTTGCGCTGGGCGTGGATCGCAACGGCAAATCCCTCACCGTCGAGGCGAAGTTGACCGCGGTCAGCAACCAGGCCGATGGTGCGTCGCTGGATCCGCGGCTCGCCGGCGCCAGCTTCAGCGATGCGGCCCCCGTCGATACCGACATCGAAGGCGTGTTCGTCGCGAACGTGGCACCGGGCAGCCGTGCGGCGCGCAACGGGCTGGCGCGCGGCGACGTCGTGGTGGGCGTCAACAACGTGGCGACGCCCGACCTCGCGCAGCTTCGCCGCGTGTTCGCCCTGCATCCCCGCGTGCTGTTGTTGTCGCTGGTGCGGGGCGGGCGACTGGTGCAGATACAAATCGGAGGGTGAGTGGGAGCCTTCGCCGGATGCCGGCGGCGTCTCGCCGGTGAACGCGCGGTGGCGGGCCGGGGCGCGCGCGGTACGGATGCGTGTCCGCCTTGCCATGCCCTGCCGGCTTCATGCCACCGCTTCACGGGAATGTGAGCGGCATCGTCAAATGCCGCGGGGGAAGCTGAACGGCGTTGTCGCAAGCGCGAGCGATTCCGCCATAATCGTGCGGCACTTCCCTCGCATTGCCAGATGGTATTTCGTTCATGTCCGTACGTTCATCGAGCCTGCTCGCTGCTTCGTTCTCGCTGGTGTTCGCGCTTGCCGCCACCGCGGCGCCCGCCAAACGCAGCAGCCACCAACAATCGGGACCCGCCCTGGTCGTGCGCGGTGACCAGGTGAGTACCGAAGGGCTGGTCACCGCGGTGGCGAATGCGTTCGCCGAGACCGGTGATGGCCACCTCGAGGTGCAGCCCTTCAATACCGTCGACGGCATCGACCAGGCGCTGGCGGGCACCGTCGACATCGCCGCCAGCGCAAGGCCGGGTTATTTCAAGCGCGTGCAGGAAGCGGGGCTCACGTTCACGCCGGTGGCGTGGGATGCGCTGGTGATGATCACCAACGCGTCGAACCCGGTGAACAACCTCTCCCTGAAACAGCTGCACGACATCTACTACGGCAAGATCACCAACTGGTCCGCGGTCGGCGGCCGCGACGAAAAGATCGATCTCGACGGCGTGGCCTCGCCACTGGACGGCGTGCAGTTCAGTTTCCGCCGCCTGATGTTCGGCAATGGCGACAACCCGGTCGCGGTGCCGCGCCTGTTCATCAACATCGATTCGCTGCAGCAGGAAGTCTCGCTGGATACCAAGGCCCTGGCGCTGTCGACGCTGGTACACGCGCGTCGCCAGAAGGGCATCAAGGTGATCCCGATCGAAGGCGTGATGCCGACGCTGGCGACGCTGGAAAATGCGACGTATCCGCTGCCGCTGACCATTTACCTCGCCTACAAGGCCGACAGCCCCAAGGCCGATACCATCCAGAAATTCCTGGCGTTCCTCGGCGGCGACAAGGCGGCCGGCATCCTGCGCAGCCACGACCTGCTGCCGTACGCGCAGGCCGTGGTGCTGAATTCCAAGACCGAGAAGGATCGCATCAACCTGGTCGGCGCGCAGATGGTAGCCGAGGGCCTGCCCGCCGAATACGCGCCGGGCGCTGAATTCGAGCGGCTGTCCAGCCAGTCCGCGGACCTCGCGCATGCGATGAAGCTGCAGGAAGCCGCGGCCAAGCAGGTCGCCGCCGCCAACCAGGAACGCATTGCGATGGCGGAGGCGGCAGGTGTCGACCCCTCGCCCCAGGCCGCCACGGATTCGACTGCCAGATCGTCCACGTACGAGGTCGTCAGCGGCGACACGCTTTCCAAGATCGCGCGTGCCCATTCGGTAAGCGTCGAAGATCTGCGCAAGTGGAACGACCTGCACGGCGACATGCTGAAGGTCGGGCAGGCATTGAGGCTTGCGCCGTCCCATGCGAGTGCGGGCACGGCCGGCTGCACGGCGAGTGCCACCGCGTGCTGATCCGGTTCTCCGCGTGATGCGCACCGTCTGCCTGCAGGGTCGCGGTGCGTGAACGGCCTGGCCGCCGAGCGCCGCGGACGCCGTGCCCTGCCGCTGACCCCGGTCACGCGCACGGACTGGACGGATTACGCGAAAACGCTCGGCGCGCGGCAGCGGCGCTGGACGGAAGCCAACGGGTTTGCCGGGCAGCCCGGCGCGTTCTGTCTGTTGCCTGACGCGCAAGGCGCGACTGCACGGGTGATGTGCGGCTTCGATCCCGCATCGCCGCCGCTCGCGCTCGGCGTATTCCCGTACCAATTGCCGGCCGGCGACTACCGCCTCGACGGCGATGCGTTGTCGGCACGCGATGCCGCGCTCGGCTGGGCCTCCGGCAGCTATCGCTTCGCGCTTTACCGTGAGCCGCGCGCCGAACCGGCACGGCTGGTGCTGCCACGCGTCGTACTGAACGAGGTGGCGCCGACGGTGGAAGCCGTCGCACGCGTGCGCGACCTGATCAACACACCCGCGCAGGACCTCGGTCCCGCCGACGTGTGCGCGGCGGTCCGCGAAGTCGCCGATCGTTTCGGCGCGAAATGCCGCGAATGGAGCGGCGACGGCTTGCTGAAAGCCGGCTTTCCGACGGTGCATGCGGTGGGCCGTGCCAGCCCGCGCGCGCCGCGCGTGATCGAATTGACCTGGGGCAACCCCCGGCATCCGCTGCTGGCGCTGGTGGGCAAAGGCGTTTGCTTCGACACCGGCGGTCTGGACATCAAGACCACCGACGGCATGCGCTGGATGAAGAAGGACATGGGCGGGGCCGCGCACGCGCTGTCGCTGGCGCATCTGGTGATGGCGTCCAGGCTGCCGGTGCGTCTGTTGCTGGTGATCCCGACGGTGGACAACGCGGTGGCGGGCAACGCGATGCGGCCCGGCGACGTCATCCGCACCCGCGCCGGCGTCACGGTGGAAGTGGACAACACCGACGCCGAGGGCCGGCTGATACTGTGCGACGCGCTGGCGCTGGCGGTCGAACACGAGCCCGACCTGCTGATCGATTTCGCGACCTTGACCGGTGCCGCGCGCGTGGCACTGGGTCCCGACCTGCCGGCCGTTTTCGCCAACCGCGACGATGTCGCCGACGCGTTGCTCGATGCCGCACGTGCGCAATACGACCCGATGTGGCGTTTGCCGCTGTGGCAGCCGTATCGCACGATGCTCGCGTCGGCATTCGCCGATACCTGCAACACCGGCACCTCGCGGCATGCCGGCGCGATCACCGCGGCGCTGTACCTGCAGCACTTCGTGCCGGCCACGGTGCCGTGGCTGCATGTCGACGTGTACGCCTGGAACGATGCCGACCGGCCCGGGCGGCCGCGCGGCGGAGACGCGCAGTCGCTGCGCGCGTTCCATGCGTTCCTGCGGCAGCGCTATCCGGCTGCCTGAAACGGCCTGCGGTCGATGGCCGCAATGGCCTCGACGCGCGCGCGCCGGATGGCCTCGCCGATCGCGGGGCCGCTGAGCCCCCGTTCGATGAAGCGCTGCGCGGTGACCGCGCGTGCGGCGTCACGCGCGGCGCGCAGGAAATCGGCCTGCGGATAAGGGTCGTGCTCGTGCTGCAGGCGGCCCCGCTTGTCGGCGGTGCAGGTGATCAGGAACGGCTCGAGCCGTTCGGGGCGCCGGAACGCATCGAACGCTTCCAGCAGCGCCAGCACCGTGGCGGGTTTCAATTCCAGTGCGCGGTGCGAATCCAGGTGATGGCGACAGGTGAGCGCGGCGAGTTGCGCGTGCTCGGCCGGCACCTTCAGTCGTTCGCACAACGCGGCCAGCGGTTTCAGGCCGCGATGCTCGTGCGCGATGTGGCGCGGCAGCACGTCGCCCGGCGTCAGTGCCTTGCCGAGGTCGTGGGTGAGCGCACAGAAACCCGCCAGGTCATTGCCCGGGGCGAGCTTCGCGCACTGGTCGAGCACCAGTTCCAGGTGCACGCCGCAATCGACTTCCGGATGGTGCTGCGGCGACTGCGGCACGCCGTACAGTGCGTCGACTTCCGGAAACAGCACCACCAGCGCACCGCATTCGCGCAGGCTCCGCACGAACGCGGAGGGCTCGGGTTCGGTGAGCGCCTTGCGGGTTTCCGCCCACACGCGCTCGGGCACCAGGTGCGCGGCCTCGCCGGCATCGACCATCGCGCGCATCAGCGCCATGGTTTCATCGGCGATCCGGAAGCCGAGCGGCGCGTAACGCGCCAGGAAGCGGGCCACGCGCAGGATGCGCACCGGGTCTTCCGCGAACGCGGGCGAGACGTGGCGCAATGTCTTTTCGCGAAGATCGTCCGCGCCGCGATACGGATCGACCAGTGCACCGGATTCGTCCCGCGCCATTGCGTTGATGGTGAGGTCGCGGCGCGCGAGGTCCTGCTCGAGCGTCACGTCGGGCGCGGCATGGAACGCGAAGCCGTGGTAGCCCGGACCGGTCTTGCGCTCGGTGCGCGCCAGTGCGTATTCCTCGCCCGTCTCCGGGTGCAGGAACACCGGAAAATCCTTGCCCACCGGTCGATAGCCTTCGGCCAGCATGTCCTCGGGCGCCGCACCGACCACCACGTAGTCGCGGTCGAAATGCGCGCGGCCGAGCAGTTCGTCGCGCACCGCGCCGCCGACCAGATACACGCGGTGATGGCGCGCGGGCATGGTGTCAGCCTTGCGTCAGGCGTGCGCGATCGAAGCGGCGTTCGCGCGACAAGGCACCCAGCGCCACCGGCAGCATCGCTTCGAACCGGCGCGGCGTGATGCCGAGTTCGGCGAACCCGTCGCGGCTCCCGACCGAGTCCAGTTTCAGCGAATTGAAGTTGTCGCGCGAAAAGGGTTTTCCTGGAATCAGTTCGGCCGCGATCGCCTGCATCCAGCCGAGCCCGGCCGGCAGCGGCAGCACCGCGCGTCGCAGGCCCGCCGCGTCGGCGATCATCCGTACCATCTGCACCAGCTCGAACGTGTCGGGTCCGTAGAGTTCGAAGATCTTGCCGGTGCATCCGCGGCCGGTCAGACAGCGCTTGATCGCCTGTGCCACGTCGCCCACGTAGACGGGCGCGAACTTCGCGTGCGGCTGCGCCAGCGGCAGCACCGGGCTCATCCGCAGCAGCTTGAGGAAGCGGAATATCAGGCTGTCGTGATTGCCGTACACGACGCTGGGCCGGTAGATCGTCCAGTCCATCCCGGAATTGCGCACCTGGGCTTCGGCTTCGCCGCGCGTTTTCAGGTATTTCGAGGCGCGCTCGCCGGCATTCAGCGAACTCATCTGGTGGATGCGGCGAATGCCCACTTGCCGGCAGGCCGCGATCAAGGTCGCGGTGAGGTCCACGTGTGCGTGCGTGAACGTGTCGCGGCCGGATTCGTTGAGGATGCCGACCAGGTTGACGACCGCGTCGTGGCCGGCCAACTGCTTCTCCAGCGCCACGCGGTCGTAGACATCGGTGCTGACGGTGTGCACGTACGGCAGCACGCTGATCGCGCGCCGCTGCTCGCGGTTGCGGCTGAGCACCGTGACCTTGCATCCGGTATCGGCCAGTGCCGCAAGCAGGTGGCGGCCGATGAAACCGGTGCCGCCGAGGACCACGTAATGTTTGCGATTCATGGCGAAGCACTCCCAGCGGAAGCGGGGGAATCCGGCGCGGTGGCCGGCGCCGCGGGTTCGGGTGCGCGGCATACCACTTGCTTGCGCACCGGGTCCGCGGACGGATCATACGGCGTGCCGATCGCGGGCAGGCGCGAAGAGACCGGCACCGGGTTGCCGTCGAGCCGCCACCCGTAGATCGTCGCGAACGACATCACGCGGGTCACGTAGTCGCGCGTTTCGTTGAACGGAATCGTGAGGATGAACACCTCCGGGTCGAGGTTGCCGCGCGCGTCCACCCAGCGCTGCGCGTTGCCCGGCCCCGCGTTGTACGCGGCCGAAGCCAGCCAGGGGCTGCCGTCGAAGCGCATCGCCAGGTTGGCGAGGTACTGCGTGCCCAGTGGAATGTTGATGGCCGGATCGTACAGGCTTTCGCCGCCGTCGTAGGGCAGGCCGCTGCGGCGGGCGACCAGTTTCGCGGTGCCGGGCAGCAACTGCATCAGGCCGCGTGCGTCGGCGCCCGATTGCGCGTCGGGTTGCCACGCCGTCTCGGCGCGGATGATCGCGAAGGCCCAGGCCGGGTCGATGCCCGCGCGTCGTGCGGCGCTGATCACGCGGTCCTTGTCGGCCAGTGGGAATCGCAGCGCGTAATACTGCAGGTCGCGCGATTTCCCGAACGCGAATACCGCGCGGTCGTACCAGCCCTTGCGGGAGGCCAGCGCCGCGGCCTGCTTCTGCTGGCCTGGCGTCAGGTTCGGGAACGCCCGATTCCACTCGCGGCGCGCCGGCCGCAGCATGTCCAGCGCGAAGAATTCGAACGCGCGCGCAAGACCGGGCATCGCCTCGAGCTGCCGGTCGGTGGCCGGGTCCATCGTGACCGTCTCGGGACAGATCGAATAATCGAGGTTGGCACGGTCCGCCGCGAGGAATCCGTAGAACGTCGCCTGCTGCGCCAGCGCTGTGTAGTCGTCCAGCGCGGCGGCGGAACGCCCGAGCTTCTGGGCGACGCGCGCCCGCCAGTAGCGCCATTCATCGCGCTGCATTTGTTCCGGCGTCAGCGCTTCGATCGCGGCCGCGGCGGCGTTCCAGTCGCCCTGCGCCACGGCCGCGCGCACGCGCCATTCCCGGGTCGCATCGGTTTGCGCCGCGGCGGGCAAGTGCGCAAGCCGCGTGATCGCATCCGGGCCGGCATCCACCGCGTTGTACAGCGCCAGCGTGCCCAGCAGGCGATTGCGCTGTGCCCGATCGAACGCGAAGCGTTTCGACAGGGTGTCCCAGTACGCCTGCGCCTGCGCGCTGTCGCGCCGCGCCAGCCGCATCAGCGCGCGCGCGACGGCTTCGCGATCGTGCCGGGTGTCGGGGAATGTCGAGGCCTTCTTGAGCAGCGCCGCAGGCGAACGCAGCGCATCGGCGATGCGCATCGCGACCACGCCCTGGTTGTCCGGCAACCAGCTCGCGGACTGGTCGATGGTCGAAGCGTTGCCCGCATCGGCCGCGCGCTCGATCCGGTCCCATACCCGCGCCGATGTCAGCAATCCCTGGGCGGCGGCGGCCTGCAGCACCGGCGCGCACGCGGAAGGCAGGTGCGTCTGCTGCCAAAGCTGCGCAAGGTCGCGATCGAAATCGAGTTGCCTGCCATCGGCGAGGTTCGCCTGCAGCGCGTCGCAGGTGAAGGTGTCGCTCAAGTCCGGCCTGTAGAAGTGCCGGAACGTCGCCCAGTCCTTCTGCTGCGCCGCCCAGCGCAGTTCTGCATTGCGCAGGTCGTCGGCCGGGATCATTCCGGGGTAGCGCTTGAGGTAATCGTCGATCGCGGCCGGCGTGGCCGTCTTGATGTCGTGCTGCAACGCCGCGGCTTCGAGATACGGATACAGCGGGTAATCCTGAAGCCCCTTCGCGAGCGTGCGCCAATCCTGCCCGCGCTGCGCGGCGGCGTAGGCGGCGCGGAATGCATCGCGTTGCTGCTGCAGCGTGGGCGCCGACGCCGGGGTTTGCGCCATCGCGGCGGCGGCGATCATCGAAAACGCCATCACCGCGAACCGACGCTTCCATGCGCACTGCGGCGCGTGCTTCAACAAGGCCATTTGCATCGGAACGATTCTAGACGAATCGCCCCGATGGTTCGTTGGATGAATGTTTCACGCGCGCGTTGCGTCGCGGTGGGGCAATGTCGCCCCCGGGAACCCGGGGCCACGGCGCATCAGGCGTCATGGCGACGAGCGCTCGTTGCGGGCGACCTGCTCAGGCCGCCGCCTGCAACGCGGTCACGGGCACGCGGATCTCCGCGGCCAGCGGCAGGTGGTCGGAAAAGGCGGCGGGCAACGTCCACATCCGTTCGACCTCGATGTGCGAAGTCACCAGGATATGGTCGATCGCGCGCTGCGGCCGCCAACTCGGAAACGTCGGCTGCGGGTTCGCCGGCGGCGCCAGCGCGGTGTGCGCGAACAGGCTCCGCAATTCCGGGCAGTCGGGCGGGCAGTTGAAGTCGCCCATCAGCACCGCGTTGGGCCGGTCGTGCAACAGGTCGGCGATGAAGTCGATCTGGCGCTGGCGCGATTGCACGCCCAGCGACAGGTGCGCCACCGCAACCGTCAGGGCTTCACGTCCCGCGCCGTATCGCGCCAGCAACACCCCGCGTCCGCGCAGCCGGCCCGGGAGGGGGTAGTCCAGCACTTCCAACGGCTGCGTGCGGCTGATCAGGCCATTGGCCGTGTGCGAGACATTGGAGAGTTTGCGGTTGGGCTGATGGCTCCAGTACGGCAGGCCGGATGTTTCCGCGAGGTAGCGGGTCTGGTTGAGGAAACCGGAACGGATGCTGCCGGCGTCGGCCTCCTGCAGGCCGATCACGTCGAACTCGGCAATCGAACGGGCAAGGTTGTCGAGATTGCCGAGCTTGTATTTGCCCGGCAGCACCGCACCCCAGCTGCGCGTGAAGTACTCGTGGTAACGCTTCACGCTCGCGCCGGCGAGGATGTTGCAACTCAAGATGCGCAAGGTGTTGTCGGCCGGCGTGGCGGCAAGCTCGGAATTCATGACCGGATCAGCGTAGCACTTTGCCGGCGTACGCCGCGTGACGGCGCGCGCGTCTTCAGCGTTGCTCGACCTTCCGGGTCATCCAGAGGCCGAGCTGCTGGAGTTGCGCATAGCTGTGGACTTCGGCACTGCGCATCAGCGCCACGAACGGCGCATCTTTCGCGTCGCTGGCGCGGCGCCCGACCACCAGGGTCGGCGTGGCATCGATGCCCCAACCGATTTCGGTGTGCTGGTCGTCGGTCATCCGTCGGGCGGTTTCGGCACTGGTGGCCGCGGCCATGAACTTCTGCGGATCCACGCCGTGGCGGCCGTACCAGTTCGCCATGTCCTGCAGCGAATTGAGCGGATAATGTTCCAGCATCGCCTGGAACATCGCGTCGTGGGTCTGCTCCAGCACGCCGAGCTGCTTGGCCGCGTAGAACGCCTGCGCGTAGGGCATCCACGCGGCGCTGAACACGGCCGGCATGTAGCGCACCTCGACGTCCTTCGGCAGGCCGGCGCGCAGCTTGTCCATGTACGGCGCGAATTCCGCGCAGTGCGGGCAGCCGTAGGAAAACACCTCGACTACCTCTACCGGACCGGTGGGTTGCGCCTGGCCGGCCGGCAGCTTCAGCGCGACGTATTCCTTGCCTTCGGTGAATTGCGTGGAACCCGCGGGGGCCGGCACGCTCGCGGTCGTCGCGCCGGGTGCGGCGCCGGCCGACGCGGCCGGGCCGTCGTTGCCGCCCTCGTTGTGCGCCGAACACGCGGCCGTCAGCAGCAGCCCGCATGCGAGCAGGACAACGCGGATCATGCGCGCCGTGCCCATCTCACTTGGCCTTCTTCGCGGCCAGTTCCTTGTTGACCAGGTACAGCGTCAGGTCGACGGCCTGCTGTGCGCCGCCGGTGCTGGCCGGTGTCAAACGCCACTTGCCGTCGATCACCATGGTCGGGGTGCTGTCCACGCCCCACGCCATGATCTGCTGGTCGGCGCGTTTCATTTCCAGGTTGACCGCGAACGAATTGGCGGTCGCGACGAACTCGTCCGGCTTGGCGCCGAATTTCGCATAGAATTTGGCGACGTCCTCGATCTTCGGCAGGTTCGCCTCGGCCTTGGGACGCTGGGTGGCCGGATCGTAGGTGGCGAGTGGACCGTTCGGTCCCCAGATCGCCTTGAACATCGCGTCGTGCGAGGCCGGTGTGTCCACGCCCAGCGCCTTGGCGGTGAAGTAGGCGCGCTGGAACACGGGCCAGTCTTCGTTGGGATGCCAGCTTGCCGGCACGAACTGCAGCACCGTGCCCGCGGGCAGTTCGGCGCGCAGCTTGTCGAGGTACGGCTCGAACTGGTTGCAGGCCGGGCAGCCGAACGAGAACACCTCGGTCACCACGACCTTGTCCGGCTGGCCGGTCGGCTGCGGATTCGGAATGGCGAAATACTGCTTGCCTTCGGTCCATTGCTGCGGCGTCTGCGCGAAGGCGACACCGGCGACGACGGCCAGCAACAGGAACACAGCGCTACGTTTGGTCATGCTCGGATCCCCGCGTTTCGGAAAACGGCCGGCAAGTGTGCCGGCCTCTTCCTGAATTCGACCGCGCGCCGGCGCGGCGGGTTCAATCGATGGCGTCGGGCTTGGTCGCGGCCTTGGCTTCCGGTGCCGCGTGCAGGCCTTCGACGTAGCTCGAAACCGCGGAAATGTCCTGCTCCGTCAGGTGCTGGGCGATCGCCGGCATGATCCTGGCGTGGGCATCGCTGCCCCAGCTTGCGCCGTCGTGCCAGGCCTTCAGTTGCGCCTGTACGTAATCGGCGTGCTGGCCGCCGATGTTCGGCACGCGCCAGCCCGGATTGCCGGCGCCGTCCGGACCGTGGCAGGCCATGCAGGCCGGGATGCCGCGGCTGGCATCGCCATCGCGGTACAGCTTTTCGCCATCGCCGGCCAGCTTCGCGTCGGCCACGCCCGGCAGGCGCTTCTGCGCGGCGAAGTAGGCGCCGACGTCGTGCATGTCCTGCGGCGAAAGCGTGGATGCCATGCCCTGCATGATCGCGTTCTCGCGGGTGCCGCTCTTGAAGCGCATCAACTGGCTGACGATGTACTGTTCGCTCTGGCCCGCGAGTTTGGGATACTGCGCGTCGGTGGAATTGCCGTCCATGCCGTGGCAGGCGCCGCATGCGGCGGCCTTGGCCTGGCCCGCCTTGGCATCGCCGGGCCGGGTCTTCACTGCTTGGAGTTGCGCGAGCGCGGTTTCGGCAGCCTTGGATGCGCTTTCCGCGCTGGCCGGTGCGGCGGCGCTGGATGCGCTGGCGGGGGCGCTCGTGGCCGGTTTCGGCTCGGTGTTGGCCTGCGGCGCGGACCACGCCACCGCGACCGGCGCCGAGGCGGCGAGCATGACAAGGACGACTGCTGAGCGCCGGAAACCCATAGAATCCTCTCTCCCGTAAGCATGAGCACCGGCGCTGGAGCCGGCGCGAACCGCGGGATTATCGCCGCGAGCACAAACATGCGTCAAACACGCCGCCCCGATCCACGACCTGCCGGAACCCGGGTCCGGGAACCTTCGCGGGCATCCGACAATCCCCTGCGCGGCGCGGCGTTCGTGCTGGCGGCGCATCGCCCCGACCAGTTGCCGCCGGATACGGGCGCGGAAATCGCGTTCGCCGGGCGCTCCAACGCCGGCAAGTCCTCGGCGCTCAACGCGCTGACCGGCCAGACGGCGCTGGCGCGCACCAGCAAGACGCCCGGACGCACCCAGCAACTGGTGGTGTTCGCACTGCCGGACGGCCGCCGCCTGGTGGACCTGCCGGGCTACGGTTACGCCAAGGTGCCGCCCGCCTTGCGCGCTCACTGGCGGCAGGCGATCGATCATTACCTGCGCAACCGCGAGTCGTTGCGCGCGCTGGTGCTGATCGCCGACATCCGCCACGCACTGACGCCGTTCGACCGGCAGATGCTGGCCTACTGCGCGGAAATCGCATTGCCGTGCCTGGTGCTGCTCAGCAAGGCCGACAAGCTGTCGCGCGCCCAGGCCCGCACGCGCCAGCGGGAGGTCGATGCCGAAATCACCCGGCAACACTGGCACGCGCAAACCATCGCGTTTTCTGCACCGGCCGGCACCGGCCTCGACGAAGCGCGCGCCGCGACGGCGGGCCTCTTCGGCTAGAAACCTGTCTTGATGCGTTTTGGCCATTCCCGCGAAAGCGGGAATCCAGTGATTCATTGGGCTCGAACCCGAGGCACCGGGTTCCGGATCGCCGCTGCGCGGCGTCGGGAATGACGAGCCAGCTTCCGATCGGCTCTTGCGCAATCCCTGACGCCACCCCATCTTGATCGCCTTGCCCATCTCAAGGCTTGCGCATGTCCGGTCCCAGCCACGTTGCCGAACAACCGATCGAACGGCGCGTGCAGCTCGCGGAATACCTCGCCGCCGGCAGTCGTCCGGCCGGGCAGTGGAAGATCGGCACCGAGCACGAGAAGTTCGTGTTCCGCGCCGACGACTTGCGTCCGCCGCCATACGAAGGCGAGCGCGGCATCGGCGCACTGCTGAAAGGCGTCGCAGGCTGCGGCTGGGACCCGGTGGAGGAAGACGGCAACGTGATCGCGCTGATGCGCGGCGCGGCATCGGTGACACTGGAACCCGCGGGCCAGCTCGAACTTTCCGGTGCGCCGCTGGAAACCATCCACCAGACCTGCTGCGAAGTGCAGGAACACCTCGATTGCGTGCGCCGTGCGGCCGAACCGCTGCAGCTCGGCATCCTCGGCATGGGGTTCCAGCCGAAGTGGAAGCGCGAAGACATGCCGTGGATGCCCAAGGGCCGTTACGCGATCATGCGCCGCTACATGCCGACGGTCGGTTCGCTTGGGCTCGACATGATGACCCGCACCTGCACCGTGCAGGTGAACCTCGACTTCGCCGACGAAGCCGACATGGTGAAGAAGTTCCGCGTGTCGCTGGCGCTGCAGCCGATCGCCACGGCACTGTTCGCCGATTCGCCGTTCACCGAGGGCCAGCCCAACGGGTTCCAGAGTTACCGTTCGCACATCTGGACCGACACCGATCCCGACCGTACCGGCATGCTGGATTTCGTGTTTGCCGACGGGTTCGGGTTCGAACGCTATGTCGATTACCTGCTCGACGTGCCGATGTATTTCGTGCACCGCGGCGATCGTTACATCGATTGCGCCGGGCAGTCGTTCCGCGATTTCCTGGAGGGCAAACTGCCCGCCTTGCCCGGCGAGAAACCCACGCTGCGCGACTGGTCCGACCACATGACCACGGCGTTTCCCGAAGTGCGCCTGAAGCAGTATCTCGAAATGCGCGGTGCCGACGGTGGACCATCCAATCGCCTGTGCGCGCTGCCGGCGTTCTGGGTGGGATTGCTGTACGACACCGCCGCACTCGATGCCGCGTGGGATCTGGTGAAGGACTTCTCGATGGCCGAACGCCACGCGTTGCGCGATGGGGTGCCGAAGCACGCATTGAAGCTGCCGTTCCGCGGCGGGACCGTGCGGGAGTTGGCGCTGTGCACGCTGGAAATCGCGGGGCAGGGCCTCAAGCGGCGTGCGAAGCTGAACCGCAATGGCGTGGACGAGACCATGTTCCTGCAGCCGTTGATCGAGTTCGCCGAAGCCAACCAGACGCCGGCCGAACGCAAGCTGGAGCTGTTCCGCACCGAATGGCACGGCAGCGTCGACCCCGTGTTCCGCGAATTCGCCTATTGATCTCCCGGCGCCGATCCGCGCGGCGTCCGTGGAATCCTGCAATCGGTCATTCCGGGGCTGACGCCGGGCTTCATCGGCGGCAGAACCCGGAACCGGTTTCGGGCGGAGATGGACCCCCACACCGGAATGACGACACGGGGTGAGGCGACGCATGGTCGGTGAGGCGCGTGACCGTCGTCGCCAGGTCTGGCGTCGACACTTCGCAGGTCGAAGCGGCCGCGCGACAGCCTGTATGAAGTTACATTTCCGTTAGCCGGAAAGCGAGCCGTGACGCAGCTCTCGATCGAGACCCACTCATGTCTGAACAGTCATTTCAGACAGGCGTTTTGTTCAGTGCGACGCCAGCGCGCGTTTGGTTAAGTAGTGCGCAACTTTTGGACCGGGAGTCCACTCGTGTATCTCTGGCGGATTTATCTTCGGGTGCTTGGCCTGCTCGCGCCCGAGCGGAAGCTTGCGATCGTTCTCGCGTTGGCGAACCTCGCGCTGGCCTGCGTGCTGTTCGTCGAACCGATCCTGTTCGGCCGGGTCGTCGATGCACTCGCCATGCCCGCGAAGCACAACCTCGCGCTGCTGATCGGCGGCTGGGCGCTGGTCGGCTTCGGCGGCGTCGCGACCGGCGTGCTGGTGTCGCTGCACGCCGACCGCATGGCGCATCGTCGCCGGCTCGACGCGATCCGGATGTTCTTCCGGCATGCGATCTCGCTGCCGATGTCGTTCCACCAGAACCATCACACGGGCCGCCTGCAGCGCATCATGCACTCGGGTACCGACAACCTGTTCACGCTGTGGCTGAGTTTCTTCCGTGAACACCTGACCACGCTGCTGGCGATCGTGGTGATGGTCCCGATCGCGTTCCACATCAACTGGCGACTGGCGCTGCTGATGGTCGGCCTGCTCGCCGGCTTCGCGCTGTTCAACGTGCTGGGCGTGCGGCGCAGCCGCAAGGCGCAGGCCGAGGTGCAGGAACATTTCCACGCCATCTCGACGCGCGCCAGCGACGTGCTCGGCAACGTCGCGGTGGTGCAGAGCTTCACGCGCGCGGACGACGAAGTCGGCACTCTCAAAAAGTTGACCGCACGCGCGCTGGCCGCGCAGTACCCCGTGCTGAACGGCTGGGCCGCATTGTCGGTGGCGACGCGCGCCGCGAGCACGCTGACCGTGGTCGCGATCTTCGCGATGGGCGCGATGCTGCACGCCAGGGGCCAGATATCGATCGGCGGCATCGTCAGTTTCGTCGGCTTCTCGCTGATGCTGATCGGGCGGCTGGAACAGTTCGCGAGCTTCATTTCCAACCTGTTCTTCCAGTCGCAGTCGCTGCGCGACTTCTTCGAGGTGATGGACGTGAAGCCGGCGATGGCGTCGACGCCCGATGCGGCGCCGCTGCCGCCGGTGCGCGGCGAGGTGCGGTTCGACCACGTCGATTTCAGCTACGACGGCCGGCAATCGTCCGTGCACGACCTGAGTTTCAGTGCCGCGCCCGGCAGCCGCATCGCGCTGGTCGGTCCGACCGGCGCCGGCAAGTCGACCACGCTGAGCCTGCTGTATCGCGCGCACGACCCCGACCGCGGCCGCATCACCATCGACGGCCACGACATCCGCGACGTGGACATCGATTCCCTGCGCCGCAACATCGCGGTGGTGTTCCAGGAAGCCGGGTTGTTCCAGCGCAGCATCGCGGAGAACCTGAAGGTGGGTGATCCCGCCGTCAGCGCAGCGGATATTGAAGACGCGGCGCGCGCGGCCGAAGCGCACGACTTCATCAGCGCCAAACCGGATGGGTACGCGACGCAGGTGGCCGAGCGCGGCCGTTCTCTCTCGGGCGGCGAGCGCCAGCGCCTCGCGATCGCGCGCGCGATGTTGAAGGACGCGCCGATCCTGATCCTCGACGAAGCCACCAGTGCGCTCGACAGCATCACCGAGGCACGCATCCAGCGCGCGCTGGATCGCCTCAGCCGCGGGCGCACCACCTTCATCATCGCGCACCGGCTCTCCACCGTGCGCAACGCCGACCGGATACTGGTGCTCGATCAGGGCCGGCTGGTGGAACAGGGCCGCTACGACGAGCTGATCCGCCGCGGCGGGATGTTCGCGCGGCTGGCCCAGCAGGGCCGCTTCGCGCCGGATGCCGAGCCGGATCGTGCGATTCCGCTGGAGGTCGCGGCGTAGGTCACCATCGCCGTTCCGCGGGAATCCGGCTGCGTTTGCAGGACTGCAAACGCGAACGCCAAGGATGGCGCGGGCGATCTGCCGTTGCAGGTTGGCGCTGAGCGCAGCGAAGCCCAACAAGGTCGCAACACACACGCCGCGACACCCCATTCCGGACGTCCGTTGGGCTCTCCCGGAACAGGTTCCGGGATCAGCCCAACCTGCCAAAGCCGTGCGGGTGGTCGCTCTTTGCTTGAAAAGCGGATTCCGGATTTCGCCGACTTCGTGGGTTCGTCCGGAATGACGCATCCATTTCCAGGATGTCGCAGCAGGAAGCATCGACCTGTTTCGTCATCCCGGCGCAGGCCGGGATCCAGTTTCTTGGGCGATGACCGAAACTCGAAGGTGCCTGATGGCGCTTGCAGCATCGTTGCGGTGTTTCGAAAATGGCGGTGGCGTTTGCACGAACGCCGCCGCCATTTCGTTTCCGGAATCCAACATGCACGTGCTCGATCGGCCCGTCTGGGAAAGCCTTGCCACCTGCCACGCCGCGTTGTCCGAAGGCGGGCCGCTGGCCAAGCGTTATCTGCCCGACGTGAACCTGTTTGCGTCGGCACGCGACGACGGCGCCGAAGCGCTGGGTGCCCTGGCGGATCTGGTGAAGCCCGGCGAACACGTCTACGTGCTGCAGGTGCCACCGATCGCGATTCCCTCCGCGCTGCACGCCACCAAGACCGCGCTGGGGGTGCAGATGGTCGCGACGCGTCCGATCCAACCGGAATCCGGCGACGATGCAATCCTGCCGCTCGGCGACGCCGACGGGCCGGAGATGCTCGCGCTGGCGCAGCTGACCCAGCCGGGGCCGTTCCTCGCGCGCACCCACATGATGGGCCATTTCATCGGCATCCGCATCGACGGCCGCCTGGCCGCGATGGCGGGCGAACGCATGCACGTGCCCGGCCACACCGAATTGAGCGGCGTGTGCACGCATCCCGATTTTCGCGGACGCGGACTCGCGCGCCGCCTGTCGGCCACCGTTTGCACCGGCATCGAAGGGCGCGGTGAAACACCGTTCCTGCACGCGTGGAAGGACAACCATTCCGCGATCGCGCTGTACGAGAAACTCGGCTTCCGCTGGCGCACCGACGTGAACGTCGCGGTGCTGGAACACTAACGCGTCGACGCCGCGAATCGCTTGCGATACGCCATCGGGCTGGTCGCGAGCCGCCGCCGGAAGTGATGGCGCAGGGTGATCGCGGTGCCGAAGCCGCTGCGCTCGGCAACGGTTTCGACGGAAAGCTTCGATCGCTCCAGCAGGTCGCGCGCGTACTGCAGGCGCTGTGCAACCAGCCATTCCGCGGGCGGCAAACCGGTTGCGGATTTGAAATGACGAATGAAGCTGCGCGTACTCATGTTGGCGCGGCGCGCCATGTCAGGAATCGTGTGCGCCTTGCCCAGCGTGCGCTGCAGTTGATCGAGCAACGGCGACAGCGATCCACGCTCCCGGATGGAGACCGGCCGGTCGACGAACTGCGCCTGGCCGCCCTCGCGGTGCGGCGGAATCACCAGGCGCCGCGCGACCTGGTTCGCCAGCACGCTGCCGAAATCGCGCCTTACCAGATGCAGGCAGGCGTCCAGCCCGGCGGCGCTGCCCGCCGACGTGATCAACGAACCCTCGTCCACGTACAACACGCCGGAATCCACGGCGACACCGGGAAAGCGTGCGGCCAGCGCGTCGGCGTAGCGCCAATGGGTGGCGGCGCGCTTGCCGTCCAGCAGGCCGGTGGCCGCCAGCACGAAGGCGCCCGAGCAGATCGACAGCAGCCGCGCGCTGCGTGCGTGGGCGCTGCGCAGCGCGCGGACCAGCGGCTGCGGAACCTCGGCATCGATCGGCCACCCGGGCACCACGATGGTGCCGGCGCGGCGCAGCAGCGCCAGGCCGCCGTCGGGTTGCAGGCGGCCGTGATGCTGCGTGCGCACCGCACGCCCGTCCGGCGACGCGGTCGCGAAGCGATACCAGTCGGGCCCCGCTTCAGGTCGCGCGAGACCGAATACTTCGGTGGCGCAGGCGAACTCGAACAGGCAGAGGCCGTCGTAGACCAGCGCAACGACGTTGCGATTGGACGGCGGCGGGCGTTTTGGCATGATCTGATCGAACGATGGCAATTGCGCCAATTATCGCGCCGCCGTGCCGCGCGGACAATGGCCGCACCTTCACTCGAGGTCATCGACATGCGCAATGCCGTCACCCAGGTTCCAGCCGCGTCGTCCGAAGCGGCGCTCGCCCACTTCGAATCGCAGTTCCATTTCGAGACCGACTGCTGGGACACGCACGACGCGCTGCAATCGCCCGATCCCGGTTTCGTCCTGATCGACGCGCGGAGCCCGGCCGCGTACGCCAAGGGTCACGTGCCCGGCGCGATCAACATCCCGCACGGCAAGATCATCGCCTCGCGCATGGCGCAGTGGCCGGACGGCACACTCTTCGTCACCTACTGCGCCGGCCCGCATTGCAACGGCGCCGCGCGCGCCGCGGTGCGGCTTGCGAAGCTCGGCTATGCGGTGAAACTGATGGCCGGCGGCATCACCGGCTGGCTGGACGAAGTCTTCGAACTTGACGCCGGCGAGTCCGTCGCCGCATGAGCGCGCCGGCCACCGCCGCATCGCTGGCGGAACGCTTCATCGCCCGCCGCGGCGAGGGGCGGGTGGCGTCGGCGGACGCCCTGCCCGGGTTCGAGCGCTGGCTCGCGGACATCGATTTCCGCGAGCCGCGCAATCCGGACGCGTTGGCCGAAGCGCTGTTCGATTGGCTCGGGCGTTGCGGGGTCCGCAACGATCATCCGCGCCATTTCGGCCTGTTCAACCCGCCGCCGCTGGCCGAAGCCGTGGCGGGCGACTTGATCACCGCCACGGTGAATCCCCAGCTCGCGGTGGACAGCCATGCACCGGCAGCGGTGCGCATCGAACGGCGGGTGATCGCCGAATTCGCCAACCGGATCGGCTGGCGCAGCGATTGCATCGGCATGTTCACCAGCGGCGGCAGTGAAGCCAACCACACCGCGTTGCTGGCGGCGCTGGCACACCGTTATCCCGACTGGGCGCAATCCGGTGTGCGCGCCCTCGACAGGCGGCCCGCGATCTACGCCTCGGCGCAATCGCATCTCGCATGGATCAAGCTGGCGCGCATGGCAGGCCTCGGCGCCGAGGCGGTGCGGCTGGTGCCGGCGCGCGACGGGCTTGCGATGTGCGCGGAGGACCTGGCGGCGTTCATTGCACGGGACGAGGGCTTCGACCCGGCGCTGATCATCGCGACCGCCG
Source organism: Rhodanobacter sp. (assembly GCA_044464225.1). GTDB lineage: Bacteria > Pseudomonadota > Gammaproteobacteria > Xanthomonadales > Rhodanobacteraceae > 66-474. The sequence goes on along the minus strand of JBIQLN010000002.1, from coordinate 238,002 downwards.
GCACCACCGCGCATGGCGCCATCGACGACCTCGGCGGTATCGCCGACCTCGCGCGGGAACTCGGCGTGCATTGCCACGTGGACGCGGCATGGGCGGGTGCGGTGTTGCTGGAACCGGATGCGGCGCGCTGGCTGCACGGCATCGAGCGCGCCGACAGCGTCACCATCGACGCGCACAAGTGGCTGGCGGTGCCGATGGGCGCCGGCATGTACCTGGGACGGGATCGCGATCGACTGCAACGCGCCTTCGCGGTCGGCACCGATTACATGCCCTCGGCCGCGGCGGCGCAGGATCCGTACCTGCATTCGATCCAGTGGTCGCGCCGCGCGATCGGGCTGAAACTGTTCACGGCGCTGGCGGTGCGGGGCACCGGGGGTTACGCCGCGCTGATCCGGCATCAGATCCGGATGGGTGACGCGCTGCGTGTGCGCTTGCGGGAAAACGGATGGGAGGTGCTGAACCGCACGCCGCTGCCGCTGGTGTGCTTCGCGCCGTCGAATGCCGATGACGCCGCCGTGCGCGCGCTGGAACGGCACGTCGTGGATTCGGGCGCGGCGTGGATTTCGACGGTACGTCTGCGCGGCAAGCTGGCGCTGCGTGCCTGCATCACCAGCCACGAAACATGCGAGGCCGATCTGGATGCATTGATCGACGCCATTGCCGCGGCACGCAAAGGCGCGACGCCCGCATGAACGTGCGCGCCGTTCGACGGCACGACATCGCCGCGCTGGTCGCGATGTGCGGCGAGCATGCCGCGTACGAACGTGCGTCTTTCGATGTCGATGGCCTGCCAGCAAGGCTGGAGCGTGCGTTGTTTGCGCAACCCGCGCGGCTCGCGGGCTGGATCGCCGAAGCCGGCGAGTCCGTCGGTTACCTCACCGCCACGCGCGAATTTTCCACCTGGCGCGCGCGCGAATTCCTGCATATGGACTGCCTGTACGTGCGCGAGGGCCACCGCGGCGCTGGCATCGGCGAGCGGCTGTTCGAAGCCTTGTGCGAACACGCACGCGCAACCGGCATCGACGAAATCCAGTGGCAGACGCCGCACTGGAACCGCGATGCCGCGCGCTTCTACCGCAGGCTCGGTGCCGCGGAAGCCGCCAAGTTGCGTTACCGCCTCCAGGTCATGTGAGAGTGCGGAAGTGAATGGCGCGATGCCGGAACCCGCAATCGCCGGGGATTGATCGCTTGTCCGCAAGCAGTCGTTCGCAGCGAGCGTGGCGCCGGAGGCGCGGAGGATCGAGCGCGGAGTGTCGGAAAATTCCTGCGACGCAGCAGCGCAGCCTGGCGCCGCGCGCAACTGCGCGGACGATCAGGAACCCGCGAAGGGCCAACTGTCGACGATCCCGACCGCGAGGTGCACCCACACCAGCAGGAACACCAGCACGATCGCCGCCAGTGCCACGTATCGGCTACGCCTTGCGGCAATCCTCCTTGCCGCAACTTCAAGGCCGAATGCCGTGCAGAAGACCAGTACGCCCATGACCACGAAATCGTTCGCCTTCCAGTTGAAGCCTTGTCCATCCACGCCGGTTCCGATGGTCAATTGCAGCGTCAGGGGGATCAGCAGCAGGACCGCGGTGCCGATGAGGGCATGCGCAACACTCTTGGTGACCGCCTGCGTGTTCAGGGACATCACGTTCTCCCTCGCAATTCCAAACGATGTTTCGACAAACACCCAGATGATGAAACGCAACAGTCCTTTCCCAATCTCCTGTTGCTCACGGACGAGATCGTTGAACGTCTGCTGCATTCCATCGCCGAATCGCTCGCGGTAAGAGTTCGGATAGAGGCGAAGCAGCCTGGCATACCAACGCCGACAGCGTGCGGTTGCGGGTTCATGTGGCATAGCCGTGGACGAACCGGTTCGGCAACAGCCGCTTTCCCTCCGCCACCGCCACCACGTTCCGGTAGCGCTCCAGTTCCGCCGCGAGTACCTTGCGTCCCTTGCCGGCAATCCTGTAATAAATCCTGCGTTCGTCATCCATCGCCGGATCGATTTTTCCGGCGCCTTCCTCGATCAAACCCGATTCCAGCATGCGTTTGAGCGAGCCGTAGAGCGTGCCCGGTCCCATGCGGACGGTGCCTTGCGAGTCGGCCTCGACCTGCTTCATGATGCCGTAGCCGTGCCGCTCCTTCGTCGAGAGCGCCAGAAGTATGTGGAAGACCGCCGGGGTGAGGGGCGTGTTTTGACCGAACCTGGCCATGACCGCAAACTATATCCGTAGCGGATATATGTCAAGTGGTCAATCCTGCGGCAGCCATCTTCGGTCCACGGTCGACGTTCACCCGCATACCATGAAGGCCACTACCGTTGCGGACACGGTTCGCTGCGAACCTGGCAAAACGCATCGCGCGTCACTCGATTGGGGAACCCGGCAGATGCAAACCACCCGTACCGTCCTGGGAATCGCGGCCGCGCTGATGCTGGCGATCCCGCCTGCCGCGCCGGCGCGTGAAGCCGGGGAAACGCTGCGCGCGAAGCAAATCGCGGCGGGGTACGAGGCCATCTTCCTCTGCAGCGACACCTTCGTCGGGCACATGTCCGAAGCCGCGATCGATGCCACCGATCTGACGGGATGGCGGTTCCCGCTGGATTCCCTGCACGCCACCATCGACCGCAAGGCGAAAAACGTCAGCGTCCAGTACGATCCAGGGATGCCGCCGCGCATCGCGGTCTGGCGCCCGCTGCTCGGCTGTGCGCACCTGCCGATCGGGGCGAGCGTCGACGCGGCAAACGCGGTGCCGAGCCTGCCGAAAGATCTGGCGCCGCCTTCCCTCGACCACGTCGACTGGCCGCGCGGCGATGCCAACGCCACCGCGCCGTTGCCGGCAGCGCGGAAGGCAGCCCTCGACACGCTGGTCGCCAAGGCGTTCGATGGTGCGACCTACGGCAAGGGCAGCAAGACCTCGGCGGTTCTCGTGCTGCTCGACGGCCGCATCGTCGCCGAACATTACGCGCTCGGCGTGACCATGCACACGCCCCAGCGCACCTGGTCCATGGCGAAAAGCCTGGTGGCGACCTTGATCGGACGCGCGGTCGCGCTGGGACGCATCGAAGCTTCGATGCCCGCCAATATTCCGCAATGGCAGCATCCCGGCGATCCGCGCGCCGCCATCACGATCGATCAACTGCTGCGGATGAACTCCGGGCTCTGGACCGACGGCCCCGGCAACCGCACCGACTCGCTCTACTGGGGCGGTTCGACGGTGCCGGAAACCGCGGCCGCGGCACCGCTCGAGGCCGCGCCCGGCAGCCGTTTCAACTACGCCAACAACGATTTCCTGCTCGCCACCTACAGCCTGATGACGACGCTCGGGCCCGATGCGCTGGTGTTCCCGTTCAAGCAAGTGCTGTGGCCGCTCGGCATGACCCGCACCACGCCGGAAACCGATTGGCAGGGCAATTACGTGATGTCGAGCCAGGTCTGGATGACGGCGCGCGATTCGGCGCGGCTCGCGTTGCTGTATGCCAACGACGGGGTGTTCGACGGCAAGCGACTGCTGCCGAAGGATTGGGTGCAATATGTTTCGAGCACCCGCGGCGCCCAGCCGGACAATGCGCGCACCCCGCGGTACGGCGCGGGCTTCTGGGTTCTGGGTTCGCGCCAGGGGCTGCCTTCAGGCACGTTCGCGATGGAGGGCAGCCGCGGCCAGTACGCGGTCATCGTGCCTTCCGCGAACGTCATCGTCGTGCGGCGCGGTTTCGATCCCCTCGATGCACGTTTCGATATCGACCGCTTCACGCACGATGCGCTTGGGGTGTTGAAGGGGGACGGTGGCCGCCCGTAAGCGCGCGGCTGCGCAAGGCTTGCGCGGTCGGCATGACAGGGATCGTTCGCTCGGGGTCACCACCGCGTCGCGGTTCGAACAGAGCGGCCGCTGAAGTGCACCCCACCCTGGATTGCGGCGGCGTCAGGCGATGGCGCGAAGGACGGCGCGTGGATCCTTTTCGATGGCACGAAGCAGCACCTGGGCCGGCCCGGTCGGCACCCGGCGTCCTTGTTCCCAGTTGCGCAGCGTGCCGATCTCCACATGGATCAGTTTGGCAAACTTGGCCTGCGACAGGCCAGACGCCTTGCGGATGCGCCTCACATCGGCTTCGCCTACCCGGAACTCGCGCGAAGGCGCACGTTCGCCACGCGCAATCTCGCCAGCCTCGGTCATGCTTTCGACCAGTTCGGCAAAAAGTTTCTTGTCCATGGTTACCACCTCTCGTTCAAGCCGCGCAAGGTTCGCTTCTCGTCAGGCGACAGATCATCCTTCCGACCCTTGGTGTAAATCAGCAACAGCCGAATCTGCGCATCGCTGTTCACGTGGTGTAGATCACGCGTGCGCCGCCGCGTTTGCCTCTTCCTTTTGCGGCGACGCGCACCTTGCGCAGCCCGCCGGTGCTTCGATCACGTCACCAGCGAGTGGGTTCGCCGCGAGTTCCGATTGGAAATCGGCGTATTCCTCATCTGTCAGCAGCTCCAGCACCTGGCGTGTGAAGACGCTGGTCTCGATGAAGATCATCGACTGGATGATACGTCAGTGACGTATGTGCGTCAATGGCGTACGGAAACCGACTGGCCACTACGTGATGTCGAGCCAAGCGCACACCTCGCGCTACGGCGCGGGCTTCTGGGTCCTGGATTCGCGCCAGGGGCTGCCTTCAGGCACGTTCGCCATGGAAGGCAGCCGCGGCCAATACGCGGTCATCGTGCCTGCCGCGAACGTCATCGTCGTGCGGCGCGGCTTCGATCCTTGCACGCGCGTTTCGATATAGACCGCTTCCCATACGATGCGTTGGGTGTGTTGAAGGGGCAGGGACTCCCGGTAAGCGGCTGCGCGAAACCTGCGCCATCGGCATCGCAACAACCGTTGGGCCGTGAGACGACGGTGAAGGTGCGCGACGAGAAGGGCGAGCCTGCCCCGGACTTGATCCGGGGATGCAGCGAGTCTGTCGGCTTCCCACCGCTGCAAAACAACACCGGATTCCGGGATCTGTCCGCAAACAGCGCGGGCAGCTCCGGAATGACGGTCATTCGGGCATAGGCCACCATCAACCGGAAACGAATTACGCAGCCAGCGCTTCGCGCAGCACCGGATAGTCGATGTACCCCTTCGCCGTCCCGCCGAAGAACGTGCCGCGATCGGCGGCGTTCATTGGCGCTCCGGCCTTCAGCCGCGCGACGAAATCGGGATTGGCCAGCACGAACTGGCCGTAGGACTCCAGGTCGGCCAGCCCGTCCGCCAGGTCGCTGCCGATCCGGTCCCGCGGCCGCCCGGCACGATTGAGCATCAGCGTGCCCTTCCAGATCCTGCGGATATCGGCCAGCAGCGCTTCGTCGCCCTGCTGCGCGATGTGCAGGTAGGCGAGGCCCAGGGCGTCGAGTTCGCCGACCAGATAACGATAGAGGTCAGGTCCCTCGGGCCCTTCGTCGATACCCCACAGCTTCATGCCGGGCGAGATGCGGATGGCGGTCCGGTCCGGTCCGATCTCGGCGGCCACCGCCGTGGCGACTTCGATGGCAAAGCGGGCCCGGTTCCGGATCGACCCGCCGTAGCGGTCGCTGCGCGTGTTGGCGCTCGGCGCGAGGAACTGGTGCACCAGGTAGGCATTCGCGCCGTGGATTTCGACACCGTCCGCACCCGCCTCGATCGCGCGGCGGGCGGCGAAACGGAAGTCCTCGACCGTCTGCCGGATCTCGCCGGTGGTCAGTGCACGCGGTTCGGGAATGTCCTGCATGCCGGCGGCCGTGAACATGGGCGCACCCGGCGCGATGGCGGAAGGCGCGACGCCCTGCCGGTGGTGCGGCGTGTTGTCCGGATGCGACATGCGTCCGGCGTGCATCAGCTGGATGAAGATGCGGCCACCCTTGCCGTGCACGGCGGCCGTGACCTTCCTCCAGCCGGCGACGTGCGCATCGGTGTAGATGCCCGGCGTGGCGAGGTAACCCTGCCCGTCATCCGACGGCTGCGTCCCCTCGGTGACGATGAGGCCGACGCCGGCGCGCTGGCTGTAATAGTCGGCCGCGAGATCGCCAGGCGTGCCGTCGGCCCTGGCGCGCGAACGGGTCATCGGCGCCATGACCAGGCGGTTGGCAAGCGTGTGGCGTCCGACGCGGACGGGATCGAACAGTTGCGGGTTCATGTGATGCCCTCCTTGCGATGGCTTGTGTACCGCAACGATAGGCAGTTCCACAGGTAAAACACAGACGCTAATATGTGGACACAGTGTCTCGATATCGAAACACATGAATCTCAACGCGCTCGAGGACTTCCTGCTGGTGGCGACCCACGGCGGCCTGGGCAAAGCCAGCCGCGCGAGCGGCCGGTCCAAGGCCACGCTGTCGCGTCGCATTGCCGACCTGGAAGAAGCGCTGGGCGTCCGGCTGCTCGAACGCGGTGCCAATCGGCTGATCCTGACCGAGGCCGGCCAGTTGCTGGTGGCCCGTGCCGAAGATCCGATGCGCGAAGTCGCGGAGGCCGTCACCGCCGCGCGCGAAGGACCCGCCAAACCGCGCGGCCGCTTGCGCATCGCCGCACCGTTGCTGTTTTCGCAGCTCGCGTTCGGCCAGCTTGGCGCGCGGTTCCTGGCAGCCTACCCGGAGGTTCAACTGGACGTCGTCGCGCAGGATCGCGCGGTCGATCTGGTCGAAGAACATTTCGACGTGGCCATCCGCGTCAATCCCCGCGAGGACAGCACGCTGGTGGGCCGATGCTTTGCGAAGGACCGGCTCGTCATCGCCGCCGCGCCCTCGATAAGAATGCCGAGGGCAGGCAAGGCCGGAAAACCCGTCCCGGTTCCGGCGGTGGTGCTGTCGTCCTACGCCAGCGGGCCCTGGTCCATCGATCGCAGCCGCCTCGTCATCGACCCGCAGCCCGTGATGCGCGCCTCGTCACTGCTGACCGTTCGCGATGCCGCACTTGCCGGCGTCGGCGTCGCGGTGTTGCCGCGCTCCATCATCGGGTCAAGACTGGAAAGCGGCGAACTGGTGCAGTGGGGAACCACGGGCAATGTCGTCGAACTCTGGGTCCTGCACACCTCCCGCCGCCTGCCCAGCGCGAAGGTACGCGCATTCATGGATTTCATGCGCGACCAGTACCCGGACGGCGAGCTTGTGCTGCAGGGTTGACTATGGCGGGCGGGGGTGCCAATGGCGCAGTTCGACCCCAAGCGGCCGGTACTGATTCCATTCGTGTTGCCCTATAGCGGTCGTTGGCCTGGGACCACAATAGGAATGGTTAAAGAACATAGACCGTTCGCCGCGGACTCGTGCCAGCTGCGGCGATGGCAGGTAGGTCCGGCGCAACGACGTGTGGCCGGCTCGCGATTTCGGCACGTATTACACACCTATTAGGTGAACCTTGACCAGCACGCCCCACGCGTTGCTAGTAAGGTTAATCGATATGGCAGCAAACAGGGGACGCAGAAGGTGGACAGTAGATCGTCTGGACGATGGCCATGGGTGATCGCCGGAGGAGTCATCTTCCTTTTCGCGCTGCTGTCCAGTGACTTCTGGTCGACGTTCGTGATCCTTTGCGGTGCCGAACTCGTGGTGTATGCGTTGATCCGGGTTTCCCGTGACAAGCAAGCACAAGAGAACCAACCACGGTCGTGGCCGGTACACGAGCCACCCCGCCCCGAGCCAACTTTGGCGGAGCTTACCGGCAGTACGTCTGAAATCCGGTCCCGCCCAAGTCTCAATTCGATGCGCACCAAGGAACCTGCAGTAGCCGTCGCTGCCTCCCACGCGAGTCGTTCGCGATCTGGCGGCGCCGACGAGTTCTACTCGACTGGCTCATCATCCAATCCGAGCACAGCCGACTATGTGCTTCCAAAGGCACCGAAGGGAGTGGGTCATGGACAGTGGGTGCCGCCCGGTGAATCGGTGCGCGTCGCCGACGTGACCATAACGGACGGCATGATCTACGTCGGAGCCAGACTGAATGCTCCAACTGGCAGGACCGCTCCATGCCTGATCAACGGCTCGCTGCCGGTTGCCCGTGCGGGCGACTATCGCACTCGACAGATGGGCTACTGGCCGAGCTACGCCGAGGCCTCGCCCAGTGAACGGCGCGCCTACCTCACTTGGTTATCGGAAGGCCGCTCGGATCCGGAGTGTGACATCGGCTATGTCTTTCTGTTCTTTTACGGGATCGAGCGACGGATCATTGTGGACTCGAGTGGAAGCGACGCTGCCAAGGCGGACTGGCCGGCCATCGTGCGGGAGCTCCGTCGCCTGCTGGAAATTTATGGCGAGAAATCAGGATCATTCCGGCACTACGCCGGAGAGTTGTTGAGCTGGATTGAACTCGACGGGACGCCGAGCGGGCTCTACGAAAAACCTGTCCCGGAATTCCCGAGGTCCTACGAACTTCCGCCGTATCTTCGCTTGGCCCTTGGACAAGCATCGGTCGACCGTGCTCCTGTTCCTGCACCGCTTGCCTTGGCTTGGGTGCGACTGGCGCCGGAGTACCGACTTCGCACGGCGGCAACGCGTTGCCCCGACGAGTTTGGGCGGCTTTTCACGGCGCGCTACCACGATGATCTCGGTCCGGGGCTCGTCCTGCCAAAGAACCGCACAAGGTTGAAATTCGTATATCGCGCAGCGTCCGCTGGTCTGATGGACGCGACGATAAGCATGGGGTTCGGTGAGATCCCGGACGTCACTGCCCTGACGCGACCAATCAAGACGCTCACGGAAATCGCGGATCAATGCACCGATCAGCTTGCCGCGTACAGCCGCCTGCGGGGTAGAGAGCCGTCGCTCGTGGATTCATTGGAATGCCGGATACTGCTGCCGGCGACCGCATGGCCGGTGGAGGAGAAGAATAGATTGGATGCTCTCATCGCGCGGGTCCAGGAACACTCCGTTACGCTCACGCTGCGGGAGTTGGAGGCAGCCTTGGGGGCCGCCGGGCAGCCGCTCACCCGGAAGGGAGTGCGTAATCTGGCACAGTTCCTTGCGACCGTGGAGATCGGTATCGAGCCCAACGTCCTCGGCGGAGCCCGAACGCCGCAGCCCGGAAACGACGTAGTGCTGTTCCGACAGCCCGCCGGGGATGCAAAAATCGCCGCCGGCGCCGGGTACCAGACGGCTGCATTGACCCTGCAAATGGGGGCTGCCCTAGCAAAGTCCGACGGCGAATTCGGCGAGCAGGAGGTCGAGTTTCTGCGCGGAAGAATCGACGAGTGGGAACGGCTGACGTCTGCCGAGCGATGCCGCCTACATGCCCATCTGCAGTTGCTCGTGGCCGACCCGCCGACACTGACCGGGCTAAAGAAAAAGCTGGAACCTTTGTCCACGGCAGCGCGCGAATCGGTTGCAGCGTTCATGGTTATGCTCGCGCAGTCGGATGGTTTTGTCTCGCCGGATGAAGTCAAGCTTCTGGAGAAGGTTTACAAGGCGCTTGGCATCGAGCCCAATCGCGTGTTCAGCGATGTTCACACGGCAGGTGCCGGTGGTGGCGGTGCCTCGGCTGCAAGAGGGCATGAGTCAGGTATTCATCTGGACGCAGATCGAATTGCGGTTCTGCAGCAAGACACCGCGCGCGTGTCCGCAATGCTCTCCGAAATCTTTACGGAAGAAGTGCCGGATCAGGATCTGCAAGAACCCGCGGAACCTGCACCGGAGGATCAGCCGATACTGCTGCCGGGGCTCGACGAGCCGCATTGCGCCTTCGCGAGACTGCTGCTTACGCGACCGCAATGGACGCGAACAGAGTTGGAAGATGCTGCGGCCGATCTTGGATTGATGTTGGACGGCGCGCTGGAGCAGATCAATGAAGCGGCATTCGATGCGTTGGACGCGCCGCTTTGTGAAGGGGACGACCCCATCGACGTTGATACCGAACTATTGGAGAAGATCGAAGCATGAATGCGCCCATTCGCCCGAAAGATCGTGACGCCATCATCCAATCGCTGCGCGCGGGTGTCGTTCCGCGCAGGGGCCAGCACCTGATCCAGGTTGGCCGAAGTCACGAGGTCGAAGCGCTGGTTGCCGATATTGACCGGGTGGCTGATGGCGGTTCCTCGTTCCGCTTCGTGATCGGCGAGTATGGCGCCGGTAAGACGTTCTTCCTGAACCTTGTCCGCACCATTGCTATGGAACGGAGGCTCGTGGTCGCCAATGCCGATCTGAATCCTGATCGGCGCCTGCATGCATCCGGTGGCCAGGCAAGATCTCTGTACGCCGAATTGATGCGCAACTTGGCGACCCGGGCCAAGCCCGACGGTGGCGCATTGCCAGGGACGGTCGAGAAATTCATTGCCACGGCAAAATCCGAGGCCGGGAAACAAGGTGTCGCGACCGAGCAGATCATCCGCTCCAGGCTGGAGCAACTGACAGAGCTGGTACATGGTTACGACTTCGCGGATGTGATCTCGGCCTACTGCCGCGGCGTAGAAGAGGCGAACGAGGAACTGAAGTCGAACGCAATACGTTGGTTACGCGGCGAGTTTGCGACGCGCACCGACGCACGAGCGGCCTTGGGCGTCCGCACGATCGTGGATGACGCGTCGGTCTACGATCAATTGAAGCTCATGGCACGCTTCGTGCGGCTGGCTGGATATGCGGGCCTGTTCGTATGTCTGGATGAACTGGTAAACATCTATAAGCTGGCCAACTCGCAGGCGCGCAGCGGGAATTACGAGCAGATCCTCCGTATGCTCAACGACTCTCTGCAGGGCACATCAGTCGGACTTGGATTCGTGTTGGGAGGAACGCCGGAGTTCCTCATGGATACCCGGCGTGGCGTTTACAGCTATGCGGCACTCCAGAGCCGGCTCGCTGAAAATACCTTTGCGGCGGGCGGTTTAGTTGACTACAGCGGCCCCGTACTCAGGCTTTCCAGTCTCGCGTTGGAGGATTTCTATCTGTTGCTGCGCAAGATTCGCCATGTCTACGCAGGCGGCGATCCGAATCGCTACCTGCTGCCCGATTCAGCCATAACCAGCTTCATGGAACACTGCGCAGAACGGCTCGGTGACCATTTTTTCCGCACCCCACGCACAACCATCACCTCCTTCATCAATCTGCTTGCCATCCTGGAGCAGAACCCCGGCACGGACTGGACAACGCTGATTGGCGGGCTGGAAGTACAACCCGATGAGGGTGGAAAGGGCGATTTGGCGATCGAACCTGAAGACGAGCTGGCTTCCTTCAGGCTCTGACGCCCGTGTCAGATTCACGAGCTTTCCTGCAGCTTGATCACAGAATCCAGCACTACCTGTGGTCAGAAAGGTGGGAGACGCTGCACGAAGTACAGGAGCTGGCGATTCCGCTGATCCTTCCTGGGGACAGGGACGTGATCATTGCCGCCAGCACGGCTTCGGGCAAGACCGAAGCAGCGTTCCTGCCCGCACTGACGTACATGCTCCGTCAGCGAGAAGAAAGCTTGATTGTCTACATCAGTCCGCTGAAAGCCTTGATCAACGATCAGTTCGCACGGTTGCAGCGGCTGTGCGAAAACCTAGATATTCAGGTTTGGCCGTGGCACGGCGACATTACGGCAACAAGCAAGCGCAAGTTCGCCCAAAAGCCGCACGGGGTCCTACTGATCACGCCGGAATCACTGGAAGCAACGCTGTGCAACCGCGGCACGAGCATTGCCGCAACGTTCAAGCGGACGACGTTCTTCATCGTTGACGAACTTCACTCCTTCATCGGTAGTGAGCGCGGCAAGCAACTGCAGTCGCTGTTGCATCGCATCGAAACGGTGCTTGGTCGAGGCGTGCCGCGGATCGGGCTGTCCGCCACGCTCGGAGACATTGCCTTGGCAGCCAAGTTTTTGCGACCCGGCCACCCTGTCGCGATTGTTGATGTTCCATCTGCAGGTAGAGAACTACGTGTCTTGATCAAGGGATTCGAAGAGCCGATCGTCAATCCGGCGAGGCCTCCAAAGGATGGCCTGGGAGTGGAGCAGGCGCCGTTGGCTATCGCCAGGCACCTCTACAAGGCACTGCGTGGCTCCAACAACCTGGTGTTTCCAAACAGCCGTCGGGAGGTCGAGCGCTACACCCATCTGTTGAATGGCTTGTGCGACGAAGATCGACGATCAAAGGAATTTTGGCCGCATCATGGCAATCTCTCGAAGCAAATTCGCTATGAAACGGAAGCCGCGCTGAAACAGCGCGAGCATCCTGCCACGGCCGTCTGCACGAGCACGTTGGAATTGGGTATCGACATTGGGGCGGTCACGAGCGTTGTGCAGATTGGTACGCCGCCCTCCGTCGCGAGTCTCCGCCAGCGGTTGGGACGTTCCGGACGAAGGGAAGGCGACCCCTCGATTTTGCGCGGCTACGTCATCGAGGACGCCTTGGATGGAAAATCTGGGCTCGCTAGTCAACTACGGCTGGACACGGTGCAGATGGCCGCGGTGGTCTCGCTCCTGCTCGAGCATTGGTGTGAGCCTCCCGCCGTACATGGAGCGCACTACTCCACCCTCATCCAGCAGCTGCTTTCTGCCATTGCTCAGTACGGCGGCCTGAAGGCCGCGCAAGCATTCCAGTTGCTCTGTGCGACCTACGCGCCGTTTGATGGGGTACCGAAGGACGACTTTGCCGAGTTGCTCCGAACCCTCGGGAAAGAAGAAGTCCTGACCCAAGACCACTCGGGCTTGCTGCTGCACGGCCGCATCGGCGACAAGATCGTCAACCACCATTCGTTCTATGCCGCGTTCGTCAGCGACGAAGAGTTCAGGATTGTCACCAATGGCAGAACGCTGGGTACGCTCCCGATATCGCAGATGTTGACGCCAAAGCAACGCATCCTGTTCGGCGGACGGACATGGATCGTTGAGGAAATTGACGAGGCACACAAGACCATTTATGTCGCACCGGCCAAAGGGGGTGCGCCGCCGTTGTTCAATGGGGGCACGGGGCGTGTGCACACCTGCGTACGCCAGCGCATGCGCGAGCTGTACATGGCGCGCGGCGCCGTGCCCTTTCTGGACACAACAGCGCAACGCTTCCTGGAAGAGGGGCGCGAGGTATTCAGACGCTTGGCGCTACAGGACCAAGTGGTGCTCGATCAAGGTAGTCAAATGATCCTCGTGACGTGGCGGGGCGACTCCGCCAACGAGGCCATCGCTTGTCTTCTGATGGCGCGAGGTCTTCATGCTTCCGCCGGGCGCCTGGGGGTCGAGGTCCAGCGAGCCGGGACGAGCCATCAGCAAATGGAGTCGATACTGGCCGACGTCGCCTTGAGCCCGGTGCCGCCGCTCGACGAGTTGCTGGCCAATGCCGGCAATCTCGTGCGGCAAAAATGGGACGCGTTGCTTTCTCCCCATTTGCTGCATGAAACTTACGCCAGTTCGAACCTCGATCTGAATGAGGGGAAAAATTGGCTGGCCTCTATGCCGATGCTGGCCATATCTGGGCAGGGGGATGATCCTGCCAAGGATCTGCTTTAAATCCCTACCGCAATGCGGCTGCGGGGGACCCGCTTACGCAGGAAGCGCTCTTCCTGCCGAAACCTCTGCGCGGGAAGCGATGCTCCGGATTGCACGACCGATCACTGAGAATGAGCGGCGATTGCGTATGACCGCATTGGGGGTGGCAACCGCGGCCGTTAATCGGCCGCGGTTGGCCGAAAACAGCGCTCGGTGGCTCCATGATGCTGCCCGCAAACGAGGGTGGGACAAATGTCGGGACTTTTGCGCCCAAGGCTCGCATGGAATGGCAGGGATCAATGCGCCAGGCTGACCAGCGGAAGCCTCCACGAGGGTGCCGCCTCCGGCCAACATGCGGCCCAAGCGCCTGGTTGGCTACACTTGTTGCCCAACCGGGCAATGAAGCGGTCCCTTGCGCAACCTGAGCCTGCTGCTGGACTTTGACGAGCAGTACCGTCGCGATCTGCAACAGGATCGCCGATTCCTCCATCGCCGTGATCGGCGCCTCGCCACGGAACACGACATCGACGGTAGCCGCGCCTCGCTGGCCACTTGGCTGGATGCCGTCCGCGGGCACGATCGCGACCCTGCACACGTCGACGGACGTCTGAGCGCCTGGCGCTGGATGCGCGTGCTGTTCGTTGTGGCTGGCAGCGTGCTTGGTGCGGCCGCCATGCTGGGACTCCTGTATTACGACGGCGGCCGGCGTATCAACGTAACGCTGATCATCGGGGTGGCGTTGTTGCAGCTTCTGCTGGCCCTGCTCACCACGGCGCAGGCGTGGATCGGTTGGCAGCCTTGGCATGGGGTATTCCAAAGCCTTGGAGCGCGCTGGGTTCCGGTCCACGCGGAGCCGCAATCCGTGCTACGCGCGCTCGCGGCGCCGCTGGCCGAACGCATTGCGCAAAGCGGGGGGCTCGCGTTCGGCATCGCGGCATTGGTCGTGTTGCTGAGTCAGGTGGTGATCCACGACTTGGCCTTCGGCTGGAGCACGACGCTGCAGGCGTCGGCGCCCGCGTACCACGAGCTGACAAGTGCGCTGGCTTGGCCGTGGAGTGGCTGGGTGCCGAGTGCGGTCCCGTCGCTGGCGCTCGTCGATCAGTCACGATACTTCCGCGCGGCCCACGCAGTCGCAGCCAACCCGGAACTGCTCGGCATCTGGTGGCGATTCATCACGATGTTGTGGCTGTTTTACGTGATACTGCCGCGCATCGTGTTGCTGGCGCTGGCGCGCGCGCACCTGGCGTGGCGCGTGCGCCATCAGCTTGCCGTACATCCAGGTCGAGTCGCCTTGCAGGAGCGCTGCACCACGCCGTGGATCGACAGCGGCGGAGGCGCCGGCACCGGCACGCTGCCGCCTGACGATGGCGGCACGTTTTCGCCATCACCCGCGATATTGGGCCGCGTGTTGATCCGATGGGCTGACGCGGGGGACCCGGGCCTTGCACGGCAATGGCTGGGTGCCGATGCGTTGGTTCTGGACGCCGGCGGCTCGTCCAGCCTCGATGCCGACGATGCGGTCCTGGAACAGGCGCGTGCATCGGGTGGCCCGGTGATCATCCTGGCGCGCGGGTGGGAGCCGCCGACCGGCGAACTCGCCGACTTCATCGCCCATGCGCGGCAACGGCTGGACAAGGTGCCGATCCAGTTGCTGCCACTGGCACCCGGTCGTGTGCCAACGCTGCCCGCTGCACCAGCACTCGCTCCTTGGCAGCGCTTCATCAAGCACCTGCGGCAACCGGGCGTCAACGTTGTCGATATACCGGTCAAGGGCGGCGCACCATGAACGATGTGCCACGTTTCGCTGTCGTCGGGCACCCCAACAAGGGCAAGTCGAGCATTGTCGCGACGCTCGCGCAAAACGACGGCATTGCCATCGCGCTGGAACCCGGTACCACCCGCAACAGCGATGTGTACCCACTGCGCGTGGACGGCGTGACCCTGTACGAGCTGATCGATACTCCCGGTTTCCAGCGACCACGCCAGGCGTTGGCATGGATGCAGGCGCATAGCCGTGCCGCTTCGGATCGTCCCGATACGGTGCGCGCGTTCGTCGTCCAGCATGCGGGCAACGCGCGCTTCCACGACGAATGCGAACTGCTCAAGCCGATTACCGAAGGTGCGGGAATCCTGTACGTGGTGGACGGCTCGCTGCCCTATTCCAGCGAGAACGAAGCGGAAATGGAGATCCTGCGCTGGACCGGCCGCCCCAGCCTTGCGCTCATCAACCATATCGGCGAGGACGATTGCAGCGCGCAATGGGAAGCCGCGCTGGGGCAATACTTCCGGATCGTGCGCCAGTTCAATGCCGTGCAGGCGCCGTTCGAGGAGCACCTGGGCCTGCTGCGCGCATTCGGCGAACTCGCGCCGGGCTGGCGCGAGCCACTGGAGCGAGCGGCGCGCCATTTGCGCGAGGAACGCAGCCAGCGCGACCGCCAGTCCGTCACCCTGATCGCGACGGCGATGGGGGAAATGCTGCGGCACGTGGAAAGCCTGTCCTTGCCCGAAGGCGCCGACCGTACTGCGGCCACGCAGACACTGCGCGAGCGCTGGCGTGAGTGGCAACGGCAACGCGAGCAACGCTTGCGCCGCGACATCGAGGAGCTGTATCGACACAATCGGCTCGAACGCCGGGAAAGCGAGCTGGCGTGGGATGCCGGCGACGACCTGTTCAGTGAACGCGCTCGCCATACCTGGGGCGTCAGCCGCGCCTACCTCGCCGCCGTCGGCTTCGGTGCGGGCGCATTGGGAGGTGTCGGGATCGACGCGATTGCCGTCGGCCACACGCTTGGCGCTGGCGCCCTGATCGGCGGCATCCTGGGAGCGACCGGCAGCGTCTACTACGCGGGCAAGCTCGATCGCCTCAGTCTCGGGCCGCTGTCCGGCGGCGGGCAGGAGGCGCGCTTTGGCCCGGTGCACGATCCACAGTTCGGCTATGTCGTACTCGGCCGCGCGCTCGAGCACGCCTGGCGCATCGCGCGCCGCAACCACGCCAGCCGCGATCCGTTGGCGTTGGGCGACAGCAACGAGCGCTGGCTGCAGCACCTCACCCGGCGCGAACGGGTGGCGCTGCAAAAAGCCCTGCTCGCGCCACCTCGTGGCGTGGCTGACACACGCCGCCGCACCGCGCTGGAGGACGCCGTCGCCCGCGCCGCCTCGGCTTTCGCCGCGTGGAGCACAGGACAGCAATACCAGCCTCCAGACGACGGCTGACGCTGAATCGGGTGGACGCTAGCGACCCGTTGCGGTCATCCACCATTCCGGCAAGCTGCCGTTGGCCGGGCAAGAGCGGACTATCGGTGGCGCAGGGCGCGTCGGGTGGTGGCACGCCGTACCTGAATCCCGGCACGCGCTGGTTTACACTCCCGCCCGTGGAGGCCGGCCTGTTGCCGGCGGGGACTTCGTGTTGCCGTGGCCGTGCGTCCATCCTTCTTCGCGGAACTGAAGCGCCGCAACGTGTTGCGCGCGGGCGTGTTGTACGCCGGCGCGGTGTGGGCGCTGGCGCAAGGACTCGCGCAATTGCTGCCGCTGTTCGGCGACTACGAATGGATCGCGCGCTGGTTCGTGATCGCGGGCATCGTCGGTTTTCCATTCTGGATCGCGTTCGCGTGGTTTTATGAGTTCACGCCGCAAGGCTTGAAGCGCGAGAGCGAAATCGCGGCGGATGCGTCCATCATTCGCGGCACCGGCCGCGCCTTGGACAAGTGGATCATCGCGGTGTTGGTCGTGGCCGTGGTGTTGTTGCTCACCAACACTTTTGTCTGGCGGAAGGGCGCGGGATTGGCGAGCGATTCCGCGCTCGCCAACATTCCGGCCAAATCCATCGCGGTGTTGCCATTCGAGGATCTCAGTCCCGCGCATGACCATGGCTATTTCTCCGCCGGCATGGCCGAGGAACTGTTAAACGCGCTGACGCGCGTGCAGGATCTGAAAGTCGCGGGGCGCGCGTCGTCGTTTTACTACGGCAGCCACAACGCCGACCTGCGCACCATCGGCAAGGCCCTGGATGTCGCCAACGTACTGGAAGGTTCGGTGCGGACGCAAGGCGATGCGGTGCGCATCAGCGTGCAATTGATCCGCACCGATGACGGCTTCGAGGTCTGGTCGCAAAGTTACGACGGGAACCTGAGCAACATCTTCGAATTGCAGGAGCGCATCGCGCGCGCAATCACCGATCACCTGAAGATCGTGCTTACCGGCAGCGAGCAGGCACGGCTGGTGCCGGTGGCGACCACCAGCGCGGAGGCCTATGCGGATTTTGTGACTGCGCAGACGCTGGTCAACAAGCGCGTCGGCGACAGCCTGACGCAGGCGATCGTGTTGTTGCAGAAAGCGACCGCGCTCGATCCGAGATTCGCGCGCGCATGGGCCAAGCTCGCTGTCGCCTACGCGGTGCTGCCGCAATACACGGGGGCCAACTGGAATGAAAGCTGGAAGACGTCCGATGCTGCCGCGCATCGCGCGCTGATCCTCGACCCCGACGAAGCCGAAGCCTGGGCTACGCTGAGCTACAACCAGTTTTCGCAGCGCCATTACGTGGCGATGGTGGAACCGATGCAACGCGCGCAGGCACTCGCGCCGGACGATTCCGGGGTGAATTACTGGGCGTCCAACGAACTGGCTGCCATGGGCCGCACCCGCGCAGCGGAAGCGCTGATCGACAAGGCGCTGGCCAACGATCCGGCCAACCCGTTGCTACTGTTTTACAAGAGCATGCTGCGGTGGCGCGAAGGCGATCAGGCCGGGGCGCTGGCGTATATCCATCGCGCTGGCGTGTCGGAGTCCGCATTCGGGGCGCTGATGCAGGAATACTACGACGCCGCACATGGCGACATGGCGAGTTCGGCCCGGGAGTTTGCCCTCTCGACGAGCAAGATGGGCACGAAGATTCCCGCCGCCGATCTGCTGGCGATCTATCGCGGGACGTATGGCGATGCCGCATGGCACCAAACTGCGCTGAAAACTCTTGACGCGCATCTGGGCGACGACTGGGCGCCGACCATGCTGTTGCAACTGGGCGCGCCGAAGCGTTCCTTTGATTTGTACGAGTACGGCCACAGCGGTCTGTCCGACGCGTACCTCAACTGGCTGTGGCAGCCGGAACCGTGGTCGCGCAAGGCGCGCACCGACCCTGCATTCCAGGGCTTCGCGCAACGCATCGGAATGGTGGATTACTGGAAGCGTAATGGCTGGCCGGACCTGTGCAAACCTGCGCCGGCCAACGGCGGTGACGCATTCGTCTGCGAGTGACACAAACCCGGGCGGTATGCTGAAAGGGGGTCAATACATCAGGCGGGTGACGGATCGCGTCACGAAGACGCATCTTGCTTGGGGTGTTTGCCGTAGCGAAGTCCGTCGGCGAGAAGGGCGACCATGCGTCGCGGGTGACCGGATCGGTCCTCGTTGGCGGCCATGCACAAGCTTCCGATCGCAGCCAGGAGATCGTCGGCATCGATGTCGGTGCGGATCTCGCCGGCGGCCGCCGCGGATTCCACGAGTGTTCGCAGGGCCGGTTTGAGCCGCTGCCGGAAGTGATCGCGCAAGCTCTCGTAGGCGGGATCTCCGGAGTGCAGCGCCGGTGCGAGGCGACATTTGGTTGCAAGGAAGGCTGCGTACCGCTGCATCCATCTCGTCAATGCCTCGACGGGCTCATGCCTGGCAGCCAGGCGTGTCGCGGCGTCCGCACAGGTGTCGATCTCGTGGCGGAACACGGCCGCGATCAGATCGGCGCGCTTCGGGAAGTGCCGGTAAAGCGTGCCGACGCCGACGCCGGCCTTCTCCGCGATGTCCCGCACCGGCGCATCCACGCCCGACTCCTCGAACACCTCCAATGCGGCCTGCAGCAACGCATCGACGTTCCGCCGTGCGTCGGCGCGCAGGTGCCGATCCTCGGGAGGAGGAGGCCCTGAGGCTTCCTTCGGTTTCTTCGTCCTGGCTACCATCGAAATCACCTGTTGCAAGCGGAATCATGTTCCGGTTAGAATCGGAACAGTGATCCGTTTATGGGATGAAAGTTAGCACAGCCGGACGGCTGTGGCCACACGCCCACCCATGCATGTGGAGGGAAGCGACCATGCAAGGCAAACCCGTCGCCTTGGTCACCGGGGCCAACAAGGGCATCGGACTCCAGATCGCCAAGGATCTCGCGGCCCACGGTTTCACCGTGCTCGTGGGGTCGCGCAACCTGGAGCGTGGAGACGCGGCCGCCAAGGGCATCGACGGGGATGCGCATGCGATCCAGCTCGACGTCACCGACCAGGCGTCCATCCAGGCTGCGGCAAAGCGGATCCGCGACGAGTTCGGCCGGCTCGACGTGCTCGTGAACAATGCCGGTATCTCGCATGCCGTCGAGCTTCAGCAGGGCTGGAGCCTCGAAGATGCGATTGAACTGGGCCGCGCAAGTGTCGTGCCCCTCGACGAGGTGCGCGCGGTGTTCGAAACCAACGTGTTCGGCGTCATTGCCGTGACGCAGGCGATGCTGCCGTTGCTGCGCGAGGCGCCGGCGGGGCGCATCGTCAATGTCTCGAGTACCGCGGGTTCCATGACCTTGAACGCGAAGCCGGATCATCCGTCCCGCGAATTGTTCGGTCCCAGCTACAGCGCGTCCAAGGCTGCACTCAATGCAGTCACGCTGGCTTTCGCCATCGAACTCGAGTCCACGCCCATCAAGGTCAACGCGGCCTGTCCGGGCTTCACCGGCACGGCCCTCAACAACTTTGCGGGCACGCGCAGCGTTGCCGAAGCGGCACGCGAACCCGTGCGGCTCGCGCTGCTCGGCAACGACGGCCCGACGGGTACGTTTTCCAACGAAGACGGTCCGCTGCCGTGGTGATGTTGCAAGACCAGTCAAACGAACGGGGGCCGCGAGCCACCCGCGGTAATTCACGCAAACAGGAGCCGATCATGACTGAGCAAAACTACCTGGGCGGCGAGTTCACGCTGCCGGGCACGTCCATTTCCGTGAAGCGCATGGGCTACGGCGCCATGCAACTCGCCGGTCCCGGCGTCTTCGGCCCGCCCAGGAACCACAACGCAGCCCTGGCGGTGTTGCGCGAGGCGGTCGAGCAGGGCATCAACCATATCGACACCAGCGACTACTATGGTCCCCACGTCACCAACCAGGTCATCAGGGAAGCCCTGCATCCCTATCCGGACGGGCTGCATATCGTCACCAAGATCGGTGCGCGGCGTGGCGAGGACGGCTCATGGAACCCGGCGTTTTCCGCCGAGGCGTTGGCGGGCGCGGTGCACGACAACCTCCGCAACCTCGGGGTGGATGTCCTCGACGTCGTCAACCTGCGCGCCATGTTCGGCGTCCATGGGCCCGCCGAGGGTTCGATCGAAGCGCCCCTCACGGTGCTCGCCGAGCTGCAGCAGCAGGGACTCGTCCGCCATATCGGCCTCAGCAATGTGACGCCAACGCAAATTGCCGAAGGACGCGCCATCGTGGACATCGTGTGCGTGCAGAACCACTACAACCTGGCGCACCGGGATGACGATGCCCTGATCGACGAACTCGCCGCGGCCGGCATCGCCTACGTGCCGTTCTTCCCGCTCGGCGGCTTCTCGCCATTGCAATCCGGCACCCTGCAAGCGGTGGCCACGCGGCTGTGTGCCACGCCGATGGCCGTTGCGCTCGCGTGGCTGCTGCAGCGCTCCCCGAACATCCTCCTCATTCCCGGCACCTCGTCCTTCGCGCATCTGCGCGAGAACATCAGGGCGGCGGACCTGCAGCTTCCGGCGGACGCGGTAGCGGAGTTGGACGCCATTGCAGTGCAGGAGAAAGCCTGCGCTTGATCCCGCGCGCCGACCTGCTCCGCGCGGGGGACCACGCCACCGATGCGACCGGCTGATGACGACGCTCGGACCCGATGCACCGGCTTTCCCGTTCAAGGAAGTGCTGTGGCCGCTCGGCATGACCCGCACCGTGCCGGAAAACCGACTGGCAAGGGCATTACGTGATGTCGAGCCAGGTCTGGATGACCGCTGATCGGCGGCGAGTCTCGACGTCGGCGGTGGCACTCCGCCGGATGGCCGCAAAAGTCCTGGAGTGCCCATAGCCTGCTACCGCCGGCTTGCATGGGCTGCTGCGCGAGTACACTCCGCCCCACTGTGGGTCCACGCATCCCAGCCCAAGGGTGACCGCTTGAAGACGCGGACGTTTTTCAGCGAACTCAAGCGCCGCAACGTGCTGCGTGCGGGCGTGCTGTACATCGGCGCTTCCTGGGCATTGGCGCAGGGCATCGCGCAGCTGACCCCGGCCATCGGATTGCCGGATATCACGACGCGCTGGTTCCTGGTCGCGGCGGTCATCGGGTTTCCGTTTTGGGTCGCGTTCGCTTGGTTCTACGAGTTCACACCGCAGGGATTGAAGCGCGAGTCTGAAATAGCGCCTGGCGATTCGGTCGCGCATTCCACCGGCCGCAAGCTGGACAAGTGGATCATCGCGGTGCTGGCGCTTGCGGTGGTGTTGTTGCTCACCAACACGTTTGTCTGGCGCAAGGGCGCGGGATTGGATGACCAAGCGGCCTCTGCCATTCCCGACAAATCCATCGCGGTGCTGCCGTTCGACGATCTCAGCCCAGGGCACGACCACGGTTATTTTTCCGCCGGCATGGCCGAGGAATTGTTGAATGCACTGGCGAAGGTGCAGGGCCTGAAAGTCGCAGGCCGCGCCTCGTCGTTCTATTACGGCAACCACAATGCCGACCTGCGGACCATCGGCAAGGCGCTGGACGTGGCCAACGTGTTGGAAGGCTCGGTGCGTACGCAGGGCAACGCGGTGCGCATCAGCGTGCAACTGGTCCGCACCGGCGATGGATTCGAGGTGTGGTCGCAGAGTTACGACGGCGACATGCGCAACATCTTCGATGTGCAGGAGCGCATCGCGCGCGCCATTACCGATCATCTAAAGATCGTACTGACCGGCAGCGAGCAGGCGCGGCTGGTCCCGATCGCGACCACCAGCGCGGACGCCTATGCGGATTTCGTCACCGCGCAGACATTGGTGAACAAGCGCGTCGGCGACAGCCTGCCGCAGGCAATCGCATTGCTGCAAAAGGCGACGACGCTGGATCCGAAGTTCGCGCGCGCATGGTCGAAAATGGCGATCGCGTATGCAGTGCTGCCGCAGTACACCGGGGGCGACTGGGCGGCGAGCTGGCGGGCTTCCGATCAGGCGGCACGGCACGCACTGGCGATCGATCGGGATTCTGCGGAAGCCCACGCGACGCTGAGCTACAACCAGTTCTCGCAGCGGCATTACGTGGCTATGGTCGAGCCGATGCGGCGCGCCCTGCAACTGGAGCCCCACAGTTCCGCGGTGAATTACTGGGCCGCCAACGAGTTGGCGGCATTGGGTCGCACGCACGATTCGGAAGCGCGGATCGATGCGGCGCTGGCTGACGACCCCGCCAATATCCTGCTGCTGTTCTACAAGAGCATGTTGCGCTGGCGCCAAGGCGATCAGGGCGGCGCACTGGCTTACATCCATCGCGCCGGCGCGGCGGACTCGCCGTTCGGTGCGCTGATGCTGGAGTTCTATGACGCCGCGCACGGCGACATGGCGGGCTCGGCACGGGAGTTCGCCAACTCGACGAGCCAGATGGGCACGAAGATTTCCGACGCCGATCTGCAGACGATCTATCGGGGCACATATGGCGAGGCTGCGCAGCGCGCAATCGCACTGAAAGTCCTCGACGCGCATCTGGGTGACGACTGGGCGCCGACGATGCTGCTGCAACTGGGCGAGCCGGCACGATCGTTCGATCTTTTCGAGCACGGCCACAGCGGCTTGTCCGATGCCTATCTCAACTGGCTATGGCAACCGGAACCGTGGTCGCGCAAGGCGCGCCAGGATCCTGCGTTCCAGGGCTTCGCGCAGCGCATCGGCATGATCGCCTACTGGAAACAATTCGGCTGGCCGGACCTGTGCAAGACTGCGCCCGAAAAAGGGCCGGATGGGTTCGTTTGCCAATGAACGCGCGCAACGACCTCGACCTCGGAGTCATCCTCTTCCGCCGCGCCATTGCCCCGTTCGACGGGCACGCCGCCCAGTATGGTCCGAAAAGCCCATGATCCTGCGCCGCCTCTCCGCCAACTTCCGCCGTCAGGACTGGACGGCCGTCGTCATTGAACTGGTCGTGGCCGTGCTCGGCGTGTTCATCGGCTTGCAGCCTGCGTAAGCTCACCACGCATGACCCATGGCAGCGAAGTGCGTGCCCAAACCTGTCGCGGGCCGCGCTGCGTTTGAACGTCAGCCTTGGGGCGCGGACCTGAAGAGCTCGACTGGCAGGTCATGGCCGAGAGCCGCCGGTTATCGATTGCTGTGGATAAGAAAAGGCCCGCCGAAGCGGCCTTTTCTTTTCGGCAACCGGGCGAACCGGTCGCGGCCATGGGCCGCTCTTGCTTCGGTGGCTCCAGCCCACGGTCCTTCTTCATCGCGTCGATGGTGGTTGCGCGGCCGCGCCAGTCGGCGTACATCTTGGCGAGGTCTTCGGTGTTGCCGGGGGACAGCACCATCTGGCGGAAACGATCGCCGTGGCACGGGTCAGGCCGCCGTGAAAACACGGAAAACACCGGTCAGAGTCAACTTTCCGAATTGTCCGTCTTGATGTCCGTTCTTGGCCCCAGAGTGATCTGTTGCTTCAAGGGACGACTGGGTGACTGGAGCGGAACGCTGGAACACTACCTTTGATGTTGACGACATCAAGGCTGACGTAACTGCAGTGCGTTGGGTGCGATCCGCAGGAGTGGCGTCCGGGCCGATCTTCAGCCGGCCGTGTGGAAGTGTCGCCTGAACGGCACGTTGTCTGCGACAGGCTCCTCCAGGTCGCGTGCGTAGCGGTGGCCTGCGTAGATCGCGTGCGCGATCAGGCCCGGCGCTTCGGCGTCGCCGATGCAGCGCAGCGTGCGGATGCCGGCCTCGGTCCACTCCGCCTCACGGCGGCACAGTTCCTGGTACAGCCCGTCGTCGGGCAGGCGCGCGGTGACGGTGACCACGGCGTCGCAGGCCAGTTCACGCTGGCGATGGGTCCACACGTCCTCGATGGTGAGCGCGGTGTCGACGTAGCCGAGGACGTCGTGCGAGACCAGCGCTTCGATGCCGAGTTCGGTCATGCGCTTGCGCATGTGCCGATAATCCAGTGTGTTCAGCGTCCATGGCGCGAGGCTGTCCTCGGGCGTGAGATGGATGACTTCGCGGCCGTGCATGCGCAGCAGTTCGGCTGCCACGCTGGCGTGGTAGAAGCCATCGTCGTCGAACACCACCACGCGGCCTTCCGGCAGACGGCCGTCCATCAGGTCGTCGGGTGTGTAGATGCGGGCGTTGTCGGCGAAACCGGCGATGGTGAAGCCGTGGCTGCGGCCATAACCATCGCGGCGCCAATGGCAGCCCGTGGCGATCACCACGTGCTCGGCACCGAAGTCGAGCACGTCCTGCGCGGTCAGCGCCGAGTCGAGATAGACGGCCACGTTCGCCAGTTTGCGGATCTGGCCCACGCGCCAGTCGCGCACGCGCGCCCATTCGGCGAGGCCCGGCAGGCGTGACTCGCGGGTGACGCGGCCACCGGGTTCCTTGCGCGCCTCGGTGAGGCTGACGTCGTAACCGCGCTGGCCCAATGCCCGCGCGGCCTCCAGCCCGGCCGGGCCGGCGCCGACCACCAGCACGCGCGCGGGTGTGCGCACCTGCGTGATGCGTTCCGGGTGCCAGCGCTTGCGCCATTCCTCGCCCATGGTCGGGTTCTGCGTGCAGCGGATAGGCGAAATGGTCATGTCGCCAGAGACGCAGATGTTGCAGCCGATGCACTCGCGGATGTCGTCGACGCGGCCTTCCTCGATCTTGCGCGGCAGGAACGGGTCGGCGATCGACGGGCGCGCGCAGCCGATCAGGTCCAGCACGCCGCGCCCGAGTTGCGACACCATGGTGTCGGGGGAGGTGAAGCGGCCCACGCCCACCACCGGCTTGGTGGTGGTCTTCTTGACGAAATCGATGAACCGTTCCTGCGCGCCCTCGGCGGCGAAACGCGAAGGCACGGAATCGTTGTACCAGGCGGCCAGGTTCACGTCCCACAGGTCCGGCAGCTCGGCCAGCATGCCCACGATGTCCCGCGCCTCGGCCAGCTCCACGCCGCCGGGGCCGAGCCCCTCCTCGGTGGCGAAGCGCAGCGCAACGGCGCAGGTATCGCCCACGGCGTCTTTCGTGTCCTCGATCACCTCGCGCAACAGGCGCACGCGATTCTCCAGCGAGCCGCCGTAGGCATCGCTGCGCTGGTTGCGCCGGCGCTGCAGGAAGTGCATCGGCAGCGAGAGGTCATGCGCCGCATACACGTAGATGATGTCCATGCCGGCGCGCTTGCCGCGGATCGCGGCCTCGCGGTGCCAGCGCCGGTATGCGCGGATGTCGTGCAGCGTCATCGCGCGCGCCTGGTGCGGATAGCCGTACTTGGTCGGCTGCGCCGACGGCGCGATCAGCACCTCGCGCGAATACAGGTTCGACGCGGTGGGCCCGTTGTGGGTCAGCTCCAGCGCAGCCAGTGCGCCGTACGCGTGCACCTTGTCGCACATCAGTGCCAGCGCCGGAATGTCGCGATCGTCCCACAGCCGCGCCTCGACGTAAGGCGTGAGGTCGCCGCTGGGGTGGATCTCGCATTCCTCGGTGGAGACCACCGCCCAGCCGCCCTCGGCCTTGACCTCGCGCATCGCCGCGTGCGCCAGCGGCATCGCGTGGCCCATGCCGTTGCAGTGCGGCACCTGGAAGAAGCGGTTCTTCGCGGTGACCGGGCCGATCTCCAGCGGCTCGAACAGGATGTCGTAGCGTGGATCCCTCATGGCGGCAGTATCCCGGCGGGATCGGCACGGCGCCGCAAACGCATCAGCGCATACAGCGGCAGGCCTGCCGCGATCAGCCCCAGCGCGTACACGAACGGCTCGCGGCCGATGCCGACGAAGGCGAGCACCACGAACAGCAAGCCGGTGCTTGCAGCCAGCAGCGCCCGCCGCGTGCCGCAGCCCGTGCTGCGTCGCCGCCACAGCACCAGCAGTGCGAGCGAACAGCACAGGTACAGCGGCAGGTTGGCAGCGGTCACCACGCGGGTGATGAACGTGAACGCCGCCACCAGCGACTTGCTGTAGCTCATCGCGATCATCGCCGCGGCGAGCGTGCCGGTGACCAGCAAGGCCAGCGTCGGCGCGCCGTGGCGGTTGTTGCGTGCGAGCATCGCCGGCAGTACGCCGCGCTCGGCCATCGTGCGGGTCAGCTCGCCGGCCAGGAGGGTCCAGCCGTTCAGTGCGCCCAGCCCGCTGATCACCACGAACAGTGCCAGCCAGCGCCCGGAACCGGCGACGGCAAAGCGGTCCATCAGCAGCGCGAACGGCGCGTTCGCCTGGGCCAGCTCGTGCTGCCGGATCAGCAGCAGCGGCACCGCGGAGACGATGATGTAGACGGTCGCGGCCAGCACGGTACCGGTCATGGTCGCGCGCGGGATGGTGCGCGCGGGATCGTCCACGCGGGCCGCCGGCAGGCTGGCCGATTCGATGCCGAGCATCGCGAACAGCGCGATGGTCGCGGCCGCGGTCACCGAGCCAAGCGTGATCGGCGTGGTCGGCGGATGCGCGGAATAGCTTGCCGGCGTGGTCAGCAGCAGCCAGCCGCCGAACACGGCGATGGCCAGCATCGGCAGCAGCTTCAGCGCGGTGGTGACGATCTGCACGCCGCCGCCGGTGCGCACGCCGAGCAGGTTGACCGACACGACCGCCCCCAGCAAGCCCAATGCCAACGGCGCCGGCGGCAGCGCGCCCAGCGGCGGGAACACGACGGCCATGTAACCGACCACGCCGGTGGCGAGCGCGGCATTGGTGAGCCACATCGACACCCAGTAGGCCCACAGTGCAAGGTAGGCGAGGGGTTCGCCGAGCGTCTGGCGGATATAGCCATAGGGGCCACCCGCGGCGGGCAGTGCGTGAGCCAGGTGCGAGAACACCCGTGCCAATGCCAGGCAGCCGGCCAGCACGATGACCCAGCCGATCAGCGCGTTGAAGCCATAAGGCGCCAGCGAGGCCGGCAGCACGAAGATGCCCATGCCGATTACGTTGCCGATCACCAGCGCGGTGCAGGTCCAGAAACCGATCGTGCGTTCCTTGCGCGCTCCGGTTCGATCCTCGCGCGTGGTCGCGATCACGGTGCCGCTCGCGCGGACTCTCCGGCGGGTCCGGCATAGGCCGCGCGCAGCAGATTCTGGAAATGCCAGACGCCGCTTTCGCGCTTCGGGCACAGCCGGCCGGGGACATAGCAGCCGGAGGCCAGGCCTTTCTGCACCGCCTCGCAGATCGCGATGTCCTCCTGTTGCACGTCGTCGCTGAAGCCCTGGTCGGCGGCAATGCGCGCCTGGGTGCCTTCGTCCTGCGCGTAGTAGTAGTCGAACACCACACGGCAGCGGTCCGGCCCCAGCGGCAGGATGCGGTTGGTCTGCATGCGTCCCGGCAGGATGTTGAACATCACGTTGGGGTAGACGAAGTAGTAGTACGCCTGGCCCGTGCCGTAGATCGCGTCGCTGTTGCGCAGCGGCGAGGACTGCAGTGAATGCCACGCGAACAGTTCCGTGTCGTAGGCGCGGTAGTCGAGCACCCGCGACAGGCCGGGGTGCACGTGCGGGAGATGGTAGCCCTCGAGGAAGTTGTCGACGTAGACCTTCCAGTTGCAGTCGATGTCGTAGTTGTCGCGGCGGAAGTAGCGCATCGCCGACAGGTCGATCGGCGCGATGCGTTCGGTGATGCCACCGTAGACCTCCTCGAACGCCGGCACCTCATCGCTCAATGCCACGAACACCAGGCCCCGCCACTCCTGCACGCGCAGCGGCGGCAGGCGGATGTCCTCGACCCGGAAGTCGCAGGCGTCCTGCATTTCCGGCGCGCTGCGCAACTGGCCTTCCAGCGTGTAGGTCCAGCCGTGGTATTTGCATTGCAGCGCGCGTGCGCCTTTGCCGTCGCACAGTGCCAATGGACCGGCGCGGTGGCGGCACACGTTGGGAAAGGCGCGCAGCACGCCATCCTGCCCGCGCACCAGCAGGATGGGAACGCCGGCGACCCGCTCGACCGCATGGTCGCCCGGCTCGGCCAACTGCCCCTGGTGGGCCACCAGTTGCCAACTGCGCGCGAACACCGCGCGCTGCTCCATCGCCAGCATCGACTCGCCGGTGTAGTAACGGGCCGGCAGCGCGCGTGCACGGTCGAGTTCCTCGACCAGGGTGTCGTCACGAGCGTCATGTTGCATGGCTGGCCCCTTCTGGAATGCGCGACGCGCGGGATGTTCGGGCTGGTCGCCGCATTGCGTCGCGCCTCGATCGTCAACCTATGGTTGACGTGACCGCCCTGTCAACATGGCGTGGCACGTTGCGCCTGCCGCTCATCCCTGGCGCCCCGGCCTCACTGCGCGCGAGCGCATTTTCGCGGCTTCACGACATGGGCTCGGGCGCTGCGCCGAGCTTCGGCGGCAGCGGAATGAACTCGTCATGGTCGAGATCCGGCAGCTTCATCCGCCCCGCCGCCCAGTCGGCGCGCGCCTGGTCGATCCGCTCCTGCGATGACGACACGAAGTTCCAGTCGATGTAGCGTGGTCCCACCGGCTCGCCGCCGAGCGCCATGACCACCGCATCGGTGAGTGCCGCGATCGTCGTCGCGCTCCCGGCCGCCAGCACCGCCATGCTCCCGGCCTGCACCGGCTGGCCATCCACTTCGACCTCGCCGCTTGCGATATACACCGCGCGTTCGCTGTACTCCGCCGGCAGCGAAGCACGCGCACCCCCGCGTAGCTGCCAGTGCACGTAGAACTGCGGTGAATCGACTTCCACCGGCGACGCCACGCCAGCGAGCCGCCCCGCGATCAGGCGTCCGGTGATGCCATCCCCATCGAGTACCGGCAGCGCCTCGCTGGGGTAATGCCAGAAACCCGGATCCATTTCCTCGCGCTCGTCGGGCAGCGCCACCCAGGCCTGGATGCCATCGAGCAGCCCTCCCTGCGCGCGCAGTTTCTCGAAGCGTTCGGAATGGGTGATGCCATGGCCTGCCGTCATCCAGTTGACCTGGCCGGGGCGCACGACCTGTTCGGACCCGACGCTGTCGCGGTGCGTGATCTCGCCTTCGTACAGGTAGGTGATCGTCGACAGGCCGATATGCGGATGCGGACGCACGTCCGCCTCGCGGGGCATGCCTGGCGCGAGGTCCTTGGGACCCATCCGGTCGAAGAAGATGTAGGGCCCCACCATCCGGCGTTTCCCGAAGGGCAGCACGCGGCCCACTTCGAAGCTGCCGAGGTCGCGACGACGCTGCGGGATGATCAGTTCGATCATGTGGAATCTCCATGGAAGCGGACTTGGGAGATCACTATCGCACCAACGGCAGGGTGGCCGCATCAGGCAACATCACGGCGGCACGGCGCGGTCAGGCGAAATGCCACGCGTAGCGGGGCGGATCCCCGCCCACGCGGCTCACGCGTCCAGCGGAAGTGTCCGCAAAATGCGTGCTGAAATACAGGGCATCGTGCTCGACGCACCAGGCGAGGACGCGCTGGCGCGAGATGGCTGCGCGCGGCTTGTCTTCGCAAAACGTGGAATTCCACTGCGGGTGTTCGACCTGCAAGGGGTTGTGCATCACGTCGCCGCCAAACAGCGCATATTGGCCTGCGGAGGTGAGCACGAGGGAAGCGTGATCCGGCGTATGGCCCGGCGTGGCAAGTTGTGCCAGCCCGTCACCGAGGTCGACGGGATGCTCCGGGTCGTACGGTTCGGCAAGCCCGGCATCCAGGATGGGCAGCACGCTGTCCTCCAGGATCACGCGGCGTTTCGGTTCGCGCAGCCAATCGTCCAGCTCGCGCGCGGAGAAGACGTAGCGCGCGTTGGGGAACATGGGCCGCCACCGGTCGCCTTCACGGTAGGTGTTCCAGCCGACATGGTCGTTGTGCAGGTGTGTCATCACCACGGTGTCGACCGCCTTGCGTTCGACGCCGGCGGCGACGAGGCGTTCTGCGAAATCCGTGTGCAGGTGGTCGAACAGCGGGTTGCCATCGCGGTCGCGATCATTGCCGATACCCGTGTCGATCACGATCAATCGCCCCGGCATGCGTATGATCCAGCTGTGGATCGACAAGGCAAGGCTGCCCTGTACGCCCGCGGCAGCAAGTCCGGCCTGGTGATCGGGGAACAGCTTCGCCGCCGGTATTTCGATCGAGTGTTCGGTAACGCGCGTGATCCGCGCGTCGCCGACCGTGTAGGTGCTGGTGGATACCATCGGATGCGCCTCGGGATTCAAGTGCCTCGATGTAGTGGCTTTCGGCGTCATGTCAACCGCGCCGCGCCGGCCGGTTGCTGCGGCCCTCGAGGGTCGGCGCGCCAGACTCCGTCCGGCCGGAAGGTTCGGTGACAAAGAAGCCCGCAAGCTGTCGGACCGTCGTCGCCGGGGCTTCCTCCGGCACATAGTGGCCGCACAGGTCGATCGTCCCGCCTGCGACGTTATCGGCGATGTCCGCGACACTGCGCAGCAACATGTCTCCCACGCCGTCGCTCGCACCCCATGCCATGACCGGGATGGCCAGCCGGTGCCTGGCTCGCGCCCGGTTCTGCGCCAGCCCGCCCTCGTTGAACAAGGCCCGGTAGTAGGCAAAGCCCGCCCGCGCCGCACCGGGGGCACTGAATACGCGCGTGTACTCGTCCAGGTCGGCTGGCGTGATGGCCGACTTGTCCCGCAACTTGGACTGGAACAACCAATCCAGATACAGGCGCTCGCGGCCCTGGACAAGCAACTCGGGAAGGCGGTCGAGGCGATTGAACCCGAAGTGCCATGTTCGAAGATTGGCTGCTTCCGTCGGAAGCCCAGGCGTTGCCGGTGGCGTAATGCCGGGGAGCGCGGCCTCGTAGAGGGCAAGCCGCCCGATGTCGGCGGGCCACTCTGCTGCCCATGCGTAGCCGATCCAGGCGCCGATGTCGTGGGCAGCGACGTCCAGCGGTGCCTCCGTCACGAGATCAAGCCGTTCGGCCAACCGGTGCATGTCGCGCGCCACGGTCGACAGGTCGTAGCCGGCCTCCGGTTTGTCCGAATCGCCCAGGCCGCGAGGATCCACCGCTATCACACGACGATTCATCGCAGCGAGCGCCGGCATGACATGGCGCCACGCGTACCAGCTCTGGGGCCAGCCCGGGATCAGCACCAGGGGCCTGCCGCGGCCGCATTCCACGTAATGCAGCGTGACGCCATCGATCGCCACGCGCCGGTGCTGGAAGCTCATGTCGAGCGGATTGCCATCGTGCGAGGCACCCCCCGCAAGCGCAGCGCTTGATGTATTCGTGTTCACGATTGACTCCTCCAGCAACGAAGCATGCCGACGGTGGCCGCGATTTTGCGGCGGGTACGGCAACCCCAACGATCCCTTTGCCATGGGGCCAGCGAACCTCCCTGTCGGTCGGTGGGATGCGGCGTCGTCCTGGCCATCCGGACGCCGGTACGCGCGCCATACCCGCGTAACCGCGGGGCCCGATGAAGTGCGATCCGCATGCCGCTCATGGGCAGAGGGAGACATGGTTCGCCGCGCGTATTAGGAAACATGTGTTACCAAATATGGCAAGAAAATTACCGCAGGGCCTGCATGGCCTGATCGACGACCGCTTCGATCTCGCCCGCGCTCGCACCGTGCTTGCCCAGTGCCCGCAGGCCTTCGGCCACGCACAGCAGATAACGCGCCGAACCGCGCGCGTCGAGATGCCTGGGCAGCGAGCCATCGCGGATTCCCACGGTCATGGACTTTCGGAAACGCTGCTCGACGCGGGCGAGCGCCTCGTGGATCCGTCGTGCCAATGCTGCGTCGAAGGTGTCGACATCCATCAAACCGCCCAGGACCATGCAGCCGCGTCGGCCTTCTTCGCCATGGGAGACGTCGGCGTAGCTGAGAAGCACCGCGCGTATCTGCTCCCGCCCCGTGTCGGCCTTGCCCATCCGGCGCGTGATGGATTCATTGCGGGATGCGACATAACGATCCAGCGCGGCCATGTAGATGGCACGCTTGTCCTCGAAGGCCTTGTAGAGGCTTCCCGACGTGAGTCCCATGGCGGCGCGCAGATCCGCGATGGAAGTCGCGTTGTAGCCGCGTTCGCGGAAAACCTGCACCGCTGCATCGAGTACCTCGTCCATCTCGAATTCGCGCGGGCGTCCGACCTGCCGCTGAACCTGGTGTTTTCTTGCCCCGGCCATGGTCGGCATTGTAGAACGTACGTTCCATAAATCAAGCATCCCGCCGGCCACGCGGAAGACACGGGCCAGGGTCGACTTCCCGATGGGCCGTCTCGATGCCCGCTTCTGGCCGGATGCCGCCGAGGAGTGCTCGATGCCCTGAACAAGAAAGGCCCGCCGAAGCGGGCCTTTCTTTTCAAGCACCGGGCGAACCGGTGGCGGCCATGGGCCGCTCCTACGGCTTCTGCGGTTCCAGGCCGCGATCCTTCTTCATCGCGTCGATGTTGGGTGCGCGGCCGCGCCAGTCGGCGTACATCTTGGCGAGGTCTTCGGTGTTGCCGCGCGACAGCACCATCTGGCGGAAGCGGTCGCCGTTGGCACGGGTCAGGCCGCCGTGTTCCTCGAACCATGCATAGGCATCGTCGGCCAGCATTTCGGTCCAGAGGTACGCGTAATAGCCGGCCGAGTAGCCGCTGCCCCAGATGTGGGAGAAGTAGCTGGAACGGTAGCGCGGCGGCACGTACGACACGTCGACGTGGTTGTCCTTCAGCGCCTTGGCCTCGAACGCATCGACGTCTGTCACCTTCGGTGCGCCGGGCGAGATCGTGTGCCAGGACATGTCGAGCAGCGCGGCCGAGATCAGCTCGGTCATGTCGTAGCCCTTGTTGAAGAGCTGCGAGTTCTTGAGCTTGTCCACCAACGCCTTCGGCATCGGCTCGCCGGTCTTGTAGTGCTTGGCGTAGTGCGCGAACACGGTCGGGTACAGCGCCCAGTGTTCGTTGAACTGCGAGGGGAATTCGACGAAGTCGCGCTGCGGCACGGTGCCCGAGAGGCTCGGGTATTCCTGGTCGGCGAACATGCCGTTCAGGGCGTGGCCGAACTCGTGGAACATCGTGATCACGTCGTCGAACGACAGCAGCGCGGGCTGGCCCGGCGCGGGCTTGGTGAAGTTGGCGACGTTGTAGATCACCGGCTTCTCGTTCAAGAGCTTCGACTGCGTGACGAGGTTGCTCATCCACGCGCCGCCGCCCTTGTTGTCGCGCTTGAAGTAGTCGCAGTAGAACAGTGCCAGCGGCTTGCCGTTCGAGTCATACACTTCGAACACGCGCACCGTCGGTTCCCACACCGGCAGGTCCTTGCGCTCCTTGAAGGTCAGGCCGTAGAGCTGGTTGGCGGCATAGAACACGCCGTTCTCCAGTACGTTGTTCAGCTCGAAATACGGCTTCACCTGCGACTCATCGAAATCGTACTTCGCCTTGCGCACCTGCTCGCCGTAGTAATCCCAGTCCCACGCGGCCAGTTTGAAACCGGGCTTGCCGGCCGTCTTCTGGTCCTTGTCGATCATGTCCTGGCGGTCCTTGCCTTCGGCCTCGGCGCGCGCCACCGCGGCCGGTGCAAGCTGGTCGAGGAAGTTCATCACCGCGGATGGCGTCTTCGCCATCTGGTTTTCCAGTTTCCACGCGGCGTAGGTGTCGAAGCCGAGCAGCTTGGCCTTCTGCGCGCGCAGGTAGGCCATCTGTTCGATGGTGGCGCGGGTGTCGTTGGCGTCGCCCTTTTCGGTGCGGGTCCACGAATGCTGGAACAATTCGTGGCGCACGTCGCGGCTGTCGAGCGAACCCAGTGCCGGCTGCTGGGTGGTGTTTTGCAGCGGGACCACCCACTTGCCCTTCAGGTCGCGCGCCTTGGCGGCCTGCGCGGCGGCGTCGATTTCACCGGGCGACAGGCCGTCGAGTTTGGCCTTGTCGTCCACCACCAGCGCGCCGGCCTTGTCGGCCGCCAGCAGCTTGTTCTGGAACTGCGCCGAAAGGGTGGAGAGTTGTTCGTTGTAGTGCTTCAGCTTGGCCTTGTCGGCGCTGGAGAGCTTGGCGCCGTTGTGGACGAACTGCTGGTAGTCGTATTCGAGCAGCCGCTTCGACTCCGGATCGAGGTTCAACGTGTCGCGCTGGTCGTAGAGCTTCTGGATGCGGGCGAACAGTTTCGGGTTCAGGTAGATCGCGTCCTGGTGCGCGGCCAGTTTCGGCGCCTCGGTTTCCTGCACCTTCTGCAGCGTCGGGTTGGTGTCGGCGCCGGCCAGCAGGCCGAACACCTGCATCACGCGATTCAGCATCGCGCCGGTCTTTTCCATCGCGACGATGGTGTTGTCGAACGTCGGCGCGGCCGGGTTGTTCGCGATCTTCTCGATCTCGGCGCGCTGCAGCTTCATGCCCTCCTCGATGCCGGGCTGGAAATCCGAGTCCTTGATCTTGCTGAAATCGGGCGCCTCGAACGGCAGCGTCGAAGCCTTGTAGAACGGGTTGGCGGTGATGGCGCCGGCCTCGGCCTTGGTGGCCGCGGGAGCGGCGTGCGCGGTCACGCCCGCGGTTCCGGCGAGCAGCGCGCAGCAGGCGAGGGCGAGGGTGTGATGGCGAAACGATGGCATGGGCAAACTCCTTCCACGACAAACGGGTTCGGATTCAGGCGGCTGCGACGTCGTGCAACTGCCAGTTCGGGCCGATCAGGATGAACAGCCGGTGGCGCAACACGAAATGGGTCAGGTTCGTCACCACCTGCACTTCGGTATGCAGGTCATCGAGTCGGGCGGTGACGGTTGCGGTGGGGTCCACGGGCGCCAGCGATTGATCGACTTCGTCGGGATCGGGCTGTCTGGCCTTCCACTGCTGGAACAGGATGGGCTGGCGCAGGGCTTCCTGCAGCGCGTCGGCGAAACTTTGCGGCGACGATCCCTGGAACGCCAGATCGGGATCGGGGCCGCGCGCTTGCGCGAGATTGGCGATCGTGATGTAGAACCGTTGGGCTTGGGTCAAGTTCGGGCTCCGGGGAACGCAAAGGCGGGCGGGACGGACCATCAATGATGCCGGGATCGGGCACGGGGTGCCATCCGTGCCGCAAGTCATGGCCGAGCGTGCCGCGCCGCACGCCGTCCCGCGAACTCGCTGCGTCTTTGCCGCGTCTGGCGCGGTTGCGACTCCTCATCGTGCCCACCGCCTCGCCAATCCACCGGCGGTTTCATCGAGCTGCCTGCAGGGCGGCACACTCCGTGACTTTCCGCAGTGGTTGACGGGGGAGAATCCCGGTATAGCAGGCCATCCATGCCACGACACGAGGCGCACGACATGTCATCCACGATTCGCAAGTCCGTTCTGGCGGGTTGTGCACTGCTGGCGGGGGCGGGCTTGGTCGCCTGCTCGCAATCCTCGTCGCCCCCCGCGGCGCCCGGCGAGTCGTCGGCGCCTGCGTCGGCCGCCAGCGCCCCGCCGGTCGCGCCGCCGGCCCCCGCGCCCGCGGGCACGACTGCCGTGGCTCCCACGGGCGCGGCTGTCGCCGGCACGCGCCTGCTGCGTTTCCCAGACGTGTGCGGCGACCGCGTGGTGTTCACCTACGCCGGCGACTTGTGGACCGCCTCGACGCAGGGCGGCACCGCGACGCGCCTGACCGCGGGGCCGGGCCTGGAAATGGCCGCGCGCTTCTCGCCGGATTGCAGACAGATCGCATTCACCGGCCAGTACGGCGGCGACAGCCAGGTGTACGTGGTGCCCGCGAATGGCGGCGAGCCGAAACAGTTGACGTTCTATCCGGCGATGGGGCCGCTGCCGCAGCGCTGGGGTTTCGACAACCAGGTGTACGGCTGGACGCCGGACGGAAAATCCGTGCTGTTCCGCTCGTGGCGCGACTCGCGGGGGATCTCCAATCCGCGCGTGTTCACGGTGGCCGTGACGGGCGGCCTGCCGACTGCACTGCCGATGCCGCAATCGGGCACCGCGCGGTTTTCGCCCGACGGCACGCAGATGGTGTATTCGCCCAAGTTCCGCGATTTCCGCGACTGGGATCGCTACAAGGGCGGCTGGGCGCAGGATCTGTTCATCTACGACTTCGCCTCGAAATCGGCGAAGAACATCACCAACGATCCCAACACCGACCGTGATCCGGTGTGGATCGGCAAGAGCATCTATTTCCTGTCGGATCGCGGGCCGCATTTGAACCTGTACCGCTACGACACGGCCGACGGCAAGACCACGCAACTCACCAACTACCAAGGCGACGATGCGCGCTGGGCGAGCGGCGACCAGGCCGGGCAGATCGTGTACGAGGTGACCGGTGCGCTGCACATCTTCGATACCCGCAACGGCAGCGATCGTGCGTTGACGATCCACGTGCCGAGCGACCTGGTCGCGTCGCGCGCGTCCGAGCGCAGCGTCAAGAAATTCATCGAGGACTACGCGCTCAGCCCCAACGGCAAACGCGCGGCGTTCACGGCGCGCGGCGACATCTTCAGCGTGCCGCTGGAACACGGCATCTCGCTCGACCTCACCCACACCCCGGGCGTGCACGAGCGCGAGGTGTCGTGGTCGCCCGACGGCAAGCGCGTGGCCTACATCTCCGACGAGAGCGGCGAGGAAGAAGTGTGGGTGCGCGATGCCGACGGCACCAACCCGGTGATGCTGACCAAGGGCGTGATAGGCCGCCTCTACAACACGCAGTGGTCGCCCGACGGCAAGCACATCGCGTTCGTGGATTCCAGCAACCGCATCCACGTGGTCGGCACCTCGGCCGGCGCGAACGACCAGGTGATCGCGCAGGACGCGGGCGTATCCCGGCGCGATTACGCGTGGTCGCCGGGCGGGCATTACCTCGCGTATTCACTGACCGACAAGGACACCCAGTTGCCGCGGCTGTTCGTGTACGACCTCGGCAGCGGCAAGGCCGTCGAGCTCGGGCGCGAATATGCCGACGCGATGGCGCCGGCGTTTTCGCCCGACGGCAAGTATCTGTACTTCCTGGGCGACCGCGAATGGACCCCGCAGTTTTCCGGCGTGGAACTTGATTACGCGTCCAACCGATCGGTCCAGATCCTCGCCTATGCGTTGCGCAAGGACGTCAAGAATCCGTTCGCGCCGCGCAACGACCGCGCCGCGGGCGAGGATGCGGCGGAAAAGAATGGAAAGGACGAGGACAAGAAGGACAAGGAGCCGAAGCCCGCTTCCCGGATCGACGACAGGATCGACTTCGACGGTATCGAACAGCGCCTGGTGCGGGCCCCGATCGATCCCGACAACATTCCCTGGGTCGCGGTCACGCACAAGGCCATCCTGTACGCGACCATGGGCGCGCCGTTCCTCGGCCGCGAAAGTGCACGGCCGCTGGAGATACATGCCTGGTCGTTCGAGGACCGCAAGGACAGCGACATCTACAAATTCAAGCCGCAGGGCGGTGGCGAAGGCGGTGGCGGCGCGGCGCCGCTGGCGTTGTCGGCGGACGGTTCGACGCTGCTGGTGCACGACGGCAACGACTACAAGCGGATCGACCTCGATGCGTCGAAGCCGAAGCCCAAGGACGTGAAGCTGGACGGCCTGTTCATGCGGGTCGATCCCAAGGCCGAGTACGCCGAAATCTTCAACGACGTGTGGCGGCGCTATCGCGATTACTTCTACGTTCCCAACACCAACGGCTACGACTGGAACGCGATCCGCGCCAAGTACGAACCGTTGCTGAAGTACGTCGGCGACCGCACCGACCTCAACTACGTGCTGGGCGAAATGATCGCCGAGCTGTCCAATTCGCATACCTACGTTGCGGGCGGCGACCTCGGCCTGCCGGACAAGCCGCACGTCGGCCTGCTGGGCGCCGACTTCGAGCTGGACGATGCGAGCGGCCGCTACCGGATTGCCGACGTGTTCCCCGGCGAAAACGACGAGCCGCGCTACCGCTCGCCGCTGACGGAAGTCGGCGTGGACGTGAAGCCCGGCGATTACATCCTGGCGATCAACGGCACGCCGCTGACCAGGGATGAAAATCCGTACCGGCTGCTCAGGATCGCACCGGGTCAGATGGTCCAACTCCTGGTCAATTCGCGTCCGAGCACCGACGGCGCGCGCACGGTGCTGGTGAAGCCGATCGCGAGCGAGATGGCGCTGCACTACTACGACTGGGTCAAGGCCAATCGCGAATACGTCGCCAAGGCCAGCGACGGCCAGATCGGCTACCTGCACATTCCCGACATGGGGGTGGACGGCGCGCGCGAATTCATCAAGTGGTACTACCCGCAGGTGCGCAAGCCCGGCCTGATCATCGACGTGCGCGACAACGGCGGCGGCTTCATGTCGCAGACGATGATCGAACGGCTGTCGCGCAAGCTGCTGGCGTACAACTACCTGCGCGGCAGCTCGATCACCGGCACCTATCCCGGCGTGGTGCCGCTGGGCCATATGGTGGCGCTCAGCAACGGCACCACCGCGTCGGACGGCGACATCTTCTCGTACATGTTCAAGCAGGCGAAGCTGGGGCCGGTCATCGGCACCCGCACCTGGGGCGGGGTGATCGGCATCGGCGGGCTCGGACCGCTGATCGACGGCGGCGACGTGTTCGTGCCGCAGTTCGCCGGCATCGTCGGCCTGGATGGCAAGTACACGGTCGAAGGCTACGGCGTCGAACCGGACATCGTGGTCAACGAGGACGTGTCGCAGCAATTGGCAGGCAAGGACCCGCAACTCGACAAGGCCATCGAGGTGCTGGAGAGGGAAATCCAGGCGCATCCGCTGAAACTGCCGCCGCAGCCGCCGGGGCTGGACAAGGCGCCGCCGCACATGCGGCCGCCGTCCGCCGCGGGCACCGCGGGTTGACGTCGCTGCTCGTCATCCCGGATTGCTCGCGCCGCTGCAGCGTCCCCCGGATTTGATCCGGGGGGCGTTCGTGTTTCCCGTCCCGCATGCGCAGTCGCGGACCATACCCGGACGGCAAGGGCAGGATGCCGGAGCGGACATCGGCCTAGCCGGTGCCCCGAGGGAAAGCCGCAGGATGCGCATCACGAATTGGCGCGCCCGGATTGCCGGCTGCGCAAAGTTTGCGTCAAGGTTGCGGCATCGCGCCAGGTCAGCGGCGGGCGCTTGCGCAAGAGCTTCAACATCCGGCGCGCCCGCCGTTGTTTCGACACCGCACGCAGCCAGCGTGGATTCAGCGGTTCGCGGGTGAACGCGTGGAGCATGCGGCCGTCGCTGGCGAAGTGGCGACCGAGTTTGTTCGCCATGCCTCGCAGACTTGCCTCGGTGAAAAAGCCGACGTGCTGGCCGGTCTCGGGTGCGTAGTAATGCCATTCGCCGGGGCGGTTGGCCCGCGCCGGCAGCAGCTCGGTGGAAAAGATCAGTACCGGCGCGCGCTCCGTGAGTTGCCGGAACGTGGGCAGCGGATCGGTCAGGTGCTCGGCCACCTCGAAACAGGTCACCAGGTCGAGTTCCGCGGTCTCGTCCACCTCGAAGCCCAGCGCGAACAGGTTTTCGCAGTGCGGATCGGCCCAGCGGAAATCGTGGCCGCGGTCACGCAGCAGCCGCACGAACAGGCCCGTGCCGGCGCCGTAATCGAGCGCCGTGCGCACGTTGCGAAAGCGCCAGCGCAGCAACGCATCCACGGCGTCCGCCAGCCACAGGTTGCGCATCACGATACCGGTATCCAGCGCGGCGATCGCATGGTCGGCGTACGCCTCTTCCAGCCACTCCGGGCGCTCGACGGCGACGTAGCCGCACATGGTGCACCGCCCGTAATGCGCGCGATACCGGCCGAGGACGGTGAGCTCGCCGAACGGCTCGGTGGCGCTGCCGCACAGCTTGCACGCGGTCACTTGTTTTCGCGTATGGCGTCCGCCGCATCGCGCAGGTGCGCCGCCGCGGATATCGAGGTGACCCCGTGCGGCAGCACGCCGAGGCACGGCGCTGCCAGCGAGCGATTCAGCATCACCAGGTTTTCCTTGGGATTCAGCATGTCGGGATCGATCCGGTTGCCGATCCAGCCCAGCAGTTCGCAGCCGTCGGCGCGGATCGCGCGCGCAGTGAGCTGCGCGTGGTTGAGGCAACCGAGCTTCAGTCCGACCACCAGGATGACCGGCAGTTGCAGGTGCAGCGGGATTGCATTGGCGCGCGCGGATTCCGAAAGCGGCGCCAGCCAGCCGCCGACGCCTTCCACCACGATCGCATCGCCGTGCATGATCGCGAGCGAGTCGTAGGCGTCCTCGAT
Source organism: Rhodanobacter sp. (assembly GCA_044464225.1). Classification (GTDB taxonomy): domain Bacteria; phylum Pseudomonadota; class Gammaproteobacteria; order Xanthomonadales; family Rhodanobacteraceae; genus 66-474. The sequence goes on along the minus strand of JBIQLN010000002.1, from coordinate 197,409 downwards.
CGGCGGCATCGTCACTTCCTCGTCCATTTCCGCCGCCGCGATGTGCGGCGACACGGGCGACTTGAAGGCGAACGGATTGCAGTGTTCGTAGCGTTCGGGTTTCGGGTCGCTGGCGGCCATCAGGGCCAGCGCGTCCCCGCTGCGCAGGCCTTCGGGGGTTTCATCGCAGCCGCTCGCCACCGGTTTCATTCCGGTGGCGCGCAGGCCCGCGGCACGCAGTGCGTGCAGCAGCGAGCACGCCGCGAACGTCTTGCCGATGCCGGTGTCGGTGCCAGCGATGAAAACGCCCCTGGTTTTCATGGTGTAAGCCTCCTTGCAAGGCGCTTGCGATAGAAGTGCACGATCGGGCCGATGAGGGCCAGCAGGAAATAGGCGATTCCGGGCAGGCCATCCACCCAGCCGGCGTCGACGGGGAGGGTCAAGGCAAGCAAGGTCGAGAGCAGTCCGACCGATGCGACGTAGGTCCAGATCACGCCCGCGACGCGGATGGAATCGGCTTCCACGCGAGCCAGGCGCGTCGCGGTCCGCGCGCCATGCCAGTGGAGCGCCGCCAGCGTGCCCGCCATGCAGGCGTAGGAAAGGCCGTAACAGACGAACAACGCGGCCGCACCGCCCTGGTCCCTGCCGAACGTGGCCACGCCCGGCGACAACACGCCGTTGCTCAGGCCATTGAAGGCGCCCGCGTAAACGAGGTGCAGGGGAAACACGAAGATCAGCGCAAAAAACACCAGCAGCAGGGACAACAGCAGGCTGGGGCGGTCGGTGAGACGCAGGTTGTCGCGCCAGCTCACGTGCGAGTGCCAGAACCAGGCGAGCTGCGCGAAGCAGGCGGCGAAGGCCGGCACGCCACGCAGGGCTTGCTCCAGTTCTTCGACGGTGTGGGGAAGCCCGCCGCCGCTGATGATCAGCAGGGTGATCGCGAACGCGAATGCGCCATCGACGAAATTGTCCAGGCGCGCGCTTTCCGCGCGTTCTTGCCGCGCTTCCGTTCCGGCTGGCGTGGGCGAGTCCGGCATTGCGCGATAATACGGGTTTTCCCGACCGGCACGCGTTCATGTTCGAAGCTGCTCCCATCGCCGCCAGCGACAAGCCCGGCCTGTACGTGGAACTGGCGCAGCAGGCGCGCGGCCTGCTGCACGGCGAAACCAATCTCGTCGCCAACGCCGCCAACTTCGCCGCGCTGGTCTATCACGCGCTGCCCGACATCAACTGGTGCGGGTTCTACTTTCCCGACGGCGACGGGTTGGTGGTCGGTCCGTTCCAGGGCAAGCCGGCCTGTGTGCGCATCGCACACGGCCGCGGCGTGTGTGGCGCAGCCGCGGTGTCGCGCGAGGTCCAGGTCGTCCCCGACGTCAACGCCTTCCCCGACCACATCTTCTGCGATGGTGCCTCGCTCTCGGAAATCGTGGTGCCGCTGGTCCGCGCCGATGGTTCGCTGCTCGGGGTGTGGGACGTGGACAGCCCTTCGCTCGCACGCTTCGACGACGAAGATCGCGTCGGGATGGAAGCGCTGTGCGCGGAGTTCATGCGCGCTTGCGCTGACGATTGACCTCTCCGGCGCGGGCATCTTCCAGGCGATCGTGGTCGCGTGCCACGGACAACCCCGCGCGCAGGTCGGCGCCGCTCGGCTGCTGGAACAGCTGGAGGCCGAACTCCGGCAGGATCGTGATCAGGTGGTCGAAGATGTCGCCCTGGACGTTCTCGTGCGGCACGAAACTGGTGTTGCGTGTGTAGGCATAGACCTGCAGCGGGATGCCAGTGGGTCCGGGATCGAGTTGGCGCACGGCCCAGAACAGGTCCTGGTTGATGCCCGGATGGCTGCCGATGTACGCCTGCATGTACGCGCGGAAGCTGCCCAGGTTGGTCAGGCGGCGGCGGTTGAGGGCATTCGCGCCCTCATCGCCCAGCCTGGCATTCCACGCCGCCAGATCGTCCTTCTTGTGCCGGAAATAATCTTCGAGCAGTTTGAAGCCTTGCAGATGGTCGATTTCCTCCGGTGTGTGGAAACGCACGCTGGTGATGTCGATGTTGAGCGCCCGGCGGATGCGCCGTCCGGTCTCGTACATGTTGCGGTAGTTGCGGTACGACTTGGAGATCAGGTGCCAGGTGGGGATGGTGCTGAGGGTCTTGTCCCAGTTGACCACCTTCACGGTGTTCAGCGAAATCTCGACCACGTCGCCGTCGACGTTGTCCTCGGGCAGCGCGATCCAGTCGCCCACCCGCAGCATGTCGTAGGAACCGATCTGCACGCTGGCCACCACCGACAGGATGGTGTCCTTGAAGATCAGCAGCAGCACCGCCGAGATGGCGCCCAGGCCGGCCAGCAGCGACAGCGCGGAACGGTCGACCAGCGTGGCGGCGATCACGATGATGCCGACCAGCCACACGAGGATCTTGGCGAGCTGCACGTAGCCCTTGATCGAATGTTCGCGTCCCTTCGGCGTCGCGCTGTACAAGGTGTCGACGGCGGACAGGGCGGCGTTGCAGGCCAGCACCACGAACAGCGCCGCCAGCGCCATCGTGATGGTGGCCACGATGCGCTCGACGATCGCCGGCACGCCGGGCACCATCAATACGCCGTAGCGGATGATCAACATCGGCAGCACCTGAACCAGGTGCCGGAACACCCCGTGCTTGACCAATGCGTCGTCCCAGGCCCAGTTGGTGCGACGGCTGACCACGCGCGTGACCCGCACCAGCGCGAAACGCGCCATCCACGCCGCCGCCCAGGCTGCCGCGACCAGCGCCATGGAACCCAGCAGGGTGTGTGCCCAGGGATGTGTCAGAAACTCTGGAAACAGCTCCATCATCGGTCCAAACCCGGCGAACGAGGCGTTACCTTAACAAGGGACGCGTGCCGTTGCCGGGAGCATCCGCGGTCCACGGATCCGACTGCGCGCGGCCTTCACCGCCGCCCCGGGCGAACGCGCGTGCCCACCCGGCGATTGCAAGGCCCAGGGTGCCTCAGTCGAAATCGATCACGCCGCCGGATTCGGGAAACGCGTGCTCGACGGTGCGCGGCGGGATATCCTTCCAGCGCTGCGATCCGAACGCGTTCCAGTCGGTGACGCGGCCCGTTGCGCGAAATCGATCCAGCGCATAGGGCAGGCCTTCGCCCTCCAGCGGCATCGCCGAATCGGAAACGTGGAAGTGCAGGTGCGGCTCCGTCGAGTCGCCGGAAAACCCGACCTCCGCGATGACCTGGCCCACGCGTACATGATCGCCTTCGGCGACCTTGATGCTGCCGGGGCGCAGGTGTTCGTAGGTCGCGAACCGGCCGTGGCCGAGATCGAGCGAAATGAAATTACCGGCGGCATCCGGATGCGGGTGGGTCTTGTTGTCGGCGATCCACGTGGCTTCGGTGACGTCATCGCGCACCACGGCCACCCGCGCATCGGCGACCGCCAGCACTTTCGCGCCATATGAGAACGAACTGGCGGCGAGGCCGGAATCGTTCTTCAGTGTATGGCCCTGGCGGTCGACCTTCATCCAGTCGATCGCGAAGCGGCCGGGCAGCCGTGCATGGCCATCGGTTTCGATGAACACGCGTCGATGTCCGCGGGGCCAGACATCGCTGTACACCGCGACCCACGTGCCATGCGCCACAGGCGGCGCGAGCACGGGATTGCGCTCCGCCGAAACCGACACGTTCGCGCCGGTCATGGTCGAGGTCACGCCGTTCTGCTTCAGGGTCAGGCGGTGGCGCAAGGAGGACGGAGCCTGTGTGCCGGCCTCCACCGCCAGGTACAGCACGGCCCGCCCATGCGGGGCGATGACGGTGCTGCCGTCCTTCAAGTCGCTGCGGCTGCCCAGCGCACGTCGGTCCAGATGCAGCAGCATGGTTCCGTCACGCCCGAGTACATCGAGCGCCGTGATTTCCATTGCATCGCCCGAAGCGTTGTCGACGTGCAATTCGTAGACCAGCCGCTCGCCATCCGCCATCTCGACCGGGTGGATCGGCGCGCCGACGTGCAGGGCGATACCGGACGCGCGCGCCGGCGCGCCACCGCAAAGAAGCAGCAGCAGGAACGCTGCCAAAAACCAACGGACGTTCATCGGAACGGCGCTTCCTCGCGAGCGGGTGGAATCGTTGTCCACAGCGGTGGGGCAGATTGCAGTGACGCCACACGATGATGCCATCCGTCGACCGTTCGCGACACCGCCACAAGGCATGCGTCACCGCCGCGGTTCACCCGCCGGTCGCAAACCCCGGATACAGCGTCATGCCGCCATCGACGTAGATCGAGGCGCCGCAGATGTAGTCGGCTTCGTCGGACGCCAGCCACGCGGCGACGCGCGCGATGTCGGCGGGCACGCCGATGCGGCCGAACGGGATCAGTTTTTTCAGCGATGCGGCGGCTTGCGGCGTGTTCCATGCCCTGGTGTTGATCGCGGTTTCGATGGCGCCGGGGCAGATCGAATTGACGCGGATCTTCTGGGGCGCCAGTTCCTGCGCGATCGATTCCATCAACTGCATCATGCCGCCCTTGGTGGTGGCGTAGTTGCAGTGCCCGGCCCACGGGATTTCCTGGTGGACGGAGCTGGTGAAGATGATCTTGCCGAGCGCACACGACACGTCGCGCATGCCGCGCCGGATGAATTCGCGCGCGGCTTCGCGCGCGACCAGGAACGCGCCGGTGAGGTTCACGCCGATCACCTGGTTCCATTGCGCGAGCGTCATGTCCACCAGCCGCGCGTCGCGCTGGATCCCAGCATTGGAACACACGATGTCGAGCGCGCCGAATTGCCTGACCACTTCGGCGAACATCGCCTGCACCTGGTCCTCCCTGCTGACGTCGGCCTGCACCGCGAAGGCCTTGCCCGCGCCGGCCCCGTTGATCTCGTCGCAGATTTTCTGCGCGACCTCCGGTTGGACCACGTAATTGACCGCGACGTTGGCGCCTTCCGCCGCGAGCTCGCGCGCGATGCCTTCGCCGATGCCGGAGTTGGCGCCGGTGACCAGCGCGTTTTGTCCGGCGAGGCGGCGGGGCGAGGGTTGTGCATTCATGGCGATTCCTCCTTGTTGGACGGGTTCGCGCGGTCCAGCCAGCCGCCCGTGAAGCCCGCACGCTGCAGTCCGGTGCGAATGGCGGGGCAGGCACGCATCAGGTTCCAGATCATCCGGCTGCGATGGTTTTCGATCATCAGCACGATCGGGCCCTGGTGCAGCGCGAAGTGCCAGGGCGACACCCACGCGGTCATGCCGTCCGGACCGTCGTAGTTGGGTTCGGGGTAGGACATGTTGAACGAGGCATGGAAACCATAGCCGGCGGCACTGTGGCCGATCAGCGCTTCGAGGTGACGGATCTCTTCCAGCACGATCTTCGGCGCGAACGGCAGCGAGGCGATCGCCGCCCACGGTGAGATCGTGCCGTCATCGGGGCCGAACGGCGCACCGCGCGCGGTGTAGTCGTAGAACTGGCGCATGCGGCCCCGGTAGGCCGCCTGGACGTTGCCGGGGCCGTCGGTGGCGGAAAAGCCCCAGCAGTTCTTTTCGTAACCGACGAAGCGGCGCGGGTTGCGCCGTGCGTATTCGCGCTGGATTTCCGTGGTGACGCGGCTGTTCTCGAAATAGTCGGTGTGCTTCGACGCCATGAACCGGTCGCGGATGCCACGGGTGTCGATCCAGATGTGCGAAAACTGATGGATGAACAGTGGCCCGGCGTAGAGCACCTCGCGGCCGTACAGGCGGCGCCATTTGAAGGTGGATGTCCACGCGTGGTACGCGGCGGGGTTCACCGGAAATTCGGGCGCGGCCAGCGCCAGCACGTACAGGATCAGCGCCTCGTTGTAGCCGTACCAGCGACACTTGAGGAAGCCCGTTTCCGGTTTCCAGCCCAGCGCCACCGCGTCGCCGCCGTGCTGGGTCCAGCGCCAGTCCACGCGTGCGTAGATGGCCTGCGCGCGTTCGCGCACTTCGCGTTCGGCTGCACCGTCGCCGGAAAAATATTGCGCCGCCGCCAGCATGCCGGCCAGCAGCAGGGCGGTGTCGATGGTGGACAGTTCGCACTTCCATGCGCGCGTCGCGCTGCGGGGATCGAGGAAGTGATAGAAGAATCCCTTGTAGCCCACGCCGTCCTTCGCGCCGCTCTGGTCCGCCGCGTCGAAGAACCGGATCGCGGCCAGCGTGTGTGCGAGCGCGTCGCGATACGGCATCCAGCCGCGCTCGACCGCCACAGGATAGCACGACAACGCGAAACCGACGGCGGCGATGCTGGCCGGCTGGGTGGGGCGGGTGGAATCGAGGACCAGTCCGGTCCGCGGATCGACATGCCGTTCGAAGAAACGGAATGCCTTGCATTGCAGGTCGTCCAGCACCGCTTCGTCGGTGTGGCTGGTGCGACCGATGTTGCGCCCGGGCGGCGAGGCGATGGAAGGGGAAGTCACGTTCGCGGACATGCGTGGCGGATGAACGTGGTGGGCATGGACGAGTTCCTTGCTGCGGCATCCTCCCCGGCGGAACGACCGCGTCAAGGGCGGCTGGACGGATTTTCCTCCTGCGCCGCGACGGCGTTGTCGCGGTGGCGTGAATGTTCAGGACGGCCAAAGCGCACCAGCACGTCGTGGACGCGGCCATCGTCGATCAGTTCGATCGCGCATGCCGGTTGCAGCGTGCCATCGACGCTGACGTCGGCGACGACGGTGTCGCCGGGCCTGCGCACGAATTCGACATGGTAACGCGAGCCGCCGTGGCGCCAGTCGGCCGACCAGCGCTCCCAGTCGTCCGGCACGCACGGGGCGAATGCAAGGCGGTTGCCCTCGCGGTGCAAGCCCAGCAGTGATTCCACCAGCAGCCGATACATCCAGCCTGCCGAACCGGTGTACCAGCTCCAGCCGCCGCGCCCGCGGTGGGCCTCCGCGGAGTAGACGTCGGCGGCGACCACGTAGGGTTCGAGCCGGTAGCGTTGCAGCGCATCCGCATCGCCGGTGTGCGACAGCGGATTCAGCATGCGCGCGATCCGCCACGCATCTTCCGCGCGACCGCGCTTGGCAAGCGCCATCGCCACCCACACGGCGGCGTGCGTGTACTGGCCGCCGTTTTCGCGCACGCCCGGCACGTAGCCCTTGATGTAGCCCGGGTCGAGCGGGGACTTGTCGAACGGCGGGGTGAACAGTTTCACCAGGCGCGCGTCGGCGTCGGCAAGGTGCTCCAGCGCGGCGTCCATCGCACGATCGCTTCGCGCGGCGTCACCGATGCCGGCCAGCGCCGACCAGCTTTGCGGCAGCGAATCGATGCGGCATTCCTCGCTTTGCGGGGAGCCGATCGCGACGCCGTCATCGTTCCACGCACGCAGGTACCAGTCGCCGTCCCACGCGTGGCGCTCCAGCATGCGTTCGAGCTCGGCGGCCGTGGCCACGAGGTCGGCGGCGACCGCCTCGCCTTCGCGTGCGGCCGCCAGGGGTGCGAAACGCTTCAGCACATCGTGCAGGAACATGCCCAGCCAGACGCTTTCGCCGCGGCCGGCGAGGCCGAGCCGGTTCATGCCGTCGTTCCAGTCGCCGCCGCCTATCAGCGGCAGGCCGTGTTCGCCGAAGCGCAGGCTGTGGCGGATCGCCCGCAGGCAATGTTCGTACAGGTTCGCCGATTCGCCGGCGGTGCTCGCATCCTCGTAGACCGACTCCTCGTCGGCCGCGAGTGCGCGGCCTTCGAGGAACGGCGCGACCTCGTCCAGAACCCGGGTGTCGCCGGTGACGCGCACGTACTCGGCGGTGCACCACGGCAGCCACAAGAGGTCATCGGAAATGCGCGTGCGCACGCCCTTGCCGGTGGGCGGATGCCACCAGTGCTGCACGTCGCCTTCGCGGAACTGGTGCGCGGCGCAGCGCAGCAGCTGCGCGCGCGCGAGGTCGGGACGGGCATTCAGCACGGCCATCGAATCCTGCAACTGGTCGCGAAAACCCCATGCACCGCCCGACTGGTAGTAGCCGCTGCGCGCCATCAGGCGCGAAGCCAGCACCTGGTACAGCAGCCAGCCGTTCGCGAGCAGGTCGGCGGCGGCATTGGGCGTGCGGATGTGCAATGGCGAAAGCATGCCGAGCCAATGCGCGCGCACGCGCTCGAGTTCGTCGCGCGCAGACGCCGGATCGCCGAAGCCGCGCACCAGTTGGCGCGCAGCTTCCTCGTTGGTGGCGGCGCCGAGCACGATCACCGTTTCGATTTCCTCGCCCGGCAGCAGCTCGTACGTCAGGCGCTGCGCCGAGCAGGGGTCGAGTCCCGCGCCCACGGCTCCATCCAGGGTTTCAGTGCGCATGCCGACGGGCGCATCCAGTCCGCGGTTGCGGCCGATGAAGCCGAGCCGGTCGGCGGTAAATGCCGCTCGGGCCCCGCCGATCGCATGGAAAGCGATGCGCGAGGAGAACGTATCGTGGAAGGGATTGTGCGCGAACAGCGCGCCGGATTCGGCATCGATCCGGGTGGCGACGTGCCGGCCGGCGCGGTCACGGCGCTCGCCCAGCACCCACTCGACATAGCTGGTCAGGGAAATCCGGCGCGGGCGATCGCTCTTGTTGGCGAGCTTCAACAGCGTCAATTTCACCGGCGCCTCGCGCGCCACGAACACGGTGGCTTCGCTGTAGAGGTCGGCGTGCGCGTGTTCGAAGCGGCTGTAGCCGAAGCCGTGGCAGGTGCGGTACGCGTTCCCGCTGGGCGAGGGTTGCGGCAGCGCCGACCAGAATTCGCCGGTGGCTTCGTCGCGCAGCCACACGGCCTCGCCGCTGGTGTCGCGCAGCGGATCGTTGTACCAGGGTGTCAGGCGGAACTCGTGCGCGTTCTCGGCGAACGTGTACGCGCCGCCGGATTCGCTCACCACCGAACCGAACGATTCGTTGGCGAGCACGTTGCTCCATGGTGCCGGGGTGGGCGAGCCCGGTTCCAGCCAGATCTCGTATTCGCCGCCGTCATTGCGAAAACCGCCGAACGGGTTCGGCAACCGCAGGTCTTCGGAAGGTGGTTGCAGCGCGTAGCTTGCGGGCGGCGGCTTGCGCACTGCGAGCTTGGCCGGCGGTTCGACGGCGGCATCCGGCACCATCCGCGCGATCTGGTCGCGCAGGCGGCCTTCGTCGCCGGAAAACACGCAGCGCGCCACCGACAGCATCAGCGCGCGATCGGGTGCGGGCAGGTGTTCGATGCGCCACGCGAACATCTTGCCGCGTCCCGGGCCACCGCGCGCCTCGGCACCCGATTCGATGAGGTAAAGGATGTGTTCCTGCAATTCCTGGCGGTAGCCGGACAATTCCTCGTTCCAGATCAGGAGGTCCGCATGCAGCCCGCGCATCTGCCAGTAGCCGTGTGCCTGGATCAGATGCCGTACCAGGTCGATCTGGCTGGCGTTGGCGATCCGTGCCAGCACGATCGGCAGGTCGCCGGAAATGCCGTGCTTCCATAGCGCCGATTGCGTGGGAAGGCTGCCGTCAACGTCACGGCGCGCGGCGATCGGGCCGTACAGCAGCGCACCGGCCATGCGTTCATAGCGTTGCGCCTCGACCGCGCTCATGTTGAGTTGCTGCAACGCCACCTGGTCGTGTGTCCATGCCAACTGGAACACCCGCCGGTGCAGATGGCGTTCGCGATATTTGCGCGCCAGGTCCAGCGCCGTCGCGCGGTCTGGCGCGACGCCGGTGAGGATGTCGAGGCCGGCGGTGTGGCCCGGACGGATCTGGATGCGCCGGCGGATCGACACGATCGGATCGAGCACCGCGCCGGTGTGTCCGGGAAGCACCGTACCCTCGGCAAGCGCGCGCGCTTGGGCGGGGCCGCGCAGCCGCCCGAGGAACGCTTCGCGATCGGTCTCGCAGCCGCCCTGGCCGATGATGCCGCCACGGGTGGTCATCTGGTGCACCAGCCAGGGGTTGTGTTCGTCGGGGCTCCGGGGGCGGCGGGTGGCCAGCAACGCATCGAGCTCCGGTGCCGCCTCGGTCTCGAGGAACAGCTTGCTGAATACCGGGTGCGAAGCGTCGGCGTCGGCCGGCGCCAGCACGATCTCCGCGTAGCTGGTGATTTCCAGGGTGCGCGTTTTCAGGGTGCGATTGGTCAGGCGCACGCGCCGCAGTTCGATGTCGTCCTCGGCCGAAACCGCGACCAGAACTTCGGTCGCGATGCCGTGGTCGATGCGATGGAATTCCGCGCGGGCCTGCGAGAACGTGGCGCTGCAGTTGCCGCCGGCGTCGCCCATCGGCTGGTGCGTGGCCGACCACACCTTGCCCGTTTCGACGTCGCGCACGTACACGAAGGTGCCTTCGTCGTCGCGCACCGCATCACCGCGCCAGCGCGTGAGCGCGAGGTCGCGCCAGCGGCTGTAGCCCGCCCCGGTCTGGGTGAGCATCACGTGGTAATTGCCGTTGGACAGCAGGTGCACTTCCGGTAGCGGCGTGTCCATGCGCGTGATCTCGCGCGTCTGCACTCCGCTGCCCGCGCGGGTCTGGCGCGGCTGCTCCACGTCCAGCGCGGCGGGGTGGCGCGGCCGCGCTTCCGGGACCTTTTCGCGCAGCAACAACTCGTGGGCACGAAACATCGGGTCGCGCATGAAGCGGCGCTGCAGCGGCTGGCCGTTCAACAGCGACGACAGCGCAAGAAAGCTCATGCCGTGGTGGTGCGCCATCCAGCTTTTCACCAGCGCGAAATCCTCGTTTTCGCTGACGCGGCCCGCGGTGAAGTCGAGCGCTTCATAGAAGCCGTAACGCGTCAGCGCGCCGATGCCCGCCAGCCGCGCGAGGTTGTCGCAGGCCGCAGCGGGGTCGAACATCAACGCCATCGTGCAGGCGTAGGGCGCGATCACGAGATCCTCGCCCAGTCCGCGTTTCAGGCCCAGCCCCGGCACGCCGAACGCGCGGTACTGGTAGGTGAGATTGGCGTCGGTGATGTTGTAGGCGGATTCCGAGACCCCCCACGGCACCTGCTGCTGCGCGCCATACTGGATCTGCCGCTCCACCGCGGCGCTGCAGGTGTCGAACAGGAGCGTGTTGCGATAGGCCGGCATCAGCAGGTGCGGCATCAGGTACTCGAACATCGAGCCGCTCCACGACACCAGCGTCGGCCGTCCGACCGCGATGGTGAACAGGCGGCCCAGCTTGAACCAGTGGGTCGGCGGCACCTGGCCCTGCGCGATCGCCACATAACTGAGGATGCGCGCTTCCGAGGCCAACAGGTCATAGTGGCTGGCATCGCGCTTGTCGCGTTCGACGTCGTAGCCGATCACGAACTGTTCGCGCCGCTCGTCGAACAGGAATTCCAGGTCCATCGTCGCGAAGGCGCGGCAGTGCGCGGCCAGCGCCAGCGCATCGTCGTGCTGGCGATTCAGCGTGGCACGCAACTCGTCGAGCGCGGCGCACACGTCGATGGCTCCTTCGTTGGCCAGGCGCAGGATGGCGTCGCCCGCCAGCACCTGCGCGCGCGCACGCGAGGGGTTGCGTTCCAGTTCCGCCAGCCGCGCGCGCGTGGTCTCGTCGTCGCTGCCGCAATCGCCGAGCCCCAGCCATGGCGCCAGTTCGTCGAGTTCCTCGTAGGCGGCCGTGGCCTGGCGCGCCAACACGTGCACCCATTCCCCGAATTCGCCGGTGACGGCGTTGTCGGATGCGAGTTGCGCGAGCTTGCCCGCCTCGGCTTCGATGCGGGCCAGCAGGCCGTGCAACACCGGCAGGTTGCCGGTGTTGCCGATCGCGTCCGCGACCAGCCCGTCCAGTTCCGCCAGGGTCGCCGCCAGCGCCAGGTTGGCGTGGGGATCGGAGGCGTCCACGGAGGGCAGGCAGTCGTCCAGCACGCGGGCGGTGTCGCGCAGGCCGTACGCAAGGTTCGCCGACACCAGCGGGTCGTCGTCAATGTGTTCCAGTGCATTGGCCAAAACCAGCAGGCATGCCATCAGGTTGCCCGAATCCACGCTGGATACGTAGCGCGGCGGCAACGGCTCGAGGCTGAGGGTGTCGTACCAGTTGTAGAAATGTCCGCGGTGGCGGGGGAGACGCTTCAGGGTTTCCAGCGTCGCGGCGGTGCGGCGCAGCAGTGCCGCGCGCGGGATGTAGCCGAAATCGTGCGCGGTCAGGTTGGCCAGCAGCGCCATGCCGATGTTGGTGGGCGACGTGCGGTGTGCGATCTGCTCGACCGGAAACGCCTGGCAGTTGTCCGGCGGCAGCCAGTTCTCGCCGGCGTCGACGAAAGTATCGAACCAGTGCCAGATGCGCCGCGCGACACTGCGCAGGAAAACCTGCTGGGCGGCGTCCAGCGGCAGCGGGGGGCCTTCCGGCGTGCGGCTGATCGACCAGGCCAGCGCCGGTGCGACGAACCACAGCATCAGGAACGCCAGCGCCGCCGGAAGGGCCTCGGGAACCATCCAGCCGAGCGCGAGGCCCGCCACCACCGCCGTCGCGGGCGCCACCCACATCAGCCGCGCGTACTGGGCGAGCGTGGCCGCCGCCCCGCGCACCGCGTCGGTCATCGGCGTCCATTCAAGCAGGTGCCGTCGCGTGAACAACAGCCGCCCGGCGCTGCGGCCGATCGCGTCCAGGTTCACCCAGGTCTCGAACGGCAAGGTCGCGATCGAAAACACCTCGCGCACGAGTTCGTCGCGCATGCCGCGCCAGGTGCTGCGCCAACGCCGGCGTGGCACCCGCTGCTTGATGTTGCGCACGATCTGCGCCATGGCGATCAGCAGCGGCGCGCCCAACAGCAGTGCCACCACGACCAGCGTCCAGTACACCGCGAACGATCCGTGCGACCAGCCGCGCAGCAGCAGCGCCAACATCGCCAGGGGCACCAGCCCGCGTCGCAGGTTGTCCATGATCTTCCAGCGGTGGTGCGCCTTCAGCGTGTTGCGCAGGCCGCGACGGCGGGGACCGGGCACGATCGGCAGCAGCCACTGCACGATCTGCCAATCGCCGCGCGTCCAGCGGTGGCGGCGGCGCACGTCCACGCTGAAGCTGTTGGGCTGGTGTTCGATCAGTTCGATGTCGCTGACCAGGCCGCATCGCGCGTAGGAGCCTTCCAGCAGGTCATGCGACAGGATCAGGTCGTTGGGGAAACGCGAGCCGACCGAACGGCTGAACGCGTCCACGTCGTAGATGCCCTTGCCGACGAACGACGCTTCGCCGAACAGGTCCTGGTACACGTCCGAGACCACGCGCGTGTAGGGGTCGAGGCCGGTCGAGTCGCTGTACAGGCGCGCGAAGCGGCTGGGTCGGTCGGCGCCCCACGTCACTGAAATGCGCGGCTGCAAAAGCCCGTAGCCGGCGACCACGCGTCGCGAGCCCTTGCTGAACCACGGGCGGTTCAGTGGGTGCGCCATGGTTTCGATCAGCTTGCGCCCGGCTTCCGGGGGAAGCTGGGTGTCCGCGTCCAGCGTGATCACGTAACGCGCCGTCTGCAAGGCGTCGAGATCGCCGACCGTCACGCTGAAGGCGCGTTCCGGGTGCGCGCCGCGCATCACCCGGTTCAGGTCGCCCAGCTTGCCGCGCTTGCGTTCGAAGCCCATCCATACCGATTGCCTCGCGTTCCATTCGCGTGGCCGATGGAACAGGTAAAAGCGCGTGCTGCCGGCCAGCGGGTATTTCGCGTTGAGCCGGTCGATGCCCGCCGTCGCCATCTGCAGCAGCGCGGCGTCGCCGGGCATGTCGCGTTCGGGCGCGTCGGGGAAATCCGTGAGCAGCCCGTAGCGCAGGTTCGGATCCCGGTTGCCGAGGTAGCGGATTTCCAGCGCGTCGAGTTGTTCGGCCAGCCCGTCGGGACTGCCGAGCAGCCATGGCACCACCACCAGCGTGCGGCACTCGTCGGGAATGCCGCCGGAGAACGACATCTTCGGCAGCAGTTGCGCAGGCACCAGCATTCCCAGCAGCCAGTTCACGAGCGTGACGGCGGGTTGGCTCGCGGCCACGAAGACCGCGATCATCAACACCACGTCGACCGCCAGCGGCATCGGGGCCACGTACCAGCGGTGGCCCGACCAGACCAGCGCGGTGATCACGAGACTCGTGGTGAAGATGCCGCCGAGATAGGTGGCCGACGGCCAACGCTTGAGGCGGTCGGCCAGGCGACGTTCGGCCGGCGCGCGGGCGCCCAGTCCACGCTCGAGCAGTGCGCGTCCCGGTCCGATCAGGAAATGGCCGACATGGTGGACGCGCGGGTCGCCGTCCGGATCGTGATCGGCACTTGCCAGTTCGATCGCGCGCCGCGCGATGTCGGGTTCGCTGCGGCCGCTGCGCCGGGCGAGCAACTCGACCGTGTGCCGATAGCGGCCGCGCGTGGTGAAGTCCATGTCCGCATACGCGCCCGCGGGGTCTGCCGCGAGGATGCGGTCGACCACGCTCACGCGTTCGATCAGTTCCGACCAGTTGGTCTCGTGCGCGCGGCGCAGGCTGTTGATGAGGTTGGCGATCGATACCTGGTCGGCCGCCTGGGCGCGTGCTTCGCCGTCGATCACGCGCGCCACGCTGGTGCCGCGCTGTTCCAGTTGTCCCTCGGCGAAGCTGAGGGCGAGCTTCAGCGACGGATGCTTGCCTTCCAGCAGGCGGTAGAACTCGGCCGCGAAGGCGGGCGAGATGAACGATTCCGTGCGAGCCATTTCGGCTACGCTGACCAGCATTTCGGCGGGCGAATTCGCCGCCACGTCGCTGAGGTGCCCGGCCCAGAACTCGGCGCGTGAATAGTCCTCGAGGCGGCGCGCGATCGCGACCGCGCAAGCCGCGAGGCCCTCGATCAGCGTGACCCGGATCAGCACCGGCATGGTCCACAACTCGACCAGGTCCAGTGAGCCGTGCCGCTGGTAATCGTCGAGATAGCGCTCGATCGCATCCGCTTCGAGATTGCCGTCGAGCGAGGCGATGCATGCGCGCAGCACCCGCAGGATGCGGGGCACCACCGTGCCGTTCGCCGTCTTGTTGCGCGGCAATCGCCGCCACACCCTCGGCGACAGCGCGCCGCGCACCTCGCGGATCTGGTTGCGGATCAGGTAGACGTTGTCGATCAGCCATTCGGCGGCCGGTTCGATGCGGCGGTTCTCGATGGCGGCCGTGCGCGCGATCGCGTAGGCGTGCGCCAGCGTCTGGTCGTGCGCGGTCAGCGCGCGTGCGAGATCGAACGGCGGGGCGTCCGTGAGACGGTCATGGTCGCGCGCAACCGTGGCGGCCGAAACCGCCAGGACGGCTTCCGGCGTCTCGCGCGCAGGCGGGCGCACATGTGCGATCCGGCGCGCGGCGTGCCTGATCCTGAACCTGCGGATCCATGCTTGCGGGCGGTGTTTGCGCGGCACCTCGGGGAGTCACTCCGTCCTGTGGAACCTTCGATGTTAACCAAACCGCCGTTGCCGCAATGTGTCGGCCGCCGGTCGCGCTGGCGCCGGCACCGTCATGCCGGAGACTCGTCCAGCACGTTCAGGTGCCCGTCCGGGTCCCGGAGCATCGCCACGGTGGCGCCCTCGATGAAGCCGCTGGCCAGAATGCCATCGGTGAAGTCGCCATCCGTCAGGGCTTCCAGCAGCACGTCGACCTTGCCGGCCTGCCAGACCAACCGATCGGCGGCGACGGCCGTGAGGGACGTCGAACGATGCGCGCGTCCCCGCGGCCGGCGGTAACCCAGCAGCTCGAGATGCGGCGTGCGCACGGCAGCCTGCATGGCGATCACGTCCACCTCGACACCCGCGAGATCGTCCAGGCGCTGTTGCCCGGCGCCCCTGTTCACGCCCCGTGTGGCCACGCGCAGGCCGAGCAGCTCGTGAAACAACACACTGCGTTCGACGTCGGCCACGCCGATGGCGCTGTGGTCGATGCCGAGCATCGGGCCCGGCTTTTCCGTCGAATGCCAGGCCGGGTCGCCGGTGCCTTCGGGGAACGCGATCAGTTCCAGTGGGTGCCCCTCCGGATCGCGGAACTTGAACGCGCCGACCGCGCCGGTGGAGGGTGGCAGCGTTTGCGGGCCATCGCGGGTGATGGGGGCGACGCCGTGCCTCATCACGCGATCGCACGCGGCGTGCATGTCATCCGTCACGATCGCGCAATGTTGGAAATCGAGATCGTTCGAGGCGCGGTTTTCCGGGTACGGCGCCGCGTCCGGAAACTCCGTCAGCACCAGCACCTGGGCACCCAGCGAAAGCCGTGCGCAACGCGGCGCGCTGTCGCACACGCCCGGCAGCAACGTCCATGCGGGCGCCTTGCACCCGATGTCATCCACCCGGAAGCCGAGCGCATCCCGATAGAAGGTGACCGCGTCCCCGAGGTTCGCGGTGTTGCGCTCCATGCGCAGCAGCTTGCGGAGCCCCTGGCTCACGGCCGTTGCGCACCGCGTCGGTTGATCCAGATTGCATACAGCGCCTGCGACGCGCACAGGAACAGGCGGCTGCAGTGGCGATCACCGAAGCAGAGGTTGGACACCGTGCCTGGAACGTTGATGCGGCCGAGCAGGGTGCCGTCGGGCGCGATGCAGTGCACGCCGTCGGCGACGGCCGCCCACACGTTGCCGTCCTCGTCGCAGCGGATGCCGTCGGCGTGGCCCGTGGCGGCGGCATGGAAGTCGCGGCCACCGCGCAGCGACTTGCCGTCGTCGCCGACGTCGTACACGCGTATGCAGCGTTTGGAGTCGGGTTCGAATTGCACGCCGGTGTCGGTGACGTACAAGCGCTTTTCGTCGGGCGAAAAACACAGCCCGTTGGGACCTGCGAGGTCGTCGACCGCCACTTCGAGCGTGTTGTCGCGCGGATCGAGGCGGTACAGGCTGGCCGGCAACTCGGACGCATGCTTGCCGCCTTCGTAATCGGTCTGGATGCCGTAGGGCGGATCGGAAAACCAGATCGTGCCGTCGGACTTCACCACCACGTCGTTGGGGGAGTTGAGGCGCCTGCCTTCGAAACCGTCGGCCAGCGTGGTCACGGTGCCGTCGGCTTCGGTGCGCACGATGGCGCGGCCACCGTGCAGGCACCCGATCAGGCGCCCTTCGCGGTCGCGGGTGTGGCCATTCGCGAAGCGCGATGGTTGCCGGAACACCGACACGTCGCCCGATGTCGTCCAGCGCATGATGCGGTCGTTGGGGATGTCGCTGAACAGCAGGCACTGCATGTCGGCGAACCACACAGGCCCTTCGAGCCAGCGGAATCCGTCCGCCAGTTTTTCCAGCGGTGCGTTGGGCAACACCATCGAGCGGAAGCGCGGGTCGAGGATTTCGTAGTCACCCATTGCCGCCGTCCATCTGCACGATCATCAGGACCGCCGGCTCGCCGCCGACCGTTCCCGAACGATGGCCCTTGCGTCCGTGGGCGTCGGTGACACAACCCTGGTCGCCGCCGAACGACACTTCGCCCGGGCCCATTTCCACCCGCGTGCCGTCCATCGTCTCCACGAACCAGCGTCCGGACAGGGGCACGATCCATTGGGGCGCGGGATTTTCGTGCCAGTCGCCGATCCAGCCGGCGGGCAGCACGCTGAACATCGCGCGCGCCGGTTTTTGTTCCAGCACGTCGTTCCATTGCAGCGCGGCACCGCCCATGCTCTGGTGCTCGAAGGCGTGCAGGGTGCGCCGTTCCTGGTGGCTCACGCCGTGTGCGTCGGTGCACACGTGCCAGTACGTGACCGTGGGGGCATCAGTGCTCATTGGAACCCATCCACCCGGGGACCGCCGAAGGCGGCGCGGTGCCGGCCGGCGTGTACACGGCGGTCGATGACAAGGGTCGCCGCGCGACGGCGCCCGCGGGCGCGAGCCGCGTCGCGAACACCACCAACAGCAAACCGCCGACCAGCCCGAAGTTCTTCAGGAAATCCCAGAAGTGGCTGCGCGCGATGCTGTTGCCCGATTTCCAGAAATCGCGGAACTTCCAGAACGGGTGGTACAGGGCTGCGGTGGCCACGCAGAACAACGCCAGCACGAGCGCGGCGAGGCGATCGTGCCAGCCGAACACGATGCAGAACGGCGCGACCGCTTCCACGGCGATCGCGCCGATGAGCAGCGGCGGCCCGCTCCAGCGCGGCAGGAAGGAAGAGTCCGCCTGGGCGATTGCGTCCTTCCAGAACACGATCTTGTCCAGTGCGCTGAACGGAAACAGCACCACCAGGCACACGCGGATCACGATGGGGATCAGGTACAGGTTCAGCCACACGGCACGGTCCTCACGTCATCCGCTCCGCAATCCGGTCGGCCACGCGCATCGCGTTCGCGATGATCGTGAGCGTCGGGTTCACCGCGCCGATCGAGGGGAAGAAGCTCGCGTCGGCGACGTAGAGGTTGTCGAGTTCGTGTGCCTTGCAATCGAGGTCGAGCACCGAGGTTTTCGGGTCGGTGCCGAAGCGCGCGGTGCCGGCCTGGTGCGCGGTGCCGCCGATCGGGATCTCCTTGCCGAGGTATTGGGTGCGCCGCAGCGTGTGCGGATGCGCGCCGATCGGCTCCAGCAGCGATTCCAGTTTCGCCTTGAGCCGGCGGTGCGCCTCCATGTTGTTGTCGGTCTGCTCGACGACCACGCGATCGCCGTCGTAGCGGATGCGGTTTTCCGGGCGCGGCAGGTCTTCGCTGGACAGCCAGAAGTCCAGCGAATGTCGGGCCAGGTATTCGAATGGCCTTTCCGGCAGCCAGGCGAGCCAATCGGGCAACGCTTCGCCGCGCAACGTGTCGGCGTGCGACTTGCCGGTCATCTGGATCAGGCCCAGCGGGAATTCCCAATCGTCCGCGCCGAAATAGAAATCGCTCAACGCCACCGTCTTCTGGAAGATCGTGTCGTTGGGTTCACGCGTGATCGCCAGCAACACCGACTGGTTGTGGCGGATGTAGTTGCGACCCACCTGGTCCGACCCGTTGGCAAGTCCGTTGGGATGTTTGTCGTTGGCCGAGCGCAACAGCAGCAACGCGGAGGACAGCGCGCCGCAGGCGACCACCACGATGTCGGCGGAATACGTTTCCGTCGCGCCGCCGCGTTCCACCTGCACCGCGTTCACCGCGTGGCCGGTGCCATCGGTGTCGAGGCGCGAAACGTAGGCATCGGTCAGCAGCGTGACATTCGGGTGCGCGTCGAGCGTCGGTTCGATGCACATCACCTCCGCATCGGCCTTGCCGTTGGTCGGGCAGGGGTAGCCGTCGAACGCGCCGCAGCGGATGCACGGGCTGTGCCGCAGCACCCGGCCGTCCTGTTCGTCCAGCAGGATTCCGAGCGGCATGTGGAAGGGGTGCAGGCCTTGCCGCGCGAACGTTTCGGACAACTGTTGCATGCGCGGCTCGTGGGATACCGGCGGGTACGCGTACGGGGCGCTGCGCGGCGGCTCGGTCGGATCTTCGCCCGCCTGTCCATGGACGTGGTAGAGCCGTTCGGCCTCGACGTAGTACGACTCGAACGCGTCGTACTTCAGCGGCCACTCGGGCGAGAGCCCGTCGGCGTGCCGGACTTCCTCGAAATCGCGTTCGCGCAGGCGGAACAGCGCCGCGCCGTACATCTTGGAGTTGCCGCCCACGAAATAGTGCAGCCCCGGATGGAAGGCCTTGCCGGTCTTGTCGTACCAGGTTTCGTCGGCCTGGTAAGCGTTGTCGATGAAGATCGACTTGGCGTTCCAGTTGTCGGGCGACCGCTTGAGCCAGTCGCCCCGTTCCAGGATCAGGATCTTCATGCCCGAAGGCGCCAGCCTTTGAGCCAGGGTGGCGCCCCCTGGACCGGAGCCGATCACGATCAGGTCGAAATGCTTGTCAGCCATCCTTGTCCGGCGCTGCGCGACGAAAGGCCCGTGTTGTACACGACGTGGCGTTTAGTTCGGGTCAACGCCGGCGAATTTGGTGCCGCATCGCCGGGACGCTATACTTGCGCGGATATGTGGTGGCCGCGGGGGTCCGGGGACGCCATTCGCCATTCAACGGAGTTCGCAAGTGAGCACGCATCTCACCCCATCCGATCGTACCTTCATGAAGCATTTCGCGATCATGATTGCCATGCTCGCGAGCTTCGCCGTGGTGCTGATCATCATCGGCGCGATCGTATGGACGACCTTGCCGCGGGAAAGCAACCAGAAAGTGGTGGAGCAGGCGGGCGCTCGCATCGCTCCGGTCAGTGCCGTGTATGCAGGCGACACCGGACGCGCCGCGATGGAGGCCGCCAAGGCCGCCGCCACCAAGGCCGCTGCCTCGCAGGTCGCCTATGGCGGCACCACCGACGGCAAGGCGATCTTCGACCATCTGTGCACCACTTGCCATTCGACCGGCGCCGCGGGCGCGCCCACGATCAGCGACAAGGCCGCGTGGGCGCCACGCATCAAGGAAGGCATCGACACGCTGGTCAAGCACGCGATCGATGGCTACACCGGACCCGATGGCAACCACATGCCGGCCAAGGGCGGCAATCCCGCGCTCTCCGATGCGCAGGTCGAAGCCACGGTCAAGTGGATGGTGTCGCAGGTGAAATGAGGCGCGGCGACGCCCCTGATCGTCCCTGGAGTTCGTGTTCCGCCCTCGCTGGAGGGAATGCCGTTCCGTCGCGGGCGAAAGTCGCCACGGCGGGCGCGCCGGCTGCGCGTACGCGGCCCCCGGCCTGGACGCGCTGGAAAATGCCGGCGCGACCGCGGTCAGCCCGCCAGCCGTGCCTTGACGCGCTGCGACAGCGCGCCCATGTCGGCGCGGCCCGCCGCACGTTCCTTCAGCAGCGCCATCACCTTGCCCATGTCACGGGGTGAGCTCGCGCCCGCGTCGGCAATGCATTGGGCGATCAAGGCGTCGAGTTCGGCATCGGACAATTGGGCGGGAAGGTACGCCTCGATCACGCCGATCTCGTAGCGCTCCTGCGCGGCGAGGTCCTCGCGCTGGGCGGTTTCGTATTGCGACACCGAATCGCGCCGCTGCTTCAGCATTTTTTCCAGCGTGTGCAACACCTGGGTGTCGTCCAGCACGACGCGTTCGTCGACTTCGCGCTGCTTGAGCGCGGCGAGGATCAGCCGGATAACGCCCAGGCGCGGCTTGTCGCCGCCCTTCATCGCGGCCTTCATGTCCTCGGTGATGCGTTGCTTCAATTCGTTCATGGTGCTGTTTCCGAACCGTATCGATACAAACGCAAAAAGCCGGTGCCGCAGGGCAGCACCGGCCGGAAGATCGCAGGCGAAGCGACCTGTATCAGTACAGGCGCTTGCGGCGCGTGACTTCGCGCGAGACGCGACGCAGGTGGCGCTTCACCGCCGCAGCGCGCTTGCGCTTGCGTTCCTGGGTCGGTTTCTCGTAAAACTCGCGCTTGCGCGTTTCGGCGAGTACGCCGGCCTTCTCGCAGGTGCGCTTGAAGCGGCGCAGGGCGATTTCGAAAGGCTCGTTCTCGCGGACTTTGACGCTGGGCATGGATGCTCCACTTGGTAAACTGGCCCGCTTGGGCGCGGGTGAGCCGCGAAGTATAGCGTGATCGACATGGCCAATTCAAAGCCCCCCGCACCCGGTCCGGTGCTGGGCATCGAGAGTTCCTGCGACGAAACCGGGGTGGCGGTATACCAGCCCGGTCGCGGCCTGCTGGCGCATGCGCTGTATTCGCAGATCGCGCTGCACGCCGAGTACGGCGGCGTGGTGCCGGAGCTGGCCAGCCGCGACCACATCCGCAAAACGCTTCCCCTTTTGCGCCAGACACTTGCCGACGCCGACCTGAAGATTTCCGACCTTTCTGCCGTGGCCTATACGGCCGGCCCGGGCCTGATCGGCGCGCTGCTGGTCGGCGCCTCGGTGGCGCGCTCGCTGGCTTGGGCGCTTGAGGTGCCGGCGATCGGCGTGCACCACATGGAAGGGCACCTGCTGGCGCCACTGCTCGAAGAACCCGCCCCCGGGGCCGACCCGCTGGCACCGCCCTTCGTGGCGCTGCTGGTGTCCGGCGGGCACTCGCTGCTGGTCGGCGTGGACAGGATCGGCAGCTACACCATCCTTGGCGACACGCTGGATGACGCCGCCGGCGAGGCCTTCGACAAGACCGCCAAATTGATGGGTCTGCCGTACCCGGGTGGGCCGGCACTGGCGAAACTCGCCGAGCACGGCGATCCGACGGCCTTCAAATTCTCGCGTCCGATGACCGATCGGCCCGGGCTCGATTTCAGTTTTTCGGGCCTGAAGACCCAGGTCCTGATGGCGTGGCGCGACAGCGATCACGCCGATGCGACCAGGGCCAATATCGCGCGGGGTTTCGAGGAAGCAATCGTGGAAACGCTGGCCATCAAGTGCCGCCGTGCGCTGGCGCAAACCGGATACAAGAGACTGGTCGTCTCCGGTGGCGTCGGCGCCAACAAACGCCTCCGCGCGCAGCTGGCCGAAGCCGGGCGACGCGAGGGTTTCCATGCCTATTTCCCGCGCCTTCAGTTCTGCACCGACAACGGCGCGATGATTGCGCTGGCGGGCTCGATCCGGCTCGCCGCCGGGCAGGCCACCGGCCCCGAAATCCGTGTGCTGCCGCGTTGGAACCTCGAAAGCCTGCCCGAGGTGGCCTGAGCGTGGACCGGATATTCATCGAGGGCCTGGCGGTCGAAACGGTCATCGGCGTTTACGACTGGGAGCGCGACATGCGGCAGGCACTGGTGCTTTCGGTGTCGCTGGACTGCGACGCCACCCCGGCCGACGACATCGGCGGCACGATCGATTACAGCGCGGTGGTCGATGCGCTCAAGGCATTCGTGTCCCAGCGCCGCGACGGCTTGCTGGAAACACTGGGCGAGGCTTGCGCCGCGATGTTGCACCGGCAATTCCCGGCGGCGCGAGCGATCGCGTTGCGCATCGAGAAGCCGGGCGCGGCGCGGAAGCTCGGCTGCGAACGCGTCGGCGTCGAAATCCGCCGCGAGTTCCGCTGACATGCCGGCACGTCGCTGGCTGCTGCTGCTGGGTTCGAACCTTGCGGGTCCGGAGCGCATCCGGCGGGCACTTGAAACGCTGGCGGTGCTCGGCCCCGTCAAGGCGCTGACGCCGATCGAGCGGATGCCTGCACGTGGCGATTCGTCGCGCTTCTACTACAACGCGCTGGCCGCACTCGATTGCGATCTGGATCGGGATGCACTGCGCGCGCAGCTCAAACGAATCGAACTCGAACTGGGACGCGTGCGCGACGGATCGGGCCGCGTCGCCATCGACATCGATGTCCTGGCGATGCAGGCCGACGGACGCTGGCTGGCCGATCCGCACGCGCTCGAAAAGAACGAATTCACGCAAACACCCGCGCGGGAATTGATCGAGGCGGCCGCTATCATGGTCGACATGGGGAGTCCCGGTAACGAGGGGTAACCGGAATGGATCGTTTTGCCGCTTACATCCCGCGCTGGCTGCGCTGGGGTTTGCTGATCGTGCTGGGCGGGCTGGTGTTGGGGTTTTCGGTGACGTTCTTCGTGAGCGTGAACGACCCCGGTTTCCGGAACTGGTCGTCGGCAGCGGTGTCGGTGGTGCAGATCGCGTTGACCGCGTTTGCGTATGTGCTGGTGGTGTTTTTCACCGAGTCCTCGCAGAGTCCGCGCGTGCTGCAGCGGAAAGCGCGCCACATCCAGACCGTGCTGATGCCCGAGGTGTTTTCGCGCATCACGGATGACGATGGCGCGCCGGTCGAGGTCAGCGTGGGCGACCAGTCGGGGGTGGTGGGCTACGACTACACGCTGTGCAGTGCGAATGCTGCGTTGCGCATGTGGGTGGGGCTCAACGTGCACCGGGTGATCGTGATCGTGTTTTGTGCCCAGCCCGACGGCATGGAGGGCACCGACTTCCTGGAGAACCTGAGAAAGATCTTCCACGACACCACCAAGGGTGCCGAGGCGATCGGCTATGACGAGCCGCACTATCAAAGTGCCGAGAAGAACGGGCGCCGCTTCGTTTCGGTGTGGCAGACCTGGGACATTCGCAAGGGCGGCACGGGCGAGGATTTCCTGACCCACTACACCAGCCAGTTGTTTTTCGCGCAGGACGTGGCGTTGATGGCGCAATCTTTCCTGCGGACCGGACAGCGCAACCAAATCACGATGACGATGCCTTTCGCGCCGCGCCCGCTGTAAGGCTACAACCCCGCTTCGCGCGCGTCCTGCGCGCGGTCGCGATGCGCGTGTTGCGCAGGAGCTTTGACGCTGCGTCCGGCCGGGGTGATTTCCACCTCGCGCGAAAACATCGCGAACGCGGTGCGCGCGACCTGGCGGGTGTCGTACCACGCGTAGGCGCCGACGCCGAGCGCGCCGGCCAGCGGCACCATCCGTGCCAGCGAGCTGCCCAGTGCGCGTTCGGACAGCTTGACACCGATCCGGTGCGCGATGCTGCGGAAGCCATGGGTGTTGGCTACATGCACCATCCAGCGCTGTCCCGTGCGTACGGCGAGATCGCGCACCGCCTGCGCGGCTGCGTGCCGAAACAGGCAGAACAGCATCTGTTCGCGCGTGAGCCGGGGGTGCTGGCCGCACACGGCGGCGATGTCCGCGACCATCTGGGCCTGGATCTTCCAGATCGCCACCAGCTCGGGCAACACGGTCAGCCAGCCGATCGGCCCCGGCGGCAACGCCAGTGAGGACGATGCGAGGAAGGCCTTGCGGCGTGCGGCCAGCGCGATGGCTTCGACGCGGGCGCGCGGGTGTTCGCGCGGTTGCTCGCGGCTGGCCGGAATGTCGGAAAGGTAATCGAGGATCTGCTGCGCGATCCGTTGCGAAGGCTGGCCGGTGGCGGCGGCAAGGGAAGCAGTCATCGACGTCCTCGATGCAGATCGAACCGGTTCCCAACATGCCGCGCTCGCGCCCGCGAATCAAGATATCCCATGCGTGGCTTCAGGCGCCGATCATGCGCCGAGAATCCGGCCGCCATCCACCCGGATCGTTTGCCCGGTGACATAGGCCGCATCACGGATCAGCCACAACACCGCGCCGGCGATGTCTTCGGGCGTGCCCTGGCGCTGCAGTGCGGTCTGCTCGAACAAGGTTTGCGGCGTCTCGGCCTTGACCGGGTTCTCCGACCACAGGACGTTGCCCGGCGCCACCGCATTGACCCGCACCTCGGGTCCCAGGTCCTGGGCCAGCGCGAGCGTCGCCATCCGCAGCGCAGCCTTGCTCATGCAATATGCGGCGTGCTGCGGCAACGGGCGCTCGGCGTAGATGTCGGTGATATTGACGACCGATCCGCGCGATGCTTTCAGGTGCGGCGCGGCAGCCTGCGCCAGCAGCAGTGGTGCGCGCGCGTTCACGGCAAAGAATGCGTCCGACGCCTGCGCGGTGATGGTGCCCGCGGGCGTCGCCTGGAATATCGAGGCGTTGTTGACCAGCGCATCCAGCCGGTCGAAGCGCGCGAGCGTGGCGTCGACCAGGCCCGGCAGGCGTTCGGCCTCGGCGAGGTCGGCCTGCAGCGCAAGCGTCGAATCCGCGCGTTGCGTGTCCAACTCCGCCATCAGGGCATCCAGCTCCGCGCGCGAATGCCGGCAGTGCAAGGCCAAGTCGTATCCCGCTGCGTGCAGCGTGCGGGCGATCACCGCGCCGACGCGCCTCGCGGCGCCCGTGACCAGCACGACCGGACGGGTTTGGCTCATGATCGCCCCTGCGCGTTATCCTGCATGATCGACAGATTGCCGCAATCGCGTGGATGCCGCCAGCATGGACCGCTCCCTGCCCGAACCTTCAACAGATGAAATCGCGCATTCCGCGCGCCTGGTCGAGGCCATCCGGGGCGAGATCGCCGCGTCGGGACCGGTCTCGTTCGCGCGTTTCATGGAGCGCTGTCTGTATGCGCCGGGGCTGGGCTATTACAGCGCCGGCCGGCTGAAGTTCGGCAAGGATGGCGACTTCGTCACCGCGCCGGAACTCGGGTTCCTGTTCGCGCGCTGCGTCGCGCGCGCCCTGGCGCCGGCGCTGCGCGCCTGCGGCGAGGATGCCGCGTGGTTCGAACTCGGTGGCGGCAGCGGCGCCTTCGCGCGCGACTGCCTGCTGGAACTGCAGGCGCTGGATGCGCAGCCGCGGCATTACTGGTTGCTGGAGCCGTCGGCGGACCTGCGCGAACGCCAGCGCGAACGGCTGCAGGCCGACTTGCCCGCGGAACTGTTCGCTCGCTGTGCATGGCTGGATCGTCCCCCGCAACACGCCTGGTCGGGCGTGCTGTTCGCCAACGAGGTGCTGGATGCGTTGCCGATCACGCGCTTCACCTTGCGTGACGGCGAGGTGTTCGAGGAACACGTGGACGTGGATGCGAATGGTGCATTCGTGCGCGTGGACCGGCCCGCCGACGCCCTGGTTGCCGGTGCGGTGCGGCACCTGCAGCGGCACCTGGGGCGCGAATTCGGAGATGGCTACCGCTCGGAGGTGCTGCCGCAATTGCCGTGGTGGCTGGAAGCCATCGCGGGCGAGCAGACCCGCGGCGCGGTGTTGTTCATCGATTACGGTTACGTGCGGCGCGAGTTCTATTTGCCGGAACGCCGCGACGGCACCTTGCTGTGCCACTACCGTCACCGTGCGCATGCCGATCCGCTGGTCCTGCCGGGCCTGCAGGACATCACCGCCTCGATCGACTTCACCGGGCTGGCCGAAGCCGGCATCGGCGCGGGATTCGAACCAGTGTCGTACGCCTTCCAGTCGGAGTTCCTGATCGCATCCGGCCTGGACGCGGCCTTCGCGGGTGCCCGCGACAGGGCCGGCGACGAAGCCGCGCGTTACGCACTGGCGCAGCAGGTCAAGCGGCTGACGCTGCCCGGCGAAATGGGCGAACGTTTTCAGGCGATGCTGTTCGCGCGCGAGCTCGACGTCGGCGCGCTTTTCGCGCCACTGGTACAGGTGGACCGCAGCGAACGGCTGTAGTCGGGGCCGGCCGCGCACCGCGCATCCGGTACGGCCGGCGCTGTCATAATCGGCCGCCTGTTTCGACCAAGGTGAATTGTGCAAGGACACTCCTGGCTGCCGTCGATACTGGTGTTCCTGGTCGCGGTCGTGATCGCGGTGCCGCTGGCGCGCAAGTTGAAACTGGGCTCGGTGCTGGGGTACCTGGCAGCGGGTGTGGTGATCGGGCCTTACGGCTTGCAGTGGATACACAATCCCGACGCGATTTCCGGCATTTCCGAGTTCGGCGTCGCGCTCTTGCTGTTCGTGATCGGACTGGAACTTTCGCCGCAGCGTCTGTGGGTCATGCGGCGGGCGGTGTTCGGCGCGGGCGCCGTGCAGGTGTTCGGCTCGGCGCTCATCGTCGGCCTGATCGCGGCGCTCGGGTTCCATCTCGATCCGGTCGCCGCAGCGGTCGTGGGCCTGGCGCTGGCGTTCTCGTCGACGGCGTTCGGTTTGCAGATCCTCGCCGAGCGGCGCGAATTGCAGAGTCGCCACGGGCGTCAGGCGTTCGCGATCCTGCTGTTCCAGGACCTGGTCGCGATTCCGCTGATCGCGGCGGTTCCGTTGCTGGCCGAGCATGGCGCGCCCCACGTCACGCAGCCGCTGTGGCTCTCGTCGCTGCGCGTCGCCGGCGTGATCGCGGTGGTCGTGGTGGGTGGCCGGTATGCGCTGCGACCGGTGTTCCGCGCCGTCGCCAAGACCCAGTTGATCGAAGTGTCGACCGCAACCGCGCTGCTGGTGGTGATCGGCACCGCGTGGCTGATGCAGCTCGCCGGCATCTCGATGGCGTTGGGCACGTTCCTTGCGGGCGTGCTGCTGGCCGATTCGGAATACCGCCACGACCTCGAATCCAACATCGCGCCGTTCGAGGGCCTGCTGCTGGGGTTGTTCTTCATCGCGGTCGGCATGGGCGTGAACCTGAATCTGCTCGCGCTGCACCCGTGGATCGTGGTGGGGCTGGTCGTGCTGCTGCTCGCGTGCAAGGCACCAGTGCTGGCCGCGATCGGGCGCCTGAGCCCGCGCATGCAGGGCACCGATGCGGTCAAGCTTGCGGCATTGCTGGCCGGCGGCGGCGAATTCGCCTTCGTGGTGTTCAAGCTGGCCAGGGAAAACGGATTGCTGACGCGCACGCAACAACAGTTGCTGGTGCTGGTGGTGACCCTCGGCATGGCCGCGGTGCCGCTGCTGGTGCTGGCCGCGTCGCGGCTGCCCGAGCGCCGCAAGCCACAGCGCGAATTCGACAGCATCGAAGCCGGTACGCCGCGGGTGATCATCGCGGGCTTCGGCCGGGTCGGACAGATCGTCGGGCGGCTGCTCCGGGCACGCAACATCCCCTTCGTTGCGCTGGAAAGCTCGGTGGAGCAGGTCGACTTGTCGCGCCGCTTCCAGGGCACCGACATCTATTTCGGCGACCCCACACGCGCCGAAATGCTGCGCGCGGCCGGTGCGGCCAAGGCCGAGGTATTCGTTCTGGCCACCGACGATCCGGACGCGAACGTGCGCACCGCGCGCATCGTGCGCCGTCTTTTCCCCCACCTGAAGATCATCGCGCGCGCGCGCAACCGCCAGCACGCGTTTCGCCTGATGGATCTGACCAGCGACCCCGATGACGTGGTGCGGGAGACGTTCTATTCCAGCCTGAAGATGGCGGGCTTGACGTTGAAGGCGCTGGGCATGGAGAAGGAGCAGGCCCGCGCGATCGTGGAACTGTTCCGCGAGCACGACGAGAAACTGCTGCACGACCAGCACCTGGTGTACGACGACGACGTGGCCCTGCGCCAGACCACGCGCGAGGCCTACGCGGAACTGCAGGGCCTGTTCGAGGCGGACATCGCGGCGCGGGTCGAAAATCCGGAGACTATTCCGGATGCGTCATCAACGGCGTCACCACCTGTGCATTGAGCGGTGCGCTGCGGCGCGGCGAGAGTTCCAGCGCAAGGTCGACGTATCCGAGCACCCGCGCCACCTCCGCGGGCGTGCGCTGCATGCAGTCGCGTGCATCGCGGTCGCCGCCGCGCGCCAGCAGCACGCGCGCGGGTTCGAACAGGGCGTGCATCGCGCAGGCGTGCAGCGCAGTGACGCCGTGTTCGTCGGCGTGCCGCAAGTCCGCGCCGGCGTCCAGCAGCACCGGAAGCAGTGCGCCCAGGTGCGTGCCGTCGCATTCCGCGCCCGGCTTCACGTGCACGCCCAGCAATATCAGCAGCGGCGTGGCACCGCGGCGGTCGGCGGCATTCACCGACGGGCCGTCGGCGAGCAAGGCGTCCAGCAGGCGCCGGCAGCGCAGGCTGTCGCGGCTGTCGAAGCAGAACCGTGCGGCGGCGTGCAGCGCGGTATGGCCGCCCGCGTCGGTGAGCGTTGCGTTCGCCCCCAGCTCGCGCAAGCAGGCCACCATGTCGGCGTGGCCGAGCGCAGCGGCGATCATCAACGCGGTGACCTCGTCCGCGTGGCGTTCGTCGACCGGCACGCCGGCAGACACCAGTGCGCGCACGATGTCGGCGTGGCGCGCGCTCACGGCGGCCGACAGCGGCGAGGCGCCGGTGTCGACGGTGAGCCTCGGGTCGGCATGCGCGGCCAGCAACCGTTGCACGCTTTGCAGGGCGCCGGCCCCGCTCGCGCGCAGCAGCGCGGTGGCGCCGCGCTCGTCGCGCGCGTCGGCGGGCAGGCCAAGGTCCAGCAGGCGGGCCACGGCGTCGGCATCGGCCGCGGCAGCAGGCAGGTCGGCATCGCGCAGCGGACGCCTGGGCAGTGGCCAACCGATCCAGCGCAGCCAATACTCGAGTTGCGTCGCGCCGCGGGCCAGCGCCAACCCGAGCGGTGTTTCCCCGCTGGCCGCGGGACTTTCGGGATCGGCACCGTGTGCGATCAACGATTTCACCAGCGGCAGCGCGGTTTCGGAGTTGGCATCCAGCGCTGCGTGCAAGGGCGTGGCGCCGGTGCGATCGCGCACGTTCGGGTCGACGCCGCGCGCGAGCAGCGCATCCAGCACGGGCAGCAATGTCGGCTGGCTGGCATGGTGCAGCGGCGTGCGGCCGTCGGCATCCGCGCCGAACAGGTCGGCGCCGCGTTCCAGCAGCATCAGGGCGAACGAGGCATCGCCGTCGGCCTCGGCGAGTCGCGCCAATGCGCGTGCGAAACGCCCCGCGCCGGCCGGGGTGGCGCCGGCGTCCAGCAGTTGGCGCACGGCCACGCGTGATGCCGGCAGGTGATCCAGCAGCGCATCGAACAGCCGGCTGCCATCGTCGAGACGCGCTTCCGCGGACAAGCCATGTTCCAGCAACCACGCGCGCGCTGCGGTGCCGGCGTGGTCGGCCAAATCGAGGTACAGCGCGGCGAGTTCCGTTTCCGGCCAGGTGCGCGCGCGTTCGGCGAAGCGTGCGACGACTTTCCAGTGATCGAAGCGCAGCGCATCGAGCAGGTGCGAGGGAGTATCCGCACCGGCTTCGGGTTGGGCCGCTTGAGCGTGGCTGGCCGGCAGCGGCGCCTCCGGATCCATCAGCGCGACCAGATCCCAGCGGCCCGCACCGCTGGCCTGGTCGATCGCGCTGCGTCCGTCGCTGCCTTTGCGCTGCGGATCCGCGCCGAGCGCGAGCAGCGCGCGCAGGCATTCGGCATTGGCCCGCGGCGACTGGCAGGCAAGCGTCAAAGCGGTACGGCCATGCTGGTCCACGGCGTGCACGTCCGGCTGCTTTTCGGCCAGCAGGGCCACGATGTCCGTGGCGCCCGCGCGCGCGGCTTCCATCAGGGGCGTGGTGCCGTAGCGATCCGCGGTAGTGGCATTGGCGCCTGCATCCAGCAGGGCGCGCGCAATCTGCGCGTGGTTCTCGCGCGCGGCGTGCGCCAGCGCGCTCGCGCCCAGTGTATCGACGGCGTTCACGTGTGCCTTGTGCTTCAGCAGGACCTGCACGCCCTCGGGATCGTCATCGGCGATGCCGGCTGCCGCCGGCAAAGCGGTGTCGGCGAGCGCGCCGTGATCGAGCATGAAACGCAGCAGCGGCCAGTTCGCGGCGCCGGCGGCGACCGCCAGAGGCGTGGCCTGGTTGCGATTGCGTGCTTCCAACGGCGCCTGCGCGTCGATCAGGATCGCCGCGACGGCTGCTTCCGAGCACAACGCGGCGTGGTGCAGCGGCGTGTTGCCGTCGGCGTCGGGCAGGGATGGATCCGCGCCGTTCGCCACCAGCGTGGTCACCGTTTCCGGACGGCCATGACTGCATGAGCGCGTCGCCGCCAACAGTGGCGTCAAGCCCGCATGCGGAAGATTCACATGTGCACCCTTGCCGATCAGTGCACGCAACAGCCGCGTGTCCGGCAATTCGGCCGCCAACACCAATGCCGAACGCTGGTCCCGCGCGCCCGGGGGCGGGGCGGCGTCCGGATTGGCGCCGCGCGCCAGCCAGGCGTTGGCGCCCGCTACGTCGCCCGCCCGAATCGCATCGAGCAGGCCCTCGTCCAACGCGGCCTGCGGCAATGCCGGTTCGACCGGGGTGGGTTCTGCTTGCAGCGCGGCGTCGTCGCGATCGTCGGCGGTGGCCGATGGCGGTCGATCCGGTTCGGAATCCGGGGCGCACGAAGGCGGGGTGCCGGCAGGCGTTGGCGGCACGCGCTGGCCACGTCCGCCAAACAGCAGCCGCAGCGTGCGGTCGGCGACGATCAGCGAACACACCGGCAATACCACCACCGCAAACAGGAACAGCACCGCGGTGCGGATTTCATCGGGCAGGTTGGCGCCGACCCCGGCCAGACTCAACGCGCCGAACGCGATGGCGAGTTGCGCGAGCGCCGCGGGCAGGAAATGCGTGACGAACAAGTCGCGGCCTCGCGTCAAATGGCGCGCGAAGGTGGTGCTGCGCGCCAGCGCGGCGGTGATCCACGAGTGTTCCGCGCCTGCGGGAAATGCATCGTCCCATTGGAAGACCAGCGCGAACACCGGCCACAACCGCCACAACACCACCAGCGCGATTGCCAGGGCCACGGCCAGCCCCAGCGCTGCCGCGAGCGAAGGCGCGCGCGACAGTACCGCGAGCGGCCATGCCACCAGCAGGAACACCACCGCGGTGTGGAGGGCGAGTGCGATCAAGTGTGCGGGACCACGCCGGATCACGGTGCGCGTGAACGAGGGTTCGCAGCCGAAGCCGATCGCGTGGCATACCGCTGCCATCGACAGCGAAGCCCCAAGCAGCAGCAACACCAGCGAGTAGCGTTCCCAGGAAGGTGGAATCCAGATCGCGAGCAACACTGCGATCAACGAAGGCACAAAACAGGGCAGCGACTTCAAAAGCGGCGGCCGGCGGCGGGGCTTGGCGGGCATAACAGGCTCATGCGGCGGACGCCCAAGTATAGGGAATGTGCATGTATCGACCACAACGCCTTCACGCCCGCCCCATGGCAGCCCCGATGGACGCCCGGTGAGGCCCGGGCACGGCGATTCGGCGGGTCGCGAAGCGGGTGGTTTTTTTTCGAAAGTCGAGATATTTCAGCCAGGTGGTCGACCCTTGACAAACGGGCTTGCGCGGTCCATTCCAAACTGCGATAGTCGGCATAACAAAATTCATACAAACGTATGAAATATGCACGGCGCGGCCGCGACGGCCGGCAAACCGCCAAAACCCACGACTGGAGGTCCACCGATGAGCAAGTATTCGATTACCGCGCCGGGGTTTGCAGGCCTGGCGCTTGCCGCGCTGAGCATGGCGGTGGCCGGGGCGCTGGTCAGCCCGCGCGCGTCCGCATCCGGTTTCCAGATCAGCGAAAACACCGTGCAGGCGATGGGCCGCGCCTACGCTGGCCGCGAAGCCGCCGGCAACGACGCCTCGGTGGTCATCAACAATCCCGCGGCGATGGTCGACTTCGATACTTACGCGGTGCAGATCGACGCGACGGCGATCAACGTCAGCACGCAGTTCCACGGCAGCGGCACCGACGCGATCGGACAACCGCTTTCGGGTGGTGATGGCGGCAACGGCGGCGGCGTGCATCCGGTGCCCGCGATCAGTTTCATTGCGCCGATCGCCGAAAACTGGCGGCTCGGCTTCGGCATCAACGCGCCGTTCGGACTCGCCACCGAGTACGACGCCGGATGGATGGGCCGCTACCAGGCGCTGAAGACCAGCGTGAAGTCGATCGACGTCACCGGTTCGATCGCATGGGCGATCAGCCCGCAGTTCGCGCTGGGCTTTTCCGTGATTGCGCAGAAGACCACCATCGACCTCGGCAACGCCATCAACTACGGCGCGGTCCTGGCGGCGCCACCGTTCGGCCTCGCGCCGACCTTCCTGCCGCAGTCTGCCGACGGCGCGGTGCGCTTGCGCGGCGATGACTGGAAGTGGGGCTGGGCCATCGGCGCCGAGTGGAAACCGACCACCCAGGATACCCTTGCGCTTTCCTATCACGGCAAGATCAATCACAGCTTCAACGGACAGGCGTACTTCACGGTCCCGGCAAGCGTGCAGTTCGTGCTCTCGCAGCCCGGCGTGCCGCCGCTGTTCCAGAACACCGCGGCAAGTGGCCAGTTGGCAACGCCGGCCACCGCGTCCCTGAGTTATTGGCACAAGACCCTGGGCCCGGTGTCGTGGGGCGCCGAACTGAGTTGGACCGGCTGGAGTTCGTTCCAGAATCTTGCGATCGACTTCGCCAATCCGGTACAGCCCGACATCAACCAGCACTACGGCTGGCGCAACACCCTGTTCGGCTCGGTCGGCATGGAATACAGGATGAGCGACCAGTGGACCTGGCGCGCCGGCGTGGCCTATGACCAGACGCCCACCCGCGACTTCTCGCGCGACCCGCGCATTCCGGATGGTGCACGCAAATGGATCTCGCTGGGCGCGGGCTACACGCCGATGCCGAACCTGCGGTTCGACATCGGCTACACCCACCTGTTCGTCGATGACGGCAACGTCAACGACGTCAGCGCGACGGGCGATCGCCTGGTCGGCAGCTTCGACAACTCGGGTGACCTGTTCGGCATCTCGATGCAGTACAGGTTCTGACGTGTCCGGCGACACTGCAACGCGAAAGCCCCGCCTTCATGGCGGGGCTTTTTGTTTGCTTCGTCGCGTGGTGTCCGAGTTGTCCGCGGACTGTGCGCGGACATCGATGGGGGCATGTTTGCGCGGCTAGCCGGTTGATTTGCCGGGGGACCCTTGCGGATTTGCGCCATGGCATGGTGGATGCAGTCGTCATGGGCGATCGATTGTGTCCGGTGCGCGACTCCCGGGCGAAGCTTCTCCTGGTTCATGGAGGTTGTATGCGTATCGTTTGGATGGTGTTTGCCGCAAGTGCATTGCTCGGATCGTGGCTCAGCGGCTACGCAGCCACGCCCGCGCGGTCCGTGGTCGACAACACCGTGGTCTCGCCGCGCGATCCGGCGGTCAGGATCACGCTGACGGATTCGGTTCACTACGTCGGCACGGACCGTTTCGTTTTTACCAAACCCGGATTGGGAGCTTTCGATGCGGCAGAACTCTTTGCTTTCGCCGATGCGGGAAAAGACGGGCGCATCCGCAAGTACATCTGGGTCCAGTTCGAAGGCTACCTGCCCGGCCACCCCGACCTGCACTTCACCTATGACTCTCCGAAGCACGTCACCATCGACGGCCTGGACTTCTACGAAGACATTGGCGTTACGTCGCCGAAGCCGCTGAAACCCGGCACGGACAGCGCGCATTTTTACTCGCTTCTCGCTTCGCACGGTTACGAGCGCGGCGACCTGATGTGGGTACGCCTGGTGCATCTGCCCGATCCCGCGAAGAAACGCAAGGAGCTGATGATCATCTACGCCGAGAGCCTTGCGCCGACGGGTTACACCGCGCAGCAACTGGACGAGGGTGGCTCGGACCATGCCCAATGGGCGGCGATGGCGGCAGCGTTGAGCCGTCGTGCAATCCAAAGCATCCAGATAGCCCGGAACGCCAGATAAGCGTTGCGACCGGGTGCCGGCGCATGTTTCGCCCCGCCTTCACGGCTGGGTTTTTGTTGGCGTCCGCGTTGTCCGCGAACTGTCCGCGGACACGTCGGCCGGTGACTTGCCGACCGCAATCTGCTGATTCGACGGACAAAATACGTGCTTGTCGCTTGGCATGCGGCATGCACAAAGAGAACCGGGTTTGGTGTTGCATCCGACGCGGCGGCTTGCATGCGTCGCCTTCATGGAGACGGGGATGTTCGGCTACTACCTCGACCTTGCCTTCCGGAGCCTGAAGCGTTCACCCGGAATCACCGCGCTGATGGTGCTCAGCATCGGCGTGGGCGTGGCGCTGGCGATGACCACGTGGACCCTGGTGCACAGCCTCGCCGGCGATCCGATCCCGCAGAAGTCGGCGCGGCTGTTCGTGCCGACCATCGACATGTGGGGGCCGGAAGCCCGCAGCAAGACCGGTGACAACGATCCGCCCGTGCTGCTCGATTACGCTACGGCAGAGGCGCTGCTGCGCGACGCGCGCGCGAAGTACCAGTCCGCGAATTACTGGATCGCGCCGACGGTGGTGCCGTCGCGGCGCGACCAGCATCCGTTCAACGCGTCGGGCTTCGCGGTGACCGACCAGTTTTTCCCGATGCTGGACGTGCCGTTCCGTTACGGCAGCGGCTGGAGCGATGCCGAGGATGCGGAACGCGCGCCGGTCGCGGTGATCAGCAGTGAATTGAACGACAAACTGTTCGGCGGCCGCGACAGCGTCGGCCAGTCGTTCGCGATCGACGGTCGCAACTACCGCGTGGTGGGCGTGCTGGGTCACTGGAGCACCCAGTTCGCGTATTACGACGTGCCGGCCTACGGCGGCTACATGGTCCAGCCGGTCGGCCTGTTCCTGCCCTTCAGCACGGCGGTTGCGGCGCGCATGCCGGCGCAGGGTTCGACCGATTGCTTCAAGGAACCTGCGCAGCCCGGCTTCGACGCGTTCAAGCAATCCAGTTGCGCCTGGATCAGTTACATGGCCGAGTTGGATACGCCCGCGGCCGCGCCGCGATACAAGGCGTACCTGGAAAACTTCGCGCGCCAGCGCTTCGACTGGGCGCCCAACGTGCGCCTGCATGACCTGATGGGTTGGCTCGATTATCTGCAGGCCTTGCCGGGCGGCGTGCGCATATTGCCGCTGGCAGGTATCGGGCTGCTGATCGTTTGCCTGGTGGACACGATCGGCCTGATGCTCGCGCGATTCCTGCGTCGATCGGGCGAGATCGGCGTGCGTCGCGCGCTCGGCGCACCACGGCGTGCGATCTATGCGCAGTTCATGACCGAAGGTGCGCTGATCGGCATCGCGGGTGGCCTCGCCGGTGTGTGCTTCACGGCGCTCGGGGTGTTGTGGCTGGCAGCCAAGTTTCCCGAATCATGGTCGGCCATGTTGCCGCGCATGGATGCACCGCTGCTCGCGCTCACGATCGGGGCCGCGATCGTCGCCACGCTCGCCGCCGCGGTATACCCGATCTGGCGCGCGGCGCACGTGCAACCGGGATGGCAGGTCAAGACGAATTGAAGTGGCGTGACGAGAGTGATGCAGGAGAGAACCCAGCCATGAACGTTCCACCCATCGTCGCCGCGCTGCGCAGGCACAAGGCCGGCGCTTTCCTGATCGGCATCCAGATTGCGCTGACGCTTGCGATCGTGTGCAACCTCATCGCGATCATCGGTCCGCTGGCGCAGCTCATCAAACGTCCGTCGGGACTGGTCGAACAGGACCTGTTCCTCGTGGCGCAGAGTTACGTCGACGCACCGGCGGGGCACGATGCCGCCAGCGTGGCGAAGCTCGATTCGATGCAGTTGGCCGACCTTGCCGCGTTGCGTGCCTTGCCCGGTGTGCAGGACGTCACGCCCGTCACGTCGCTGCCATTGTTGCGGACCGGTTACACGCGCGGCATGTCCACGCAGCCGGCGCAGGCGCATGGCACCACGCGCGCGTCGATCTACCACGGTGACGAGCAAATGCTATCGACGCTGGGCCTGCAATTGGTGGCCGGGCGCGATTTCACCCGCGCCGACGTGCGCCACGGCGCCAATGACGATGCCGTCGCACCACCCACGGTGATCGTGACGCGCGCGCTGGCCGACCGCTTGTTCCCGCATGGCGACGGCCTCGGCCAGCCGATCTACTTCAACGGCAGCTCCGAACCCAGCACGATCGTCGGCATCGTCGCGCGGATGCTCGCCGCGAACCCGGACGGTGCGAAATCCATTGCCTGGAACGGTGTGCTGATTCCCGCCCGCATCGATGACGCGGCGACCATGTACGCGGTGCGCGCCAGGCCCGACCAGATGCAGCAAGCGATGCGTGCGGTGCGCGATACGCTGTTCAAGGTCGATCCCATGCGGGTGATCCAGCAGGGCGGCCGCTACGACATGCAGGGCATCCATACGTTCGCCGAAGTGCGCACCTGGGGTTACGTGGCCGATCAGTTCATCGTGCAGGTGATGACCGCGATCTGCGTGATCCTCCTGGCCGTCACCGGTGTCGGCATGACCGGCCTCACCAGTTTCTGGGTCAACCAGCGCCACAAGCAGATCGGCATTCGGCGCGCACTGGGCGCGACCAAGGGTGACATCCTGCGCTACTTCCAGATGGAAAACCT
The DNA here is from genome assembly GCA_044464225.1 of Rhodanobacter sp. Lineage (GTDB taxonomy): Bacteria > Pseudomonadota > Gammaproteobacteria > Xanthomonadales > Rhodanobacteraceae > 66-474. Next base: position 160,146 of record JBIQLN010000002.1, on the reverse strand, counting down.
GCTGATCGCCGGTGGCGGGTGCGTGGCTGGCGTCGTGTTGGCGATCGGCATCAACGTGATGCTGCTGAAGGCGTTCCAGATGGATCGCATGCCCGTGTCGTACGTGATCGTGGGCGTGCTGGCAATCCTGGTGCTGGGGCAATTGGCGGTGTTCGCACCGGCGCGTCGCGCCTCCAGGGTGCCGCCGGTGGTGGCGACGCGGTCGGTGTAATCACGTGACGATGGAAGCACGGCGCGGCCCGGCGACAATCCATCAGCCGGGCGGCGCCGCGCGCGCGTCATGACTTCGGTTGCGGCTGCGGCGGCAGCAGTTTTTGCACCTTGGCGCGGACATTGCTGTCGGTTTGCACCAGGGTCGCGATCTGCACGTACCGGTGCGGCGAGAGCTGGTGGCTTTCGACCGCGGCTTCCATTTTCTTTTCGGCGGTCTGCTGCAGTTTCGTGCGGTCGTCGGGATTCTTCGCGGCGGCGATCTGGGGCTGTACCGAATCCTTGATGCCTTGCACTTCCACGATGGCTTGCGCGAAGTTCTTCAACTCGGTGTCGCTGGGGGCGGGGCCGGTCTCGGCCTGGGCAGCCGCGCTGGCGGGAGGAGTTTGCGGGGGACTTGCAGGTTGTGTCTGTGCGAGCGCGACTGGTGCCGCCATGGCGATCGCCAGGCTCACTGCGAGGGCGACGCTCGACCGATGAAATCGTCCGTTCATTGGAATGTTCCATTGTGGCTGGGGGAGGGCGCGGCGGTGACAACCACCGCGGCTTCCACCGTACCGAGGCCCACGGATCGGGCGCAACCGTGCGCCGCCACCCGGTTCAGACGGGGGTCGGTTTGGGAACTGCCAAGCAGTCATGGACATGAATGCCCGGCAACCAGTCACCGCCGGTAGGCGATGCGCGGGCGAGAAATGCCCACGCGTTCCGTTGTCGGAACGCGCGCGATGCCCGCTTCGCGTTGCCGCGTTACTCCTGCAGCGTCAGCAGGCTCGCATTGCCGCCGGCGGCGGTGGTGTTGATGCACAGCGAACGTTCGGTCGCGAAGCGCAACAGGTAATGCGGACCGCCGGCCTTGGGGCCGGTACCGGAAAGGCCTTCGCCGCCGAAAGGTTGCGAACCGACGATCGCGCCGATCTGGTTGCGGTTCACGTAGCAGTTGCCGACGCGCATCCGGCTGGTGATGTAATCCACGGTTTCGTCGATGCGGCTGTGGATGCCGAGCGTGAGGCCGTAGCCGGTGGCGTTGACCTGGTCGATCACCTTGTCGAGTTCGCCGGCCTTCCAGCGCACCACGTGCAGGACCGGGCCGAACACTTCGCGCTCCAGCACTTCCAGCGAAGGGATTTCGTACGCGCGCGGCGCGAAGAACGTCCCGTGCGCGCAGTCCGCGCCCAATTCGACCTGGTTGATCTTCTTCGCCAGCTTGTCCATTTTCGCGGCGTGCTTGTCCAGCATGCCGAGTGCATCGTCGTCGATCACGGGACCGATGTCTGTCGAAAGCAGCGCCGGATCGCCGACCTTCAATTCGTCCATCGCGCCTGCCAGCATCTTGATCACCTTGTCGGCGACCACGTCCTGCACGTACAGCACGCGGCTGGCCGAGCAGCGCTGCCCGGCCGAATCGAACGCGGAAGCGACGACATCCTTCACCAGTTGTTCGGGCAGCGCGGAAGAGTCGGCGATCATCGCGTTCTGGCCGCCGGTTTCGGCGATCAGCGCGGCGATCGGCGCATCGCGCCCGGCCAGCGCGCGATTGATCGCGCGCGCCGTTTCGGTGGAACCGGTGAAAGCCACGCCCGCGACGCGCTTGTCGCCGGTCAGCAGCGGCCCGACCACCGCGCCGTCGCCGGGCACGAACTGCAGCACGTCGGCGGGAATGCCGGCGGCGTGCAGCAACTTGATCATCGCGTGCGCGATCAGCGTGGTCTGCTCGGCGGGCTTGGCGATCACCGCGTTGCCCGACACCAGCGCGGCGGCGATCTGGCCGGTGAAGATCGCCAGCGGAAAATTCCACGGGCTGATGCACACGAATACGCCGCGGCCGTGCAGCGACAGTTCGTTGGTTTCGCCGGTCGGACCGGGCAGGGTTTCCGGATGGCCGAACAGGCGCCGCGCCATCGTGGCGTAATAGCGCAGGAAATCGGCTGCCTCGCGCACTTCGGCGATCGACGCGGAAAGCGTCTTGCCGGCCTCGCGCACGCACATCGAGATGAACTCGCCGCGCCGTGCTTCCAGCTGGTCGGCGGCGTGTTCGAGGATCGCGGCGCGGCTGGCGGCCGGAAGGCGATCCCACGCGGGTTGCGCGGCGACGGCATTGGCGAGCGCCTTCTGCACCGTGGCTTCGCCGGCACCCTGCCAGGTGCCGACTTCGACGCGGCGATCGGCGGGGTTGGTGACCTTCACCGTGTCGCCGTCGGCGGTGGCGCCGGGCACGAGCGGTGCGGCCTGCCATGGACCGGGGTGTCGGTTGGCGGCCTCGGCGAGGCCCGCGAGTTCGTTGTCGTTGGACAGATTGACGCCCATGGAATTTTTCCTCAGCTCTCCATAGAGGTCGACGGGAAGCGGAATGCGCGGATGCGCCTTGGAGGCAAATCCGCGCACCACTTCGCAAGGGTCGCCGACCAGTTGCTTCATCGGCAGGAACTCGTCCACCACGTGGTTGATGAAGCTGGTGTTGGCGCCGTTCTCCAGCAGGCGGCGCACGAGGTAGGGCAGCAGATCCTTGTGGCTGCCGACGGGCGCGTACACGCGACAGGGCACGTCGAGGTGCTCCTTGCCGATCACCTCGTCGTAAAGTTCCTGGCCCATGCCGTGCAGGCGCTGGTATTCGAACGGGCGCCCGCGCGAGATGTGGTGGATCGCGGCGATCGTGTGCGCGTTGTGGGTGGCGAATTCCGGATAGATCACGTCGGCGCCGGCTTCGAACATCGCCATGGCACAGGCGAGGTACGACACGTCGGTGTTCGGTTTGCGCGTGTACACCGGATAGCCCGACAAGCCCAGTTCCTGCGCCAGCTTGATCTCGGCATCCCAGTACGCGCCCTTCACCAGCCGCACGCACCACCGGCGTCCGGCCGCGCGCGCGGTCTCGGCCAGCCAGTCCAGCACGAACGGCGCGCGCTTCTGGTAAGCCTGTACGGCAAGGCCGAAACCGTTCCAGCCTTCCAGCGACGGGTGCGTGAACACGGCATGCAGCACGTCCAGCGACAGTTCGAGGCGGGCGGCTTCCTCGGCGTCGACCGTCAGGCCGATGCCGCGCGCCATCGCCTGTTGCGAAAGCGCCAGCAGGCGTGGCGTCAATTCATCCAGCACGCGCGCGCGCTTGGCGACTTCGTAGCGCGGATGCAGGGCCGACAGCTTTACCGAAATCGAAGGCGCCTCCAGCACGTCGCCCGCTTTCGGGTGGCGGCCCACCGCGTCGATCGCGTTGCGATATGCGCCGAGGTACATGTCGGCGGCCGCTTGCGTCAGCGCGGCTTCGCCCAGCATGTCGAACGAGTAGCGGTACGTCGCGTTTTCGCTGCGTTGCGCACGGGCGAGGGCCGACTTGATGTCGCGCCCCATGATGAATTGCTGGCCCATGATGCGCATGGCCTGGCGTACCGCCAGGCGCACCAGCGGCTCGCCGGCGCGATTGACAAGGCGACGCAGCGCGGCCTGGTAATCGCGGCGCGTCGCATCGGGCAGGGTCACGAGATGGCCGGTCAACATCAGGCCCCAGGTCGAGGCGTTGACCAGCACCGATTTGCTGGTGCCGAGGTGTTTCTTCCAGTCGGCTTCGGTGAGCTTGTCGCGGATCAGCCGGTCGGCGGTTTCGCTGTCGGGGATCCGCAGCAGCGCCTCGGCGATGCACATCAGCAGGATCCCTTCGTTGCTCGACAGGTCGTACTGCTGCATGAAGGCGGCGACGGCGCTGCGCTGGTCCTGCTTGGCGCGTACCCGCGTGACCAGGTCGGCGGCCTGTGCTTCGATGCGGGCGCGTGCGTCGTCGGAAAATTCGGCCTGGGCCAGCAATTCGTTGACCGCTTCGCTTTCCTCGCGCAGCCATGCCGCGGTAATGCGGGCGCGCGTCGGCGATGGCCGCGGTGGCAGTTCGGGGGAAAGGATTTCGGCCATTGACGGCAACTCGAACGTGACCGTCCATTGTACGTCTTGCGATCGGCGCAGCCAATGATGCGCGGCAGAAACCCCGCGCGTCACCGGGCTATTCTTGCTGCAATGGCTGCGCGGCCTTATGATTCCCGGATTGCGGTACCGTGAATGTCCATGATCACACGTCTACCGGTGGCTGCCGAAACCGGACAGGTGACGCTGTTGTTGGCGCCCAATCGGGCGCTCAGCCGCAGCCAGGTACGCCGGTTGACGTGGGAAGTGTGCATCGCGGCGTTGCTTGTTGCAGCACTGGCGGCGTGGAGTGGCGACGTGTTCGCGCCATTGTTCGCGCTGATCGAGATCCCCGTGGTGGCGATCGCGTTCTGGCTGGTGTGGCGCAGCGGGGATCGCAGGGAGCGCATCACGCTGGGTACGGATCACGTCCGAATCGAGCAGCTTCCGTCGCGCGGCCGTGCCGTCAGCACGTTTCCCGCGGCGTGGGTGAAAGTGCGGGTGCTGGAACGCGGCGACGGCCACAGGCACGTGGTGTTGGCCGCGCAGGGACGCGAGCAGGAAGTGGGGCAGTGCCTTGGCGACGACGAGCGCATGCAGTTGTCGCGGTGGCTCAAGGCCCTGCTGTCCGGCCGCAGTGGCTGGCGCGACAACTGAAAGAATGCGGAGACTTTCAACTGTGCGCCCAGTCCCCTTGAGTCAAGGAGGCGACCTGAACGATGCGAAGCAGCGGGCAGGTGGGGGTTGTGGAGACATGAGCTTCATAGATACGGAGCTGGATGTGTCAGGTTATTCAAATCTTCCAGAGAGTGCGATGACGATGAGTTCCAGCAATTGCAAGCGGCGGATCGTGGGGGCGGGTGCCGCCTTCGGTGCACTGCTCGTGTCGATGGCCGCCGCCGCCAACCCGGTCCCGTGGCAGATGAACCTGGACAAGGGCGTGACGCCCGTGTCGCAGCAGATCTGGAATCTGCACATGGCCGCGCTGTGGGTGTGCGTGGCGCTGGGCGTGCTGGTGTTCGGCGCGATGTTCGTCGCGATCATCCGCTTCCGCCGTTCCAAGGGCGCGGTGGCCGAAACCTGGAGCCACAACACCCTGCTCGAAATCGGCTGGACGGTGGTGCCGGTTCTGATCCTGATCGGCCTTGCCGCGCCCGCCACCCTCCTCACCCGCGAGATGTACAACGCCACCGATGCGCAGATGACCGTCAAGGTCACCGGCTACCAGTGGCTGTGGCGCTACGACTACATCAGCTACGACGGCAAGCCCGTCACCAAGGTGCCGACCGTGTGGTCGCGTCTCGCCGCCGACAGCAATGCCGCCCGCCAGCTCGATTCCGGCATCAGCCCCTACAGCGTCAAGCGACCGGATGGCACCAACGACTACCTGTTGGACGTGACGCACCCGCTGGTGATCCCGGCCGGCGTGAAGGTGCGCTTCCTGATCACCGCCGACGACGTGATCCACGGCTGGTGGGTGCCCGACTTCGCGGCCAAGCGGGATGCCATTCCCGGCATCATGAACGACGCTTGGGCGAAGGTCGACAAGCCCGGTACCTATCTCGGCCAGTGCTACGTGTTGTGCGGCCAGGACCACAGCGCCATGCCGGTCGTGGTGAAGGTGTTGCCGCGCGACGAGTTCAACGCGTGGCTGGCCGCGCAGCGGAACGCGGCGACGCTCGACAAGGCCGCCCGTACCGCGCGGGTGGAGCCGCAGAAGCCGGCGCCGGCGAAGGGTTGATGCGGCGCCACGGGTTCAGGTAGCACAAGCATTCTTTGAGGATTCACACCATGTCCAGCACAGCGCAAGCCGTCCACTACGAAGAACACCACCAGGGTTTCTTCGAGCGTTGGTTCATGTCCACCAACCACAAGGACATCGGCACGCTCTATTTGCTGTTCTCGTTCCTGATGCTGTTCGTGGGCGGCAGTTTCGCGATGCTGATCCGCGCCGAGTTGTTCGAGCCGGGCATGCAGTTGATGCAGCCCTACTTCTTCAACGAACTGACATCCATGCACGGGCTGGTGATGATCTTCGGCGTGATCATGCCGTCGTTCGTGGGGCTCGCGAACTGGATGATCCCGATGCAGATCGGCGCCCCCGACATGGCGCTGCCGCGCCTCAACAACCTGTCGTTCTGGATCCTGCCGTTCGCCTTCATCCTGCTGCTGTCGACGTTCTTCATGCCGGGCGGTGCGCCGGCCGCGGGCTGGACGATGTATCCGCCGCTGGTGCTGCAGGGCGGCGAGTCGATCGCGTTCATGATCTTCGCGATCCACCTGATGGGCATTTCGTCGATCCTGGGTTCGATCAACATCATCGCGACGATCCTGAACCTGCGCGCGCCGGGTCTCGATCTCCTGAAGATGCCGATGTTCTGCTGGTCGTGGCTGATCACCTCGTTCCTGGTGATCGCGGTGATGCCGGTGCTGGCCGGTGCGGTCACCATGATGCTGTTCGACCGCTTCTTCGGCACCAACTTCTTCAATGCCGGCGCCGGTGGCGACCCGGTGATGTACCAGCACGTGTTCTGGTTCTTCGGCCATCCCGAGGTCTACATCATGATCCTGCCGGCGTTCGGGATCATTTCGGAAATCGTGCCGACCTTCTCGCGCAAGCCCCTGTTCGGCTACAAGGCGATGGTGTACGCGATCGCGTGCATCGCGTTCCTGTCGTTCATCGTGTGGTCGCACCACATGTTCACCGTCGGCCTGCCGCTGGGCGCCGAGGTATTCTTCATGTACTCGACCATGCTGATCGCGGTGCCGACCGGCGTGAAGATCTTCAACTGGGTCACCACGATGTGGAAGGGTTCGCTCAGCTTCGAGGTGCCGATGCTGTGGGCGATCGGCTTCATCGTGCTGTTCTCGATCGGCGGCTTCTCCGGCGTGATGATGGCGCTGGTGCCTGCCGACTTCCAGTATTACGGCACCTATTTCATCGTCGCGCATTTCCACTACGTGCTGGTGGGCGGCGCCCTGTTCTCGATCGTCGGCGGCGTCTACTACTGGCTGCCGAAGTGGTCGGGCCGGATGTACTCCAGCTTCTGGGGCAAGGTGCACTTCTGGTCCAGCGCGATCTCGGTCAACGTGCTGTTCTTCCCGCAGCAGTTCCTGGGCTTCGCCGGCATGCCGCGCCGCATCCCCGATTACAACGTCGCGTTCGCCGACTGGAACATGGTGTCCTCGATCGGCGGCTTCTGGTTCGGCGCGAGCCAGTTGATCCTGGTGGGCGTGGTGATCCACTGCGTGTTCTTCTCGAAGCAGAAGGCGACCTCGCGGGTGTGGGAACATGCCTATGGGCTGGAGTGGACGCTGCCGTCGCCGGCGCCGCACCACAGCTTCACGGTGCCGCCGGTGATCGACGACAGCCAGCTTGCGCACGGGGACGTGAGTCATTAGTTGTGCAATCGTCCCTGATTGCTGCGCAACGAGAGGGCGGTATGCGAACAGTCATCCGCAATAGCAACACCACCCCGGCCATCCATGGCCTGACTTTTCACAACAGCAGGCTCCACGCAACGCGCGAATGGCTTGTCACAAGAACAGCATGTTTCATACAAGCGAAAAGATTGATCTGAACGCCAAAACGGCGCTGGACGAGATCGAGCGCCGCAGGAACGGGGCGCGCCGCACCGCGTGGATCATCGGCGCACTCGCACTCGCGTTTTTCATTGCCGCCCTGGTGCAGGGCCACTTCTCGCAAATTCCGATCCTGCATTGATCCAGCCACATCGTCACGCCAGTCACGAACCGGAACCGTCCCATGAGCCAACCTGACGCCAACGTTTACTACGTCCCGCACAAGAGCCGCTGGCCGATCGTCGCGGTCATCGGGATGTTCCTGTTCATGGCCGGGGCGGCGAACTGGCTGAATGGTCACGACCTGTCCGGCAAGATCGTCCTGACGATCGGCGCACTGACCATCATCGGCATGATGTTCGGGTGGTTCGGCAACGTGATCCACGAGTCGATGAAGGGCGCCTTCAACCACCAGGTGGACACCTCGTTCCGGATGGGGATGATGTGGTTCATCATTTCCGAGGTGTTTTTCTTCGCCGCGTTCTTCGGCGGCCTGTTCTACATCCGCACTTTCGTGGTGCCGTGGCTCGGCGGCATCGGCGACAAGGGCGTCATCACCAATGCCTACATCTGGCAGGGTTTTTCCGCGACATGGCCGACCAATGGCCCGCAGGCGGTGGGCGGGGCGTTCATCACCGGTTCGCCGTGGGGCATTCCGCTGCTCAATACGCTGCTGCTGCTGTCCTCCAGTGTCACCGTCACGATCGCGCACCATGCCTTGCGCGCGGGGCACCGCAAGCGCCTGATCGGCTTCCTCGGCCTGACCATCCTGCTGGGCCTGACCTTCCTGTGCTGCCAGGCCTACGAGTACTGGGAATCGTACGTGCACCTCAACATGACGCTGCACAGCGGCATCTACGGGGCGACGTTCTACATCCTCACCGGCTTCCATGGCCTGCACGTCACCCTCGGCACGATCATGCTGATCGTGATGTGGTTGCGCTGCGTGCGCGGACACTTCAGCCGTGAAAACCATTTCGCGTTCGAGGCAGTGTCGTGGTACTGGCACTTCGTGGACGTGATCTGGCTGTGCCTGTTCCTGTTTGTGTACATCTTGTAGGGACGGGGGGTCGGAGGGCAGGGTTCAGCCGATCGGGGGCGCTTCGGGTATCGGCGCCCATGTGGAGCGCCGGCCACACGAACGGTTCCGCCCTCGATGGTTCGGAATTCAGCGCACCGCGATGCCGTGCGGATGCAGCACGCCGGTGACGATGCCGACCACGATCAGCGCGAACAGCAGCACCGAGAAGATGACGCGCCGCGTCAACGCCCCCACCGTCCGGTTGCTGCCGGTACGGTCGGTCATCATGAAATACAGCGCCTGCCCCAGTTCGAAGATCACCACCAGAAACACGATGACCAGCACGGCCTTGTATAGAGTGGTTAACGTCATGGTGATGGTGTGGGCGGAAAGAACGATTATAGCGTCGCGTCGCGCGCCGCCGGCGATGTGCACGGCATGATCCGGTTACGGCGCCCCGGTTGGTTCGCAGTGCTGTTGACGCTTTTCGGGGTGGCGGTGTTCTGTGCCTTGGGCGTATGGCAGCTCGAGCGTGCGGCCTACAAGGAAACGGTCCTCGCGCGCTTCCACAATGCCGCGACCGCATCGCTGGTCAGCCTTCCCGATGCACGCACCGACCGCGAGCCGGACGCCTATCCGCACGTCAAGGTCACCGGCCGGCTGCAAGGCGATCGCGTGTACCTGCTGGACGACCAGATGCGTTCGGGCCGGCTGGGCGTGATGGTGTTCGTGCCGTTCCTGCCCGACACGTCGACGCGAACCCTGCTGGTGAACCTTGGTTTTCTCGCCAAGATGGGCGCGGACACCACGACGTTGCCGGACATCCCGCCGATCCCCGACCACCCGGTAACGCTCACCGGCATCTATGCACCGCCACCGTTGCCGGGCCTGAAGCTGGGCGGCAACCCGCTGGTGCGCGAAAAAACCTGGCCCAAACTGGTAACGTGGATCGATACGCAGCAGATCGCGAAGGACCTGCACACCCGCGTCTATCCACACGTTTTGTTGACCGATCCCGATCCGCACAGCGCCTATATCCGCAGTTGGACGGCCAACGTGATGCCGCCGGCCCGCCACCGCGCCTATGCGCTGCAATGGTTCAGTTTCGCGATTGCCGCGATCGTGATGTTCATCGTGCTGCATCGTGTCAGGCATGACGTCGCCGGCACCGGAGAGGAATAGCCGCCGCGCCCGAAACCGCGGTGGCACTGGTTCGCCCTGTTGGACAATGGGTCGGACACGGCCCACGCATTGATAGTTTGAGGTTCCATCATGAATTTGCGAAATCGACGCCGCCTGCAGGCCGGCCTGATCGTCGCGATCTTCGTGGTTCCGGTGATCGTGATGCTGGGACTCACGCTCAATGGCTGGACGCCGCAAGGTCGCAGCTACGGCCAACGTATACAGCCCGGGCGCGACCTCACCGGTGTGCCGATGCAACTTGCGGACGGCAAGTCGTTCACGTTCGACAACCGCGATGCCGTGTGGACGCTGGTGGCTTTGCCCGGCCCGGGCTGTGCCGAAAAGTGCCTGCGGCAGCTGGATCTCGTCCATCGCGTACAGATCACGCTCGACCGCCAGGCCGACAAACTGCGGCTGGTGTATCTCGGTGAGCCGCCACAGGGTGCCGCCGTCGCGGGATTCGAGAAGGTCTGGACGCTCGCGACCACGCCTTCGCACGTGCTCGACGACCTGCGTCCCACGCCGCCCGATTCGGTCAGCGCGCTGCTGGTGACGCCGAGCGGCAAGGCGATGCTGCGCTACGCCGCCGGATTCGATCCGGAAGGCTTGCGGCAGGATCTCAGGAAAGCGGTCAAGGTGGCGCTGTGATGCACGCCGCCGGTTTTCCCTTGCGCGCGCTGGCGTGGATGGCATGCGTGCTGGCGTTTTTCCTGATCATGTACGGGTCGTTCGTGCGGCTGTCGAACGCCGGGCTGTCGTGCCCCGACTGGCCGACCTGCTACGGGCGCATCACCTGGCCGGTGAAGCCCGCAGCCGTGGCGAAAGCCGACAAGGCGTTCCCGAACCGGCCGGTGGAAACCCACAAGGCGTGGCGCGAACAAACCCATCGCTTCGCCGCCGGCACACTCGGCGTGCTGGTGCTGGTCGAGGCCCTGGTGGCGAGCTGGGCATCGAAGCGGCGGCTCGCGGTGGTGCTCACGGCGGTGGTCTTGATAGGCATCGGCATTCCGCTGTACATGGCCCGGGATTACGTGTCGTCCAGCATCGTCGCGGCACTCGGCGAGGCGTTGCTGCTGGGCGTGGCGATCTTCTGGCGACGATCCGGATGGCGGCGCATCGCGGTGCTGGCGCTGGGGGTGGTGTGTTTCCAGGCGCTGCTCGGGATGTGGACGGTGACATGGTTGTTGAAGCCCATCGTGGTGTCGGGTCACCTGCTGGGCGGGATGGCGACATTCGCGTTGCTGGCATGGATTGCCTGGCGGCTTTCGCTTTTCCCTCTCCCCTCGGGAGAGGGTGCTGTTTCTGCCACGAAGGCAGAAACGGTGGGCGAGGGTGCGGGCCCGCGGATGCTTCGCGACCCGACCGGACCCTCGTCCCAGCGCCACGCGCTCGACACTGCCCGCCGCCTCTCCCGAGGGGAGAGGGGATTATTCCTGGCGACCACCGTGGGCGTGGTGCTGCTGGCGTGCCAGATATTCCTGGGCGGGTGGACCTCGTCGAACTACGCGGCGCTGGCTTGCGGCATCGGCGGCTCGTCGTTCCCCACCTGCCTCGGGCAGTGGTGGCCCGCGATGGATTTCCACCAGGGGTTCATCCTGTGGCGCGGCATCGGCGTGGACTTCCAGGGCGGCATCCTGGATGCCGCGTCCCGCACCGCGATCCAGATGGTGCACCGGTTCGGTGCCGCGGTGGTGTTCGCGTACCTGTTGTGGCTGGCGTACCGCACCGGCCGTTTGGGAATGCGCTGGCACGCCGCGGCGCTTGCGCTGCTGCTGTGCGCGCAGGTGGCGCTCGGCATCAGCAACGTCGTGTTGGGCCTGCCGTTGCCGATTGCGGTGGCCCACACCGGCGGCGCGGCATTGTTGCTGTTCGCGCTGGTGGCCTTGTTGGCGCGATCGACCGTGATTGCTGCGCCGGCGAAGCACCGGATCGCCGAAGCGGCGCGTGGACGGGAAGGACCGGAACGGGAACGGCCTTCCATGGCCTGACTTTCCATGAAGGCGTGCGAGCGTCCTGATCGCTGCCATGCCGGAAGCGGCAAGCGTGTGAGTATCTCCAAGTCATGAACACCGGAACGGGCTTCCTGCCCTGGCTTTTCACGAGAGCCGCTTCGCGCGGACCCTTTACAATGTCGTGATGAATTCCCGAATCGACCAGGCAGGGCGGAGCGCCGCCCTCGCGGCCGGGTCCGTCCGTCCGGCTGCGCGGCGGGCACCGTCGCTCGCGGGCCAGTACCTTGCCGCCACCAAACCGCGCATCGTTGCGCTGCTGGTGTTCACCGCGCTCATCGGCATGTTCCTTGCCGCGCCCGGGATCCCGCCGTGGCGGGCGCTGGTGTTCGGCACGCTCGGCATCTGGATGGCGTCGTCCTCCGCCGCGGCGCTGAACCAGTTGATCGACCAGCGCATCGACCGGATCATGGCGCGCACCGCCCACCGGCCGCTGGTCACCGGCACGCTCACCACGCGCCAGGTGCTGGGCTTCGCGTTGGTGCTGGGCCTGGCTTCGATGCTGATCCTGGGCCTGCTGGTGAACGGGCTGACCGCGTTGCTCACCTTCATCGGGCTGATCGGCTACGCGGTGGTCTACACGGCGTTCCTGAAACGCGCGACACCGCAGAACATCGTGATCGGCGGGTTGGCCGGCGCGATTCCGCCGCTGCTCGGATGGGCCGCGGTGACCGGCATGCGGGCATCCAGCGACTGGGCTTACGGCCTGCTGCTGGTGCTGATCGTGTTCGCCTGGACGCCGCCGCACTTCTGGTCGCTGGCGATCTTTCGCCGCGAGGATTACCGGCGCGCCTGCATTCCGATGCTGCCGGTGGTCTATGGCGTCGAATACACGCGCTGGCACGTGCTGTTCTACACGATCCTGCTGGTGCTGGTCAGCCTGCTCCCGTACCTGACGGGGATGAGCGGCCTGCTGTATCTCGGGGGCGCGGCAGTGCTGGGCGTCGCCTACCTGTACTACGCGATCAGGCTGATGCGGCCACCCGACGAACGCTTCGCGATGAGCGCCTTCGGCTATTCCATCGTGTACCTGATCGCACTGTTCGGTTTTCTTTTGGCGGACCACTGGCTGGCCGCTCCGGTGATCCATGTCGGCGGTTACGTTCTCGAAAGGATCGGGTAAGCTGGACGACGCGCGCAGGGGTAGGGTGCGTGCCGGCGGGCAGTCCGAATCGGGTCCGCTGCGGCCGTGGCTCGCAAGAGGGCGTGGCAGAGCGTGAACGGTATTCTGCTTGTCGTCGCGATCGTCGCGGCATTGACCAGCATCGTGCTCGCGGTAGTGTCATTGCGCCGCCAGCAACGCATCACGCGCGAGCTTCAGGTCAGCCGCGAACGCTACCGGCTGGTGGCCGAGGGCGCCAACGACGGCATCTGGGATTTCGATCTCGCCACGCGCCGGATCTATTTTTCGCCGCGCGTGCGCGAGATGCTCGGCTACGATGAAATCGACCTGTCGGGTCCCGACGACATCCGCCGCATCGTCCTGCCCGAAGACTTCGACACCGCGCGCGCCGCGCTGTACGAACATCTGGAGCAGGGCCGCCGCGACGAGTTGCGACGGGTGATGCGCATGCGCACCCGCGACGGCCGGGTCCTGACGATCCTTGCGCGCAGCGTCGCCCAGTACGCCGCAGACGGTACGCCGGTGCGCGTGGCGGGTTCCTACACCGACATCACCGAGCAGATCGGCAACGAGCGCCAACTGCAGATCGCAGCCAGCGTCTTCGAGTCCGGCAGCGACGGCATGGTGATCAGCGATGCCCACGACCGCATCCTTTCGGTCAACCGCGCATTCCTCGGCATGACCGGGTACACCCAGGAAGAATTGACCGGCCGCCTGCTGCGCGACGTGCAGACGGACTCCGACGCGGTCCGCGCCCGCGAGCACGCGCTGCGCGACGGCGTCTCGTGGAGCGGAGAGGTGGCGTGGCGCCTGCACAACGGGGAAGCCAAGACGCTGGAAACATCGACCGAAGCGGTGCGCGACGCCTCCGGCGAGGTGATCTTCCGCATCCACGTCTGCATCGATACCGCCGAGTTGCGCTACGCCCAGGCGCGCATCCGCCACCTCGCGTACTTCGATTCGCTGACCGGGCTGCCCAACCGCACGCACCTGCGCGGCCAGTTCGAGCAGGCGCTGGCGACCGCGCGTTACGCCGGCCAGCCGATCGCCGTGGTCTTCTTCGATCTCGACAACTTCAAGGAGATCAACGACACCGCCGGCCACAGCGTGGGCGACGACGTGATCTGCGCGGCGGCGCAAAGGCTCGGCCAGCACATGCGCGAGGACGACATCCTGTGCCGGTTCGGCGGCGACGAATTCCTGCTGCTGATGCCGAACACCGACGCCGCTTCCGCCGAAGTGCTGACCGGCCAGTTGATGGAACAGTTGTGCAAGCCGGTCGAGGTCGAGGGCAGGTTGCTCGACATCGCGGCCAGCGCCGGCTTCAGCATGTTCCCCGACGATGCACAGGACGCGGAAAACCTGGTGCGCGAGGCGGATACCGCGCTGTTCCGCGCCAAGGAAGAAGGCGGCAATTCGGTGTTGCGGTTCCAGCCGTGGATGGGCGAGGCGGTGAGCTGGCGGCACGACATGCAGGCCGCCCTCCGGGTCGCGATCGTGCGCTCGCAGTTCACGCTGCGTTTCCAGCCCATCGTCGACGTCCGCGCGCAGCGGCTGGCCGGGCTCGAGGCCCTGCTGTACTGGAACCGTCCGGGCATGGGCGTGGTGGGACCATCGACGTTCATCAGCCTCGCCGAGGAGTCCCGCCTGATCGAACCGATCGGGGCATGGGTGGTCAACGAAGTATGCCGCCAGGCGGCCGCGTGGAAGCGCGAGGACCTGCCGCCGTTCTACGTGGCGATCAACGTGTCCGGGCTGCAGTTGCGCGTCGCCGGCAAGTTCCAGCAACACCTGACCAGTGCGATGAAGAAGCACGGCGTGGTCAATGACGATCTGGTGCTGGAAATCACCGAGCGGCATCTGGTGCAGGACGTGAAAGGTGGCCTGCCGGTGCTGGAAAGCCTCACCGCCAGCGGCATCCGGGTCTCCGTGGACGATTTCGGCACCGGCTACTCCAACCTCGAATCGCTGAAGAACCTGACCGTCAACCAGATCAAGATCGACCGCACTTTCGTCCGCAACCTGATGACCGAGGTCGGTGATCGCGCGATCGTGCGGTCCATCATCGCGCTGGGCCGCAGCCTGGGCCTGCAGGTGGTGGCCGAAGGCGTGGAAAGCATGGAACAGCAGCAATTGCTGCGTGAATTCGGCTGCGATCTGCTGCAGGGCTACCTGTATGCCCGCCCCTTGCCCGCCGCCGATGTGCGGCCCTTCGTCGAGTCACTGTCCAGCCGGGAAGCTGACGTGCAGGCTGGCGGTTGAAGGGCGGTTGTGTTGAGATAGCGGGTTGCCGTGACGACGTTTCGCGGCACGCCCTGGTTTGCCGCAGGTGATGTCTTGAACGCGTTGCTGGATTTCTTGCGCTGGTGGATTCCGTGGGAACCCTCGGCGACCGTGGTCATACTGTTCGCGGCGGTGGTGTGGCTCTACTGGCGCGGCGCGCGCATTTCGCCCATCACCGCGCCGCGGCGCCGGCAACTGCTGTTCTGGCTGGGCCTGCTGATCGTCTACGGCTGCCTGCATACCCATCTCGACTATTACGCGGAGCACCAGTTCTTCGTGAGCCGACTGCAGCAGTTCGGCCTGCAGCACCTCGGCCCGTTCCTGATCGTGCTGGCCTATCCCGGCGCGACGCTGCGCCGCGGCTTGCCCTTGTCGTGGCGCACGCGCTTCCTGCGACCGTTGCTGGGCACCGCGCCGGTCAGATTGTTGTCGGGCATCCTGCTGAATCCGCTGGTCGCGTCGTTGTTGTTCGTGGGACTGATGGCGTTCTGGCTGTGGCCGTCCGTGACCTTCTACACGATGCTGGATTGGCGCCTGTATCGCCTGATGAACTGGAGCATGGTCATCAGCGGCGTCTTGTATTGGTGGCTGATCCTGGATACCCGCCCCAAGCCGCCCGCCCGGTTTGCGCCGGGCACGCGGGTTCTGGTGGAGATGGCCGTGATGGTGCCGCTGATCGTGATCGGTGCCTACATCACCTTCACCAAGACCGACCTGTATCCGATCTTCAGCCTGTGCGGCCGCGCGTTCGGAAACATCACCGCGCTGGCCGACCAGCATTTCGGCGGCCTGATCCAGTGGATTCCCACATCCTTCATGAGTGCCGCCGGGGCGCTGATCGCATTCGCCCACTGGATCTCGCTGGATGCGCGCGGACGGCTGCCACGCAACCGGCGCCAGCGCGAATTGATCCGCGCGCGCCAGCAGGCGGCGGTTCAGTCGCCGGGGCCCGATGCATTCGCGGGCCGCACCGAAAAATCCGTCTGAAGCTTGGCGCCGTCGGCAAACTCGAACGTCACTTCCACGTGGTCGCCCGGCTTGATGGCATGGGTCGGCTGCGACAGCATCAGGTGATAGCCACCCGGCGCCAACTCCACGCTGCCGTGCGCCGGGATGTCCAGGTGATCCACCATTTCCATCGTGCTGTCGCCGTGCGCCAGGCGTGAGTGGTGCAGCATCACCATGCCGTAGCCGGGACTGCTGGCGCCGGTGAGGCGCAGGGTGCCGTCGCCCATGTTGCGGATCACCGCGTAACCCGCGGCCGGCAGCCTGGCCGGCAGCCAGCGGATCCACGCGTGTTCCACTTGCACGTCCGGTGATGCGGGTGAGGCCGCGAGGGCCGTGGCGCTGAGCGCCAGCATCGCTGCCCCGACCAGGGTACGGAAATTCATGATTGCTGGCCTACCAGTATGTTCAGGTCATGCAGGATTTCGTCGTTGGACGAACCGGGCGTGGCCAGCAGTCGTGCGCGGCCCTCGCGATCGAAGACATAGATCGCCGAGCTGTGGGTGACTTCGTATCCGGCCGAGGACGATGCCCCCGCGGGCGCGGGTTTGTAGAACACGCGATAGCGCTTGGCCAGTTGCGCGATGGCGTCGGAGCTGCCCGTCAGGCCCACCACGCGCGGGTCGAATGCGGTGACGTACTGGTGCAGCACCGGAACGGTGTCGCGGGTCGGGTCCACCGTCACGAACAGGATGCGCACGTCGTCGGCCGCCTTGCCCATCTTCTGCAGCACCGTGTGCAGGTGCACCAGCGTCAATGGGCACACGTCGGGACAGTGGGTGTAGCCGAAATACAGCAGCGTGACCTTGCCGTGATAGGTCGCCGCCGTCACCGGCTGGCCAAGGTCATTGGTCATCTGGAATTTCAGGTCGGGCAGATGGCCTTGCACGTCGTCGAGCTGCCATTGCGGATGCGAAGCGCAGGCGGCGAGTGCAAACAGGGCGCCGGCGGCAAGGCCCAGGCGCAACCAACGATGACGGAGAGACATGGCTCGTGCGAATGGAGGACGACTGGTCATGATAGCGCGTCGGCTTGCCGGCTCGCGGCTGAATGCCGGTTGTGCCCCGATACTTGGCGGCGCTGCAGGGTTGACGCAAACGGCCGGCGAAACGACAATGCGTGGGTCGACGGGCGCGCTGCGCGCGTCGGCACTGTCCTCCATTTCACATGACCATGGACGTACACCCTAGTCGCACCGCCGGCACTCGCTTGCATCGGGTGGCGGCGGCCAAATCGAAACCGATCCGCGGCCACCGCGCCCGGACGACTGGCATTCGCCTCGACTAGGCGCGTCCGGCCCGTCCCTTGAGCGGTGCTGCGGCACTGCTTGAAGAGGAGATGGGCCATGAACCTCCTTCGCAATTTCCTGCGTGCGCGCCTGGCCGCCCGCCATGCGCATTCCAACCGGCGCGACGGCCGCCGCCGCGAGTGGAACGTGACCGTGCCCGCGCCGCGCGAAGCGCCACGGGCCGCGTGATGCTCGCGATCCGCCAACGAGGCTTGCGGCCTCCGCCACGAACACGCATCTGCCGCGCGGCAGGTGGTGTGCGGTGCGCTGCCGTGGGTGTGCAGGCCGAGGGTGGCCGTTCCGGCCATTGTGGATGGCGGGCGTCCATGTATCGGGATCGCCATGCAAAGCGGCGATCGTGGACGATCGCACGAACATCCGCGCGAAAACGAATGCGCATTTTCACTTCGATGTAATCCCGCGGATCCATCGCTCGTTCCGCGGGTGCGTGTTCCCCGCCGTGGAAACGAGTGATGTCCGGATCTACACCTCAACCGAATGCCACTGCCGCGGCCGGCAAGCCCCGCGCGACGGCCCATGCGCGGCCGCTCGCCGCGGATGCCGCATGGACCGACGAGGCAGCGCTGCTGGCTTCACTCGAGACCACCCCCGCCGGGCTCGACGAGGAACAGATCGAAGACCGGCTCGATCGCGACGGCGTCAACCAGGCTACCCATGAAAGGCCACCCCACTGGGCGCTTCAGTTCGCGCGAACGTTCTGGAACCCTTTCATCATCGTGCTGCTGGTGCTGGCCGCGGTCCAGTTGATGACGTCGGACGACCCCACCGGCCCCATCATCATCGCGGTCATGGTCGGCATCAGCGTGGTGCTGAGCTTCACCCAGGAATTTCGTTCCTCGCGCGCCGCCGAAAAACTGAAGGCGATGGTGCGCAACACCGCGACGGTCACGCGTCGGGCTTCCGACGGCCACAGCGAGCGGATCGAAGTGCCGGTGATCGAACTGGTCGCCGGCGACATCGTGCATCTTTCCGCCGGCGACATGGTGCCCGCCGACTTGCGCCTGCTGTCGGCCAAGGATCTGTTCGTTTCCCAGGCGATCCTGACCGGCGAATCGTTGCCGGTGGAAAAGCTTGCTCCCGAACATGCCGGGCAAGTCGACGCCGAGCCACTGGAGCTTCCGGCCGTGTGCTACATGGGCACCAACGTGGTCAGCGGCAGCGCCACGGCGGTGGTGGTCGCAACCGGACCGCGAAGCTATCTCGGTTCGCTCGCGCACACGCTGGCCAGCGATCGCGCCGAGACCAGCTTCGACCGGGGCGTGAAAAGCGTGTCGTGGCTGCTGATCCGCTTCATGGCGGTGATGGTGCCGATCGTGTTCCTGATCCAGGGCTTCGGCAAGGGCAATTGGCTGGAAGCCTTCCTGTTTGCCATTTCGGTGGCGGTGGGCCTCACGCCGGAGATGCTGCCGCTGATCGTCACCGCCAACCTCGCCAAGGGTGCGCTGGCGATGAGCCGCCGCAAGGTCGTGGTGAAGCAGCTCAACGCGATCCAGAACTTCGGCGCGATGGACGTGCTGTGCACCGACAAGACCGGCACGCTCACCCTCGACAAGATCGTGCTGGAGCAACACCTCGATCTCGACGGCGAGGAATCCGACGACGCGCTGGAGTACGGCTACCTCAACAGCCATTTCCAGACGGGCCTCAAGAACCTGATGGACAAGGCGGTGCTGGCGCATCGCGACCTCGAAGACTCCATCGCGAAATGGAAAGTCGTCGACGAGATCCCGTTCGATTTCCAGCGCCGGCGCATGTCGGTGGTGCTGACCGAAGGGCATGGCGAAGACCTGCTGGTGTGCAAGGGCGCGGTGGAGGAGATGCTTTCGATCTGCGCGTTTGCGCGCGAGGGCAACAGGGATATTCCGCTCACCGATCATCGTCGCAACAGCATCCGTGCGATGACGCACGGGCTGAACGAGGACGGCCTGCGGGTGCTGATCGTCGCGGTCAGGCGCCAGCCTGCCGTCAATCGCGCCTACGGCATTGCCGACGAAACGGGCCTCACCGCGATAGGCTGCCTCGCCTTCCTCGACCCGCCCAAGGACACCGCGCACACCGCGATCGCGGCGCTCAACCATCACGGGGTCGCGGTGAAGGTGATCACCGGCGACAACGAAGCCGTCACCCGCAAGATCTGCCGCGAGGTCGGCCTGGACGTCGAACATTCGGTGCTGGGCCGCGACATCGAGGACCTGGACGACGCTGCGCTCGACGAACTGGTCGCGCGCACCACCGTGTTCGCCAAGATGTCGCCGCTGCAGAAATCGCGCGTCGTCGAGTCGCTGCAACGGCGCGGCCACACGGTCGGTTTCCTCGGCGACGGCATCAACGACGCCGCGGCGCTGCGCCGCGCCGACGTCGGCATCTCGGTCGATACCGCGACCGACATCGCCAAGGAATCGGCCGACATCATCCTGCTGGAAAAGAATTTGATGGTGCTGGAAGAAGGCGTGCTGGAAGGCCGCGTCACCTTCGGCAACATCGTCAAGTACATCAAAATGACGGCCAGCTCCAATTTCGGCAACGTCTTCAGCATGCTGGTCGCCAGCATCTTCCTGCCGTTCCTGCCGATGCTGCCGCTGCAGATCCTGGTGCTGAACCTGCTCTACGACATTTCGCAGTTGTCGATCCCGTTCGATCGGATGGACGAGGAATACGTGCGCAAGCCGCGCAAGTGGGACGCAGGCGACTTGAAGCGTTTCATGTTCTGGGTGGGTCCGACCAGCTCGATCTTCGACATCACCACGTTCGCGCTGCTGTGGTACTGGTTCGGCGCGAAAACGCCGGTGCACCAGGCGTTCTTCCAGTCGGGCTGGTTCGTCGAAAGCCTGCTGACCCAGACCCTGATCGTGCACATGATCCGCACCCGCCGGATTCCGTTCCTGCAAAGCGCGGCCGCGGCGCCAGTGCTGGGCCTCACCACCGCGATCATCGCGATCGGCATCGCGATCCCGTACACCATTCTTGGCCGGCACCTTGGCATGGTCGAATTGCCGCTGGAATATTTCGGCTGGCTTGCCCTTACGGTGATTGCGTATTGCGTGCTGACGCAATTCGTGAAGACGCTTTACATGCGAAGGTTCGCGCGCTGGCTGTGATCTCCCGGTCGGTCCCTCTGCTGCACGGTCGCCGTGACCAGAGCGACGGCGGACAAATTCCTTGGCCGCCGGGTCAGTCTTTCACTCCATACCCCTCCCAAACGTCGGCAAGATTTACAAAATGCCTCGTTTCCGCGGTCGGCTTCGGTGCGCTTGTTCTGTCAAAACAATAAGTTAAATGTTTGGTACGCAAGTTGCTTAGGTAGGTGCCGCAGGGGACCAACCACGCGACTCATCCGAGAGCGTCGTACGGTTCCGCCATTGGAGAAACCTACGATGAAGAGTCAGAAGAAGCAGCGGATGGGCCTCGTGGCCGCGGGCGCGCTTGCCCTCGGCATGTGCCTTGCGGCGACGAGCGCGAATGCCACCACCCTGAGCGCATCCGTGGGTGGCGTTCCCACCGGCGCGGATTGTTACGAGAATTTCGACGGGCTCACGCTCGGCTCGGGCGGTGGTACGACCTCTCTCTGCAGCATTGCCGTGAGCTTCACGCCCGACGGCGGCGCGGTGCAAGGTGGCGCAAACAGTCTGTATGCGCCGCCCGTCCTGTCGAACGGTAACGGCATGCTTTTCGGCGATCTGGGCAACGGTGCCGATACGACAACGTACCTCACCGCCGGCGGCATCCCGGGATCGTCCGCGGTTCTGGAATTCGCGACCGGGCAAAAATATTTTGGCCTGCTGTGGGGCTCGGTGGATGACAATCCCGATGCCAACCTGAACACCATCGCCTTCTATTTTGGCGACACGCAGATTGCCCAATTCACGGGCGCGGACGTCTCGGCTGCTGCGGGTGGCGGAAACTGCGCCGACGGCAACCAGAGCACGGTAGGCACCTGCTACGTCAACATCAATCTGTCTTCGATGTTTGACCGGGTGGTGATGTCCAGTTCCCAGCACGCGTTCGAGTTCGACAACGTCGCGATCGCGGCCGGAAACATCGGCGTGCCGGAGCCGGGCGAGATCGGCCTGTTCCTGCTGGGCCTGCTGCTGATCGGCTCGGGTTACCGTTATCACAAGCGCGAGCTGGTCTGACGGCATCCGCCAAGGCTGACGAAAAACGCCCCGATCGGGGCGTTTTTCTTTTGGGCCGCTTGCCGGCCGGCGTCCGAATGCAGAACCGTGTGTTGCCAACTTGCCCCCTCGCCCTCGTCCGGTCCTAGACTCGACGCAGGGACGCAATCATCCGGGCAATGCCATGACGACCATTTGCGACTTCGAAGCGAACCTGCTCGACGGCACGCCGCAGAAGCTCGATGCTTATCGCGGCAAGGTTTTGCTGATCGTCAACGTCGCTTCGAAATGCGGGTTCACGCCGCAATACGAAGGACTGGAAGCGCTGTACCGCGCGAACAAGGATCGCGGTTTCGAGGTGCTCGGATTTCCCTGCAACCAGTTCGGGCATCAGGAGCCCGGCGACGCCGCTGAAATCCGCGCTTTCTGTTCGACAAACTACGACGTGACGTTTCCGCTGTTCGCCAAAGTGGACGTGAACGGCACGGGCACGCATCAGCTCTACTCGTTCATGAAGCACGCAGCGCCCGGGGTGCTCGGAAGCGAGGCGATCAAGTGGAACTTCACCAAATTCCTGATCGACCGTGACGGCAAAGTGGTGCGCCGGTACGCATCGGCTGACAAGCCAGAGAAGATCGAGAGGGATATCCGGAAAATGCTGTAAGGCGGTTGCCGTGGGTCGGCGCCCCACGTCCCGCGGGTGATGGCATGGGCTTTCGCCCGCCAGCCGAATTGAGCTTTCCGGTTGAACCGGGAAACCCACCCTGCACGCGGCGCGGTCGCGCCTTTCCGAGCCGCGGAGGCATCTAGGCCCGCGCGCCAGGCTTGACCGGGTGGCGCGGATGCTCGGCCGCCTTTTGCGGCAGGATCAGGATCAGCACAACGATGGCCACCGCAAGGATTCCCGATGCCAGTGGGCGGCTGACATCCAGGCCGCCCTGGGCGACCGGCTTGTCGAAAAAGTCGCCGAGCGTCGCACCGAGCGGCCGCGTCAGGATGAAGGCGATCCAGAACAGCCACACGCGCGATGCGCGCGTCAGGTAGTAGGCCATCGCGACCAGGGCCAGTCCCGCGGCGAACACCAGCGCGCCGCCGCCGTAGCCGAGTCCCGCATCGGCGGCCCAGTCGCCGAGCGCGGTGCCCAGCGTCTGCGAAAAGGTGATGGTGACCCAGTAGAACACCTCGACCCTTGGCGTGCGCACGCTCTGTACCGACACCGTGCCCTGGCTGATGCGCCACAACGCAAGCGTCACGATCACGCAGCCGAACAGCAGCAGCGAGCCGCCTGGATAGCCAATGCCGAGCGAGCGGTCGGCGAAGTCCGCCATGGTGGTGCCGGCGGTGGTGGAGGCGACGATCGTTCCCCAATAGAGGAAGGGATGGAACCGACGCGCCCGCACCTGCAGCACCACCATCACCACCAGCGCGGCAAGGAAGATCGCGCTGCCGACGAGGTAGCCGAGGTTCATCGTCATGGTCACGCTGTCGCCGCCGGTTTCGCCCAGCGTGGTGGCGAGGATCTTGATGATCCAGAATCCCAGCGTGACCGCCGCGACCTTGCTTGCCGTGTTGTTGTTCATGCGTGTCTTGGGTGGTTGGATCCGGTGGCGCGCGGTCAGCGCGTCCACAGCAGGGCCGCGTACCACACCACGCGATCGGTGCGATCCCGGTTCTGAAGGCCGGGTCCCGCGGAGGCCATCAAGTGGAAATGGGCGTCGAGGTCGTATGTCGCCCCCACGTCGAAATCGGTGCTGGCGCCGCCGCTGCGCGTGTCCGCCGTCTGATGGTAAACCTCCGCACCTATCTGGAACCTTTCATTCACCTGGTAGGTGAGTGCGGTGCCGAGCATGCAGAAATCCCGCGAATCGCCGCCGCGGTGGATCTCGCAGCCGCCGCCGCCGAATACCGTCCACGCGCCCGAACTCCGCTGCAGCCACAGCGGCAGCAGCAGCGAGGCGTGGTTTTCACCGACCGCGGACGAGCCCGCCGGCAGGAACACGCGTGGAAAAAACGCCGCGTCCACGCCCGCCTCCCGCTGGTGCAGGAACTGGTATTTCACCGCGAGTTCGACGTTGCCCAAGCCGGTCGCGCGGCCGCCGCCGGCCGGAGCATTCCACGCGATCGGCAACGTTGCGGTCAGTTGCAGGTTTTCGGCGGCGCCGTAGTTGAAGTCCACGCCGGCCGAGCCATCGCGGCCGTCGCGCGACGAAGCGCCCTCGCCGAAAAAATAGATCTCGTAGTGGCCGGTGTCGGTGGGCTCGGGATCGTCGGTGGTGTACGGCGGCCCCGCCAGCGCCTGCAGCGGCAGCAGCAGCGTGACGATCACCGCGCAGTGTGCGGACACGCGTCGGATCCGCGTCCAGTCGCCGCGACGACGCTTGATGTCCGCGGTCATGCCGGATCGGGCCTGGCCTTGCGGGCCAGCAGCGCGCGCAGTTCGTTCTTGTCGTTCTCGTCGAGCGCGTGTTCCGATTGCTTGCGGATCAACGCGTCGAGGCGCTGTTGCGTGGTCTGTTCCGCAAGCTTGTTCAACGCGTCGGTGAACTCGGTGCGCACCGCCTCGGGTTCGCCGGGAAATTCGGTCAGCGCGAGTTTCTGCAAGGCCGCCGATTCCCCGCGTCCCGCGAAATGTTCCAGCAGCATCGCGGTATTGATGCCGGGGCGCTGCTGCAGGAAATCCAGCAATTCCGTGAGCAGCGGGATGCCGGGTTTGTCGAGTCCGGCGAAGGCGTAGGGCAGCTTCACCTCCTGGGCCAGCGCGGGATTGGCCAGCAGCATCGCAATCGCGCTGCGCACCAGGGTGCGGCGCGGCGCACCGCCGGGTGACGCGGCATCGCGGCGGGGTGCGGGCATCGGGCGCGAGGTTTCGCCGCGCACGCCGGTGCGCTTTTCCAGTTCCGCGAACATCAGGTCGCGGAACGCGCCGTCCGGCAACTTCGCGAGCAGCGGTTTCGCGTGTTCGGCCAGGCGCGCGCGGCCGTCGAGCGTCGCCACGTTCACGTCGTGCGACAGGTATGCGTAGAAGTATTCCGACAACGGCGTCGCGTTTTTCAGCCGCGCCTCGAAGCCTTCCGGACCTTCCTTGCGTACCAGTGTGTCGGGGTCTTCGCCTTCCGGAAGGAACAGGAAGAACGCCTGGCGGCCGTCGCGCATCCGCGGCAGCACCGATTCCAGCGCGCGCCACGCGGCGCCGCGGCCGGCGCGATCGCCGTCGAAACAGAAGAACACGTCGGGCGCGGCGCGGAACAGGAGCTCCGCGTGCTCATTGGTGGTGGCGGTGCCGAGCGTCGCGACGGCCTGCGTGACGCCGGCCTGGTGCAGCGACACCACGTCCATGTAACCCTCGACCACGATCAGGCGTTCGAGTCTGGTATTGGCCTGGCGCACCTGCCACAGCGCGAACAGTTCGCGGCCCTTGTGGAACAGCGGCGTCTCGGGCGAGTTGAGGTATTTCGGTCCGTCGCCCTCGAGGACCCGGCCGCCGAACGCGATCACCCGTCCGCGCCGATCCATGATCGGGAACATCAACCGTTCGCGGAAACGGTCGTACTGCTTGCCCTTTTCGCCGGTCGAGAGCATGCCGGCCTGTTCGAGCATCTTCACGCGCGCGTCGGAGGTGCCGAGTGCGCGTTTCACCGCGTCCCAACCGCCCGGCGCCCAGCCGATGCGGAAGCGTTCGATGATCGCCGGGTCCAGCCCGCGCTTTTTGCAATATGCCTTCGCGGCGGTGCTGTCGGGCAGTGCGCGCTGGTAGAAGGCCGCGGCGGCATCGAGCAGCGCGTACAGATCGGTATGGTCCTCGCGCGGTCGCCGGTCGCCGCCTTCGTGCGGCACCGCCAGGCCGACCGATTGCGCCAGCTCCTCGACCGCATCGGGGAATTCCAGCCGCTCGTACTCCATCAGGAAGCGCACCGCACTGCCATGCGCGCCGCAACCGAAGCAGTGGTAGAACTGCTTGGCCGGGCTGACGTAGAACGACGGCGTGCGCTCGTCGTGGAACGGACAGCACGCCGTCCACTCGCGGCCGGCGCGCTTCAGCGGCACGCGCTGCTGCACCACGTCGACGATGTCGACGCGGGCCAGCAGTTCATCGATGAAGCGTTCGGGAATCAGGCCGGGCATGGCCGCCTAGTGTGCCACGCCCGGCAGCGACTCCGGCTGGCTACAGCGCGTGGAAAATCCCGACCAGCGCGAGGACCGCAAGGATGAACAGGATCAGGAAGATCACGAAAAAGACCTTGGCGATCGTCGCTGCGATGCCCTGGACGCGGGTGAAGCCGAGCGCGCCCGCGATCACCGCAATGATGGCGAAGATGATGGCCCACTTGAGCACGGCGCCCTCCTTCGTGCAGCATCAAAGGGAACCGGGAGCGTAATTTCGCTGCCGTGACGGGTGCGTAAACGGCCGCGGCGTCAGGCGATGTGCCCGGCCGGCTGCCCGGGGGCCGAAGCGCCGCTGCGCGCACGTGCAGGCGGCGATCTATCCATGAATCCCAGTGCGTGGCACCAGCCCATCACATGGACACCCCTGGCGCGTTGCTCGTCGCGGATGGAGTCGCGCAACTCCGCCATCTTGGTCCAGTGCACCTTGGGCCGGTAGTGGTGCTCGGCGTGGAAGCCGTTGTTCAGCCAGGTCCAGTTGTAGAACTTGTTGTACGTGGATACCCCCCAGGCTATCGGCTGGTCGGGGTCGCCCTTCAGGTGCTCGTAATAGCCGTTCAATGACGACAGCGAATGGCCAAGGTAGTAGAACGGCACCAGGCAAAGGAAAGCGCGCCAGTCGTAGACGAGGCAGGCGAGATAGACGATGACCACCGTCGCGATCTCGATGCGGATCCAGCGCGCGAGGTGCGGCCACTTCTTCTTGACGCGCGTGTAGCACTCGCCGATGTCGTCGCGAAAATACGAATAGAACGTGTAGGTCCACACGCTTTCCGGCTTGCCGTCCTTGCCGTGGCGATAGATCGACAGGGGGTCGATGGTGGTGCCGTCCTTGCCGATCCGGTCCATGTTGCCGACGTGGTGGCGCAGGTGCACGTGCTTGTAGAACTCCTGGCTGAAACCGTCGGTCAGCGAGAACAGGAAGCTGAAAACGCGGTTCAACCACGCCCATTTGAAGAACGGGTTGTGGATGAAGTTGTGGCTGGTCGAATTGATCGACCACGAGATCGAAATGGAATACACGCAGGCACACGGAATCCACAGCCACCACGGCGTCCGGTGGAAGCCGAAGAACAGCCATGCCAGGAACGCGGCATGGCCCAGCACCATCAGCACGGGAATCACGTCCCACGCGGTGTAGGCGAAGAAACGTCGAGATGAATTGGCGGAGGCGGGGTTCATGGGGTCAACAGGCGACGAATCGTCGCGACGAGCCGCGACGCCATTCTACGCCCGCCGCGCGGAAGGCACTTGCAGGCTCGACGTGCGTCGTGCCACAGCCTTTCCGCTGGCTTTCCGGCCTGCGCCGCTGCAGGATTGGCCAGCCGCTACACTGCCGCGGTCCATGCACGCTCTCCCTCGCCCCCAGCGAAACCCGATGCGCACATTGATCGCGATGGTGCTGTGCGCTGTGGTTGGGGGCTGCGTCAGCGTGCAGGTACCGAAACTGCCGGACGACGACCTGCCCGCGCAATGGCACAACGCGTCTCCGGGATCCGGGCCGACACCGGATCTCACGGGCTGGTGGAAGCAATTCGGCGATCCCGACCTGGACGGACTGGTCGAGCGCGCGCTCCACGACAACCTCGACGTGCAGCGGGCTGCGTTGAAGTTGCGCGCAGCGCGGGCGCTGGAAGACGCGGCGTCGACCACCTACAAGCCGCGGCTTGCGTTCAACACCCTCGAACAACCCAACGCGGAAAACACCGCCAGCTATTTCCAGGCCGGCTTCGATGCGTCGTGGGAACTCGGGCTTTTCGGACGCCGCGATGCAGATGCGCACCTCGCCGCCGCGAACACGGGCGAGGCGAAAGCGGCCTTGCAGTCGGCCCGCGTTTCGCTGGTCGCGGAAGTGGTCCGCGAGTACCTGCAACTGCGCGCCGCGCAGCGCAGCGAATGGCTGCTGCGCGAGGCCGCGCGGGCGGCGCGGAAGAAGGTGGAATTGCTGCGCGTGCAGGAGCGCCTGCAACTGGCGTCGCGGATCGAAGTGGAGCAAGCCACGGCCGCGGCGGCCACGGCCAGGTCGCGCCTGGCCGATCCGGAGGCAGCCGTCGTGCGGCACGCGCAGGTGCTGGCGTTGCTGCTGGGGAAAAGCGAGCCCGACCCGGCCTGGCTGGCCGCGAAGCCCCCACCGAAACTCACGGCCGGCAACCTCGACGCGGTGCCCGCCGATCTTCTGCGCACCCGCCCCGAAATCCGCTACGCCGAAGCGCAGGTGCTGAAAGCCGCGGGCGAACTCGGCATCGCCAAGGCCGACCTGTATCCGCGCTTCGCGCTGGGCAGTTCGTTGACGTTCGCGGCATTGGTCAAGGGCAACAGGCGCCTCGGTGACGTCAACAATTCCTTCGCGATCGGACCGATCATCAACATTCCACTGTTCGACTGGGGTGAGCGCCGCGCGGTACGCGATGCGCGCGAGGCCCAACTGCGGGCCGCCGTCCTGGCCTATCGCCAGGCAGTGCTGCAAGGTGCAGCGGAGGTCGAAACGGACCTCGCGGCGCTGCACGCGTCGGGGCAGAAATTGCAAAGCACGGACGAAGCGGCCCGTGCATCGCAGCGCAGCTTGTCGCTCAGTGAAAAATTGCAGGGTCTGGGTCAGGTCGACGGCCTGCAACTGGCGGACGCGAAACTCGCGCTCAGCGAATCCGAATTCGAGCGCGACCAGGCGCGGCTGGCGCACGGCCTCGCGTACGTCGCGCTGTACAAGGCGCTCGGTGGCGCGCCGCTGCCGGAGGACGATAGTGCGACCAGGTAACGACGAACTCCCGCTTTCTTCGCAAGAGGGTGCCCGAAAGGCGGTTGGGGGTACGTTGCGGAGCATGTCGTCGCATCGCGCATCGGGAACCGCACCCCCCGCGCCGCGCGTGCGTTCACTCCCGCTCCGCCTCTCGCGGAGGGAGAGGGGTTCAAGGGCCCGCATCGAGCCATGATCCCGCTCGCCCGCAAGACCCTCGTCCACGAATGGCGGCGCTTCCTGCCGGCGATGCTTGCGGTCGCGTTCTCGGGATTGCTGCTGTTGATGCAGGCCGCCCTGGTGTTCGGGATATTCGGCTCCACCGCGGTGTACATCACCGCGTCCGACGCCGACGTGTGGGTCGGCTACCCGGGCACCCAGAGCATCGAACTCGGGCGTCCGATCGCGCCGACCGCGCGCACCGCGCTGTTGATGGACCCGGGCGTCGCCCGCGTCGAGCCGTTCGCTTGGGTGGATGGCGACTGGCGCGGCCCGGCCGGCACCGGCGGGGTGTCGGTGTTCGTGTCGGGCATCAGCACCGAGGCGGATGGCATGATCTTTTCCGGCGTGCTGACGCCCGCCCAACGGGCGTCGTTGAACGAGCCGTTCGCGGTGATCGTCGACCGTGCCGATTTGCCCAAGCTCGGCGTGCCGATCGGCGGCCAGGCGCTCATCAACGGCCACCTGGTCCGCATCGTCGGGGTCGCCAGCGGCATCCGCGCGCTGGGCGGGGTGAACGTGGTCGCTTCGCTGGATACCGCACGGGCACTGGACGACGACACCGGGGGGACGGAAGTCGCCTACTACGTCGCGAAGCTGAAACCCGACGCGGACGCGGGCGCGGTCGCGGGGCGCATCGACGCGTCGGCGCACGATTACGCGGCGTGGACGGCATCGAGTTTCGCGCGACGCGCGGTGTTCTACTGGATGTTCCAGACCGGCGCCGGCCTCGGCGTAATTTTCCTCGCGGTGGTGGTCTTCATCGTCGGCGCGATCATTACCAGCCAGACGCTCATGGGCGCCATTGCGGGCTCGGTGCGCGAGTACGCAACGCTGCATGCGCTGGGCATCGGATTGGGCTCGCTGCGTCGCGTGGTCCTCGAGCAGGCCGCGTGGATCGGCGTATGCGGCCTGATCGCGGGGGTGTTGCTGAGCCTCGCCTTGATCGGCCTCGCCACGCTCCAGGACGTGCCTGTGCAGTTGAACCTGCCGGCGTGGCTCGCCTGCGCGGCCCTGGTGATGGGCATCGCGCTGGTTTCGGGCGTGGCTGCGGTCCGTGTGTTGCGGAACGCCGATCCGGCGTTGCTCCTCCGATGAGCGCGCTCGAAGCCCGCGATCTCTGCATGGGCTACACCAGCGGCAAGGTGCGCACGGAAGTCCTGCGCGGTCTTTCGCTTTCGGTCGATGCCAGGCATCTGACCCTCATCGCGGGCCCGTCGGGCTGCGGCAAGAGCACGCTGTTGTCGATCCTCTCCGGCCTGCAACGTCCGGATGCCGGAAGCGTGGTCGCACTGGGCGAAGATTTGTTCCGGGGCGATCGGCATGCGCGCGACCGCTTCCGCCTTCATCACACCGGATTCGTGTTCCAGGGTTTCAACCTGTTCCCCGCGCTCAACGCGTTGGAACAGGTGATGCTGCCACTGGGCTACATGGGCGTGGATGATCGGACTGCGGAAGCGCGCGGCCGCGCGGCGCTGGACGAAGTCGGATTGGGTGATCGCATGCACCTGCTGCCGGCCGAACTTTCCGGCGGCGAAAAACAACGCGTCGCGATTGCGCGCGCGCTGGTCAAGCAGCCGCAACTGTTGTTCGCGGACGAACCCACCAGCGCACTGGATGCCGCCAATGGACAGATCGTGATCGACACGCTCCGCCGCATCGCGCACGAACATGGCACCGCGGTGCTGTGCGTCAGCCACGATCCGCGCCTCGTCACCCATGCCGACCGCGTGCTGGAAATGGAAGACGGGGTCATATTCAATGACCGGCGCGTGCCGCATGATGATTCCGCGCTTCGAGAGGAGAGGGCATCGTGAAACCGCATCGTTGTGCCACCTTCCTGTTCGCCGCTGCGGTGCTGGGGCTGGGCGCGTGCTCGTCCGGCGGCGGCCACGATGCAGCCGCGGGGGCGTCCGCGCAGTCCCCGCAGTGGCTGGCGGTGGCGCGCGGAAAGGTTTCCGTCGAAGGCGGGATGGTGCTGGTCGGCGCGCGCACCGACGGGGTGGTGGAGTCGGTTGCGGTGAAGCCGGGTGACGCGGTCGAACGCGGCCAGGTACTGGCGACGCTCGACGCGCGCAGCGCGACCATCGCGGTGGCGAGCGCCGAGGCCGGCATCGAACAGGCCAGGGCGCAACTGGCGGGGCTGCAGGTGTCCCTGAAGCAGGCGGAACGACGCGCACCACGCGTTGCCGCGGCCGCGAGTGCCGGTGCGGCGACCGGCGAAGCCGCCGAACAGGCGCGGGGTGCGGTGGCCTCGCTGAAGGCCAGGCAGGCCGCCGCGCAGGCGCAGCTGGACGCCGCACGCCAAAAAGCCGCCGCGGCGAAACTCGATCTCGATGCGACCACGCTGCGCGCGCCGGTGGCGGGGGTGGTCGTGCTGCGTCGCGTCGCGATCGGCCAATCGGTGTCCGCGTCGTCCGGACAGCCCTTGTTCGAGCTGCTGCCCGACCGGCCGCACATCGTGCAGGCACAGCTCGACGTGGACGCGGCCGGTTCCATCCGCGCCGGCATGCACGCGGAAGTGGTCCGGGATTCGGGCAACGGGCCGGCCTACGAGGCGACCGTAACCTGGGTCGGGCAGGTGCTGCAGCCGGCCGGCTTGACGCAGGACCCGCTGGAACGGGCGCTCGCCAACGACGTCGACTGCACGCTGGAACTCGCGCCGGTGAAGGAAGGCCGGACGCCGCTCCGGATCGGCCAGCGCGTGCTGGTGCGGTTTCCGGCCCCGGTCCGTCCCCGACCGTGAGCCATGGACTTGCCCCGCGCATCGAGGCATCAAGGCCCGTGGTGAGGTAGCTTGCTTTCACCGGAAATCGCGGGGCCGACCCGATGCGATCGCGTGATCGCTGCGCCACCGTGCGTCCAGCTTCGTGCGCCTCCGCGCCGGGTTCCAGGCTCAGTGGCTCCATGGGGACGAAAGCGTCCCGAAAGCGTGGCGAGGGTAGAATTGCCGCGACTTGCGGCCGGCCGCCTCCCGAGAAAACGTCCGTGGCCCCATGGAACATCCTGTGTGACTTCGACGGCACCATTGCGGTCGAGGACGTCACAGACTCGTTGCTCGACCGGTTCGCATCGCCGGAGTGGCAGGTGCTCGAGCACGACTGGCGCGCGGGCAAGATCGGTTCGGCTGAATGCATGGCCGGCCAGGTCGCGCTGCTGGATGCATCGCGAGAGGAGATCGACGAGCACCTTGGCTCGATGCGGATCGATCCCGCATTTCCGCGGTTCGTGGAGGCCGTCCGGGCTGCCGGGACGACACTGCGCATCGTGAGCGATGGCCTCGATTACGCGATCCGCGCGATGCTGGCGCGTTACCAGCTCGGCAGCCTGCCCATCCTTGCCAACCGGCTGGTGCAAACCGGGCCGCGGAAATGGAAGCTCGAAACACCGTTCTCCGATCCGCATTGCCGGGTCGGCAGTGGCCATTGCAAATGCGCCAGTGCGGTGCGCGAACACCGTCGTCTCCATCGCGTGTTGCTGGTCGGCGACGGTGCGTCGGATTTCTGCGCGGCGGGCGAAGTCGATTACGTATTCGCCAAGCACCGGTTGATCGAGCACTGCCGGCACGCCGGCATTCCGCACACCTCGATCGTCGGCTTCGCCGATGCGACAGGGCTGTTGCCCTCGCTGCTGACTGGAAAGCTGCATGCATCGCAACCCGGGCTGACCCCCGCCCCCGCCCTCTGAGAGACTGCAGGACGAACCATGACACCCGCAAAGGCTGCGACGGTTTCGCCCGTCGGCGTGTTGTCGCTGGCGGATGGGCTTGATACGTCGCGCAGCGCGCAACTGTTCGATGCCGCCCGCGATCCCATCCCCGGCGGTGTCAACAGCACCGCGCGTGCGACGTGGGCGGGCTGGACGCCGTACCCGCTGTTCGTCGAAAGCGGCGACGGCGCGCATCTGCGCGACGTGGATGGCAACGACTACATCGACTACCTGCTGGGCCTGGGACCCATGCTGCTCGGCCATCGGCCGCCCCGGGTCACGCGGGCCGTGGTCGAATTCATCGAGCAGCGCGGCACCGTGTTCGCCTTGCCCACCGCGGACGAAGCACGGCTGGCGCAAAAGATCATTGCCGCCGTGCCGTGCGTGGAGCAGGTCCGTCTTTGCAACACCGGTACCGAGGCGGTGCTGTATGCGACCCGTCTCGCGCGTGCGTTCACCGGCCGGCCGAAGCTCATCCGCTTCGAGGGGATGTACCACGGCTTTTCCGATCAGGTGTACTGGAGCAAGCATCCGGACCTCGCCAGGGCGGGTCCCGACGCGCGTCCGGTGCCGGTGCCGCAGGGGCCGGGGTTGCCGCGTGGCGTCGAAGGGAACCTCATCATCCTGCCGTGGAACGATGCAGACCTGCTGGCCGACACGATCAGGCGCGAAGGCGATTCAATCGCGGCCGTGATCACCGAACCGGTGATGTGCAACACCGGCTGCATCCTGCCGAAGCCGGGTTATCTCGAAGCGATGCGGGAGCTGACCGCGCGCCACGGCATCGTGCTGCTGTTCGACGAAGTCATCACCGGCTTCCGGCTGGGCTTGGGCGGGGCGCAGGCCCGCTTCGGGGTGACCCCGGATTTGGCGGTGTTCGCCAAGGGGCTGGGCGGCGGTTTTCCCGTCGCGGCCTGCGGCGGCCGCGCCGACATCATGGCGCTGGTCGCCGACGGGACGGTATCGATGGCAGGCACGTACAACGCGAACGGCATCGCGATTGCCGCGGCGAATGCGGCGCTCGATGAACTGGCCACGCCCGGATTGTTCGCGGAGCTCGATGCGCTGTCGGACGCGTTGAGGCTGGGGCTGGACGGGGTATTGCGGAACGCCGGGTTGCCCGCTTGCGTCGTTGGCGTCGGTCCTCTGATGCAGGTGTGGTTCGCGCGCGAGCCGATCCACGATTACCGCGACGCCGAGCGCCATGCCGACCAGAAACTGTTCGATCGCTGGTGGCGCGGCATGCTGGCGCGCGGCGTGCTGTTCCATCCGGGCGCGTACGAAAACCTGTTCGTGTCGACCGCGCACACCCGCGATGACATTGCAGAGACGCTGGCCGTGGCGGGAGAGGTTGCCGCAGAGCTCGCACGCGATGTTTGAGGCCTGGTTCCGTGTGTGCTGGGCTTCCGCCCAGGAAGCCGGCGTCAGCCAACCTGCGGGACCGATACCCTGGACGCGGAAAAGCGGAAACGGCGACCTCTTCGTTTCTCGCGATGGTGCGGCCTTCGGTTTCCGCCGATGAGGCCGGATCGGTCACACCGAGCAGGCACCCATGTGGACATAAACCATGAGCACGTTCCGGTTCTCGCAAGTCAATGTCTTTTCGACCGATCCGTTGGGCGGCAACCCGCTTGCGGTGGTCCATGCCGCCGAAGGGCTGGACGACGCCCGGATGGCCGCGTTCGCCCGCTGGACCAATCTTTCGGAAACGACCTTCCTGCTGCCCGCGACCGATCCGGATGCGGATTACCGCGTGCGCATCTTCACGCCCGTCGGCGAGCTGCCCTTCGCCGGCCATCCGACGCTCGGTTCGTGCCATGCATGGCTGGCTGCGGGCGGCCAGCCGCGCGTGCCGGGTTTCGTATCGCAACAGTGCGGCGTGGGCATCGTGCGGATTCGTACCGGCGGTTCGCGGCTCGAGTTCGCCGCACCGCCGTTGCGCCGCACCGGCGCGCTGGAGCATGACGTGCTGGCCCAGGTCACCCGGGCGCTCGGCGTATCGCCGGCGGACATTCTCCATCACCAGTGGGTCGACAACGGCCCCAACTGGTGTGCAGTGATGCTGCGGTCGGCGCGGCAGGTGCTCTCGCTCACGCCGGACTGGGCTGCGCTCAAACCGCTCAAGTTGGGGGTGGTGGGTTTCCACGAGCCCGGCCACGACGCGGCACTGGAAATCCGCGCGTTCGTGGGCAGTGCAGGATACGAAGACCCCGTGACCGGAAGCCTCAACGCGGGCGTGGCGCAGTGGCTGATGCGCGAAGGACTCGCGCCGGCGTCCTATGTCGCGGCACAGGGCAGCGCGCTGCAGCGCGCCGGGCGTGTGCATCTGCGGATCGACCCGGACCAGGTCTGGGTGGGTGGCGATGTCGCGGATGTCATCCAGGGCGAGCTCGCCCTGTAGACGCGCGGACTTCGGACCCGCCGGTCAGGGCGGGCCGCCGGGGCTACATCGATACACCCAGTCCGTAGGGATCGTCCTCCGGCAAGTCGGTGCCGCTGGCACCTTCGGCGAGGCGGATCTTGAGCGCGAGGCCGTCGCGCGAGTCGGCCTTCGACAGCGCCTCTTCCAGGTCGATCGTGCCTTCCTTGTAGAGCTTGAACAGCGACTGGTCGAACGTCTGCATGCCTTCTTCCAGGCTGCGTTCCATCGCCAGCTTGATCTCGTGTACCTCGCCGCGGCGCAGCAGGTCGCGGATGTGCGGCGTGTTGATCAGTACCTCGACCGCAGGACGGCGACGGCCGTCCTTGCCGACCACCAGGCGCTGCGAAATGATCGCCTTCAGGTTCAGCGCGAGGTTCATCAGGATGTTCTTGTGCGCGGCCTCGGGGAAGAAGTTGAGGATGCGCTCGATGGTCTGGTCGGCGTTGTTGGAATGCAGCGTGGCGAGACAGATGTGCCCTGTTTCCGAAAAGCCGATCGCGGCATCCATGGTGGCGGTGTCGCGGATCTCGCCGATCAGGATCACGTCCGGCGCCTCGCGCATCGCGTTCTTGAGCGCCTCGTGGTAGCTGTGGGTGTCGAGGCCCACCTCGCGCTGGTTGACGATCGACTTCTTGTGCTTGTGCAGGAACTCGATCGGGTCCTCGACGGTGAGGATGTGGCCCGCCGCGTTGGTGTTGCGGTAGTCGATCATCGACGCCAGCGTGGTGGATTTGCCCGAGCCCGTCGCGCCCACGACGAGGATCAGCCCGCGCGGCTCCATGATCAGCTTCTTGTAGATCTGCGGCAGCAGCAGTTCCTCGATGGAAGGAATGTCGCTCTTGATCGCGCGGATCACCAGCGCGACTTCACCGCGTTGCTTGAACACGTTGACGCGGAAGCGGCCGACGTCCTTCACCGCCAGCGCCATGTTGTATTCCAGTTCGCGCTCGAACTTGGGCACCGAACCCTCGTCCATCAGCGAGTAGGCGATTTTCTTCACCATGCCCGACGGCAGCGGCGAAGTGCCGAGTGCCGCCAGCCGTCCCTCGATCTTGATGTGCACGGGCGTGCCGGTGGAAAGGAACATGTCCGACGCACCGCGATCCATCATCAGCTTGAGGAAGTATCCGATGTCCATCTTTGATCCCCGGTCAGGAAACCCCATGCACGCCGCCCGCGCGGCGTTGCAAAGCCGAAATGGTACGCCGACAATGCGTCGATGCATCCCGGAGTGTTGTTTATGACACGCACGCGGCGAAAAATCCATGACCCCCGCCTGCCCGGATTGGTCATTCTGGCGTCCCTGCTGGCCGGATGTGCCACCGCGCCTCCGCCGATCCAGATGATGGATCACGCGCAGATGCAGATCCGCGCAGCGCGCAGTGCCGGCGCGGCGACCACGGCGCCGGATGCACTGGCCGAGGCCGAACGTCGACTGGCCGCGGCGCAGCAGTTCAGCGCCAGCGGCGACAACGGCAAGGCCGCCGACAAGGCCGCGGAGGCCGAAGCTGCAGCCGCCACCGCACGGGCGCGCGCCGAAGCCGCGAAACTCGATCGCCAGATCGATCAGCAGACCCGCGTGAATGCCGGGCTCAAGGCCGATCTCGAACGCAGGCAGGCGGCGGCCGCCGCCGCCCAGCAAGCCGTCACGGCGCCACCGGCCGCGGGATCGTCCAGCGGCAGCGGCACGGTGGACCTCCCCGCGATCCAGCTTGGCCAGCCGTCGCCGGGCTCCAGCACCGGCGAGCCCGCGCCGGCCAGTACTTCGGGACAACCGGGAGTGTATCCATGAGGCACGCCATCACCACCGTGGCGCTGGTCGGCGCGTTGGCATTCGGCCTTGGCGCCGTTGCGCCCGTCCAGGCGGCAACGAAAGATCCCGACGTGGCGCGGCTGTCGGCGCAGCTCGAACAACTGAGTGCCGATCCCGAACTCGGACAATACGCGCTGGCCCAGCAGGTCCTCGCGCGCAACGCGATCAACGATTTGCAGAATGCCGGCCGCAGCGGACACGACCATGCCCTGTTCATGGCCGAGCAGCGCGTCGCGCTGGCGCAGGCATCGGCGAAGACCGAAGCGGATCGCGCCAGGCTCGATCAGCTTCGGCAGGAGCGCGACCAGATCATGCTGCAAGCCAGCCAGGCGGATGCCGCCGCGGCGCGCGCGGAACTGGCGCGCCAGCGACTGCAATACGAAGCCGCCGTGCAGCAGGCGCAGATGCTGCAGCAACAAGGCGCGCAGGCGGCGCAGCAAGCCCAGCAGGCGCAGGCCGAAGCTGAACAGGCCAAGCGGTTGGCCGCGGCGCAGGCGCGCGCCGCCGCGTTGGCACGCAAGGAAGCCCGGCTGGCCGAAGCGGCAACCAAGGCGCTGCAGGGCGGTAGCGACAGCGGAGCGTCGGCCAGCGGAAGTGGCCACGCCGGCGGCAGCTTGCGGTTGTCTTCGGCGTCGTTCGAGTCCGGTTCCAGCAACCTGACCGCTTCCGGGCAGCGCCGCGTGGCGGATTTCGGGCGGGCCCATGCTGGCCAGAAGATCATCGTCGAACCCCGCGCCTCCAGCAGCGACCGGGTGCTGGCGGGTCGCCGCGCCATGGCGGTGCAGCAGGCGCTTGTCGCCGCGGGGGCGGCGCAGGTCACGGTCTGGAAAGTGGCGTCCGCGTCGCAGGGGATGGAGGTGCGGATTCGCACGCAGAAGTAGCGAGTGGCCGACGTTTTTGTCGCGGCGAGCGGCAAACCGCGCGCGCCCTGCGGTTCGGAGCGGGGCACGCTCTTGGCGGGGCGCAAGCGTTCCGCCGACGCGCAACGTAAATCATTGTTGCGCCTGTATATTCCAGGGAACTTTCGCGCCTTTCCGGACGGGTTGCCAACCCCCGCCAGTCGGAGTAGGGTCAGCCTCGAGGCCGGCCTCTTGCCGGCCCCGAGGCGCCATCGCATGAATCCCGCATTCGTTCGAATTCCACGCTCCGCGGTCGCGGCGCGTGGATGTGGTCGTGCGCGCGCCGCTATCCGTCAAGCGTATGCCACGCAAGAGGAGGCTGCTCAATGTTCGAACAACAGCAGAAAGACCATATAGACGCCGTGATGAAGGCGAACCCCGAGTTCCGCCGCCTTTATCAGTACCACCAGGAACTGGACAGCAAGGTCCGCGATGCGGAACTCGGTGTACTGCCGATGCACGACAACCAGTTGCTCGGCATGAAGAAGGAAAAGCTGCAACTGAAAGACCGCCTGACCCGAATGTGGAGCCAGATGGGCAACGCCTGAGACGTTGCCGACCCCGAGAATCTCCGCCGGCCCGCCACAGAGCGGGCCGGTTCGTTGATGCCGGTCCGTTATGATGGCCACCCGTGTGGGCGAGGGGCCACGCGGAAGATCTGCTGCATGTGCCGGGATCGTTTGCGGCACCTCGCATGATTTTCAATGAATGTCGCACCCAAGGGGATCGTCAGGAACCCCGCCTTCTCACGAGGGACAGATGACTGATCGCCAACGTTTGGGCGCCCGTGTCGGCCGTTCGGTATTGCGCGCGCTCGCACGCGGCAAGGAGCACGGCGGCCTCGCCCGGGTCTATGCATCCATTCCGTTCGCGTGGCGCCTCGCGCTGCGGCGGTGGGTCCACGCGGCTGCGGGTGTTCCCATGCCGCCCCTGCCGTTCCCCACCGCAGCGGCGCGCTCATTGGACCCCAGGGCACTGCACGGGGCGGGGCCGGGCGTCAATTTGCTGGGTTACGCGCGTGGGGAATTCGGGATTGGGCAGAACGTCCGCTCCTATGCGCGGGCACTCGACAGCATCCATCACCCCTTCTCGATTTTCAATTTCGATGTGGGCCACGCGAGCCGCCAGCAGGACCATTCGATGGACCGGTTCGTGTCCGACCGTCTCGACTACGCCTGCAACGTGTTTTTCATCAACGCCGATCAGTTGCCGATAGCCCGCCATGTGCTCGGCCGCAACGCATTCGCCGGCCGCCACAACGTCGGCTTCTGGGTATGGGAGCTGGAACGGTTTCCGCGGGACTGGCGCACCGCGTTTCGCCTGGTCGATGAAATCTGGTGCCCGACCGAATTCGTGCGCACCGCGATTGCCGCCGCGACGGACAAGCCGGTCCTGCGCATGCCCAAGGCGATCGAGTTCGATGTGCCGTTGGAAATGAATCGTGCCCGATTTGGATTGCCCCCCGATGAATTCGTGTTTCTTTTCAGCTTCGATTTCAACAGTTTTGTGGCACGCAAGAATCCCGAAGCGGTGATTGCCGCCTTCCGGCAAGCCTTCGCCGACGGTACCCGAGGCGTACGGTTGCTGATCAAGTCCACCAATGGCGAACGCTGTCGCGACCGGCTCGATGCACTGCGGCGCGAGGTTGCCGACGACCCGCGCATCGTGGTGCGGGACGGCTTCCTCTCGCGCGACGAAATGTTCGGCTTGCAGGGGGTCGCGGATTGCTACGTCTCCCTGCATCGTTCGGAAGGCTATGGATTGGGCATGGCCGAATCCATGTACCTGGGCAAACCCGTGATCGCCACGCGCTACTCGGGCAACCTCGA
Organism: Rhodanobacter sp.; assembly: GCA_044464225.1. Classification (GTDB taxonomy): domain Bacteria; phylum Pseudomonadota; class Gammaproteobacteria; order Xanthomonadales; family Rhodanobacteraceae; genus 66-474. The sequence continues at coordinate 120,640 of JBIQLN010000002.1, read as the reverse complement.
TTTCATGAATGATGAAAACAGTCTGCTGGTCGACTTCACGATGGTTCCGTTGCGCCGCGGCGACTATCCTTACTGGCAGGGTCAAAGCTGGGCCGAAGCGGATGCCGCTCACGCCTCAAAACTGATGCGCCGCGTGTTCGACAACCCTGCGTTTGCCACCGAACTGGGTGCGAGGGCCGCAGCGAGCATCCGCCGTACCCATTCAAGAGCCGCATGCGCCGAGGCAGTCCGCAACCGGCTGCTGGAAATTGATCGCGAGCGCGCGGGCCAGGCGGCCGGCCCGGACGCGAAGCGGCGCCAGACAACCTGATTGCGTAGGCGGCATCGCCGGCTGCGCTGGTGCTTCGGTTATCATCGTGCAATGCACCGCAACCGTCGCCATCCGGCATTCACGCCCCCGACCGGTTTATTGCCGGACCCCTCATGATCGTCGACAGCATCCTCGAACTGATCGGCCACACGCCGATGTTGCGCGTGCGCCGGCTGGATACCGGTCCGTGCGAACTGTTCCTGAAACTGGAGTCGGCCAATCCCGGCGGGTCCATCAAGGACCGCATCGGGCTGTCGATGATCGAAGGCGCGGAGAAGGCGGGAAAGATCAAGCCCGGCGCGACGCTGGTGGAAGGTACCGCCGGCAACACCGGGCTGGGTCTGGCGCTGGTCGCGCAGGCCAAGGGCTACAAGCTGATCCTTGTCGTGCCCGACAAGATGAGTCGCGAGAAGATCTTCAACCTGAAGGCGATGGGCGCCGAGGTGGTGCTGACGCGCTCGGACGTGGCCAAGGGCCATCCGGAGTATTACCAGGACCTCGCCGCGAAGATCGCCGAGGAAACCCCCGGTGCGTACTTCATCAACCAGTTCGGCAATCCCGACAATCCTGCCGCACACGAGGCGACCACCGGTCCGGAAATCCTCGAACAGATGGATGGCCGGGTGGATGCGATCGTGTTCGGCTGTGGTTCGTCCGGCACCATGACCGGCCTGTCGCATTTTTTCGACAGGGAGTCGCCCCAGACGGAATTCATCCTGGCCGACCCGGTCGGTTCGATCCTCGCGCAGTACATCAACGAAGGCACGATGTCGACCAAATCCGCATCGTGGATGGTCGAAGGCATCGGCGAGGACTTCCTGCCCACCATCAGCGATTTCTCGCGGGTGAAGAAGGCGTATTCGATCAGCGACAAGGAAAGCTTCCTCACCGCGCGCGAACTGCTGAAGCAGGAAGGCGTGCTGGGCGGTTCGTCCACCGGCACGCTGCTTGCCGCCGCGCTGAAGTATTGCCGCGAACAGACGACGCCGAAACGCGTGGTGACGCTGGTCTGCGACACCGGCAACAAGTACCTGTCCAAGCTCTACAACGACTACTGGATGCTGGACAACGGCTTCCTCGACCGCCAGCCCACCGGCGACCTGCGCGACCTGATCATGCGTCCGTACGCCCAGCGCGACACCGTGGTGGCTGCGCCGACAGACCTGCTGATCACCGCCTACAACCGGATGAAGCTGTACGACGTCTCGCAGTTGCCGGTCATGGATGGCGAGAAAATCATCGGCATCATCGACGAGTCGGATTTGTTGCTGCACGTCTATGGTGACGAGAAGCGTTTCCTCGACGCGGTTTCCACGGCGATGATCACGAGCCTGCAGACGCTCGGCGTGAAATCACCGATCGAGGACCTGTTGCCCGTGTTCGAACACGGGCGTGTCGTGATCGTGATGGACGGCGAGCGTTTCCTGGGCCTCATCACCCGCATCGATCTGCTGAACTACCTGCGCCGACGCGTGGCGTAAGCGCGTACTTCGCGCCGATCCCATGGTCGCGCGCAGGCGTGCTCCTACGTAGGAGCCACCGGCGACCCGGCACGGGTCGTAGCGAGCAGGTGCGCTTCGATGTAGGAGCCAGCCTGCTGGCGACCGGCTGCCCGCTTGCTACTCATGATCCGGCGGTTGTCGGAATCGCCCTGCAGCCGATTGCGGTTGTGACCGATGGCGCGATCGCGGCGGCCGGGGCGATGCTTGCCGGCATGACGGACACGCCCGGCCACCGCGCATTGCGCGAGGGTCGCCACTCGCGACCCAATGGCATCTATCTCGTGACATTCACGGCCGCCGCGCGCCGTCCATTGTTTGCCGACTTCCAGGTGGCGTGTGCAGCCAGCCGCACGTTCGAACCGAGTGCGGTGGCGGAAAGCGCCGCATTGCTGTGCTGGGTGCTCATGCCCGACCACTTTCACGGTCTGCTGAGGCTGGATGGCGCGAAAAACCTGTCGCAGGCAGTTCGGCGAATCAAGTCCCGGTCGTCGCACGCCTGTGCCTGTGCCGGAACGGCGCAGCCGGTCTGGGCAAAGGCCTTCCACGACCATGCGCTGCGTCGCGACGAGGATGTGCCTGGAACGGCCCGCTACATAATCGCGAACCCTGTTCGCGCCGGGATCGTCGAACGTGTACGCGAGTATCCGTTCTGGAATGCGGTATGGCTATGATCGCGCAGGCGCGCTTCGCATTTGTCCCTCCGACCCGTGCCAAGGACCATCGCGCGCAGGCGCGCTCCTACGTAGGAGCCAGCCTGCTGGCGACCCACGGTGCAAACCATCGCGCGCAGGCGCGCTCCTACGAAGGCCGTTCGGTTGTAGGAGCCAGCCTGCTGGCGACCAGGCGGTCGCGCGCCGGATGGAACCCGGCGATAATGGGCGGAATATTGCCGAAGCCACGAGGCATTCGCTGGCGGCCGGCAAGCTCGCATACGGATCCCATCATGCCCAAACCCGCAACGCTCTCCCTCGCCACCCGCGCGATCCACGCCGGCCAGTCGCCCGATCCGTCGACCGGCGCGATCATGACGCCGATCTACCAGACTTCGACCTACGTGCAGGCCAGCCCCGGCAAGCACCAGGGCTTCGAGTATTCCCGCACGCAAAACCCCACGCGTTTCGCATGGGAGCGTTGCGTGGCTGACCTGGAAGGTGGCGTCGCCGGCTTCGCGTTCGCGTCCGGCATGGCCACGATCGCGACCGTACTGGAGCTGCTTGATTCCGGCAGCCACGTGATCGCGATGGATGACCTGTACGGCGGCAGCTACCGCCTGTTCGAACGCGTGCGCCGGCGCAGCGCGGGCATCGATTTCAGCTTCGTCGACTTGAACGACGCGGCGGCACTGAAGGCCGCGCTGAAACCCAACACACGGATGATCTGGGCGGAAACGCCCACCAATCCGATGCTGAAGCTGGTGGATCTGAAAAGGATCGCCGCGTTCGCGAAGAAGCACGACCTGCTGCTGGTGGTGGACAACACCTTCTGCTCGCCGATCGTGCAGCGCCCCCTGGAATTCGGCGCCGACATCGTGGTGCATTCGGCGACCAAATACTTGAATGGTCATTCCGACATGGTTGGCGGTGTGGCAATCGTGTCGACGCAGGAACTCGCCGAACGCCTGGCGTTCCTGCAGAACTCGGTGGGCGCGGTCGCCGGTCCGTTCGACGCGTTCCTCGCGCTGCGTGGCGTGAAAACGCTGGCCCTGCGCATGCAGGCGCATTGCGCCGGCGCGCTGGAGCTGGCCAGGTGGCTGGAGAAACATCCCGCAATCGAACGCGTGATCTATCCGGGCCTGAAGTCGCATCCGCAGCACGCACTGGCGCGTCGCCAGATGCACGGCGGCGGCGGCATCGTCACCGTCGAGGTGAAGGGCGGCCTGAAGAAGGCGCGCCGCATGCTGGAGCGTTGCCACCTGTTCGCGCTGGCCGAATCGCTCGGCGGGGTCGAAAGCCTCATCGAGCATCCCGCCATCATGACCCATGCATCCGTCCCGCCGGCCAACCGCAAGCGGCTTGGCATCAGCGATGGGCTGGTGCGGCTGTCGGTCGGCGTGGAAGATGTCCGCGACTTGCGTGACGAACTGCAGCAAGCACTGGGTTGAGGCGGGGCCGGGGCGCGATCATGGACGTGGCCCCTTCCGGCTCGGGCGGCGGAAGGCTTCGCCCAGCTTGATTGGGGATGTCGGGCGATCGTTTTCGCAGGGGCCATTGCGCGCGGTGGACCGTGGACGGCGTACCGTCAGGCTGTCGGGGCGTCAAGGACCGGGGTGAGCGGACGGAGGCTGGGACGACCTCCAGGTCACCGCCGCCATCCGTTGGCCCTCCGCAGAACGAAGGTGCAGGAGGGGCCGGTTATCATGCGCCGTGCTTTGGTCCGAAGGTGGTGGGAAAACTGCTGTCGGAATACGCCCGGGCGTCCTGGACAACACGCAACACAGGGATGAGCTGAACTGTGCATTCTAAAGTTGAAACGCAACGGAGCGATGATGATGGAGCGGGCGCGGTCGCTACCGCCCCATCCACCGGCGCCCTTGCCCAAAAAGATCGGGGTTTGTGGCAGGTACGTGGCGATCGGCATTTGTTCCGTGATTTGCTGGAAAGCCTGCGCAACCCCGAATTCTGGGCGCTTTCGGCGTGGCTGGACATCGTGGTCACTTACCGGCGTTCGCGGCTGGGTCCGTTGTGGCTGATCATGCCCTCGGCGGTGTACATCTGGGGAGTCGGCTCGGTGTTCGCCGGCTTGTGGCACACCCACATCACCCATTTCGTCGCCCAACTGGCCCTCGGATGGACGGTGTTCACGGTCATGCATTCGGTGATCGTGCAGTCGACGATGGTGCTCCAGGGGTCGCGCTCCTTCATCATGGACGGCCGCACGCGCCTGACCGACTTCATCTTGCGTTCGATGGCCAAGGCGGTTTTCCACTTCCTGATGGCCTTGCCGATGACCGCACTGGCTCTGGCGGTTTTCCCGAGCCTGCATCCATGGGGACTGCTGGTGGCGCTGGGCGCGTTCGTGCTGGTGATCATCAACACGTTCACGGCGGGGGTCGTGTTCGCACTGATGGGGGCTCGGTTCCCCGATATACAGGAAGTGGTCAACAACATATTCCGCGTGTTGTTCCTGTTCACGCCCATCGTCTGGCTGCCCGCGCAGATGCCGCCCCACAGCCTGCGCGGCCAGATCGCTAGAATGAACCCGTTTTATCATCTGATCGAGGTTTTCAGGGCGCCGATTCTGGGCGAGCACGTCAGCGTGCTTTCATGGTCCTACGTCGGGATCCTGACGGTGTCGGGCATTGCGCTCGCCGCGTTCCTGTACCGGCGCTATGCGCGCCTGGTACCGATCTGGTTGTGAGGCGGCCATGAGCGCAGGCATCAAGGCCGAGCACCTGTCGTTGGTCGTGCCAACGTATCTGCAGCGCGAGCGTACCGCCAGGCACTGGGGGTCGGTGTTTTTCGGTGCGATGTTCGATCCGCCGCGGCGTGAGCAGGTGCCCCTGCTCAGGGATTTCACCTTCACCATCGAGGAAGGTGACCGCATGGCGTTGCTGGGCCAGAACGGAGCCGGCAAGTCCACTCTCCTGAAGGTGCTCAACGGCGCCTACGCCCCGACCTCGGGACATCTCAGCGTGCGCGGCCGCGCCCAGGCGCTTTTGAATCTGTCGTTGGGATTCCACAACCACGCTACCGTCCGGGAAAACATTTTCCTCCGGGGTACCGCCATGGGGCTTTCCACTTCGTACATCCGTGAGCATCTCGATGACATCCTCGAGTTCGCCGAAATCCCCGAAAAGGTCAACCAGCGCCTCTTCACGCTTTCATCCGGGCAGAAAATGCGCCTCGGATTTGCGATCTCCACGTCCATCCGGCAGGACATCCTGCTGCTGGACGAATGGCTGAGCACGGGCGATGCCAATTTCAAGATCAAGGCGAAGGAGCGCCTCCAGGATACGGTCAGCAGCAGCAAGATCGTGGTCCTCGCCAGCCACCAGGCAGGACTTCTGCGCGACATCTGCAACAGGGGCATGGTGATCGATCACGGGCGCCTGCTGTTCGTCGGCGACATCGAGCCGGCGATCGAGTTTTACCAGGAGTTGCTTGCGCTCCAGTGGGCTTCCGGCTCCACGCGTGAACTCGATTTTTCCGGGGATTGTGCGCGCGTTTACGGCTACGTCGACGATGCTGTCCTGGAATCGCCGGGTAAAGTGCGCCTGAAAGGCTGGATGGCCAGCACCCGCGAGCCGCGGCCGGAGACCGTGGCATTGAGGTTGGGTGACCACACACATCCGGCGCAGGAGATACGCCGGTTCAAACGCGAGGACGTGGTCAAGCGCTTTGGTGTCCGTGATCCGGAACCTGGCTTTTCCGCCACCTTTGATGTTCCCGGAGTGACGACACTCGGCGGGCTCGGAGACATGGTCGTGTTGGGCGGGCCGCCGGGGCAGGTGGCCGAGACGGTGCTTCGGCAATCGGACAAGCTGGTGGTTGCCCTCCGTACGGCCGGGAGAGGTTGAGCCGATGCTGCAGTACCAGACGTTTCCCGACGTCCGCGGCGATTCGCGGACCCTGGACAAGCTGGCGGCATTGCGTTTGCCGGTATTGGACGGATGCACCTTCCTGGACGTGGGGTGCAACGAGGGTTTTTTTTGCGGGTTTGCCAAATTTGCCGGGGCAACCCGTTCGGTAGGGCTGGACCGCTCGCACGAATTCATCGAGCGGGCACGCCGGCGGTTTCCGGATTGCGAGTTTCACTGCCAGAGCTGGGACCACCTGCCCGACGGGCCCTTTGACGTGATCCTGCTGGCGTCGGCCTTGCACTATGCCGATGACCAACCCGCATTGCTGCACCGGCTGGTCGAGCGCCTCAGTCCCGACGGGGTACTGGTGCTGGAGCTCGGCCTCGTGTCATCGCAAAAGGCCGAGTGGGTCAAGGTCACACGCGGCATCGACGAGCGCTGGTTTCCTTCGTTGATGACCCTGCGCGAGATTCTCGCGCCCTACGCATCCAAATGGATGGGCCCGAGCGTCAACCAGGCCGGCGATCCTGTCGAGCGCCATGTCGTGCACGTGTCGCCTCGCCGCCCGATGGCCTATCTGCTGATGCAGCCGTCCGGGTACGGCAAGAGCAGCGTGGCCAGCAAGCTGTTTGTACCGGCGGGGATTCCGGTGGTTTCGGGTGACCGACAGATAAGTCGCTTGGCGCGCGGCGAGATCGCCGCATCCCCGGCATTGCGTTCAGCCGTGGCGTCGAATTTTTCACCCTATTCGATCAATCGCACGATGGAACACGTCATGGCCAGTGGCCTCGGCCCGGATGTGGTGGCACTGTGGCTTGCCGAAGCTGGCGACGGGGATTTTGCTGTCGATGGGTACGTGCCGTCGCAATACCATGGGCAAATACGCGAGCAACTGATTGCTGCAGGCTATCTGCCGGTCTTGCTGGATTGGAACCGGCCGGGGCCGGCCAGATTGGACGATCGAAAATTCGGGCGCAAAGTGAAGGCGTTCTACCGTTCCTTGCGCAAGCGGGGGGTGCCTTCGGCCGGGGACGCTCCATCCGTGGATGGTCCTGCGTCCAAGGGTTACGTGGACAGGATCAAGGTGGCCCGTGGCAGGTTGGTTATCCAGGGCTGGGCGATCGGCGAGGATGGGCAATTGCCTGCGGCGTTTGCGGTGCGCCTGAAAGGACGGATCATGACCTGCCCGGATTTCGAAGTCTTGCCGCGTCCCGACGTGGCCAGGCACCTCGACGTGTCGCGTGACCGCCTGGGTTTCCGCATCAAGCTGGACGCCGGTGATGCGAAATCGCCCGCCGACCTGGGCACCGAATTCTCGGTGGCGCCGCTCGGCGGGCGGGCGCTTTCATTGACGCCGGCCGTGGCTAAATTGCTTGGGCGCGGGTAGGGGAGGAGCGGCGTGAACGTGCAAGATGACGATACGGGTCGCGAGAATGGGGAGGCGAGCGTGGAAGCGCTTCGTCACGAGCGGGACCGCCTGCGCGCCAGGTTGAACGCTTGTCTCCATGACCTCGACCAGGCGCGACTCGAACTGGCGGAAGCCCGCAAAGCGCAGGAAGCGCTGGCCGAACAGTTGCATGCGCGTTCTGCGGCGGGCGATGACGCGGCATCCCTGCCGCACCCCGGCGAGCGGTCCGGCGGATCCGAGCGGACGCTGGGCTGGTGGCGAAGGATGCGGATGTCGCCGGAGCAGCGCGCGATGCTGGAGGACATCGAAACCGTGCGCGCGTCGAAATGGTTCGATGCCGAATGGTACGTCACCGAATATCCCGACGTGGCCAACGCCAGCATGGATCCGGCCGAGCATTACCTGCGCCACGGCGCGCCCGAAGGGCGTGATCCCGGGCCGGAATTCAGTACCGAAGCGTACCTGCGCGATCATCCGGAGCTTGCCGAGACCGGCGCCAATCCACTGCTGCATTTTCTCCGGTCGGGGCCCGGACGCGGTGCATGATGGACAGCTCGTCCAGCCAGCACGCGCTCCTTGCGCCCTATCTCGTTGACGCCGCGGGCACGCTGCCGGAAGTCGAAGCCGCGCGGATCGATCGCGAATGCCGATTGCTGGCTGATTCGGGATGTTTCGACGCAGCCTGGTATTTGCGCAATCACCCCGGAGTGACCGGTACCGCGGCGGAAGCGCTGCGCGACTTCTGCCGGGAAGGCTGGCGGCGGTTGCGCAATCCGTCAGCCGACTTCGACGTGTGGTGGTATTGGGCCTCGCACCTCGACCCGGTACGCGAACGGATCAATCCGCTGGTGCATTACGTACTGGTGGGGCGTGCGGCCGGATTGCAGACGCATCCCGGTCCCTATCATCCGAACGGGCCGGGGCATGTGTTGCGGCCGGGCGGAAGGGCGCGTCGCGCTTGCCTGTTCGCCGCGCACGATCCCGACGGCATCGTGGACGACTGTGTCGTTGCGTATCTTCGCGAGCTTTCGCGCCACGCCGACGTGTGGTACCTGGCAGATGGGGAAATGCGGGCCGGTGAGCTCGGGAAGCTGGCCGGGATCACGCGTGGCGCCTGGGTGCGCCGCCATGGTGCCTACGATTTCGGGTCATGGTCGATGCTGGCGCGCGACCTCGTCGGCTGGGACACGTTGCAGGATTACGACGAGGTCCTGCTGGTCAACGACAGTTGCTACTTGCTGCGCGACCTGGACGAAGTGTTCGCGCGCATGGACGGCAAGGCTTGTGACTGGTGGGGCATGCAGGCCACCAAGGGCCTCTATTCCACCCGTCACAAGCCCGCCAATCGGTTCCGGGAGCCGATTCCGATGGAGCAGGTCAAGCGCGAGGGGTTGCCGCGCTACGACGTCGAATATCCGTACGACTTCCACATCGGATCCTACTTCCTGGCGCTGCGCAAGCCGGTGATCGCCGATGCGGGGTTCCGCCGCCGCCTGGATGCGGTGGTGCCCGAGCCGCACAAGGCCAACATCATCGGCAAGTACGAAATCGGCATCGGCCGCTACCTGATGGCGGCGGGCCATGCTTTCGAGACGTTCATCGATCGGCTGTACCCGTTGCATCCGATCTACTCGGAAACGGCGTTTACCCTTATTGCCGAGGGGTTCCCGTTCCTGAAGCGCTACCTGCTGACCGAGAACCACTACCGGGTGCCCGGGTTGGCCGAATGGAAGCAGCGGGTTCTGGAAGCGCTGCCCAATGCCCCTGTCGAATGCATCGAACGCAACCTGCTGCGCGTGGCCAACTACGAGAAACTGCATCGCAATTTGCGCACGGTGCAGGGACCTGCGGGGCATCCGATACGGCCACAGCGGTTGACGGGCCCCGCCTTCGCCCGTGCGGACGCCGCCAGTCCCACCTTCGACCACTGGTGGGCCTTTCCCGTGTGTGCTTTCACCCAGCAATTCACGGGCAACGAGCGCGCCCTGTTCGAGGCGGTCAAGGACGATCCGTCCATCAAGAAAATCGTGTTGACACGCAAGAAGCATGTCCCCGTCGATGGCGAGAACGTGGTCGTGCTGCCGCTGCACAGTCGCGACGGGCAACATCACTTGATGCGCGCCCGCCAGATCTTCATCAAGCACAGCCCGACCCGCAACATCGGGTATCCGGTGTCACCCGCGCAGCACAACATCATCAACTTGTGGCACGGCGTGCCGCTGAAGCGGATCGGCTATGCATCGCTGGACATGTGCGGCAACCTGGATGCACTCGCCGAGGAACACCGCAAATGCCGCGCGGTGATCGCCGCATCGCGCATGGATGCCATGGCCATGGCATCGGCCTTCTATCCGCTGACCTACAACGACGTGTGGATCACCGGTTTGCCGCGGCACGATTTCATTACGCGTCCGGAGCATGAATTGCCGGCGCATCTTCGCGAGCAGGCAGCGCGCCTGGAAAGCATGCTCGAAGGGCGGCGGCTGGTGCTGTTCGTGCCCACGTTCCGGCAAGGGCAGGCCGAGGCGTATTACGCATTCGCCGACAGGGAATTGGCGTGGCTGCGGCAATGGCTGGAAAAAAATCGCGCGGTGCTCGGCGTGCGTGAACACATGGCCGATACCGCCCACGTTTACGGCGCCGCGCTGGATGCAATCGGCGCCCTGAATCTGTCGGCATTGCATTTCGAAGACGTGGAAGTGCTGTACCGGAAGGCCGCCCTGTTGCTGACCGATTATTCCAGTTGCTTCGTGGATTTCATGCTCACCGGCCGGCCCATGGTCAGCTTCGCCTACGATTTCGACCGGTACGTCCATGCCGAGCGCGGACTTTTCTATGACATGCAGCAGGTTTTTCCGGGGCCGGTCTGTCGCGATTTCGGCCAGTTGCAGATCGCACTCGAAGCAGGTTTCGATCCACCCGGTCCGGTGGAGCGCGAGCGCTATGCGTGGAAGCGCCAGTTGCTGCTCGATTACGCCGATGACGCCAACGCCTGGCGCGTGGCGCAACGCGTGAAGGGGCTGTATGGGCAGGCTTCGCGGTACCTCCGTGCAGCCGGCTGACTCGCCGCGCGCTGGCGGGCGATGGCAGGTATCCGTCCAGGTGCATGTCGCGCCGGAGCCCTGTGAACTGCGGCCGGACGACTCGGTGCGGGCGGAGACGGATGCCAATGGCGTCGCATGGGAAGTCAATGGCGATCACGCGGGTTTCCGCTTGTGCGCGCCGGCGGCTGGATCGGGTTGGCCCGCGGGCTGGTATGCCCTGCGAGGCCGCATCGAGCGCATCGCCGGCACCGTCACATTGCCGAGTCTCCAGCCGGTTTACGAGGCCGATGTGGCGGAGAGCGCCGAGGAGATTCCGCTTCCCGAGCCCTCGGTCTCCGGCAGGCTGCACGCGCTGGTGTTGCTCCGGCACCCGGTGTCGGACCTGCATTTTTGCCCCGGGGTGTTGGCTGCGCGATTCCGGATGCGCGATTTCAGCCTGCGGCGGATTTCACGCGCGACCGCGCTTTGGATGATGCTGCGCGGCGCCGGCCAGCCGTTTGCGCCGGGTGCCTTGCTGCGGCGATCCGCCCGCTTCCTGGCAGGCCTCGGGACGGTCGGCCGGCGGGTTGCAACGACTGCGGCATTTTCCGATTACCTCGGACACCAGCGACCGCGCGGGCTCACCGACTACGACGTGTGGATCAGGAAATACGACACGCTGACTCCGAGCCGGCTGGCGAACCTGCGGCAACGCGCCCGCGCCTGTCCCGGCGTGACGATCTCGGTACTTTTGCCGGTGCAGAACGAGTCGGCATCGTCCTTGCGCCGTCGCATCGACAGCGTGCGCAACCAGCTGTGGGAAAAATGGGAATTGTGCATAGCCGGGGATGCGTCCTGCAGTGCGGAAATCACCGATCTGCTGGATGACCATGCCGCACGGGATGCCCGCATCCGCGTCGCGGGCGTAGCCGGTTCGAGTGCCGACGCGTTCAGTCGCGCGCTGGACATGGCCACGGGCGGCCACGTCCTCGTGATGGGTACCGGCGCAGAGCTGCGCCCGCATGCACTGCTCGAATTGGCGGAGCTTTGCCGGCGCCATCCCGACCTTGCATTCGCTTACGCGGACGAAGACTGGATCGATGACGAGGGCCGGCGCCGCGAACCGTATTTCAAGCCGGACTGGAACCCCGACCTGTTGCGCAGCCAGAACTACATCGGCAACTTCGCGCTGGTTCGCGTGGAGCTGTTGCGCGACATCGGCGGCCTGCGCGATGGCTTTGGCGATGGCGCCTTGCATGACCTGTTCCTGCGCTGCACTGAACGATTGCATCGCCCGCGGATACGCCACGTGCCGGACGTCCTGTATCACCGCCATACGAGTGCCCGCGGCTCCGCCCCGAAGTTGCCGACATCCGACGCGGCCGCCGGCGGTGTGCGGGCCGTGAGCGAACACCTGGCGCGGCTCGGGGTGCAGGCCACGGTGGAAGCCCGGCTTGGTCCGACATTCCATGTCCGCTGGCCACTGCCATCCGCGTTGCCCAAGGTTTCGATCGTCATCCCCACGCGCGACCGGGTGGGGCTGCTGCGGAAATGCGTGCAGAGCATCCTGTCCAGGACGACGTGGCCGAACTACGAAATCGTCATCGTGGACAACCAGTCATCGCAGCGCGACGCGCGCGATTACCTGCAGTCGTTGCGTGGCCGCGAACGCATCCGGGTGTTGAAGGACGACGCACCCTTCAATTACTCCGCGATCAACAACCGCGCCATTGCGCAATGCGATGGCGAGCTGGTATGCCTGCTCAACAACGACATCGAGGTCATCTCGCCCGGTTGGCTGGAGGAGATGGCGGGGCATGCGCTGCGGTCGGAGGTTGGCGCCGTGGGTGCCATGCTCTACTACCCGAACGACGTGATCCAGCATGCCGGGGTGGTCGTCGGCCTGCATGGCGCAGCCGACCATGTCCATGCAGGCCGGCCGCGCGGATGGTCCGGCCAGGGCGCGCGTGCGCGCGTGGCGCAGGAACTTTCCGCGGTCACGGGCGCGTGCCTGCTGGTTCGCCGTGCCGTCTACCTCGACGCCGGCGGGCTGGATGAGCGCCTGGCCGTGGCTTTCAACGACATCGATTTCTGCCTGCGCCTGCGCGAGCGCGGGCTGCACAACATCTGGACGCCGCATGCCGAGCTGTACCACCACGAATCGGCTTCACGCGGACGCGATGACACCCCGGAGCGCCAGGCGCGCAACGCATCGGAAGTCGCCTACATGCGTCGCCGCTGGCCCGCCATGCTGAAAGCCGATCCGGCGTGGAACCGCAACCTGTCCCTGCGCGGATTCGGCAGCGGACTGGCGTTTCCGCCGCGGCCTGCATCGTCCGGGGAGTGACCGCTCATCCAAGCCATGCCGGGCGTGCGCGTATACGTGCTCGGAACCGGCGCGTGCCAGCTCTCCGATATACTCCCATGTCCCGAAATCCATTCGACGGGACGGGCCTGCGCAAGGTCTGGAATGGGGCGTCAGGAGAAGACTGAATGCGCACCGTGTTGACCTACGGCACCTTCGACGTGCTGCACATCGGACACATCAATTTGCTGCGCCGTGCGCGCGAACTGGGTGACCGCTTGATCGTCGGCCTTTCCACCGACGAGTTCAACGCGAAGAAGCACAAGAGTTCCCTGCTCGACTACCCCAACCGCAAGGCCACCCTCGAGGCGATCCGCTACGTCGATCTGGTGATACCGGAAGAGGCGTGGGAACAAAAGGTCGATGACGTGCGCAAGTACGGCGTGGACCTGTTCGTCATCGGCGACGATTGGGCCGGGCAGTTCGACTTCCTGAAAGACGTTTGCGAGGTCCGGTACCTGTCGCGCACGGCCGATATTTCCAGCACCGCGGTCAAGCAGACACTGCTCGCCAGGAATGGTTTGGCTTGAACGTGCACCGCACCCCGCTGCCGGCCCTGGTGCCTGGTGTATTTTCCGTCAGGTTTCCGTACGGGCGAGGGTCATGATAGACAAAGAACTTCCGGCGTCGCCAGCGATGATTCGAAAGCCCAGCCTTTTACGCCGCGTCGGAAGGCGAGTTCGGCGCACGCGGAAAATCGATCCGGCGCTCGAAGAAATCGCGGTCATCGAAGCCTCCGGGATGTTCGACAAATCGTGGTACGTGCGGCATAACCCGGATGTCGCGTCTTCGGGCATGGACCCAATCCAGCACTACGTGAGGCACGGCGCAGCCGAAGGCCGCGATCCTGCGGAGAACTTCAGCACGGCGTACTACCTGCGCAGCAATCCAGATGTCGCGGCTAGCGGTGTCAATCCGTTCCGGCATTACATCGAACATGGATCGCGTGAGGGACGCGCCGCTCGGCCCGGGATCCGGGAGAGTCGCGCTGGAAGCACCAAACCGAAATCAGGAAAACGTGACGAAGGAACTTGGAAAAGAGACCTGGACATCATCGCCAAGTCCAGCATGTTCGATGCAAAGTTTTACCTGAAAAACAATCCGGATGTCGCCGCGTCCGAGTTGGAGCCGCTCGCCCACTTCTGTCGGTACGGCGCCCGCGAACTCCGTGATCCATCGCCCGAATTTGATATTGCCTGGTATTGGCTGACGTATTTGTCGGCCGACGACACTTCCAATCCGCTCGTGCATTACCTGCAAAGCGGAGCACGAGACGGCTTGGGAAGGAAGGGTGTCGGAACGGCCTCCGAGAGCGAACAGCAGCTGATGGCAGACATTGCCGTCGATTTGCTTCGCGCCGATCGTGAATTTTCGGTGAGTGCATACACGCGCCTTGGAATTGTTTTGTCTCGCTTGAAGCGGCGACCGGAAGCAGAAACTGCGTACTCAAAAGCACTGGCACTTGACTGGAACAACGCAAAGCTTCATGCGCGTTTGGCGACAGTGTTGGCAAAGCAGGGCAAGTGGTGGCAAGCAGTCGAATCATGGAGTGCGGCAACCAACCTCGATCCCGAAAAGGCCAACTGGTTCTTCCATCTCGGTGAAGCTCAGGAAGAGATGAACCGCTTCATGCTCGCTGCGGAAGCGTACCAACGGGCCGTTGAATTGAAGCAGGGTGATGCAATTTGGTATTACCGCGTGGGTTTCATGTGGGAAAGAGCCGGCGATGAGAAATCTTCGCGAGCTGCCTACAAAATGGCCATTGCTTGCGACTCAAGCACGGATGCCGAGAAATTCGGGATCGGTGTTTTCCATCAGAAGCGGGGCTATTGGGCGGAAGCAGCCGAAGCGTACGCTCGCGAACTGGAGCGTAAGCCGGTCTCAGCCGAACTTCACTTCCGGCTCGGTATGGCGCACGACCGCTGCTATCGCTGGACGCAGGCCGAGCAGTCTTACCGCAGCGCAATTGCGCTGAAACCTGACGCCGCTCGCTGGCATTATCGCTACGGCTTCGTGCTGGAACGCCAAAAGCGTTTTATGGAAGCCGCCGACGCCTATGCTGCCGGGGCAACACTCAGCCCCAAACCCATGCCCTTTTGGTGGTATCGATGTGGTTTCGCGCTTGCCGCTGCCGGTGAGTACAAAGCTGCGTGCCGAGCGTATCTGCAAACGCGTGCACAACCAACGCCGGTAAGCGAAGGAGACACCAGGTCGGCCACGTCCCCGAACTCCACTTGGCTCAATAGCTATCTCGACACTTTTCCGTGCGAGGAGCTTCTTACCAGGGCCTTGGGGAACGACACAACCGATGCAGAGAGCCACTATCTGCTGGGCAAGGTCTGCGAGCGACGTGGTGATTGGTCAGGAGCTGCGGTTGAATACTCCGCTGCAGTCAGACGCAGCAATGCGTATTGCCCCGAATGGTATTATCGGCTCGGCACAGTCTTGTTCCATGGCGAACGCTTCGAGGAGGCTTGCAGTGCGTTCCGTGACACGTATCTGTTTAGGCTGCCACACGGTGTGGATCCGGCAACGAATGCGGCGAATAGCGCGTTATTTGAAAATATGCAATACCGGGAACATGTGCAGGTGTTACCGGTACAGCGAGAAACCATCCTTTATGAAAGCACACACGGCGCGTCGATCGGTGGCAATCCGTACGCAATCTTCGAGTACTTACTAGATCATCCGGGATATTGCAATTGGACGCATGTATGGGTAATAGGGCCGGGCGCAATCATTCCTTCGGGCTTGCGGACACGTGCCAATGTCATCCTCGTTGAGCATGAGAGTGATCTGTATCGCCGGTACTTGGCTACTGCTAGCCATCTGGTTAATGATTCGACCTTTCCTTATTGGTTCGCCCGCCGCCCCGAACAAAAGTACCTCAACACTTGGCACGGTACTCCATTGAAAACATTGGGCAAGCCGATTCTCGCCGACGACGAATTTCTTTCCCACCGTAATATCCAGCGCAACCTGCTGCATGCGACGCACGTCATTTCGCCCAATGAGCACACCAGTGATGTGCTGATGAAGGACTTTGACGTGTGTGGCATCTTTTCTGGAAAGTTGGCCGAAACCGGGTACCCGCGGATCGACAGGACCTTGAACGCGACGCCGGAACGGCTCGCACAGGTGCGGGCAGGGCTTGGTCTCGATCCTGACCGGCCGATTGCGCTTTACGCGCCCACTTGGCGCGGCATTTTCGGCGAAGCCGAGGTTGACGTTGAGCGCTTGCGGTCCGACCTCAGTAAGTTGGCTGAACTACCGTGCCAGTGGGTTTTTCGAGGCCACCCCTTCAGCGAAGCGGGATTGCGTGACGCAGGCCTGCCGGTTGCGATTGCCCCGCCGGATATCGATACCGCTGACGTGTTAGCGATTGCGGACCTTCTCGTTACGGATTACTCCAGTATCTTTTTTGATTTTCTGCCGACCCGGCGACCCATCTTCTTCTATGCCTACGATCTCGAGGAATACAGATCGTCGCGCGGATTGTATTTTGACTTCAGTGAAATGCCCGGGCCCTTGTGTCGCGACGTTCAGAAGCTGGCCGCGGCAATTCAGCATTGGCTGGCCAAGCGCACAGATGAAGCTGCCACATATGCACGCGCCATGCAGCGATTCTGCCCCCATGAAGACGGAAATGCGACATCAAGGGTGGTGGCATTTTTCATGACCGACGACGATACTCACGTCGTCAATCGGTATCGCGACGAGCGACCATCGTTGTTATTCTTCGGAGGGCACTTCGCGCCCAACGGTATCAACACATCTTTTCTCAACCTGATGCACGCACTGGAGGATTCCGGTAAGTACCAGATAACCGTTGCTGTCGAGCCCCTTCGCATCAAAAAAGAGCCGAGCTGGCTACGGCAATTCCGCCAACTGCCGAATGGCGTTGCGGTGCTGGGGCGCGTCGGGCGCATTGTGCAAAGTGTTGAACAGGCATGGGTAGCAAGTAAATTCCAGCAGCGGCGAGAGTTTGCTTCCTCTGCCATGCGTGATGTATTTCGAGAGGCTTACCAGGGTGAATTTCACCGCAATTTTGGAAATACAAATTTCGACCTTCTACTGGACTTCGATGGCTACAACCCCTACTGGGTGATGTTATTTGCACTGGGGGGAGGTCAGCCTTGCATTTGCTGGCTCCACAACGACTTCTTTGAAGAGTTTGTGCTTAAGCATCCATATTTACGTGGATTGTTTACCGTCTACCCGGATTGTAGGAGCCTAGTCTCGGTGTCCGAGCAAATGGCTCGAGTCAACAGCAGAAAATTGGCGCAGCGCTTTCATATCTCCGAGAGCAAGTTCAAATCGTGCATCAACTTAATAGATGGACAGGCGCTAACTCGATTGGCCGAATCGCAACTTGATCCTGATCTGTTGCCATGGTTCGGAAGATCGTCCAAGACTTTTCTTACCATGGGTAGGCTATCGCCAGAAAAAGATCATGCGAAGCTGATTAGGGCGTTCGCCGAACTTGTTAAACAATGCCCGATCGCCAAACTTGTGATAATGGGCGAGGGAGTCCTGCGCTTGTCTCTTGACCGACAAATAGAAGAATTGGGGCTGGGTTCGGTCGTTTATTTAGCCGGTCAACGGTCAAACCCTTTCCCCGCTCTTGTGCGATGCGACTGTTTCGTTCTCTCCTCTAATCACGAAGGTCAGCCGATGGTTTTGCTGGAAGCGCTGGCGCTGGGCAGGCCAGTCATCGCAACCGATATTGATGGGAATCGCGGCGTCTTGGGCGGGGAATATGGTGAGCTTGTCGACAATTCTGTTGAGGGCCTCCTGCAGGGCATGCTGCGCTTCTTAGAGGGCGAGTTGAATCCTCGTCCTTTTGATGCCGACGCCTACCGTGGAACAGCCATGAGCCAGTTCGATACAGTCCTTGGACTGTGATGAATCTGCTGGACGTTCCAATGCTACGATCGACCAGAGTGCGATAGCCGCGTAACAGGATCCTATCGGTTACGGTTAGCGTTTCAATCGCCTAAAAGAAACCATGAACTGGTGCTGTGGGCTGCCATAGTCTCCGACGTACTCGTACTCCCATGGCCCAGTGGATGCGGCAAGTCGCATATCTTTAGGCCGATACCAGAAAAGGTTCTTTTCAAAAAAGTATGTTCTGCCCTTGGGGTGCAATTGGTAAATGTGGTCGATTTCCAGATCGTCAGACTGCTCAAAAATACTTGCGAAAAATAATCCACCAGGTTTCATTACCTTTGCCAATCGGTGGAGACAAAGTATCACGTGATTCAATGAAACATGGGTAAATACGGACTGTGCTATTGCAAAATCCATATTGACGCCAAAATTTACATCAAAGCGCTCATTCACACGCAGATGTGGTACGGGAAGGCGTGCACGCTGCTCATCCGTGAGTTCTTTGTTGTAGCCTAGGCTCACCAAATCGTAATTTGCATCAACACCGTAGTAGTTCCCAACATCTAGATAGTCGACGAAATGACGGCCTGCTCGTAATGCCCCACACCCAATGTCGACAAGCTTATGGTGGGGCTTTAGTCCATGAGCGATCATGAAGTCGAGTTGGCCGCGACCGCCCTCCTCCCATTTGGCGCCAGCACCGGTTACGAAGCTCCGATGCGCGTTCTTTTGTACCTCTTCGTCTGAGAACTTTTTACCTGAATAATCTGGAATAACAATGTTTTTTCCCTCTACAATCTCCGGGATCACTTCATAGCGCTTCATCTTGGTACTCCGTCAAGGGCACGTGTGGGGTGGACTGAAGACAGGAGGTGACCTGAGGCGTTTTTTTGTAACCACTCAGGCGGTGAGTCTTGGTTCGATGGTAGCGGGTTCGATCCAGTTTCGGCGAATCTTGGCGAGTGGTTGGTTGTGGTGCGCACGGTGCGGTCGTTGCTTGTTGTAGAACGTCCGACAGCGTTCGATCAGAACCACACGCTGTTCAGCAGTTTGTCGCGCAGATTGCCGTTGAAGCTTTCCACGCAGCCGTTCTGCCAAGGGTTGCCGATGCGACGAAGGTCGGCCCGATGGCCCTGATCGCGCAGCCTGCGCATGGACTTGGCAGCCGTGAACTCGGCGCCATGGGCGTGCTCCCAACTCGATCGCCAGGCACTCCCGGGTGTATTCGGCCTGCACGCACGCCAGCAGCTTCAACGAGCGACCATTGACCAACAGGTCGTGGACAAGCTCGTAGCACCAGGCCGCGTTCGGGCGCACCGCATCGGGAAGACGGATGTCGCTGCCGGATCGCCGGCGCCGTTGTCCGCGACATGGAATGTTCACGCGCATGTGGCGCATGGGACGCGGCCGCGATCCGCCGAGACTCAGGCGCGCCGCCATACGTCGGTACCCGAAGTGCGGCATCGCCTGCGGGGTGGCCAGCAGTTGTTCACTCATCTCCCGGTCCTTGGCCGTCGGTTCAGCGCTTAGCCCGCAACGCGGCGGCTCGGCCCTGAGTAGTGGCAATGCCCTGTGCTGCGAGCTGCCCGGCGGGCTTACCCTCCAACGGGCCACTCGTTTAGTCTCTGGTCACAGCTTTGGAGCGCTTTGCGGTGGCGCTCCTTTATGCCTGTGCAAAGGGTTTGGTTGAGCAGTTGTGGCAAAGGATATCAATTGTCTTCTTCGCTGCTGAACAATGGGCAACGGAGGCAGAGCTGTTCGTGAAACGACAGCTTCGTGAAAGATAAGCAAGCTCATACTTTGCGCGCGTTTATCGGAGCCCACCATGCGGCACGTAGTTCGGTTCATTGTCGCCCTGAATTTCGCGATCGCGCTCGTTGCCTGCTCGGCAGCACCGACCCGGCGCGAGGGAACGTTGGAGCTTTCATCGCACGTAGTTCCCGAGGTCATTTTGATTTCGATCGATGGCTATCGTGCCGATTACCTTGCGCGCGGCGAAAGCCCCGTCCTCGACGAACTGGCGGCTCACGGCGTGCACGCGCGCTGGTTGATCCCGTCGTTTCCGACCGTCACGGAGCCCAACGATTACACCTTTTTGACGGGACTGTACCCCGACCAGCATGGAATTGTGAGTAACGACATCGCCGATTCTCGAATCCAACCCGAAGATTTCGAAATGGAGCACTACTCAACAACGATGAATCCACGCTGGTGGTCGGGTGCTACGCCATTGTGGTTAAACGTGCAGCGAGAGAGGATACGGGCCGCTGAGGTGTCATGGCCAAGCGGCGAAGTTCCGATCGATGGCACAAGGCCAGATTTCCACCTCAACGGTCAGCTGGTGGGAACGCCCTATCAGGAGACGGCACATGTGCTGCACTGGCTCCGTCTTCCGCCAAGCGAGCGACCGCGTTTCATTATGCTGCACTACGAACTCGTCGATAGCGTAGGCCACCATTACGGACCATACTCACCTCAAATGAATGCCGCGCTGCGGGAAGTTGATGGTGCGATTGGCAGCCTAGTGGAAGGACTGCGACGGGATGGCCAATACGCCAATACGGACATAGTCATTGTTTCCGATCACGGTATGGCACAAATCCCGTCGGGTCATGAAGTCTACCTTGACGACATCATTAATCGCCGTGCCATCCACGTGGTCACGTTGGGTGCAATGGCAGGCGTTAACCCGCATCGTGGCCTTGCCGGTGCCGAGGCAGTAACAGAGTTGCTTGCGCAGCATTCGCACATACGCTGCTGGCGCAAACAGCATCTGCCGCCGCATCTACACTATGGCCATAATCCACGTGTCCCGCAAATTGTCTGTTTGGCGCCACCTGGTTGGGTGATCACCACGCACTGGGCCACAGAGCATCGCGGTTACGTGCTTCATGGGGTTCATGGGTACGACAACACCGCCCCTTCGATGCGTGCCCTGTTCATCGCAGAGGGGCCGTCGTTCCGTGTAGGCATTGAAGTACCACCGTTTCCCAACGTGGACGTCTACGCGTTATTGGCACACATTCTCGACGTCAAGCCTGAACGGGATGCGGCGAGTTTCATGCGGATGGCGGCGTTATTGAAGCCGGACAAGCGCCGACACGCGACGCGGCATGTTGTCGACGAGACCGGGCGAGCGCGATCCTGACCTTATTCGCGCCTCCCTTGCATTTACGTAAATGGCTAGCGCGAATGCACCATAATGGGTGCGATGCATCCAAAGGATCCAAGGGGATGAGGGTGATCGCCCATCGCGGCGGCGCCGGGTTGCGAGTCGAGAACACGCTTGCGGCGTTCGAGCACGCAATCTCGCTCGGCACCCATGGTGCCGAGCTGGACGTCCACTTGACTTGCGACGGCCAAGTGGTGGTGCACCACGATGGGCGATTGAACCCCGGCTATTGTCGGCACGTGAACGGCGATTGGATTGCCGGAGACGAGTCGCTGCCCATCGGAGATCTGAGTTTGGCCGAGTTGCGGCGTTACGAAATCGGCGTACCTAGGCCGGGCAGCCATTATGCGGAGCGATTCGAACGCGTCAGCCCCTCGCCGGGCCAACGCATTCCCCTGCTGCGCGACGTGATCAGGTTGGCGAAGGCCCATTCCCTGCAATTCAAGCTGGTGATCGAGATAAAAGCCGCTTATCTCGATGCGGGGAAGCAGCTTTGGCGCCCGCTGGTAGAGGCTGTACTCGCAATCGTTGCTCAAGAAGGCTTCTTTGACCGCTCGATCCTGTGCTCATTCGACTGGGGCGCTCTGTTGTATGCGCAAGGGCTGCGGCCCGACTTGCCGACTTGGTTTACCTCACCGCCATTGAGCTGGTTTGGCGAAGGATGGCCCGTTGCGGAAGATATTCCTCCGAACCCGCGGCATATCGAGGCGGTGCGAGCCTTGTACCGCAAGGGCGATGCGCCCTGGTTCGCCGGTTTCGATCCGCGCCGTTTCGCGGGTGGCTATCCGGAAGCGATTGCGGCGGCGGGCGGCAATGCGTGGCTTCTGTATTACCGTGACTGCACGAGTGAAATCCAGCGCGAGCTTGCCCGCCGCGGCCTCGAAAGTGCCGCGTGGTCGGTGAACCTTCGTGACCAGAAGGAATTGGCACGGCTGGTGCAGACCGGTGTCGACAACCTGTTGGTGGACTATCCGGACGTGGACCTGAAGACGCTCGCGCAGTCGGCGTAACGGGCGACATGCGAAAAGCTGTCGCTCCGGCTCGCCCGGGGCGGAAGAGCGAAGGCGGCCACTTCGTCCTCCATCGATCCAGCTTTCAGGGACTGCAGCCGGTGCGACGCGTGGCTGGCCTCAACCGCTGCGCCCGTAAACATCCTCGAAGCGCACGATGTCGTCTTCGCCGAGGTAGCTGCCGGACTGCACCTCGATCAACTCCAGCGGCACCTTGCCGGGATTCTCGAGGCGGTGCCGGGTGCCCATCGGTATGAAGGTGGATTCGTTCTCGCCCAGCAGGAACACGTCGTCGCCGCGGGTGACGCGCGCGGTGCCGCTGACCACCACCCAGTGTTCCGCGCGGTGATGGTGCATCTGCAGGCTGAGCGCGGCGCCGGGCTTCACGGTGATCCGCTTCACCTGGAAGCGCTCGGCCATGTCGATGGAATCGTAGGCGCCCCACGGCCGGTATACCTTGCGGTGCAATTCGGCTTCTGCGCGCGAGTCTTTCTTCAAACGCGTGACCACGTCCTTGACCCGCTGCACGAGATCCTTGCGTGCCACCAGCACGGCGTCGTCGGTGTCCACCACCACCGCATCGTCGAGTCCGATCAGGACCACCAGGCGGCGCTCGCTCCAGGCAAAGCTGTTGCGGCAGTCGAGGGTCATCACGTCGCCCCGCAAGGCATTCCCGTCGCCGTCCTGCTGCGTCACCTCCCACAGCGCCGTCCAGGAACCGACGTCGCTCCAGCCGATGTCCACGGGCAGCACCCGCGCGCTGTCGGTTTTTTCCATCACCGCGTAGTCGATGGAGTCGCTCGGGCATGCCTCGAACGCGGCCCGGTCGAGGCGCAGGAAATCGGCATCGCGTTTCGCCTCCGCGAAGGCCGCGCGGCAGGCGGCCAGGATGTCGGGCCGGTGCCGCGAGAGTTCTTGGAGATACCGGCTGGCGCGGAACACGAACATGCCGCTGTTCCAGAAGTAGCCGCCGTGCCCGACGTACCGTTGCGCGGTGGCGGCGTCCGGCTTTTCCACGAAGCCTTCGACCTTGCGGACGCCCTCGCCGGTTGCGGCCTCGATGTAGCCGTACCCGGTTTCCGGTCCGGTCGGGACGATGCCGAAGGTCACCAGTGAGCCATCTGCCGCGGCGGCGGCGGCCTCGCGCACGGCGGCATGGAAGGCAGCGGTTTTCGTGACGACATGGTCCGAGGGCAAGACGAGCAGCAGGGGGTCGTCGCCATCGGCGGTCGCGGCCAGTGCGGCGGCGGCAATCGCCGGCGCGGTATTGCGACCAACCGGTTCGAGCAGGATCGCGGCGGGCGCGCAATCGATCTGCCGCAGTTGTTCGGCCACCATGAACCGGTGCGCCTCGTTGGTGACCACCAGTGGCGCGCGGACGCCCGCCAGTTCGGCCACGCGCATCCAGGTGGCCTGCAGCATCGAGTGTTCGCCGGCCAGCGCCAGGAATTGCTTGGGATGGCCTTCGCGCGAAAGTGGCCACAGCCGTGTGCCGGAACCGCCGGACAGGATCACCGGGATCAGGTTCAAGTCCATGTGCTTGCATTTCCCCGCGTGTGGCGTGCGCTCATTCTAGACGAACGGGGTTCGCGGGACGGTCTTGTATGAGCTTCCGGATCTGCGGGAAATCGCATCGACCGCCGCCAGAAAACATCCACCGCGCAGGCACGACGCGCCGGCCGAGGGATGACTCACGCTCTTTCGTTTCCAGGTTTCGGCCTACGTTGCAGCCTCACAGCCACCAGCACGAGCATTCCGATTGCCAACGAGCACAGGCATGCAAAAGCGAAGGCCCCGCGGCTCAATCGCAGGATGTCCAGCGGTCCGAGCTGGTTGCGGTACGTCAATTGCAACATGGTGCTGCGGCCGCCGACCGGCTTGCCGTTGACGACTGCCGGCTCAAGGGACGACTTGCCCAGCCACATCGTTGCCGCATGGCCATCGGTACTGTCGACACCGTCGACACTGACCTGAAAGGGCTGGCCACCGTCGAGGCCTGTCGACGGGCAGAAATCCACGAACGCGTTGTCGCGAAGCGAGGACGCGTCGATTTGCCATCGCTGCGTGTTTGCGCCTTGCTTCCAGCCCACCGAGATATGCCCCGAGTCCCTCCGTGCATAGGTGGCGAAGCGCACGGCAAAGCAGTTGGGTTGTCCCGTGTAAAGACGTGCGTTGGCTTTCCGCCAATGCGTGATGGAGCGCCGCGGAAGGTGGGGGCGATACAGGTTTCCCGGGACATTCTGCGTCAGATGGAACCCCGGCAGGATCTGGCCCGCCGGCTTGCCGTGTCGGTGGCCCGAATCGTAGGCGATCAATCGCGAACTGAACGGGCGCCACACCAGCACGGCTTCGAGCACCAGCAGCGCGATCACGAACAGCACGAACGGGAAGGTCTTGCGCATGCCTGTCAGTACTTGCCGTACATTTCAAACGCGTAGTGCAGGAAGAATCCGTCGGACACCACGAGTGCCGCCACCGCCACGCACAGAGCGGCGACAGGCAACCATCCCCGGCGCAGCGGCCGCAGCATCAGCACCGCGAAGAACGGCAGCACCGGATAGAAGTAGCGTCCGTGCAACGCCTTCACATGGCTGATCTCGCGATAGCCTTCCAGGATCCGGTGGTAGTAGGCAAGCGAGAACAGCAGGATGAAAATGCAGCCCGTGAATATCAGCCAGGCATCTTCCCGGTCGCCCCGCAGGAACCTGCCTTGGCTGGCGCCCGCCCCCACGACCGCCACGAACAGGGCGGCGCAGGTGATCATGCTGTAGTGATATTTGGTCATCGTCGCGCAAATGATCGCGGCGGCCACCGCGAAAACCGCCACCCAGGGCCATGCAAGGGCGCGTGGCTGGTGCGTGCGAAACGCGTGCACGATCGCGGCAAGGCTGCAGCACAGGATGGCCGCACAGTAGAAACCTGCGACCAGCCCGTCGGCCTGCGCCGTCAGCGCCTTGGCTGGCAGCGTGCCCATCCATCCGATAAGTGCGACGAAGTTCAACAGGATGATTTGCCAGACCGGATACCGCTGCATGAAAGCCAGAAAGCCCATGTGATTGGGTTTGGCGGCATAGACGCCGAGGATGCGGGCATCGGGCAATGGCGAGTGGAATTGCAGCAGGTTGTGGCCGATCCACAGCGCGACCGGCAGGAACATGACCAGCCACAAGAGTGCCAGCCGTCCGAATCTTGTCCAGACCTTGCCCAAGCCGTCGTCGCGCAGCACGCGATAGCCCATCGCGAAAAACAGCGGGACGGCCAGGGCCAGCATCGTGATCTTCGTGATGCAGCCGAGCCCGATCACCAGGGCACACATCAACGCATGGGACCATGCGTTCGACCTGAGCCAGCGGGTGTACCACCAGGCGCCCCAGGCAGCGGTGCAGGCGACGAGGGTGTCGTGGGTCACGGCGCTGCTCAGTTGCGTGAACATGGGTGTCGCACCAATGAACACGGCGCCGGCGATGCCCAGCAATGCACGGCCCGTGGCCAGCGTCAGGAATGCCATCAGGCCCAGCAGGGCCAGCGCGCCAATTAGTGAACTGACGAGGCGTGCGGCATGGACCTGGGCATCGAACCCTGCCCCCATCGCCCGGCTGACCATGACGGCGGGTGCGGCCAGCGCGTAGAACAGCGGCGGGTGCTGCGCGATCCAGTTGTAGCCTTGATGATGTTTGGGACCGAGCCACGAATCGACGACGGCACGATCGATCCGGTCCTCGCCCAGGATCGGGTAGTGACCGTGGCTGAGGTCCAGCACGTAGGAATAGTGGCCCGGTTCATCGGGGCTGTCCCAGAGCGGCGTGATGTAAAGGGCGAATGCCGCGAACTTCAGGAAGAACACGAGGCCGATGAAGATGCAGATCCTGCGAGCCGACTTCCACTCCGCCTCGGGGGAGCGTGGATCACGGGTCTGCTGCGATTCGCGGGCGCCGGACAGGAAGCGCGGGAAGCTAAGCTGAAGGGCTTTGCGTGAAGCCATCGAATCCTTCCTATGGCGATCGTTGCTGCTCGGTATGCGGGGTGATTGCCGCGTCCGGGGAGCGACGGTCGAGGCGAACGATTCTCACGGTCAAGCGTTCCAGCAGCTTGCGATTGACGGAAATCAGGTCGGCGATGAGTCCGATCATGAAAGACAGGCCCCCCAACATCAGGCACAGCGCCGCCAGGATCAGCGACTGCACGTGGCCGCCGCCATCGCCGGCGACCAGGAATGCCAGGTACCGGGCGCCGAGCACGACGCCCGCGAGGGCCAGGATCGCGCTTGTCCACATGAACATCGTCAGCGGCCGGTAGATCACGAACACGCGAAGTATCGTGACCAGCGAACGCTTGACGTAGTCGGGAATGCTTTTTACCAGCCGCGACGGCCGAAGGTCCGGATTGGTGCGCACCGGCACCGAGACGACGGTCAGGTTGCTCAAACCAGCCTGGATGATCGTTTCCAGCGTGTAGGTGTACGCATTGAACACATTGAGACGCATCGCGGTGTCGCGGGTCATCGCACGGAAACCGCTGGGCGCGTCGGCCACGTCGGTCTTGCTGGCGACACGCACGGCCCAGCTTCCGAGGTGCTGCAACCGTTTCTTGATCCAGCTGAAGTGCTCGGTTTGCGCGATCGGGCGCGCGCCAATCACCATGTCGGCGCGGTGCTCCAGGATCGGTTGCACCAGGCGCGGGATGTCGGCGGCTTCATACTGGTTGTCGGCATCGGTATTGACGATCACGTCGGCGCCGTGATGAAGCGCCGCGTCGATGCCGGTCATGAATGCGGTGGCGAGTCCGCGGTTCACCGGATGGCGGATCACGTGGTCGACGCCGAGCTCGCGCGCCAGTTCGGCGGTGCCATCGCTGGACCCGTCGTCGATGACCAGCCATTCGACGCTGTCAAAACCTTCGAGCTGGCGTGGCAGGGTTGCCAGCGCGGCACCGAGCGTGGCAGCCTCGTTGAGGCAGGGGATCTGGATGATCAGTTTCACGCTCGACGCCTCTCCATCCCGCATGGATCAGGATGCGAGTGCATCGCGCGATGTCGCGAACAGGTCCAGTGCCTGCGGATTCGCCAACGCATCCGTGTTCTTCACCGCTTCGCCATGGATCACGGCGCGTACGGCGAGTTCGGAGATTTTCCCGGAGATGGTGCGCGGGATGTCGGATACCTGCAGGATCCTGGCGGGCACGTGGCGGGGGGTGGTGTTGGCGCGTATCTGTTTGCAAATCCTGTCGCGCAGCCCATCGTCGAGGGTCAGGCCCTCGCGCAGGCGCACGAACAGCACGATGCGTTCGTCGCCCTGCCAGCGCTGGCCCACCGCAACCGACTCCAGGACTTCCGGCAATTGTTCCACCTGGCGGTAGATTTCGGCGGTGCCGATGCGCACGCCGCCGGGGTTCAGGGTGGCGTCGGAGCGGCCGTAGATGATGATGCCGTCGTGCGCGGTGAGCTCGGCGCGATCGCCGTGGCACCACACGCCCGGCACCTTGGAGAAATACGCGGCGCGGTATTTTTCGCCCTCCGGATCGTTCCAGAACTTCACCGGCATCGACGGGAAGGGCGCGGAACAGGCCAGCTCGCCGGGTTGTTCGCGCACCGGCTGGCCCGACTCGTCCAGAATCTCCACCTTCATGCCGAGGCCGCGGCTTTGCAGTTCGCCGCGATAAACCGGAAGCAGTGGGTTGCCGAGCGCGAAGCACGAAATGATGTCGGTGCCGCCGGAGATCGACGCCAGCAGCACGCGCTCCTTCACGTCGCGATAAACGTAGTCGAAGCTTTCCGGCGCAAGCGGCGAGCCGGTCGACAAGATGGTTTTCAGGCGCGTGAGCTTGTGCGTCTCGCGTGGCTTCACGCCCATCTTCGCGGTGGCGTCGATCCACTTGGCGCTGGTGCCGAAGATGCTGATGCCGACTTCATCCGCGAGGGTCCACAGTGCGTTCCCGTCCGGCCACGTGGGCGAGCCGTCGTACAGCACCACCGTCGCACCGACCGCGAGGCTCGACACCAGCCAGTTCCACATCATCCAGCCGCAGGTGGTGTAGTAGAAGATGTGGTCCTCGCGTTTGAGGTCGGTGTGCAGCACCAGTTCCTTCAAGTGCTGCAGCAGCGTGCCGCCGGCGCCGTGCACGATGCACTTGGGCTTCCCGGTGGTGCCCGAGGAGTACATGATGTACAGCGGATGGTCGAACGGCGTCGGCACGAATTCCAGTGCGTGGTCTTGGTGGCCGGCAAAGTCGTCCCACTTGATTGCGCCGCGCAGATTCTCGAGTTGCAGCGCGTCGCCGGAATACGGAATCACCACGCAGCGTTCGATGGACGGGATCGCCGCCAGCACTTCGCGTACCTTGGCGAGGCAGTCGTGGCGCTTGCCGCCGTAGGCGTAGGCATCGGCACAGAAAAGCACCCTCGGCTCGATCTGGCCGAAGCGGTCGACGATGCCATTGACGCCGAAATCCGGCGATGCCGAAGACCAGATCGCGCCCAGCGACGCGGTGGCCAGCATGGCGATGATGGTTTCGGGGAGGTTGGGCAGGAAGCCCGCGACGCGATCCTCCCGGCCGACACCCGCCTGTTTCAGGGCGTGTGCCACGCGCCCCACGATCGCATGCAATTCGGCGTAGGTGATCTCCCGCTTGTGCCCCCACTCGTTGCGGAATACGAGTGCCGGCCGGTCGTCCTTGAAGCGCAGCAGGTTCTGCGCGAAGTTCAGTTGCACGCCCGGGAACCAGCGCGCGCCCGGCATCCGGTCGGCATCCACCAGCACGGGTTCGAACTCGCCGGTGGCGCGGATGCCGCAAAACTCCCACACGAGCGGCCAGAATTTTTCCGGGTGGCGGACCGAAAATTCGTACAGCGGCGCATAGCTTCCAATGTCGCCATTGCCGCTGGCCTCGCGCACGAAACGCACGAACCGGTGCAGGTTGGCAGCGTCCCTGCGTTCGGCGCTCGGGGTCCACAAGGGGGCGTCGTTCGACATGCCGCATCCAGGTCAGGAATGGCGGGATTGTAGCGGATCGGCCCCACATCATTCGGCGGGCTGCGGCCGCAAGGCCCGCGGGGAGAACCATTCCGTCCAGGGGGTGTGACGATCCGCGCGCTTTCGGCTGTTCATCGGAAACCTCGCCTGAATTGTGCGGGATGCCGCAGCATTGCGCCGCGGCTCAACTGGTATAAAGATAGGTATACCCGCGTCCACGGATAACGCCATGTCCCGTCTCACGCTGCGTGCCTTCGGCTACGCGCTGGCCTTGTCGCTTTTGTTCGGTTGCCTGCCCGTGCTGGCGGCGGCCTCCCAGCCCGTGCTCTATTCGATCGGCGCAAGCGCGCCCCGGATGATGGCGCAAGGCGCGCAAAAATCCTGGCCGGTCAAGATCAGCGAAGACAATGCGCTCGCTGCAGTGTTCCAGGGCGGCATGTGGTTGCCGACGCCGAATGGCGGGCGGATCTATGCCAAATACAAGCGGCACATCGTGCACGCGGGTGGCATCTGGACGTGGGTGGGCACCGTCGACACCGTGCATGGCGCGCAGCAGGTGGTGCTGACGTTCGGCGAGGACGGGGTATTCGGCCTGATTCCGCAGGCGTCGGGCTACCCGCTCCGGATCGTGACCAGTCAGGGTGAAACACGGGTCGTCGAAACTTCGGCGCAGGCCATGGCGCGTTCGGTCCAGGCGCTCCGCCTGCACGCCCGGCCCGACTACGTGATCCCGCCACGCCGGAGCCCCAGGGGCGGGCCAAACACGCCGGTCATGCGCGCGGCCGCCGATGCGGCCGTGAAGCAGGCCGCCGCTTCGTCGGGTCCGGTCACCATCGACGTGATGGTCGCCTACACGAAGGGCTTTGCGGGCATGCTGGGCAGCCAGAGGGTCGCGCAGATCCGCATCCAGAACCTCGTGGACATCACCAACGAGGCTTATTCCGCCAGTGGCGTCAACCAGCGGATTCGACTGGTCCATGCGGTCGAGGTCGGTTATCCCGACACCAATTCCAACCAGACGGCGCTGGATGAGATAACCGGGATCGACGAGAACAGCAATCCCGTATCGATTCCGGCGTCCCTGGCAAGCATCGCTTCACTGCGCACGCAGTATGGCGCCGACCTGGTGGTGATGATCCGCAGGTACGACCGCTCGACGCAAAGCGACTGCGGTGTCGGCTGGTTGATCGGGGGAGACCAGACGGAGATTACCCAGGATTCGAACGTGTACGGGTACTCGGTGGTCAGCGACGGCAGCAGCGATGGTTATTACTGCCTCGACACCACGTTCGCGCACGAGCTGGGCCACAACATGGGCGACGCACACGATCGCGCCAACGCCGACCATTCGGGTGCCTATCCGTATTCCTATGGATACCTTGGCAACGGCAAATACGGCTTTTCCACGATCATGGCCTACGGGATGGATACCGACACGCCGCTCGCGGTGTTTTCCAATCCGAACATCTCCATTTGCCAGAACACGCCGTGCGGCGTCGCCGACAGCGCGTCCAACTCCGCGGACAACGTCCACAGCATGAACAACACCGCTGCGGTGATTGCGTCATTCGAGGCGACCAGGTCGGCCGGGTCCGTCCCGGTCATTCCCTACATCCATGACGATGTGGACGGGGATGGAAATTCCGATCTGATCTGGCGCACCAAGGACAATTCAACATTCTCTTACTGGATCATGTCCGGCACGCGGCTCGTGAGCAGTGCGTCCTTCCCCGTATCCACCAAGTACAAATTGCTGGCGACGGGCGACTTCAATGGCGACGGCATGATGGACGTCATCTGGACTGATGGCAGCCGCATGTGGATGTGGGTCGGCAACGGAACCAGCTTCAGCAGTTCCTACATGCGGCCATACCCGGCCAATTGGGTTGTCGTCGGTGCCGCGGATTGGAATGACGACCGCAAGACCGACCTGGTGTGGGCGAACGGCAGTCGCCTTTCCTTCTGGTTGATGGACGGCACGGACTTCAGTGCCACTTACATCCAGACGCTCGCGAGCGGTTGGCGTTATCTGACCAGTGGTGATTTCGATGGCGACGGCAGGGATGACCTGCTGCTGACCAACGGTTCCGCGATGGAGATGTGGACGAAGTTCAACCGCGGTTCGTTCACTCATGCCGCAAGCCATTCCTTCCCCCCGCGCTGGTCGACACTGGGCACCGGCGACGTCAATGGTGACGGCAAGGACGACCTGCTGTGGCGGGACAGCGCCCACCGGCGCTTTTCATACTGGATCATGAATGGCCCCGACTTGGTCGATTCAAAAATACTGTGGGTGCGGCCGCAGTGGCACTTCGGGGCGGCGGGTGACTTCGCCGGCAACGGTTTGCTGAGCATCGTGTGGTATGACACCGGCCGGGTGAACATGTGGCCGGGTTCCGCCACCGGCGATTACACCGGCGTGATCATCCACTCCTACCCTGGTCGGTGGAACCTGCTGCCCTGATCGAATCGCCGGCGGGACAACACGCGCCCGGCAGTCACGCAGGGCGCGCGCGTAGCAGGTATCCGTTTCCGAGGTCGCTGTGCAGGAACGGTCGCTGCGTCCACACCGCGCCACGGATGGCCAGTTTTCCGAGCGGACTCTTGAGAAGCGGATACCACCGCATGAGGTAGCTGCGGTCGGTGCCGCTGCGCGCCGAATTGGCGCGCATGCCGGCCGCGCCGGCTTCCCCGTTTGCATTGACCGCCTTTGCAAGCCGGCGTCCCCGCATGCGTTCGATGACGTTGGCCAAGGGATAGCCGTAGCAGACCAGGTTCTCGACGGCAAAGCCGGCAGCACGCATCAAATCCAGCAACTGGGCGCGTTCGTAACGCCTGAAGTGCCCGGCCCAGACGTCTGACGGGTTCCATTTTTTCATGTGCGACGGGACGGACAACAGCAGCGTCCCGCCTGGCTCGAGCCAGCGCCGCCATTCGCGCAACGCGGCGGCATCGTGTTCGATGTGCTCGAGTACCTCGAACGCCATGACCAAACCGAACCGACCCGCCCATTCCGGTTCCGGCGATGCAGAAAAGCAGATGTCACGGCCCGCCTCCCGCGCCAGCGTGCTTCCCGCTGTGCGGGCCGCGTCGGACATCTCCAGCGCATGGCAGTGGAATCCACGCGCGTCCAGTTCGTGCAGCAGCATGCCGGGCCCCGGTCCGATTTCAAGGACTTCGCACGGCGGCACTCCACGCAACTCGCGCAGGATCAGCGCGCGCCGCAGGAGATAGCGAGGTGCCGGAATCCATCCGTGTTCCGGCGCAGCGGGTCCCAGGGTGGCATCGTTGATCATGGGTGGGTGGTTTCCTGTCCGAACCGTTGTGCAAGAAAGTCGCAGAGCTGACGGCCGACGGCTGCCGGGGTAATCATGGACCGTATGGCCGCATGGCATTGGGTGACATGGTTGCGGCCTGAACCGACGTGACGCCGCACGGCATCGGCGAGGGCAGCGGCGTCGCCTGCGGGGATAAGGCTCACGCACGGCGGGGCGTCGACGAGCAGTTCGCGGATTGCGCTGGAATCCCGCGAAATCAGCGGCCGCCCGGCAGCGATGACCTGGAATACCTTGTTCGGGATCACGCTGGCCGCCTTGCAGGACGATCCGAAGATTCCCAGGCACACATCGGATTCCGCGATGTGGTCGGGCAACGCGTCATATTCGACCCATTCGATCCATTCGAGGTGGGGCAGCGGGTCTTCAGCCAGCATGCGCCGGATGTATGG
This sequence comes from Rhodanobacter sp., assembly GCA_044464225.1. Lineage (GTDB taxonomy): Bacteria > Pseudomonadota > Gammaproteobacteria > Xanthomonadales > Rhodanobacteraceae > 66-474. Next base: position 87,746 of record JBIQLN010000002.1, on the reverse strand, counting down.
GCCCTGTTGTCCCCGTCCTATCAGGGTCCAGCGGATAGGCTCTTCCCGGGTGAGCCTTGCTGCTTCGATGATTGTTTCCACCCCATGCAGCGGGATGAACTGGCCGTAGAACAACACCCGGAGATACGGACTTTTCATCGCCGGTGGCGCCGGGCGCGGTTGGAACATGCGTGCTTCGGCCCCGACCCAAACCCGGCCAATCGATCCGGATGGCAGCCGGAACAAGCCTTCCATGCGCCGCGCGTGGGCCGCGGTATCCATGAACGAGGCCGTGGCCGCGTGCGCGCCAAGCCATTCCGTGCCCCACAGAAGCCAGGCGAGCGGACTGCGCTCGCCCAGCAATTTCCGGTCTTTGACGATGGTGTCGTACGCCGAAATGAACCAGTCCAGCACCAACGGTTTGTGTCGAATCCACAGAAAAAGACGGGCGACGAGCACGTCGAGCTGGCCGGGGTAGGAAACCAGGACCAGATCGTGTTCGGGCGCGTGCAGGTAGCGCCAGACCAGCCGGGGATAGGCAGCGAGCAATCGCAGCCCGCGAAACATCCATTTGTGCACGCCCCGCAGCGAGCTCTTGTCCCCGATGTCCTCCCATATGCCGGCATGGATTTCGTGGACTTCGATGCCGAGCGCGCGCATGCCATCCCGCAGGATCCGGATACGTGGCTTTCCAGTGTCGTATGTTCCCCACAACACGATCTTCATGGGCACGGTGCGCAGCTCATGGCATCAGCCGGACAGGATGCCCGATGGTACCCGTCGGACCTCGGGTGACGACGCCATTCCATCAGGACGACGTGGATTTGGTCGGGGACAAACCGGTGCGCCCGGGCAACAACAGGAGGCCGAGGACGAGGATCAACGCGTCGCCGAGGGTCGTGGCGATCCGCAAGGCAATCACCAGCACACTGGCGGACGCGGCGGTGTAGACCGGCGCCAGCATCAACACCATCAGCGCTTCGCGGACCCCCAGCCCCCCGGGCGCGCCGGGAGTGATGAAACCGACCACCCACGCGAGCGCAAACACCGAGATGAGCAACCAATAATCGTGTGGCGCGCCCGGGACGAGAAGCCGGGCAAGCAGGATCATGCCGCTGCCCGACACGAGGTATATCGCGCAGTACAGGACGAATGCGCGCGAAAGATTCGCCTGGGGCGGGAGCAAGGCACCGTCCAGGGCCGGTGCGTAGCGGGGGGCAAAACGTCGCAGGAGCGCCGGCGCAAACCGGCGAACCGCGAGTAGCCCGGTGATTGCCATCACGACCAGTACCGCAACGAGCGCGATTTGCGCCCCATGCAGGCGCAAAACCTGCAGACCGATGTCCGACATTGCCCCGGTGCCGACGCCCATCGCGACCGCGGCCGCAATCACCAGCAATGTCTCGAGAACCAACGTGACGGCGAGGGGACGCGCCGGTATGCCACGCCCCAGCGACATGCCGACGCGGCCGATGTATTGCGCCACGTTTCCCGGCACGTACTTCGCAAATTGCGTGACACCGACGATGCCGAACAGCTCGCGTCGCGTCCGGTTGACATGGAGTCCGTCCAGAAGGCCACGCCACGCCAGCGCCAGCAACGGGGCGCCACACGACCAAAGCAGGGCGGCCAGGACAATGGCGATCGCCGCGCGCGGTGTCGCGTAAGCGGAAAAGTCGTGCCCCCGCAAGGAGCGCACGACGTACACGATGAACCATCCCGTGACGACCAGGCCGCCGAAAAAACCGAGCAACCGGTAGGCCCGTTTCATGTCGACAGCCCGAGGGCGGCGCCACGCCGCGCTGGGCTCACACCGCCGCTTCCAGCTCCGGCACGATCTTGAACAGGTCACCGACCAGGCCGATGTCGGCAACTTCGAAGATCGGCGCGTCGGCATCCTTGTTGATGGCGACGATGGTGCCGGCGTCCTTGATGCCGGTGAGGTGCTGGATGGCACCGGAAATCCCGATGGCCATGTAAAGCTCGGGCGCGATGATCTTGCCCGTCTGCCCTACCTGCATGTCGTTGGGGCAGTAGCCCGCATCGACCGCGGCACGGGAGGCGCCGGCCGCCGCGTGCAGCTTGTCGGCCAGCTTGTAGATGATGTCGAAGTTTTCCTTCGAGCCCAATCCGCGGCCGCCCGACACCACGCGCGTGGCGCCTTGCAGGTCGGGACGCTCGCTGGATGCCTGCTGCAATCCGACGAAGCGGGTGTGTGAAGGGATCGTGGCGTCGACTGCCAATGCCTCGATCGGCGCCGCATTGGCGCTTTCGCCGGCGGCTGCCCATGAAGCGGTACGCACGGTGCCGACCACGATGGTGTCCGCCGGCGCTTCCACGGTGACGATGGCGTTGCCCGCATAGATCGGACGCGTGAACGTGTGCGCATCGGTCACCGACATGATGTCGCTGACCTGGCCCACGCCCAGCAACGCGGCGACGCGCGGTGCCACATCCTTGCCGAAAGTCGTGGAGGGGAAAAGCAGGTGCGTGTAGCCGTTCTTCGCGGCGGCCGCGATTTGCGGGGCCAGCATCGCCGCCAGGGGCTGTGCGTTCTCGGCGCGCGCGATGGTCACGACTTTCGAAATGCCGTCCAGCTTCGCGGCTTGCGCGGCCACGTTGTCGGGTGCATCCGCCAGCACCAGCACATCGATCGCATCCGGCTTGATCTCACGCGCGCAGCTCACACAACGCGCCGTGGAGGTATTGAGTTGGCCATTCAAGTGTTCGGCGACGATCAGGATTTTGCTCATGGTTTGCATCTGCTCGGTTTTGAAATTGCCTTCTCCCTCCGGGAGAAGGTGCCCCGAAGGGGCGGATGAGGGTACGAGTCTTGCGAAACGCAGGATGGAGCCGAACCCTCATCCGGCGCTGCGCGCCACCTTCTCCCGAGGGGAGAAGGAACTAAACCAACCCTTTCTGCCTCAACAGCCCCACCAGCTCGCCGACGTCCTTCACCATCACGCCGCGCGAACGCTTCGGCGGCGGCGCGTGATGCGTGGTCTTGATGTCGCCGCCGTGCTCGATGCCGAGCGTCGACAGTTCGATGGTTTCGATGGGCTTGGACTTGGCCTTCATGATGTCCGGCAGCTTGATGAAGCGCGGTTCGTTCAGGCGCAGGTCCGTGGTCACGACGGCGGGCAGGTCGACTTCGATGGTTTCAAGACCCGCATCGACTTCGCGCGTCACGGTGGCTTTGTCGTTCGCGATGTCGAGCTTGGAGGCGAAGGTCGCCTGCGGGCGATCCCACAGCGCCGCCAGCATCTGTCCGGTCTGGTTGCAGTCGTCGTCGATGGCCTGCTTGCCGAGGATCACCAGGCCGGGTTGTTCCTTTTCGATCAGCTTCAGGAAGGTGCGCGCGGCGGCAAGCGGCTGCACCGGATCGGGCGTGACCACGTGGATCGCGCGGTTCGCGCCCATCGCGAGGCCGTTGCGAAGATGCGCCTGCGCGTCGGCGGGCGCGATGGTGGCGATCACCACCTCTTCGGCGATGCCTTTTTCGCGCAGCCGCAGCGCTTCTTCCAGCGCGATGTCGTCGAATGGATTGGGCGAAAGCTTGACACCGTCGGTGACCACGCCCGAGCCGTCGGGCTTCACCTGGATGCGCACGTTGTAATCGACTACCCGCTTGTAACCGACCAGAATCTTCATCCGGAATCCTTGCATTGCGTGCCGCGGAACGGCATCCGGCCATTGTAACCGACTACGCTCACGGCCCCGCCGCGGCTCGTGTGAATCGAAGTGCGTACGGCAGCCGACGGCGGGGTTCCGCGCAGCGCGACCGGGGGGAACGGCCATGCCGACGGTCGCGGTCCGACGATGGCCCTCGATCACCGGATCGATCCCGCGCGGCAGGCTGCGGCATCCTGGCCCATGTCGATCGTGCACACCCGAGCGGGCGCCTTCCGCCTACGGCCCCGCTTCCGACGGGCGGGTCGTTTCCGTGCGCTGCAGGATTGCGCGTACGAACCGGTCCCTCGCGCCTTCTGCATACGCCACGAATACCGATGGCTCCACCAGCTCCAATTCCAGCAGGCGCGGAAAACCGTCGTCGCCGCGGATCAGGTCGACGCGGGCGTACAGCAGCGGGTGGTCGAATGGGATCGCGGCCAGGGCGCGTTGCGCCACTTCGACCTCCTCGGGCAATGGCGTGCGCGGCGTGATGGTTTCTTCCGCGTACAAGCCGCTGACCGGGCCTTCGCCGCGCTTCAGCAGGGGCCCCTTGCGGATCGCATGGGAAAACACGCCGTCGAAAAACAGCAACGCGGTTTCGCCATGTTCGTCGACGCGGTCGAGGTACGGCTGCAGCAGTACGCTGCGGCGCCCGTCCAGCAGGCGCTGCGCGTGCGCGGTCATGCCGCTGCGATCCCCGCGTGCATGCCGTTGCGCATCCCGCGAACCCGCGCCGACGGCGGGCTTGACGACGAAATCACGCGCGTCGGGGTGGGTGTTCAGGACCACGTCGAGGATCGCGGGAACGTCGTCGCCCGGCTCCAGGAAGGTGCTCGACACCACCGGTACGCCGGCGCGGCCCAGTTCCGCGAGATAGTGCTTGTCGGTGTTCCAGCGCAGCACCGCGAGCGGATTCACGAGCCGGGTGCGTTCGGCGACACGCGCGGCCCAGTCGAGGAATTCGGACAGCCGCTCGAAGTAATCCCATGTCGAGCGCAGCAGGGCGAGATCGAAGCCTTCCCATTCGATGGTCCCGTCGTCCCAGTCGACTTCGTGCGGATCGGCGCCGGCGGCGCGCAGCGCATCGAGCAGTGGCGCCATGTCGCAATCGGTACCGCGCGCGGCGCGTGCAGTGACAAGGGCGATGCGGGGCATGGGACTAGAGGTTCTGGTAATTGGGGCCGCTGCCGCCTTCCGGCGGGACCCAGTTGATGATCTCGTACGGATCCTTGATGTCGCAGGTCTTGCAGTGCACGCAGTTGGCGGCGTTGATCTGCAGGCGCAATGTCGGCGCACCGTCCGCGCCGGATTCCTCGACGATCTCGTAGACGTTGGCGGGGCAGAAGCGCTGGCACGGGTTGCCGTACTCGACGGTGCAGCGTTCGATGCAGATGCTGGTGTCGGCGACGTGCAGGTGTACCGGCTGGTCCTCGTCGTGTTCGGTCGCGGCGAAATACACGCTGGCCAGGCGATCGCGCGGCGGCAGGCTGCGATCGATCCAGCCGGGTTCGCGCGGCGATGTCGCGTTCGGGCCGGGCCGATCCTGTTTCGTCGCGGGCGGATCGAGTTTTTCCAGCGACGACCAATCGGCGTGGTTCTTGAGCGTCCACGGTGACAACCCCGCGGTCACCGTTTCCCACGCGGCATTGACAAGCCCGCGCCACAACCCACCCTGGAAGCCCGGGCGGATGTTGCGGACCTTGTGCATTTCCCTTGCGACGGCCGATGCGCGAAGGCGTGCATCGAAACCCTCGCCCGATTGTTTCTCCGCGAAGTGTTCCGCGGCCAGCATCCCGGAACGGATCGCCTGATGGGTGCCCTTGATCTTCGGCACGTTCATCAGGCCCGCCGCATCGCCGATCAGGATCGCGCCGGGCATCTCGGTATTCGGCAGCGACTGCAGGCCGCCCTCGATCAGCGCGCGCGCGCCGCCCGAGACGATTTGCCCGCCCTCCAGCAGCGGCTCGATGCGCGCGTGGTGCTTCAATTGCTGGAACGCTTCCCACGGCCGGAACAGCGGGTCGGAATAATCCAGCCCCGCGACGAAGCCGATGGCGATGCGGTCTTTGTCGAGTTGATAGATGAAGCTGCCGCCGTAGGTCTTGTTGTCCAGCGGCCAGCCGATCGTGTGCGTGACGTGGCCGGGCTGCGCGCGCCCCGGCGGCAGTTGCCAGAGTTCCTTCAGGCCGATGCCGTAGGTTTGCGGATCGGAGTTTTTGTCGAGCCCGTATTTCGCGATCAAGGTTTTGGTGACGCTGCCGCGGCAACCTTCGGCCAGCACCGTGAGCTTCGCCAGGATGTCGATGCCTTGCGTGTAGCCGGGCTTGTGCGAGCCATCCTTCGCGACGCCCATGTCGCCGATGCGCACGCCCGCGACCGCGCCCGCATCGTCGAACACCGCATCGGCGGCAGCGAAGCCGGGAAACACATCCACGCCCAGTGCTTCCGCCTGCGGCGCCAGCCACGCGCACAGCGCGCCCAGCGAGACGATGAAGTTGCCGTGGTTGTGCATCTGCGGCGGCGTCGGCAGCCGGACCGCGCGCCGGGCGTCGCGCAGCAACAGGAATTCGTCGTGGCTGGCGGGTACGCAGATCGGCGGCGGATTGTCACGCCAGCCCGGCAGCAACGCGTCCAGCGGCGCGGGTTCGATCACGGCGCCGGAAAGGATGTGCGCGCCCACGGTGGAAGCCTTTTCGATCACGCACACGCGCGTGTCGGGCTTGAGCTGCTTCATGCGGATCGCGAACGCCAGCCCGGCGGGTCCCGCGCCCACCACGACCACGTCGTATTCCATTGTTTCGCGCTCGCTCATGGCGGCTCCTGTCATGGACTCCGTGCATCCTCCATTGTCTTGGGTTCCCGAGCACGCGGCAAACCCGCATAATCGGGCAACAGGAGGACGCATGATCGCACTCGAAGATGGAGAACTGCTTGGCCCGGAGGCACTGCAACGGGGTGGTGTGTGGCAGTGCCTGCACTGGCTCGCAGCCGGCCACACCACGTCCGAGGCGCTCGCCGAAGCTTGCCTTGGCGCGATCGAGGACCGCGACCCGTCGCTGCACGCATTCGTCGACGTGCGTCCCGACATCGTGCGCGACCAGGCTGCCAGCGCCCAGCGTCGACGGCGCGAAGGGCCGATCGGTCGGCTGGATGGCATCCCGGTTGCCATCAAGGACAATTTCGACGTGGCGGGCTATCCCACCCGCGCCGGCTTGCCGACCCGGGGAGGCCACGTGGCGCGCAACGATGCGCACGCCGTCGCGCGCCTGCGCGCGGCCGGCGCGGTGCTGCTCGGCAAGACCAACCTGGATGAAGGCGCGCTGGGCGCCGCCACCCGCAATCCGCATTTCGGCACCACGCGCAATCCGTTCGATCTGAATCGCGTGGCCGGCGGTTCGTCCGGCGGTTCGGCCGCTGCGGTGGCGGCCGGCATGGCGCCGGTGGCGATCGGGTCGGACACACTGGGTTCGGTGCGGATCCCCGCGAGCTATTGCGGCGTATTCGCGCTGAAGCCGACCCATGGCGAGATTTCCGCGCGCGGGCTGGTGCCGGCGGCGCGCAGGCTGGACGCGGTCGGCATCCTCGGCCGCAGCGTCGGCGATCTGGTGGTGATGCTGCAGGTCCTGGCGGGTTACGACGCCGACGATCCGCGCTCGCGCCGGCGCCGGGTCGCGCTGCAGCCGCCGGACTGGAATCCCAACCACCTGCGCTGCGGCATCCTGCCTGACCTGGCCGCCATCGGCGTGGAAGCGCCCGTCATCGACGTGTTCGAGGCGTCGCTGGCGCGGTTGGAACGCGAGTTGGGCGAACGGCAGACGCTGGATTTTTCCGACTGGCCGTTCCAGAAGATGCGTCGCGCGGGCCTGTTGCTGATGGAAGCGGAGATGCGCAACACCTTCGCGGACGATCTGGCCGATACCGCGCACCCGGTTTCGGAAAACTTCCGCGCGATGCTCGACTACGCAGCGCGCAAGTCCGCCGCCGACTACGCGCTGGCGGACCGGATTCTCGATTTCGCGGTACTGAAGGCGCGGCGCGTGTTCTCGCGCGTGGACGTGCTGGTGTTGCCGACCACGCCGCAGGGCGCGTTCGCGATCGATGCGCCGATCCCCGCGTCGCAGGCCGACCTCACCGCCTTCGCCAGCCTTTCAGCCTGCCCGGCCGTCAGCATTCCGATGGGCACGCTGCCGGATGGCATGCCGATCGGCATGCAGTTCGTGGGTGCACCGGGTTCCGACTTGCGCCTGCTCGAACTCGCGGAAGTGTGCGCGTCGGCGCTGGACGGCGCCCCGGCGTATCCCGTCGGGGCCTGAGCGTCTTTTCCTTCCCCGCTTGCGGGGAAGGTGCCCGCAGGGCGGATGGGGACAACGTTGCGAAGATGTTGCAGGTTTGGCGCGAGGCGCGCGGAACGAGGCAGGGACGTCGAACGTGACGGAGCGAAAAAACGCTGGGCTCCCCACCAATGGAGCCCGTGGTCAGCCCAACCTGCGGTGCCGCTTAGCGCTGCCGCGACGTCGCGTCGTCACGGCCCGCGGTACGCTCCGCCTTGTCGCGATTGGCGACGTCGATGGTCCACGCGACCACTTGTTGCGCGAGCTGATCATCGGCCGCGCCGAATGCCGCCACGATCTGCGGCACGTCCACGCCGGACGGGTTCTGCGTCACCACGAAGCTGCGCGTCGCCAGCAGGTTGCGTGCGCCGCCGCGCCGCAGTTGCGCGTCGTAGCGCACCACGACGACCGGCGAGCCGTCCCGGTATTCGGATTGGAACGTGCGCAGGTCGCCGCTCAAGGTGTAGTCGGAGGCGAAGTGATCGTCGTCGGTGGTCACGGTGGGCAGCTTCGCGGCCATGAACGCATCGACCAGCCGGTGGCGGACCAGCAACGCGGGCGATTCGCTCCAGCGCGCGCCATGGTAGGTGCTGACCTGGCCCGGTTCGGGCATCACCACGATGCCGGCCTGGTCCAGCGGACCCGTGGTGTTGGGCGTATCCACGCGCAGGCTGAAGTCGCCGGTGGCGACGCTCGCGGCCGGCGTTTCCGATTCCTGGGGTTGCCAGACCTGGACCGGTGAACTCTTGGGCAGGACGGAGCAGCCGGCCAGCAACATGCCGGCGGCGCACGCGATGGCAAGCGTTCGTGCGGCGGAAAGGTTGGGTGGCACGATCATGGCGTCCTTCCTCAATGCTTGGGCGTGAATTCGGCGGGATGGTCCCGGCCCAGCAGATAGCCCGCAGGATTGGCCTGCAACTGGGTGGTGATCTGGTGGATGTCGCGCAAGGTCGCGCGCAATTCCCGCAAGGTCGGGCCGATCTGGTCGACACCGCGCAAGCCGGACTGCAGCGAACCCTGGTTTTCCGTGAGCAGCTCGTTCAACGTTTGCGTGGTCTTCTGCAGCGATGCCATCGCCGCGGCCGCGCGATCGAGGGTTTGGCGTCCGGGGCCGTTGACCAACTGGTTGGCGCCGGCCAGCGTCTGGTTGAGTTCCCTGGCGGCGGCCGCGCCCTGCTGGATCAGGGCGCGCAGGTCGTCGCGTTCGGCGGCCAGCGCAGTGGTGGTCTTGTCGATGTTTTCCAGCGTGCTGGAGATACGGTCGACGTTCTGCTGCGAAATGATGTGGCCGAGCCGGTCGAGGATGCCGTTGAGCGAGGTCACCACGTCACTGCCCGAGGCCAGCAACTTGGTCAGCGCAGAGCTTTCCGACTTGATCTCGGGTATCGGATTGCTGGGGGTCGGCATCAACGGCTGGCTGGACGGCGCACCACCGGTCAGCTGCACGAACGCGACGCCGGTGAGTCCCAGCAAGCCGAGCTTCGCGCGCGTGTCCACCTTGATCGGGGTGTCGGCGGCCACCTGGATCTGCGCCAGCACCTTGCGCGGATCCTTCGGATCCAGCTTCAACTGGCTGACCTCGCCGATCTGGATGCCGTTGTACTGCACCGGGCTGCCCTTGGACAGGCCGGTGACGGACTCGGTGAACACGATGTCGTAATAGTTGTACTGCCTGTTGAGGCTGGTCTTGCCCAGCCACAGTGCGAACAGCACGACCAGTACCACCACCACGAGGGTGAAGGCGCCGATCAGAACATGATGGGCCCGGGTTTCCATGTCATTGCCTCATGCTAGGGCGCGAACGGATTGCGCCGCGCGTCCGCGTGGTCCCTGGAAATACTCGCGAATCCAAGGGTCGTCGAAGCGTTCGACCTTGTCCAGCGAATCGGCCACGACCACGTGCTTGTGCGCGAGCACCGCGACACGGTCGCAGATCGCGTGCAGCGAGTCGAGGTCGTGGGTGATCATGAACACGGTCAAGCCCAGCGCGTCGCGCAAGGTGCGGATCAACTGGTCGAACGATGCGGCGGCGATCGGATCGAGTCCGGAGGTGGGCTCGTCCAGGAACACGATGTCGGGGTCGAGGGCCAGTGCCCGGGCCAGCGCAGCGCGCTTGCGCATGCCGCCGGACAGTTCGGCCGGATACTTGTGGCGGACCTCGGGGGTCAGGTCGGCCAACGCGATCTTCAGTGCCGCGACGCGCAACGCATCGTGCAGCGACAGGCCGGTGTGTTCCATCAGCGGCACCCGAACGTTTTCGCTCACGGTGAGCGATGAAAACAACGCGCCATTCTGGAACAGCACGCCGCAGCGGCTTTCGATGGCAACCCGCTTGTCTTCCGGCAGGTCGTGCAGGTTCTCGCCGAACAGGTGGACACTGCCCGCATCCGGGCGGCGCAAGCCCAGGATGGTACGCAGCAACACCGACTTGCCGGTGCCCGAACCACCCACCACGCCCAGGATCTCGCCGCGATACACGTCGAGATCGAGGTTGTCGTGCACGACCTGCTCGCCGAACTGGCTGCGCAGGCCGCGGACCTCGACCAGCCTGTCGCGGACGGCGGCGGTCACCAGTTCATCTCCATGAAGAACAGCGCCGCAATCGCATCCACCACGATGACGAGGAAGATCGATTGCACCACGCTGGAAGTGGTGCGCTCGCCCACCGATTGCGCGCTGCCCTGCACCTTGAAGCCCTCGAGACAACCGATCACCGCGATCAGGAACGCGAAGATCGGCGCCTTGGCGAGGCCCAGCCACAGATAGCGCAACGGCGTGTCCGTCTGGAATACCGAGATGAACATGCTGGGTGTGATGTTCAGCGCGAACCAGCACACCAGCGCGCCGCCGATCACGCCGGCCATGATCGCGAGGAACGTCAGCATCGGCGTGACGATCATCAACGCCAGCACCCGCGGCAGCACCAGCAGCTCCATCGGGTCGAGTCCCATCGTGCGCATCGCGTCGACTTCCTCGCCGACCTTCATCGACCCGATCTGCGCGGTGAACGCGCTGGCGGTGCGCCCGGCCAGGATGATCGCCGTGAGCAGCACGCCGAGTTCGCGCAGGAACGCGTAGCTCACCAGGTCCACCGTGAATACGGTCGCGCCGTAGCGTTGCAGCGCGGTGGCGCCGAGGAAGGCGATCACCGCACCGATCAGGAACGACAGCAGCACCACGATCGGCACCGCGTGGAAGCCGGTCTGTTCCATGTGGGCGACCAGCGACGTGACGCGCCAGCGCTGCGGGCGCCAGATCGTCCTTGCCAGCGTTTCCAGTGTCATGCCGACGAAGGCCAGCAGCTTGGCGCCGAGCTCGCCGACATGGATCACGCTGCCGCCGACGTCGGCCAGCATGTCCACGAATCCGAAATTCGGCTTGGGCTTGGGCCGGTGCGCGTAGATTTCCGCGACCGCCTCGCTCACCGTGTCGAGCAAGCCACGCAGCTCGAGCGGCACGTCGCGGTCGTGTTCGGCCAACCACTGGAGGCAGCGCGGACCCAGCGCCACCGCGATCAGCCCGGCGCCCGCGGTGTCGATGCGGCCGATGTCGTTGAAGTCGACGTCGGGCGTCTCCGGCAGGTGCGGCTTCAGCGCATCGAGCTGTGCCTCGAGCTGCGAAAAATGCTGCAATGTCCAGTCGCCGGTGAAACGCAGCACGTTCTCGCCGGTCTCCGGCAACGGCAACCACTCCACCAGGCCGGGCGTCGTCGGGGACCGGTTCATTCGTGCAATTTAGCATGGGTGGGTTTCGGCGATAATGCGCGGTTTCCGCCGAAGGAATCCGAAATGACCAGGAAGACCGTCCTCAACGCCACCCATCGCGCCGCGGGCGCGAAGATGGTGGACTTCGGCGGCTGGGACATGCCGCTCAATTATGGATCGCAGATCGAGGAGCACCACGCGGTGCGCCGCGACGCCGGGATGTTCGACGTCTCGCACATGACCGTGGTGGACCTGCACGGGGCGCGGTGCCGCGAATTCCTGCGGCATCTGCTGGCCAACGACATCGGCAAGCTGAAGAAACCCGGCAAGGCGCTTTACTCGTGCATGCTCAACGAGCGCGGCGGCGTGATCGACGATTTGATCACCTATTTCCTGACCGAAGACGCGGACCAGGGATCGCCCGCGCGCGAAGCCGGAGCATCGGCGACGGCGGAGGCGAAGGAGTGGTTCCGGATGGTGGTCAATGCCGCCACCCGCGACAAGGACCTGGCCTGGATCGAAAAGCAGGCGGCGTCGTTCGACGTGACCGTCACCGAGCGTCCCGAACTCGCGATGATCGCGGTGCAGGGCCCGAATGCGCGCAGCAAGGTGCTCGCGTTGCTCGACGTGAACGATCGCGGGCGCGTGGAGAAGCTCGGCCGTTTCGCTGCCGCCGAGGCGCACGGGCCGGACGGCATGCCGCTGTTCGTCGCACGCACCGGTTACACCGGCGAGGACGGGTTCGAAATCATCGTGCCGGAATCGCACGCGGTGGCCTTGTGGAATGCCCTGGCCGCCGCCGGCGTGCATCCGGCGGGGTTGGGCGCGCGCGACACGTTGCGCCTGGAAGCCGGCATGAATCTTTATGGCCAGGACATGGACGAAGACATCACGCCGTGGGAGGCGGGACTCGCCTGGACGGTGTCGCTGGATGAAGGGCGCGACTTCATCGGCCGTGCCGCCCTGGAAAAACAGCAGGCCGAGGGTGCGCCGCGCGAACTGGTCGGCGTGGTGCTGGACGAGAAGGGCGTGTTGCGCCACGGCCAGCGCGTCATCACCGACGCCGGCGACGGCGAAATCCTTTCCGGCATTTTTTCGCCGACGCTGGGGAAGGCGATCGGTTTTGCGAGGGTGCCGACCGGTGCGCGCGAAAATCTGCGGGTCGACATCCGTGGTCGCGAGCTGCCCTTGCGTGCGGTGAAGTATCCGTTCGTCAGGGACGGCAAGAGCTGCGAAGGCATCTAGGAAAAACGGCGGCTGGTGCGCGGTCCCGGGATGCTCGCGCCATCCATGCCGCTCGCGCCGGCGCGAAAGTCGCCGGCTCCCGGCTTTCGCCGGGACGGCGAGTCGCGGGATGGGGTATTGCCGTTCAGCGGGCCGCCTGCATCCGCTGCTTTGTGGCTAGAATCTTCTTTTTCTCCGGACATCCGAGGACACGAACATGAGCGAGATTCCTGGTGATCTCAAGTTCCAGAAGTCGCATGAGTGGGCGCGCGTCGAAGATGGGGGCCAGATACGCATCGGCATTTCCGATCACGCCCAGGGCCTGCTCGGCGATCTCGTGTACGTCGAGCTTCCCAAGGTCGGCGACAAAGTGGAGGCCGGCAGCGGTTGCGCGGTGGTGGAGTCGGTGAAGGCCGCGTCGGATGTCTACGCGCCGGTCAGCGGCGAAGTGGTGGCGGTCAACGAAGCGCTCGCCGACAAACCGGAGACCATCAACGAGGATGCGTACGGCGACGGCTGGTTGTTCGTGGTGAAGGCGGACAACGCGGAAGAACTGGATGCGCTGCTCGATCCGGATGATTACGCGGACCTGGTCGAGAACGACGAAAGCTGACGCCGCGACCCCCGTCCGGAGCGGTCGGCCTGCTGGCGGACACTGTCGCCGGACGATCGCCGCGGGGCAGGTTCGGGGATCGTCCGGCGCGCAATCGAGGGTCGCGCGCAAAAAAATTTCTGCCCCGGGTTGTGCGACATTCAGCCACGTTCGGCGATCCGTCGACGCGGAGAGCGCAGGTGCATCGAACCGTTCTTGTCGCACGGCGTTTTGCGGTGCGGCAGTCACGTTGCATGCGTGCAAGCCAGCGTGGATGCGGTTTCCAGCGTATCCGTGTTGCGTATTAGTCAAATCGAATTGGACGTCCATACGTCCGAATCCATTGGGGCTTCGACGGGACCCGCGGTGGCAGCGGGGAGTTCGCGGGGACGTGCGAGGCGCCTGCAAGGGCTTCATTCGCCGCAAAAAATTGATTGACACCACGATTGCATGGGGCTAGCTTTTCGCCCGACGACATGTAGCACGACGGAAACATGCCGACTGCCAAGTACATCAAGCCGTATATCGAGCACGGCCGCAAATCCGAGAAGGTTCGGAAAATAACCGTCTCGATTCCGACCCATGTACTCCGGCTGCTTTCCGACGAGCGCACACGTCGTCAAGTGTCCAACCTGCGGCACGCCACGAACAGCGATCTTTTGTGCGAGGCGTTTCTGCATGCGTTCACTGGGCAACCACTGCCAACTGATGAGGAGCTGAGACGAACCATGGCTACGAAGAAAGCTGCGAAGAAACCCGCCAAGAAGGCGGCACGCAAGTCGGCGAAAGCCAAAACCTCCACCGCGCGCAAGACGGCGCGCAAGACCACCGCCCGCAAGGCGACCAAGAAGACTGCGAAGAAACCGGCACGCAAGACCGCCGCGAAGAAGACGGCACGCAAGCGCACCGCGAAGAAGGCGGTGGGGGCCAAGACCTCGCGCGCCAGCAAGACCAAGCGTGCAAAGAAGAAGTAATTCCGCTGCAACGCGGTAACGTCGTACCGTCATTCATAACCACAAGCCTGCTTTCCCCGCGACGCCCAGCGCGGGGAGATCGCGGGCAAAAGTTTTAGCGCTGGCCCCGGCTTTGCCGGGGCTTTCCATTTGGGCCGTCCGATCGCCGCGCCGGCAAGGCCGCGGTGAACCGCGCGTCCCTTGCCGCCGTCGATCTCCGAACGGCCTGGCGGGGCTGGACTTCCATGACGACACGATCACGTTCGCGCTCCGTCGCGTGGCGGGAGGCGGCCGCGCCGGTCGCAAGTGTCGAGTCGGTCACATCTTGCCTCCGTTCCGGATGACAACCTGCCCGCTCGGAATGGCGGTGCACGGAGGTGGAACGATTCGTGCATGCCATGGGTGGGGCCAGTTTTCTTCTCTCGTACACAGGTGGGCGCACGATGACACTCGCATCATCCTTCCGTTCCTGGGAACCGTTCGGGTTGGCTGCCGGCTTGCGTGGTGCCACGATCGTGGTGGGCATGGCCTTGTTGCTGACGGGCTGTGGCCAGGGCCAGAACAACCCGGCTTCTTCCGCGCCTGCGACGAGCGGCAAACCCGCAGCCTCGGCAGCCGCCACGTCGGCACCTGCTTCTGCGCCGGCGGCATTGCCCGTGCAGTCGCCCGCGGCCGCGGCGAGCGCGGCGCAGGCACAACAGGCGGCGGCCGATGCGGCCAAGGCCAAGTTGTCGACGATGAGCGTGCCCGATCTGCTCACGGCCGCGCGCGAAGCCTATGCGCAGCATCGCCTGGTGTCCCCGGCCGGCGACAACGCGATGGAATACTACGAAGCCGTGCTGGCCAGGGACCCGAACAACCAGGTGGCCAAGGATGCGCTCCGCGAAACTTTCCCCTTCAGCGTGCCCGAAGTCGAGAAGGCGATCGCGCAGAACAATTTCGATGAAGCCGGTCGCCAGATCGACGTGCTCTCGAAGGCCGATCCCACCAATTACACGCTGACCCTGCTGCGTTCCAAGCTGGATGCGCAAAAGAAGCTGCAGGCCCGCCAGCAGCAGGAAGCCCAGTTGAAGCTGCAGAAGGCGGCCGAACTCGCCGCCGCGCAGCAGGCCGCCGCCGCCAAGGCCGCAGCGGAGAAGGAGGCCGCGGCGAAGCTGGCCGCGCAACAGGCTGCTGCCGCCAAGGCCGCGCCGCCCCCCAGGCCGGTCGCACAGGCGCCCGCGCCCAAGCCGGTCGGTGAGACGCGGGCCGCCAAGGTGCTGCAGGCTGCCGCGCCGAGCTATCCGTTGCAGGCAGCGCGCAATCAGACCTCCGGATTCGCTGTCGTGGAGTTCACCGTCTCCGCGAGCGGAGACGTCGAGAATCCCCACGTCGTCAATTCGTCACCGCGCCACGTATTCGACAGTGCCGCCATCCAGGCCGTGAGACAGTCGAAATTCGACCCGGCCCTGCGCGATGGCCAGCCGGTCGACAGCGTCGTGCGCCGCCGGATCGACTTCAAGTTCGGTGGGTGAGCAGCGGCGTTTGCGCGATGCCGGGGCATCGCGAGTGGCCTTGGACGATTGAACATGTAGGTCGGGCTTCACCGGCGTCTTCTGCCGGTGAAGCCCGACTTGACGCAGCGACAACGCTGGGCTTTCGCCGATAGAGCCGTCATCAGCCCAACCTGCGTCTGCTGCGCAAGGCCATTGCGCGGAAGCAACTGCCCGGCGTCAGTGCCGCTTGTGGCGCGCGCGGTGGCTGGAACGCTTGCGCGCGGGCCGATCGGGACGATCGAGTTCCGCCCAGTCCCGGTGCGGCAGGTTCAGCAACGCATCCAGCAATTCCGGCAACAGGCCCGCGGGCGTATTGCTTTCGCAATTCCACAGCACCACCACGCCGGCGTGGTATTTCGGGAAAAACCCGATCATCGAGCGGTAGCCCTGCACCGCGCCCGCGTGGAAGACCAGCGTCTCGCCTCCGTAGTCGTACACGCGCCAGCCCAGCGCGTATGACGCCTTGTCGACACGCTCGCGCCGCCAGTTGGAGAACATCCGTTCAGTCGGCGTGGCAATCACCGGCGCATGCAGCACGTCCAGCAGCGCATCCGGCAGCACCATCGGACGTCCGCCCATTTGCGCGATCAACCATTGCTCCATGTCGCGGATGCTGGCGTTGACGCCGGCCGCGGGCGGCACGTAGAAGTTTTCATTCGGTTCGTACGCGACCCATTGCCGACCGTGTTTGTAGTGCGGGCGCGCCCAACTGTGGCTGCCTTCGAGACCGTCGCGGCCGTAGCTGGCGGTGGTCATGCCCAGCGGCAGGAACAGGTAACGGTCGACCAGCCGGATGAAGAACTGGCCGGTCTTGGCGTGGATCACGTCGCCGATCAGCGAGAACGCGATGTTCTGGTACCCGTAGCAACTGCCGGGGTCGCACGTCATCGGCACGGTCGCCAGCTTGCGCTCCAGTTCCTGGTACGACACACCGCTGGACAGGAGATTGTCGTAGGCGTTGTGCGGCAGCCCGATGCTCTGGCTCAGGATGTCGCGCACCGTGGCTTCCTGCGACGCGTTGGCATCCCGCAACTTGAAGAATGGCAACACCGTGGCGAGCCGCGTGTCCCAGCTCACCACGCCCTGGCGGACCAGCATGCCGGTGAGCGCGGTGGCGAACGCCTTGGACAGCGATGCGAGGCGGAATACCGTGTTGGGTTCCACCTTCGCGCCGGTGTTGGCGTCGGCGTAACCGAGGGTGCGCTCGTATCGCACCTTGTCGTCGATCACCACCGCGGTGGCGAGTCCGGCGGTGCGATTCGATGCGGCGAGCTGATCCAGCCAATGATCGTAATCTTTCAGTGCGGCCTCGACCCGGGCCGGCGGCAAGGTCGCCTGGTCGGTGCCGGTGTGCACCACCGTCGGTTCCGCCGGTACCGGGTTGCTGTGGGTTCCGGGCGGCTGTGCGGCGAGTGCCGTGCCTGAGAAAACGAAACAGGTGAGTGCTGCGCAGAAACCGGATAAACGCATGCTATGCTCAAATCGTTGTGCGACCACGCGTGGTCGCCGCAATGGTGGACTGGTCGGTTGACGACACCATCAAGGCTCGTGGAGACCAGAGCGGCCTTCCGTGGCCGGGTTTTGACAAAATCGTGCGTTCATCCATGAACGCTGCTTTGCTGAACGGCGCCGGCGCTTCGCAGGTTTTCCGCATCTTCGACACCAGAACGGGCGTCCATGCCCTGACTTCCCACCAACAGCGGCTTCGGCCGAGGCATTGCCAGGAGACGACATGACGGGTCTGATCATCTTCCTGATCATCATCGCCATCATTGTGATTTACCTGATTGCGATCTACAACGGGTTGGTGACGTCGCGCAACGCGTACAAGAATGCGTTTGCGCAGATCGACGTGCAGCTTACCCGACGGCACGACCTGATTCCCAACCTGGTGGAGACGGCCAAAGGTTACCTCGCGCACGAACGCGAAACGCTGGAAGCCGTCACGGCTGCGCGCACCGCTGCCGTGAACGGACTGGCCGCCGCCAAGGCCCGGCCGGGCGATCCTGACGCGATGAAGCAGTTGTCCGGCAGCGAAAACCAGTTGACGCAGGCGCTGGGGCGGCTGTTCGCGGTCAGCGAGGCGTATCCCGACCTGAAGGCCAACCAGAACATGATGCAGCTTTCCGAGGAACTCACCTCGACCGAAAACCGTGTCGCGTTCGCGCGCCAGGCGTACAACGATTCGGTGATGAACTACAACAACAAGGTGCAGGTGTTCCCTTCGACCCTGGTCGCCGGTCCCTTCGGGTTCGCGCCGGCCGAGCAGTTGGCGATCGACGATCCGGCGAAGCGGGAAGCGCCCAAGGTGAGCTTCGCGTAGGTCGACTCCGCGCGCGCGCCGATCCAGGCTGCAAGTCGCCAGCGCAACGCCGCAAGGGCAAGGTGCCCGCGCCCCGCGCTGCAGGGAGTGAAGTCGGTGGCTGCGCCCCGTAAGGATGGGTGCCGAGTCATCGGTTTCGCGTCGTCACCTTTCGAGCGAACGCAGTGAGCGACCGACCCTTGACAGCCAGCATGCCAGCGACCGACTGATCCATGGATTTCTTCGCCCAACAAGCCAAGGTCCGACGCTCCAGCCGCACGCTGGTGTGGCTGTTCATCCTGGCGGTGATCGCGATCGTGGCCGCGGTCGACCTCGTGTGCGCGTTCTTCCTGGTGGGCTTCCGGCCCGGCGCGCTGGTCGCCATCACGATCGCGGTGATCGCGGTGATTGGATTGTGTTCCGCATACCGCGTCGCCAGCCTCGCCGGCGGCGGGGCGGCGGTGGCCCGCGAGATGAACGCCACCGAGGTCCCGGCCGATACCACCAATCCGCAGTGGCAGCGCCTGCGCAACGTGATCGAGGAAATCGCGATCGCGTCCGGCGTGCCCGTGCCGGAAATCTACGTGATGCAGAACGAGCCGGGCATCAATGCCTTCGCGGCCGGCTACACGGCCACCGACGCCGCGGTGTGCGTGACGCAAGGCTGCCTCGACAAGTTGAATCGCGACGAATTGCAGGGCGTGATCGCGCACGAATTCAGCCATGTGCTGAACGGCGACATGCGGCTCAACATCCGTCTGATGGGCTTGCTGTTCGGGATCATGGCGATCTGGGTGATCGGTCGATTCCTGATGTGGGGCGGTTACTTCGGGGTGGGCGACGGCGGCAGCCGCCGCCGCGGCGGCAGCAGTGGCCAGGTCGCGCTGGCGGGCATCGCCTTGCTCGCCGTCGGCGCGATCGGGTTGTTCTTCGGGCGCCTGATCCAGGCGGCGGTGTCGCGCGCGCGCGAATCGCTGGCCGATGCGTCGGCCGTGCAGTTCACGCGCCAGACTTCCGGCATCGCCAATGCGCTCAAGAAGATCGCGGTCTTCGAGGAAGGTTCGGCGCTGCAGGCGCCGCGCCGGGACGAAGTGCGCCACATGCTGTTCGGCGACGCCGAGGGCAGTTCGTGGTTCGCCACGCATCCGCCGATCGTGCAACGCATCAAGGCGCTCGAACCCGGATTCAATCCCGAGGAGCTGGACGCCTACGTCAAGCAGTGGCTGGCATCGGGAGGCGATCCGAACTCGATCGAACTGCGTGCGACGGAGCGGCCGTGGGAAAAGGCGGTGCACGACTTCGCCCGTGCCGATGGCGACGTCGACATCCACGGCGCGCCGGCGGGGCAGCCGCGCAGCGGCGCCATGGGTGGCGCTGTCCCGGCGCGCGGGGCCGAACTGGCGATCGCCGCCGCGGCCGTCGCGAGCCAGGTCGGCTCGCCCGGCACCGACGACTACCGCGCCGCGGCCGACCTTCATGCGCAAATCCCACCCGCGCTGGCGACCGCCGCACGCGATCCGCGTGGCGCCCTGGCCACGGTGTTCGCGCTCGCGCTTTCCGCGCATCCCGAGGTGATGGCGAAACAAGTGCAGGCGGTCGCCCAGGCTTTCGACGACGCGCTCGCCGATGCCGTGCGCGGGCTTGCTTCGCAAATGGCGGACCTGCATCCGATGCTGCGCCTGCCGCTGGCGCAGCTTGCGTTCCCGGCGCTGAAACGCCGGCCGCGTCCGGAAGTGGATGCGTTCGTGAAAACGCTGGACGCCATGATCCACGCCGACGGCCGCGTGGACCTCGACGAATATTGTCTCGCGAAACTGGTGCAGGCGCAGGTGGTCGCGGCGCTGGATCCTTCGGCCAGCTTCAGGCCCGGCACGCTGAAATTGGCGGAGGCGCAAGACGAATTGCGCGACTTGGCCGCGCTTGTCGCGCACTTCGGCAACGACGACAGCGACAGCGCGCGCCGCGCGTTCCAGGCGGCGATGCGCGACGCGCTGCCGAACGCGAACGTGATGTACGCGTTGCCCGAAGACTGGCAGCCGGCGCTGGATCGCGCGTTCGACACGTTGTCCCGGCTACGGCCGGAAGGCAAGGAACTGGCCGTGCATGCGTTGACCCGGGCGATCGCGGCCGACGGCAAGGTGACGGTCGCCGAATCGGAACTGCTGCGCGTCACGTGCGCGACGCTTGGCTGTCCCTTGCCGGTGTTGTTGGGGAACGGCGACAAGGCCTGACTGAGGCCATCGAGACTCAGGTCAGCAGGCGGGCGCGCGACTCGCGTGCGTAGTCGA
This sequence comes from Rhodanobacter sp., assembly GCA_044464225.1. Taxonomy (GTDB): domain Bacteria; phylum Pseudomonadota; class Gammaproteobacteria; order Xanthomonadales; family Rhodanobacteraceae; genus 66-474. Next base: position 67,166 of record JBIQLN010000002.1, on the reverse strand, counting down.
CGAGGTCCGGAAAGAACGCATCGAAATGCCGCTGCAGGCTGCCGGAGCGGGCCTGCAGCACGGGCAATGCTTCCGCGATCGGCGAGGGTCGCGACAGACGCTGCGCCAGCGCGTGGAATACGGCGTCCAGCGTCAACTCTTCGCCGTAACCGGCCGGCAGGTCGTGCGCGTGCATCCACGCAATGAACGCGCGCAGCGATACCGGCAACTCGGCGGCGTGCGCATCCAGCAAGCCGAGCCAGCGCCGTGAAAACCGCGTGAGCGATTCGTCCGTCGGGTACCTGTCCCAGTCCAGCACCAGCAGATGGTCGAACCACACGTCGAGCACGATGCCGGCGTAGCGGCGCATCGGCGGGATGAACAGGTTGCGCGCGGCGACGACTGCGGGATGCGCGTCGGTGAAGGCGTCGATCGTGCGGTGGAAACGCAGCCCCGCCTGGCGGGCGAGAGGCCAGGCGGGGTCAGGCCGCCCGTGCACGAAATCCCCCATGGCGCTGCCCAGCGCGAATTCGATGCCACCGGCATCGGCGAGCAGGGCATGGGCAAGGTGGTTCATGGCTGTTTCCCATTATCATCCACCCATGAGCGATGCTTTGCCGCCGGCCCCGCCCGGCTTTCCCGATGCCCCGGCAACGTTCGCGTTGTCCGGTCCTGCCGGCACGCTGGAAGTCGCGACCGCCGTCCCCGAAGCCGGCGAGGCACGCCCGGGCACGGTGGTGATCTGCCACCCGAACCCGCAGCAGGGCGGCACCATGCGCAACAAGGTGGTGACGATGCTGGAGCGCGCGTTGCGCGAGTCCGGCCTCGCCACGGTGCGCTTCAACTTCCGGGGTATTGGCGCCTCCACGGGGGCGTTCGACAACGGCGATGGCGAAAGCGGCGACCTGGTCGCGGTGGCGCAATGGGTCCGACAGGTGCGCCCGCGCGATGCCTTGTGGCTGGCGGGTTTCTCCTTCGGCAGCTACATCGCACTGCGCTCCGCACGATCGCTCGGCGCGGACGCGCTGATCACCGTGGCGCCGCCGGTCGGACGCTACGAGTTCGCCGAACTGGCGATGCCCACTTGCCCCTGGCTGGTGGTGCAGGGCGAAGACGACGAAGTGGTCGATCCACAGGGCGTGTTCGACTGGATCGAAACGCTCGACCCGAAACCGACGCTGATCCGCATGCCGGAGACCGGGCATTTCTTCCACCGCCGCCTGATGGATTTGCGCGGCGCGGTCAAGAACGCGGTGCGTGGCTGGCTGCCGCCTCGTTGATGTCCGAGGGTACCGATCTTCCTTCCGCGCACTACGCGCGAGGCGTCGCCGCGGGCCGCTGGCAGGATGATCCCGCGCAACGCGCGGCGCTGGGTGCGTTCGACCGCATCCATGCGGCGCTGCTGGCACCGCCGCCCGGTCGGCTCGAACGCCTCCGTGCGCGGCTGGCCCGCACGTCGACGGGATTGCGGGGGCTGTATCTGTGGGGGCCGGTCGGGCGCGGCAAGACCATGCTGATGGACCAGTTCGTCGCCTCGTTGCCAGAGGGGATCGCGCTGCGGGTGCATTTCCACCGATTCATGCTCGACGTGCACGCCGGGCTGCGCACGCTGGGCGAGGTGCGCGATCCCCTGCTGCGCGTGGCGGCCGATGTCGCCGCGCGTACGCGGGTGCTGTGCCTCGACGAGTTCATGGTCACCGACATCGGTGACGCGATGATCCTGGATGGCCTGTTGCGCGCCCTGTTCGACCGCGGCGTGGCGCTGGTCACCACGTCCAATACACCGCCGCGCGACCTCTACAAGGATGGCCTGCAGCGCGAACGGTTCCTGCCCGCCATCGATCTGCTCGAGGCGCATTGCGAAGTGCTGGCGCTGGCTTCGCCGCACGACTGGCGCCTGCGCGCGCTGACCCGCGCGCCGGTGTACCTGACGCCCGACGATGCGCGGGCCGAAGCGGCGCTTGCGCACCTGTTCGACGAGTTGGCGCAGGGGCCGGTGCAGCAAAACATCGCGTTGCACATCAACGAACGCACCTTCCGCGTGCGCCGCGTCTGCGCGCAGGTGGCGTGGTTCGATTTTGCGGCGCTGTGCGACGGGCCGTACGGATCGGCCGATTACATCGAGCTTGCCCGGACCTATCCCGCCATCCTGATTTCCGGCCTGCCGCAGTTCACGCCATTCAACGAAGACGCCGCGCAACGCTTCGTGCACCTGATCGACGAGCTTTACGATCGCCGCGTGAAGCTGGCTGTCACCGCGCAGGCGCCCACGGTGGAGTTGTACGATGGCAAGCGCTTGCGGCTGGAATTCGCCCGCACCACCAGCCGGCTGATCGAGATGCAGAGCCGGGAATACCTGGCGGCGGATTCGCCGCCCGGCCATCGGTGATCCGGCGCTGGCTCGACGTCCCCGATGCCGGGTGGCCGGGACCAGAACGGCCTATCATGGTCGGCTTTCCACCTTGCGTGCCCCGGCCGCGCGCCGGGGCGGCGCTTCGATGTCGAAACGCCCACCCGCCGTTCGTCGTACAGGCAATATTTGCCCAGTGCTTCGTCCCGTGACAACTGTCATCCGCAAACTCATGACATCCTGCCCTTCCGCCGCGGATGCTGCGCTTGCACAATGCACGGGTCAAAATTACAATACCGCGCAGTTCAGTTATGTGAACTGCCGTTCGGCGCCTTTCCACATACAACAGACCCTTCGTCTGCCTGCATGACGTATTCCATGATTCCAATGAAGTCCGCAGTCCGGCGGACCGCGGTCGCGATGGCCGTGTTCGCACTGGCCGGTTGCGCCGTGGGGCCGAATTTCCGGGAACCGGCCGCGCCCCAGGTCGACCGTTACACGGCTGCCTCGCTGCCGGCCTCCACCGCGTCGGTCGGGACGGCGGGCGGTGACGCGCAGCGCTTCCTCCAGGGCGAGAACGTGCCGCAACACTGGTGGACCACGTTCGGCAACGCCGAACTGGATCGCCGCGTGTACCAGGCATTCCGGCACAGCCCGTCGATCACCGCTGCCCAGGCCGCGTTGCGCCAGGCCGAGGAAACCGCCAGGGCCGCGCGCGGCAGCCTGTTTCCGTCGCTGGATGCCAACGTGGGCGCGACCCGCAGCAAACTGTCCTCCGCCCAGTCAGGCATCGGCCAGCCGCGGGGCCCTTACACCCTTTACAACGCCGGCGTCAGCGTCGGTTACGTGTTCGACATTTTCGGCGGCGTGCGTCGCGGCATCGAGGCGCAGGAAGCCCAGGCCGACATCAGCCGCGCGCAGCTCGATGCGACCTACCTGAGCCTGGCCGCGAATGTCATCACCGCCTCGCTGCAGGAGGCTTCGCTGCGCGAGCAGGTCAAGGCCACGCACGAGATCATCGATTCGCTGAAGCAGGAACTCGAGATCGCCCAGAAGCAGCAGGAGATCGGCGCGAAATCGCTGTCCGACACGCTGGCCGTGCGTTCGCAGCTGGCGGCGACCCAGGCGACCCTGCCGCCACTGGAGAAGCAGCTTTCGGCCACGCAGAACCAACTCGCCACTTATCTGGGGGTCACGCCGGCGCAAATGAAATTGCAGCCGGTGACCCTGGCCGAAGTCACGCTGCCCACCGACATCCCGGTCAGCCTGCCTTCGACGGTGGTGGCCCAGCGGCCTGACATCCGCGCCGCCTCGGCGCAGTTGCATGCCGCGACCGCCGCGGTCGGCGTGGCCACCGCCGACATGCTGCCCAGGCTCAGTTTGAACGGCAGCGCCGGCAGCCAGTCGTTCACCGAGTCGGGCCTGTTCGCGGCCGGCAGCGGCGGCTGGTCACTCGGCCTGGGTTTGCTGCAGCCGTTGTTCCATGGCGGCCAGTTGCTGCACCAGAAACGCGCCGCGGAGGCCGGCATGGATGCGGCGCTCGCGGACTGGCAACAGACCGTGCTGGTCGCGTTCCAGAACGTCGCCGATGCGCTGCAGGCGCTCGATTACGACGCGCAATCGCTGAAGGCCCAGAGCATTTCCGAACGCGATGCCGAAAAACTGCTGTCGCTGACCCGCGCGCAATACCGCGTGGGCGCGGTCGATTACCTGACGCTGTTGTCCGCGCAGCGACAGTATCAGCAGGCCCGCATCGAGGCGATCGCCGCCCGCGCCGCCCGACTGGCGGACACGGCCGCGCTGTACGCCGCACTCGGCGGCGGCTGGCAGGGTAGCGCGGAAGCAACCGCGACCGCGCAGAAGTAATCGCGATTCCGGCCATGGATGGCAGCCCGAGACCCTTTCGAAATCACCTCGACCCGAATACCTACAACCCGCTTTCGTGTGCCTGATCCCGGGGATCAGGGGCGATCGCAAAAATACGAGATGAATCCAATGGCCGATTCCAAAGCCCCCCGCAAGCCCAACCAGCGCAAGCGCCTGATCATCGTGGTCGCCGCGGTGGTGATCCTGTTCGCGCTGCTGATCGGCTTCAACACCTTCAAGGGCATAATGATCGGCAAGTTCATGAAGTCCATGGCCAATCCGCCGCAGACGGTGAGCACCATGGTCGCCGCATACCAGGATTGGCAGCCGCACGTGCAGGCGGTCGGCAACGTGCGCGCGGTGCACGGTGCGGACCTGGCCTTCGACGTCGCCGGACTGGTGGACCGCGTGGAAGTGAAATCGGGCGCCGACGTGAAGAAGGGCCAGGTGCTGATCAAGCTGGTCGATGCCGACGATCGCGCCAAGCTGGAAGCCCTGAAGGCCACCGCGCAGCTCGCGAAGCTGACTGCCGATCGCGCCAAGCAGCAGCTTGCGGTGCAGGCGATCAGCAAGGCGCAGTACGACGCCGACATGGCCAGCCTGAAAAACGCACAGGCCAACGTGGCGGCGCAGCAGGCGCTGGTCGACAAGAAAACCCTGCGGGCGCCCTTCGCGGGGCGCATCGGCATCATCACCGCGAATCCCGGCCAGTACATCAATGTCGGCAATACCGTGGTGACGTTGCAACAGCTCGATCCGGTGTACGTGGACTTCACGGTGCCCCAATCGTCGCTGGATCAGATGAAGACCGGCGCCCCGGTGCAGGTGACTGTCGACGCGTTCAAGGACAAGACTTTCGCCGGCAAGATCTCGGCCAGTGATCCGAAGGTGGACGTGTCCACCCGGAACGTCGGGGTGGAAGCGACCGTCGCCAATCCCGACGAGCTGCTGGTGCCAGGCATGTTCACCAAGATCGCGGCGAACGCGGGTGCCACCCGGCGCTACCTCACGTTGCCGCAGACCGCCATTTCGTACGCGCCCTATGGCGACACGGTGTTCGTGGTGCACGAGGGCACGCCGCCCGAGGATGCCGGCAGCCAACCGGCCAAGGCCAAGTCGGCCGCCGACGCAAAGGCGGCCAAGGCCGATCCGCCGAAGGACGCCAGCGGTCCGTCGCATTACGTCCAGCAGGTGGTGGTGACCGTCGGGCCGACCCGTGGCGACCAGGTCGCGGTGCTGTCCGGCATCAAGGAAGGCGACGTGGTCGTGACCAGCGGCCAGTTGAAGCTGCGCAACGGGACGCCGGTCAACATCAACAACAAGGTGCAACCGGCCTTCAGTCCGAACCCGCATCCGGTGGAAGAGTAGGAGTTCGCCGCGCGCGCGATCGATGAAGCGGTCGCCGGTGCCTACAGATCATTGACGATGCCCTTGCGCAGATTGCCGACATGAAATTCACCGACCTTTTCATCAAGCGCCCCGTCCTCGCCGCCACGGTCAGTCTGCTGATCCTGGTGCTGGGCCTGCGTGCCGTGAGTACGCTGCCGATCCGACAGTATCCGAAGACGGAAAGCGCCACCGTGGTGGTGCAGACCGTGTATTTCGGCGCGGACTCGCAAACAATGGCGGGTTTCATCACCCAGCCGCTGGAGCAGGCGATCGCGCAGGCGCAGGGCATCGATTACATGACCTCGTCGTCCACGCCGAGCGTGTCGCTGATCACCGTGACGCTGCGCCTCAATTACGACGGCAACCGGGCACTCACGGAAATTTCCTCGCTGGTCAACTCGGTGAAGAACCAGTTGCCGCAGGCGGCGCAGCAGCCGGTGATCACGCTGCAGACGGGCGAGCAGGTCGCCTCGATGTACCTGGGTTTCTCTTCGAAGATGCTGCCGGCGAACAAGATCACCGATTACCTCACCCGGGTGGTGCAGCCGCAGTTGAGCGCGGTCGAGGGCGTGCAGAGCGCGGAGATCATCGGCGCACGCACCTTCGCGCTGCGCGCGTGGCTGGATCCGGTGAAGATGGCCGCGTACGGCGTGACCGCCAGCGACGTCAACCAGGCGCTGGCCGCGAACAACTACCTTTCGGCGATCGGTACAACCAAGGGCCAGATGGTCAGCGTCAACCTGACCGCGGCCACCGATCTGCACACGGTGGACGAGTTCAAGAACCTGGTGGTGAAATCCGATGGCGCCGACGTGGTGCGCCTGGAGAACGTTGCCGACGTCACCCTGGGTGCGCAGGACTACAACTCCGAGTTCTCGTTTGACGGCCAGCACACCGTCGCGATCGGCATCAAGGCCGCGCCGGACGCCAACGTGCTGGACGTGATCGCACGCGTGCGCAAGGTGTTCCCGCAGATCCAGTCGCAACTGCCGGCCGGGCTGTCGGGCAACATCGCGTATGACGGCACCGACTTCATCCGCGCCTCGATCCACGAAGTGGTGCAGACGCTGATCGAGACATTCCTCATCGTGGCCGTCGTGATCTTCCTGTTCCTCGGCACGTTGCGCTCGCTCCTGATTCCTTTGCTCGCCATGCCGCTGTCGTTGATCGGGGCGTTCGTGGTGATGCTGATCCTGGGCTACTCGGTCAACCTGCTGACACTGCTGGCGCTGGTGCTGGCGATCGGCCTGGTGGTGGACGACGCGATCATCGTGGTCGAAAACGTCGACCGGCACATGAAGGACGCGCATTCGCCCTTCAAGGCGGCGCTGCTGGCCGCGCGCGAGCTGGCGTCGCCGATCATCGCGATGACCATCGTGCTGATCGCGGTGTACGTGCCGATCGGCTTCCAGGGCGGCCTGACGGGCGCCTTGTTCACCGAGTTCGCATTCACGCTGGCGGGCGCGGTGGTGATTTCGGCGATCGTCGCATTGACGCTTTCGCCGATGCTGTGTTCGCGGGTGCTGCGCGAATCCGACCACGAGAAGCCCTTCGTCCAGCGCATCGACCGGGTCGCCAACTACGTGCGCGACCGCTATCGGCGCATGCTGCATTCCTCGCTGGACACCTGGGTCGTCGCGATCGTGTTCGGCGCGCTGATCCTTGCCGGCAACGCCTACCTGTTCAAGACCGCGAAATCGGAACTGGCGCCGCAGGAGGACCAGGGCATCGTGCTGGTCCAGACCCAGGGGTCGCCCAACGCCACCATCACGCAGATGGGCATGTACACCAGGCAGGTGTTCGACATCGCGAAATCGCTGCCCGAGTACACGCACATCTTCCAGTTCACCGGCATGGGCGCGGCGAACCAGGGGTTCTCCGGCATCATGCTGAAGCCGTGGGGCGACCGCAGCCGCAGTGCCACCGATATCCAGCAGGCGATCCAGCCCAAGCTGGATGCGATCGCCGGTGCGCGCATGGCGGTGTTCCAGTTCCCGTCGCTGCCGGGCGCGTTCGGCCTGCCCGTGCAGTTCGTGATCAAGACCACCGAGCCGCTGCAGAACCTCAACGACGTCGCGCACGAGGTGCTGGCCAAGGCACAGGCATCGGGCATGTTCTTCTTCGTCGACTCCGACCTCAAGATCGACCAGCCGCAGGCGACGGTCACGCTGGACCGCGACAAGGTCGCGGCACTCGGGATGACCCAGCAAAGCGTGGGGGCGGCATTGTCGGCGGCACTGGGCGGCAATTACGTCAACTACTTCTCCATTTCGGGGCGCGCGTATCGCGTGATCTCGCAGGTCGCGCAGGTGGACCGGCTGAATCCCGCCCAGCTCGACAACTATTACATCAAGACGCCGTCGGGCGGCATGATCCCGGCATCCACCGTGGCACACCTGACGTACCAGACGGTGCCCGAATCGATCAACCACTTCCAGCAGTTGAATTCGGCGACCATCGTGGGCGTGATCGCACCCAGCGTGTCGCTGAGCCAGGCGCTCACTTTCATGCAGGACGCGCTGCAGCAGGTGGCCCCGTCCGGCTACGCGGTGGACTACGCCGGCCAGTCGCGCCAGTTCATGCAGGAGTCCGGCGGATTCCTGTTCACGCTGCTGTTCGCGATCGTCATCGTGTTCCTCGCGCTGTCGGCGCAGTTCGAGAGCTTCCGCGACCCGCTGGTGATCCTGGTGGCGGTGCCGATGGCGACCTTCGGCGCGCTGCTGTTCATCAACCTCGGGCTGTCCTCGCTCAACATCTACACCCAGGTCGGCCTGGTCACGCTGGTCGGCCTGATCAGCAAGCACGGCATCCTGATGGTGGAGTTCGCCAACCAGTTGCAGCGCGAGCATGGCTACAGCAAGCGCGATGCAATCGAGGAAGCCGCCGCGGTGCGTCTGCGGCCAATCCTGATGACCACGCTGGCGATGGTGCTGGGCGTGGTGCCGCTGGTGTTCGCCGGTGGTGCGGGCGCGGCGGGCCGCCACGACATGGGCCTGGTGATCTTCACCGGCTTGTCGATCGGCACCCTCTTCACGCTGTTCGTGGTGCCGGCCGTGTACCTGGTGCTGGGCGAGACCCACAAGGCCGAACGTGCGGAGCTCGATGACGCCGACGATGACATCGAGTCGTTGCCGCCGCCGGAACCGCAATCGCACTGAACAGTTCGACAGACGTGATCGACGGGGCAGCGGAAGCTGCCCCGTTCCCGTTCGGGCGGCGGCATCGCACCCGTCGTCGGCCCGCGCCCGTCGGTGCTATCGTTCGGGCTGCACGCCACATGCGCGACCATCGGAGACGGCGGCCTGCGCGGTTGTCAGGGGTCTCCCATGTCCGAAGCCACCGCTACCGTCTTCAACCAGAACGTCGTCGCGCAGCGGCCGGGCGCCCGCACCCGCAGCGAGCCGCCGGTGCAGCACGTCGTGGTGGTCGGCGGCGGCACCGCGGGCTGGATGACCGCGCTGCTGTTGGCCAACTCCGCGTATGGTGCGCGGCTCAAGGTGACAGTGCTGGAATCACCCCAGGTCGGCGTGATCGGGGTGGGCGAGGGCTCCACGCCCTGGCTGCGCGGCTTCTTCGAAAGCCTCGGCATCGAGGAAGCCGAATGGATGCCCGAATGCCACGCCACCTACAAGGCCGGCATCAGCTTCGACGGCTGGTCCACGCGGCCCGGCCACGAAAGCTACTTCCATTCGTTCGCGTCGATGCTCGACAACATGACGATGGCGCCGTTCATCGACAACGTGCACGCGCGGCTCGATCGTGCCGACGTGTACGCGCACCCGGACAGGTTTTTCATTTCCGCGCGGCTGGCGCGCGATTGCAAGGCGCCGCGACCGCAGGAAAGCTTTCCGTTCGACGTGTGGTACGGCTTCCATTTCGATTCGGTGCTGCTGGGCCGGTTCCTGCAGAAGAAGGCGATGGAGCGCGGCGTGCGGCACGTCGCCGGGCATGTCACCGATGTGCGTCTGGACGAAACGGGCGACATCGCCTCCTTGAGCCTGCAGGATGGTTCGACGCTGGCCGGCGACTTCTATGTGGATTGCACGGGCTTCGCTTCACTGCTGATCGGAAAAGCGCTGGGCACGCCGTTCGTGTCGTTCAGGGACAACCTGTTCAACGACGCTGCGGTCGCCATCCAGGCACCGCACGACGGCGCGATCATGCCGAAGACGATTTCCACCGCATTGCGCCACGGGTGGGCCTGGAAGATTCCGCTGACGACGCGCTATGGCTACGGGTACGTCTACAGCTCGGATTTTTGCACACCTGAAAATGCCGAAAAGGAATTGCGTGAACATCTCGGGCTGCTGGAGAGTGACGTTCCGGCGCGGCATTTGAAGTTCCGTCCCGGCCGCGTGGCACAGCCCTGGAACCGCAATTGCGTGGCCAACGGGTTGGCGCAGAGTTTCATCGAACCGCTGGAGGCCACCACGCTGCTGTTCGTGCAGCGCACCGCGGAGATGCTGGTCGCGGCCCTGGAAAAAGGCGATCTCGGCGAGGCGACGCGGAAGGAATTCAACGATGCACTCAATGGCCGGGTCGAGGGCACGCGCGATTACATCGTCACCCATTTCAAGACCAACACCCGCACCGATACCGACTACTGGCGCGCCAACGCGGCCAACACCCACCTGTCCGCGCCGCTGCAGCAACTGCTGCGCACCTGGCTGGCGAGCAAACCCATCACCGGCGGCATCGCCAAGGGCACGTTCGGACGCGGCTACCCCATCATGTCGTGGTACAGCATGCTCGCGGGCGTGGGCTTGTTTCCGGATCGCCGCGAAATGCGCGCGCCCACGCCGCACGAAGCGCGCTACAGCATGGCCGAGATCGACACCCTGCTCGATCGCAGCGCGATGAACTTTCCCGATCACCGCGAATTCCTGCGCGCGATCCCGCCCAAGCCGAAGCCGTCGTCGCTGCAGGTGTACTTCTGGTAGGCGCGAAATTGGTCCGCGCGGCGCGGACCATCGGTGTTATCGTGCGCATCTTCCCTCTGTGCGCCGAGGCTTCTTCGATGCGAACGATCCTGCGTTGCCTGATCCTGACCGTTTTGCTGACGCTGGCGAGCCTGCCCGTTTTCGCGAACGAGGCGTTGCCGGCCGACCTGGCCGCGAAGATCGACAAGATCGCGAATGACGCATTGGCGAAGTCCGGCGTGCCCAGTGCTTCGATCGCGGTGGTGCGCGACGGCAAGCTTGCTTACGCGAAAGCCTACGGCAATGCGCGGCTCGATCCGAAAACGCCGGCGACCCCGGCGATGCGCTACAGCATCGGCTCGATCAGCAAGGAGTTCACCGCGGCGGCGATCCTGATGCTGCAACAGCAAGGCAAACTGAGCCTCGACGACAAGATCGCGAAGTTCTTCCCGGACCTCACCGACGCCGACCACATCACGGTTCGGCAGATCCTGTCGCACACGTCCGGCTATCAGGATTACTGGCCGCAGGATTACCTGATGCCGCCGATGAAGCTGGCGACCACGCCGGCCCAGATCATGGATGGCTGGGCGAAGAAGCCACTGGATTTCGCGCCCGGCTCGCAGTGGCAGTACAGCAATACCGGTTACGTGATCGCGGGCGCGATCGTGCAGAAGCTCACCGGGCAGATCCCGTTCGACTTCCTGCAACAGCACGTGTTCCCGCGGCTCGGCATCACCGATGCCTACAACACCAACCTGCACGCGTTGCCCGACAGGGACGCGCGCGGCTACTCGCGCTTTGCGCTGGGCCCGCTGCGCCCTTCGCCCAAGGAAGGCGTGAACTGGATGTTCGGCGCGGGCGAACTGGCGATGACCGCCAGTGATCTGGCGAAATGGGACATCGCGATGATCGACCAGACGCTGCTGCAACCGGCCTCGTGGCGCGCGATGCAGACCGACGTGCTGCTGAACAATGGGCTCGGATCCGGCTACGGCCTCGGCGTGTTCGTGGGCAAGATGGACGGCCGCCGGATGATTTCGCACGACGGCGAGGTGATGGGTTTCACGGCGGGCAACACCATCTTCCCCGATGACCGGGTCGCGGTGGTGGTGCTGACCAACCAGGACGCGGTCGGCACCTTCGGCGCGATCGCGAAGGATGTGGCCAAGGCATTGTTCGAGGTCCACGACCCCGCGGCCACGAAAGCCCTGGAACAGGCCAAGGCAATCTTCGCCGGCCTGCAGCACGGCAAAATCGATCGCGCGCTCTTCACCGCCGACGCCAACAGTTATTTCAGCGACACCGCGGTGCACGATTACCAGGCCAGCCTTGCGCCGCTAGGCAAACCGCAATCGTTCACCATTCGCGCGTCGCGCAAGCGTGGCGGCATGCAGATGCGCGGCTACAGCGTGACTTTCCCGAAGACCAAGCTCTCGATTACCACGTACGTGCAGCCGGATGGCAAGCTGGAGCAGTACATCGTGGCGCCGTCGAATTAGTGCGATCGTCCGTGATCGCGGCGACAGGGAAGTCGTCGCTGCCGCGTGGCGCGCAGGTCGGTCGTTCGGCGCCAGAACGGCCATCCATGGCCCGACTTTCCACAACAGCCACTCCGGGTGGCCCGACCCATGACTGCTTCAAGGATTCCCCTCGGCCGCGATACTGAATACCCGACCAGGGTCGATGCTTCGGTGCTGTTTCCGGTCGCGCGCGCCGCGGCACGCGGGTCGCTCGGCATCGACGCCGCCGCGCTGCCGTTCGCGGGCGGGGATATCTGGAACGCATGGGAGCTGTCATGGCTGGATGCACGCGGCAAGCCTTGCGTCGCGGTCGCCGAGCTGCGGGTGCCGTGCGATTCGCCCAGCATCGTGGAATCGAAATCGCTGAAGTTGTATCTCAACGGCTATGCGATGACGCGCTTCGACGATGCCCTCGCTGTACGGGAACGGATCACGCGCGACGTTTCCGCGTGCGTGGGTGCGGACATCGAAGCCGCGCTGCTGGAACCCGCGCAATTCGATCGCCTGCAGGTGGCGGACTTCGCCGGTGAAACGCTGGACGACCAGGTCCTCGACATCACCGACTACGCGAAACCGCGCCCGGCGCACCTGCGCGTCCAACGCCATGCACGCGTGATCGAGGAGGCGCTGGTCAGCCACGCATTCCGCTCGCGCTGTCCGGTCACCGGCCAGCCCGACTGGGCCAGCGTGCAGGTACGTTATCGCGGCACGCCGATGGAGCGGGCAGGCTTGCTGCGCTACCTGGTGTCGTTCCGCGAGCACCCGGATTTCCACGAAGCCTGTGTCGAACGCATGTTCGTCGACATCCAGCGGCAATGCGCGCCGCTGGAACTGCTGGTGTACGCGCGCTTCCTGCGCCGGGGCGGCATCGACATCAATCCGTGGCGCGCCACGCCGGGCTTCGCGGCGACGCCGGCGAACCAGCGCAGCACGCGCCAGTAAAGGACCCGTTCCACGCGCGTGCGGGTTCGCACACACCGCATTGTGGACGCGCGACCCCGCGGAGTATCCTCGGTAGCCACCACGCGCGAGAAAGGCAAACTGTCATGCAACACGCATTCGATTACCTGATCGTCGGCGCGGGCATGGCCGGCGAAGCCGCGGCACAGGCACTGCGCGAAGCCGACGCCGGCGCCGGCATCGGCGTGCTGGGCGCGGAATCGCACCCGCCTTACGACCGCCCGCCGTTGACCAAGGCGCTGTGGAAGGATGGAAAGGAATCGGACATCTGGCGCCCGATCGAGAAGGCGCGTGCGCACGTGCAACTTTCACGGCACGCCGTGAAGATCGAGCGCGACGCGCACCTCGTGCACGACGACGTGGGTGACGCCTGGCGGTACCGGAAGTTGCTGATCGCCACTGGCGGCACGCCGCGCAGGCTGCCGTCGGGCGGCGAGGATTTCATCTACTACCGCACGTTCGACGATTACCAGCGTTTGCGAAAGGCGGCGCGGCCCGGTGCCCGGATAGCGGTGGTCGGTGGCGGGTTCATCGGCAGCGAAATCGCGGCAGCGATGGCGATGAACGGATGCAAGGTGACGATGCTGTTTCCCGATGATGCGATCGGCGCGCGGGTCTACCCCGAATCACTCGCGGAAGCCGTCACCGCCTATTACCGCGAAAAGGGCGTGGACGTGCGCGCAGGCGTGAAGGTCAAGGGGGGTGCGCGCGACGGCCAGGACGGGGTGGTGGAGTTGTCGGATGGCGAAACGTTGCGTGCCGATGCGGTGGTCGCGGGCCTCGGCATCGTCCCGAACACGCGCCTCGCGGAGGACGCCGGGCTCGATGTCGAGAACGGCATCGTGGTGAACGACCACCTGCAAACCTCCGATCCTGACATCTACGCCGCGGGCGACGTCGCTTCGTTTCCCGCGCCTGCGTTGGGCCACCGCATGCGCGTCGAACATGAAAACGCCGCGATCAGCATGGGCACGCGCGCGGGCAAGTGCATGGCAGGGCAGGACGCACCGTACGACGAACTGCCGTTCTTCTATTCGGATCTCTTCGACCTCGGCTACGAGGCGGTCGGCGTGCTCGATTCGCGCCTGGAAACCGTCGAGCAGTGGGTGACGCCGTTTCGCGAAGGCGTGGTGTATTACCTGGATGCCGGTCGCGTCCGCGGCGTGCTGCTGTGGAACACCTGGGGCCAGGTGGATGCCGCGCGCGGACTGATCGCGTTGCCCGGGCCCTTCGACGCCGAGAACGTGCGCGGGCGATTGCCTTCGCAGGTTTGACGCCCGCCATCCTTCGATGGCCAAGGACACATGGACGTGCCATGCCGCGCCAACCGCCCGAACCCTTCATTCCCCTTGCCAAGCCTGTTTCCGGAATCCCGGGTGGAAGCATTGCGGGGCTGAGGCGCAAGGCACGCGAATGCCGCGCTTGCCCGTTGTGGAAGCCCGCCACGCAGACGGTCTTCGGCGAGGGCCCGCCCGATGCGGAAATCATGCTGATCGGCGAGCAGCCGGGCCTGCACGAAGACCGGGAGGGCGAACCGTTCGTGGGGCCCGCCGGACAAATGCTCGATCGTGCATTGGCGGAGGCCGGTCTCGACCGTGGCACGTTGTTCCTGACCAATACGGTCAAGCACTTCAAATACGAGCAACGCGGCACCGCCAAATTGCACAAGCGCGCCAACGCGGCAGAGCAGGCGGCGTGCCGGATGTGGCTGGCCGCGGAACTGGCGCGGGTGCGCCCGAAGATCGTGGTCGCGCTGGGGGCGATGGCGGCGCAGACGTTGTTCGGCAATGCGTTCCGCCTGACCCGCGCGCGCGGCGAATGGCGTGGGCTGGGTGGGCACGCGGTCGGCATGGCCACCTGGCACCCTTCAGCGATCCTGCGCGGACGCGATCGCAAGGATGCAATGTACCGGCAACTGGTCGCGGATCTGCGCTCCGTTGCGGAACGTTCTCAGTGAAAGTCGCGCGAGCGCGTATCCAGCCGTCCCAGCAATGCCGTCCAGTCATGCAGGCGCTCCGCGATCAGGTGCTGCACGCCGTGCCGGTTTTCGAGCTTGCCTTCCACCGCGAGCAGGCGCGACTCCAGCATTTCGCGGCGCTGGCGTTGCGCGAGATCGTTCCAGACCACCACGTTGGTCATGCCGTCCTCGTCTTCCAGCGTCATGAAGATCACGCCGCTGGCGGTCTGCGGACGCTGGCGCAGGGTCACCAGGCCCGCGGTGCGCACCTGCGCGCCGTTGCCGCAGCGCTTCAGTTCGGTCGAGCGCCGGCAGCGCCTGCGCGTGAGCAGCGTGCGCAGGAACGACAACGGATGCGGGCCGAGCGTGGTGCCCGTCAACGCGTAATCGGCGCGCACGTCTTCCGCGCGCGTCGGCAACGGCAACATGACTGCGGCTTCGGCGACGGCCGGTGCATCGGCAAACAAGGGCCTCGGTGACTCCACGCCGGCGATGCTCCAGCGTGCGCGGTGCCGGTGACCGGCCAATCCGCGCAGCGCACCGGCGTCGGCCAGCAGCGCGCGTTGCCGTGCATCCAGGCCGGCGCGCCGGCACAGGTCGACCACGTCGTCGAACGGTTGCCGCGTGCGCTCGGCGGCAATGCGGTCCGCGGCGTCTTCCGGAAAGCCGCGGATCATGCGCAGGCCCATGCGGATCGCGGGTTGCGCCGTGCCCTGCGGCGTTTCCAGCACGCAATCCCACATGCTGTGGCGCGCGTCGACCGGCAGCACGCGGATGCCGTGCCGGCGCGCGTCCTGCAGCAACTGGTCGGGCGAATAAAAACCCATTGGTGCGGAATTGATCAGCCCGCACGCGAACGCCGCCGGCTCGTGGTATTTCAGCCAGCAACTCGTCCAGGTGATCAGCGCGAAACTCGCGGCGTGCGATTCGGGGAAGCCGTAGCTGCCGAAGCCCTTGATCTGTTCGAACAGGTGATCGGCGAAGGCCTGCGAATAGCCATTGGCGAGCATGCCGCGCGCGAGCCGTTCGCGATGCGGTTCCAGCCCGCCGTGGCGTTTCCACGCCGCCATCGAACGACGCAATTCGTCGGCTTCGCCGGGTGAGTAGCCGGCCGCGACGATCGCGATCTGCATTACCTGTTCCTGGAACAGCGGCACGCCCAGCGTGCGCTCCAGCACTTTCTGCAACGCGGGCGACGGATAATCGATCGGCTCCTCGCCGCGCCGCCGCCGCAAGTACGGATGCACCATGTCGCCCTGGATCGGACCGGGCCGCACGATCGCCACCTCGATCACGAGGTCGTAGAAGCATTTCGGCTGCAGGCGCGGCAGCATCGCCATCTGCGCGCGCGATTCGATCTGGAACACGCCGATGGTGTCGGCGCGGCCGACCATCTCGTACACCGCGGGATCTTTTTTCGGAATGTCGGCCAGCGTCATGTCGCGCCGGCCGGAAGCACGCAGCAGGTCGAAGGTCTTGCGGATCGCGGTCAGCATGCCGAGCGCGAGGCAATCGACCTTCAGCAGGCCCAGCACGTCGAGATCGTCCTTGTCCCACTGGATCACGGTGCGGCCTTCCATCGCCGCGTTCTCCACCGGCACCAGCGTGCTCAGGGGATGTTCGGACATCACGAAGCCGCCGGGATGCTGCGACAGATGCCGCGGCATGCCGATCAACTGCGCGGTCAACGTGAGCACGCGACGCAGCAGCGGCGCATCCGGATCGAAGCCGCGTTCGCGCAGCACTTCGTCCAGCCCCTGCGTGCCGCCCCAGTGGTCCATGCAGCGCGCCAGCCGATCGACCATGTCGGGCGGCAGCCCCAGCGCCTTGGCCACGTCGCGCATCGCCCCGCGGCCGCGGTAGGTGCTGGCCACCGCGGTGAGCGCCGCGCGCTCGCGCCCGTAGCGCCGGAACACGTACTGGATCACTTCCTCGCGGCGCTCGTGCTCGAAATCGATGTCGATGTCGGGCGGTTCGTTGCGTTCGCGCGACACGAAGCGTTCGAACAGCACGTTCATGCGCGCGGGATCGATCTCGGTGACGCCGAGCGCGTAGCAGACCGCGGAATTGGCCGCGGAACCGCGGCCCTGGCACAGGATGCCCTCGCTGCGTGCGAAGCGCACCAGGTCGTGCACGGTCAGGAAATAGGATTCGTATTGCTTCTCGGAGATCAGCGCCAGCTCGTGTTCGATCAGCGTACGCGCCTTGGCCGGCACGCCATCCGGCCAGCGCCTGCGCGCGCCGGCTTCGGTGAGCTCGCGCAGCCAGCTTGCGGCGGTATGGCCTTGCGGCACCAGTTCGTGCGGGTATTCGTAGTTGAGTTCTTCCAGCGAAAAGGTGCAGCGCGCCGCGATGCGGACGGTTTCCTCCATAAGGTCAGCGGGATAGATCGCAGCCAAGGCGCGGCGCGTGCGCAGGTGGCGCTCGCCGTTGGGGAACAGTTTGAAACCGGCCGTGTCAACCGTGGTCTTGTGGCGGATCGCGGTCAGCGTGTCCTGCAGCGCGCGCCGGCCGCGCACGTGCATGTGCACGTCGCCGGAGGCGACCAGCGGCATGCCGAGTTCCATGCCGATGGTGCGAAGCTGCGCGAGCCGTGCGGCATCGTCGGGCCCTCGATGCAATTCCACCGCAAGCCATGCGCGGTCCGGAAACATGCACCTGGTCCATGCGCCTTCCACTGCATCGGGCGAGGCGGTGGGGAGCCACAGCGCCAGCAAGCCTTCATTCGATCCATCTTCGAAGTCTTCACGCAGCAGCCGGTACGAACCTTTCTCCGCGCGCCGCCGCGCCAGCGTCAACAACCGGCAAAGCCGGGTGTAACCCTGTGCGTCTTCCGCCAGCAGCACCAGTTTGGGCCCGTCGACAAGCTGTACTTCGCTGCCCACGATCAGGCGCAGACCGGTTTTGCGTGAAGCCTCCAGCGCCCGCACGATCCCGGCCAGGGAAGCCTCGTCGGTGATCGCGAGCGCGGTGTATTTCAATTTGGCCGCGCGCTCGAACAATTCGTGCGCGACCGACGCGCCGCGCTGGAAGCTGAAGGCCGAAAGACAATGCAACTCGGCGTAACCCGGCAAGCCGTCATCCCGGCCATGGGTTGGCCGGGATCCAGCCACAGGGATGTGAAAAACATTCACGCAAACCATCCCTGCAGCATGAAAGGCCCGCCTTCGCCCGCGGGACGGAAGGCCCACGCACACTGGTGCGACGAGGTTTCGACAACGTAGTAGTCGCGGCGCATGTCCGCACCGTCCCACCAGCCGCTTTCGATGCGTTCGGGGCCGGCGATGATGCGTTCCACGCGCTCGCGCAAGGGAACGGGTCGCGTCAGCAGCCAGGCGGGGCGTGGCGGCAGCAGCGGCGCGGCGCTTGCGCCGCCGGAGCCCCGGGTGCCGTGCGGAACATCGGCACCGGCAGGGGTACGCCAGGCGCGTTCCGGCCGGTGGTCCGGGTGCAACGCCAGGCCGTGCACGGCCTGTTCGCCCAGCCGCGCACGCAGGCGTTCGCGCAGGGCTTCCCACGTGACGGCCTGCTGGGGACGCGTGTCGAAAAGATCGCGGCGCGCCGGCGTGAACGGCGGCAGTTCGTCGGAGACCAGGCGCAGGCCGCATACCGGCTCGCGCAGGCGCGTGCGCTCCAGCCGCGCGCGTGCGATCGCGAACAGCAGTTCCGGATCACGCTCCGGCGCCAGCAGGCCGATGCGGATGTCGGTGGGCGCGCCGCGTTCGTGTTCGAAGGCCAGCGTGAAGCGCTGCGCCCCGCCGTCGCGTCCGGCGACGAAGGCCGAGAAGTCGCGCAGCAGGCGGCGCAGCGGAAACAGCAGCGATTCGTGCGAGGCGGTGTTGAACGGCAATTCGAAGCGCTGGTCGAACACGTCCGGCGGCTGGTGGAAATCGAGCACGGCTGCTGCTGCACCGCGCAGGCGATCGAGGTGCAACAGCGCCTGTGCGCCGATGCGCTTGCCGAGTTCCGCGCGTGGCAACACGAACAGTTGCCGCAGCCGGCGCAATCCCATTCGCTGCAGACTTTCCACGCAAGACCCGTCGAGTCCGCTGCGCGCGACCGGCAGCGTGCCCAATGCATCCAGCAGGTGCGCCGCGTCTTCGATCGCGCAGCCGTCGCGTGCGCGTGCCAGCACCATCGCCGCGTGCGGATGGGGGGCCGCGGCGATGCGGTGTTCGAAGCCGAGCGCGGCAAGGTCGCTGCGCAGTTCCGCCTGCAATGCCGGCCAGCCACCGAACAGGCGGAAACTCGCGCGCACTTCCAGCAACAGGGTTTGCGGAAACGTCCGGCACACCTGCGAGCTGTAGCGGTACGCCCACGCGGCCAGGAAATCGTGGCAGCGCTCGGCCGCGGCCGGGTCGTGTTCGACGGCGTTCACGCGTGGATACAGCGCGCGCGCAGCGGTCAGCGATTGTCCGATGTGCAGGCCGTGGTGCTGCGCTGCGGCGTTGGCGGCGCATAGACGCGCACGTGAACCGACGCCTTCGAACAACACCAGCGGCGAGGCACGATCGGCACGACGGCGCAGCACATCATCGAGTGCCAATTGCGGAAAGGAAATGCAGGCCCACTGCATGGCGGCGTTCCGTCAAGCCGCAAACGACGCAAAGGCGACCGCCTGCGCCGGCGGATTGCCGCCCCGGCATTTCAGGATGCGCAGCCGCGACGGACCGGTTTCGATGCCGATACGGACCGCCGCCATCGAAGCCTGGGTTGCAACCTGCGAAGGGCGCAGCAGGAAACCGATCGTCTGTCCGGTTTCGGCGGCCAGCTGCAGGCGGCGCAGCGTCGCCGTGTCGGCCTGCCCCGGCCAGCACAGCACCGCCGCGCACGCGGCCGAGCGCAGGCATTGTTCGACCGCCCACATCGCATCGTGTTCGCCGGCCTGCACGACCTGCAGGAACCGCAAATCCACACCGGCCGCGATCCACGCGGCGGGAAACGGCAGGTATGGCGGTGCGACCAGCACGACTGGGCGTCCTTCGCGGCCGAGCGTCGCCAGCGCCGGCCGCAGCAGTCGCAGTTCGCCCACGCCGTCGGCGGGAAACAGGATTTCGCTCAGGGCTGCGTGCGGCCAGCCGCCGCCGGGCAGCACGCGATCCAGCGCATCGAAACCGGTCGGCAATGCGTCGCGACGCGGCGCCGTGCCATGGCCGCGCCACAGGCGGCCGTTCTCGATGAGGGGTTGCAGGATGGCGCTCATGTCAGCCCGCGCGGATCACGCCCACGTACAGGCCCTCGATCGCAAACGGCGTGCGCCGCGGATCGACTTCGATCGGCGCGTAATCCGGATTCGCGGGTTCCAGCCGCAGCTTCGAGGCCAGCACGCGCAGGCGCTTGACCGTGACTTCATCCTCGATGCGCGCCACCACGATCTGGCCGGTGCGCGCCTCGCGCGTGCGGTGCACGGCGGCGAGATCGCCATCGAGGATGCCGGCATCGCGCATCGAATCGCCCTTGACGCGCAGCAGGTAATCCGCGCGCGGCTTGAACAGTGCCGGATCGACGGTGACGTGGCGTTCCACGTGCTCGATGGCCAGGATCGGCGCGCCCGCGGCCACGCGACCGACCAGCGGCAGCCCGGTGTTGCGCCCGCGCGCGGAAGGATTCAGCAGCCGGATGCCGCGGTTGCGGCCCGGCAACAGTTCAATGTGACCCTTCGCCTGCAACGCCTGCAAGTGCTTGTACGCCGCGCGTGGCTGGTTGAAGCCGAACGCCGCCGCGATTTCGGCCAGCGTCGGCGGCAGGCCCTCGCCGATCGCCGAGGCGATGAAGTCCAGGATCTCGCGTTGGCGATCGGTGAGGGGTACCATGGCAGGTACAAGTATATGTACCATTTTGACGAGATGCCAGATGCCTGCCGCAGCCCGCAGTTCCCCCACGCCCGATCCGTTCCAGGCCGGACTTTTCCAGCCCGAATCGGGGATTTTCGTCCCGATCGCCGATGCCACCGGCCGCATTGCCTACACGCCGGGCTGGATCGCGCCCGCGCTCGCCGCGCAATGGTTCCGGCAACTGCACGACGGCATCGCCTGGCACAGCCAGCGCCGCATGATGTACGAGCGCATGCTCACCGTGCCACGGCTCACCGCGCATTTCCGGTTGGACGATCCCGCCTTGCCGCCGCCGCTGGGCGAGGCCGCCTTGCGTGCACGCGCCAGCGTCGGCGCGCCCTTCACCACGGTGGGTTTGAATTTCTACCGGGACCGGCACGACAGCGTCGCGCCGCACAACGATCATCTCGATGAAATCGTGCGCGGTCAGCCCATCGCGCTGTTGTCCCTCGGCGCACCCGCCTCATGACCATTCGCGCGAAGCGTGCGCCGCGGCGCGTGCTGCACCTGCAACTGGAATCCGGCAGCCTGCTGCTGATGGATTACGCCACCCAGCTGCACTACGACCACGCCATTCCCAAGCAGCGTGCGCCCGTCGGCCCGCGCATCAGCATGGCGTTTCGCTGTTCGGTGCGTGCTTGAAACGCCAACCTGGTCAGCGCGAGGAAACGTACTTCTCGCGACGAATGTGCTTGATCGGCATCCCGAGTTCCTTCAGGTGGGTGAAGGTGGCGTCGATCATGTCGGGGTTGCCGCAAAGATAGGCGATGTCGTGCTCGGGGTCGGGCTGGAGTTCCGGCAGCGCGTCCTGCACGTGGCCGCGGCGGTCGTGCGGACGCGGCGCGGCGCGCGCGGCGCGCGAAAGACAGGCGCGGAAGGTGAATTCCGGGTGCTTGTTCGCGAACGCTTCGAATTCCTCGCCGTACAGGAGTTCCTGTTCGTTGCGTGCGCCGTAGAGCAGGGCGACACGCGTGCCGCGCTCGGCGATCAGCTTTTCGATCTGCGGCAGCATCGCGCGGTAGGGCGTGATGCCGGTGCCGGTCGCGATCAGGACATAGCGCTGGTTGGCGTCGTCGTCCATCAGGCAGAAGCGGCCGTAGGGACCGCTGGCCTCGACGGTGCCGCCGTGTTCGAGGTTACCGAGCAGTTTGGTCGCGGCGCCGCCGTCGACGTACGACACCGCCAGTTCGAGCTGGTCGACCGTGTCGCCGTGCGCCGGCGTGCCCACCGAGTAGCTGCGCTTGGTGGGTTTGCCGTCGTCATAGCTGAAATGGATCTGGATGAACTGGCCGGGCGTGAACTTGAACGGCGCGCCATCGGCGCGCTGGAAGGCGAGGTGGCGCACGCCGGGCGCCAGCATGTGGCTGTCGGCAAGCTTGAGTTGGAAGCGTTCGATCATCGTTCGTACAATGCGGCGAAGCCGCCGCCAGCGTAAGGGTTGCGATGCGCCGCGGCCATGCCGCTCGGCATGGGGCTGCGCAGACGAAACTTCTATAATAGGGGATGGCTGCCGATTCCGCTTTGCCCAATCCTTCCCCTTCCATGCCCACCCTCGATGCTTCCCGCGCCGTTCCGGCACTGGAAGTCGAAAACCTGCGCAAGACCTATTCCAGCGGCGTCCAGGCGCTCAAGGGCGTTTCATTGAAGGTGGCCCAGGGCGATTTTTTCGCGTTGCTGGGGCCGAACGGTGCGGGCAAATCCACCCTGATCGGCATCCTGTCTTCCCTGGTCAATCCCACCAGCGGCGACGCGCGCGTGTTCGGGCTGTCCATCCATGCCGATCGTGGCGGGGTGATGCGTCAGATCGGGCTGGTGCCACAGGAAATCAACTTCAACCAGTTCGAGACGCCGTTCGACATCTGCGTGAATGTCGCCGGTTTCTACGGGATCCCGCGCGCGATCGCCAAGCCGCGCGCGGAAAAATACCTGAAGGAACTCCGCATCTGGGACAAGGCCTTCCAGCCCACGCGGATGATGTCGGGCGGCATGAAGCGGCGGCTGATGATCGCGCGCGCGATGATGAACGAGCCGCGCCTGCTGATCCTGGACGAACCCACCGCGGGCGTGGACATCGAAATCCGCCGTTCGATGTGGCACTTCATCACCGGCATCAACCGCGCCGGCACCACGGTGATCCTGACCACCCATTACCTCGAAGAGGCCGAGCAGCTCTGCCGCAACATCGCAATCATCGACCATGGCGAGATCGTGGAGGACACCTCGATGCGGCGGCTGCTCTCGAAGCTGGACGTGCAGTCGTTCGTGCTTGACGTCACCGGTTTCGACGGGGTCACGTTGCCGCAGCTCGACGGCGTGAAACTCGTGCGCCTCGACGACCAGACCCTGGAAGCGGAGATGCCCAGCACGCATGACCTCAACGCGCTGTTCGCTGCGTTGACGGCCCACGGCATCACCGTGACGTCGATGCGCAACAAGACCAACCGGCTGGAGGAATTGTTCGTGCGGCTGGTCGAACGCAATGGCAACGGAGCGGCGGCATGAACGATCTCGCGCGGCCACGCCTCACCGACGCGCCGACTTACGCAGCTCCCGTGCGCGCGCGCGCGAACCTCGTGGCACTCGGCACCATCACCCGCCGCGAGGTGCACCGGATGCTGCGCATCTGGACCCAGACGCTGGTGCCGCCCGCGATCACCATGACGCTGTACTTCGTGATCTTCGGCAAGGTGATCGGCAGCCGCGTCGGGCCGATGCATGGTTTCAGCTACATGCAGTACATCGTGCCGGGCCTGGTGATGATGAGCGTCATCAACAACGCCTACGGCAACATCACATCGAGTTTCTTCGGCTCCAAGTTCGGCCGCTACGTCGAGGAGCTGCTGGCTTCGCCGATGCCGAGCTGGGTGGTGCTGACCGGTTACGTATCCGGCGCGGTGCTGCGCGGCCTGCTGGTGGGCGCGATCGTGCTGGGCATCGCGCTGTTCTTCACGTCCCTGCACATCGCGCACCCGCTGGTCGCGATCACCACGGTGACCCTGGGCGCGACGATCTTTTCGCTGGCCGGCTTCATCAACGCGACCTTCGCCAAGCGCTTCGACGACATCGCGATCGTGCCGACTTTCGTGCTGGCGCCGCTCACCTATCTCGGCGGCGTGTTCTATTCGGTCAACATGCTGGGTTCGCCGTGGCGCGAAGCGTCGCTCGCCAATCCGATCCTCTACATGGTCAACGCCTTCCGCTTCGGCATCCTCGGCATCGGCGACGTGCCGGTGTGGGTGGCGTACGTGGTGATGCTGGCGTTCGTGGTCGTGCTTGCCGCGGTCGCGTTGTGGCTGCTGCGCAGGGGCGTGGGGCTTCGGTCCTGAACCGTGCGGCGTAAGATCGCCGCATGAAGGTCGCGCTTGTCCTGATGCTATTCGTCTGCGGCATGCCTGCCTACGCGCAGGTGTACCGGTGCACCGATGCGAATGGCAACGTGGGTTACCAGGATCGCGCCTGTCCCGCCGGGCAGAAGCAGAAGGTCATCGATGTGCTGAGCCACGCGCCGCCGGGCTACGTGCCGCCGCCCGTCGCCACCGTTGCGGCGCCCACGACGGCGAACAATCCGCTGCCGGCAGCGGCTCAAGCGCCGGCGCCCACCCCTTTGCCGGTGATGTACGCGTGCGTCGGCGCGGTGAACGGCAAGCAGTACCTCACGCGTTCACCGCCACCGCCGTATCTTGCGCCGCTCGGGGTGATGGGTTATCCGCCGCAATCGCTGGCGCGCGCGTACGGCACGCGTGGCGGGGCGGGCCTCTCTGCGCCGGAATTGTCGAAGCCGCGCGTCGGCGGTCCGCGGATCGCCACCGGCATGACCGAGGTGCAGGATTTTTGCCTGCCGGCCACGCATGCGCAGGTGTGCGGTTACGTGCACAAGGCATACGACGAAAACCATCGCGCATTGCGCAAGGCCATGCCAAGCGAGCAGCCGCCGCTGGAGCAACGCGAACAACAGCTTTCGGCGCAGTTGAAGAACTGTTGAGATTTGCACACAAGAAGACGTGTGCACATTGGATCGCCACCTCTTTCGTCATTCCCGCGCAAGCGGGAACCCAGTGACTTCCTGGTGGTTGCAGACGCAGCAAAGGCGCTGGGTCCCGGATATCGCTGCGCGATTCCGGGATGACGAGCAAGGTTGGGTCTCCCTACGCGCGGTCAACGTGAGGGACGTAGGTTGTGCTGATCCCGGCTCTGCCGGGAGAAGCCCAACGATGCGGGCCCATGTCGGTGGTGGGCTTCCGTCGATGAAGCTGACGTCAGCCCAATCTGCGAATCTACGCGGTCAACGTGAGTGCGGGCAACGGCGCATGCTTGCGTTCGTGCGCCAGCAGCCAGCGCTTGGCCGGAAGCCCGCCGCCGTAGCCCGTGAGATCGCCATGGCTGCCGATCACGCGATGGCAGGGCACGATGATGGCCAGGGGATTCGCCCCATTCGCGGCGCCGACCGCGCGCACCGCACGCGGCCGGCGGATGCGTCGCGCGATGTCGGCGTAGCTCACCGTTTCACCGTAGGGAATCGCGAGCAACGCGCCCCAGACTTCGAGCTGGAACGGTGTGCCCGATGGATGCAGCGGCAGGTCGAATTGCAGGCGCTTGCCCCCGAAGTATTCATCGAATTGGCGTGCGGCCGCGTGCAGTTTCGATTTGCTTTGTTCGCTGTCCGGCGGTGGCGGTGCCGCGCCCCCGTGCGGCAGGCCGACCTCGACCAGTCCCGCGCCGTCGCTGACCAGCAGCAGCGGCCCGATGGGCGTATCGATGTGGTCGTAGTACACCATCGCGATCAGAATCCGTAATTGAGGAAACCGCCGTCGACCGCCAGCACCTGTCCCGTGATGTAACTCGCCGCCGGCAGGCACAGGAACGCGACCGCCGCGGCGACTTCCTCGGGTTCGCCGATGCGCGCCATGGGCGTGCGGTCCAGTACCTCTTCCAGGTAATCGGGGTCGGACAGTGCTGCGTCGGTGCGGCGCGTGCGGATGTACCAGGGCGCCACCGCGTTGACGCGGATGCCATCCTCGGCCCATTCGCACGCCAGATTGCGCGTCATCTGGTGCAGCGCGGCCTTGCTCATGCCGTACGGTGCGCCGGTGCGCACGTGCGTCGCGCCCGACACCGAACCGACGTTCACGATCGCGGCGTGGCCGTGCTGGGCGAGGCGCGGATGCCCAAGCCTGCACAGGTCGAACGCCGCCACGCTGTTCAATCGCAACACTTCCTCGAGATCGGCGGGTTCGTATTCGAGGGTCGGTTTCTTGAGATTGCCGCCGGCGTTGTTGACCAGCAGCGACAGCGGCACGTCGAGGTCGGCAATCCAGTCGAAGATCGCGAGGCGATCCTCGGCGTCACCGACGTCGGCGGAAAAGCTGCGTGGATCGCTTTCGGGGAAATCCTCGCGCAGTTCATCGCAGACCGCGTTCAACTCGGCCTCGTCGCGCGCGACCAGCAGCGGTTGCGCGCCCAGCCCCGCCAGCTCACGCGCGCAAGCCAAGCCGATGCCGCGACTGGCACCGGTGATGAGACAGGTCTGGCCATCGAGGCGCCAGCGACCGGGGGATGCGTTCACGCGCAGGTTCCGTGGGTCCTCCGCGAAAGCTTACCGCAGCTTGCAAGCCGCCGCCCGCCGCGCGACACTGCGCCGCATGTTGCGCGCCCTCGCCACCCTGGTTTTGATTGCTCCGCTCGCGGCGTGCGGTTCGCACAGCGCGCCGAACGCGGCGACTGCAAGTTCCGCGGCGCCCGCGCCGGCGGTCACGAACGCGCTGGCCGGCACACCGCTGGCCGGTTACGGCCATGACTTGAACAAGGCGAAGAACGTGCAGAACATCGTCGATGAACGGGCCAGGAAACGGGCCGCCGCCCTCGAAGCGGCAACCGGTTCTTCGAGTTGATCCTTCCGCATGAGCAAGGCCCGGGCGCTTGCGCACCCGGGCCCGCATTGGCCGCACAAGGCGGCGAAAGTGAAGCTCAGAACCTCACTTCGGCTTGTGCCGACAGCAAACCAGTCGAGAGATTGATGTCGTTCTTCTTGGCGCGGTAGTAGTCGTAGCCGATCCCGACGCCGAACTTGCGGCTGAAGTCGTAACCCACGCCCAGTCCGCCGTAGTACCCGTCGGAACTGCGATGGTTGCTGATCGGCGTGAGATCGCGGGTCATGCCGTCGCCGCTCCACGCGTACAAACCCGTGCGCGCGGATACGTACCAGTTCGGCGTGAAGTTGTATTTCGCGTTGGCGCCCACGATCCAGCCGTGCAGCGACGCCTTGTTGTTGGCGACCACGGGGTTGGAATTGAACACGTTCTTGACGCGGATGTTGCCGAGATCGTTGTAGCCGATTTCGGGGCCGATGGCGAAGCCGTTGTCGAGCGCCCAGCGATAGCCGCCGCTGATCTGGTAACCGGCATCGCTGCCGCTGTTCCGGCCGCTTCCGAAGTAGCTGTGGCCTGCGTTGCCGTTGAGGAAGAACCCGCTGTCGGCGCCGGTTGTGTACGTGGCGTCCTGCGCGAAAACGGGACCTGCCGCGAAGGCCGCGGCGATGGCAAGGACGATTGCAGTGTTGCGCATGATTGTCTCCACTTGTGGTTGTTCACGTATGCTTTCGCATGCGCTTGGCCACTGAGACTTGGGTCAATCGGCAACGTTCGTTAAGGTTTCGATAGCGCCTCAGGCACTGTTCATCGCCTGCGTGAAATCCATTTCTCCACGCATGCGAAACCTTTTTCGCAAGGCGCGGTCGCGCGCGATGCGTGCCGGGGGCGGGATCGCGAGGACCTTGCGTGTATCGCGGCAACGGGTGGAGCGGCGTTGCCCGCGTGTTTGTCCAACCAGCCACCGGTGAATCCTGCGCGCTCGAGACCTCGCCGGACATACGGATTGCGGCGCATCACGTTCCACACGAAGCCGGAGCGGTAGTTCTCGATCATCAGCAGGATGGGGCCCTGGTCGATGCCGAGGTATTGATCGTCGAACCAGCCTTCGCCCGGCACCACGTGCCCGCTGCGCAAGGGCACGTCCTTCAACTGGAACGTTGGATTGAAAGCGTCCACGAATCCGTATTTCGAGTACAGCCATTTGCCATAGCGGCTGTACATGGCGTTGATGGCCGGCAGCACCAACTCGGGCGCGAACACGATCGAGGCGATCGCCGCCGTGGGCGCGATGGTGCCATCGTCGATGATCTCGCCCACGTCCGCGCCTCGCGCGAAATAACCGTAGAACTTCAGGCTGGTGCCATCCGGCCGCTGCCAGGTGGTGTCGCCCGGGCCGTCGCAGGCGGTCAGGCCCCAGATGTTTCCGTCGTAGCCCTCGAAATGCCCCACGGTGGCGATCGCGTAGGCGCGCTGTCCGATCACCGAGCGGCGGCCGTTCTCGAAATAGTCCAACCCGCGCGCGCGCATGTACGCATCGCGGATGCCGCGGAAATCGATCCACGATTCGCTGTACTGGTGACCGAACAGCGGTGCGAAGCCGATGTGCGGCTTGCCACCCATGAAGCTCCCCCATGTGAGGTGGTAGGTCGACGTCCATGCCTTCCATGCCTCGGGCTCCACTGCGTGGGTGGGCGAGCCGAGCGCGAGGATGTACAGGATCTTCGCCTCGTCGTAGCCCTTCCAGTCGCTCGGGATGAACTTGCCGCCCGGCGTCCAGCCCATGCTGACCAGCGGCGGACGCGCCTGCGCCCAGTTCCAGTCCACGTTGCGATAGAGCTTGTCGGCCAATGCGCGGATTTCGCGTTCCTCGGGATCGTCACGGTCGAAGTAGGTCTGGTCGAACAGCACGCCCGCCATCAGGAGGGTCGTGTCGATGGTGGACACCTCCACCCAGCGCCCGTAACGCAGTCCCGTTTGCATGTCCAGGAAGTGGTAGTAGAAGCCGTGGTAGCCGGCGTCGTGATCCTCGCTGTCGCCCTGCGGCGCGTTCGCGAAGAACTTCAACGTGGCCAGCACGCGCTGGCGTGCCTGTTCGCGCGTGATCCAGCCGCGCTCGACCCCGATCGGATACGCGGTGAGCGCAAATCCCACCGCGGCGATGCTGGAGAAATAATCGCGTCCGGGGTGCGGCGGCCAGTGATCGGGCACCAAGCCATTCTCCGGATTGGCCGTCTGCCAGAAAAATTGGAACGTGCGGTGCTCGATGTCGTCCAGCGAAGGCGTGACCGCCTGGACCGCAGGCGCGGCCACGACCTGTTTCTGCGCGTAGCCGGGCGCGCCCGACGTCAGCGCGAGCATCACCGCCAGTGCGCCGGTCAGGACCCTGCGAGCCAGCGTCATCGCGCGGGCGATTTGCGCGCGACGGGATGCGTCTTGCGCCTGGCCCACCGGCTCGTGTCGCCGCCGGCTCATGGCCGCGGCCCGGCGGAAATCCGGGCCGGACCGCTTGCATGCTGCATCGTGGTTCCCCACCGCAAGTGTCACGAGAATCGACCACGCGCCCTGCGGGCGCGCGCCGACGCTCATTCTGGCGGTGCGGCGCGGCTGCGGGTTGCGATCCGCTGCACGTTCCCGATCAACGCCTGCGCTTGGGCATCAAAAAGTCACTTTCGCCCTCGCATCGCACCCAACGCCGCGTGTGGATCACGTATCACTTGGCCGCCTTCGGCGCGTTCACCATCGAACGCCCATGGTGAACTTGAAGGTACGCGGCACGCCGGTGATGTTGCCGGTGGTGTTGTAGGCGACGACCGGATCGTACACGCCGTTGGATCCCCAGGTGGCCAGCACGTCGCTGTAGTTCTTGTAGTTGAAGGCGTTGATGATGTCCAGGCGAAGGTACCAGTACACGCCGTCGTTGATGTGGATGTTCTTGATCGCGGAAAAGTCGACGTCGCGATAGCCCCATATCGGACCGCCGATCAGGAAGCGTTTGCCGCCAGTCGGAACGGCAGCGGTCGGCAGGCACGTGCTGCCGTTCGGGAAGGTGGCACCGTAACAGGCGACGTCATTGAACGGAGTCGGTGTCGCCAGGGTCAGTTTCGCGGACAACGTGATGTCCCAGGGAATGTCGACGACGCCGGTGGCGACCAGCCGGTGCTTGGGCACGGCGTTGGAGAGGATGAACGGATAGTCCTGGATGGTTTCTTCATCGAACGCATAATTCTCGCCGGTGAAATCCGGCCTGAGGTTGCGGTTCTGGGTCGCGTTGGTGTGGGTATAGGCAACGGTGATTCCCCAGCCGGATTCCCGGGTGTACGGTTTTTCCGCGTACAGCAGGATCTGGGTGCTGCGGGTTTCGATGCCGTTGTTGCCGATGATCAGGTTGCCGAAGCCCGGGATCGGGCACCCCCATGGCTGGCTGACGCCCGGCGTCGCGGTGGGGCTGCACAGTTGCGGATTGCCCCAGAAGGCACCGTTGGGGTAACGGTTGCCCAGCGTGAACACGAAACCATCCTTGCTGACCACGCGGACCACGGTGGCGCTGGTGTTCCATGCGCCCAGCGTGTTGCGCATGCCGAGGCTGAACTGGTCGGAATACGGCACCTTGAGGTCGTTGTTGATCACGTCGACTTCCTTGCCGGCATTGGTGCCCTGCACCAGCGCCTGCAGGTTCGCCACATCCAGGTACTTCGGATCCCAGGGTGTGCAGGGTTGCCCCATGCAAGGCTGGCTCGGGCTGCCGAAGTAGTAGGTTTCCTGGTCCAGCGCGAACTTCGTCTGCTCCAGCTGCAGGTAGTTGTACAGGTTGCGGTCGTAGGCGCGACCGGCGCCGCCGAAGATCACGTGCTTCTGGTCGCCGTTGATGTCGTAGGAAAAACCGAGCCGCGGTTGCCATTCGTCCTTCTTGGGGCTGCGGTTGTGGCCGTTGCTGATGTAGTCATTGATGTCGACGCCGCCCAGCGCCAATGTCTGCGCGTAGGTCTGCCCGGGGGGTGCGTTCGGATCCTGGCTGTTGAATCCGGCAACGACGTTGGCCGGCGTGACCCAGTCGAGGTACGAGGCGTTGCGTTCCATGTCCCAACGCACGCCGAGGTTCAGCGTCAGATGGTCGTTGACGTCCCAGTCGTCCTGGATGTAGGCGCCGAATTGCCTGTCCTTGGTGCGCACGATCGGACTCAAGCCCACCGATTGCACCCCGAACGTCGCCTTGTAAGGCGTCGGGTTGGCGCCGACGGGACTGCCGGGCGGACAGTTCGCCCCGCCACCGGGCGGGCACACGTTGTAGAACGCCTGGGCCGTGGCGTCGCCAGCGTCCTGCGCCACCAGCGTCAGGTCGGCGTAGCGCACGCCCACTTTGACCACGTGGTCGCCGAGCCAGTGGAGATCGGTGAAAGTCAGGTCGTCCTTGAAACCGGGCCCCTTCTGGCCCTTGTTCTGCTCGGCACGCGGGTCGGGTGCGCCGGTCTGGACGATCAACGCATTGTTGTTGGGTCCGAAACTGTAGGCCTGCCCGACGCCGGACGTGATCTGCTGTGGCACGAAGAACGCGTTCTCGTACGTCAGCAGAGCCTCGTTGAACCACGCGTCCGTGCTGTGCGACCAGTAGAGCTCGTACCGCTTGGCGGTGTTCTTGGTCTGGATGCCCGCCGAGGCGGCCGTCGTGCCGCCGAGGTTGCCGATCTGGTTTTCGTTGCGGATCTGGGCGCGCAATTCGAGCCGATCGCTGTCGCTGGGCTCCCAGTCCAGCTTGCCGAAGAACAGGTTTTCGAAGAATGGCAGGTTGGCGGGGCCGAGTTGTGCCTGCACGTCGGGCGGCAGCAGGTCGGTGACGCCGGTGATGCCAGGCACCACCGCAACGGGCGTATTGAATCGCTTCACCGAGTTGGTGATGAAGAAGTGCATCCGGTCCTTGATGATCGGGCCGCCCAGCGCGAAGCCGTACTCCTTGCTTTCCGAGGCCGTCTTCTGGCCCGACGCCTTTTCGCTGGGCGTCATGTCCCGATAGCTGTCGTCGGTGTAGTTGCCGTAGACCTCGCCGTGGAACTGGTTGGTACCGGATTTGGTCACGGCGGTGACGGCCGCACTCGACAGCTGGCCGTACTCGGCCTTGTAGTTGGAAGTGATGACCTTGTACTGGCCGATCGCGAGTTCGGGGAAGGGATTGCCCTGGGTCGCGTTCTGGCCGGACACACCGCCGAACAGGTAACTCTTCTGGCTTACCCCATCGATGTATACGTTGAGCGCGGCGGTGTTCTGCGTGCCGCTCCGCAGTGACGTGTTGCCATTCTGGCTCACCGTGAAAATCATGCCCGGGACCGTGTCGGCGAACTCCAGGAAGTTGCGCGTCACCTGCGGCATGGTCTGGATCTGGTGTTGCGAAACCGTTTGACCGACCTGCGATGTCTTGGCGTCGAACAGCGGCGTGCCGACGACCTGCACGGTGGCCAGCGTTGCCGGCGCCTGCCCAGGCGCAGGGGTCGGCGTGGTGGCCGCGCCGAGGTTGAGGGTGCCCGTCGATGCGACGGACAACGTGACCGTCTGCTCGGTGCCGGGGCCGGCATCGACGCGGTACGTGCCGGGCGGCAGGCCGACCAGTACGTAGCTGCCGCTCGACGATGCCTTCGTGACACGCACCGAGCCGGTGGCGGTGTTGCGTACGGTGATCTGCGCATTGGGCGGGGCCGTGCCACGCAGGTTGGCGTTGGCCGATTGCGCCCAGGTCGGCGTGGGCAGCATCAGGGTCGCGGCGGATGCACTCGTGATCAGTGCGGCGAGCAGTCTCTTCTGCAACAGCGTACGACGTTTCATTTTTCGCCTCCTGCGTGTTGTCATCCATCGGGCCCGCGTGCGAGCCTCTTCCTGTTGTTCAGGCGGGTGCCCCCTGCCCGCGGGCGCGGGCAGCCGCCTTGCGCGCGACAGTCGTCACGTTCGTTGCCGACGCCTCCCGTGTGCATGCATCGGGATGGGGAAGCGCCCGCGCGCGGCATGCGGCACGTCCACGCGCCGGACACGCATGATCGCCTGGGCCGGCTGGGGCCATCGGTGGAAATTGCCCGCGTGGGTCCAGCGATTTCGCACGCGCCGGATGGGCTCGCGGTGGCGGGCGGGCGAGGCCGCAAGGAAGGGGCCGCGCCGCCTGCGCTCCCGAGCCGCCGGCTCGACACTGGCGTGTTCCCTGGATGCGCACGACACGGTTGCCACGAAAGCCTCCCGGGCGACGTCCTTATCGTCACCACTCAAGTGGTTTTGAGGGCTCGCATTGCACGCAACCTGCACCCGTGTTCCAGCTGGGGCGGGTTGCGCCCAAAATGTAAACTCATTTGTCCGCGAATGCAAAATGCAGAGCGGAGCGCGCGCCGCGTGTCCCCGCGTTTCCCGTAGCGATGGAACGAGGAGTCATCCGGCTTGCGCGGCCCGCGTTTCCAGCATGGCCACCGCCGGCAGCGTCTTGCCCTCGAGAAATTCCAGGAATGCGCCGCCGCCGGTCGAGATGTACGACACCTTGTCTTCGATGCCGTATTTGTCGACCGCGGCCAGGGTGTCGCCACCGCCTGCGATCGAGAAGGCCTTCGAGTCGGCGATCGCGCGCGCGAGCCTTTCGGTGCCCCGGCCGAACGCATCGAATTCGAACACGCCGACGGGGCCGTTCCACACCACCGTGCCGGCCCTGGCGATCATGTCCGCGTAGCGTTCCGCGGTATCGGGACCGATGTCGAGGATCATTTCTCCATCGCCGACCTCTGCCACCGGCTTCACCGTGGCCGGTGCGTCGGCCGCGAACCCGGGTGCCGTCACCACGTCGCCTGGAATCGGCACGTCGGCCCCGCGCGCGTGGGCGGCTTCGATCACCTTGCGGGCGGCGTCCAGCAGGTCGGGCTCGAACAGCGACTTGCCCACGTCGTGCCCCGCGGCCGCGATGAAGGTGTTGGCGATGCCGCCGCCGACGATCAACTGGTCGACGCGCTGGACCAGGTTCTGCAGCAGGTCGAGCTTGGTGGAGACCTTGGAGCCGGCGACGATCGCCAGCAGCGGGCGCGCCGGGTCCTTCATCGCCTTGCCCAGCGCGTCCAGTTCGGCCGCCAGCAGCGGGCCCGCGCACGCGGTCTTCGCGAACTTCGCGACGCCGTGCGTGGACGCCTGCGCACGGTGCGCGGTACCGAACGCGTCCATCACGAAGACGTCGCAGAGCGCGGCGTATTTTTTCGCGAGCGCTTCGTCGTCGGACTTCTCGCCGACATTCATCCGGCAGTTTTCCAGCAGCACGACTTCCCCGTTCTTCGCATCGACGCCCTCGAGGTAGTCGCGTTGCAGGCGCACCGTCGCGCCGAGTTTCTCCGACAGCCACTCCGCGATGGGCTTCAACGATTGCGCTTCATCGAACACGCCTTCCTTGGGGCGGCCGAGGTGCGACATCACCATCACTGCCGCGCCGGCGTCGCGCGCCGCGCGAATGGTCGGAAGCGCTGCATCGAGGCGCTGGGTCGAGGTGATCTTGCCGTCCTGGATGGGGACGTTCAGATCCTCGCGGATCAGCACGCGCTTCCCGGAAAGGTCGAGATCGGTCATGCGGATGAAGGTCATGGACGGCTCCCAGCGATCGATGCGGCGTCGAATTTTGCATTGTCGATGGCACGCTGGCAGTGCGCAATTGCGCTAACCTTTCCTGTTTCGATTGCCGGCGGGAACCCGCATGCCCGAAACGTTCACGTTGTACAGCTATTGGCGATCCAGCGCGGCCTACCGGGTGCGCATCGCCCTCAACCTGAAGGGGCTCGATTACGTCATCGCGCCCGTGCACCTGGTGCGCGACGGCGGCGAGCAGCACCACGACGAGTACCGTGCACTGAACCCCCAGCAACTGGTGCCGACGCTGGTCGATGGAGACAAGGCGCTCGTCGAATCGCTCGCGATCATCGAATACCTGGAGGATGCCTATCCCGATACGCCGCGACTGCTGCCGTCCAGCGCACTGGGATGTGCACGGGTGCGGGCGGTCGCGCAGGCGATCGCGTGCGACATCCACCCGATCGGCAACCTGCGGGTGCTGCAATACCTGCAGCGTGAGCTCGCCGCGAGCGATGAACAGAAGCTCGCGTGGTCGCGGCACTGGATCGAGATCGGCTTCGACGCGATCGAAGCCATGCTGGCCGCCCACCGCACCGGCCCGTTTTGCGAGGGCTCGACGCCCACGCTGGCCGATTGCTGCCTGGTCCCGCAGGTGTACAACGCACGGCGCTTCGGCGTGCCGCTGGAACGGTATCCCGTGATCGAATCGATCGATGCGATCTGCCGCCAGCTCGAAGCCTTCGCGCGGGCGGCGCCTGAAGCGCAGGCCGACGCGCCCGTCGCCGCGTAGGACGGGACACTCAGCCCACGAATGCCCTTGCGTTGCGGAAGATCCGCATCCAGGGTGAATCTTCACCCCATTCGCGCGGGTGCCAGCTCATCTGCACCGTACGGAACACCCTCTCCGGGTGTGGCATGAGGATGGTCACGCGTCCGGACGCGGCGGTGAAACCCGCCAGTCCGTCCGCCGATCCGTTGGGATTGTAGGGGAAGGTTTCCGTTGCCTTGCCGCGGTTGTCCACGAAGCGAACGCAGGCGGTGGCCTTGCCGGCCTTGCTGCCTTCGGGGAACACGGCACGGCCCTCGCCATGGGCGGCGACCACCGGGATGCGCGAACCGGCCATGCCGCGGAACAGGATCGAGCCGGCATCCAGCACTTCCAGTGTCACCAGGCGCGATTCGTATTGTTCCGAGGCGTTGCGCGCGAAAGTCGGCCAGAGTCCGGCACCCGGGATGATGGATTTCAGGTGCGCCAGCATCTGGCAGCCGTTGCACATGCCCACGGCGAATTTCGATTCGTCGGCGAAAAACGCCGCGAACCGATCGCGGAGTTCGTCGTGGTAGAGGATTGAAGCGGCCCAGCCACGGCCCGCACCGAGTACGTCGCCGTAGGAGAACCCGCCGCCTGCGGCAAAGCCGGCGAATTCCGCCAGCGTATGCCGGCCGGTCACCAGGTCGCTCATGTGCACGTCCACCGCGTCGAAGCCCGCGCGGGTGAACGCCGCCGCCATTTCCACCTGACCATTGACGCCCTGTTCGCGCAACACCGCCACGCGCGGACGCGCGCCCTTGGCGATGTAAGGCGCGGCGGTGTCGTCGGCCGGGTCGAAGGTCAGCTTCGCCTGCAAACCCGGATCGCCATCGTCGCTGCGCCAATCGCGTTCGGCGTCGGCGCAGGCCGGGTTGTCGCGCAGGCGCTGCATCGCATGGCTGGTTTCGTGCCATGCATCGATCAGCTTGCGCCAGTTCCATTTGGCGACGGTTTCGTCGCCGCCATACAGCTTGATGCCGAGCTTGGCCTTGGGACGGGCGACAACCCGCGCCATGTCGGCCAGCCCGTGGGCTTCGACGATTGCCGCAAAAGCATCGTGGTCATCCACGCGCACCTGCACGACCGCGCCTAGTTCCTCGTTGAACAACGCGCGAAGCGCGTTGTCGGCCCAGCCGTCGAGGAAAATCTCGAGTCCGCAGTGGCCCGCGAACGCCATCTCCAGCAGGGTGACGATGGCGCCACCGTCGGAACGGTCGTGATAGGCCAGCAGCAGGTTCTGCGCGCGCGCGGCACGGATCGCGTCGAACAGGCCGCGCAGGCGTTCCGGGTGTTCGAAATCCGGCGGCATGCCGCCACCGCGTTCGTAGGCTTGCGTCAGCACCGAGCCGCCGAGGCGATCACGTCCGGCGCCGAGATCGACCAGCCACAGTTCCGTATCGCCCGCATCCATCCGGATCTGCGGCGTCAAGGCACCACGCACGTCGCCCACGCGTGCGAACGCGCTGACGATCAGCGACACGGGCGCGATGGTGCGTTGTTCGCGATCGGCATCGCACCACAGCGTCCGCATCGACAGCGAATCCTTGCCGACGGGAATCGAGATCCCGAGTGCGGGGCAAAGTTGCTTGGATACGGCTTCCACCGCATCGAACAGCGCCGCGTCTTCGCCCTCATGGCCGATCGCGGCCATCCAGTTGGCCGACAGGCGGACTTCGTCGAGGCTCGCGATCGGTGCCGCGATCAGGTTGGTGATCGCTTCGCCCAACGCAAGCCGCGCGGAGGCCGCGCCATCCAGCACGGCAACGGGTGCGCGTTCGCCCATCGCCATCGCCTCGCCGGCGTGGCCTTCGAAATCGGCCAGCGTCAGCGCACAGTCCGCCACCGGCACCTGCCAGGGTCCGACCAGTTGATCGCGTGCGCACAGGCCGCCCACGCTGCGGTCGCCGATGTGGATCAGGAACGCCTTGTCGGCGACCGCGGGCATCCGCAGCACCCGCTCGATCGCATCGTCAAGGCCGATGCCGGTAAGGTCCGGGATGATGTCGAGTTGCGGTTTGACGCGCGTCGCATCGCGGCGCATGCGCGGCGGTTTGCCGAGCAGGGTCGCGAGTTCCATGTCGATCACGCCGGGATCGCGCTTCGAACGCACGCGCAGGCGCTGTTCTTCGGTCGCGGTGCCGACCACCGCGAACGGGCAGCGCTCGCGTTCGCACAGCGCGCGGAACGCGTCGAGGTCCGCGGGTTTCACGCCGAGCACGTAGCGTTCCTGCGACTCGTTGCACCAGATCTGCATCGGCGAGAGTTGCGGATCGTCCAGCGGCACCGCGTCAAGGTCGATGTCGCCGCCCACGCCGGAATCGTGCAGCAGTTCGGGAATGGCGTTGGACAGGCCGCCCGCGCCGACATCGTGGATCGCGACGATGGGGCTGGCTTCGCCGGATGCGCAGCAGGCGTCGATCACTTCCTGGCAGCGGCGCTGCATCTCGGGGTTGTCGCGCTGCACCGAGGCGAAGTCGAGCGCCTCGCTGGATGCACCGGCCGCCATCGACGACGCCGCGCCGCCGCCGAGCCCGATCAGCATCGCGGGGCCGCCCAGCACGATCACGCTGTCGCCCGGTGCCAGCTTGTTCTTCTTCACCAGCATCGGCCGCACGTTGGCGACGCCGCCGGCCAGCATGATCGGCTTGTCGTAGCCGTGGCGCATGCCGGGCTTGCCGGTTTCGAGTTCGAACGTGCGGAAATAGCCCGCGAGGCACGGCCGTCCGAATTCGTTGTTGAAGCCCGCCGCACCCAGCGGACCGTCACGCATGATTTCGAATGCGCTGGCGACACGCGGCGGAAGCGGGCGCTCCTGTTCCCACGGCCGCGGCAGGTCCGGGATGCGCAAGTGCGAGACGGAAAAGCCGGTCAGACCGGCTTTCGGTTTGCCGCCGCGTCCGACCGCACCTTCGTCGCGGATCTCGCCGCCGGAACCGGTGGCCGCGCCCGGCCATGGCGAAATCGCGGTCGGGTGATTGTGGGTTTCCACCTTGATCGCGTACGGGATCGCTTCGACATGCGTGCGCCAGACGCCGTCGGCGTCGGCGAAGAAGCGCGCGCCGTTCGAGCCTTCGATCACCGCCGCGTTGTCGCTGTAGGCCGACAGCGTGTACTCAGGCGAGGTCTTGTGGGTGTGGCGGATCAGGTCGAACAGCGTGGACGATTGCTTCTCGCCATCGACCGTGAAGCTGGCGTTGAACACCTTGTGCCGGCAGTGCTCGGAATTGGCCTGCGCGAACATCACCAGTTCCGCGTCGGTCGGATCGCGGCCGAGCTTCGCGTAGTTGTCGACGAGATAATCGATCTCGTCCGGGGCGAGCGCCAGCCCCAGCGCCTGGTTGGCACCTTGCAGGGCGGTGCGCGCATCGTCGCCCAATGCAACGGACGACAGCGGCGCGGATTCGCCGCGCAGGAATAGCTGCCGTGCATCGCCGAGCTTCAGCAGCACCGATTGCGTCATCGGGTCGTGCAACGCGTTCGCCACGGCGGCGAACGCGGGGTCGTCGGCGTCGGGAAGATTCTCGATCAGGAATGCGGTACCGCGCTCGACGCGCGAGACGTGGATACCGACGTGGTGCACGATGTCGGTGGCCTTCGAGGACCACGGCGACAATGTGCCGAGTCGCGGCACCACCCACAACGACGCGTCCGCGGGCGGCGCCTCGGTGGCATCCAGCACTTCCGCGAGGCGCCGGTGGAGGGTCGGCGAAAGTTGCGACTTCGATTCGACGAAGTACACCTGCCGGGCGCCGCGCACGCGAATGCCCTTCGCGATGGCGCCGAGGCGCAGGTTGAGTCGGTCGAGGCGGAAATCCGACAGGGCGCTGCGCCCGTCGAGAACGATCATGGCGATGGGAAACCGCGGCCGGAGGGAGCAGGATATTTTAGCAGCCCTGCCCGAAGCGCTGAACCCACCCGCCGCCGAGGCCGTCCCGGCCGCGCGTCAGTTCGGGGTGTGCACGGCCTCCAGGCGCCGCAACAGCTCCTGGGGATCGACGTAACCGCCCAGCACCACGCCGTTGTCGGCAATGATGGTGGGCGTACCGTCCACGCCGAGATTCATGCCGAGGTTGAAGTCGTGCGCCACCGGCGACTGGCACGTGGCATTGCGCGGACCCTGGCCCTCGAACGCCCGGGTCAGCGCGCCCCTGCGGTCGGATGCGCACCACACGTCGACGGCTTTCTGCGCCGACGGCGTGCCGAGCCCGCTGCGCGGCCAGAACAGGTAATCCACGGCGATCCCTAGCTTGTTGATCTCGGTGATGTTGGCGTGGAACGCGCGGCAGTACGGGCAGTCGATGTCGGTGAACACCGTCACCGTGTATTTCGGATTGGGCGGTGCGAAGCGGATCATGCCTTCCGGCGACAGCTTGGCGATCGCATCGCGGCGCAGGCGGTTCATCGTCAGGCTGTTGAGCGGCGTGCGGGTCTTGATGTCGAACGCATCGCCCTGGATCACGTAGCGCCCGTCGCCGGTCATGTACAGCACCTGGCCCTGCGAAACCACCTGGAACAGTCCGGCGATCGGCATCGGCGCGATCTGCTGCACCTTCGCGCCGGGTGCCATTTGCGTCACGGCCGCCGTGATGGCGGTGCGCACGGCCGGCGTCACCGAACCGGCGGCCGCGGGTGTCGCAGCGGCATCGGCGATTGCGGCGGGGTGGTCGGACGAGCACGCGCTCGCGGCAACCACGGCGAGGGCGAGCACACAGACAAGTTTCAGCATGATTTCGGAACGCGCCTTGGCGCGCGGAGAGGTCCGGCGCGATGCTAGCACGCGGCGCGGCGCAAAACCGTGCGCAGGATGCTCAGAACGTCAACCACCAGCATCCGCCGAATTCGGTGACGCCGAAATCGCGCGTGGCGCCGTCGGCGGTCGAGATTTCGAAACCGGTGGGCGCTTGCACCGCGGCGTGGGCGGCGCCGACGGAAGCGGCGGTCGAGAGGCCGTCCAGGGGTGGTCCGGGCGCATGGACGACCGCGATTCCCGCCAGCGGCTGCTGCAGCCATGCCGCCAATGCGCGCAGCGTGCTGCGCGCGGAAGCCTCGTCCATTCCGCGCCACAGGATCAGTCCGGCGAGCCGGTTCACGTCACGATTCCCGAAAGCGTTGCCGATGGCTTGCCGGAGCGCCTGCGGTGACGCTGCACAGACATCGCCGAATGCGCTGTCCGCCGCGGCGCCATTGCTGGAGGCGGCCACCGGATTGTCGCAAGGCTGCCCCGAGAACACCGGTTCGCCATGTGCGCCGATGCAGTGGTAGATCTGCGCGTGCGCCAGGGGCGTGCAGGCGAGCAGGGCGAACAGGCAAAGGAATTTCGGCAGCAGACCCATGGCGCGAGTGTAGGGCGGGCCTTGGCCCGCTGTCGGGATGCGTTGCGCAATCGGCGGGTTTGAATCCGCCCTATGTCGCGCCGTCCAGACGCTGCAACACCGCGGTGGTCGCGCGCGCGCGGTTCAGGGTGTAGATGTGCAGGCCCGGTGCGCCGCCCTGGAGCAGGCGCCGGCACATCGCGGCCACCACTTCGGCGCCGAACTCGCGGACCGATTCCGCGTCGTCGCCGTAGGCGGCCATCCGCTTGCCGATCCAGCGCGGGATTTCCGCGCCGCACATCTCCGAGAAACGCCGCAGCTGCGCGAAATTGGCGATCGGCATCACCCCTGGCACGATCGGAATCGTGACTCCGGCCGCGCGTGCATCATCCACGAATCGGAAATAGGCGTCGGCGTTGAAGAAGTATTGCGTGATCGCGCCATCCGCGCCGGCCTCGACCTTGGCCTTGAAGTGCTTCAGATCGGCCTGCGCGTGATCCGATTGTGGATGGCATTCCGGGTAGCACGCGACCTCGATGTGGAAATATCCGTTGTGCTCGCGACGCACGAATTCCACCAACTCCGAGGCGTAACGGAAGTCGCCCGGCGAAGCCATGCCCGACGGCAGGTCACCGCGCAGGGCGACGATGCGCTTGCAGCCGAGTTCGCGGTAATCATTCAGCAGGGCGCCGATTTCCTCGCGCGAACCGCCCATGCACGACACGTGCGGCGCCACTTCGAGTGCGTGCGTTTCGCGCAGGTGCCGCACCGTGCGCGGCGTGTGGGTCAGCGTCGATCCGCCCGCGCCGAACGTGACGCTGACGAACTCCGGTGCCAGCGCGGTCAGTTTCGGCAACGCGCGTTCGAGCTGCGCCCGCTGCTCGTCGTTCTTGGGCGGAAAGAATTCCAGTGAAATCGAAGTCATCGGCGTCCGGGTCCATATATCTTTCTATCAAGATAGAGAGAATGGTTGCGGGATGCAACGGCCAAAACAAGACCGCCGGCTGACGCCGGCGGTCTGGTGTTAGCTCGGTTCACCCGGTACTTCGTCCGAAGCGGCTGTTGTGGAAAGCCAGGCCAGGGAAGGCCGTTCTGGTGTATTCGGACCGGGATCGGTGTCGCTGCCCAACCATATCAACGAAGCAGCGATCACGGACGATCGCACAAATTATGCCGCCTTCTTCCACTGCCCCAATGCGGCCAAACCATTGTCGCGCGCGCGCTCGACCACGATCTTCTGCGCGGCGGCGAAATTGCCTTCCATGTCCTGGGCCCACAGGTGCAGCGCTGCCTGCTGCATCGCGCGACCGTAGGAGAACGACAGGGGCCAGGGATGCGGCCCGAGCCGGTTCATCGCGTTCAGGTGCGCAGTGGCGTCTTCGTCGCTCTGGCCGCCGGACAGGAACACGATGCCCGGCAGCACCGCCGGCACCGCGGACTTCAGGCACAGGATCGTCGATTCGGCGACTTCCTCGGTGTCGGCCTGCTCCGCGCAATCCTTGCCGGAGAGCACCATGCTGGCCTTCAGGATCGTGCCTTCCAGCATCACGTTGTGCTCGTACAGCGCCGCGAACAGCGAACGAAGCGTGGCCTCGGTGACCTCGTAGCAGGTTTCGATGTCGTGGTCGCCGTCCATCAGTACTTCGGGCTCGACCATTGGCACGATGCCGGCTTCCTGGCACAGCGCGGCGTAGCGCGCCAGCGCGTGGGTGTTGGCGTCGATGCAGGTGCTGGAGGGCATGTCGTCGCCGATCGTGATCACCGCGCGCCACTTGGCGAACTCGGCCCCCAGCTTCACGTACTCTTCCAGCCGGCCGCGCAGCCCGTCGAGGCCCTCGGTGACCAGTTCGCCTGGGAACCCCGCCAGCGGCTTGGCGCCCATGTCGACCTTGATGCCGGGGATGATGCCGGCATCCTTCATGACCTTGGTGAAAGGCACGCCCGCCCTGGTGGACTGGCGGATGGTTTCGTCGTACAGGATCGCGCCCGAGATGTGCTCGGAAAGTCCCGGCGCCGTCAGCAGCATTTCGCGGTAGGCGCGGCGGTGTTCCTCGCTGTCGGGCACGCCGACCGCATCGAAGCGCTTCTTGATGGTGCCCGAGGATTCGTCGATCGCGATGATGCCCTTGCCGGGCGCAACCATTGCCTGCGCGACGGCTTCCATTTGGTCGATGCTCATGACGGTTTTCCGCTCATGGATTTGGACCGCCAAGTATAGGCGAGCACGGGAATTCTTGCCTTCGTCGTGCCGTGCGGGACCACGGCGGGCGCGGCAAAAAGGTCTTCGATGGATGGTGCGCCCCGCCTCGGTCGTTCGGGCCGGGACTTTCGCGTTCCGGTCCCGCGGAGCGGCGGTCGGACGGACCCTGCGCTAACGATACGCTTGCGGGAAGTCATCCAGCCTGCAGGCGTCGGTGATCCGCTTCCGCGCCGCGGGATCGGCCGGCAGGTTGAACGGGATGATGATGTAGGTAAACACGGGCTCGCGTCCGGCGTTGTCCTTGCCCGGGACGTAGCGCATGTCCTTGACGGCGCTGGCCGCGACCGTTTTCAGGTCGCCCGCGGGAATCGTCTTGCGCACAACGATGTCGTGGGTCATGCCATCCGAGCCGATCATGTAGGTGACCGCCGCGCAGGTCGGCTTGCTGAGGTTCACGCCGCTGTTGGGCACGTCCACGTTCAGCGAGGTATTGGTCATGATCCAATAGTTGTCGCGCTGGTCGGGCCGGATCGCGCGGACGTTCGGGCCGACCGCCGCGAAAACGGTTGCGGTGGTGGCCAACAAGGCAACGGCAAGCATGGATCGGCTCATGAGTGTTGCACCACGAAGCACGGCTGATGCGGGACCCGGGTTCCGTCGATGCTGAAACATCGAGCATCCGGGGTGAGGGGGGAACCTGCGCTTTCCCGGGTCCGGGGATCCATCATAAATCACGCAGGCTCTCGGCGATCCCGTCGGGCCCCACACGGAGCAGTTTCAAGGTGTTGGTGCCCCCGCCGCGACCGGTGTGGTCACCGTGGGTCAGCAGCACGCGGTCGCCTTCGACCAGGTCGCCGCGCTGGAACAGTTGCCGCACGGCTTCGCGCACCACCAGTGCAGGGTAGGTATCGTGGCCGGCGAAGGGGATCGGCCGGACGTCGCGCAGCAGCAGCATGCGCCGGCGCGCTTCCGCGCTGGGCGTCAGCGCGTAGATCGGCACCGATGACCGGTAGCGCGACAGCCACTGCGCGGTGGTGCCGGACTCGGTCAGTGCGATGATCGCACGTATGGGCATTTGCGTGGCCAGGAACATCGCCGCCATGGCGATCGCCTGGTCGGTGCGGTCGAGCCGGTGGGTGAGGGCCGAAATGTCTTCGGTCGGCTCGAACTGGCGCTCGGCGCCGAAGCAGATGCGGCTCATCGCGGCGACGGCGAGGTCGGGGTGCTTGCCGGCCGCCGATTCGGCCGAGAGCATCACGGCGTCGCTGCCGTCCAGCACCGCGTTCGCGACATCCAGCACCTCGGCACGCGTGGGAATGGGCGATTCGACCATCGACTGCAGCATCTGGGTCGCGGTGATCACGGCGCGGTTGCGCGCGAGCGACTCGCGGATGATCTTCTTCTGGAGGCCCGGCAGTTCGGCATCGCCGATCTCGACGCCCAGGTCGCCGCGCGCGACCATCACGGCGTCGGAGGCGTCGATGATTTCCTCCAGTTTCTCGATGGCTTCGGCGCGCTCGATCTTCGCGACCAGCCAGGCGTTGCCGCCGGCCTCGCGCAAGAGCTTGCGTGCTTCCTCGATGTCGGCCGCGGAGCGCACGAACGACACCGCGAGGAAGTCGGCACGAAGTTGCGCGGCCAGCTTGATGTCGGCGCGATCCTTGTCGGACAGCGCACCCAGCGAAAGACCGCCGCCCTTGCGGTTGAGGCCCTTGCGGTCCGACAGCTTGCCGCCCACCGCGACCCGGCAATGGATCTGTTCGCCCTCGATGTTCTCGACCTCGAGTTCGATCAGTCCATCGTCGAGCAACAGCCGGTCGCCTTCCTTCACGTCCTGCGGCAGGCCGAGATAACTGACGCCCACGCGCGTGGCATCGCCGGGCGGGGCTTCGGCCCGGCAATCCAGCGTGAAATCGGCGTCGGGTTCGAGCTGCACCGGACCCGTGGCGAATTTTTCGATGCGGATCTTGGGGCCTTGCAGGTCCGCCAGCACGCCGACTTCGCGATTCAGGTTCGCCGCTGCGGCGTGCGCTTCGCGGGCGCGGCGCAGGTGATCCTCGGGTTTGCCGTGCGACAGGTTCAGGCGCACCACGGCAACCCCTTCGCGCAGGATGTTTTCCAGCATGCCGGGGGTATCGGTGGCC
This sequence comes from Rhodanobacter sp., assembly GCA_044464225.1. GTDB lineage: Bacteria > Pseudomonadota > Gammaproteobacteria > Xanthomonadales > Rhodanobacteraceae > 66-474. Next base: position 22,486 of record JBIQLN010000002.1, on the reverse strand, counting down.
GGGCCAAGGGTGGCGACGATGCTGGTGCGTCGGGTCTTGTTGTTCATCCTGCCAAGCTAGCACAAGGGCGCGCAGGGCGCCGCGCGCGCGTGCCGGATTTGTCGCTTTCTTCCTGCTGTCGTTCCGGGGCCGGCAAACGGCCGGAACCCGGAAGCGGTCGGTCAGTGGCTGACGGTCAGTGGCTGAAAACGGATTCCGGGTTTGCCCCGCGGGGCGCCCCGGAATGACGAGCCTGGCGTTACCGAGGAGTGATCGAGTCGTCGGGAAGCCAAGCGCAAATCAGAACTTCGGCTTTTCCGGCGCCTGCCGGTAGCGCTCCACGGATTCGCGGATCTCCGCGCGCGCGGCCGCGGCATCCCCCCAGCCCACGATCTTCACCCACTTGCCGGATTCCAGGTCCTTGTAGTGCTCGAAGAAGTGGGCGATGCGGTCGCGCCAGTGCTGCGGGGCGTCACCGACGTCCCGGATGTGCGCGTAGCCCTTGAACACCTTGTCGTCGGGCACGACGATCAGCTTGGAGTCGTGGCCGGCCTCGTCATCCATGTTCAGCATGCCGACCGGTCGGCAGCGCACCGCCGATCCTGCGATCAGCGGCAGCGGCAGCAGCACCAGTGCGTCCACCGGGTCGCCGTCGCCCGACAGCGTATTCGGGATGTAGCCGTAGTTGCACGGGTAGCGCATCGGCGTCGACAGCACGCGGTCCACGAAGATCGCGCCGGAAGCCTTGTCCACCTCGTACTTGACGGGTTCGGCATCCTTGGGTATTTCGATGACGACGTTGATGTCGTCCGGCACGTTGCGGCCGGCGGGGACGAGGTCCAGGCCCATGGGAATGTCCTTCGGAAAACCCGCCATTTTACGCGCGCCGCGCGCGTCCCACCGCGATTTCGAAAAAAAGCCCCGCGCCAGGCGGGGCTTTCGTTCAGCCTCTTTCGGCGGATTACCCAAGCTTGTCCCACAGGAAGTCGTAGGCCAGCGCGTGCATGGTGGCGGCCTGCGAGTTGTCCGCGCCGGCGCCGTGGCCGCCTTCGGTGTTCTCGTAGAACCACACGTTCCGGTAGCCCATGGCCTGCATCTTGGCCGCCATCTTGCGCGCCTGCACCGGGCCCACGCGGTCGTCGCTGGTGGTGGTGTAGAACAACACATCCGGATAGTGCATGCCGGCCTTGACGTTCTGGTAGGGCGAGAAGGTCTTGATGAAGGCCCACTGCTTCGGGTCATCCGGGTTGCCGTACTCGGCCATCCACGATGCGCCGGCCGAGAGATGCGAGTAGCGCTTCATGTCGAGCAGCGGCACTTCGCAGGAAATCGCGCCGTAGAGCTGCGGATACTGCGTCAGCATGTTGCCCATCAGCAGGCCGCCGTTGCTGCCGCCTTCGGCGCCGAGATGCTCGGGCGAGGTCACGCCGCGCTTGATCAGGTCTTCCGCGACCGCGGCGAAATCCTGGTACGCCTTCGGACGATTGGCCTTCAGCGCCGCCTTGTGCCACGCCGGGCCGTATTCGCCGCCGCCGCGGATGTTGGCGATCACGTACACGCCGCCGCGCTCCAGCCAGGCACGGCCGATCGAGCCGGAGTAGTGCGGCAGCAGCGAAACCTCGAAGCCGCCGTAGCCGTATTCCAGCGTGCGGTTCTTGCCGTCGAGCTTCATGTTCTTCGGCGCGATCTCGAAGTACGGCACGCGGGTGCCGTCTTTCGACGTCACGAAATGCTGGCTGACTTCGAATTTCGAAGCGTCGAAGAACGCCGGTTCCTGCTTGATCTTCTTCGCGGGTTCGCTGCCCAGCACGCCGCGTTCCAGCGATGGCGGGTCGAGGAAACCCGTGACCGTCAGCCAGTATTCGTCGGAATGATCCGGGTCGGTGTCGACGACCGCGACGGTGCTGAACTTCGGTGCGCCCGGCAACGCCTCGCGGGCCCACGCACCCTTGCCGGAGGCAGGGGGCGTCAGCACGTCGAGGCGGCTTTTCACGTCGTCGAGCACGTCGAGGATCAGGTGGTGCTGCGTCCACGAATAGCTCGCGAGGGCGGTATGCGCATCCGGCGTGAACAGCGCGGTGAAATCGCGCTTGCCGGCCATGAACTCATCGAAGTTCATCGCGAGCAAGGCGCCGGCGGGCCAGGTCTTGCCGCCGGTCGTCCATGGCGATTTCGTCTGCACCACCAGCCACTGCCGATGCACGTCGGCCTCGGCATCTTCCGGCACATCGATTTTGGCGAGCTTGCCGCTCTCGCGCAGGTACATGTCGCCGTGGAAGAAATCCTTCTGCACCGAAACGAAGTCGCGCTCGTAGCCCTTGGTGCGATCGTGGTATGCGCCGATGGCGAGGTCGTCCGGCTTGCCTTCGTACACCACCTTCGCCGACGACAGCGGCGTGCCCCGCGTCCATTCCTTCACGATGCGGGGATAGCTCGATTTGGTCATCGACCCAGGCCCGAAATCGGTGCCCACGTACACATGGTCGGCGTCGATCCAACTGACCTCGGTCTTGGCGACCGGCAGGAAGAAACCCCCTTTGACGAAAGTCTTCCCCGGCAGGTTGAACTCACGTACCTCCACCGCATCACCGCCGCCTGGCGACAGCCGGACGAGGCAGTGCGCATAATCGGGTTTCATGCACTCGGCGCCCTTGAATACCCACTTCTTGCCCTCGGCCTTGTTGAGCGCGTCGATGTCCAGCACCGTTTCCCACTTCGGATCGGCCTTCTCGAATTCCGCCAGCGTGGTGCGCCGCCAGATGCCGCGCGGGTGTGCCTTGTCCTGCCAGAAGTTGTAGAGGTAGTCGCCCATCCGGGATACGTACGGGATGCGCGCCTCGGAATCGAGCACCTGCAGGATTTCCCCGCGGGTCTGGTCGAACTCGGGCGATTCCATGAAGGCTTTTTTCGTGATCGCGTTCTGCGCGTGCACCCAGTCCATCGACCTGGTGCCGTGGATGTCTTCCAGCCACAGGTACGGGTCGTCGGTGGCTGCGCTCGTTGCCGCAGGTGCGGGCGCGGGTTTGTTTGCTTGTGCCATCGTGGGTATCAGGGGAATGCTCAATGCCAGGATCAGCCAACAGGGTCGCATGGGTAGGCTCCTCGGGTGGAGTAGGCAACCGTGCCAGCTTGGCACGGTTGGGCGTTCGGGTTATGTGCCTGAAGTCAGCGTGCCGGCTTCGGGAGCGCCGGCCCGCATGCCGGACTGTTTCGACATCGCTTCGGCAAACGCCAGCAGATCCAGCGCGGCTCCCTCGTGGCCGGGGTTGAGGCTGGCCATGAAATCCGCTTGCCGCGTGGTCTTCGCGACTTCCCCCGCGAAGCGTGCGTTCCACGCCACTTCCACGTCCATGGCCATCGCGTACGGCAGCAGGCTGGCCTGCAATTCGGGATGCAGCGAGGGTTTGTAGCGGGCGTCCATGTCCTGCTGCTCGGCCGTGCCGAGGTACCAGCGGAAGCCACGGAGCCGGCGCAGCAGCGATGTGTCCCTGCGAGGCTGGCGAGGCAGCCACCAGCTTGCGGCTACCTGGCCGGCCAGCAGCGCCGCGCCCGCGAGCCAGTCCGCACGTCCGGCGCCAAACAGCAGCCCGGCCGCGCAGATCAGCGCCACCACGATCGCCTGCGGGCGTATCGCGCGCAGGATCTGCTTGGGCAGCAGGCCGATGAGCATTGCCACGGCGGTCCCGGCCAGGAGCGTCGGCAGGAAGATCTCGGCGAAAATCGCGAAGCGCGGGTCGGCGCCGAAGAACAGCAGTGCGGCGCCCGGCAGTGCGATCAGCCAGCCCGGAATCAGCAGGAAGGCCGGATCCAGTGGGCGCTCGCGCGCGCAGCGGTTTTCGACGGCGCGCCGGTATTTCAATTCGGCCACGCCGATGCTGTCGGCGTTGGTGTCCGAAAACGGTGCCGTGTGCCCGAATGCGAACAGGGCGGAGCGCAGCGAGTTCTCGTCGGCCGTCAGCGTGGGGATCAGATCGGCGCCCGCGCGCGTCGCGACCCAGCTGCCGTCGGCCTGCCGGTCGAGGTTCAGTCCCTCCTTGGCCGCGACGCCGAGCAGGCCGGTGGCGAAGCACTTGCGGTCCCTGGTGCCGTGCCACAGCAATCGCATGGCGCCGGCGGACCAGCCGGAGGGCGGTTCGTATTCCGCGATCACCGGCTTGCCGTCGCCGCCGCTGATGAAGAAGAACTTCGCCGCCAGGTAGTAGAGGGCCAGCATCCCCAGCCAGAGCGGGCCATTGAACAACCATGCCGGACCGCGCGGCACAAGCGTTACCGGGGACGAATCGGATACTTCCGGATACGTGATCACCGCGGAGAGGGTGTGACCGGGCGCAACGCGCCTTGCGGCCATGCGAGTGACACGTGGGTGCCGCTGACCGGATTGTGGCTGGCCGGGTCCGCAGGCTCGGCGCCGTCGAGTTGGGCCTGGGCGTGGATCTGGTCGGAAGGCGCTTCTTCCGGAAGCCTCACGCGCAGGCTCGCGCGTTGCACCGGCAGCCGGTTGCCGTCCACCGCCATGGGCCAGTACAGCGTGTTGCGGAAGTGACCGGTGACGCCGTACAGGACCCGGTATTCGAGCTGGAACACCCGCGGTCCGGTTCGGCGGGTCGGATGGACGCTGATGCGCACGCCATCGCCGAGCTGCGTCACGTCGGCGTTGATCGTGCGGCCGTCCTCTTCAGCTCCCATGACGAACACGTCCTTGACGCCCGTGTGTCGCCCCGGAAACACCAGGTCGCGATGGAACACGACGGGCGCCGCGGCGTTGACGCGGGTCGTCTCGCTGGCGTCGAGCGAACCGTCGTAGTGGACATGGATCTTCGTTTCGCGCGAGAGGATGGCCGGCGCGTCATCGTCCGGTACCGCGGTTTGCGCAAAGGTTCCGGTCGCAAAGATCGCCAAGGCGACGGAACACAGGAGGCACGCGATCCGTCGGTGGCCCCCCGTAGGCTTCACCAGCCGCCTCCACCGCCGCCCCCGCCACCGCCGCCTGATCCACCGCCCCCGCCGGAGCCGGGCGCCACCGAGGATGATGCGATCGCACCGGCGAAGCCCGAAGACATGTCGCTGGTGAAGCTGGCGAAACTCGCGCCGGTGAAGCTGCTGGTATCGCCCCCGCTGTACCAGCCGGGTTGCGCCGCCTGCATCTGCGCCGGCGTCAACGCTTCGGCGAAACGCTCGGCCCATTCATTGCCGACGCCGAGCGCCAGCGCATAGGGCAGGTAGGTCGCGAACAGGTCGGGGCGGGATTCGGGCCGGTAGCGGGCATCCAGTTCCTGCTTCTCTGCGACGCCCAGGTACCAGCGGAAGCCGTTGATGCGATCGAGCAGCTTGGCGCCGAGTTGCGTGGGTGCGCGCATCCAGAACCAGAAGGCGATGTTGGTGGCGATGAGCGCGAGGAAGATCGGGATCGCCGCGTAGCCTGCAAGCTGCGCAAGCCCGATCAGACCGAAGATTTCGCCGGCGCTGAAAACCAGCACCAGGAACCACGCGCCGAACGCGCCCTTGCCGCTGCCCGCCTGGAGCGCGGCGTTGAGCAGGAAGGCAACACCGCAACTCCAGCCGGCGAGCCACAGAAGCAGACCGGCCGTGTCGGCGCCGCCACCGAGCGATGCCAGCCATGCGGTCGCCACGGTGATCGCGAGCCCTGGCAGCAGGTACTTGTAGTTGGTGAGGAAATATTGCTTTTCGAAGCGCACTTTCAATGCGGTCTTGAATGCCTTGCTGGCGGCCTGCACGCGCACGTGGTTCGCCTGCTCGAACACGAGTTCGTCGCCGCCCTCGAACAACGCATCGCGCAGTGCCTTCTCGGGACCGGTGAGCGCGGCGATGGGATCGCGGTCCGCGCGCCGCGCCAGCCATTTCCTGTCGTCGCGGCGCTCGATGGTCAATCCGCCCTTGGCGGCGATGCCGAGGATGCCGGCGGTGAAACAGGTGTTGTCGTAGCCCATCCGCCGCACGAAGCGCAGCGCGGCGGCGGAGTCGCCGTCAGGCGGTTCGTACTCGGCGACCTTCGGCCCGGCCGCGGGATCGCGGCCGTGGCGATTCCACATCGCGAGGTAATACGCCCACAGCACCGCCAGCCCGAGCAGTCCCCAGAGCAGGTTGCGGTTGTCGTGCAGCAGCCACATCGCCTTGCGCGAGGCGGTCGGCGCCGCGACCACACCCTTCGGGAAGTCGAGCACGATGCTGAGGTTTTCGCCGGGACCCAGCGCGCGCGTCGTCGTGTAGTCGGCGCCGCCAGCCTGCACCGTTGCGGTCAACGCCTGCTGCGTCGAACCTTGCGTACCCGTGTAGCCCGAAGCCTCGAGCTGGTCCGCGGGGACGGCGGTTGGCAGGCGCACGCTGGCGCTCGCCCTGGCGATGTCGAAGTCCCAGCCAGTGCCGTTGACGTTCCAGAACAGCTCGTCGTGATCGGCGAAGAAACCCAGCTCGCGGGTAACGCGGTAGTGCAAGGTGAATGTGTGTTCGCCGGACGGAATGACCGTGTGCTTGTCGCCGAGGTACACGCGGACGCCGTTGCTGCGGCGCTCGCCGTGCCAGTCCGTCGCGGCGCCGTCCAGCGTGGCGTCGAGCACCTCGAAGCCGACCACGTAACGGTTGTGCTGCCGGTCGCGGTAGTCGGTGGGGAAATCGCGATAGATGCCGTGGCGGATGCGATTGCCTTCGGCCACCACGCGGATGTGTTCGGTCACGTCCAGGCTGCCGTCGGCGGCGATCGCGATGTCGCTGTGGTAGTCGAGGATCCGCTCCTGCGCGCGCGCGGCGCCGGTGCAGACCAGCAAAACGAGGAGGGTGGACAGCAGGGCCGCGCAGCGTGCACGCATCGGGAGGCTCCCGTCAGCCAAGGTCGACCGCGACGTTCGCGCGGGCGTCGGCTTCGGCGGCGAAGAATTCGGCCGGCTTGAAGGCGAGTGCCCGGGCGATCAGCAGTGTCGGAAAGGTTTCGAGCGCGGTGTTGTACTCGCGCACCGAGCCGTTGTAGAAGCGGCGTGCGTGCTGCAGCGTGTCTTCCACTTGCACCAGTTGGCTCGAAAGCTGGCTGAAGTTGCCGTTGGCCTTGAGGTCGGGGTAGGCCTCCCCCAGCGCGAGCAGGCGCCCCAGCCCCTGGCCCAGCGCCGTTTCAGGGGCGCCGCGTGCGGCCGGTGAGACGGCCTTGAGGGCAGCGCTGCGTTCCTCGACGATCCGTTCGAGCAGGCCTTGTTCGTGGTGGGCGTAACCCTTCACGGTCTCGACCAGCATCGGCACCAGGTCGTGCCGGCGCTGCAACTGCACGTCGACGTCGCTCCACGCCACGTGCACCTGGTTGCGCAGGCGCACCAGCCGGTTGAACAGCAGGATCGCGCCGACCGCGACCAGCAGCAGGATCAATGCGTAGATCAAATGGCTTCCCCTTGCGCCGCGGCCGCTGGCGGGCGGCGCGCCCATCTTGCGGGCGGATCGCGTTTGCTTCAACTGGCGCATGACGGCCAAAACGAAAAGCCCCGCGGGTGCGGGGCTTTTCGTTCAATGCTGCAACGTCGATCAATGCACCATCAGCAGCGGAATGATCAGCAGCGCCACGATGTTGATGATCTTGATCAGCGGGTTCACCGCCGGGCCCGCGGTGTCCTTGTACGGATCGCCCACGGTGTCGCCGGTGACCGCGGCCTTGTGGGCCTCGGAGCCCTTGCCGCCGAAGTTGCCGTCCTCGATGTACTTCTTGGCGTTGTCCCAGGCGCCGCCGCCGGTGGTCATCGAGATCGCGACGAACAGACCCGTGACGATGGTGCCGATCAGCACGCCGCCGAGCGCTTCCGGACCGAGGATGAAGCCGACCAGGATCGGCACGACCACCGGCAGCAGCGACGGGATGATCATCTCCTTGATCGCCGAGCGGGTCAGCAAATCCACCGCGCGCGAATAGTCCGGTTTGCCGGTGCCTTCCATGATGCTCTTGATCTCGCGGAACTGGCGGCGGACTTCCTCCACCACCGAACCGGCCGCACGGCCCACCGCTTCCATCGCCATCGCGCCGAACAGGAACGGCACCAGCCCGCCGATCAGCAGGCCGATGATCACCATGTGGTTGGACAGCGAGAAGTCGAAGGTGAAGCCGGGATGCTGCAACGACAGGTTGTGGGTGTAGTCGGCGAACAGCACCAGCGCGGCGAGGCCGGCCGAGCCGATCGCGTAACCCTTGGTGACCGCCTTGGTGGTGTTGCCGACCGCATCCAGCGGATCGGTCACACCGCGCACGTCGTCCGGCAGGCCCGCCATCTCGGCGATGCCGCCGGCGTTGTCGGTGATCGGGCCATAGGCGTCCAGTGCCACGATCATGCCGGTCATCGACAGCATCGCGGTGGCCGCGATCGCGATGCCGTACAGGCCCGCCATCCAGTAGGACGCGTAGATCGCCGCGCACACCGCCAGCACCGGGAGCGCGGTCGCCTTCATCGACACGCCGAGGCCGGCGATGATGTTGGTCGCATGGCCGGTGGTCGAGGCCTGTGCCACGTGCTTGACCGGCTTGTACTCGGTGGCGGTGTAGTACTCGGTGATCACCACCATCAGCGCCGTCAGGACGAGGCCCGTCAGCGCCGCGCCGAACAGGTTGGCACTGGTGATGATCGTGGCGCCGTTCTCGATCGAAAAGCCATTCGGGAACATCGCGCCGGTGATGAACCAGAACGCCAGCGCTGCAAGCACCGCCGACACGAACACACCCTTGTAGAGCGCATTCATGATCTTGCCGCCGCCGCGGGTGCGCACGAAATACGTGCCGATCACCGAGGCGATGATCGAGGCGCCACCGAGCACCAGCGGATACAGCGTCGCGGTGAGGTTGCCGGCAGCCAGCACGCCGCCCATCAGCATGGTCGCGACCAGCGTCACCACGTAGGTTTCGAACAGGTCGGCCGCCATGCCCGCGCAGTCGCCGACGTTGTCGCCGACGTTGTCGGCGATCACCGCCGGGTTGCGCGGATCGTCTTCCGGAATGCCGGCTTCGACCTTGCCGACCAGATCGGCACCGACGTCGGCGCCCTTGGTGAAGATGCCGCCGCCGAGGCGCGCGAAAATCGAAATCAGCGAGGAGCCGAACGCGAGGCCCACCAGCGCGTGCAGTGAAGTCTCCTGCGCGAAGCCGAAGCCGAGCGTCAGGACGATGTAGTACGCGGTGACGCCCAGCAACGCCAAGCCGACCACCAGCATGCCCGTGATCGCGCCGCCGCGAAAGGCTACGCCCAACGCCTTGGAAATACCGCCACGCGCCGCTTCGGCGGTACGCACGTTGCTGCGCACCGACACGTTCATGCCGATGTAACCGGCGGCGCCGGACAGGATCGCGCCGATCGCGAAGCCGACCGCCGCGGGCCAGCTGATCAGGAAGCCGATGAGCAGGAACAGCACGATGCCCGCCAACGCGATGGTGCGGTACTGGCGGTTCAGATAGGCCTTGGCGCCTTCCTGCACCGCCTGCGCAATCTCGCGCATGCGGTCGTTGCCGGCAGGCTGCTTCATGATCCAGCCGGTCGACACGACGCCGTAGAGAATCGCGACGATCGCGCAACCCAGCGCGATCCACATTCCGTACTGTTCCAGCATTGGGACAACCCCTTCAGCGCAAACCCGCAACGGGCATTCCCGCGAGTATAGCGCGGGTCCCGCGGCTGACCAGTGGGCATCGGACCGGTCCGTGGTGGCCGTTCGATGCGCCTAGAATGCACGGCTCCGGGTTACGCCGCGATCCAGAAGGAGCAGCAGCAAATGAACGACCACCGCTACGCCGCGCGCCGCGCGGCCTTCCGCAAGCTGCACGAATCGGGTTGCTTCCTGATTCCGAATCCGTGGCATGCCGGTTCGGCCCGCGCGCTCGAGGGGCTGGGCTTCAAGGCGCTGGCGACCACCAGTTCCGGCTTCGCGTGGTCCCGCGCGCATCCCGACAACGCGATGGACGTGGAAGCGGTGCTGGCGCATTGCCGCGAAATCGTCGAAGCCACCGGGCTGCCGGTCAATGCCGATTTCGAGGATGGCCACGCCGGCGACATCGATGGTTTGCAGAAGAACGTGCGCCGCTGCATCGAAACGGGGGTGGCGGGATTGTCGATCGAGGATTCCACCGGTGACGCCGTGCAGCCGCTGTACGACTTCGACGAAGCGGTCGCACGCATGCGCGCGGCGCGCGCCGCCATCGACGCGTCGGGTGAGGACGTGATGCTGATCGGCCGCGCCGAATGCTTCCTGGTCGGCCATGCCGATCCGTTGAACGAATCGATCAGGCGCCTGCGCGCCTATGCCGAAGCGGGCGCCGATTGCCTGTACGCACCCGGCGCGGGCAAGCCGGACGAGATCCGTGCGATCGTCGATGCCGTCGCGCCGAAACCGGTGAACGTGCTGGTCGGTCGCGCGGTGCCTTCGTCCCTGCAGGACTTTGCCATGCTCGGCGTGCGTCGCATCAGCGTGGGCGGGGCGCTGGCCGGTTCGGCATGGGGTGGATTCCTGCGCGCCGCGCGCGGTCTGGCGGATGGGCGGTTCGACGGGTTCGCCGACAACGCCAGCCACGGTGAATTGAACGGCTTGTTCGAGGGCGCGGTGTAGGTTGGGCTGAATCCGCGTTCTTTGCGGATGAAGCCCAACATGGAATGTCTGCCACTCGTTGGGCTTCGCCGGATGAATCCGGCTCAGCGCCAACCTACGGGTTTGCACCAGGTTGCGCCAATCCGCGTTTTCTGCGAATCAAGCGCAATGGGATGTCTGGCGCTCGTTGGGCTTCGCCGGTGAAGCCGGCTCAGCGCCAACCTACAGGTCGAACGCGGGCAGCTTTTGCTTGACCGGCACGTTCTTCAGCGTGACGTATTCCGGCAGACCGTCCTTGCCATAGGGGGGCGGTGCTTCGCCGCGGATCAGGGGCGAGAGGTAGCGGCGCGCGGCAGCCGTGATGTGGAAGCCGTCCTTCGAGATGAACCCGCGCGGCAGTTTCTTTTCGCGGTTGGCGATCTTGTCGAGTTTGGCGGTCTCGATCTTCCAGCGGTACGGTGAATCGGACGTGCGCGCAATCACCGGCATCACCGCATTTTCGCCGGCGAGCGCCAGTTCCACCGCCGCCTTGCCGACCGCGAGCGCCTGGTCGAGGTCGGTCTTGGAGGCGATGTGGCGCGCCGAGCGCTGCAGGTAATCGGGCATTGCCCAGTGGGTCTTCAGCTTCAGCTTGTCGCGCACCATGCCGGCCAGCGCCGGCGCGACGCCGCCAAGTTGCGTATGTCCGAAGGCGTCGGTGCCGGCGTGCGCGTCGGCGACGAACTTGCCGTCGGCGTACTTGATGCCTTCGCTGGCCGCGATCACGCAGCAACCCACGCGATCGACCGTTTCGCGCACGCGAGCGAGGAATTTCTCCGGATCGAATTCCAGTTCGGGGAACAGGATCATGTGCGGCGCATCGCCGGGGCCCTCGCCCGCGAGGCCGGCGGACGCCGCGATCCAGCCGGCGTGGCGGCCCATCACTTCCATCACGAACACCTTGGTGGAGGTGTCCATCATCGACATCACGTCCAGCGCGCACTCGCGCAGGGACACCGCCGTGTATTTCGCGACCGAGCCGAAGCCGGGGCAGCAGTCGGTGACGGCGAGATCGTTGTCGACGGTTTTCGGTACGCCGATGCAGCGGATGTCATAGCCCATCGCCTTGCCGAGCTTCGACAGCTTCAGCGCGGTGTCGGCCGAATCGTTGCCGCCGTTGTAGAGGAACCAGCGGATCTCGTGGGTGCGGAAGACTTCGATCAGGCGCTTGTAACGCGCGCGGTCCTCTTCCAGCGACTTCAGCTTCACGCGGCATGAGCCGAAGGCGCCGCCGGGGGTGTGGGCGAGCGCACGGATCGCGGCCGGGGATTCCTTCGTGGTGTCGATCAGGTCCTCGCGCAGCGCGCCGAGGATGCCGTTGCGCGCGGCATAGGCCACGACCTTGTGCTTGCGGCAAACTTCGACCACCGCCGCGGCCGTGGCGTTGATCACGGCCGTGACGCCACCGGACTGCGCGTACAATAGCTTGCCCGGTGATGCCGGGCCTGTCGTTTTCGGGGTCGCGTGCATGCGGGGTTCCCTTCCTGGCGCGGCGTTGACGGGGTGGTTGCGCAGCCATTAGCGTAACCCGCCAATCGGCAATTTTGTATTGAAGGCGCCGCAATTGCTGCGGGCCGACGAAGGAAAGGCATGCGCATCGTATTGCTCGGCGCGCCCGGTTCGGGCAAGGGCACCCAGGCCAAGCGGCTGAAGGTGGAACTCGGCATCGCGCACATCTCCACCGGCGATCTGCTGCGCGCGGCCGTCAAGGCCGGCACGCCGCTGGGATTGCAGGCGAAAGCCGTGATGGAAGCCGGACAACTGGTTTCCGACGACATCGTGCTGGGCCTGCTGGAAGAGCGCCTCGCGCAGCCCGACACCAAGCCCGGTTTCATCCTGGATGGCTACCCCCGCAACGTCGCGCAAGCGAACGCGCTGGATGCGTTGCTGGCACGGGTCGGCCAGCCGCTGCACGCGGTGGTGAAGTTGAACGTGCCCGATGCGGACATCGTCAAGCGCTGCGAGATCCGCTTCGAGCAGGAACACCGCGCCGACGACAATCCGGAAACGGTACGCAAGCGCCTCGCCGTGTATGCGGAACAGACCGCGCCGGTGGCGGACTTCTATGCGCAGCGCGGGCTCCTGACCGAAATCGACGGCGTCGGTGCGATCGAGGCCATCGGCGATCGCGTGCTCGCCGCGTTGCGCGCGCGCGCACCCGCCAGCGCGTGACCTTGCTCGCATTCCTCGCCAGCCTGCGCGACATCAGCCTGTTCCGGCGCGGGCCGGAGGACATGCCGTATTCGCCGCGATTGCTGGTCGCGCTGCTGGTGGCATGCGGTGCGCTGCAGGTGGCATTCAACCTCCATGATGGCGTCAAACCGGCGTTGATCGCCGGGGCGTTCGTCGGCGGGTTGGCGATGGTCTGGCTGGTGTTCCTGTTGTTGCGCGGCACCAACAAGCCCGAACGCTTCGTGCAGACGACCACTGCGCTCGCGGCGATATACCTGCTGTTCGGGCTGGCCAAGAACCTGTTGACGCTGCTGCTTCCGGTGAAGGCGTGGCAGCAGCAGATGGTGGCCGATCCCGCGCGTTTGCCGGAAGTGACCGGCCACCAGACGCCGGTGATGCTGGCGATTGCGGCGCTGGTGATCTGGCAGTTCTGTGCCTGGGTCGGGGTGTTGCGCCGCGCGCTCGAAATTCCACTGGCCGGCGGCGTGCTGGTGTTCCTGCTGCTGGTCTTTGTCAACCTGATCGTCGCGGCACTGCTCGCCAGCGTGATCGGCGTGGCCTGAGTTTCGCGAAAGATCATGCGTATCCACATCCTCGGCATCTGCGGCACGTTCATGGGCGGCATCGCGGCGCTGGCACGCGAGCTGGGCATCGAAGTGGAAGGCTCCGACGCCAATGTGTACCCGCCGATGAGCGATCAGTTGCGCGCACTCGGGATCGCACTGCAGGAAGGCTGGTCGGCCGAACACTTGCGCGCCGGCCCCGATCTGGTGGTGGTCGGCAACGCGCTGTCGCGTGGCAACCCGTCGGTCGAGTACATGCTGGATGCCGGGTTGCCGTACACCTCGGGGCCGCAATGGCTGGGGGAGAACGTGCTGCGCGGTCGCGAAGTGCTCGCGGTGGCCGGAACCCACGGCAAGACCACCACCACGAGTCTGCTGGCACACCTGCTGGACCACGCTTGCCGGAAGCAGCCGGAGTTGGCGCCCGGGTTCCTCGTCGGTGGCGTGCCGGGCAATTTCGGTGTGTCGGCGAGGGCCGGCGGCCGCGCCGCTCCATTCGTGATCGAGGCCGACGAATATGACACGGCGTTCTTCGACAAGCGCTCGAAGTTCGTGCACTACCGGCCGCGCATCGCGATCCTCAACAACCTCGAATACGACCACGCTGACATTTTCCCCGACGTGGCAGCGATCCAGCGCCAGTTCCACCATCTTGTGCGCACGGTGCCCGGCCATGGTCGGCTGATCGTCAATGCGGAAGACGAGCGTCTGAAGGAAGTGCTGGCGATGGGCTGCTGGACGCCGGTGGAGACCTTCGGTATCGATATCGGCGATTGGCGTGCGCGGATGGTCGAGCCCGACGGATCGGCGTTCCTGGTCACGTACAAAAGCAGGACCATCGGCGAGGTGCGCTGGAAGCTGCTGGGGCGCCACAATGTGATGAACGCACTGGCCGCCCTGGCGGCGGCCGGCGCCGCAGGCGCGGATCCGCGTGCATTGCTCGCCGCGTTTGCGACGTTCGAAAGCGTCAAGCGCCGCATGGAACCCTTGGGCGAGGTGAATCGCGTGCACGTGTACGACGATTTCGCGCATCATCCGACCGCGATCGCGACCACACTGGCCGGCCTGCGCGCGAAAGTCGGCAGGGCGCGCATCCTGGTGGCGCTGGAGCCGCGATCCAACTCGATGCGCGCCGGGGCGCACGCGGACGCGCTGGCACCTTCGTTGGCCGACGCCGACGCGGTTGTATTGCTGCGGCGCCCGGAATTGCCATGGGACGCGCAGGCGGTGATCGACACCCTGGGAGGGCGCGGCTCCGCCGCCGCGTCGGTGGATGGCCTGCTGGCGGCGCTGCGACTCGAGGCGCGGGCCGGTGACCATGTCGTATTCATGTCGAACGGCGGTTTCGAGAACGCGCCGCGGCGGTTTCTTGAAGTGATGCAGGCGGGCTAGACTCGGCGTGTGAAGCGCCGCGAAATCCCGTTGTTCCCGCTGAACGCCGTGCTGTTTCCGGGCAGTACGCTGGGCCTGCGGATTTTCGAAACACGCTACCTCGACATGGTGCGCGAGTGCGCCCGCGGTGGCCACGGCTTCGGCGTGTGCCTGATCATGGAAGGGCAGGAAGCCGGCGACCCGGCGTTGCCCGCCGCGGTCGGTACGCTGGCGCGCATCGTGGACTTCGACACCTTGCCCGACGGGCTGCTCGGCATCAGCGTCACGGGCGACGCGCGGTTTCGCGTGCAGAAGTCGCGCATTCGCGGCAATGGCCTGGTGGTCGGCGAAGTACGCGAATGGCCGGACGAACCGGCCGTGCCGGTGCCGGTCGAATTCTCCTTGTTGCCCGCGATCCTGGAACGGCTGGCCGAGCAGGCCGGGCTGTCCTGGCGGAACGGTCCGCGCGAACGTTACGACGACGCAAGTTGGGTCGGTTTTCGCCTGGCGGAATTGCTGCCCCTGGGCGATGCCGAGCGCCAGCATCTGCTGGAAATCACCGATCCGGTGGAAAGGTTGACCGCCCTTCGCGATGCGATGCCGCGCTTTCAGAAGCCCTGAGGTTTGAGGGGGCGAGGCTGCTGCTGATGCAGTTGTCATACCCTTTAGACATATAAGCATTTACTATCTGTCCCGAACGGCAATGATGGGTTGGTCGTGATTGGACGACAGCCATCAGGAGACCCACCATGAAACCGCTTTCGACTGCCTGCGCCATTGCCCTCGGGCTCGCTCTGGCCACCACCGCGCCGATTGTTCTGGCCGAACCCGCCCAGCCCGCTGCATCCGCCCCCGCCACTGCGCCGGCGGCGCCCCAGTTGCATCAAGCGATGCGTTCACTGTGGCACGGCCACATCGTCGCCACCCGCGACTACGCCCTGGCCGTGCACGCCGGCAACCAGGCCGACGAGACGAAGGCGGTCGATGCGGTGGTCGCGAACGCCAAGCAGATCGCCAACGCCGTCGCCGGTTTCTACGGCAAGGCCGCGGGCGATCGGCTGCTGAAGTTGCTCGCCGGTCACTGGATGGGGGTGAAGGCACTGACGGACACCACCAAGGCCGGTGACAAGGCCGGCGAACAGCAGGCCATGCACGATCTGGCCGGCAATGTCACGGACCTCGCGAAGTTCCTGGCCGGCGCCAACCCGAACTGGCCCGAGGCCACCCTGGAGGGCGCGCTGATGATGCACGTCAACGACCACAAGACCCAGATCGAAGAGATGATGTCGAATGCGCCCGCCGCGCAGCAGGCGAAATCCTGGGCCGACATGCAACACCACATGGACATGATCGCGGACGTCCTGGCGGACGGGATCGCCAAGCAGTTCCCCGCCAAGGCGCACTGATGCGATGAAGAACGCGAGCGTTCTCCGGCAACTCGGCGGCACCCAGCAGAAACTGCTGCGGAAGCTGCTGTTGTCGCCGCAGGGCGCGACCGTGGAAGCGTTGTGTCAGGCGGTCGGCATCACCCACAACGCGGTCAGGCAGCACCTGACCGCGTTGATGGCGCAGGGCTTCGTGGCCCGTGGCGAGGCGATCCCCAGTGGCGGCCGGCCGCGCGCGTGTTTCGTCCTGATGCCCGCCGGGCGTGAGCTGTTCCCGCGCAATTACGCGCTGATGGCGGGCGGCATGCTGGAATATTTGTATGCGCATGGAGGTGTTGCGGCCGTCCAGGGCATGCTGGCCGAAATGGGTGCGAAGCTCGGCAAGGACGCCGCCGAACGCGTAGGGGCCGCAACCGGGCCGGACGAGGCCGCGCACCTGTTGGCGGAGCAGATGGACGTGCTGGGCTATGAAGCGCAGGCCGTCGACGCCGGAGGACACGTGGAAGTCGAGGCGTGGAACTGCGTGTTCCATGCGCTGGCCCGCCAGCATCCCGACGTTTGCCGGTTCGACCTGGCGTTCATGAGCGCCGCCACGGGCCGCCCGGTGCAACGCACGCAATGCATGTTGCATGGAGCGCCCGCGTGCAGGTTTCACGTCGGCGTCCGGGGCGACAAATCGCCCGGTTCAAAAGGACCCGATTGAAATCGCGGCGCCGCCGGTCACCCCAGCGCTGCGGCCAGATCGGCCACCAGGTCGCCGGGATCTTCCAATCCCACGGATAGCCGCACCAGTCCCGGCGGTGCCTGGGTGTGGGCGCCTTCGGCCGAGGCGCGGTGTTCGATCAACGATTCGCAACCGCCCAGGGAGGTCGCGTTGGCGAAGATCTTCGTGCCGCGCGCCAGCGCCACCGCCGCGTCGTAACCGCCGCGCAATTCCACGCTGAGCATCGCCCCGAAGTCACGCATCTGGCGTTTCGCGACCGCATGCCCCGGATGGGCCGGAAGACCGGGCCAGTTCACGCGATCAATGGCGGGATGCGCGGCGAGGAATTCGGCGATCCTGCGCGCATTGGCGCAATGCATCGCCATCCGTGCAGGCAGCGATCGGCAACCGCGCAAGGTCAGCCAAGCGCTGAACGGTGACAGGATCGCGCCGGTGAGGAGGCGCCGCGCGGCGATGCGCCCGGCAAAGTCGTCGTTTTCCGCGAAGATGAGCGCGCCGCCCAGGACGTCGCTGTGGCCACCGAAATACTTGGTGGTCGAATGCATCACGACATCCGCGCCGAGTTCGAGCGGACGTTGCAGGACCGGCGTCGCGAAGGTGTTGTCGCAGGCCATGCGCGCGCCGGCGGCATGCGCGATCTTCGCCAACTCGGCGAGGTCGCTGATCCGGAGCCGGGGATTCGAAGGCGTTTCCGTCCACAACAGCGCGACGCCGTGTTTGCAGGCCTGGCGCACGGCATCGAGATCGGTGGTATCGACCGTGGCCACCTCGACGCCACGTTCGGGCAACACGTCGGTCACGTAGCCGCGCGTGCCGACGTAGCAGTCTTCGGGCACCACCACCGTTTGTCCGCGCTGCAGCGTATCCAGCACCGCCGCGGCCGCGGCCATGCCGGAGGCGAACGCCAACGCGCGCGCGCCGCCTTCCAGTGCCGCGAGCGCCGTTTCGAGCCGGTACTGGGTCGGATGCTCGTCGCGCTGGTAGCTGAAGGTATCGGGCTCGCCGTCGGTGCGGTGCACGAACGTGGTGGAGAGCTGGATGGGCGGCGCCACTGCGCCCGTGGCGGCATCGGGCTCCGCCCCCGCATGCACCGCCAGTGTGTCGAATTTGTGGTTCATGGGTTCCTTCGGCCTTGCGGACATCCCGTCGATCCGTCCACGATAGCCGAATCGTCGCAAGGCGAAAATGAGCGAGGGAGCGAAATGAAATACCTGCACAGCATGGTGCGTGTACGCGATCTGGACGCATCGCTGCGGTTCTATTGCGAAGGACTCGGCCTGCGCGAGGCGCGTCGCAAGGAAGTGCCGCAAGGCAAGTACACGCTGGTGTTTCTGTTTGCACCGGACAGCCCGGAGGCCGAGATCGAGCTGACGTACAACTGGGGTTCAACCGAGGATTACGGCTCCGCGCGCAACTTCGGCCACCTCGCGTTTCGCGTCGACGACATTTACGCGACCTGCGCGCGTTTGCAGACAATGGGCGTCGCGATCAACCGGCCGCCGCGCGACGGGCACATGGCCTTCGTGCGCTCGCCCGACCTGATCTCGATCGAATTGCTGCAACAGGGCGACCCGTTGCCGCCGTCTGAACCCTGGGCATCGATGCCGAACACCGGCGTCTGGTAGATGGGGTCGAGCGTCCACGGATCCGGCGATCGTCCGGCCGTGACGACGGTGTAGCGCGTTCTCGCGGGCTTCTCGATGCCTCAGCCGCGTGCCGAGACGAACGCTGCGCGGGCGGCGTCCAGTGTTTCCGCGATCACTTCGTCGCCGTGCGCCGTTGACATGAAGCCCGCCTCGAAGGCGCTGGGCGCGAAGTACACGCCGCGCTCCAGCATTGCATGGAAAAACCGCTTGAAGGCCTGGCTATCGCACGCCATCGCTTGCGCAAACGTCTCGACCTTGTCGGCGCTGAAGAAGATGCCGAACATGCCGCCCGCACGGTTCGTCGAGAACGGCACGCCCGCTTCGCGCGCCGCATCGAGCAAGCCATCCGTGAGCGCTTGCGTCTTCAACGACAAGTGCTCGTGGAATCCCGGCTCGCCCACCAGTTCCAGCATTGCGAGCCCCGCCGCCATGGCCACCGGATTGCCCGAGAGCGTGCCGGCCTGGTAGATCGGGCCGGCCGGGGCGATCTGCTCCATCAGGTCGCGGCGGCCGCCGTAGGCGCCCACCGGCATGCCGCCGCCGATGATCTTGCCGAGCGTGGTGAGGTCGGGCGTGACCGCGTACAGCGATTGTGCGCCGCCCGCCGCCACCCGGAACCCGGTCATGACCTCGTCGAAGATCAGCAGCGCACCGTCGCGCGTGCAGAGGTCACGCAGTGTTTGCAGGAAACCGGGTCGCGGCGGCACGCAATTCATGTTGCCGGCCACGGGCTCCACGATCACGCAGGCGAGGGTCGTGCCCATCGCGTCGAACAGCGCGCGCGCAGCCTCGATGTCATTGTAGGGAAGCGTGATGGTGAGGTCGGCCAGCACCTTCGGCACGCCGGGCGAATCCGGCACGCCCAGCGTCAATGCGCCGGAGCCGGCCTTCACGAGAAACGAATCGCCGTGGCCGTGGTAGCAGCCCTCGAATTTCACGAAGCGCTCGCGGCCGGTCGCGCCGCGGGCAAGGCGCAGTGCCGACATCGTCGCCTCGGTCCCCGAATTGACGAAGCGCACCATTTCCATCGAGGGCATCAGCGCACGGATGGCGTCGGCCAGTTCCGCCTCTGCCGCACATGGCGCGCCGAACGACAGGCCATGGCGCACCGCGCGTTCGACGGCTTCGCGCACGCGGGGGGCGTTGTGGCCCGCGATCATGGGCCCCCACGAACCGACGTAGTCGATGTAGCGCTTGCCTTCGACATCCCACAGGTACGGACCGTCGGCGCGCGCCACGATGAACGGTTCACCGCCGACCGATTTGAACGCGCGCACCGGCGAATCGACCCCGCCGGGCAGCACCTTCCGCGCGCGCTGGAACAGTTCGTGATTGGTGGCCATCGGGAAGCTCGCTACTCCTGTGCGGGGAAACAAAAAAGAACGTTCGGGCGAACCTGTTCGAGCAAGGGCGGAGACCGCGGGAGTCCGCCTTCATCGACGCCGTTTCGTGTCGAAAAGCTCTGCATAATGCCGCGCCGCGGCACGAATGTCGCTTGCGCCGAACACGCCGGAGACCACCGCGAGGTAGTCGGCACCTGCCGCGATCAGCGATCCACCATTTTCGCGGGTGATGCCGCCGATCGCCACCAAGGGCAGGCCCAGCCGGCGCGCATCGCGCAAGAGACCGGGCGTGGCACGGCGCGCGGCTGGCTTGGTCCTCGAGGGAAAGAACGCCCCGAAGGCGAGATAGTCGGCTCCCGCCGCGGCGGCATCCTGGGCGCGACGCAGGGAGTCGTAGCAGGAGACGCCAATGATCGCGTCGGCGCCCAACGCGGCGCGGGCATCGGCAATCGCGCCGTCGTTTTCGCCGAGATGCACGCCCGCAGCTCCACTGGCGTGCGCCAGTCCGAAATCATCGTTGATGATCAGAGGCACGGCGAATGCGCGGCAGAGCGCCGCCAGCTCGCGGGCTTCCCGCAGCCTGCGCGCCGAATCCCGTGTCTTGTCGCGATATTGCAGCATCGCCGCGCCGCCTTCCAGGGCCTCGCGCGCGGCCGCCAGAAGATCCTCGCGCGGTCCATCGGTGATGGCGTAAAGCCCCGTTCCGCGCCACGCCGGCGGCTCGCGATCCGGGAACTGGGGAGGGCGTGGCATCACGGGTTTGACTTGCGTCAAGGGTTCGCTTTCATGCAGGCACGCAACTTGCGACAATAGACGGCCTCACCCCTTGCGTCACCTGTCATGAATGCTTCTCCCGAAACCGTCGTCACCTATCGCAAATTCATGTGCGTGGTGTGCGGCTTCATCTACGACGAGGAAGCCGGGTTGCCGGAAGAAGGCATCGAACCCGGTACGCGTTGGGAAGACATCCCCGATACCTGGACGTGTCCGGATTGCGGCGTCACCAAGGACGATTTCGAGATGATCGAGATCGATTGAATCCAGGCGCTGCGTGGCCCCGCCACCCGGCTCCCGAATGCGCCCGGACCCGTCCAGAAACCGCCACTTCCTTGCCCTATTTGGGTCACCCGGTGTTCACGCGCACGTGCTTGGATGGGTGCGTCAAGGGGCAAGGAGACAGAGGTGCGCGAATTCGTTCCGTTCGACGACCGCTGGTTCGATGACGATCTGCCGGGGCCGCTGGTGCCATTGCCTGCCAACTGCACTTGCGTGCATGCGCGGGATGGCGTCTTTCACTGGGTGCCCGCGGGAACATCGGAAAACACGATCACGTCGCCCTTGCGCACACCCAATTTCTCCGCCGTGCCGGCATTGAGCTCAAGCACGTAACGCGCGGGCGCGGTGCTCGCATAAGTGGGGCACGGATCGGCCTGGCAGGGCGGGACATCCGCATGGATGGTCACCAGGCGGTGGGACTGGTCGAAGAACAGCATGTCCAGCGGAATCAGGGTGTCCTTCATCCAGAACGTGAGTCGCTGCGCGCGGGGGAACACGAACAGCATGCCGTGATCGGTGGGCATCGAGGTGCGATCCATCAATCCGTGTGCCTGTTGCTCGGGCGTTGCCGCAATTTCCACGCTGAAACGCTGGCCACCCAGCGTCACGTAGGGGCTGGGTGCCGACGCGGGTGCGGTGGTGCACGCGGCACACGCTAGCGCAGCGGCGAGGATCGGCGAAAGCAACCTGAAAGTGTTGCGCATCCGGACATCCTCCCGTCGCTGAAAGCCGCAGTGTAGCGCGGCTTGCGCGCGATCTCTTCCAAATCGAAATCGATCGGGCTATCCTTGTCGGCCCGCGACGGACGAAGACGTTTTGCGCGGGTTGCGGGGCTCGAAAAATTTTCTCC
The DNA here is from genome assembly GCA_044464225.1 of Rhodanobacter sp. Taxonomy (GTDB): domain Bacteria; phylum Pseudomonadota; class Gammaproteobacteria; order Xanthomonadales; family Rhodanobacteraceae; genus 66-474. Next base: position 804 of record JBIQLN010000002.1, on the reverse strand, counting down.
GAAGATTGTTGACAGCCCCGGAAGATTCGCTACAATGGGCGGCTCGCGAGACGAAATGTCACGCGACGCGAACCGGAAGGTCTCGCACCGCATCAGTTCCTTGACAGTGTGCACAGGTGACTTGTGTGGGCGGCTTGCAGGTGGACGAATGTTCATCGATGCAAGACGTCCAAACCTTTGAACCTTAGTGATTCAGCGATGAATTGCAGTTCAGGTTTCGGACTCTCAACAAATAGGCAGCCTTCGGGTTGTCGAAATCTTAAGTGAAGAGTTTGATCCTGGCTCAGATTGAACGCTGGCGGCATGCCTAACACATGCAAGTCGAACGGCAGCGCGGGGAGCTTGCTCCCTGGCGGCGAGTGGCGGACGGGTGAGGAATGCATCGGAATCTGCCCAGTCGTGGGGGATAACCCGGGGAAACCCGGACTAATACCGCATACGACCTTCGGGTGAAAGCGGGGGACCGTAAGGCCTCGCGCGATTGGATGAGCCGATGCCGGATTAGCTTGTTGGCGGGGTAATGGCCCACCAAGGCAACGATCCGTAGCTGGTCTGAGAGGATGATCAGCCACACTGGGACTGAGACACGGCCCAGACTCCTACGGGAGGCAGCAGTGGGGAATATTGGACAATGGGGGCAACCCTGATCCAGCAATGCCGCGTGTGTGAAGAAGGCCTTCGGGTTGTAAAGCACTTTTATCGGGAACGAAACATTGTCGGCCAATACCCGGCAAGACTGACGGTACCCGAGGAATAAGCACCGGCTAACTCCGTGCCAGCAGCCGCGGTAATACGGAGGGTGCA
>JBIQLN010000001.1:0-378771 GCA_044464225.1 Rhodanobacter sp. | reverse complement strand
AAAGTGGTACGCGAGCTGGGTTCAGAACGTCGTGAGACAGTTCGGTCCCTATCTGCCATGGGCGTTGGAGATTTGAGGTGGGCTGCTCCTAGTACGAGAGGACCGGAGTGGACGTACCGCTGGTGTTCCGGTTGTCATGCCAATGGCATTGCCGGGTAGCTACGTACGGAAGCGATAACCGCTGAAAGCATCTAAGCGGGAAGCGCGCACCAAGATGAGATCTCCCGGGGCACAAGCCCCCTGAAGGACCCAGGTAGACCACCTGGTTGATAGGCGCGGTGTGGAAGTGCAGCAATGCATTGAGCTAACGCGTACTAATGATCCGTGCGGCTTGACCATATAACCCCAAGACGCTTCGCCGCCTCGACGCATATCGAGGCCCGGACGGAGCAAGACACAGTCACATCCCGACCCCATGCTGATGACGCGCGACTATGCGCGCATCGCACCGATTCCCTGGCGGCCATAGCGGTGTGGTCCCACCCGATCCCATCCCGAACTCGGAAGTGAAACGCACCAGCGCCGATGGTAGTTTGGCATTCGCCATGCAAGAGTAGGACACTGCCAGGGGCTTCAAATGGAAAGGCCCCCGTCGATCGACGGGGGCCTTTTTGTTTGCATCGAATTTCGTCCAGCGACGCCATGTACCGTTATTTGGTCACGCGCCGCTCGCCCACGATGCCGCCGGGCCTGGTGCAGTCGTTGCCGGCAGTCTGGCAGCATTGATCGTACTGTGCCTGGCAGTAGGCTTGCGAATTTCCGGTTCCCAGACAGTAAAGCATCTGCATCGAGCACGAGACGGCACCTTGATACTGCGGGGCCGTGGCGGCCGTGCCGTTGAGTGCGGCGCAACCCAGCATCGATGCAACGAGAATCGAGAGCATAAGCCTGATGCGTTTCATGGAAGCCTCCTGTGGGTCATGAAGTCGGACAGAGATCACCATGGCCGTCGGCGTGGGCCGAACCGGCGTGTTTCCCTCGGGGCCATGATGCGTCGGCAGCCTGCGCCGTCACCGGTCATGGCTACGTGAAAGCCGTCGCGATGATTGCGATAAACGTGAAGGCGATCGCATTTTGCGAACGGGGCAGGTGAAGCGCGGATCCTTCGTCCCGCCCGTTCAAACCCAGCCGGACATCCCGCCGAGGGCGATCGATGCCAGCACGTCGGCGTGCGCCGAGCCGTTGTTCAATGCCGGAATGTAACGGAAGCGGCGGCCGCCATGGGTGAGGAACGTGGCGCGATAACGCAGCGCCACTTCCTCGAGGGTTTCGAGGCAATCCACGGCGAAACCGGGACAGGCTACATCCAGGGTTCCGATATCCTGGCGCGCAAGCTGCTCGACCGTCTCGTCGGTGTATGGCCGAAGCCATGGCTGGCGTCCCAGGCGCGACTGGAACGTCACCAGCAGGTCGTCCTCCTCGATCCCGAGCACATCGCCGAGCCGGCGCGCGGTTTCGCGGCATTGGGCGGGATAGGGATCGCCGGCGGCGGCATATTTTTCGGGAATGCCGTGGAAGCTCAACAGCAATTTGTCGCCGCGTCCTTGTTCCGCCCAGTGATTGCGCACACTGCTGGCCAATGCCGCCAGATATCCGGCATCGGCGTGATAGTCGTTCACGGTGCGCAGCTCGGGCGGCCAACGCAAGGTCTGTACCACCCGGGCCACGGCATCCAGCGCGGCGCCCGTGGAAGTCGCCGAATATTGGGGGAACAGCGGCAACACCAGCAGCCGGCGTACGCCCACCCGCATCAATTCGACCACGGCTCCGCGGACGGACGGTTCACCGTACGTCATGGCAAGCGCGGTAAGGACCCTGCCGCTGGTGCGCCGCGAAATTTCCGCTCCCACGGCTTGCGCCAGCCTGTCGCTGAACACCAGCAGCGGCGAACCGTCATTGCGCCAGACCTTCGCGTACGCCTCGGCCGATCGGCGTGGCCGCGTCCGCAGGACGTAGCCGTGCAGCACCGGCCACCACAGCCAGCGTGGCCACTCCACGATCCGCGGATCGGAGAGGAATTCGGAAAGATAATCAGCGACGGCGTCCGCCGTGGGCGCGGCGGGTGTCCCCAGGTTCAGCAGCAACACCGCCGTACCTGCGCGGGCGGCCGGTTGATCCGGAAAACCGAGATAACGGGGCATGCGGCGAATTCCAGTTCGTCGGTGGCGAAGGTGTGAAGGTATGAAGCTGTGCAGTCTGCCACAGCGCGCCCGTGCCGGTTGTCGGCCATGCGGCAGCGGGCTGCGGTACACTGGGCGAAAGCGGAAAGCCTGCGGTGCATCTTGCGGCGATGGGCACGATTCCGCACGAGGTTCTTATGGGTTTTGACAGCATCTGGCATTGGCTGATCCTGCTCGTGATCGTGCTGGTGTTGTTTGGTACCAGCAAATTGACGAAGATCGGTCCCGACCTCGGTAACGCGGTGCGCGGATTCAAAAAGGCGCTGAGCGGCGAAGAGGATGAGAAGAAGGCTGCCGCGTCCAGCGAAAAGCTGCAGGCCGATCCGCCTCCCGCAGCCGGGGCCGCGCATCAGGACCAGCGCGACTCGACCGGATCGAAACACGCTGAGTAGGCGAAGCGGCGTGCCGCGATGATCGAGCTCAGCTTTTCGAAGCTGTTGCTGCTGGCCGTGATTGCGCTGGTGGTACTGGGACCGGAAAAGCTCCCGAAGGCCGCCCGCATGGCCGGCGCGATGCTGCGCCGTCTCCGACTCGGTTGGGAAAGTGTGCGCAGCGAGGTGGAACGCGAGCTCGAGATCGAAGAGATCCGGCGTGCCGCGAAGGAAGCCGTGGATCGCGCCGACGCGGTGCGCAAGGCCGCCGACGCCGGGATGCATGCCGCACATGCGTCCGTGAACCGGACCATCGCGGAAGTCGCGGACACTGCCGATCCGCCGGAAGGCCAGGCTCCCGCCATTTCCAAGGAGCCGCACGATGGCGACGCCTGAACATGATCCCGGCAAGGATTCGGGCTTCGATCTCGAGCAAGGCATCTTCTCGCACCTGCTCGAGTTGCGTTCGCGCCTGATCAAGGCGATCGCCTGCGTGGTGGTCGTGCTGGTGTGCCTGATTCCCTTCGCGAACCGGTTGTACACGTGGCTGGCCGAGCCGCTGGTCAAACGCCTGCCGCACGGCGCGCACCTGATCGCCACGCAGGTTGCGAGCCCGTTCATCACGCCGCTGAAACTCGCGTTCTACATCGCGCTGTTCGTCAGCATGCCGGTGATCGTGTACCAGTTGTGGGCGTTCGTCAGCCCCGGTCTGTATCGCCACGAAAAGCGCCTGGCGCGCCCGCTGCTGGTGGCCTCGGTGCTCCTGTTCTACTGCGGTTGCGCGTTCGCCTATTTCCTTGTGTTGCCGGCCGCGTTCCGGTTCCTCACGGCGGTGACGCCGGCCGGCGTCGAGATGATGACCGATATCACGCACTATCTCGATTTCGTGATGCTGGTGTTTTTCGCATTCGGACTGTGCTTCGAAATTCCGGTGGTGCAGGTCATCGTGGCGGCAATGGGGCTGGTCAGCCTGCAGAAGCTCAGGAGCTGGCGACGGTATGCGATCGTCGCGTCGGCGGCGGTGGCGGCGGTCATCACGCCGCCCGACATCACGTCGATGCTGCTGCTGTTGATTCCCATGGTGATCCTTTACGAGCTTGGCCTCGTTGCGGTGCGCGTGCTGGTGAAAGCCAGGCCCGCGCCCGATGCGGCGGAACAGCCGTACTGATTGGCGTCGCTCGTGGCCTCATGCCGCAGCATGCTGGCGGCACAGCTCGGCTACCATTCAGCCGTCCATCCATGAGGAAGCCGGCGTGAGCGAGCCAGGGACAGAAACTGCCGACCCGTTGCCGAGACACACCACTCCGACGTGGGAAGTGGAGTTGCTGGTTTCCGGCGTGGCGGTCTTCGCGATGCTGCAGCTGCCGGGCTGGTTGAACGACCGGCTGATGTTCCTGCTGCCGCGCTTCGAGGAAGGCTGGCGCGGCTCGCTGGTCATGATGTTTTCCTACGCCACGGGCGCGGCGGTGATCCTGGCCGCAACTTTCTCGTTGCATCTGCTGCTGCGCGCCTACTGGATCGCGCTGGTCGGCATGCACTCGGTCTACCCGGACGGCATCCGCTGGGAGCGCTTGCGGATGGGGCCCATCGAGCGCGAGGTGATGCAACGCCGCGATGGGGATTTCGCGGCCATGATCGAACGTGCCGACAACCGTGCCTCGGTCGTGTTCGCCACCGGCGTTGCACTCGCGGTGCTCCTGCTCGTCCTCACCGTGCTGGTGGTGGGCCTGTTCGCGGCGGCCATGGCCATTGCCACGACGTTGCAGTGGCAGGTGCGTGCGGAGAGCCTGTTCCTGATCGGCATTGCGGTCGTGCTGGCACCTTCGTTCCTGATAAGCCTGCTGGACCGAAGGTGGGGAACGCGTTTGCGCGAGGGCAATCCGTTGCGGCGCCTGGTCGCGGCAGGATTCAACTTCTATGCGCGGTTCGGGGTCGCCAACAAGGGTGGGGTGCTCGGCGTGCTCTCCAGCCACCACGGCCGGTGGCGGGTGCAAGCGATCGCCGTGGTGGCGATCACGCTGTGCCTTTTCGGCGCCATGTTCGGCCAGCAGGCCATGCGCACGCCGGAGCGGTTCGGCAACTATGCGTTGTTCCCTCGTTTCGACAAGGGTACGGCGGGTGTGATCGATGCCGCGAATTACGGAGACCAGCGCGATCCGTTGCGCAGCCGCATGGTGCCATTCATCCAGAGCGCCGAAATCGACGGTCACTACGTCCGGTTGATCGTGCCTTATCAACCTGCCCGCGATGCGGAGGCGATGCGGCAGCAGTGCCCGGGCACCGTGACGATGGAAGACGGCGATGCGCGCGCGGGCGCCATGCTGCGCTGTCTGGCGGCCTTGCATCCGGTGACGCTGGACGGCAAGCCGGTGGCCGGGCTTCGCTACGAGGCCGGCAGCGATGCGCAGACCGATCGCCCGGCGCTGGTGGCGATGATCGACGTGCGGGGACTCGCGGCGGGAAGACACGAGCTTGCCATCGCCGACGCTTCGCCAGGCGGCGATCCATCCCCCTCCCCGGGGTGGACCATTCCGTTCTGGCGTTGAGCGTGATTGCGTGGAATCGAAGTCCCGTGTTGCGCGCATCATGACCATCGCGCCCCGCAAGATCGTGCACGTCGACATGGACGCGTTCTACGCATCGGTCGAGCAGCGCGACGACCCCGCATTGCGGGGGCGGCCGGTGGTGGTGGCGTGGAAGGGCGCGCGCTCGGTGGTGTGTGCGGCGAGCTACGAGGCCCGGAAGTTCGGCGTGCATTCGGCGATGCCGGCAATGCGTGCCGAGCGGCTGTGCCCGCACGCCGTGTTCGTGCCGCCGGATTTCGTTCGTTACAAGGCAGTGTCGCGGCAGGTACGGAAAATTTTCGCGCGCCACACCGACTTGATCGAGCCGCTCTCGCTGGACGAAGCCTACCTCGACGTCACGCAACCGAAATCCGGGCTGTCATCCGCCACCGCCGTGGCCCAGTCGATACGCGCCGCGATCCGCGAGGAAACGAACCTCACCGCGTCCGCGGGCGTCGCACCCAACAAGTTCCTCGCCAAGATCGCGTCGGACTTCCGCAAACCCGACGGCTTGTTCGTGGTGCGTCCGCGCGAGGTGCTGGCGTTCCTGGCTCTGCTGCCGGTAGAGCGCCTGCCCGGCGTGGGCAAGGTGATGCAACGCAAATTGGCGGAACTCGGCGTCATGTCGGTCGCGGACTTGCGTGCGTTCGATGCGAACATCCTGGAAAAACGCTTCGGCCGCTATGGCCGGCGCCTGCACGAATTGTCATTGGGCGTCGACGAACGGCCGGTCACGCCTGATCGCCCTACCTTGCAGATTTCATCGGAAGACACGCTCGCGCACGACCTGACCCTCGACGAACTCGCGCCGCACATCGAGCGGCTCGCTGCCAAGACATGGGCCGCGTGCGAGCGCGAGGCCGAAGGTCCGCACGGCCGCATTGCGCGAAGCGTGGTGCTGAAATTGAAGACCTCCGACTTCCGCATTCTCACGCGTACCGTGACGCCGGCGGAACGCCCGTCGTCGGAAGTCGTGCTGGCCGAAATCGCGTGCGCGCTCCGCGCGCGGGTGGGCCTGCCGACACACACCCGCTATCGCCTGGTCGGGGTCGGCATGGCCGGTTTCGTCGATCGTGAGAGCTTCGAGGCACAAGCGGAACTGTTTCAGCGATTTGCGTAGTCAATGGGCGAGGTGGCGCAACCCCGTACATGTTTCGGGCAAAATGCGGGCGAATTTGCAACCTATAATTGGCTAGCATCTGCTTAACGATCTGCATGGTTGCATTGCATCCGACGCTCGGACGCCCGCCGGATGAATACATGCGCGATACCCGCCAAATCCTGATGCAGCACCCGACCGCCGCCCCGGGTTCTTCTGCGGGCCGCGCCACGCCGATGTTTTGGCACGAGCCCGGGACCATCCTTTCCGGCGTATCCAGCCTGTCGAACGCCCCGCGCCACCGGCGCACCTGACCATTTCCGAAATCTCGTCCGACGTGCGTGGCGCGCCGGAAACGGGTGTCTGTCCCCGCAGCAAGCTTGCCGTGAGCCATTGGAGCCAGTCGAAGACCAACATGTCGGACCAGGGAAGGTGAACGTGCCGATCTGACGCTCGTTCCGCTCCATCGAACACCGGAACGCGCAGACGCGCATTTTCCACCGATGACACACGGAGGCAGACATGAAGAAGAACAAGATCCTGTTGCTGCTGGCGTTGTTCACCACGTTCGCTGCAGGTCACGCGTTCGCCAGGACCGTCACGCTGCTCAACGTTTCCTACGATCCGACCCGCGAGCTGTACCAGGACATCAACCGCGCGTTCGCGGCGCAATGGAAGGCGCAGCACGGCGATGACGTGGTGGTCCGGATGTCGCACGGCGGCTCCGGCAAGCAGGCACGCTCGGTGGCGGACGGTTTGCCGGCCGATGTCGTGACCCTCGCCCTGGCCTACGACATCGACGCCATCGCCGATCGCGGATTGATCGCGAAAAACTGGCAGCAACGATTGCCGGACAACGCCTCGCCGTACACCTCGACCATCGTGTTCCTGGTGCGCAAGGGCAATCCGAAGCAAATCCGGGATTGGCCCGACCTGGTCAAGCCGGGCGTGCAGGTGATCACGCCGAATCCCAAGACCTCCGGCGGAGCGCGCTGGAATTTCCTCGCCGCGTGGGGCTATGCGCTGAAGCAGCCGGGCGGCAGCGAAGCCAGGGCCCGCGCGTTCGTGCACGCGCTGTTCCGGAACGTGCCGGTGCTCGATACCGGTGCCCGCGGCGCGACCAACACGTTCGTCCAGCGCGGGATGGGTGACGTATTGCTGGCATGGGAAAACGAGGCGCTCCTGGCCCAGCGCGAACTGGGCAAGGATCGTTTCGACATCGTGGTGCCCTCGATGACGATCCTGGCCGAGCCGCCGGTGGCGGTGGTGGATGCCAACGTCGCGAAAAACGGCAACCGCGCGGTGGCTGAGGCCTACCTGGAATTCCTGTACACGCCGCAGGGGCAGGACATCGGGGCGCAGCACTTCTACCGTCCGCGCCTGCCGCAAGCGGCGCGCAAATACGCCGGCCAGTTTCCGCCGGTGAAGACTTTCACCATCGCGGAACTGTTCGGCGACTGGCGCAAGGCGCAGGCGAAATTCTTCGCCGACGGCGGTGTATTCGACCAGATCGGACCCGGTTCGTAACCGGCTTGCTGAACCCACCCCCTGACGAGGTGTCGGCATGGCTCTCGCGAAACATCATCGAGTGTTGCCGGGATTCGGGCTCAGCGTCGGCTACACGCTGGCGTTCCTCGGGCTGATCGTGCTGCTGCCCCTGGCGGCGCTGGCGTGGAAGGCTTCCGGCATCGGTGTTGCCGGCCTCTTGCAGCTTCTCGCCACCCCGCGTACGCAGGCCGCGCTGAAACTCAGCTTCGGCGGCGCATTGGCGGCATCCTTGATCAACGCGGCGTTCGGCCTGCTGGTCGCATGGGTGCTGGTGCGCTACCGCTTTCCCGGGCGGCGCCTGCTGGATGCACTGGTCGACCTGCCGTTCGCCTTGCCCACCGCCGTCGCCGGCATCGCGCTGACCGCGCTGTACGCGCCGAATGGCTGGCTGGGGCATGCGCTGGAGGCGTTCGGGGTGCGGGTCGCCTACACCCAGCTCGGTGTCGGCATCGCGATGGTGTTCGTCGGATTCCCGTTCGTGGTGCGCACGCTGCAACCCGTGCTGGAATCGCTTGACCGCGACATGGAGGAAGCCGCCGAGAGCCTGGGGGCCCGCCGGTCGCAGACCTTCACGCGGGTGATCCTGCCGGTGCTGGTCCCGGCGCTGCTCACCGGGTTCGCGTTGGCGCTGGCACGCGCGGTGGGCGAGTACGGGTCGGTGATTTTCATCGCCGGCAACATGCCGATGCGCACGGAGATCGCACCGCTCCTGATCGTGCAGCAACTGGAACAGTTCGACTATGCCGGTGCGGCCGCGTTGGGCGTGGTGATGCTGGGCTTTTCCTTCGTGATGCTGGTGGCGCTGTCGTTGCTGCAGCGATGGAGCCGGCGCTGGGCGGAGGTCTCGCCATGAACGCCGTGGTGCTGCCACGCACGTCGATTTGGCCACGGAGGCTGCAGCGCGCGCTGCTGATCCTGGTCGCGGTCGCGTTCATGCTGGTGTTCCTGTTGCTGCCGCTGGCAGTGGTGTTCACCGAAGCGCTCGCCAAGGGCGTGCAGACGTTCGTCGTGGCGATCACGCAGCCTGAGGCGTTGGCATCCATCCGCCTGACGCTGCTGGTCGCCGCCATGGTGGTGCCGTTGAACATCGTGTTCGGCGTCGCCGCTGCCTGGGCGATGGCGCGTTTCACCTTTCCCGGCAAGGCCTTGCTGGGTGCGTTGATCGACCTGCCTTTCGCAGTATCGCCGGTGATCGCGGGTTTGATCTACGTGCTGTTGTTCGGAGCCCAGGGATGGCTCGGCCCCTGGCTCGACGCGCATGGCGTCCGGATCATCTTTGCCGTGCCGGGGCTGGTACTCGCTTCGGTGTTCGTGACGTCGCCGTTCGTCGCGCGTGAACTGATTCCGCTGATGCAGGCGCAGGGAAGCGAAGACGAGGAAGCGGCGCGGGTGCTGGGCGCCAACGGATGGCAAATGTTCTTTCGTGTGACGCTGCCGAACATCCGCTGGGCATTGTTGTACGGCGTGCTGTTGTGCAACGCCCGCGCGATGGGTGAATTCGGGGCGGTATCGGTGGTGTCCGGCCACATCCGGGGCCTCACCACCACGATGCCGCTGGAGGTGGAGATGCGCTACAACGAATACGACTACGCCGGCGCATTTGCGGTGGCTTCGCTGCTTGCGTTGCTGGCACTCGTGACGTTGGCGATCAAGACCTTGCTCGAATGGCGCTACGGCGACGAGATCGCCGCGCATGCGCCGGCCGGCCGCTGAGGACACGCGCATGACGCTCGAACTTTCGCATCTCGTCCGCCGCTTCACCGACTATCCGGCACTGGATGACGTCAGCCTGGATATTCCGCCCGGTGAATTCCTCGCATTGCTCGGGCCGTCAGGCTCCGGCAAGACCACGCTGCTGCGCATCCTGGCGGGGCTCGATTATCCCGAGTCCGGCAGCGTGCGCCAGGACGGCCGCGACTTGCTGGCGGTCGATGCGCGCCGTCGCAAGGTCGGACTGGTATTCCAGCACTACGCCCTGTTCCGGCACCTGACCGTCGCGGAAAACGTGGCGTTCGGGCTGCGCGTGCGGCCGTGGCGGAGACGCCCGAAGCGCGTCGAGATCGCCGCCCGCGTCGAGCGCCTGCTGCAACGCGTGCAACTGCAGGATATGGCCAAACGCTATCCGGCGCAGCTTTCCGGCGGCCAACGGCAGCGTGTCGCGCTCGCACGTGCCCTGGCGGTGGAACCGGACCTGCTGCTGCTCGACGAACCCTTCGGCGCCCTCGATGCGCAGGTGCGGGTGAACCTGCGCCGCTGGCTGCGCGAACTGCACGACGAGTTCGGCTTGACGACGGTGTTCGTCACCCACGACCAGGAAGAGGCACTGGAATTGGCCGATCGCGTCGCGGTGATGAATCGCGGCCGCATCGAACAGATCGGCACCCCCGAGGCCATCTACCACGATCCGACCACACCGTTCGTCTGCGAGTTCATCGGCAGGGCCAACCGGATCGCCGCGCGTTGGGAAAACGGAAAATTCGTGGCCGGAGGCCTGGTACTCGGTGCCGATCGCTGGGATGGACGCCACGGCTCGGCCATTGCCTACGTTCGCCCCGAACAACTCGTCGTCGCCGCACCGGGCGAAGGTGAAGGCTGGGCAGTGCGCGTGCGCCATGCGTTCCGCGCCGGCGGCACGGTGCATCTGACACTGGATGCAACGGCGCTTGGCCAAGTCCTGGAAATGGACGTCTTCGACGGCGAGCGGCCGCACGGCGCATGGCATCAAGGTGCTTGCTTGCGGATCCGTCCGCGCCACGCCACAGTCTTTCCCGATGGAACCGAGCCGGCGGTCGCACTGATCCATGATCCCCGGACCGTGGCACCGGCCGCGCAGCCCGTACCCGCCGGGCCGTGACGGGTCCCATGGAGAGAGCCGTGCGCAAATCGAGAATATGGTTGGTACTGCTGTTGTCGCCGATCGCGATCACCGCGTACGCCAGCGACGACTGGCCCACCCATTACACGTTCGGGAATGGCGTCGACGTCGGCCTCAAGGGGCTGCTGCAGTACGACAGCAATGATTTCGGCAACGACCGGCTGCCGAATGGCACTCAGGTTTTCGACGACGCCCATGACTGGCGGCGCAAGGAATTCAATCTTTACGTGAACAAGAGCGGTGTGTTCGAAATGAATGCGGGCTACGATTTCCAGGCGCGCGCGTGGGTGGACAACTATCTCGCCGTGGAAACGCCGGTCGGGCGTTTCCGGGCCGGGCAGTTCAAGACGCCGGTCGGCTGGGAGGACGGGAACACCTCGACCGGTGCAACGCTGTTCCTCGAACGTGCGCTACCGGAACAGGCGATCTACGAGGGACGCCGCGTGGGCCTGGAGTGGCAACAGGGCTTCGCTTCGAAGTGGCTGCTGCAGGCGGTGTGGTTCGCCCGCGGCGATCTGAACGCCGATGCCGACGGCACCACGATCGCTGGTCGCGCGGTATTCACGCCGGTGCAGCGCAATGATGTCGTCGTCCACCTGGGCGTGTCCGCGTCGCGCGAGGAAAGGGACAGCGGAACCGCACGCGTGCGCGCGCGCCCTGAAGTGGCACTGGCGCCGGTGCGGCTGGTCGACACGGGCACCTTGCAAGGTGTCGATCACGTCGACCGCGCGGGCGTGGAAGCCGGCTGGCTGCGCGGTCCGCTGTTGCTGCAGGGCGAATACCTGAGCTTGCGTATGCATCGTCCGGCGATGTCGGACTTCGCGAGCCATGGTGGTTACGTCACGGCGGCATGGCTGTTGACCGGCGAAGCGCATGGTTACAAGGGCAGCGGGTTCTCCAATCCGGTACCGGCGAATCCTTGGGGCGCGGTGGAAGTGGCGCTGCGCTTTTCCACCCTGGACCTCGACGACGGAGGCGTCACCGGCGGCCGCGAACACGACTGGACCCTGGGCCTGAACTGGTACCTCGGCAAGCACTTCAAGCTGCAGGCCAACTATATCCGCGCCTTCAGCGACCGTGGCGACCTGGACATCGATCCCCGCATCTTTGCGCTGCGCGCGCAGGTCGCGTTTTGATGCGAGAGTCCGTTTGTGGGCTCTGTGCTGTCGCTGTCGGCTAGGAGCGGTCAACCAATCTTTCAATCGAGTAGCCAGATAGCGGACGTTACGAATCCACGCGCGTTGGAGCAAGCCGAGCATGCCCCGGCCGCCCGTCGAGCCGCTCGGGTGTGCCCGCATCTGATTAGTGTTGGGCCTTCTCGATGGCCGCCAATCTGGCAATTCTGTCGCCGTGCTGGTTGCTGCAGCGTTGCAGGCAGGCGCAGAACTCGTTGGCTGCTCCGGTCGGTCCTTCCGTGATCCCGAGTTCCAGCAGGCCGAGGTCGCGCAGGTCCTCGATGACCAAGCGAAAGCTCTCGGGCGTAAAGCGCCAGCTATACACATCGACGTATTCATCATTCGTTTGCGCGAAACGCCAGGCATCGCGCGCGTTTTCCAAGGTGTGAACCAGTTGCATCGCACCCGGTGCATGCCGATGCCAAGAGAGGACTCGGCCACGACCTTTCCCGACTGCGTTCGCGAAGTGGTCGAATACGCGTCCGGGTGATGGACGGGTCCGGCTGAGCTGATGGGCGTCCAGCACGTCTCCGGTCGACGTCAGGCTCTGGAAATGATCGAAGCAGTAGCGTTTGTCCGGGACGACCAGAGTCAATCGGCCCGCGGGCTGCAGCAACGTCTGGCAGTCGAGGAGAAAGCCCACCAAGTCCGGAGTGTGTTCGATGACGTGGCTTGCGATGATCCAGTCGTAACAACCACTTCGGCCGATCGTTTCAGGCAGCGACTTGCCACGCCATATGAAGTCGACGTCCTCGATGTGGTCGAGGTTCACGCCCGCGTTCCGGTATTTCGCGCGCAGCGCTTGCGCGGGAGCATGGTCCAGGATTTCGACGTTGAATCCTGCGGATTTTGGAGCCAGAGGACTATGGCTCGGTCCGACTTCCAAACCCGGACCTGACTTTGGCGCGTGGCGGGCCACGAAACGTTGGCGGAGTGATGGACGTCGTAACCCACGCCTAATGATGCCGCGGATACCTTCGCGCATCCAAAACGCATACAGCCTGCGGTAGAAACTTCGCATCGTCTCGATTGCAGCCCAGCGCTGCTGCAAATTACCGGGCACTTGCTGCTCGCATCGACCGATCACGCTCAGGCGTCGCAAACAACATGGCGTCAGCACACTTGATGGGGGAACGGCGCGTATCCCGGTATGCGTCGTCGTAGTCATGGTTGTAGATTGGTAATTGGCTGGTCTCGATGATCTCAGGCACCAGCGGTTCGAGCGTGGGAGCCGAGAAGCCAGCGCGACTTCGCGATCGGACGATTCCTTGCACAGACGGCCCAAAACTGCACGCGAGGCTCAATGCGCCACCCGCAATAGTTCTTTGCGGAAGAACGCCAACGCGTCGACGTCCATCTGCCGATGGGTATGGGTCGCTCGCCGGCTCCACCATATGCCACTCGTTCATGGCCATCGTTGCCGCACCCTCCGAAGTCTCCATGTCGCGCTCGTAGGCGGTCGATACCTCGTCGTCGTCAGCCCATTGCCGCAGCATACGAAAAGCGGGTACAACTTGGTCTTGCTCTCCGCACCCGCAAAGCAGGCGGCCTATTGCCGCGTCCCTCCTGAAGCGGTGCTCGAAACGATAAGTCCTCGCGCACGATTTTTGATGCCTTGTCGATGCCTCCGGACATGAATGCTTGCAGGAATCTGGGAGTGATTTGAGAAGCACTGAATGACACTCCTTTGCTCTCTGTGCTGGCTTTGGTGCTCAACACCTGAGCTAACGGGTGCGAACCCGCACAGCGGATGCGTAAGCTTCCCCGTCAAGCAGACACTTCAAAAGTAGAACTTCCGGCGGTTTGTTGACGGTGCTCGAGCGGCGTCAGATCGTCGAGCGAGTCGTGTGGGCGTTGTTCGTTGTATTCGATCATCCACCAGTAAACGGCCTCGCGGACGTCCTCCAGGCGCAGGAACAGATGCTGGTCCAGCAGCTCCTCGCGGAACGTGCGGTTGAACCGCTCGATGTAGGCGTTCTGGTTGGGCTTGCCGGGCTGGATGTACTGGATGGCCATGCCGTTCGCCTTCGCCCACTGCACGAAGACCTCGCCCAGAAACTCGGGGCCATTGTCGGTTCGCAGCACCTGCGGCAGCCCGCGATTGTGTTTCAGTTGTTCGAAGATGCGCACCAGCCGCTGTGATGTGATCGAGGTGTCGACCTCGATATGCAGCGCCTCGCGATTGAAGTCATCGACCACGTTGAAGGTACGGAACCGCCGACCGCAGGCGAGTGCATCGGACACGAAGTCGGCCGACCAGACGGTATCGGGTAGTCGCGGCACGTAGAGCGGCACGCGCTCGCGTTTGGGCAGACGCCGTTTTGCCGCACGCCGCAGGTTCAGATGCATGGCCTTGTACACCCGATAGATCCGCTTGTGGTTCCATTCCGGGCGGCTGCGCCGCAGCAGTTTGCGGCACTTCCAGAAGCCGCGGCCGGGTCGGTCCTCGACCAAGCCCGCCAGCGCCGCAATGAGCTCGGCATCGCGCACCGTCCAGTCCAGCGGTGCCCGATACCACGCCGCACGCGACAACCCGACGTACTCACAGGACCGGCGCAGCGGCCGTCGATGCACGTCCACCAAGAATCGCACCGCCTCGCGCTTCTGCGCCGGCCCTACAGTTTTTTTGCGATCAGATCCTTCATCGCCGCGTTGTCCAGCGCCAGCTCCGCGTACATCCGCTTGAGCTTGCTGTTCTCCGCTTCCAGCTCCTTGACCCGTTTGAGATCCGACGCCTCCATGCCGCCGTACTTGGACTTCCACTGGTAGTACGTCGGTGTGCTGATGCCGGCCTGGCGGCAGATGTCCTTCACCGGCACGCCGGCATCGGCCTGCTTGAGGATCGAAACAATCTGGGTTTCGGTAAACCGTGACTTCTTCATGGAACCTCCTGGCTGCAAAGATGCCAGAAAGTTCTACTTCCAGGGTGTCTACGGATCAGGGAAGCTTACGCCTCGGGAGGGCGGCGTTATCCTGGCCCAGACCGAATCGCGCCAAGCGTTGGAAGCTGTTCTTGCGATCCGTTTCGTATTCACGGAGTCGCTAGCTACCAGATTGTGGAGTTCACCCCAACCATGGCTGCTCCATATCTCAACACGCTGCTCGCAGCCTTCCCTGCGCGTGCGTAGCTGACTGCGCTTGCGCCTCCATCGCGTCCGGAGTGCCGCGCATGCGTCGGCATTGAGGTGGATGACGCTCTGGAGATGGCGCCACTCTCACGCCCAAGCAGGTCGCTGAAGACATCTTCACGCGTATTCTCGATCTCGAAACGGCCATCGATGGAAATCGTCTGCTGCTACCCCGTTGTTGCGCTGTGCTGTTATGCAATAAAAATGCCACGAGGCACCCAAGCGCATACTTTGGGGCAAGCGCAAGCGTGGCCGCCATCACCACGAGCTCGCAGCGGGTAATTCAGAAAAGCAGGCGGTCGCGACCGGCAGGTAAGGGTCGATAGGAGCGATTGACCGCATTTCCGCATGCGCGAGGCTATTTCGGTAGCGAGGACCGCGTGTCGCGCAGGAATACCGGCAGATCGGTTGCCTGCGGCTGCACGCCAAGCAGGTTGAGCATCGCGGTGATGTGCCCACGGTGATAGGTGGTGTGGTTGACGACGTGCAGCAGGATGTCTTCGCGGCGCAGCGAGCCTTCGCCGCCGCCGATGAACGTGAAATGCACGACCTCGTCGGCGAGGGCCGGCGGCATCGCTGCGGCGCGATCGATGTACCAGGCGTCGATGTCGCGTTGCGCCTCGCGCAGGTCAGGCAGCGGAGGCGTGGTTTCGGGATTGCGCGTGGCGAGACCGTGCGGCACGCCGAGCAGGTGTGACTTCCACACCACGTCCATCAGGTAAACGTGGTTGAGCGTGCGCAGGATGCTGCCCGCGAAGATGGGCGTGGGCGCCGCGAGTTGGTCGAGGGACAGTCCGGCCAGCGTCGTGTACAACCGCTCGTCCGCCCACGCCTTGTAGCGCGTCAGCGTTTGCAGTGGTTGCGACGGCATCGCTACTTCCGTTTCGGAATGTACAAGTCGGTGATGGTGCCTTCGGCCACTTCGGCCGCCATGCCGACCGATTCGCCCAGCGTCGGGTGCGGGTGGATGGTGAGCGCGATGTCGCCGATCTCGGCGCCCATCTCGATGGCCAGCGCGATTTCGGAGATCAGGTCGCCCGCGTGCACGCCGACGATGCCGCCGCCGATCACGCGGTGGGTGGCCTTGTCGTAGATCAGCTTGCTGAAGCCTTCCGCGCGGTCCATGCCGAGTGCGCGGCCCGAGGCTACCCACGGGAATTTGCCGACGCCGACGTCGAGGTTCTTCTCTTTCGCTTCGCGCTCGGTCACGCCGACCCAGGCGATTTCCGGATCCGTGAACGCCACCGACGGCACCACCCGCGCATCGAAATGACGCTTCTGGCCTGCCGCCGCTTCGGCGGCCGCATGACCCTCGTGCACGGCCTTGTGCGCGAGCATCGGCTGGCCGACCAGGTCGCCAATCGCGAAGATGTGCGGCACGTTGGTGCGCATCTGGGTGTCCACGGGAATCAGTCCGCGCTCGGTGATGATGACGCCGGCCTTGTCGGCACCGATCTTGTTGCCGTTGGCGCTGCGGCCGACCGCCACCAGCACCCGATCGAAAAGCTTTTTATCGGGAATGCTGTCGCCTTCGAATTCGCAGGCGATGCCGTTCTTCTGCGCCTTGGCCGCGGTGACTTTCGTCTTGAGATGCACCGACACACCTTGCTTGTCCAGGCGCTTGGCGAGTGGGCGCACCAGGTCCGCGTCCGCGCCAGGCATCAACTGATCCATGAATTCGACCACGGTGACGTTGCTTCCGAGCGCTCGGTACACCGTCGCCATCTCGAGGCCGATGATGCCGCCGCCGACGACCAGCAGGCTCTTCGGTACGTCCTTCAGTTGCAGCGCGCCGGTCGAATCCATCACGCGTTCGTCGTCCCACGGGAACATCGGCAGATGCACGGCCTGCGAGCCGGCGGCGATGATGGCCTGTTCGAAACGGATCAGTTTCCTGTCGTCGCCATTCGCGACTTCCAGTTCGTGCGGCGAGACGAAGGTGCCGACGCCCTGCACCACGCGCACCTTGCGCTGCTTGGCCATCGTCGTGAGGCCGCCGGTGAGCTTGCCGACGGTCTTGTCCTTGAAGTCGCGCAGTTTGGCGAGGTCGATTTTCGGTTTGCCGAACGCGATGCCGTGCGCGCCCATCAATTCGGCCGCGTCGATCACTTCGGCCGCGTGCAGCAGCGCCTTGGACGGGATGCAGCCGACGTTGAGGCACACGCCGCCCAGGATTTCGTAACGTTCGACCAGTACCGTGTCGAGGCCGAGATCGGCGGCGCGGAACGCGGCGCTGTAACCGCCGGGGCCGGAACCCAGCACCAGCATCGCGCATTCCATGTCGGCCTTGCGGCCGGTTTCCTTCGCGCCTCGCACGCTTGCGGCTTTCCCCTCTCCCTCCGGCAGAGGGTGGCGCGTAGCGCCGGGTGAGGGTACGGGTTCACGCTGGGCTTGCTCGACCGCGTCGGGTTTGGCGCTCTTCGCGGATGCCGCACCTTCAGCCCCGGCCGCCTTTTTGGCGGGAGAGGGGGACGAGGCGGCACCGGCGGGTTTCGCACCTGCATCATCTTCCGCTTCGATGACCGCAATCACCGCGCCCTGCTCCACGTTGTCGCCGACCTTGACCTTCACTTCCTTGATCAGGCCGGCTGCCGACGCCGGCACTTCCATCGTGGCCTTGGCCGATTCGAGCGTGACCAGGCTCTGGTCCTTCTCGACACGGTCGCCGGCCTTCACCAGTACCTCGATGACCGGCACGTCGTGGAAATCGCCGATGTCCGGCACCTTGAGTTCGATGGTGTTCGCCATGTCGATCTCCCCGCTCAAAGCAGCGCCCGGCGCATGTCGCCGAGGAGCTGTGCGAGGTACGTGGCAAAGCGCGCGGCGGCGGCACCGTCGATCACGCGATGATCGTAGGAAAGCGACAGCGGCAGGATCAGGCGCGGCGCGAATTCCTTGCCATTCCAGACCGGCTTCATCGAGGATCGCGAGACACCGAGGATCGCGACTTCCGGCGCGTTGATGATCGGCGTGAACATGGTGCCGCCGATGCCGCCCAGCGACGAAATCGAGAAGCAGCCGCCCGACATTTCGCCCGGCGTGAGTTTTCCTGCGCGCGCCTTCTTCGCCAGCGCCGACATTTCCTGCGCGATGTCGAGCACGCCCTTCTTGTCGCAGTCGCGGATCACCGGCACCACCAGCCCGTTCGGGGTGTCGGCGGCGAAGCCGACGTGGAAGTATTTCTTGATGACGAGGGTTTCGCCCGATGCATCGAGCGAGGCGTTGAAATCCGGAAACTTCTGCAGGCAGGCGACGCAGGCCTTGATCAGGAATGCGAGCAGGGTGACCTTGATGCCCGCCTTTTCGTTTTCCTTGTTGAGCGCCACGCGCAGCGCCTCGAGATCAGTGATGTCGGCGTCCTCGAACTGCGTGACGTGCGGGATCATCGCCCAGTTGCGCGCCAGATTGGCGCCGGAGAGCTTCTTGATGCGCGACAGCGGCTGGGTTTCGGTTTCGCCGAATTTCGAGAAGTCGATCTGTGGCCATGGCAACAGGTTCAAGCCACCACCACCCGAAGCCGCCTGCTGCGGCAAGGCGCCGCCGGTCATCGCGGATTTCACGAACTGCTGCACGTCTTCCCGGGTGATGCGCCCGCCACGTTCGCTGCCGCTGACGCGCGACAGGTCCACGCCGAGATCGCGCGCGAATGCCCGCACTGCCGGGCTCGCGTAGGGCACCTTGTCAGGCATGATCGAATCGGCGTCGAACGGAACCGGTGGCGCACGACGCTCGGTCGCGTGCTCGTCCTCGATGCGCGGGGGCTGCGCCTGCGATGCCGAAGGTGCTTTCTCGGCTTGCTTTGGCTCGCTCGGCCGCGGCTTTTCCTCGCGCTTTTCGGGGGGCGGAGCGGCGGGCTGCGTTTCCGCGGCGGAGGGTTTCGCTGGTTCGCCCTCGCCGTCTTCGGCCTCGATCGTGGCGATCACGCCGCCCTCGGATACCTCGTCGCCCTCCTTGACCCTCACTTCCTTGACGGTGCCCGCGAACGGCGCCGGCACTTCCATCGTGGCCTTGGCCGATTCCAGCGTGACGAGGCCCTGGTCCTTTTCCACGTGGTCGCCCGGTTTGACCATCACCTCGATCACGGGCACGCCCTGGAAATCGCCGATGTCCGGCACCTTCGCCTCGCGCACGTCTGCCATGTCAGGTTCCTTCGATTCCAAGAAGCGGCAAGACGCCCAGTTTCGCGCATTTGGCCGCTTGCGTCATGTCCTGGGAGCGCGGAAGGCCGAAAGTCACCGTGACCTGTGGCGGATGGCGGGGCGGCGCGGGCGCGGGCAGACTCCGATCACGTCGAGAGACTGCCGCCAGGAAACGCCGCGATGCTGACGATCCGCAATTTGTCCAAAACCTATGCCAACGGCGTGCGCGCGCTCAGCGGCGTGTCGCTGGACATCCCGAACGGCATGTTCGGCCTGCTGGGGCCCAATGGCGCGGGCAAGTCCACCCTGATGCGGACGATCGCGACGCTGCAGGATCCGGACGCGGGCAGCATCAAGCTGGGCGACATCGACGTGCTGGCCGACAAGCAGGCCACGCGGCGCGTGCTGGGCTACCTGCCGCAGGAATTCGGCGTGTATCCCAAGGTCAGCGCCGAGGCGATGCTCGAGCATTTCGCGGTGCTGAAGGGCGTCACCCGCCGTGGCGAACGCCGCGACCTGGTCGACGCGTTGCTCAAGCAGGTGAACCTCTGGGAGGTGCGCAAGCGCAAGCTGGGCGGGTTTTCGGGCGGCATGCGCCAGCGCTTCGGCATCGCGCAGGCGCTGATCGGCGATCCCAAACTGGTGATCGTGGACGAACCCACGGCGGGCCTGGATCCCGAGGAACGCCAGCGCTTCCTCAACCTGCTCGCGGAAATCGGCGAGCGCGTGGTGGTGATCCTGTCGACCCACATCGTCGAGGACGTGACCGAACTCTGCCCGCGCATGGCGATCATCGCGCAAGGCCAGGTGCGTTTGACCGGCGAGCCGCGCGAAACCATCCGCGCGCTGGAGGGACGCGTGTGGCGGCGTGCGATCGACAAGGCCTCGCTCGCGCAGTAC
The DNA here is from genome assembly GCA_044464225.1 of Rhodanobacter sp. Classification (GTDB taxonomy): domain Bacteria; phylum Pseudomonadota; class Gammaproteobacteria; order Xanthomonadales; family Rhodanobacteraceae; genus 66-474. The sequence continues at coordinate 358,792 of JBIQLN010000001.1, read as the reverse complement.
CGCGAGCGGATGACGGTGCTGTCGACGCGACTCGCGGGTGGCGCCACGCTGATCCACGTGCTGGCCGATGCGAAACCCGAGGACGGTTTCGAGAGCGTGCCGCCCGATCTGGAGGACGTCTACTTCGGGCAGTTGCACCACGCCACTTCGAGCAAGGCGGCCTGACGTGCTGCGCGAAATCTTCCGGTTCGAGTTGCGCCAGCAGCTCAGGAGCCCGCTGTTCTGGCTGATCGCGGTTGCGCTTGCGGCGCTCGCGTTCGCGGCGGCGTGCTCCGACAGCATCACGATCGGCGGCGGCGTCGGCAACGTACACCGCAATGCGCCGATGGTGGTGATCTCGATGCTGGGATTCTTCTCGGTGCTCGGGTTGTTCCTGATCACGATCTTCGTGGCCGGCGCGGCGTTGCGCGATTTCGGCCACAACACGGCCGAGCTCGTGTTCGCGACGCCGATGTCGCGCTTCGCCTACCTGGGCGGGCGCTTCGCGGCCGGCTGGCTGGTCAGCGTGCTGGTGCTGGTCGTGGTCGCCTTCGGCATGTGGCTGGGTTCGCTGATGCCGTGGCTGGACCCTGCGCGGCTGGGTCCCACTCCCTGGCACGCGTATGGCTGGGCCTTCGCTTTCGTGGTGTTGCCGAACCTGTTCTTCATCGGGGCGCTGCTGTTCCTGTTGGCGACGCTGACGCGCTCGATGCTGGGCACCTACATCGGCGTGATCGCGTTTTTCGTGCTGTGGCAGATCGCGCTGGTAACGATGGGCAACGGCAACATCGAGCACCAGACGCTGGGTGCGATCATCGATCCGTTCGGGCTGGGCGCGCTGGACCTGGTGACGCGTTACTGGACGCCATCCGACCAGAACGTCCGCATCCCGGCATTGGCCGGGATGGTGCTGGGCAACCGCGGCTTGTGGCTGGCCGTGGGGGCAGGGTTGCTCGCCGCGACCTTCGTGCTGTTCAAGCCCGACCGCGAAGGCCTCCGGTTGTTCCGCCGGCGCAAGCGGGTGTTGGCGACAGCCGACGCGCCTGCCGCCGTCCGCACCGTGCCGATCGTATTGCCGATGGTGACGCTGCGCACCGGTTTCGGCGCACGTACCCGGCAGTTCGTGAAGCTGGCATGGTTCGACACCCGCGGGGTGTTGCGGGGCGTGCCGTTCCTGGTGATGCTGGCGTTCGGCCTGGCGAACCTGGGCGGCAACCTTGCCTTCAGCGACCAGATCTACGGCACCAGCGTGTGGCCGGTCACGCACCTGATGGCGCAAGCGATGAGCAGCAGTTACACGTGGCTGCTGTTGTTCGTGCTGGCGTTCTACGCGGGCGAACTGGTGTGGCGTGAACGCGACCGGCGCGTCGGCGAAGTGATCGACGCGTTCCCGACGCCGGACTGGATTCCGCTGCTGTCGAAGGTTTTCGCGCTGGCGGTGGTGGCGGTCTTGTTCCTCGCTGCGGGTTCGCTGTTCTCGATGGCGTACCAGTTGCTGCGGGGCTATTCGGACCTGCAGCCGTTGCTGTATCTGCAATACATCGGACTCGACCTGCTGTCGTTCATGTTGTTCGCGATCCTCGCGGTGGTATTGCAGGTGTGGTCCAACAACAAGTTCGTCGGCTACGCGCTGATCGTCGCGTTCTTCGTGTCGATGATCGCGCTGACGCAGTTCCACCTGTCCGATCACCTGTACCGCTACGGCAGTGCGCCGGGCACGCCGTATTCCGACATGAACGGGTTCGGTTCCTTCTGGATCGGCAACCTGTGGTTCCGCGCGTACTGGTATTGCCTTGCGATCGCACTGCTGGTGACCGCCGCCCTTTATTGGGTGCGCGGGACGACCCGCGGTTGGCGGGCGCGCGGCCGGATTGCGCTGCAGCGGTTTCGTGCGCCGTCGCGGATCGTGCTGGCGCTTTCACTGATCGGCTTCGCCGCGATCGGGGTGTTCCTTTTCCACAACACCCACCGGCTGTATCGCTACCAGACCCACGATCAGCAGCAGCGCCTGCAGGCGCAATACGAAAAGGATTACCGGAAATACATGGGGCTGGCCCAGCCGAGGATCACGGCCGTCAACGTGGACGTGGCGATGCATCCGGCGGAACGGCGCGTCGACGTCGATGGCCATTACGTGCTGGTCAACAAGCACGACAAGCCCATCGACGAGTTGCTGGTGCAACTGCCGACGTTCCCCACCCGCGATTACACGGTCGACCTGGATTTTCCCGCGCATTCCGTCGCGCTGGCGGACAAGCAGCAGGGCTTCTACATCTACAAACTGGCGCAGCCGCTGGCGCCCGGTGCGTCGATGGATTTCGGTTTCCGGATGCACGTCGCGTACAAGGGGTTTGCCAACGAACCCGTCGGCGAGCAGATCGTCCACAACGGCACCTTCATCAACAGCTTCGCGTTTCCGCACTTCTGCTACGACGAAAACCGCCAGCTCACCGACAACAACGACCGTCGCAAGTACGGGTTGGGTCCGGCACAGCGGTTGCCCAAGCGCGATGATGCCGCGGCGCATGCCAACAACCTGATTTCCTGCGATGCCGACTGGGTGCATTTCCAGGCCACCCTTTCCACCAGCGCCGACCAGATCGCGCTGGCGCCCGGCTACCTGCAGAAGGAGTGGGTCAAGGGCGGATGGCGCTATTTCCATTACGTGCAGGACACGCCGATCCTGGACTTCTTCTCGTTCCAGTCGGCGCGCTACAAGGTGGCGCGCGACAAGTGGCACGACGTGAACCTGGAGGTCTATTACGATCCGCAGCATCCGTACAACATCGAACGGATGTTCAAGGCGATGAAGCTGTCGCTCGACTATTACGACAAGCACTTCGGACCATACCAGTTCCGCCAGTTGCGCATCCTCGAATTCCCGGATTACGCATCCTTTGCGCAATCGTTCGCGAACACCGTGCCGTTCTCGGAGGCGATCGGGTTCATTGCGGACTTGCGCAAGCCTTCGGACATCGATTACGTCACCTACGTGACCGCGCACGAGATCGGCCACCAGTGGTGGGCGCACCAGGCCATCGGCGCCAGCGTGCAGGGCGTGACGATGCTGGACGAATCCCTGGCGCAGTATTCGGCGTTGATGGTGATGAAGCACCTGTACGGCCCGACGAAGATGCGCAAGTTCCTGAAGTACGAACTCGACCGCTACCTGCGTGGGCGCGCGGGCGAACGCGTCGAGGAAATGCCGCTGGCGCTGGTCGAGAACCAGCCCTACATCCACTACCGCAAGGCGTCGGTGATCTTCTACGCGCTGGCCGACTACATCGGCGAAGACAAGGTCAACGCGGCGTTGCGCACGTGGCTGGACAGGGTGAAATTCCAGCAGCCGCCCTATACCGACACGCGCGAACTGATCGCCGACCTGCGCGTGCAGGCGGGCCCGCAGTACCAGGACCTGATCACCGACTTCTTCGACAGGATCACGCTGTTCGACAACCGCATGGTTTCGGCGGCCGCGAAGAAGCTCGCAGACGGCAAATACGAGGTGACGATGCATGTGCACGCGGGCAAGTATTACGCCGACGGCAAGGGCAGGGAGACGCGAGCCAAGCTCGACATTCCCGTTCGGATCGGCGTGTTCGCGCAGGCGAAGGATGGCGAGGAGCAGGACGAGAAGCCGTTGTACCTGGCGAAGCTGCCGGTGAAGGACGGCGACAGCGCCCTCACCGTGACGGTGGATGGCGTGCCCTACGAGGCCGGCATCGATCCCTTCAACGAGCTGGTCGATCGCGTGTCCGACGACAATCGTGCGCCTGTGACCGTCCGGTAACGCAGGAGCCCGCCGCGCGGCAATCGGGCAGTAGACACGTGTCTCAGGCGGGCGTCTTTCTCGAAAGCTTGTCTATGAGCTTCACGACGATCGTGCCGCCCGGTACCACCATGCCCGCGAAATCCGCGCCGAGGTCGAACAACGCGTCGCGGTTGCCGAGTGCGCGCACCGCGCCGCCCAGCATGTCGCCTTCCTTGTTGACGCGGCCGGTCAGGCCATCGATCTCGATCACGCCGGTCTTGTCCTTCCATGCGAACTGGAACGCGTACACCGGACGGTAGAACAGCGTCAGCGATTCGATGTCGACTTCGTCGCTGGCGATCGCGTCGGCTTCCACGGGCGCGGAAAGCTTTGCCTTCACCTGTTGCAGGACGGACGCCGCGGTCACGGTGGGCGCGATGAACTGCGGCTGGTTGCTGTCCGCCGCGTCCTGGAAGGCGAACCGGCCGGCGTAATCAATCAGCATTTTTTCCGGCATGTCGCGGCGGAGCGCATCCATGAAATGGGTGAGTGCGGTGACGTTTTCGCAATCCTCCACCGCTGCAAGTTGCAGTTCGCGCCGCGCGTCCACCGCGAGCTTCTGGCCCAGCAGTTCCACCGACATGACGTGCGGATGCTCGACCTTGATGTGGTAGGCGAGCTTGCGCGTGTAGCGGGTTCGGCGGGTGGCTTTGGCCATCCAGAAAGGCTCGTAGCGCTTTTCCGTGTTGGCCAGCGTGATCTCGGTTTCCTTCGGCCGGTCCCACAGTTTCATCCGCGCCAGCATGCCGAACGCGCCGATCTTTTCGTGCTCGGCTTGCGCGCGTGCGGACACCTCGTTGTACACGTCGTCGAAGATGCAGATCTTCTCGTCCATTCCCGGCCCCGGAGACGCCGGATGATGGCCGGCGCGCGTACGGATATTGCGCTGCCCGGGGATCGGAATCAACACGCCCGGGGCCCAAATAGAGGCGGGGAGGATTATTTTTTCGGCAACGGCAGGAACTTCGATGGTTCGAAGCCACCGACTTCGAACTTCAGGGTTTCCTTGCCATGCTCGCGGCTGGTGACATCCATTTCGATCACCCTGGCCTTCTGCAACGCCGCGATGAAGCGCTTTTCGTTCTTGATGAACATCGCAGGCTCACCCGTCTTGGGCAGGTACGCCTTCCAGGTTTCACGCTTGCCGTCGAATCGCATCACCACGTTGCAAACGTTCTTGCACACGAAACCCTTGCTGCCGTCGGGTGCGAACAGGTAGACGCTTTCGCCCCACTTCTGGTGGCGACGCAGCACCAGCCGCACGCTGTTCGCGCTGCGCGGTTCGGAATAGGTGCTGGCCGTCGACTGCTCGCCGTCCACGTTGGCCCTTTGGTAATACCAGAGGTTCGCCAGCCGATCGTGTTCGGCCTTGGCCTTGGCCGCGGCCTGGATCTTCGGGAGCGTCTTCTGCACTTCGGCCGCCGCGGACGTGCCCGGATATTTCTGCACGATTTCCTCGCCCACCGGGGCCGCCAGCGCATCGCTGTGTTCGGCCAGCATCTGCTGGTAGAGCTTCAGCTCCTTGTCGGCGGCGGCTTCGTTGGCCGCGGCCTGTGCGGAGGCCGAAGGCGCGGCCGGCGGCGTTTGGCCCTGCTGCGAACAGCCGGCGATCGCAAACGATGCGAGGACGATGAAAGGCAGGGCCAGGGGGGCCAGGCGAGGGCGATCGGGCAAGTTCATGCCCCGAGTATAGCCGCCGCCCTCGATGGTTCGGATCGATCAGGACTTGCCACCAAGCGGCATCGCATCCCTCCGGTCAAGGATCGGTTTTCTCGACGAACTCGGTCCTTGCGTTGTGCCTTTCAAACGTGAGATTGACCGTGCGACCGATCGCCCGCGTCCGATGCACGGTTGCCGCCGGCACCACGATGCTTTGCCATTCGGTCAACGTCACGCGGGCGCCATCCTCGAAATCGATCTGGAGCTCGCCCGCCACCACGAGAAAAAGCTCGTCGGAATCCGGATGGTGGTGCCAGCGATACTCTCCCTCGAACACCGCGAGCCGCATGCAGCTCTCGTTGATGTCGAACACGACGCGGTTGCTGTAACGATCGCTGGCGGCGGCCTGTTCCGAACGAATGTCGATGACGGTCAGGGCCGGGTGGCGGGCGGGTTCGGACGCATATTCGGCGGCCGTCGGAAATCCGGATTGCATGTCGACTCCTCGCGGGAAAACCATCGCGGCTCTCAGGTCCGGCAATCGGCGCAAGGGCGCGCGGAGGCGTGCACCTTCGTCGCATGAGGTACGCGCTTCGCACGCGCCCGTGTCTGGCCGAACAGCATGCCGCCCAGGATCAGGACGCCACCGAATGCCATGCTGATCGTCAGCGGTTCGCCCAGCGCGAGCCACGCCCACAGCACGCCGAACACCGGCACCAGGTACGTCACCATGGTCGCGCGCGGTGCACCGACGCGCTGGATCAGGCGGAAGTAAACGGCGTACGCTGCGCCGGTGCAGACCACGCTCAGCGCGAGCAGGCTCAACCACGCCTGCATCGGAACGGGCGCCGAGGGCCACTGCCACGCCGCGAACGGCGCCAGCAGTACCGCGCCCCACGCCAGCGTCGCAGCTGCCACCGCGGCAGGCGGCAGACCCGCGAAATAGCGCTTCACCAGGTTCGCGGAAACGCCATACAGAAGCGCCGCGCCCGCGCCGGCCGCCACCGCGGGACCGACGCCTGCGCCGTCCACGTCGCCGCTGGCCAGCACCACCACGCCGATCAAGCCGATCACCAGGCCCGCCATACGCCGCATGCCGATCGGGTCCCGGAACAGCACGAATGCCGCGAGCGCCGCGAACGGCACCGACATGCTGTTGACGATCGCGCTGACGCCGGCCGGCGCGCGTTCCGCGCTCCACGCGAACAGCAGGAACGGCAGCAAGGTATTGACCAGCCCGATCGCCATGATCTTGAACCAGCCCGTGGCGGCAAGTTGCCGGCGTGCACGCCACAGGAACGGCGCCAGCACGAATGCGCCGAGTGCGAGGCGCACGTCCACCAATGGAACCGGTCCGAATTCGGGCGCGGCGATCCTCAAGAACAGGAACGAGCCGCCCCAGATCGCCGCAAGGAATGCCAGTTCGACCGGGGTGCGCCAGTCGAACGCGTGCTGGACGACCCGCACGCGCCGCCCGCCGCGCGCGGTTCGTGCAGGCGTTGCCTCGTCGCGCGCCAGCGTCCGCAGCGTCGCGGGGTCCGTGAGGTATCCCCCCGCAAACAGCATGCTGCCCGATAGTCTTGCCAATTCCCTCAACATGTCGCACCTCCAGACGTGTTGCACGGATGCCCTGTGTCACGCAAAATTAGGCCGCTCCACCGCGTTGCGGAAGCGACGATTTTTCAACCGAGCGTTGAGGAAAATCGAACATGAGCCGGGCACCACTCAACTCGCTGCAGACCTTCGTCGCGGCCGCGCGTGCGCAGAACCTCACCCGCGCCGCCGAGCGCCTGCACCTCACGGTGAGCGCCCTGAGCCACCAGATCCGGCTGCTGGAGGAGCGCGTCGCCTGCACCCTGTTCGTGCGTGGTCCGCGCGGCCTGAAGCTGACCGCCGAGGGCCAGCGGCTGCTCGACAACGTGGCGCCGCACCTGGAGGCGATCGAGGACGCCCTGAAGCCGCTGTGCGGCCGCAACAACAACGCCTTGTCGTTGTCCGCGATGCCGTCGATGACATCGAGTTGGCTGCTGCCGCGGTTGCCGCGGTTCGTCACGCGGCACCCCGAGGTCGAATTGAACCTCGAATCGTCCATCGATCTGGTGGACTTCGCGGATGGCCGCTTCGACGCGGCTTTGCGCTACGGAGTGGGCGAGTGGCCGGGACTCGTGGTGGAATCGCTGCTGGAGGAATGGCTGACGCCGGTCGCCAGTCCTTCTCTGCTTGCCGGGCGCAAGCGGCCGCGGCTGGAAGACCTCGGCGAACTGCCGTTGTTGTGCCCGGAGGACCCCTGGCAGGAGTGGTTCGCGCTGCATGGCGGCAAGCCGCCCCGGCGTTATGCGGCGTCCTTCAGCGATTCCGAATCACGCCAGCGCGCCGCGGTGGAGGGCATCGGTGTCGCGCTCGGACGCACGACCATGGTGCGGCCGCTGATCGAAACCGGCCAGCTGGTGGCACTGTTTCCGCAACTCATGAAGGCCCGACGATGGCATTACCTCGTCTATCCCGAGCGTTCGCGCAAATGTTCGGGGTTCATGGCGTTCCGCGAATGGCTGCTGGAAGAAGCCGCCGAGTTCCGAAAGGCGCCACCGATCGGGTTCGCCGCCCAGCATGCGCGATCCCGCCCGTCGCGCGCACCGCGCCGGCGGGCGAAAGCCTCATGATCGACGACCACGCCCGTCATTGACCGCAGGGATCTCGTCCCATCAGGTGATCGTAGGTGGAGACGTCGGCATCGCGCAGATGGCCGTCCCGCACCGCCGCGCCCGCGGAGTGGATGCGCCGGCACGCTTCCGCGCGTGGAACCTTGGCGGCGTGCACGCGCACGCGGCTCCAGGCGTTGTGCCGCGCGCGCGTGTTACCTGGGGACTGTTTCTCCGCGTAGCCGGTTCGGACGACACCATCGCCCGGAATCGACGAAGGGCAACGGGTGTGCCGGTAGAACACCTCGCCATCCGCGGCACGGCACTCCCATGACATTTCGGGTTTCACGTGCGATCGGCGTCGCGGGATGCGCTTTTTGCGCGTGCTGCGCTCGGAGCGCGCATGCGCGGCATGCGCCCGATGCTCCGCCGCGGCAACCTCGGCCGGATTGCCTATCGCCGGCAGCGGATGCAGGTCGAGCTTGCGCTGTCGTGCATGCGCGGCGCATGGAACGTCCTGGAATGACATGTATCCGTTTGCATCCGTGCAGCGGTACACCGATGCCGCGTGGGCACTGGCGGCCAAGGCCACCAGCAGCAGGGCGAAGATCGTTCGTGTCGTCGCACGATGGGCGATGCGCGCCATGATGGCGTGTGGATTCCCGGTGATGCAGGGCCGCCCGATGTCCATGATTCTCCTCCCGGTCAGATCAAGCTCCCGATGATCGGATCCGTGCCCTGCTGCCGCCAGCAGCCGTCGCCGCACTGTCGTGTAGGGAATGGCCGCATCCGGTTCCGGGGCCCAAGGTTGCGGTCTGGCTGCAAGCGGAGTAGACCATACGCATCCGGTCCGCCATGGAGGAGCAGCTGCGATGAAATCCAGACCTTTGCTCTCCATGTCCTTGCTCCCTGTTTCCATCGCCTTTGCGTTCGGTGGCTCGGTGTCCGCGCAGACAAAGAGCCCCGAGGTGGCGGCGCCCGATTACGGATCGAGTGATTCTTCCAGCTTCCTGTCCAACACCCATTTCAATACGCCGGAATCGGATGGCCGACCGGGCGTCAGGTTCTTCGCCCAGGGCATGGCTGCGTGGTCGCAGAAGGACATCAAGTACGCGGTCAACCGGCTCGAGTTGTCGGCTTTTTGGGCCTATGAGCCGGCGGCCTACAATCTCGGCATCCTGTACTTCAAGGGCGAAGGCGGGTTTCCCGTCGATCGGCCGTTGGGGACGGCCTGGATGTTCATCGCCGCGGAGAATGGCAGCCCGACGTACAAGTATGCACGCCATGTGATGGTCAGCGACCTCGATGATTCGGAGCGTACCGAAGCATGGGCGGACTATCAGCGGCTGCAGAAAAAATACGGCCACGAGGTCGCGATGCACCGCGCCGGGGTGCAGTGGCGTTTCGCGAAATCGAAGAAAACCGGCAGTCGCGTGGGCGGAGAGGTCGGCAACCTCAAGGTCGGACTGCACGATGGCAGCGGCTCGTACGGCGCTCCGGGTGGTTACACCGCGGGAGCAGGTAGTGTGTCCCGCAGCGCGACGAGCGCTTCTCAAGTGCTAAATGGCGCTTCCGAGGACGGCAGTGTGGCCTACCGGCAGATGCAGGAGAGCAGCAACCCGTACGACGTCAAGTTCCTCAAAAATCGCACCGGCACGGCCACCGTGGGCCCGTTGCGGCAAACCGCCGAGGGCGCAGCAGCCCCGACGGCGAAGCAGGCCAAATCGTCCGGACCTGCGGGAGAGAACGCGTCGAAAACGCAGCATGACAAGGACACGCAGCCATGAGCAGACCCGCGATCTTGTTTTCCATCGTTTTGGCAGGTGCAACCGCACTGGCGATCGGCGGGGTGGCGTCGGCACAGGGGCTGGCCACCACCGGCGGCATCGTTGCTCCCGATTACGGTTCCGATGCGTCCGCGGGCCCGATGTCGAACGCGCACTTCAACACGCCCGAATCGGATGGCCGGCCGGGCGTGAAATTTTTTGCCTATGGCGTGGAGGCTTTCCGCAAGGGCGATTACCGGCACGCGATCGACATGTACAAGGTCGCGGCGTCGTGGGCATACAAGCCGGCCGAGTACAACCTAGCCGTGATGTACTTCAAGGGCCATGGAGTTCCGGCGAACCGCCCGCTCGGAGCGGCGTGGATGGTGCTGGCGGCCGAGCGCGGCCAGCTCCAGTACGTGAAGGCGCGAGACCTGATGGTCACCGTATTGAGCAAGGCGGAATTTGCGCGCACCGATCAATTGTGGAACGAGCTCAAGCAAACCTATGGAGACCAGGTCGCGCTCCGGCGGGCCAAGGCCCAGTGGGCGTATGTCCGGACGCATCAAACGGGCACGCGGGCCGGTGGGGCGGTGGGCGAGCTTCGGGTAGGCGTTCTGGATGGGGGGCATACGCCCAAATCGCTGGGCATGGATGGACGATCCGCGCATGTCGCCAGTACGGCCTTTGAGGTGCTACAAAGCGGTTCGATCGACGGTTCGGTCGCCTACCGGCAATTCCAGCAAAGCGACGATCCGTATGATCCGGTCTTCCTCAAGAATCGCCACGGTACGGTGGAAGTTGAGCCGCTGACGCCAGTGAAACCGGAGGGAGGCAATCGGCCCGCACCCCGACAGGGCGACGACCGGATCCCGGCACCCGCACATCCGCGCAGCGCGTGACCGCGGCGAAAACAAAGCCGGCGCAATGGTTCGCGCCGGCTTTCCATTCAAACGAATCGTGATGGCGGACGGTCGATCAAGTCGCGATCAATCCTGCTTGACCGCCACCACGCTGCCGTCATTCGGGTCCACCAGCAGGTCCACCTTCTTGCCCTGCGGATTGGTCGCATCGGCACTCCACAGGCCGTCGTCGAACTCCACGTCGTCGACATCCTGGTAGCCCTGCGCGGTCAACTTGGCCTTGATTTCGTCCTCGTTGAGCCGGGAGGGTGCATCGGCCTCGTACACCTTGCCGGTGGTCGGCCCCACTTTGATATGCACCCATTTGTCATTGCCGCCCCGTGCCTCGGCCTGCCACACGCCGTCCTCGAACTCGAGGTCCTTCACTTCCTGGTATCCCGCATTCGCGATGTCGGCCTTGATCGCCGATTCGCTCAGGGCGCCCGCGGGCGAATCGACGCGAGTGGTCGTCGTGGTCGTCGTGGTCTGCATCGGCGCGTCCTGCGCGGAAGCGGCACTCCCGGCCAGCAGCAGGATCGCGGACAGCGCTGCGGCAAGCATGTGCTTTTGCATGGCGTTACTCCGTGGATGACGTTGGGATCAGCTTGGGCAACCGCCGATCAACGACGCGTGAATTCCTCCAGGGCAGATCAGTGGGCATTCATCGGTGTCACGCCTGCTAGTCTTTATCGCCTGTTCATGTTGATCCGCCGATGCGCATCACTTTTCATCATCCCGTGGCGTTCTGGTTCGGATGCCTGGTCGTCGCCACGGGCGTGTGCCTGCATTTGCCCATGTACGTGATGGCCGCTCCCATGCATTTCCATCTGGCCGGGATGCCCATGGATCCGGAAATGCTGCTGGGGATGGCGCTGATTCCGGCCGGTGTCCTGCTGGCAGCCTGGGGTTTGATGCCCCGCCTCGCGCAGGTACGGCTGACCACGCGGGGTGGAGACCGACTGCATTGGCACGTCGCCGACGGGGTTCCGCTGAACTTCGAGCACTGGAGACTGGTTGCGGTGCTGGTGCTGGCATTGACGATCGACGTGATGAAGCCGGCTTCGATTGCGTTCGTGATGCCGGGCATGGCGCACGAGTACGGCATCGGCGTGTCGCGGGCGGGCTATCTCGCGTTGTCGGCCCTGGTCGGCACCGCGGCCGGTTCGGTGGCGTGGGGCAGGCTCGCCGACGTGTTCGGGCGGCGAGCGGCCATCCTGTTGTCGGCGCTGCTGTTCATGGGCACCGCGATCTGCGGCACGATGCCGTCGTTCGAATGGAACATCGTGATGTGTTTCATGATGGGGGCGGCCGCCGGCGGCATGTTGCCGATTGCGTTCACGCTGATGGCGGAAACCGTGCCTGCGCGCCATCGCGGTTGGCTCCTCGTGGCGCTGGGTGGCGCCGGCACGTCGGCGGGTTACCTGGCAGCGTCGGGCGCGGCCGCATTGCTGGAGCCGACCTTCAGTTGGCGCGCGCTGTGGTTGTTGAACCTGCCGGCGGGCGCATTGATCGTGGTGCTCAATCGCTTCATCCCCGAGTCACCGCGTTTTCTTGCCAACGCGGGACTGGAAGCGCAGGCGCACGAGGTGCTTGCGCGTTTCGCGGGTTCGCCGCGCGCGCTGGCAAAAGATGCCGCGCCGGTAGAGGCGCCCGTGCTGGAAGTGCATCGGCCGCGCTCCGGCTTGCGCCGGATGCTGCGCGGCCGCCACGCCTCCATCACGCTGGCCTTGATGGCCTGCGGGTTGGCATGGGGGCTGGTGAATTTCGGCTTCGTGCTATGGCTGCCCGCCAATCTGCACAAGCTGGGGCTGGATGCGCGCGCGGCCGGCATGCTGATGGCGCAGTCGGCGCTGCTCGCCATCCCGGGCATCGCGCTGGTGGTGTGGCTGTACCAGCGCTGGAGCAGCTTCAAGACGCTGGTGCTGTTCGTGGCGCTGACGGTGCTGGCCTTGCTGGCGTTCGCCGCGATCGAGGTGGGCGGCTTGCGGGCGCAATCGTTCACGATCGCCGCGACCGTGTTGTTGCTGATCGCGATCAGCGGCGTCATCGCGACCATGATTCCGTACGCGGCGGAAATCTATCCGGTGCATTTGCGCGGCACCGGCTCAGGCCTGGTCGCGGCGGGCTCCAAGGCTGGCGGGATCCTGGGTGCCTTGCTTGGCGTCGCGGGCGTGTTCGACAGCTTTCTCGTTTCGGCGGTGGTGATCGCCGTGCCGATGACTGTTGCCGGCGTGATGCTGTGGCGCGGCGGCGTGGAGACCCGGGGTCGGGAACTGGAAGCGATCCAGAAGGCTTTCGGGACCCCCGAATAGTTCCCGCAGAATTCGTCAGGCGAGCGCCGGCGGGACAGATAATGCCCAACGGGCATCGAGAACCCGCACGCCCGGCCGTCGTCCTTGACTTCTTTTATGGGGAGCGTACACCGGATTCCGACAACCTGAATGGGAGGATGCCATCATGTTGAATCGTCGAGTCTTGTTTACGTCCCTGTGCACGGCGGTCGTCGGAATCGGGTCCGCGCTACCAGCGCTCTCGGCCTCGCCGGGCGGGGCAACCAATCCCGGATTGCAGGCGACATTCACGCCCCTGCTGTCCCGGTCTTATTTCAGTCAGTACACCCAGGGCAAGTTGGGGCAGGCCAATGCCATGCCCCAGGCACAAAGGTTCTCTGGGTACCCTTGCACATGGTCGGGCTCCCGCGATCTCGCGCACGGTGAAACGGCCTATCGGAGTGGCCGGTACTCCGACGCCATTGCGCAATGGAAGACGGCTGCTTCGAAGGATTGCGCAATCGCGGCTTACAAGCTGGGGATGTTGTACTACGGTGGCAAATCACAGGTTGCTGCCGATCGGTCGCTGGGCGCTGCGTGGCTCCAGGTTGCGGCTGAATCGCAGTCTGCCAGCAGCCCCTATTATCAAAAGATGAGCCAGCTGGCGGTCGGCACCTTGACGAAAACCCAGCAGGCGGAATACACGGCAGACTACGCCCGCTTGCGATCCTCCCTGGGATTGCCGGCTGCACGGTGAAGCTAGTCGACACCGGCGCCGGCCCGCCGGCTGGCGCGTCAACGGGTCGAACGCGCTGACGCAGCGGTCGACGACCGGGGCCGCGCCAGCGCCAACCCCTTCAGCACGTGCAGCGCTTCCGACAACGCGTAATCCTTGATCGCCAGTTCGCCGGTGTCGGGTGGAGCCGTGGCGATCCTGCTGCCGCGAAGATGGTTGGGCAAATCGCTCTCGTGTTCGTCGTCATCCAGCGACGGACTACGATCGGCTTGTACCGTGACCTTGCCCAGCACGATGTCCGGCGTGATGCCTGCGACCTGGATCGAGGTGCCGTCGGGCGTGTAGTAGCGCGCCGTCGTCAGTTTCACCGCATCGCCGTCGCCCACCGGCAGGATCGTCTGCACTGAACCCTTGCCGAAGGTACGCCGGCCCATCACCAGCGCACGATGGTGATCCTTCAGGGCGCCGGTGACGATCTCGGCCGCCGAAGCGGTGCCGTTGTCGACCAGCACCACCATGGGCGCGCCGTCCAGCAGGTCGCCCGGCGTGGCGGTGAACTTGAGATCAGACTGCGGCAGCCGACCGCGGGTGCTGACGATCATCCCGGAATCGAGGAAATCATCGGCCACGCCCACCGCGCTGGTCACCAGCCCCCCCGGATTGGATCGCAGATCCAGTACCGCGCCACGCAACGGGCCATGCTGTTTCTGCAGATCGCCGAGCGCATCGGTCAGTTCGTTCGCGGTGTCTTCCTGGAATTCGCTGACCCGGATGTAGGCGTACCCGGGCTCCAGCATCCGCGTCGTGACGCTGGCGACGCGGATGCGTTCGCGCACCAACGGAATCGTCACCGGCTTGTCGCCGTCGGGGTGCAGGATCGTCAGCGTGATTTTCGAACCTATCGGTCCACGCAGCTGCTTCATCGCCGCGCCGATGGCGTCGGGTTGCACCACCACGCCATCGATCGCCTCGATGACGTCGCCCGCCGTCACGCCCGCGCGCTTGGCCGGGCCGCCGTCCAGCGGTGCGACGATCACCAGTTGGTGGTTCACCTGCGCCACTTCGATCCCGAGTCCGGTATAGGCACCCGAGGTGTCTTCGTTCAGGTCGTTCAGCGCGTGCTTGTCGAGGAACTCACTGTGCGGATCGAGGCCGGAAAGCATCCCGCGGATCGCGGACTGCATCAGCTGCTTGTCGCCGACCGGATCGACGTACGCCTGCTTGATCATCTCGAACGCGCGGGTGAAGGTCTGGATTTCCTCGAGGCTCGGCACGTCGCCGGCTGCTTTCGCGATCGAGGAGGCCTCGGCCGGGGTGGCCACGCTTGTTGCAGGCGCCGGGACAGGGTGCGGCTGGGTGGGCGGTGGCGCGGCGAAGACCAGCCCCGTGCAGACGACCAGCAGGCTCCCGAGGCAGGTTTGCGAAATTCCCATCATTGCGACACCGTGTGAACCCATGGAAACCGCGCGCGGACGCGGCAGTTCATTGTAGGCCCTTCGCCTTGTGCCGGCATGTCGTGCCCGCTGTTATCTGGCGAACCAGCCGTGCGGATCGACCGGCTTGCCGTCGCGCCGCAGTCCGAACCACGCGCCGCCCTGTTCGGGATCGCGTCCCACCGTCGCGATGGACTGGCCGGGCTTCACCCAATCGCCGGCGTCCACGAGCGCGGCTTCGTTGCCGCCGTACAGGCTCATCCAGCCACCACCGTGATCGATGATTACCAGCATGCCGTAACCGCGCATGAAGTTGGCCCACGCCACCCGTCCGTAAGCGACGGCGTGCACCTCGGCGCCGGGTTTGGCGGCGATGACGATGCCTTGCGCCAGCGTGCCGGTGCCGTTGTGCGGCGTGCCGGCGACCGGCCGGACCAGCTTGCCGCGCAATTGCGCGAATGGCCTGTTCTTGCCGAGCTCGGCGGGAATGTCCGCGAACACGTTCTGCAATTGCTTCAGCAGTTTGTCCAGCGCTTCGGCATCGTGCTGCAGGGCCGCTATCCTGTCCTTCTGCTGCGCGAGCTGCGCGTCCGCTTCGGCCAGCAGTTCCTGCTGCGCCGCGCGCGCCTGTTCCAGTTCCGCCGATTGGGCGTTGCGCTGGTCGCGTTGCTGCTTCAGCGCTTCCGTTTCGGATTGGATCGAGACCTTGACTTGATCGAGTTGCGCCAGCTGGCCGAGCAGCGTGCGGATGCGCGCAAGGCGGTCGTGCTGGAAATAGCGCGAATAAGCGAGGGCACGATCGATCTTCGCGATGTCATCGTCGCCCAGCAGCAGCGACAGGTCGCTGCCGCGATTCAGCGTGTAGGCCGCCCGCAACAAATCCGCCAGCGCAGCCTGCTGGTCGGCAAGCCTGCCCTCGAGCTGAGCGCGTTGTCGTTCGAGGTCATCCAGCGAAGTGGATCTGGCCGCGATCGCAGCGTCGGCGTCGCGCACCGCCTTGGCGATCTGGTTCAGTTGCCCGGCCTGCTCGGCCAGCTTGGCATCGATGGCGTTCCGCTGCTGGGCGGTTGCCTTTTGCGCTTCGGCGATCCGGGCGATTTCGGCACGCACTTCAGCGAGCTTGGCCTTGGCGACGGCTTCGCGCGTGGCCCGGGTTTCGTTCGCCACCGACCCGGATGGCGGATCCGCGTGGGTCGCCCCGGCGAGGGCGATGAGCGCGCACAACGCCGCGGCCGACAGGTGTGGTCGCCATCTTGGAATCGATATCCGCATGTGCCGCGATTATCGCCGCGTTTCCCCGAACGCGTTGCACTTCCTCGTCGTCATTCCGGACGCGCGCAGCGCGATCCGGAATCGGTCCCGCCTTCAAGTGATGGCCCAAGCGATTGACTCGCGCCATCCTTGGCACTCGCCCTGCGGGGCCCCCGGGCGTTCGCGTTTGCAATCCCGCAAACGCAGTTGTTCCGCTCCCGCTCCGCGTGAGCGGCCACCCCTGCACGACAAAGGTCGATGGTCATCCCGGACGCGCGGAACGATCCGGGATGCTCGCGAGTCAGCGCTCCACCCACACCGCCAGTACGTCGACGGCTTGGCCCAGGGTGCGCGACGCTCTTTCAATCTCGTCCGCGTCATTCGCGCGGCCCGCCGCTTCCACCTCGGCCGCGGCGTGCTGCACGTCCCGCGCGCCCACCAGCGCCGCCGCGCCCTTGATGCGGTGCGCCTGGCGCGTGGTTTCCGGCAGATCGGCGGCGGCGTGCGCGGCGCGCAGGCCGGTCAGGTCCTTGCGGACCGTGGCCAGGAAGTCGTGGAGCAAATTGCGAGCAAGGGTCGTATCGTGCCCGGCGATTTCGTTCAGCACCGTCCGATCGACCGGTGCCGACGGTGCGGACAGGACCTCGTCGTCGGACGTCGCAGCGGGTGCCGTCGGCGCCTCAGCGCTCGATGCGTTCGTGCCCGCGGCGAATTCGACATGCGGCAGCCAGCGCCGGAGTTGCGCCGACACTTGCGCGATGCGCAGCGGCTTGCCCAGGAACGCGTCCATGCCCATTTCGATGCAATGCTCCGCTTCGCCCTTGCTGACGTTCGCGGTGACCGCGATGATCGGTGTGCGCTCGCGCCGTTCCGCGCGCTCGGCCTTGCGGATCGCCGCGGTCAACTGGTACCCGTCCATCTTCGGCATGTGGATGTCGGTGAGCACCAGCGCATAATCGCCGGTGCGCCAGCGGCGCAGGCCCTCCTCTCCGTCGGCCGCGGTTTCACAGGCGAAGCCCGCGCGTGCCAGTTGGCGCGTCAGCACTTCGCGATTGGTGGCGTGGTCGTCCACCACCAGTACCAGGCTGCGTTCGCGGCGCGCGGCGTCCACGCCGGGCAGCGGCCGCGTCGGGAAATCCTCTTCCGGGGCGAGGCGGCGTTCCGGGTTCACGCGCGCGGGATCACCCTCGGCCAGCGGGAGGACAAGACTGAAGGTGCTGCCGACGCCGGGCTTGCTGGTCAGCTCGATCGTGCCATCCATCAGGTCCGCCAGTTGCCTGCAGATCGCGAGTCCCAGCCCGGTGCCGCCGAAAGTACGTGCGGTGCCGCTTTCGGCCTGGGAGAACGGCTGGAACAGCAGTGCGCGTTGTGCGTCGCTGATGCCGATACCCGAATCCCGCACGCGCAGCGCGATGTTGTCGCGGCCGTCCTGCCGCGCACCCGCGCGTTCGACGCGCACGGTGATGCCGCCAGTGCGGGTGAACTTCAACGCGTTGGAAAGGAAGTTGGAAAGGATCTGGCGCAACCGCAGCGGGTCGGCCACGTAGGCCGGAGCGAGATCGTGGTCCATCGAAAGTTCCAGCGTCAGGCCCTTGCTGGATGCGATTCCCAGGTAGTTGCCGACCGCGTGCTCCACCAGCCGGCGCAGGTCGACGTCGCGCTGCGCCAACTCCATCCGGCCGGCTTCGATCTTGGAGAAGTCCAGAATGTCACCGATGATCTGCAGCAGGCTCTGCGCGGAGCTTTGCACGATCGCGACGCTGCGCCGTTGCTCGGCGTCCAGACGCGTATGTTCCAGCAGTTCCAGCATCCCGGTGATCCCGATCATTGGTGTGCGGATTTCGTGGCTCATCGCGGCCAGGAACGCGCTCTTGGCGCGGCTCGCTTCATGCGCGCGCGCTTCGCTTTCCCGCAGTGCCGCGTCCTTGCGCTTGATTTCCTCGCGCATCGCGATGAAACCATCGACGACCTGCCGCGTTTCGCCCCTGACCGGATCGCCCGGCGGCACCTCGTAGTCGCCTTCGCGCATCCCGCGGGTCATGCGCACGAGCTGTTCGATGCCTCCATACACGTGGCGGAGAACCGCGCGTCCGGCCACCAGCACGATCACCAGCGCCGCCAGCGACAGGGCGATGCGCCAAGCATTCAGGCGCAGCGCGTGCACGCGATCGTCGTGCAATTGATCCTGGGCATCGAGGATCTTGAGGTCCGCCATCAGGCCCAGGTCGCTCAGCAGCGGGTCGAGCGTGGGAAACAGGCGCGTGTCGGCGAAGTGGGCGAGTCCGTCCATGCTGTGCGCGGCGAGCTGCTCGCGCAGCGCCGCGACCGCGCTGTCGGCTGGTGCGCGCTCATCCTGGATCGCCACCAGCAATTCATGCTGTCGCGGCGGCATGCTTTCGGCTTCGAGCGCCTCGAAAGCCTGGCCGATGCGCTTCTGCGCCGCGTCAACGGCGCTGAGGCCCTGGTCGAACGTCATCAGCCCGTTGCGTACCTTGAAGGTGACGCCGATGATGTCGATGCCGTAGGAATCGGTCAGTGCCTTCACCTGCGTCTGGCCGCCCAGCGCGTTGTCGTAGAGGCGGTTCAACGTGGCTTCGTGATTGCGCTGGTAGATCGCGTCCAGGGCCAGCACGCAGCCGGCGGCGACCAGCATCACGCCGAACAGCAGCAGCAATTGGCGACGGACCGTCCAGAACCTGGTCCCCCAGAGCTTGGCCCCCCACGACCGGCGCCTCATGGCTGGCGACGTCGCCACTTCCCGATCGCGGCGTCGAGCTGGTCGCCCGGCACGGCCATGCCGATCAGTTCGCCCTGCGCGCGGCTGCATCCCAGCTCGGCCAGCATCTGCCATTCGTCGACGCTGCGCACGCCTTCTGCCACGGTGACCAGATTGAGCTTCCGGCCCAGGTCGAGGCTGGCCTCGATCACCGCACGATTGCGCGCATCGGTGGCGCCGTTGATGAAGCCGCGATCGATCTTGAGCTCCGTCACCGGCAGTTGCGCCAGTTGCGACAGCGACGACCAGCCGGTGCCGAAATCGTCGACCGAGAGCCCGAACCCCTTCAGGCGCAAGCGTGCCAGCACGTTCAACACCTGTGCGGCTTCGTGCATCATCGCCGACTCGGTGATCTCCAGCGTCACGTCGTGCGGGTCGACGCCGGCGGCCTGCACGATCGCCTGGTAGCGATCGGCCGCCGCGGTGTCGGCAAGATTGTGCATCGACACGTTCACCGAAACGTTGAGCTTCATGCCGGCCTCGCGCCAGCGCTTCAGCCAACGGCAGGTTTGCGCCAGGATGCGTTCGGTGAGTGCATCGATCAGGCCCGAGCGTTCCAGCTCCGGGATGAAGCGGACCGGCGGGACGGGACGACCGTTCAACGACCAGCGCGCCAGTGCTTCCACGCCGGTGACGAAGCCGCTGCCGATCGCGACCTGCGGCATGAACCACGCCTCGAAGGCGTCGTTGGCCAGCGCTTCGGCCAGCAGGCCTTCATCGATGTCGGGGGCCGGATCTTCGTCGGCGAGCAGGTCGGCGGTGAAATACAGGTCGATCACTTCCGACAGCTTGGCCTGCGTCAGCGGTTTTTCGACCGTACCCAGCACGCGCATGCCGGATGCGCGCGCCATCAGTCGCACCGTGTTGAGCAACGCCGGATCGAGCGCGGTCAGCACCACCACCGCGCTGGCCAGGCGTTCGCGCGCGACGTGGCCGATGAACTCGATGCCGTCCATGTGCGGCAGGTCCAGGTCCACCAGCACCACGTCGGCGGGATGTTCCTGCCGGCCCAGTTCGGCGAGCGCACTGCGGCCATCCGGGGCGTCCAGCACCGAGCCGACGCCCATCTGCTGCAGCAGGCGTATCGCCACCTGACGCTGGAAGTCATGGTCCTCGACTACCAGCACCGATACTTGTGCAAGCTTCGTCCTCATGCCGGCCCCTTGTCCCTGATCGGCAGTTTCGTCCGGAGTCTAGCACCCGGGTCGCGGCGGAGCGCGCAGCGGCGCACGGTTTGGCGCATCGCCCGGCGCCTTCCTGCGCTAGGCTGTGAACATGTGTGTCGTCACCCTGGCCTGGAATACCCACGCGCGCTGGCGCCTGCTGTTGATCGGCAACCGTGACGAGGCCTACGCGCGGCCCTCGGCACCGCTTGCGCAATGGGCCGATGCGCCGGGGATCCTGGCGGGCCGCGACCTGCAAGCGGGCGGCACGTGGATGGGCGTGCACGAAGCGGGCCGTGCGGCGGTCGTCACCAACGTTCGCGATCCTCGCGCCGCGAACGACCGCGCTTCGCGCGGCTTGCTGGTTTCGGATTTCCTGCGCGGTGGTGATCCGGCGTCGCAACATGCCACGGCGCTCGCACGCGACGCGGCGCGCTACCGTCCGTTCAATCTGCTGCTGTTCGATCGGGAAGCGGCATGCTTCGTGTCCAATCATCCGCAGGTGCGCGCACGTGAACTCCCATCGGGCGTATACGGCCTGTCGAACGGCGACCTGGATGCCGGGTGGCCGAAGGTGCGGTGGGCGACCGCCGCGCTGCAATCGTGGCTCGCTGCGGGTGACGAGGATTTCGAACCACTGTTCGCCGCGCTCGCCGACGAAACGCCCGCGCCGGATGCCGAACTGCCGGATACCGGCATCGGCCTCGAACTGGAACGACGGGTGTCGCCCGCATTCGTGCGCAGCGCGGTGTACGGCACGCGCGCAACCACCCTGATGGCGATGGGCCATGAGGGCGACGGTTGCATCATCGAGCGGCGTTTCGGCCCCGAAGGCGTGCCGCAGGGACAGACCGTGTTGCGGTTTGGCCCTGCGAAGGATTGAAACACCGGACTCAGGACGACGGTGTCGCCGACGCCGCCGAAGCGGAAGGTCCCGGTTGCGCCGGCCCGGCCTCGCGGAATTGCGGCCCCTTGCCCAGCAGCAGCGCCCGAATGCTGCGCAACTTGTTTTTGAGCACGCGCTCGTGTTCCGGCCCGATCCGGATCATCAATTTTTGCCCGACCGACAGCGATTCCCAGGTCGGATCGGCAAACGCGTAGTGGCCGTCAGGCATCGCGACCAGCGCCACCGGCGGGCGCGCGTTGGGTGCGGCCAGCATGTCGTTGATGGCGGCGATCAACCGGTCGTTGAAATAGCCTTGCGGATAGCCCAACTGGCGATACGCATCCTGGAACAGCGGGTACCAGTGCACGTACCACGTCACAAGCGTGCGCGCGTCCACGGCTTCCACGATTTTCATGTACGGCTCGTAGCGCGTGTAATCCTTCGCACTCAACACGGGCTGGCCGCCGGACGTGTCCACCGCGAATACGCCCTTGGGCGTGCGCACCGGCAGGATGCTGGCACCGATGCTGCGGCGCGGCAGGGCATCCACGGTGGCAACGATGTGCGGGACCAGGCCGCGCGCGAGCAGAAGGTCCGACAAGCCCCCGGCGCCAGGAAGGGACGCCAGCGCCTTGGCCACCACGTCGTCGCTCGCGTCCAGTGGTGGCAGCGGCGCGGTGGTGGCGGGCGCAGGATGGGTCTGCGCTTCGCTGATCGGATGCTCGGGCGTCGGGGGCGGCGCGGTGCTGGCCGCGGCGGGCCCGGAAGGTTCGGGGCCGTGGCGCGTGAAGTCCACGCCCGGCATGCGCGTGAAATACCACCATGCCGCGATGGCCACGATCACGATCACCACGATCGCGCCGATGATCTTGCCGGTTGCCGAATTGTGCCGAGTCACATCGCCCCCGAAGCCTTGAACTACCTGGGTTGGATACGCGCGGGCCCGAATGGTTCCGTCAAAGGAACGGGCTCGCGCCGATCAGCCGCTGGTGCAGCAGGAATGCAAAGATCGCCCATGCCGCCACGCCCGCGAACACGGCCATCGCATCACCCGCGAGCGTGCCGACAGGGTACACCGTGCCGGCGATGCGATCACGCCGGCGCGAGGCCGCGAAATCGCCCACGGCCCACGCGAGGAACGCGCCGAACAACACCACGTCGTGCAGGAAACCGGTCGCCAGCAGATGTCCGAGCGCCCACAGCTTCACGCCCGCCAGCATGGGGTGGCCGACCTTCGCCTTGAAGTGGTTCCGCGGCACGTAGGCGGCGGCCACCAGCACGAACGCGGCGAGCGTGAAAAGCGCATTCAGGTGCCGCAGCCATGCCGGGGGCGCGTACAGCAGGTGCGGCGACGTGCGCGCCATGCCGAACCCGATCACGATCAACGCGAGCCCGACGATCGCCGCCACCGCATACAGTCCCTTCCACGGCAGGAACCCGATTCGGGCGATCGCGCGCTTGCGCCAGCCCGGCGCGAGCATGTGTACCGAATGCACGCCGAGGAACAGGACAAGGCCGAGTATCAGGATGGGCATGGGCGATTTCCCGGTCGGATGGATCGAGCGCGCATCGTATCCAAATCGCCGCGATCGTGCGCCGGCGCATCGGGGAAACGGGCGCGGCGGGAATCGGATGCGCTGCTCGGCCGATGGGGTTGTCGAATTTTGCCGGTGTCGTTCGCCGCGATCGGGGAATGCCGGGACGGTGCGTGGATGACGGCAGTTCCCGCAGACACGAGGATCCGCGACATGCCCGGCGATGCCACCAGCAGGAACATCGCGGTTTACCTGTGGCTCGACGGCAACGCCGAGGAAGCCGCGAATTACCACGCGGGCATTTTCCCGGATTCGCACGTCGACGCGGTACACCGTGCGCCGTGGACTATCCGTCCGGCCGGCAGGACGATGTCATCATGGTGAATCCCTCGGTTTGAACGGCGGCCCCCAGTTCAAGTTCGACGAGGGGTTTTCCCTGCAGGTCTACACCGTCGACCAGGCCGAGACCGATCGCTTGTGGGTGCGATCGTCGGCAACGGCGGTAGCGAGAGCGCGTGCGGATGGTGCGAGGACAAATTCGGCATGTCGTGCCGGATCACGCCGCACGCCCTGATGGAAGCGGTCTCCGACCCTGATCGTGCTGCCGCCAAGCGCGCCTTCGAGGCGATGATGACGATGCGGAAAATCGACATCGCCACCATCGAGGCCGCACGCCGGAACGGCCAGGGGGAAGCTGCTGCGCAGCGGGGAATCCCCCGAGTGGCCGCCGGGGCATCCATGCCCTCACTGATTGCCGAGATAATCCTTCTTGCCTATCTGGGCGCCCGCCACGCGCAGGATGTCGTAGGCGGTGGTGCAGTGGAAGAACAGGTTGGGCAGCGCGTATTCGGTGAGGTACGCAAGACCCGCGAATTCCACGTCGCCGTGGCGCGTCTTCATCACCACCTTGCGCGCTTCGCTGCCGTCGATCTGTTCCGGCTTGAACGATTTCACGTAATCGATGGCGCGCGCGATGCGGTCCTGCGCCTGCGCGAGGGTGGTTTCATTGTCGGGAAACGATTGCGGCTCCACGCCCGCCAGCCGCGCTGCGCCTCGCGCCGAAGTGTCGCAGGCGATCTGGATCTGCTTGATCAACGGCAGCATGTCGAAGATCAATCGCTGCTGCAGCAGGTTGTCGGGTTCGACGCCCTTCGTTTTCGCATGCGCCTCGCCCTTCTTCAGGACCTCGGAAAGGTTGGTGAGCGCGCGCACGAACACGGGAACGGAAGCCTGGTACATCGAGATGGTCATGGTTGAACTCCGAGTTGAAGTGAGTGGCAGTACGAAGCGGCCGGGACAAATGTTCTGTTCGAAGCCGTTGTTGTGAACCGGCGGGGCAGGATGCTCCTTCCGGTGGTGCGGAAGCGAAGGGTCGCACCGACTTTTCGCTGCGCGGCAGGCAATCAGGGGCGATCGCGCAAATCAGCCGGGGCCGCGCAGGATGCGGGCAGGCAGCCTCAGCAAGGCGCGCAGCAGGTCGAACACGCCGTCAACCGCGATCCCGAGCAGGCGGAAGGGCAGCGAGATCAGCCACACCACCGGCCACAGGATCAGCGCAAGCAGCGCCAGCGGCCAGCAGAAGATCAGCAGCAGCAACCACAACAGGAAAGTCGTCATTGCAGCATTCCCCACGGCAAGTGCGCGAATCGCCTAGATGAGGCCGTCAGCCGGGAATGCAAGTTCATGTCGTCTTCGGTTCGACGACCGCTGCGTGCGCGGGCACTTCGCGGGTGGCGCGCATGGCAAGTACCAATGCGAGCAGCGTCAGTGCTGCAGCCAGCACGAAGGCAATGCCTGGCAAATGGCCGCCCAGCGGCGCATGCTTGCTGATGAACAATGCGAACAGGTTGGCGAACAGCGCGGGACCGACAATCCCGGCGAGGCTTTGCAGGCTGGTCAGGGCGCCCTGCAGGCGACCCTGTTCGGCGGGATCGACCTGGTGCGTGATCAGCGATTGCGTGGGCGGCCCTGCGAGGCCGCCCAGGCAGAGGATCGGGATGCCGGCCAGGAATAGCCACGCCGTGGGCGCGAATCCGAAGCACGCCATCCCGGCCACCCACAACGCGAGCCCCGTCAGGATCATTCGGCGTTCGCCGAGCTTCGGCATCAGGCGACGCACCAGCAGCGCCTGCACCACGCCGGTCAGCACGCCGACGAGCGCCAGGGTGTAGCCGACCGTCTGCGGGCCCCAGCCGAACCGGAAATCGGTGTACAACACGTACGTCGAATTGATCGCGAACTGTGCGAGCGCCGTCAGGAACACCACGCTCGCGAGCCCCAATACCTGCGGATAGCGCTTGAGCAGAAGCAGCGAACCGAGCGGATTGGCGTGGCGCCAGTCGAACCTCCGGGCACGGCGTTCCTTCGGAAGCGATTCCGGCAGCACGAAGAAGCCGTAGCAGAAGTTGACCAGGCACAGGCTTGCGGCCACCCAGAACGGCAGTCGGATCCACAGATGTCCCAGGAAGCCACCCAGGGCCGGCCCCACGATGAAGCCCACGGCGAAGGCGCCGCCCAGCATTCCGAACGCGGCGGCGCGCTTTTCGCGCGGGGTGATGTCGGCGATGTAGGCATTGGCGGTCGAAAAACTGGCCGCGCACATGCCCGATACCGCGCGGCCGACGAACAGCAGCCACAGCACCGGCGCCAGCGCCATCACGATGAAATCGACACCGAGGCCGAAGCTCGAGATCAGGATCACGGTGCGGCGGCCGAAGCGATCCGACAGTGCGCCCTGGATCGGCGAGCACACGAACTGCATCAGCATGAACAGGGTGCCGAACCCGCTGGTCCACACCGCGGCCTTGGCGATGCTTCCGCCGATCAGTTCGACGATCAGGTGCGGCAGCACCGGAATGATGATCCCGAACGCCAGCATGTCGATGGTCACGGTGACGAAGATGAAGATCACCGCCGCGCGTCGGCGCGGATGTTCGAGGTGCTGGGGTTCGGTCATTGAACGTGTCGCGCGATCGCAGGCAAGAGAGCGATTTTAGCGTCGGCGCGCGGCGCGTATTGGAAATTTCGGCACGGGTGGCACCTGCGCCCGCCAAGCCCCGTCCCCCGCAACCGTGGATCGGGCCGGGGCAGCGGGCAGGACAATCACTTCCCGCCGTCGATGTCGATGAAGTTCAGGAACTCGGCGCGGGTGCGCGCGTCTTCGCGGAACTGCCCGAGCATCTGGCTGGTGATCATCGACACGCCGCGCTTGTGCACGCCACGGGTGGTCATGCACTGGTGGGTCGCGTCGATCACCACGCCGACGCCGCGCGGCTGCAGCACTTCGCTGATGCAGGTCGCGATTTGCGCGGTGAGCTTTTCCTGCACCTGGAAGCGGTGCGCGAACGCATCCACCACGCGCGCGAGCTTGGAGATGCCGACGACCTTCCCATCCGGCAGATAGCCGACGTGCGCGCGGCCGATGATGGGGGCAAGGTGGTGTTCGCAGAACGATTCGAACTGGATGCCGCGCAGCACGATCATTTCGTCATAGCCCGCGACTTCCTCGAACGTGCGCGCGAGGTATTCCTGCGGGTCTTCGCGGTACCCCGAGAACCATTCCTCGTAGGCACTGACGACGCGCTTGGGCGTGTCGACGAGGCCCTCGCGGGTCGGTTCGTCGCCGGCCCAGCGCAGCAGGGTGCGCACCGCATCCATGGCCTGTTCGCGGGTCACTTCCGGCGAGGTCGGCCGGGCGGCGGCGCACAGCGAGGGTTTGCGGGGTTCGGTCATCGATCTGGCTCGTCGGATTTCGAACGCCGCAGTTTAGCGCCAATGGCCCGATGCATCAGGATTCACTGTGTCAAGGCCGCTCCGGGTCGGTTTTCGCGGTTTCCGGCGCATCGTCGTCATCGAAATCCTGGAGCGCCGCATCTTGCAGCAGCGATTGCACCTCCGCCGCCGGCAGCGATTCGACGTCACGCAGCGCGCGGCCGATCGTGCGGGTCTTGCGACCGGCCTCGCCGATGCTGCGGCTGACGGTGTTCAACTGCCTTTCGGCTTTTTCCAGGATCCCGCCGAACTTGCCGAACTCGGTCTTGACCTCGCCGAGCAGCCGCCATACCTCGCTGCTGCGCTGCTCGATCGCCAGCGTTCGGAAACCCATCTGCAGCGCATTGAGGATCGCGGTCAACGTGGTCGGCCCGGCCACGGTCACCCGGTGGTCGCGTTGCAGCACTTCGAACAATCCGGGGCGCCGGATCACCTCCGCATACAGACCCTCGGCCGGCAGGAACAGGATCGCGAAATCGGTGGTGTGCGGCGGTGCGACATACTTGCCGTGGATGGTTTTCGCCTCGTCACGCACGCGCCGTTCCAGCGCCTGCGCGGCGGCGGATGCGGCCTCCGCGTCCGCGCGTTCCTGCGCATCCAGCAGGCGCTGGTAATCCTCGATCGGGAACTTGCAGTCGATGGGCAGCCATACGGGCGCACCGCCGTCCTGGCCGGGCAGGCGGATCGCGTACTCCACGCGTTCGCCCGAATGCGGGACCACGGCGACGTTGGATGCGTACTGTTCCGCAGTCAGGACCTGTTCGAGCAGCGCGCCGAGTTGCACTTCCCCGAAGGTGCCGCGGGTCTTCACGTTGGAGAGCACGCGCTTCAGGTCGCCGACCCCGACTGCCAGCGACTGCATTTCGCCGAGACCCCGCTGCACGGCCTCCAGTTGCTTGGCGATCACCCCGAACGACTGGCCCAGGCGCGTCTCCAGCGTCTTCTGCAATTTCTCGTCGACCACCTCGCGCATCCTGTCGAGCTGCGCGGCGTTGTCGCTTTGCAGCGACTTCAATTGCGCATCGAGCGTGCTGCGCACCTCGGCAAGGCGTTTCTCGTTGTCGGCGGTCAGGGCCTTCAGTGACGCCTGCAGTTGCTCGCTGAAGCGCTGCAGCGACCCGTGGCCTTCCTCGCGCGCCTTGCGCGAATCCTCGATCAACTGGTTGCGCAGCGACTCGCCGCCACGGTCGGTGCGCTCGATCAATTGCGAAAGCCGCGTTGAGAATTCCTCGATGCGCTGGCGCTGCTGGGTGCTGACGGTGTCCAGTTGCGCCTGCACGTGGCCGCGGAACTGTTCGAACGATTGCGCGAGTTCGGCACGGCCGGCGCGCTGTTCGTCGCGCAGCGTGCGTTCCACGCGTTCGCTGTCGCCACGCAATGCATCGAGTTTTTCACGCAGCGTCCCGTCGCCATGCGGGCGCAGCAACAGCACGGACAACAGGATGACCGTCAACGCGGCCAGCGCGACGAGCACGTAGAGCAGGGTGGTTTCCATGGCGGGATTGTAGGTGCAGGATGCGGTCCAGATTACGACCGCGCGGTCGCAGGAGGCGAGATCCCGCTATTGCCGCAGCGCGAAGGCGCTGCCCGGCACCACCGCCATCGTGAGCCGCGCGATGCAGGTCAATTCGCCCGCCTCGTCCGTGATGCGGATCTCCCACACCTGCGTGCTGCGGCCGACGTGGATCGGCCGCGCGGTGCCGGTGACGAGGCCCTCGCGCACCGCGCGCAGATGATTGGCATTGATGTCGAGTCCCACTGCCGCGCGCCCATCCTCGCAGCACAGCATCGCCGCGGTCGAGCCCAGCGTTTCGGCCAGTGCGACCGAAGCGCCGCCGTGCAGGATGCCGTACGGCTGCCGGGTGCGGTCGTCCACGGGCATGGTGCCGCGCAGGAAGTCGTCGCCGATTTCGGTGATGCGAATGTCGAGCGCCCGCATCAGGGTGCGCGCGCTCCAGGCATTCACGGTGTCGAGGTCGACGCGTTGTTTCCAGATGGCCATGGCTACCGCACCGGTGAGGATTCCTCTCCGGGAAGGCGCGGCATGCCATGTTCGTCGCGTTCTTCCAGCGTGACATGGGCAGTTTCTATGCCGGCTTCGTGCGGGCCTGGCGCGATCGCCTCGCCCTGTTCGCACTTCCACGCGTTGGCATAGCAGCGGATTGCATCCCCGGCGTCACCCGCGGCGGACTGGATGTCGCCCAGCGCCGCCCAGCTCGCGGCAGTGGGTTTCAGTGCCAGCGCGCGCACCAGATAGTCCTGCGCGCCACGCGGATTGGACGCGCGCATCGACAGCACGCCGAGGGTGCGCAGCAAGGTGTCGTCGCCAACGTGCGTCTCCAGCCAGCGCTGCGCGACGCGCAGGCGGGCAGTGGCTTCGGCGGGCGGCGTGGCATCGCCATAGGTGGCGACGAGTTCTGCATTCCACTCCCGCTTCAGCGCGTCTTCGATGGCATCGAGCGCGTCATGCGAAACGTTCAGGGCGAAAGCGCGGCGGGCGTACGTGGCGAGCAGGGTCGGCATCTGGCGCTGCTGGCGGGTTGCCCGCTTCCACAGGGCCTGCAGCGCCGCGGCATCGGCGGCCTTGCGCAGCAGCACGCCCAATACTTCGTCGACGAGTCCAGCGAAGCCAGCGGTGCCCAGCATGTCGGATTTGCGCAGGGGTTCCAGCGCCGCACGTGCTTTTTCCGGCTGGCCGGTGGCGAGGGCCGCCAGCGCGTATTCGTGCCAGCCGGCCGGCGGCAGTTTGCCGGCCTCGGCGCCGGGGGCGAGCAGTTGCAACGCTTCCTCCGCACGATCGTTTTCGCGCAGGATGCGGGCGCGCACGATCCGCGCGGCGTCGGGCGCATGCTGCGCGGCTTCGTCCAGCGCTTCCAGCGCCCGCTGGGTGTCGCCGTGACGGTGCGCGGCGTCGGCGGCGGACAGCAGCGCCGGTGAGCGCAACGAGGAATATTGCGCAGCCCGCTGCAGGGTCCGGTTGGCTTCGACGTGGCGGCCTTCGGCCATCGCCACCAGGCCATCGCGCAAGCGTTCCTGGCTGATGCGGCGATGCCGCCGCGACAACGCGCCGAACGGCCAGCGCAGCAACCACCACACGATGCCGATCGCGATCCATGCGGCCACCAGGATCGCCGCCGCGCCCACCACGGTGGCTTCGATGCGCCAGCCGCGGAAGCGGATCAACACGTAGCCGGGGTCGGAGGCCAGCCACACGAATGCAATCGCGGCCAGCACGATGATGATGATCGCGAGGGCCAGCCAGCGCTTGCCTTTCATGGCGTGGCTCCGCTGCTGGCGGCGGACGCCGGTGCCGCCGGCAGGGCCGGCGTCTGGTTGGCGCGCAGGCTTTGCAGTTGCGCCAGCGCGCCGCCGAGTTGCGGCGCCGGACCCGAGGTGCGCTGTGCCAGCAGGTTCGCGATTTGTGCACGCACGCCCTTCACGTCGGCGTCCTGCGGGTCGTACTGCGCGGCCAGCAAGGCATCCGCGCGCTGCAGCGCCTCGCGGTAACCAGTTTCATCGAACGCCAGCAACGCTTCCTGCGCCTGCGCGAGATCCAGCGCCAGCGCCTGCGGCGCGAGCCGCGGGTCGGCGAGCGGTGCCGCACTGCCGTTGTCGTGGCTGACCCTGACGATGCCGCTGAAGGCGTGGCCGAGGCGAGACCAGAAGCCCGGCCTGCTGCTGGACGATGCGGATGCGGGTCCGCCGTTCGCCAGTGGCAGTGCCGCGGTGTTGCTGCGCAGCCGCGAAAGGGTATCCAGCGCCGCCTGGCGCGAGGGCGGCGCCGCGGCAGCCAGGGCGTCGCGCTCGGTGGTGGCGCTGGCGCGCACCGGTGCGTAGGCCGGGTTCTGCACTTGGGCCAGGACCTCGATTGCCTGCGAATAGGCTTTCAGTGCGCTGACGCTGTCGTGGAACAGGCTGTAGCGCTGTTGGCCGGTGCGCAGCAGCATTTCGGCGTCGTTGAGCAGCAGGGTGTCGCGGCCCGATTGCTGCTGGCCATTCAGATTCGTGAAAGCCGTCTCCAGGTTCGCGACGCGGCGGCCGAGGCCCTGGGTGGTGGCGCGGAGATCGTCGATGCCGGTTTCCAGGTTGCCCACGCGGTGGTTGCCCGCTTGCACCTGCTGGTTGCCGGCGGCGATCTGGCTTTGCAGGCTGGCGATGGTGGCCGCATCCTGTTTGCGCGCCGCGTCCTGCGACTGCGCGAAGCGTTGCAGGCGCCACACGCTCCATGCCGCCACGGCCAGGGCCACGATCGCGAGGATCACCGCGAGCGCGGCCAGACCGGGCACGCGTCCGCGTGGCCTGCGGGGCGCGGGTTCAACAGTGGTTTCTTCGGCAGTGTCTTCGATCATGGGCGCATGCTACCAGCGCCCGGTGCGGCGTCGCCCGCGGCGGCGGCGAGCATGGCATCGGTTCGCGGCGAAGCGGCGCGCAACACCCGTGCGAAGCCTGCCTTGCGTGCCGCGGTGGCCAGGCGCGCACTGCTGGCGATGGCGCTGCCGGCGCGCAGCGCGTGGCGTGCATCTTCCGGCAGGGCGGCGAGGATGTTGGTGAGCGCTTCCGCACTGGACACCAGGACGTACAGCGGTTTTCGCGTGTTCCCGAGCAATGCCGCGGCATGGCGGCGGTCGAGCCGTGCCGGGAGGCGCCGATAAACGTGCGCATGCAGCACCGTCGCGCCGCGCGCGGCGAGTTCCCGATCCAGCAATCCCCGCCCGCCCGCCGCCCCTATGATGCCCACCCGCAACCCGCGGATGCGCTGCAGCACCGGCAGTGCAAGGATGCCTTCGCTGTCTTCGCGCCCTGGTGCTTCGGAACGCATGAGACCGGCGCGCCGGAGCGCCTGCAACGTTCCTGCGCCGGGTGCCAGGATCTGCGCGCGTATCCGGGGCATGCCGAGGCGTCGCGCGAAACGCACCGCCGCGGGACTGGTGAAGATCGCGATGTCGCAGGCCAGTCCGGCACGGAGCGCCTTGCGAGCGGCGGTGGCATCGGGCGCCGGGCGCAGGCTTGCGCCCGGCAGCAGCAGCGGTGTTCCGCCAAGTTCGCGCACGCGTCGCACCCAGGCCGCGCCGGTCCCGGCTGGACGGGTGATCACGATGCGGGTGCCGGCGAATGGTCGGGCTCGAGCCATGCGGCGATGATAGGCGAGCGTGCGTGAGTCTTGTCGCGCGGCGCGGGTCACGACACACTTGTGCGATGAACGATCACGACGCCGCCGTCGCGGCACTTGAATCCCACATCCTCGACAACATTCCGCTGGCCGACGCGATGGACCTGAAGGTGCGGCGTTACACCGGCGACCTGCTCGAGATGACGGCGCCGCTCGCACCCAACGTCAACGACAAGGGCTGCGCGTTCGGCGGCAGCATGGCCTCGTTGCTGACGCTGGCAGGGTGGGGGCTGGTCGAACTGGGTTTGCGTGCGCAGGCCCTTGCCTGTGACATCTACGTGGGCAATTCGGAATTGCGGTACCAGGAACCGGTGTGGAGCGAACTGCGCGGCGTCGCGCGATTCACCGAATCCGGGGCAATGGCGCGCCTTGCGAATGCCCTGCGCGCGCGCGGCAAGGGGCATGTCGACGTGGTGTGCGAAATCGCCGGCGAAAAGCGGCCGGCGACGCTGTTGACCGCGCGCTTCTTCGCCAGGCTGCGCCCGTAGGCACGTTCCGGCACAATCGGCTGCGGATCGTTGCCGGGAGATCGTGATGCGCCGAATCATGCTTGCGGGTGCCGCGCTGTTGCTGCTGGCCGGTTGCGGCACGCTCCAGAAAAAAAACGACCTCCGCGATCAAACGCTGGAAGGGTACGGCGCCGCGCTGCGCTGGGGTGATTTCCAGAGCGCGTGGCAGTACGTCGATCCGGCGGTGCGCACCGCGCGTCCGCTGACCGACCAGCAGAAGGCGCTCTACAACACCGTGCGTGTGGCCGAATACGACGCTTCCGGTCCGGTGGCGACGGGGCCGGACACGGTCGAGCAGACCGCCACCGTCGGACTGATCGTCAAGTCCAGCCAGCGTGTCTACAGCGTGCTGGACCACCAGACCTGGCATTGGGACGCGCAAGCCAAGCGATGGTGGCTGGAGTCGGGTCTGCCGGACATTTCGCCGCAACAGTGAGTGCGATCGCCGATGACGCCTGGCGTACCGAACGCTGCCCGGGCCCCGTCGGGTGAAGTGTCCGGGGCGGCCCTTGCCGGTCCGGTTTTCCACGACGGCCGCGCCGGATGCAGCCTTTGCGGTATTCCCGGATAATGCCGGGTTCATTTCCGATCAAGACCGAGACGATGCACGAGTTCCTGACCCGCCTGCCGCACTTCATCGCCAACCATGTGCTGCTGGTGGCGGCGCTCGTCGTGATCATCCTGGCGCTGATCGCGCTGGAAGTGTCGCGGCAGTTCCGTGGTTTTCGCGAGCTGACACCCGGCGCGCTGGTGCAGATGATCAATCGCGGCGAGCCGCTGGTGATCGACCTGTCCGCGATCGCCGATTTCGAGAAGGGCCACATCACCGGTTCGAAACACGTCGCGCCCAGCCAGTTCGATCCCGAGAACAAGGATCTTGCCAAGGCCAAGGACCTGCAGGTCGTGACCGTATGCAAGAACGGCATGGAATCGGGCAAGGCGGCCCGGCGACTGGTCAAGGCCGGTTTCGCAAACGTCGCCACCCTGGCCGGTGGGCTGGATGCGTGGCGACGCGCGGATCTGCCGTTGGCGAAGGGTCGACGCTGACGCGCGCATTGCCGGGGCGGTGCACGCGTCAGCAGAGAGCGAGCCAGGGATGGCGAGCGGTGACAGCGCCAGGAACGGGTCCTTGCCACCCGCGTCGGCGCCTGTCCAACTTCAGGGGATTGCCGATCAGGCGTCCCGCAGCACGGCCAGAAAACGCTCGCCGTAGCGTTCCAGCTTGCGTGCGCCGACGCCGCTGATGGCGGCCAGCGCATCCCGATCCTTCGGACGCTCGCGCAGCATCGCGTACAGGGTGGCGTCGTGGAAGATCACGTACGCGGGCACGCCCTGTTCCTTCGCAAGCTTCGCGCGTGTATCGCGCAGCGCGTTCCACAGCGGTTCCTCGTGCGGGGCGATGTCCAGGCTGCGGCGGCTGCCCGAGCCGGCGGTGCGGCGGCTGGCACGCCGCTGCGCGCGGTCCGGTTCCTGGCGCAGGTGGACGGTTTCGTCGCCACGCAGGACCGGGTGCGCGGCTGCGGTCAGGTGCAGGGTTCCGTAGCCTTCGTTGTCCGGGCCGAGAAGGCCGCGGGCGACCAGTTGCCGGAACACGCCTCGCCATTGCCGCGCGTCGAGCTCCGTGCCGATGCCGTGCACGGAAAGGTGATCGTGGCGCTGCGCCTGGATTCGCTCGTTGTCCTTGCCGAGCAACACGTCGATCAGGTAGCCGACGCCGAACCGCTGCCCGGTGCGGTACGCGCATGACAGCGCTTTTTGCGCGGCCTCCGTGGCGTCCCACGTGGGCGGCGGTTCGAGGCAGTTGTCGCAGTTGCCGCACGGTTGTTCGAGCGTCTCTCCGAAGTACGCCAGCAGTTGCTGGCGGCGGCAGCGGGTGGATTCGGCGAACGCCAGCAGCGCATCGAGCTTGCTGCGTTCCAGCCGCTTGCGTGCTTCGTCGGCGTCGGACTGCTGGATGAATTGTGCCAGCGTCACGAGATCGCTCAGGCCGTAGGTCATCCAGGCGTCGGCCGGCAACCCGTCACGCCCGGCGCGCCCGGTTTCCTGGTAATAGCCTTCGAGGCTCTTCGGCAGGTCCATGTGCGCGACGAAACGCACGTCCGGCTTGTCGATGCCCATGCCGAACGCGATGGTCGCGCACATGACGATGCCGTCTTCGCGCAGGAAGCGCTGCTGGTTGGTGGCACGCGTGGCCGCATCGAGCCCGGCGTGGTAGGGCAGCGCCTCGATGCCCTCTTCGACCAGCCACGCGGCCGTGTCCTCGGCCTTGCGCCGCGACAGGCAATAGACGATCCCCGATTCCCCGCGGTGTCCGGCAAGGAAGGCCTTCAATTGCTGGCGCGGCTGGTCGCGCTGCGTGATGCGATAGCGGATGTTGGGCCGGTCGAAGCTGGAGATGAACTGGCGGGCCTGGCCGAGCGCCAGGCGTTCGACGATCTCGCGCCGGGTCGGGGCGTCGGCGGTTGCGGTGAGGGCGATCCGCGGCACATTCGGAAAGCGCTCGTGCAGCACCGTGAGCTCGCGGTACTCGGGCCGGAAATCGTGGCCCCATTGCGATACGCAGTGGGCCTCGTCGATCGCGAACAGCGACACTTCGGCGCGTTCGAGCAGGTCGAGGAAGCGCGCCGTGAGCAGTCGCTCGGGTGCCACGTACAGCAGCTTCAATTCGCCGCGAAGAAAGCTTCGCTCGACGTCGCTTTGCGCCGGCGCATCCAGGCTGGAATTGAGGAACGCCGCCGCCACGCCGAGCTGGCGCAACGCTTCCACCTGGTCCTGCATCAGCGCGATCAGCGGCGAGACCACGACCGCGGTGCCGTCCCGCAGCAAGGCGGGGATCTGGTAGCACAGCGACTTGCCGCCGCCGGTCGGCATCAACACCAGCGCGTCGTTGCCCGCAAGAAGATGTTCGATGATGGCCTGCTGGCGGTCGCGGAAGGCGCCATAGCCGAACACGTCGCGCAGCACCGCGCGTGCCTGCATGGCTGCGTCAGGCGCGGCGGGTGCGGCGACTTGGGCGGATGCGGTCATCAACGATGGAAGCGGCAGCAAAGCGATCTGCGATCCCGAATGCTAGCGTGCATCAGGGGCGCAGCGAAATGAACCCTTCGACCGGCAGGAACGCCGCGCATGATCCGGATGTCTGGATACGCGCGAATGTGCCGGGACGAAACGGCAGCTTGCGGTGGCAAAACGCATCGTGGATGCCGATGCGTCAATCCTGTTGGCGCATCAGGAACGCGCGCATCGCAGGGTCTTCGCACAGTCCGATCGCACGCTCGCGCGCGGCACGCGATTCGTCATGGCGTCCGAGCCGCTCGAGCAAGTGCGCAGCCACCGCCCAGTACGGCTGGTAGCTGACCACGGCCTGCGGGGGGATCTGCCGCAAAAGCGACCAGCCGGTTTGCGGGCCGCGTGCCTGCGCGGCCGCGGCGGCGCGGCCAACCATTGCGCCGACGGCCGGCGCCATCCGCACCAGTCCCTCGTACAGCAGCGCGATCGATTCCCAATCGGTGTCGCCGGTGCGTGCACGTTGCGCATGGACCGACTGGATCGCGGCTTCGAGCTGGAAGCGGCCGATCCGGCCCATGCGTTCCGCCTTGCGCAGCAGGCGATCGGCTTGTCCGATCATCGGCTGCGACCACCGCGCCACGTCCTGTTCGCTCAACGGCACGAATTCCCCGTGCGCCCCCCTGCGCGCGCGGTGGCGCGATTCGCAATACAGCATCAACGCCGACAGGCCGAGAGCCTCGGGTTCGTGCGGCAACAGCCGCACCAGCAGCCCGCCGAGCTCCAGGGCCTCGGTCGCCAATCCCTTGCGGCACGGATCGGCGCCGGCGATATCGCCCCAGCCGCTGCCGTAGGCGGCGTAGATCGCCTCCAGCACCGCGTCAAGGCGTTCGGGCAGGACCTCCATGCGTGGTACCTCGAAGGCGATGCCCGCGTCACGGATCTTGACCTTGGCGCGCGACAGGCGCTGGCCCATCGTGGCGGGCTTGACCAGGAA
This sequence comes from Rhodanobacter sp., assembly GCA_044464225.1. Taxonomy (GTDB): domain Bacteria; phylum Pseudomonadota; class Gammaproteobacteria; order Xanthomonadales; family Rhodanobacteraceae; genus 66-474. Next base: position 322,533 of record JBIQLN010000001.1, on the reverse strand, counting down.
TGCCGAAGCAATGCGCGCGGCATCCAGCCCCAGTACCGTCTGCAGCATCAGCGGCGTGCGCGCGGCCGCATCGATCGCGGGGTGCGCGCACACGAACAGCAGCTTCAGGCGCTCGTCCGGAAATGCGTGTTCGTGGTCTTTCGTGAACACTTGCGCGTCGTCCAGCGCGGCCGCGAGTTCCGGAGTTGCCTGCGCGTGCACCTTCGCGTGACGCGCGAGGTCGATCAGCCGCCGCCGTGCCGCCGTCAGCAGCCACGCTTCGGGCTTGTCCGGAACACCGTCGCGGGGCCAGTTTTCCAGCGCGGCGCGGAAGGCATCCGCGAGCGCGTCTTCCGCCGCCGCCAGGTCGTGCGAACGCGCGGCGAGGAACGCGAGCAGGCGCGCACGGGAATCGCGCGCGGCCCGCTCGACCGCGCGTGCGGCCGCGCTCATTCCGCGGGCGGAACCAGGTTCGCGCGCAGCTCGAGCCTGCGGCCCGGCAGCGGCGGAAATTGCCGTGCCCATTCCAGTGCGCTTTCGCGATCGGGCACGTCGATGATGATGATCCCGGCGAGCTGTTCCTTGGTGTCGGCGAAGGGACCGTCCTGCACCTGCCAGGTGTTGCCGGACTGGCTCAGCACGGTGGCGGTGGCCGGCGCCTCGAGGCCGGCACCCCCGACAAACACGCCGGCATCGGTCAAGGCCTTGAGGTAGGCGCCCAGTGGCGCGAACAACGCGGCGCGCCGGACGGGATCTTCGCGTTGCGCGAAGGCTTCGGCGGTGTCGTGGATCACGATCGAGAAGTTCATGATGGTTTCCTTTTGCGTTTCGTTGCGGTGTTGACGAAGGTGCGCGCTTCGTTCGACAGGGGGATCCACGACTCGGCAGCGTCGGGCGCGAGCGTGATCCAGCCACCCATCACCCGGCCGCCGCTTTCCATCGGTCGTGCGCATCCGTTTTCGAGCAATTCCGCGACGCGCACGGGTGGCAGTTTCACCAGCAGGCGATGCCTGCGCGTCAGCGCGGCGTAGATCTTGCCGTTGACGCGCAGGGCGTTCGCACCGAACTTCTGCGAATCGCGCGGTACCCAAACCTGGCCGTGGTGCGCGGCGACGGCGGCAAACAAGGCGACGGCGGGGTCGTGGTCCATGGTGATGATGGAAGCGAACAGGGCGATCACCGGATCACGACGCACCTGCGCATTCATCGTGGCTCCGGGGCCGCCAGGTTGGGGCGGACCTCGAACGCTTGTCCCGGCAATCGCGGCGTCCTTGCGGCCCATTCCAGCGCGGCGTCGAGATCGGGCACGTCGATCATGTAGAAACCGCCCAACTGTTCCTTGGTGTCGGCGTAGGGGCCATCCTGCACGTGCCGCTTGTCGTTGTCGAAACGCAACGTGGTGGCCGTGCCCGCGGGTTGCAGGCCGGCGCCGGTGGCGAAGATGCCGGCATCGGTCAGGGCCCGGATGAACGGGGGCCATTCCGCCATGTAGCGCGCGCCGTCGGGACCGTCGAACCGGGCGGCGGTTTCGGGGGTATCGAAGATCAGGATCGTGTATTTCATGGCAACGCTCCTCGCGGGCCGGGGGCGGGATGCCCTCGTTCATCACCATGTCGCGCCAGCCGCGCGCATTTCGACAAGGCCTTGGCGCCGTCTCGTCGAGTTGCGGGCTCGCTGCCGGCGAGCCCGCAGTTCCCTCGTTGCGAAAACTTTTGACGATGTCGAGCCCGCCGGCGGCCCGTCCGTCGATGCTCAGATTTCCTCGGTTTCGGTCACCTTCGCGCGGCGCATCAGCCAGGCGACGCCACGGAGGTCGGCGAGGCCCACCCACAGGCGGTCGAGCATGCCGTACTTGGAGACACCACGGGTACGTGGCCGATGGCCGACGGGGATGCTGACGCTTTCGAAGCCCGCGCGTTTCACCAGCGCCGGCAGGTAACGGTGCATGTGGTCGAAGTAGGGCAGGGCGAGAAAGGTTTCGCGTTCGAACAATTTCAGGCCGCAGCCGGTGTCGGGCGTCGCATCGCGCAGCATCCGCGACCGGACGCCGTTGGCGATCTTCGAGGAGATCCGCTTGTTGAAGCTGTCGCGGCGGGTGGTGCGCCAGCCGGCGAACAGTTTCACCTTTGGGTTGGCCTGCTTGCGTGCTTCGAGCAGTTTCGGAATGTCGGCGGGATCGTTCTGGCCATCGCCGTCCAGCGTGGCGACCCATGCGCCGCGCGCCGCGCGCACGCCATTGCGGATCGCGGTGCTCTGGCCGCTTTGCCTGAGGTGTCGCACGATTCGCAACTCGGGGTGCTTCGCGCGCTCGGCCTTCAGCACTTCGAGCGAATCGTCGGAACTCGCATCGTCCACGTACACCACTTCGTAGTCGATGCGCCCGCGCAGCGCGGCGGCGATTTCGGCGAGCAGCGGCGGGATGTTGTCGCGCTCGTTGAACACGGGCACGACCACGGAAAGCTCGGGCATCGACGGTGCCTTGCGTGGGACGGGTGGGGATTATCGCCGATGCCGCGGCCGTCTGCTGCTCATGTCGGCTCGACCGTTTGCCGGACCGGTCCGAGCACCGCTCCTGAAAGCGCGCGTTCGGCGGCGGCGAAACCCGTGCCGTCATTGCCGAGCAGCACCAGCGTGCCATTGCCGATCGGCACTTCGCGCCCCTGCCAGCCGGCGCGGCTGAAATCCCGCGCAGTGGCTATGCGATGGCCGACCACGTACAAGGCGGTGACCGGGTTGCCGTTCTCGCGCAGCACCAGATGCACCGCGCGGTAAGGGCCCATCCTGCAGTCGGCCGCGAAGACGGCGTGCGCCGGCGCCCGGTGGAGGGTGACGCCCCGTTCCGCGAATACCGGACGAAGATGCGCAGCGTCAATCGGGCGGATCATGGTGAGCGAATAGGCTTCGCTGCGCACGTGCGCGATCGCCATGCCCGCCAGCGGACCGCCGTCGGCCGCGACGCGCTCGTTCCACGCGTACCCGGCCACGACCAGGGCGACCAGCAGCGATGCGGCCAGCGCCAATCCGATTTGCCATCGGTGGCGCGCACGTCCACGCAACGATGTGGCTTGCGCCAGCAGCACGCGTTCGCCCAAATCGTCCGGGACGTCGACCGACTGCAGGACGTTTTGAAGCTGCCGTTCGAAGCGTTGCGCGCGCCACCAGCTTTCGGTGCAGCCGGCGTGGCAGCCATCACGATGCGCAAGGAAATCGGGATCGCGCGAACCCGGCTCCGCGCCCAGGCGGCGGCGAAACTCAAGACATTCCATGGGCGGACTCCCGGCCGGCGCTGTCGCCGGACAACGATTTGCGCAGTTTGTGGCGGGCGCGGAACAACTGGGTCATGACCGCGCCGGGTTTGACGCCGAGTTCCGCCGCGATCTCTTCGCAGGAAAAACCCCCCAGCACCTGCATCAGCAGCGGCTCGCGGTATTTGGGTTCGAGTTTCATGATGGCCTCACGCAATTCGGCATCGCTGCCCGCCTGTTCGGGATCGGCGCCGGCCGCTTCGTCGGGAATGCTGTCTTTGAGTCCATCGTCGAGGATGGTCAGGTCAAGCCTCTTGCGCTCGAATCCGCGCGCGTGTTCGCGCCTCAGGATCGTGAGCAGCCACGGCTTGGCTGCTGCCGCATCCTGCAGCGAATCGAGCGCGCGCCAGGCGCGCAGCATGGTTTCCTGGACCAGGTCCTCGGCGCGCGAGCGGTCGCCGCACAGCCAAAACGCGAACCGGTACAGGTCGCCGGCGTGGGCGTGCACCAGTGCATCGAATTGGCGTTGCCTCAGGTTCACGTCTGGATTTGTCGACGCGCTGGCAACCAGGGTGGCGTCATCACTCGTGGATCCATCGGCATACATCCTCCTGCATCTGGGTTGCCCTGCGGCAAACGGCCCACGGCGCGGCCCAATCGCCCCATAAGACCGCTTCCGGCAGGCGCGGCTTACGTACGGTTCGACGCGGTTCGAATCAGCGCAGCTTTTCGAGGATGCCTTCCAGTTCGTCCGCGCTGTGGTAGCGGATGGTCAACCTGCCCTTTCCGCCTCGACCGTGTGCAATCTCCACCCGGGTGCCGAGGTTTTCCGAAAGTTCGCGCTCGAGCGCCGCAATGTCGGGGTCGATGTCGCGCGGTTTGCCTTTGCCCGACGACTTCGGCAGCTGCGCCAGGCGCACCGCCTCTTCCAGTTCGCGCACCGACCAGCTCCGGTCGGCCGCTTTCTCGGCCAGCGCGATGGCGCGCGGGACGGGCAGGGTCAGCAACGCACGCGCGTGGCCCATTTCGATGCGGCCGTCGTCCAGCAGGTCCCGGATGGCTTCGGGCAACTCCAGCAGGCGCAACAGATTGGCGACTGCCGCGCGCGAGCGGCCGACCGCATCGGCGGCCTGCTGCTGGCTCAACTTGAATTCGTCAATCAACCTTCGCAGGGCCTGGGCTTCTTCCAACGCCGTGAGTTCCTCGCGCTGGATGTTTTCGATCAGCGCGACCGCCAGCACCGACTGCGCGGGAATGTCGCGCACCACGGCCGGGATTTCTTCGAGGCCAGCCTTCTTCGCCGCGCGCCAGCGGCGCTCGCCTGCAATCAGTTCGTATTGGCCGCGCCCGATGTCGCGCACCACGATCGGCTGGATCAAACCCTGCGACTTGATCGAGGCGGCCAGCTCGTCCAGCGCGGCCTCATCGAAGTGGTGGCGCGGCTGGTATTGGCCGGAGCGGATCGATGCGACCGGAAGGTTGCTCAGCGCTTCGCCCGCGGGCGCGTCGTTGGCCGTCTCGCCATCCGGGTTGCCCAGCAACACGTCGAGGTCGCGGGAACCCAGTCCCCTGCGTTTGGCGGAACTCATGCGGAGACCTTCATGATCGGTGGACGCGGAGGATTCGGCGGAGGCGGATTGGGTTTGGCCGGTGTGTTTTCGGACGGCGGCGCGTCGCCGTTGCTGCGCGCGGGTGCGAGGCCGACGCGACGGATCATTTCACCGGCAAGGCCGAGATACGCAATCGCGCCGCGCGATTCGCGGTCATAAAGGTTGATGGGCTTGCCGTGGCTGGGCGCTTCGGCGAGACGCACGTTGCGCGGCACCACCGAATGCAGCACCTTGTCGCCGAAATGCTTGGTGAGTTCGGCGGACACGTCGTTGCCGAGCGCGGTGCGCACGTCGAACATGGTGCGCAACAGGCCTTCGACTTCGAGTTGCGGATTGAGCCGCTTGCGCACGGCCTTGACGGTGTCGAGCAGGTCGGTCAGGCCTTCGAGCGCCATCGACTCGCATTGGACCGGGATCAGCACACTGTCGGCCGCGGCCAGTGCGTTCAGGGTGAGCAGGTGCAGCGAGGGCGGGCAGTCGATCAGGATGATCTGGTAGCGGTCGCCCAGCTTGGCCAGTTGTTCCTTGAGCCGCTGTTCGCGCGCGATCGCGTCGGCCAGCTTGATCTCCGCCGCGGTGAGGTCGCGATTGCCGGGCAGCAGGTCGAAGCCGGCTTCGGTGGCGATGATGGCGTCCTCGATCGACGCTTCCTCCAGCAATACTTCGCAGCCGTTGGGCTTGGTGGCGCGCTTGTCGATACCCGCCGACGAAGTGGCATTGCCCTGCGGATCGAGATCCACCAGCAACACGCGGCGCCTGGTCTCCGCCAGCGCGGCAGCCAGGTTCACGGCGGTGGTGGTCTTGCCGACGCCGCCCTTCTGGTTGGCGATGGCGATGATGCGCGTCATGGGTCGCAACGGCTGGAACGATGAAACGGGTAGCCTACCATCGCCGGGCTAGGCGTTGCGGGAAGAACTTCGCGCCAGCTCGATCACGCGGCGTTCGGCTTCCGTGCCCGGGACCTCCACCTGGTGCACCGCCACCAGGCGAAAATCGTCGGGAATCCCCGCGATTTCTTCCTGGTCGCGCCGTCCTTTGAGGGCCAGCCAGCGACCATCGTCGGCCAGCAGGTGTCCGCCCCAGGCCAGCATGTCGGCCAGGCTGGAAAACGCCCGCGCCGTGACGGTGTCGAAGCTGCCGGCGGCATCCTGCACGCGCACCTGTTCCACCGCCACGTTCGGAAGCGGCAGGGCACGCACGGCCTCGCGCAGGAACCGGGCCTTCTTGCCGTTGCTCTCGATCAGGGTGACCGCAAGCCGGGGCCGGGCGATCGCCAGGGGGATGCCGGGCAGGCCGGCGCCACTGCCGATGTCGGCCAACGATTCACCTCGCACGAACGGCAGCACGGCGAGCGAGTCCAGCAGGTGCCGCGGAATCATTTCCCCGCGGTCGCGCACCGCCGTGAGGTTGTAGGCGCGGTTCCAGTGCGCCAACAGATCCAGGTACGCCAACAGTTTCTCTTGCGCGCCTTCCGGCAACTCGAGTTGCAAGCCGGCCAAGCCATCGGCGAGTCTTTCCGCGGGAGGGGCAGGATGCTCCATGTGCATTGCCGTGCGAAGGGTTGCTGGGAAGTCGGGCCACGGGCGGCCCGGGTATTCGCCGATCACGGAACCCGCGTGCCGTGGCGGCAGTGGGCGGCCGCTGGTGGACGATCGCCCTCGCCCCTGAAAAACAGGAGCCCGCACGGGGGCGGGCTCACCGTTTCTCCCTGGCTGGTCGGGCTCAGGCGGCGAGGTCGAGTTCGACCCGCGTCACCAGCACCCCGCGGTCGCGGAGGCTGCCGTTCAAAGTCTGTTTGATACGCAGGTTGCGCGAACGAAGGTCGGGGTCGGCCGCACCGGCGCCCTGCACCGCATCGCGCAGGCGCAACCGGATCAGGTCGTCGGCGCGGTCGATCACGGTGTCGGCCCGCTCGGGATCCAGTACCTGCCACCAGATCCGCCCGCGCAGTGTCGGCGAGGCGGCTTGTGATTCGATGCGTTCGTCCACCGCCAAGGTGTAACCGGTAATGCTGATCTTGTGGGCGATGCGCTCGATCAACGGCACCACCACGTGGGTGCCCGCCGTGAGTATTCCGGCCGGCTTGCCCAGCCGCCGCAGCGTGTAGACCTGACCTTCCGGAATTCGCTTGATGCTGGACGCGGCCATGACGGCTATCAGCATCAGGATCAGGACAATGGTCAGTGAGGAAATCATGGCAATTTCAGTGGTTTGCAATGGACTTGAAGTTTTTGCCTTCGAAACGTTTCACATCGCACGGAGCAAATTGTGCATTAACTGTAATTTAACCGCAACCACCTGAGCTGAACATGACCGTCGCGCATGGCTTTTCTATCGGCGCTGCAGCGGCAGACTTGAGGCAGCAGGATTCATGCCAGACGCATGGCGCGGCCGAGACCGACGTCACGTTGCGCGGAAAATCCTGTCGCGCAAGGGGTATTTGCGGGTCCTCGCCGAGTCTTCGCCGGAAGCGGCTCGCTACAATGGGAAGTTCAATTCCACCCGGATCCCGCAATGAGCTATCCCGCCATGCGCATGCGCCGCATGCGTCGCGATGCATTCTCCCGCGCGCTGATGCGTGAAACCGTGATGAGCCCCTCCGATCTGATCCTGCCGGTGTTCGTGCAGGAAGGCGGCGGCGAAGTTCGCGACGCCGTCGCTTCGATGCCGGGCGTGGCGCGCCTGTCGATCGATGCCCTGCTGAAGGTGGCCGAACAGGCGCTGGAATGGGGGGTGCCGGCGCTGGCGCTGTTTCCGCACCTGGACGACGAGCGGAAAACCGCCGACGGATGCGAGGCTTACAACGACGACGGCCTGGTGCAGCGTGCGGTGCGCGCGCTGAAATCCCGTTTTCCGGAACTCGGCGTGGTTTGCGACGACGCGCTGGATCCCTTCACCTCGCATGGTCAGGACGGCCTGCTCGACGACACCGGTTATATCCTGAACGACGAAACCGTCGCCGTGCTCGTGAAGCAGGCGCTGTCGCAGGCGCATGCGGGCGCGGATTTCGTGGCCCCGAGCGACATGATGGACGGCCGCATCGGCGCGATCCGGCAGGCACTGGAAAGTGCAGGCCTGATCCACACCCGGATCCTCGCGTATTCGGCCAAATACGCGTCGAGTTTCTACGGTCCGTTCCGCGATGCGGTGGGTTCGGCCGCATCGCTCGGCAAGGGCTCCAAGCACACCTACCAGATGGATGTCGGCAACTCCGACGAGGCCCTTCGCGAAGTGCAGCTCGACCTGGAAGAGGGGGCCGACGCGGTGATGGTGAAGCCGGGCTTGCCGTATCTCGACATCGTGCGCCGCGTGAAGGACCGGTTCGGCGTCCCTACGTTCGTGTACCAGGTGTCCGGCGAATACGCGATGCTCAAGGCCGCCGGCGCGAACGGGTGGATCGACGAGCGTGCCTGCGCCATGGAAACCCTGCTTTCGATCAAGCGCGCAGGTGCCGACGCGATCCTCACGTATTATGCGCTGGATGCGGCGCGCTGGTTGAAGGAGGGGTGATGCACCGGACGCTGCTCCACGCTCATGGCGGTGGACGCCGGCGGGCTGCATTCGGCCGGTTGCGTCCGCGTCCGGGGCGGCTGGACGAGGCGACCTTCCGGACACCCGAGGTGGCCGGCGAGCGCGCGGCGATGCGTTGACGGATCGCGTCGGAGAGGCTCTCGAGCAGTGGCCGTTCGACATGGCTGTCGGCATACATGCGGATGCCGATGTCGCCGGGCGGCGGCAGCGCTTGAACGCGAGGCAGGGCCCCGGCGGCCACGGTTTCCAGCAGCGGCCCGACCGCCATGCCCCCGGCGATGGCGGCTTCCACCACGCCCACGCTGTTCGCCGCGACGCACAAGTGCCACGCCATGCCTGCATGGTCGAGCACAGCCAGGGCTTGCCGCCGCAGCAGACATCCTTCGGTGCACAGCGCCAGCGGAATGCTGCCGCCGCCCTGCCAACGGCCGAACCAGCCCACACGCAAACGCGCCAGTTCGACGCCGTCCCGCAGCCGCGGGATCGCCAGCCCGATGACGATTTCCAGCCGCGCGGGGATCGACGCGTGCAGCTCGCGGGTGGCGCCGGTCACGATCTCGAACATGAACGTATCGTCATGGCCGGCCACGTCCGCGAGCGCCGGCATCACCAGACCGGCGAGGTCGTCGGGAATGCCGATCCGGATTCGACGCCGATCGGTGCCGTGCGCCGCCAGGCGTGCCTGCTCGCTCGCGGTCAGCAGGTGCCGCGCATGCGGCAGCAGCCGGCGGCCCGCGTGGCTCAGCGTCACCTCCCGCCGTCCGCGCTCGAACAACCGGGCACCGACCTGGGATTCCAGCCGGCGTATTTGCTGGCTGACGGCGGCCTGCGAGCGGTAAACGCCGGTTGCCGCCGCGGTGAACGATCCCGCTTCGGCGACGGCAAGGAAGGTGCGTACCAGATCCAGGTCGTTGATCATTGTTTATCTTATGGCAGGTGCAAGAAAAATTCGTTTTCGTGAATCCTGGCGTGCGGGCAAAGTGGGCGCACCCCAATCAGGCGAGTGATTCCATGCAGGCGACCAGCAACGACCGCCGGGTCTGTTTCGATTTCGAAGTCGAATTTTCCAATGGCGGCGGCATCCAGGGGCAGGGGTTCCGCCTCGACATCGACGGCGCGGACATCGACGATGCAGCCCTCGCGGATTACATCGTGCGCGACCTGCGGCTGCTGATGGTCTCCGGCGTGCGCATCCTCAACAAGCGGATCATCGCCGATCCGCACAAGCGGGCGGCCAGGGCCGGACGGGTGGCCGGCGGGGCCGCCGATCGCGCCGACCTGATCGATCTTTCGCATGTCGTGCACGACGGCGAGGCGCTCTACCCCGGCCTGCCGGAGCCGCGCATCACCGATCACATCAGTCATGTCGAAAGCCGTACCCGCTATGCAGAGGGTGTCAGCTTCCAGATCGGGCGCATCGACATGGTGGCGAACTCCGGCACCGCCATCGATGCACCCTTCCACCGCTACCCCGGCAAGCCCGACGTGTCGGCGTTGCCGCTGGCGGCCATCGCCGATGTCGACGCGGTGGTGGTGCACTTGCAAGGCATGCGCGGGCGCTGCATCGATCGCCATGCGCTCGGCGCCCTCGACGTTGCCGGCCGGGCGGTGTTGCTGGACACGGGTTGGAGCACGCATTGGGGCACGGCGGCCTACGCCGAAGGCTGGCCGTTCCTGGGCCGCGACGCCGCGACCGATCTTCGCGATCGCGGCGCGCGGCTGGTCGGCATCGACGCGCTCAACATCGACGACACGTCCGATGCCGAACGGCCGGCGCATTCCATCCTGCTGGCGGCGGGCATCCCGATCGTCGAGAACCTGGCCTCGCTGGCCGCGTTACCGTCGGAAGGTTTGCGCTTTTCGGCGGTACCGATGCGCGCGGCCGGCATGGGTGCCTTTCCGGTCCGCGCGTGGGCACGGCTGGTGTAGCGTCCCGCCGACGCAGTTTCCGGGGCGGTCACGGCGCCGGCGAACGTCCGTAATACGCCTGCAGCAGCGTCGCGACGTCGGGCTCGGCGCGCGCGAGGCGGCACGGATCCGAGAAGTGCAGTTCGCTCGTCACCGCGAAATATTCGCCGGGATTGGTGGCGGCGTAGGGATCGATCAGCGTGGCATGGCCCAGGTGGACGTCGTCGGAAAGACGATCGTAGGCACGCTGGAACGTGTCGATCCATTTTCGCCATTCGATCGCGCGCGGCAGCGGCGGCACGCCGTCGGGCGGGCCATCCAGCATGTCGAGCTTGTGCGCGATTTCGTGCACGACGACGTTGAATCCGTCCCAAGGCTGCAGCAGATCCTGTTGCACCGCGGCCCATGACAGCACCAGCGGTCCGGCCTGCCACGCTTCTCCGCTGCGCACTTCGTCGCGTTCGGTGACCACGCCGGTGCTGGCGTCGTGGTGGCGATGACGTACCTTGAATTCGCCCGGATACACGATCACGCTTTGCCAGCCGCGCAGCATCCGGAATCCCGAATTCAGGATCGGCACGCACGCCTGCATCGCGACCAGCAGCCGCTGCATCGGATCCAGTTTTGTGTCGACCGGAAAGAAACGTTTGCGCTGGAGGAAGCGCGCCGCGAGCAGCCGCAATCGCTGGCGTTCGTCCGGCGCCAGCCGTTGCGCAAGCGGGCATACGGCCAGCGCATCGCGCCAAAGCGCATCATCGATCGGCGGCGGTGGTCGTCGCCAGGGCAGCCAGTCGAACCCGCTCATCCTCGACTCCGCAGGGTGGCCGGTCCGATGGCCGAAGTGGACGGTCCGCACGGTTCGCATCGACGAAATGTCGCGGGGGCCATTCATGCCATGTGTGAGGCCGGACACGTGCGTCCTCAAGGGCCTCGCGCTGTCCGCGGCGTCGGTATCGACGCGCCATCGCGACGTGCCAACGTGAACCGATCCGTCCCGGAGCAGCAAAGCGCGGCACCCGTCATGCTCCGGTTCGTCCGTACCGGCATACAATGCCCCGCCATGAATTCCAATATATCCGAGCCGCTCCCGGCCGAAAGCGAGACGGTGGCGGTCGCTCCCGGCTGGCTGCGGATCGCGTATGCCGACCTGCGTCGCCGCCCGTGGCGCATCCTCAAACCGCTCCTGTACCCGCTCTATCGCTGGTACGAGCGCGCACTCGCCCGCCAGGTGGCCACCGAGAAGGTCCCGGCGCACATCGGGTTGATCCTCGACGGCAATCGGCGCTTCGCGCGCGGCATCGGCCTTGAGGCGACCATCGGCCATCAGTACGGCGTCAACAAATTGCGCGAGGTGCTGGAGTGGTGCCTCGAGCTCGATGTGCGCCACGTGACGCTGTACGTGTTCAGCACCGAGAATTTCGGCCGTTCGCCTGCGGAAGTCGAGTGCCTGCTGGACCTGTTCGTGCGCGAAAGCGCGCGACTGCTGGAAGAACCGCGCCTGAAGTCCGGGCGGGTGCGCGTGAAGATCATCGGCCAGCGCGACCGGCTGCCCGAGCGCGTGGTGGCCGCCAGCGAAGCGCTGGAACTTTCCACGGCCGGCCACGACGGCATGCTGCTGACGATCGCACTGGCTTACAGCGGACGCGAGGAAATCACCGACGCGGTGAAGGGGCTGCTCAACGCCGCCGCCGCCGAGGGCCGCTCGCTGGAATCGGTGGTGACGGACCTGAAATCCGGCGACATCGAGCGGTACCTCTACACCGGCGGCGTGCCCGATCCGGACTTCATCATCCGCACCAGCGGCGAACAGCGGTTGTCGGGATTCCTGATCTGGCAGGCGGCCTACAGCGAATTCTATTTCTGCGACGTGCTGTGGCCCGCGTTCCGCCGCATCGACTTCCTGCGCGCGGTACGCACGTACCAGCGCCGCAACAGGCGCTACGGTCGCTGAATCCGCACCGCTTTCTCGACTTCTACTGCTGCAGAAATTCGCCGACGTGATCGGCGACGTCGCGCGGATGTCGCACGTGCAAATGGTGCGGCCCGGCGATATGCGCGACGCGGATCGCGGCAACGCAGGCGGCGCGGGCGTCCATCAAGGCCGGCGGCAGGTAGGGTGTTGCGGGCTCGGCCAGCAACAGCAGCGTGGGCGCTTCGATGCCGGCGAGCAGGCGCCGCAACTGGTGCTCCCCGATACGCAGCGGTGACGTGAGCCGCAGGCGCGGATCGCTGCGCCACGTGAATCCGCCGTCGACCTTGCGCAGATTGCGTTCGACGATCGGACGCGCTTCGTCCGCGTCGAGACCGCCCGCCGCCACCCGCGCCCTCACCGCGATGTCGGCGGAGGCGAACACGCGTGGTGGCCGCCGCGGGATTTCGCGTTGTGCGTGGGCATCGCGCCAGCGCGCCAGCGTCTGCGACCCGTCGTCGGCGAGCGGGCCCAGCCCTTCGATCAGGAGCAGCCTGCCGATACGGACGGGTGCGGCGGACGCGGCGAGGGACGCGATGCCGGCGCCCAGCGAATGGCCCAGCAGGTCGAAACAGTCCAGTTCCAGGGCGTCGGCAAAGTCGAGGACGTGGTCGACCTGGTCGAGGTTGTTGTAGCGAGGGGCGCTCGCCGGCAGATGCGCGGAGTGGCCGTGACCGGGCAGGTCCAGCGCGATCACGCGACGGCTGTCCGCGAGCAGTGGCGCCAGTCGCGCGAAGCTCGCGGCGTTGTCCAGCCAGCCGTGCAGCGCCAGCAGCGGCGGCGCGTCGCGATCGCCCCATTGCAGCGCGGCAAGTTCGCCGAAAGGCGTGGCGACACGAAGTTCTACGGGCTCGACCGCATCCGGTTCGATCATGCGACGGTCATTCCGGGGCGCCGGCAGCGACACGCATGCGGTTCTGGCGGCGACGATCGATGCGGTCGGCGGCCCAGCGGCGCAGGTTGATCAGCGACGCGATCGCGTAGATCGTCTTGAAGATGCGCAGCTTCGACAACACCAGCTTGTTGTCGAACACGTCGCCGGCCAGCATCGAGATCACGCCCTGTTCCACCTGCATCACGTTGCGCGGATCGGCGAACAACGCCTTCATCACCGGCGAGTTGAAGCGGTAGATGAACCACGCGAAGCGCGCATAGCCCTGCCGCAGATGCCTCGCATAGCGCTTCTGCAGCGCCGCTTCCCGCGCGGGTTCGCGCAAGCTTCCGTCCACGACCTCGCAAGCCTTCTGCGCGGAGTACATCGACAGGAACACGCCCGAGGAAAACACCGGATCGAGGAATGCCCACGCGTCGCCGATCAGGATCCAGCGGTGTCCGGCCATCGCGCTGCACGCATACGAATAGTTGCCCGTGAAGCGCACCGGCGATACACGCCGTGCGTGGGCGATGCGGCGGTCGGCGCCGGGGACGATCGCAAGTGTCCTCGCCATGAATTCGTCGTTGCTCGCGCCCTGCCGCGTCTTGAGGTAACCGGGCTTGCACACGCACCCCACGCTGGTGATGCCGCCCGGCAGCGGGATGAACCATGCCCAGCCGTGCGCGAAGCGGTTGACGCTGATGATGTTGCCGTCCGGATCGTCGGGGTTGTAGCCGATGCCCTCGTAGTGCGCGAACATCGCCGCGCTCTGGTGTTTTTCGCTGCGCCGGACCAGCTTCAGTTGCTTGCCGAGGAAGGTGTCGCGGCCCGACGCGTCCACCACGTAGCGCGCGCGCAGCGTGGATTTGTTGCCCGCGGCATCGACGTGCGCCGTCACGCCGTCGGCATCGAACGCCAAGCGTTCGACCTTAATCTGCTCGCGCGCATCGACGCCGTTTTCGCGGGCGTGCTCGAACAGCATCCGGTCCATGTCTTCGCGCTTGACCTGGAACGCGTAGGGTCGGGTGTCACCCAGGGCGCGGTCGAACCGGAAGGTGTAATAGCTGCCGTCGTCGCGCGGGAAGTCCGCGCCGAGCTTCAGCCGACCCAGCGCACGCAGTTTTTCCAGCGCGCCGAGCTCTTCGAAGATCGGCATGTTCGCCGGCAGCAGCGATTCACCAATATGGAAGCGGGGATGGCGGTCGCGTTCCAGCATCGTGACGCGCCAGCCGCGCCGCATGAGCAGCGTCGAGATGGTCGAGCCGCCGGGGCCGCCGCCCACCACCAGCACGTCGCAATCGAATGTGGGCGTGTCCATGCTCCTCCCCGGTTCAGGCGTCCCTGGACAATCCGCCTATCATATAGACTTCGCCGCCGATCCAGTCCGCCCCGTCCGCATGTCCACGCGCGCCGTTCAACGCCCATCCGCTGCATCGCGCGTACCGTGGCTGCCGTTGCTTTTGCTGTCGTGCGGGTTGCTCGCCTTGGCGGGTGGCTTGCTGCATCGGCATGCATTGAGCGTGGTCGCGGCGGCGCTGCTGTTGCTGGCGTGGTTGCCATCGGTGTGGCGGCGACGCAGGATGACCACACTGGCGGCGTGGGTGCTGCTCGCGGCCTTGTTGCTGGTGCCGGCAATGACCGGCCGGCCGGTGCTGGCGCTGATGGCGTTGCCGGTGGTGTTCCTGGCTGCGATCGGTTGGCTGTTCGCGCGTACGTTGAGGCCCGGCGCGGAACCCCTGGTCACGCGCTTCGTGCGGGTGATCGAAGGCGAGGCGCGCGTGAACCTGCCGGGCGTGCGCGACTACACGCGCGGCGTCACCTGGTTCTGGGCCTGCCTGCTCGGCGCGATGGCGTTGCTGTCGCTGCTGATCGCGTTGTTCGCGGTGCCGGGCGGATGGCTGGCCACGTTCGGCGTCGCCGTCCCGTTCGAACTGCCCGGTTCCCTGCTCGCGTGGTATCCGGAAGCGGGTTGCTGGATCGTGTTGCTTGTCGCATTTGCGGGCGAGTATGCGTTCCGGCGCTGGCACCTCCGGCACATTCCGCACCCGCCTATCCGGCGATTCGTGGCACAGATCGTGCAGCGCTGGCCGGCGCTGGTGCGCGGGGAAGACGGCGCGGCATGAACGATTCATTCCAGACTGCATTGCGGATCGATGCTTCGCATCCGGCCCTGGCGGGGCATTTCCCCGGCAACCCGATCGTTCCCGGCGTGGTGGTGCTGGAACGCGTGACCGCGGCTTTGCGCGTGTGGCGCGGAGACGGCATCGAAAAACTGGACGCGAAGTTCCTGCAGCCGTTGCTGCCGGACGAGGACGCGCTGATCGAACTGCGTGCCGACGCCGGGTGCATCCGTTTCGCGGTGCGGCGCATGGATGGGGTGCCTTTGGCACGTGGCACGCTGCAGTGCGCGCCGGCATGATTGGGCGGCGGCAATGGATCGGACAGGGGACATGATGGAAGAGCAGTATCAGGGCACGAGCGAGCACTGGCTCGATCGACCGGAGGCCGGCGGCTGGTTCGCGATCTGGCTGATCCGTTTCATCGGGCTGCATTTCGGGCGCACGTTCGCGCGATTGATCCTGTACCCGATCACGGTGTATTTCTATTTCCGGCGCGGCCCCGAACGCCGCGCCTCGCGCGATTATTTCCGTCGCCTCACCGGCAAGCCGGGGAGCGCGTGGCAGGTGATGCGCCTGATCCATGCCTTCGCATCCACGATCCTCGACCGCGTGTTCCTGCTGGCCCGCGGGATCGACAGCTTCCGCGTCAGCACGCGCGGCGTCGAGGAACTCCACCGTCATCTGGGTGGTGGAAAGGGCGTGATGCTGCTGGGCGCGCACGTGGGCAGTTTCGAGGTGCTGCGCGTGCTTGCCGCGGGACGCCCGGATTGCAAACTCAAGCTGGTGATGGACAAGAGCAAGACGCCGGCGCTGACCAGGCTGCTGGAAGCGCTGGCGCCGGAATTGTCGGACAGCATCATCGATACCGCGCGCGGGGGCATGGACATCGTGCTCGCGCTTTCCGAAGCCGCGCGCGAGGGGGCGATGATCACCCTGCTCGGCGATCGCGGCCGCCCGCACGAGTTGATGCGCGAGGTGCCCTTCCTCGGCGCGGATGCCGCATTTCCCGCGGCGCCTTGGCAGATTGCCGCCCTGCTCAAGGTGCCGGTGGTGCTGTGCCTCGGGATGTATCGCGGCGGCAACCGCTACGATCTGGTCTTCGAAACGCTGGCCGAACAGGTGGAATTGCCGCGCACCGATCGCAACGCCGCGCTCGACGCGTACATCCGCCGTTACGCCGAGCGGCTGGAACATCACCTGCGCGAAGCGCCCTGCAACTGGTTCAACTTCTATGATTTCTGGCAGCCGCCCACGACCCTCGCCGCGCAACATGCGATCCAGCCGAACCTGCAGCAGGCGCACTCTTCGTGACGCGCTGATCGGGTTGGCGCTTTTCGCGTCCGGCGGTGCGTCGGCCGCCGAACCTGGCCTGGCCGGATCGCTGTTGTCGGGCATCGCCAAGACCCCGCCGGTGTCGACGCCGTTCGTGCAGGTGAGCTATCGCGGTGTGCTGGACCGCCCGCTGGTGGTGTCGGGTACGTTGCGCTGGCTGGGCGACGACCGGATGGAACGCGAGATCGAAAAGCCGTTCAAGGAAACCGCGAAAATCGGCGACGGCGAATTGTCGGTGCGGCGCGGCGGGGGCGACGTGCACCGGATGCCGCTCGCGCGCGCGCCGCAAGCCAGGGCGATGCTGGCCGGGTTCCGCGCGTTGCTCGGCGGCGACATCTCCGCACTGCAGCAGGATTTCTCGCTGTCCGCGCAGGGTGGCAGTGCGCATTGGGTCGTCACGCTCGCGCCACGCACCGGCCAGCTCAAGGGCCAGCTTGCGTCGATCGTGATCGACGGCCGCGAGCATGAACCGCGCTGCCTGACCGTAACCGATGTCAACGGCGACAGCAGCATCACGCTGGTCGGCGCGATGGCGGAGGCGGGACTGCGCAGCGCGGCGCCGCTGCAGTCCGCATTGGCCGCACGCTGCCGCAACGGCCAATGACGCGCGGCGCGCGGGTTGCCGTCTGGTTCGTTTGGCTGGTGCTGGCCGCCGCGCTCGGATGGGGCGTGGCGCGGCATCTGCAGATCAGTTCGGACCTTCGCGATTTCGTGCCGCCGGCGCGTACCGTTGATCAGAAACTGCTGCTGGACGAGATCGGCAGGGGCCCCGGATCGCGTTTGCTGCTGCTGGCGATTTCGGGCGCGTCGCAGGAGCGGCTGGCCGGACTTTCGCGCGGACTGCAGGAGGCGCTGTCGCACGATCCCGCCTTCGCGCAGGTCGCCAACGGCAGCAATGATCTGGCGGAGATCGCATCCGGTCTGCTGCCGTATCGGTATCTGCTGTCTTCCACGCTGGATGCGCACCGCTTCGATGCCGCGTATCTGCACGCACAATTGCAGCAGCGCGTCGAGGATCTGAGTTCGCCGGCGGCATCGATGCTGGAGCCGTGGCTGAAGCGTGATCCCACGCTGGAAACCCTGAAGCTGGCGCAATCGTGGGCGCCGCCGCGCCAGCCCAGACTGATCCATGGCGTGTGGTTTTCGGATCGTGGCGAGGCGCTGCTGGTCGCGGAGACGAAGGCCGCGGGTTTCGATCCCGGCGCGCAGGCCGCGGCGATCGCATCGCTGCAGGAGCACTTCGCGTCGTTGCCCGGTGCGCACCAGGCGAAACTCGTGATCAGCGGGCCGGGCTGGTTCGGCGTCGAGGCCAGTCGCAACACGCGTGCCGAGGCCGATCGATTCGGCGCGATCACCACGATCGGGTTCATCGTGATGCTGCTGCTGGCGTATCGAAGCGCGGTGCCGATCGCCGTGACTGCATTGCCGCTGTTATCGG
Source organism: Rhodanobacter sp. (assembly GCA_044464225.1). Taxonomy (GTDB): domain Bacteria; phylum Pseudomonadota; class Gammaproteobacteria; order Xanthomonadales; family Rhodanobacteraceae; genus 66-474. The sequence continues at coordinate 304,527 of JBIQLN010000001.1, read as the reverse complement.
GAGCGGTGGTCGGTTTCGCGCTGCTGGCGTTGATCTTCGGGCATGCCCACGGCATCACCGTCGCGTTCGGATTCACGCTGTTGGGGGTGGCGCAGGAATATCCGCTGCGCGTGTTCAGCCATCGCCGCGTCGGCGTCGCGACGTCGCAGTGCGTGCGCGAATTGTGGCCGCTGCTGGCGACCGCGATCGTGTCGGTGTGCATTGCCTATCTGGCGTTCTTCGCGTCCGGGGTCGCGGGTTTGCAGCAACTTGCCGTGTTCACGATCGGCGGGCTGGTCGTTGCGGGCGCATGCACACGATGGCTGGTGCCGCTGGTCGCGCCCCCGGCGCGTCGCGACATGGCCGATACGCCCGGGTTGGCACGGGCGTGGGGTTTCCTTGCGCAGCTGCCGCGCCCGCAGTGGGTGCCGTGGCTGGTAGTCGTCGCCGGCGTGTCCGCCGTCGCGTTTGCACCGGGAAAGTTCTGGCAGAACGATTTGTCTGCGCTGACGCCCATTCCGAAAGCGGAATTGCAGCGCGACGCGCGGCTGCGCACGGAACTCGGCGCGCCCGACGTGCGCTACCTGCTGGTGCTGCGCGCGGCAACTGCCGAAGGCGTGCTGGATCTGTCCGAACGGATCGTGCCGCGGATGCGGCAACTCGTCGCGGAGCATGCGGTGGATGGTTTCGAGTTGCCGTCGCGGTTCCTGCCGAGCGTCGCCACCCAGGAAGCGCGGCAGGCGAAACTGCCCGACACGGCACAACTGCAGACCGCGCTGCAACAGGCAATGGAAGGGCTGCCGTTCCGCGCGGGCGTGTTCGCCCCGTTCGTGGCGGACGTGGAGGCCGCGCGCAAGCTGCCGCCATTGACCCCCGCAAAGTTTGAACGGTCGCCCCTTGGTGCGCGGCTGGAATCCATGTTGGTGCAGCAGGGTGATGCCTGGGTGGGATTGGGTACGCTGAGTGGCGTCAACGACCCGGCCGCGTTCGACGCTCTGGCGAGGTCGACGGGTGGTACGGTGCACCTGCTGGATCTAAAGGCTTCCACCGAATCGCTGGTGATGGCGTACCGGCATCGCATCCTCATCGCATTGGGTATCGCCGCGCTGCTGTTGTGCATAGCGGTGACGCTGGCATTGCGGAGCCTCCGACGTGCATTGCATGTGCTGGGTCCGATGACGTTGGCGACGCTGCTGGTGCTGGTGGTGCTGCGTGGGTGCGGGATTCCGCTGTCGCTGTTTCATCTGGTATCGCTGACGCTGGCGGCAGGCCTCGGTTTGCATTACGCGTTGTTTTTTGAACGCCGTACGGGTGACGAACGCGAGGACTTGCGCACGTTGCATGCAACGCTCGTGTGCGTCGCTTCCGCGCTGCTGGTGTTCGGGGTGCTGGCGTTGTCGAGCGTGCCGGTGCTCCGTGCGATCGGTTTGACGGTGGCGCTGGGCGTCGCGTTCCATTTCACCCTGTCGGTATTGATGGCCCCGGCAGATCATTTGCGGCGTGAGAGCTGACGCGATGCTGCCGAAGGTCGAATGGGCGCACCTGGTGCCGCACAAGGGCACGATGTGCCTGCTGGACGAAGTGGTCGAATGGGACGCGACCTGCCTGCACGCGCGCAGCGCCTCGCACCAGCGCCCGGACAATCCGTTGCGTGCCGGTGGCATGCTGCACGCCGTGAACCTGTGCGAATACGCGGCGCAGGCGATGGCGGTGCACGGCGCGCTGCGCGAGCGCGCCCAAGGTGGCACCGCCCGGCCGGGGTTGCTGGTCGCGCTGCGCGAGATCAGCCTGCAGGTGGAACGCATCGACGACCTCGAAGGCCGATTGCAGGTCCACGTCGAATGCTTGATCGCGATGGCGGACAGCCTGCAATATGGGTTTCGCGTCGAGCACCGGGGCAGCGTGCTCGCGACCGGCCGCGCGGCCGTGATGTTGCGCGCCGTTTCGAATGCAGATTGAAGGGAACGCGGGCATGAACGCGAAGCGGGTGCTGGTCACGGGCGGCAGCGGCGACATCGGCGGTGCGATCTGCACCGCGCTGGCGCGGGACGGTTGGCGGGTAATCGTGCATGCGAATGCGAACCGCGCGCGTGCCGAGGCGGTGGCGGCCGGCATTCGCGAAGCGGGTGGCGCGGCGGAAGTCGCGACGTTCGATCTCACCGACGCTGCCGCCACGCGTGCCGCGGTCGAAGCACTGTTGCAGGTCGCACCCATCCAGGCGCTGGTGCACAACGCCGGCATCCACGACGACGCTCCGCTGGCGGGGATGGGCGAGGACCAGTGGCGTCGGGTGATCGATGTGTCGCTGCATGGATTCTTTCATGCGGCGCAGCCGTTGTTGCTGCCGATGGCGCGTGCGCGTTTCGGACGCGTCGTGGCGGTTTCGTCGGTGGCGGCGACGCTGGGCAATCGCGGGCAAGTCAATTACGCCGCAGCCAAGTCCGCGTTGCACGGCGCGGCGAAATCGCTGGCGCGCGAGATGGCTTCGCGCAACATCACCGTCAACGTGGTCGCGCCGGGCATCATCGAAGGACGCCTCACCGAGACGCTGTTTTCGCCGGAGCGAGTGAAGGCAATGATTCCCGCCGCGCGCACCGGCACGCCCGCGGAGGTCGCAGCGGTGGTGGCGTTCCTGTGTTCCGAGGGAGCGTCTTACGTGAACGGGCAGGTGATCGGCGTCAATGGCGGCATGGCCTGATGGACTGAATCCCGCGGCACCCGGCCGCCGATTGGCAGTTTCCCCGATGCCCTGCCATCCGCCCCCGCCTGAAGCAATGTTGCAGCCGTTCCGGATAGCTCGAAACCCCGATTGACACTTCGGCGCGGCGCGCGTATACACGCCGCAAGGGAAGTGTGATGTCCATCACAAAATGCGGTGAACGGCCGGACCCGAATGCGCCGACGCTTGCGGGTGGCCGCCATCGAGCACGTTTTTCTGGGGCCGAGAGGGAGGGGTTTCCGTATGGGGATCAAAGTTCGTAGCGCCAAGCCGTTGCTTTGCATGCTGACCATTGCAGGGGGCATGTTCGTCGCGTCGACGAGTGTTGCCGCTTCCAACGCGCAGCCGCAGATGCCGCATTGCAGCAGCAGGATCGGCACGTTGGCGGTGCAGGAACCGCAGAACGGCAATCCGTGGTGGACGTCGATGAACCTCGAATCGCCGGCCGCGCTGATCAAGGTGTACGTTTCGCAATCGGGCTGTTTCACGCTGGTCGATCGCGGCAAGGGCCTGGCCGCCGCGCGCGCCGAACGCGACCTGGCCGGCGAGGGCGAGATGCGCGTGGGCTCGAACATCGGCAAGGGCCAGATGAAGGCCGCGGATTACGTGCTGGTGCCCGACATCGCCAACAGCAACGGCAATGCCAGGCGCACCAACATCGGCGGCATCCTCGGCGGCCTGATCGGACACGGCGCAGGCGCGGTGCTGGGCGGCGTGAGCCTTTCGAAGAAGACGGCCGACGTGGTGCTGACGTTGACCGACGTGCGTTCCACCGAGCAGGTCGCGCTGGAGCAGGGCCATGCCGACAAGACCGACGTGGGTTGGTCGGGGGGCGGTGGCGGGTACTGGGGCGCGTTTGCGGCCGGGGGCGCCAGCGGGTACGCCAACACCGAGATCGGGCAGGTGATTGCGATGGCCTACCTGGACGCGTACACCAAGATGGTCGCGGAGCTGCAGCGGAATGCGCCCAACGCCCAGGCGGACAACGTGCAGCAGGCGGTGCGGCTGACCGAGGGCACCAAGCTGTACTCGGAGGCAAACCTGCACTCGTCGGTCGTGCGGAGCCTCAAGCCGGGCATGATGCTTTACCCGACCGGCGACAAGGTCGGCATCTGGTGGAAGGTGTCGGACGAGCTGGGCAACATCGGCTGGGTGCTGTCCAACAAGCTCGAACTGGCCCGCTGATTCGGGGCGCGGCGGCGGTTCAGGCCGCCGCGCGGAAAAGCACCGGCCGCGCGCGTGCGCCGGCGGCGAGCCGAAGCGATTCGATCGCCGGCCCGGGTGCATCGCGCGCGGCGTCGTCCGCCAGCGCGCCGGCCAGCGCGTGCAGCAGTTCGATGTTTTCGCGCAGGCGCGCGCGGATGCCGGCGTCGTCGAGACGCTCGTGCAGGCGCGCGTTGAGTCCGGCGAACCAGGCGAGTTCCTGCTGGTCCATCCACGATGGCGTGGTGCATGCACGACCGCGTGCATGCCAGTCGCGGAACATCGCCTGCACGCGCTGGTTCAGATCCTCCGCCGCCACCAATTGCGGTGCCAGGTCACCGAACAGCGCAAGGTCGGTGAGCCGGTCGCCGAACGCCAGCGGACACAGCACGCCCCAGTAGTAGGCGTAATCCCACAGCACCTTCGCGGTCATCACGCGGGGATTGCCGAACAGCGCGTACTGCCCGCGATAGAGATTGAGCGTGTTGCGCTGGAATGAAAAAAACAGTTGCTGGAAATGGCGGGTGGCGCGCGCATCGGCGCGGCCCGCCAGGTCGCGCGCGACCAGTTCCGTGATATAGGTATTGCCGATCGCGATGAAATCCGAGCCCGGTGAATAGAACGGGTCGAGGAACATCGCGGCCTCGCCGGTCAGGGCCCAGCGTTCGGTGCTGAAGACTTGCCTGCACCCGTACGAGACGTTGCGAAGGAATCCGAAATCCAGCAGTGCATCCCGGTGCGTTTCGAGTTCCCGCGCCAGCGCCGGCTGGTGATGCTGCATCCAGGCCAGCGCGCGGTCGAAGCTGTTGAATGAATCGACGGGATGCATCGCCGAATCCGCGACGATGCCGACCGAATGCGCGCCCGATGCCAGCGGGATCATCCATACCCAGTAGCCCGGGCCGCACAGGTGGTTGGTGGATCGCCAGCGTTCCTGCGGGTCGCACAGTCCGCGCCAGGCCGGATTGTCGCACCAGTGGTCGAGGTGCAGGCGCACGTCGATGCGCATCCACGCCGCCCCGATGGGGTGGCCGTTGTCGTCGCCCAGGCCGAACTGCCGGCGCAGCAGGCCGGCGCGGCCGGAGGCATCGACCAGCCAGCGCGCGCGATGGCTGCGGAAGTCGTCGCCCTGCGCGGCGTGCACCAGATGCGGCGTGCCGGTTTCGATCGAGCGCACGCAGGCGCCCTGCACGAATTCAATGCCGCGACGTTCGACTTCGCGGCCCAGGAAGTTCTCGAACGTGCCGCGTTCGAGTTGCCAGGTCGGGGTGGGGAATACACGGCTGATGCCGAGTTCGGTGCAGTGATCCAGTTCCGCGCGGCCGTCGCTGAAGAAGAATCGGAAGCCGAACTTCCGCACGTGCGCGGCATCGAGGTGTTCGCGCAAGCCCAGCGTATCGGCGAAATAATGCGCGCCGATTTCCACCGTCGACTCGCCTACCTTGAAGGCGGCGGCGGGAACCGGGTGGCGGCGCCGTTCCAGCACCCGGATGGAAAGCGCGGGGCAGCGATCGTGCAGTTGCAACGCGAGGGCAAGTCCGGCGAGCCCGCCACCGATGATCAGGACATCCACGGGCGTCGCATCGGACATTCATTTCACCGGTGGGCTGCCGGCCCCCGCCAGCGGCGAAGGGGGCGCGGTGTCGAGCAGGTGTTCGGGATCGTACACGTGTGGCGCGCTGGCGTGCGACGCGCGGTAACTCCGCAATACATGACCGTAATGCAGCACCTGCCAGAAGGTATGGCAGGTGATTCGCACGACATCACGCACCGGTCGGAAATGGCTGTGGCGCGCGCCGGGTTCGTAGCGGCAGTTGATCGGAATCGACACGACGGGCATGCCGAGTTCGCGGGACGCGGCGATCAGGATCGCCGCTTCGAACACGAAATCCTGCGCCGGCAGGTCCACCAGTTCGACAGCCGCGCGCGGATACCAGCGTTGGCCGCTCTGGGTGTCGGCGACGGGCCGCCCGCACGCCCAGCTGATGCCCCAGTCGGCGAAATCGTTGGCCCGCCTGCGCGCATTCGGTTGGCGATGGCGTTCCAGCATGCGTGCGCCGACGATCATTGCGCCGGGAAACTGGCGCGCCGCGGAGAGGATGCGCGGAATGTCGGCGGGATCGTGCTGGCCATCGCCGTCCATCGTCAGCACCCCGCTGGCGCCGCGTTTCAACGCTTCGCGAAAGCCGGCGCGCAACGCTTCGCCCTTGCCGCGGCGCTCGGGATGGCGGATCAACGTCACCGGCAAGCGCGCGACGATGTCCGCAGTGGCGTCCGTGGAACCGTCGTCGATCACGATGACGTCGCGGCAGTGTGCCAGCACGCCATCGAGCAGTGTCTTTATCGCGCGTGCCTCGTTGAGACAGGGCACGACCACGAAGGGCCGGGCAGATGCGTCCGTCAAGGCTTGATCTCCATATCCAGTGACAATCCCGATGACAATGGCAAGCGGAGGTTCGAAGCGTTTGCCTTGGCCAGCAACGCCAGCAGTGCCAAAGCGTCGGCGTTGGCGGGATTGTCGCTCGCCACGGTCGGCCATGTCACGGCCGGCCCCGGTTCCCCCGCGCCGGGATGCAGCGCAAGATCCAGCCGGACGCCATCGTCCGCGCCCGGCTGCAACAAGAGTGCCATGCCGAATGCCAGGGTGGTGCGTGTCATTTCCGCAAGCGGGCCGGTGGAGGCGACGTCACACGACGCGAACAACACCGGCATGTCTTCGGCGCAGGCGAAGGCCGCGGCTTCCAGCAGCCCGGCGCCGAAACTCCGGTGGTGTGCCGTCACGGCACTCGATGCCGCCGTGCATCCCGTGGCGATCGTCCAGTAACCCGCCGGTGCATTCAACACCGAGTTGTGGAATTTGGTGGGGGACAATTCCAGCGGGGACCGGGCCAGCGTTTCGCACACGTAATCGGTAATCGCGAGCTCGCCATGGGTGGACGCGAATATGCACGGAACGGCCGCGGGATCGATATTCGCCATGCCGGTTGCCTGCGCGGCGACCTCCGCGGCAAGTCGAACGCCGTCGGGTGCGCGGCGGCGTTCGGCGGCGGGCAGGATCGTGCCGGCGGGACGTACGGGCACATCGTCTGCAGCGGCGGCTTCGTTGCGCAGGATGGCCCGCAAGTGCGGCCAATCCGGCGCGCCCGGGGCCCACGCCCCGATGCCGGTGATCCTCAGCGCGAGAGGCGTGCTCATGCGGCGGCCCCGCGTCCGAACACCAGGCAGGCGTTGTTGCCGCCGAAGCCGAACGAGTTGCTGAGCGCGATATCGACGCGTTGGGGCGAGGGCTGCAGGGCCAGCCAGGGGGCAGCCTCCGGCATGGGGTCGTTGCAACCGAGATTGGGCGGCACGAAGCCGTGTTCGATCGCCAGCAGCGCGAACACGGCTTCCAGCGCGCCGGCCGCACCCAGCGTGTGGCCGGTGAAGCCCTTGGTGGAACTCGCGCGGGTACGCGTCGCAAAACGCAGCAGGAGCTTGGCCTCGACTTCGTCGTTCTTGGGCGTGGCGGTGCCGTGCAGGTTGACGTAATCGACCGCGTCCACACCCACGCCGGCGCGCGCCAGTGCATCGTCCAGCGCGGCCTGGGCGCCGCGGCCTTCGGGATGCGGCGTCGACATGTGGTGCGCGTCCGACGATTCGCCATGTCCGAGCAGGCGCGGCGCATGCGGTGCGACATCGACGCGCTCCAGCAGCGCGAACGCTGCGGCTTCGCCGATCGAAATGCCGTCGCGTTGCGCGTCGAACGGACGGCAGGCCTGCCTCGACACCAGTTCCAGCGAATGGAAGCCGAACAGCACGCTGTCGCACAAGGTATCGACGCCGCCCACCAGCGCCGCATCGGCCAAACCCAGTCGGATCAGGCGTTCCGCGGACGCGAATACCTTGGCCGAGGACGAACACGCGGTCGAAATCGTCAGCGCGGGACCGGCGATGCCGGTCGCATCGGCGACGAACGCGGCGAGCGAGTGCGGAGTATGGATTTCCGGTCGCTGCAGGTCTTCCGGAAAGCGCCCGTGGTCCAGCCGCCGGTAGGCATCTTCGGTGGCGCCGATGCTGGCGGTGGACGTGCCCAGGATCAGTGCGACGCGGGTGGCGCCGTGGCGGTCGATCGCACCGGCGACCGCGCCCATCAATCCATCTTGCCGCAATCCCAGCCATGCAAGGCGGTTGTTGCGGCAGTCCCAGTGCGCAAGCGGCGCGGGCAGGGCCGCGTCCTCCACGCCGGCGACGCGTCCGATCCGGCATTCGAGCGGCGCCGAGGAAAAATCGTTGGCGCGCAGGCCGCCGCGTCCGCTGCGCAATGCTTCGAGCTGCGCCGCGAGTCCGTGGCCGAGCGCGGATGTCGCGCTGCATGCCACGATGGCGAGCGGTTCAATCCTTTCCGGCACCCTGTGTCCCTCGTTGCTGGTGGATCAGTATACGTGCCAAGGCTGCCGCAGCGGATGCGCGGTTACACTCGCGGGCGCGGCGCAATCGCCGCATTCCCAGGGAGGAAACACCATGTTGCGCATGCGTACCACGAGATGGGGGTTGCCGCTGCTGCTGATGCCGGCGTTGCTGTTGCTGATGGCATTCCGGCAGGTGCCGTTGACCGACCCGGCGCCGATCCCGTTGCCGGCTGGCGTCAATTCGGCCAAGGTGGAACAGATCATCGGCTCGGCATTGACCGCGCGCAACTGGCGCATCGTCAAGCACGTGCCGGGGAAAATCGACGCGGTGTACGATCCGCGCGCGTTCAGCGTCACGATCGCGGTGCATTACGATTCGCAGAAGATCCAGATCAACTACGTCACCAGCAGCAATCTCCGCTACGAGGAGAAGAACGGGGTGCGCTACATCCACAAGAACTACGAAAGCTGGATCAAGAACCTGGTCACCGATATCCAGAACGGCTTGATGATGGCGAAATGATTGCGGGACGGGCGGCGCATTGCCGCCCGTCGTTTCAGGATGGTGTGATGCAACCGAACGTGGAAACAGTGGATGCCTTCCTGCGCGATTTGCAGGATCGCATCTGTGCAGCGCTGGAAAAGGCCGATGGGGGCGCGCGCTTCGTCGAAGACGCATGGACGCGCCCGGCAGGCGGCGGCGGTCGGACCCGGGTACTGAAAAACGGTACGGTGTTCGAACAGGGCGGTGTCAATTACTCACGCGTCACCGGCGACAAGTTGCCGCCGTCGGCGACTGCGCACCGTCCGCAACTCGCGGGCCGGAAATGGACCGCGACCGGCGTGTCGCTGGTGATCCATCCCAGGAACCCCTACGTGCCGACCTCGCACGCCAACGTGCGCTATTTCGAGGCCGACCGGCCAGGCGAGGAACCGGTGTGGTGGTTCGGCGGCGGCTTCGACCTGACGCCGTTCTATCCGTTCGACGAGGATTGCGTGCACTGGCACGGGGTCGCGCGCGACCTGTGCGCGCCGTTTGGCGAAGCCGTGTACGCGAAATACAAGAAATGGTGCGACGAATATTTTTACCTCAAGCATCGCGATGAAACCCGCGGTGTCGGCGGGTTGTTCTTCGATGACTTGGGCGAAGGTGGCTTCGAGCGCTGCTTCGGATTCATGCAGGCGATCGGCAACGGTTACCTCGATGCCTATTTGCCCATCGTCGAACGCCGCAAGGACATGCCCTGGGGCGAGCGCGAACGCGAATTCCAGTTGTATCGGCGCGGCCGCTACGTCGAGTTCAACCTGGTCTACGACCGCGGCACGTTGTTCGGCCTGCAATCCGGCGGCCGTACCGAATCGATCCTGATGTCGCTGCCGCCGCGCGTGCGCTACGAGTACGGCTACGCGCCCGCACCCGGCAGCCCCGAGGCGCGGCTCGCGGAATACCTCAAGCCGCGCGAATGGGTGTAGCAATCGTGCAGGGAGGGAGAAGCCGCGCAGCGGTGCATCCGCCGATTGCATACCAAGCGGTGCACGCAGGTCGGGCTGAGCGAAGCGAAGCCCAACGCTGTCGGCAGTTGGGCTTCCCCGATGAAGCCGGGTCAGCCCAACCTGCGAAATGCCCGCAATCCGGCTCGGCACCTACGCCTTGCGCGAATTGACCTTGTCGCGCCACGAGCGGCGCTGTTTCTTCGCGGCGGTGTGTTCGCCACCCTTGTCGCGCTGTGCGTGCGGACGGCGCGCATGCGACGGCTTGCCGGGTTTGGCGTTATTGCGCGCGTTGCCGTTGTTGCGGCCGTGCTTGCGTATCGCCGGTGCCGGGTTGTCCAGGCGCAGGTTCCACGCAGGTTCGAAACCTTCGATCGGTTCGATGGCGATGTCCTGCTTCAGCAGGCGGCGGATGTCGCGCAGCAGGCCTTCTTCTTCGCGGCTGACCAGCGACAGCGCCAGGCCTTCGGCGCCGGCGCGGCCGGTGCGGCCGATGCGGTGCACGTAGTCCTGCGCGACCATCGGCAAGTCGTAGTTCACCACCGCCGGCAGTTGCGCGATGTCCAGTCCGCGCGCGGCGATGTCGGTCGCGACCAGGACCGTGGTCTTGCCGTTCTTGAAGTCCGCGAGTGCGCGGGTGCGCTGGCCCTGGCTCTTGTTGCCGTGGATGGCGGCCACGCGGAAGCCGTGCTGGTCGAGGTAGCGGCACAACTTGTCCGAGCCGTGCTTCGTGCGCGCGAACACCAGCGTCTGGCGACGGCTGTCGGCGGCCAGCACGTGCAGCAGCAGGTCGCGTTTCCTGTCCGCGTCGACCGGGTGCACGCGATGGTGCACGCCGACGGCGACGGCGTTCGGCTGCGCCATCTGCACTTCGCGTGGGTTGTGCATGAACTGCGCAGCCAGTGCCTTGATCTCCGGCACGAAGGTCGCCGAGAACAACAGCGTCTGCCTTTGCTGCTTCGGCAGGACACCCAGGATTTTCTTCAGCGCGGGGGCGAAACCCATGTCGAGCATGCGGTCGGCCTCGTCCAGTACCAGCGTGTCGATGCACGACAGGTCGACGTTGCGACGGTCCATGTGATCGATCAGGCGGCCGGGCGTGGCGACGATGATGTCGGGACCGCGGCGCAGCGTCTGGATCTGGCCACCCATGCCAACACCACCGAACACGGCTGCGGTGTGCACACGAAGATGCTTGCCGTAGGCGCGCAGGTTATCATGCACCTGCGCGGCCAGCTCGCGGGTGGGGGTGAGGATCAGCGCGCGCGGCTTGCGCGGCTGCTTGTTGTTCTGGATGACCTGGTCCACGCCGAGTTTTTGCAGCAACGGCAGCGCGAACGCGGCGGTCTTGCCGGTGCCGGTCTGCGCGCCGGCGAGCAGGTCGTGGCCGTCCAGCACGTGCGGGATCGCCGCGGCCTGGATCGGGGTGGGGGTGGCGTAGCCTTGTTCGGACAAGGCACGCAGCAGCGCGGGCGCGAGCCCGAGCGATTCGAACGTCATGGAAAGCTCCTGAAAGTCCCGGAGCGTTCCCTAAACCGCGCTGCAGGTGGGTAGAGACAATGTGCGGTTGCCGCGGATGCGGAACCGTGTGTGCGCGACGTGCGAGTGGCGAGGGGCCGGGCGGCGCAGGCCTTTCAGCTCTGCGGCGGCGGTGATCCACCAGGGAAGTTCGGGGTGCGGCGCGTCAAACTGCGCGCAGTGTAGCGGGTTGTGCTTCTGCAAGCCAGCAGCAAGTTGTGGCGCACGGCTTCGTGGCCTATCCCCGGACGCCTGCGCTGGTTGCCGGAAGCACGACGACCGTGTGGTGGCTGTCATCGCCCATGTTCCGATGCATTTCTTCCGCGTTGGCCGGCACCGGGAGTGAGAGTCCGTTGGCGTTTTGACGCGTGACCAGCAGCAAGTCGGAGGCACGGGCGACGAGTTCGCCGGTGGCGATGCTCCAGCCCCGTTCCTCGGCGATCGGGTCGAAAAAGCGACCATACGGTGGCGGGCGAACGTCGACACCCTGGTCCGGCCGCAGGCTTTCGGGCTCCCACAACATCGTTGCGAAGAGATCGGAATGGCCGGTGAACTGCTCGGACTTCGTGGCCATTTCATCATTCAGACGGTCGAGCAGGTCTTCCTCGGCCCCGTCGCCGAATCGTATGCGGACAAACTGCTCGTCCTCCCCCGCGGCCTGCCAACAGGCCGCCAGCGGCTGGTCACTGGCGTCGAGCAGTACCGCTACGGACAGGACACGGTTTCTCGCAAGGCCGACGCCGATGGATCGGGTGGGATGCTCCGCCCAGCCAGGTGGAAAATCGATGCCTTGGTAGAACTCGGCGACAACGCGATTGGTTGCAATGGCAGCCATGGTTCCCCCGGGTGGCGAGTTGGCATCAGCATGTCGAGTGGGGTGTTGCAACGTCGGCTTGTTCAATCCCAGCGATTGGCGTGTTCCGCGAAATCCGGCCGCTGCACGCGCACCACGCAGAAGCGCTGGCCACTGGGTGCCTGCATCACCACCCAGCGCTCGAGGCGCGCGAAGATCGTCGCACCGAGTTCCTGCAGGCGCGCGACTTCCGCGTCGATGTCGTCGGTCTCGATGTCGAGGTGCACGCGGCTTTCGTGATCAACGCGTTGCAATTGCACCATCGGCTGGTCGGGCGACGTCGCGAGTTGGCGGTACTTGTCGCGGCTGCCGGGATGATCCATGTCCACCGGGCAGCCGAGCGCCGCGGCCCAAAAGCGGGCCGCGGCGTCGATGTCTTCGACGTTGCAGTCGATCTGCAGCGAACAGAGCCGCGAGTGGTGCACCTCAGTGCCCCATCATCTTCTCGCGGCGCGCGCGGAATTCGCTGTCCTTGTTCCACTTCGGCCATTGGTCGCCGAGCGAAAGTTCGCGACCGACTTCGTACAGCGCCTGGGTGTCTTCGGCGACGCCCGAGAAGTCCCACTTCGGATCGAAGTTGTCCAGCGGCGTGTGGTAGCGGTGCGCGGTGTAGTCGGCCAGTGCAGCCTTGCCTGCCGCGGTGCCGCCGTCGACCTTGTCGTTGCCGGTCTGGGTCATCAGCGCCGGCACGCCGGCCTTGGCGAAGCTGAAATGGTCGGAACGGTAGTAGAAGCCGTTCTGCGGCGTGGCATCGGGGCTGGCGTAGCGGCCCTGTTTCTTCAGCGCGGCCTTCAGCATGTCTTCCAGTTGCGACTGGCCGCTGCCGATGATCTGCAGGTTCTTCGTGGGGCCGATCACGTCCATCGCGTCCATGTTGATGTCGGCCACGGTCTTGTCCATCGGAAACACGGGGTGTTTGGTGTAGTACAGCGAGCCGAGCAGGCCCGATTCCTCCAGCGTCACGGCCGTGAACAGCACGCTGCGCTCCGGGGCGGGCTTCTGTGCCTTGAAGGCCTTGGCGATTTCCAGCAGCGCCGCGATGCCGGTACCGTTGTCGACGGCGCCGTTGTAGATCTTGTCGCCCTTCAGGCTGTCGTCCTCGCCAAGATGATCCCAGTGCGCGGAATACACGATCACCTGGTCGGGACGCGTGGTGCCCTCGATCATCCCGAGCACGTTGTTGGCCGAACCGTGTTCGATCTTGCTGTCGAGCGTGATCGAGGCCTTCGCCTCCAGCGGCACCGGCTTGAAGCCACGGTGGTCGGCGGCAGCGGCCAGCTTGTCGAAATCGAGGCCGGCCTTGGCGAACAGGCGCTGCGCGGCATCGCGCGTGAGCCAGCCCGCCACCGGCAGGCGCGGCGCGGGATCTTCGCTCTGCGGCAGCGCGAGCTGCGGCCCGCCCCAACTGTTCATCACCACCGACCACGGATATCCGGCAGCGTCATTGGTCGTGTGCACGATCAGGCACATCGCGGCGCCCTGGCGCGCGGCTTCCTCGTACTTGTAGGTCCAGCGGCCGTAATAGGTCATGGCCTTGCCCTTGAACAGGCTGGCATCCTGGTCGCCGAAGCCCGGGTCGTTGACCAGCACCACCACCGTCTTGCCCTTCACGTCGAGGTTCTTGTAGTCGTTCCAGTTCCATTCGGGCGCATCGACGCCGTAGCCGACGAACACGATGTCGGAATCCTTGATCGAGACGTGCGGCTTGGCCTGCAGCGTCATCGCGACCATGTCCTTGCCGAAATCGAAGGTCTGGTTGCCGCCGCCTTCGTCGATGGTGAGCTTGACGCTGTCGGGATTCATCAGCGCGGTCGAAACCGTGGGCACCTTCTGGAACCACGAGCCATGGTTGCCGGGCTCGAGGCCGAGCTGCTTGAACTGTTCGACGATCCACTGCGCGGCGCGTTCGCCGCCGGGCGTGCCGGGCTTGCGGCCATCCATCGTGTCGGAAGAGATTGCCTTGTCGTAGGCGCGGAACCCTTGGGCCGTGATCGCGGTCGAAAACGGCTGTGCAGGACTCGAAGCGTCTTCCGCGAGCGCGGCCGGCGCTGCGGCGGCCGTGCACAGGCTGACGGTGAGGGCGAACAGAACGGTGCGACGCATGATGGAACCCCTCTTGTGAAGAACGATCCGCGAGTGTACGCCGTGCGGCCCGATGGCGCAGGTGCGGCACTACATGACGACTGTCACGCGATTTTTCGTTACCACATGCACATGCGCGCGAAGCAATCGATCCGGAGAATGATCCGCGACTGATCGGTCGTCCATTCCGGTTCGTGGAAGCGTTGTGGGATCGGCGTGTGGTTACCCAGCGAGGGTGGGTGGTCACGCGCCGATCTCCACACGTGGGTTTCTGCCGGATCCCATTCCCCATGCCCCGTGATCGCCGTCGCTCGTTCGGGGGCCGAGGTGAACCCATGCGTTCCGATTTTCCTGCCCTTGCAGCCGTCGTACTGGCATTGGTGTGTGGCGTGGCGCATGCCGCGGCCGATCCCGCTGCCGTCCTGAATGCGTATCGCGCCGCCAGCGGCGGGGACGCCTGGAACGGCAAGGCCGTCGTGAAGATCGAATCGAAACTCACCGGCCAGGGTTTGACCGGAACGGACACGTCCATGACGGACCTGCGCACGGGCAACTCGGTCGAGCGCTACACGCTGGGGCCGGCCAGTGGCGCGCAAGGTTTCGACGGCAGCGACGCGTGGGAGCAGGGACCCAATGGCGAGGTGAATCTCCAGAAGGGCGGCGATGGCCTGCAGCTGGCGCTGAACACCGCCTACCAGAACGCCAATCTCTGGTGGCGTGCCGACTTCGGCGGGGCGAAAGTGAACGTGCTCGCCAATGAATCGTGTGGTGTATCGACATGCGCGGTGCTGGAAATCACGCCCAAAGGTGGCTTGCCTTTCCAGGCATGGTTCAATCGTCATCCCATCTGCTCGATCGCACCGTGCTTCATGTCGGCGCGCGCACGACCACCGTGCTGTTTTCCGACTACCGCAGCGTCGATGGGGTGCGTGTTCCGTTCAGGATCGTGGTGGACAACGGCCACGGCCAGCAATACCTGCAAACCGTGGCCGTGACATCGGTGACGTTCCTGCCCGAACAGCCGGTGGCGACCTACGCGCCACCGGCGTCGCACATCGAGGACGTTGCGATTGCCCATGGCGCCACGCAGACCACGTTCCCGTTCCGGCTGCTCAACAACCACATCTACACCGACGCATGGGTGAACGGGCAAGGCCCGTTGCTTTTCATCGTCGACACCGGCGGCGAGAACATCCTGGTGCCTTCCACCGCCCGTGCGCTCGGCATCAAGTCCGAGGGTGCCATGGCGGGAACCGGCGTCGGCGACAAGGCCGTGAGCGTCGGACTCGCCAAGGTGCAATTGCTGAAGGTGGGCGATGCCGACTTCAGGGACCAGGTCTTGTACGTGATGGATTTCATCCCGAACGACGTGGAGGGCGTGGACATCGAGGGCATGCTCGGCTTCACGGTGTTCAAGCGTTTCGTCACGCGCATCGATTACGGCAAGCACGAGATCACGCTGATCGAACCCGATCACTTCGATCCGGAGGATGCCGGCACGCCGATTCCTTTCGTGTTCAACGGCGACCTGCCCGAGGTCGAGGGCACATTCGACGGCATTCCCGGCAAATTCGACATCGACACCGGTTCGCGCGCCTCGCTCACGCTGACCGGACCGTTCGCGAAGCAGCATGGCTTGCGCGCCGCGAATCCGAAGGGCGTGGTGGCCGTGGACGGATGGGGCGTCGGCGGTTCCTCGCGCAGCTATGTCACGCGGGGCAGGGAACTCGCGATCGGACCGGTGAAGATTCCCGGCGTCGTCACCGCGTTGTCGCTTCAAAAGAAGGGATCGTTTGCTTCGCCGTCCTACCAGGGCAACATCGGTGGCGGCGTCCTCAAGCGTTTCATCGTGACGTTCGACTACGCCAACCACGTGATGTACCTGAAGCCGCTGCCGGAACCCGTGGCCGACCTCGACACCTACGATCGCGCCGGGATGTGGATCAACGCCACGAGCGGCGGAATGGCGGTGATGGACGTCACCCGGAAGGGTCCCGCGGAACGTGCGGGCATCGAGGTCGGCGACGTGATCACGCAGGTGAATGGCAAATCCGCGGCTTCGATTCCCGTTTACGAACTTCGTCGCATGCTGCGCGATGAGGCATCGGGTACGGTGGTGAACTTGACCGTCCGCCGCGGAACGGCCACGCGCCAGGTGTCGCTCACCTTGAGGGACCAGATCTAGGGGAGCCCCGCTTGCATCGACGCGGTGGTCGCCACATGCTGTTCGCATGTCGATGGCCCCGCACCCGGCACGACTCACCGCTTGTGCGCTGGCGCTGGCTGGCGCGTGGGTGGCACCGTATGTCCCGGCTGCCCCGAGCCGCACCTGGATCAATCCGCTCGACCTGGACTACCGCTACAACTACGAGCAGATGAACCAGGGCGTCTCGTATCGCACCGGCGCGGACCCCGCGATCGTGCGCTACAAGGGGGCCTATTACCTGTTCCTCACCCTGGCCGACGGTTACTGGCGTTCGCCCGACCTGGTGCACTGGTCGTTCGTGAAGCCGGACCGCTGGCCGTTCGACGGGCCGGTCGCGCCGGCCACGCTGGTCGCCGACGGCAAGCTGTTCCTGATGCAGTCCGCGATGCAGCCGCGGCCGCTGCTTTATTCCACGGATCCGGCACACGGCCATTGGGATTTCTGGACGCGCCTGCTGCCGCCGGTGCCGGGTGCGACATGGCCCGGCCACGAAGACGAAATGAAACCGGGCGACCTGCCACCGGGTCCCTGGGATCCGGGCCTGTTCCAGGATGACGACGGGAAGGTCTACCTGTACTGGGATTCGTCCAACGTGTTCCCGATTTACGGGGCGCAGATCGATCTCGCGTTCGACCAGGCATCCGAAGGCGAAGGCAAGCGCGTGAAATTCGTCGGCAAGCCGGTCGCACTGCTGCGCGCCGACCCGGACGACCACGGCTGGGAACGCTTTGGTCAGGACCACGGCGATACGAGCATCGCGCCGTACATCGAGGGCGCGTGGATGAACAAGCACGACGGCCGCTACTACCTGCAGTACGCCGCGCCCGGCACCGAATACAACGTCTATGCCACTGGTGTCTACGTCGGCAAGGGACCGCTCGGCCCGTTCACCTACGCGCCCTACAACCCGGTCGGCTACAAGCCCGGCGGCTTCGGGGTCGGCGCCGGCCACGGCTCCACCTTCCAGGACGCGTACGGCAACTGGTGGAACAGCGGCACGATGTGGGTGGGCGTCAACTGGAAGTTCGAACGGCGCATCGACCTGTTCCCAGCCGGCTTCACCAGGGACGGGCAGATGCGGGTCGATACCCGCTTCGGCGATTTTCCGCAGCGGATGCCCGACCACAAGCTCAAGCCCGGTGAAAGCACCTTCACCGGCTGGATGCTGCTGTCGTACCGCAAGGCCGCGACGGCGTCCTCGCAGTTGCAGGGGTTCCCGGCGTCGAACGTGACGGACGAAAACCCGCGCACGTTCTGGGTGGCGACGGAGAACGCCCCCGGCCAGACGCTGACGCTCGACCTCGGCGGCCCGCGCACGGTGCGTGCGGTGCAGGTCAACTACACCGATTACAAGGCCGGGCGCTACGGCGACGCGCCGGACATCGTCACGCAATTCCGCCTCGAAGGTTCGCTCGACGGCAAGCGCTGGACGACCTTGGCCGACTTGTCGCACTCGAAGCAGGACCATGCCAACGCCTATGTCGAACTCGACCGGCCGGCGCGCATCCGCTACCTGCGCTACGTGCACGGGCACGTCGGCGCGCATCACCTGGCCATCTCCGACCTGCGCGTGTTCGGCAACGCCGACGGGCCGCCGCCGCCCGCGCCGGAGCTGGTCTCAGCGACGCGACTGCCGGACGCGCGCGATGCCGAGGTCGCGTGGAAGCCGGTGCCGGGTGCGGTCGGCTACAACGTGCGCTGGGGCATCGCGCCCGACCGCCTTTATGAAACCTACCAGCGCTTCGCGGACCAGCCGACGAAGTTGACGCTCACCGCGCTCAACAAGGGCGTGCGCTACTTCGTCGCGGTCGAAGCCTTCGACGAGCGCGGCGTCTCGAAACTTTCCCGCACGCTGGTGCTTTCGCCCTGATTCGCTATACGCGGACCAGGGCAAGAGCCATCGTCAGACCGAAATCGGATTCGGCTTGTCCGGATCGAGCTTCCACATCTTGATCGCGCGTTCGACATCCTTGGCGGCCAGTACGCCTTCTTCGGCGAGCGATGCGATCGCGGCGTGCGCGATCCAGTGTGCGTTGACTTCGAAAAAGTCGAGCAGGTTGGCGCGGGTGTCACTGCGACCGTAGCCGTCGGTGCCGAGCACCGTGAACTGCCGGCCGCGCGGCATGAATGCGCGAATCTGGTCGGCGAAGCCGCGGACGTAGTCGGTGGCCGCGACCACCGGGCCTTCGTGTTTTTCCAGACACTGCGCGACATAGGCCTTGCGTTGTGCCTTCGGGTCCGGATGCAGGCGGTTCCAGCGTTCGGCATCGAAACCGTCCCGCGACAGCTCGGTGAAGCTGGGGCATGACCACACGTCGGCCTTGACGCCGAATTCCTTGTCCAGCAATTCGGCGGCCTTGATGGCTTCGCGCAGCACCACGCCACAGGCAAGCAGTTGCACGCGCGGTGCCTTGTCCTTGCTCGTACCCTTGCCCTTCGCGGATTTCGAGGGTTCGGCTTCCTGGAACAGATACATCCCCTTGATGATGCCTTCCGCGCAATCCTTCGGAATGTCAGGATGCGTGTAGTTCTCGTTCATCGCGGTGATGTAATAGAACACGTCCTCCTGGTCGTGCAGCATGCGGCGGATGCCGTCCTGCATGATCACGGCGACTTCGTACGAGAAGGTCGGGTCGTAGGCCTTGCAGTTCGGCACCACGCCCGCCACCAGCATCGAATCGCCGTCGGCATGCTGCAGGCCTTCGCCCGCGAAGCTGCGTCCGGCGGTCGCCCCCAGGAGGAACCCGCGCGTGCGCTGGTCGCCCGCGGCCCAGATCAGGTCGCCGATGCGGCGGAAGCCGAAGCACGAATAGAAAATGAAGAACGGCAGCATCGGCTGGTCGGACACGGAATAGCTGGTGCCGGCCGCGATCCACGCCGACACGCCGCCGGCTTCGCTGATCCCTTCCTGCAGCACCTGGCCGTCTTCGGCCTCGCGGTAATACAGCAACTGGTCGGCATCCTGCGGACGGTATTTCTGGCCGCCCGGCGCGTAGATGCCGATCTGGCGGAACATGCCTTCCATGCCGAAGGTGCGCGCTTCGTCGACCACGATCGGCACGACGTGCGGCGCGATTTCCTTGTCGCGCAACAGCAGGTTCATGCCGCGCACGATCGCCATGGTGGTGGAAATTTCGCGCTCGCCGGTGCCCTTGGTGATGGCCTCGAACGTTTCCAGTCCCGGTACCGACAGGGTCTTGCTGGACTTCTCGCGACGGTACGGCAGGTAACCGCCGAGTTCCCTGCGCCGTTCCAGCATGTACTGCACTTCCGGCGAATCCTTGCCCGGGTGGTAGTACGGCACCGAGTCGATGTCCTCGCCTTCGAGTTGCTTGTCGTCGATCGGGATGTGGAAACGGTCGCGGAAGATCTTCACCGCGTCCTGGTGCATCTTCTTGGCCTGGTGCGCGATGTTGAGCGATTCGCCCGCGGCCCCCATGCCGTAGCCCTTGACGGTCTTGGCGAGGATCACCGTGGGCATGCCTTCGGTCTGCACGGCCGCGTGGTACGCCGCGTATACCTTGTGCGGATCGTGGCCGCCGCGGTTGAGGCGCCAGATGTCCTCGTCGGAAAGGTTCGCGACCATCGCCGCGGTTTCCGGATACTTGCCGAAGAAATGTTCGCGCGTGTAGGCGCCGCCGAAAGCCTTGCAGGCCTGGTATTCGCCGTCCACGGTTTCCATCATCAGCTTGCGCAGCACGCCCTTGGTGTCGCGCGCCAGAAGCGGATCCCAGTACGAACCCCAGATCAGTTTCAGGACGTTCCAGCCGGCGCCGCGGAACACGCCTTCGAGTTCCTGGATGATCTTGCCGTTGCCGCGCACCGGGCCATCGAGGCGCTGCAGGTTGCAGTTGATCACGAAGATCAGGTTGTCGAGTTTCTCGCGGCCGGCGACCGAGATCGCGCCCAGCGATTCGGGTTCGTCGCATTCGCCGTCGCCGAGGAAGCACCACACCTTGCGGTCGGACTTCGGCATCAGGCCGCGCGCTTCCAGGTACTTCATGAATTGCGCCTGGTAGATCGCCTGGATCGGGCCCAGCCCCATCGACACCGTCGGCACCTGCCAGTAATCCGGCATCAGCCACGGATGCGGATACGAGGACAGGCCGAGCTTGGGCGAGGAGGCTTCCATCCGCAGATGATCGAGCTGCTCGACGGACAAACGGCCTTCGAGGAACGAACGCGCGTAGATGCCCGGGCTCGCGTGGCCCTGGTAGCAGATCAGGTCGCCCGGATGGTCTTCCGAAGGTGCGCGCCAGAAGTGGTTGAAGCCGACGTCGTAGAGCGTGGCGGACGATGCGAAGCTCGCGATGTGGCCACCCAGCGAGCCGGGCTTGCGGTTGGCGCGCACCACCATCGCCATCGCGTTCCAGCGGATCAGGCAGCGGATGCGCCATTCCATCGCGGCGTCGCCGGGCGACTTGGCCTCGAGCTGCGGCGGAATCGTGTTGACGTATTCGGTGGTGGGCGAGAAGGGCAGGTGGCCGCCGGCGCGACGGGTTTCGTCGACCAGCTTTTCGAGGAGCTGGTGCGCCCGTTCGGTGCCCTCGGCGCTGATCACCGCCTCGATCGATTCGACCCATTCGCGGGTTTCGCGCGGATCGGGATCCTGATCCATGAATTCGCGTGCCAATGCATTCATCGTTTGCTCCTGTGCGCGTTGGTGCGCGCGATCTTCTTGACGGTCTTGGTGGTGGTCTTGCGGGCGCCGGTGTCGTGGCGGGCCTTCGCGCGTACCTTGCGTTTGGCGACTTCACGCGGTGCGCGGATTTGCGCCTCAACACATGCGATCGCGCTCATGTTCACCACGCGCCGCACCGTCGCCTGGGGCGTCAGGACGTGCGCGGGCTTGGCCGCACCCATCAGGATCGGCCCGATCACCACGCCGTCGGACATCGAGCGGGTGATGTTGAAGGCGGCGTTGGCGGCGGCGAGGTTGGGGAACACGAACACGTTGGCACGGCCGGTGAGGCGGGAATTCGGGAACAATCGCGAACGCAGGTCCGGGTCCAGTGCGACATCGGCCTGCATCTCCCCTTCGACCTCGAGATCCGGCGCGCGTTCGCGCAGGATGCGCAGCACCTGCTGCATCTTCATCGAGGTCGCGGTCATGCGGCTGCCGAAGTTGGAGCCGGCGATCAGCGCGACCCGCGGTTCCACGCCCAGCAGCTTCAGGCGCAAGGTGGCCTGGAGCGTGGCCTGGGCGATCTGTTCCGGATCGGGGTCGTGCTGCATGTGGGTATCGAGGAAAAACGTCAGGCCCTTGTCGTTGGCGACCGCCGCCATCGACGAGAGGGTTTGCACGCCGCGATCGAGCCCGATGATGTCGCGGATGTACGCGGCCTTGCGCTGGTAGCGGCCGACCACGCCGCAGATCAGCGCGTCGGCTTCGCCGCGCGCCACCATCAGCGCCGCGATCACGGTCGGGCGCGAGCGCACCACGGATTTCGCGGACGCGGGCGTCACGCCACGGCGTTGCATGATTTCGTAGTACTGCTGCCAATAGGCATCGAAGCGTGGATCGGAATGGATGTTGCAGAGTTCGAAGTCGCGACCCGCCTGCAGGCGCAGCCCGATGCGCTCGATGCGGCGCTCGATCACTTCGGGCCGGCCGATCAGGATGGGCGTGACCAATCCTTCGTCGACCAGTGTCTGCACCGCGCGCAGCACCGTTTCCTCTTCGCCCTCGGCGTAGGCCACGCGCATGGGGTGCGCGCGCGCGCGCTCGAATACCGGCTTCATCGCGAGTCCGGTGCGGAACACGAACTGGCTGAGCTTTTCGGTGTAGGCGTGCAAGTCGTCGAACGGGCGCGTTGCGATACCCGATTCCATCGCTGCCTTTGCGACCGCCGGCGCCACCTGCACCAGCAGGCGCGGATCGAACGGGCGCGGGATCAGGTAATCCGCGCCGAAATGCGGCACCTTGCCGCCGTAGGCACGTTGCGCGACGTCGGACGCTTCGCGGCGCGCGAGGCGTGCGATCGCGTGCACGCACGCCACGGTCATCGCCTCGTTGATGCCGGTGGCGCCGACATCCAGCGCGCCGCGGAAGATGTACGGAAAGCACAATGCGTTGTTGACCTGGTTCGGGTAGTCCGAACGGCCGGTGGCGATCACCGCATCGGGTTTGGCCGCGCGCGCTTCCTCGGGGGTGATTTCGGGCGTCGGATTGGCCAGCGCGAGGATCACCGGCCGGTCGGCCATCGTCGCGACCATCTCGCGCTTCAGCACGCCGCCCGCGGATACGCCGAGGAAGACATCGGCGCCCTTGACGATGTCGGCCAGCACGCGCGCCCTGGTCTTGCGGGCGTAGCGTTGGAGGCTGGGATCGAGTCCGGGGCGCCCCTGGTAGAGCACCCCGTCCCGGTCGCTGACCAGGATGTTTTCGGGTTTGACGCCGAGCCGCACCAGCATGTCGAGGCAGGCGATGCCTGCCGCGCCCGCGCCGGATGCCGCGACCTTCACTTCATCGATCTTCTTGCCGACCACGATCAGCGCATTGGTCAGCGCCGCGCCCACGATGATCGCGGTGCCGTGCTGGTCGTCGTGGAACACCGGGATGTTCATGCGTTCGCGCAGCTTGCGCTCGACGTAGAAGCATTCCGGTGCCTTGATGTCCTCGAGGTTGATGCCGCCGAAGGTGGGTTCCAGCGAGGCGATGATCTCGACCAGCTTGTCGGGGTCGCGCTCGTCGATCTCGATGTCGAACACGTCGATGCCGGCGAACTTGCGGAACAGTACGCCCTTGCCCTCCATCACCGGCTTGCCGGCGAGCGGCCCGATGCTGCCGAGGCCGAGTACCGCGGTACCGTTGGTGATCACGCCGACCAGGTTGCCGCGCGCGGTCAGCGCGTGGGCTTCGGTGGGGTCGCGGACGATTTCCTCGCACGCGGCGGCCACCCCGGGCGAATAGGCCAGCGCCAGGTCGCGCGCGGTCAGCAGCGACTTCGTGGGCGTGATGCGGATCTTTCCGGCGGGCGCGTGCCGGTGGTATTCCAGAGCCGCTTGCTTGAGTTCTTCGGGGAGGCAGGACATGGGATCTAGGGCCTGTTGGCGCTATGTCGCGTGGACCGCATTGCTTCCGCAGCGGTCGCCGGACGAGGTGCGTACGGCAGCGCGAGGGAGGTTCCCCGGTCGAGGCGCGCACCGATGGATGGCGGTCGCTGCGGAGCAACCCTTCGGGTCGGGGCCCTTTGCCCACGTGGCTGCGTCATCGCTCGTCTATGTATCGACATACATCTTCCTCACTCTTCCTTGCCCTGCGGGCAAAGGGCCGTCGGCGCGGTCACGTGGCATGGCGTCAACAGGCCCCAAGGCGCGGCTGTCGCTCGATCGGACCTTTCATCCTAACACTGCCGGCGCGGTGGTTTGCCCTGCATGGGTGCGCCGGGCCAGTCAAAAAGGCGGTACATTCTTCGCCAAGGAAGCCTCGGGCAAGCGGGGTGCGGACGCATGGGCCTGTGTTCATTGCGCTGGGGATTGCTCCTTTTGTGCTGGCCTGCTGCCGGGCTGGCGGAGGATGCCGCGTTGCGCATCACCGCGCTTTCGGAGCCGCCGGTGCTGGCGGCGGACCATGTCGCAGCGCCCTCGAGCGGCCCCGTTCGCGAAGTCTCCCGCGTCTGGTTGAATGCGCCGTATCGCCACACCGCCTGGTACGCACTGGAACTTGCGGACGATTGGCACGGTTCGACCCGTCCGCTGCTGGCCATCCGCGGCAATACGCGGGCGCGCGTGACGGTTTACCTGCCACCCGACTATCGCCCGCGCAGCGAGACCGTTTTCGACGCCACGCTCGATCCGAGCTTTTCGCACCGTGCGGTGGTGTATTTGCTGCCCGGCAACCTGCGCGCCAACCAGCCGATCTACGTGGCGCTGGGCAATCCCGGCCAGAGCCAGCCGATACGCATCGGCATCACCGACGTGGCGGGTTACCGCGTAAGGGATCTGCGGCATGTGCGCGTCAGCACGTTCTTCGCCAGCGTGCAGCTTTCGATGGTCCTGGTGATCCTGTGCTTCTGGGTAGTGCTGCGCGACCGGATGTTCCTGTATTTCATCGTGTACGTGTGCGCGCAGTTGATTTACGGGATGGCCGTGTCGGGCGAGCTGTATGCGCTCCCCGGCGCGGCCCTGCTGACGCCGCTCGGCTATCACACCGGCCAGTGCATGGCTGCGGTGGCGGCAGGGTTTTCGGCCTGGTTCATCCTTGCGTTCGCCGACCTGCACCGCTGTACGCCGCGGCTGGCGGCATGGCTGGGGGCGCTGCGCTGGCCCTTCCTAGCGCTGGCCGTGATCGTCTGGCTGCCGTTCCTGCGGCCGGACGCATGGCTGCCGAATACGGTGAACGCGCTGTTGATCGCCAGCACCGGGCTTGCGCTGGCTGCGACGTGGGTTGCTTGGCGTGGCGGCAACCGCCAGGCCGGTTTCTTCCTGCTCTCGTGGATGCCGTTGCTGGCGTTGACCCTGGCACGGGTGGTCCAGTTGCTCGCGGGGCTGCCGCTGCCCGCGTGGCTGGAATACGGCTTTCCGGGCAGCATGGCGTGGGCCGCGGTGGTGATTACCGTGGGGCTCGCCGACCGGACCTTGCAGGTGCGGCACGAGCGCGACCTTGCCACGCGCATGGCGCAATTCGATCCGCTGACCGGCGTGTTCAACCGCCGCGCCATCATGGACCGCCTGCGCAGTGCGTGGCAGGCCGGAGGGGAGCGGCAAGCGCTTGCCGTGCTCTTTCTCGACATCGACTATTTCAAGCAGATCAATGACAGCCGCGGGCACTCCGCGGGGGATGCCTGCCTCGCGGCGGTGGTCGAGGCGATTCGTGCCGAGCTCGGCCCGCTCGATCGGCTCGGCCGCTACGGGGGCGAAGAGTTCCTCGTGATGCTCAGGGGCGACAGCGCACGGATGGCCATCAGGGTCGCCGAACGGATCAGCGCGCGTGCATCGGCGTTGCGGGTGCCGATCGGCGAGCACCTGATTGCCCTCACCGTGAGCATCGGCGTGGCGGTGCGCGATGCGACCCTTACCGATGTCGAGACCCTTGTGGAAAGGGCGGATTCGGCCCAGTACCGGGCCAAGGCCGAGGGTCGCAACCGGGTGGTGGTGTGGCGGCACGAATTGGTGGCGCAGAACGAGCCGGCGCATTGACGATCGAATCCCGGCGCCGCTGTCCCGCGGCGTCATGCCCTGACCTGCGTCATGGGCGTTGCGGCGCCCACGCCTAAACTCCCGATCGGATTTCCAGCTGCGGGGGTCATCGAGGCATGGCGACATTCAATATCCTGCTGGCCGTCCACGTGCTGAGCGTGGTGTGGTGGATTGGCGGCGTTTTCACGGTGACCGCATCGCTGTTGCCGGTCTTCAACCGGCTGCCGCCCTCCGAACGGATCCAGCGCATCGGGGAATTCGAGGGACGCTTTGCCAACCAGGCTCGGGTGGCGGTGGTGCTGGCCGGCCTCAGCGGCTTCTGGATGCTGAAGCTCAAGTACGGTTTCGCGTACCTGCACCAGGGCGGCTGGTGGATCGGCCTGATGATGCTGGTGTGGGCGCTGTTCGCGGTGATGCTGTTCGTCGCCGAGCCACTGCACTTGCCCGCGAAGCTCGGCTTGATCCGGATGCCGCGTGCGTTCCTGATCCTGCATTCCGTCCTGCTGACGCTTGCGCTGGTTGCCATTGCTTGCGGCGTGATTGGCGCGCGCGGCGGGTTCTGACGCATTCCCGCGTCACGGTTCACGAAACCTGGCACAGCTCGCGCGGTTCTTGATCGTGGTCAAGGGCAAGCGCTGCGATGGTCGGGACAATTCGCACCCATAGAAGAAGCGCCGCGATGTGGTACGGAAGGTCGGGAGGCTTGCCTTCCGGTGTGCCCGCCGCGGCGTTTCATGCGAACGGGATGCAAACGTGACCTGCGCGACTACCGAGTGTTACAACGACCATGTGGTGCGCCTGTTCCTGCTGGCTTCGGCCGTGTGGGGCATCGTCGGCATGCTGATCGGCATGTATGCCGCGGCCGAATTGACCTGGCCGGGTCTCAACCTCGGCATCCCGTGGATGACCTTCAGCCACATCCGCCCGGACCACACTTTCGGCGTGATCTTCGCCTTCGGCGGCTCGGCGCTGATGGGCACCTGCTATTACGTGGTGCAGCGCACCGGCCACGCGCGGCTCGCGTTCGACAAGCTGGCCGAGTTCACGTTCTGGGGCTGGCAACTGGTGTGCGTGCTGGCGATGACGACGATGCCGTTCGGCATCACCCAGTCGAAGGAATACGCCGAACCCGAATGGTTCATCGACATCCTGATCGCCGTGGTGTGGGTGTCGTTCGGGGTGGTGTTCTTCGGCAGCCTGGCGCGCCGGCGCATCCGCCACATCTACGTGGCGAACTGGTACTACGGCGCGTTCATCATCGCGGTCGGCCTGTTGCACATCGTCAACAACCTTGCGGTGCCGGTGTCACTGACCAAGTCGTACCCGATCTATTCGGGCGTGGTCGATGCGATGGTGCAGTGGTGGTACGGACACAACGCGGTGGCGTTCTTCCTGACCGCCGGCTTCCTCGGGATGATGTACTACTTCGTGCCGCGCCAGGCCCAGCAGCCGCTGTGGAGCTACCGCTTCTCGATCGTGAACTTCTGGGCGCTGATTTCGGTGTACATGTGGGCCGGCGCGCACCACCTGATGTACACCGCGCTGCCGGACTGGGTGCAATCGGTGGGCATGGCGTTCTCGCTGGTGCTGCTGATGCCGAGTTGGGGATCGGCGGCGAACGGCCTGTTCACCTTCAACGGTGCGTGGCACCGCGTGAAGGACGATCCGGCGGCGAAATTCATGATCATGGCGTTGGTGTTCTACGCCGCCGCCACGTTCGAGGGTTCGATGATGGCGGTGAAGACCGTCAACTCGCTCTCGCATTACACCGACTGGACCATCGCGCACGTGCACTCGGGTTCGCTCGGCTGGGTCGCGATGATCACGATCGGCTCGCTGTACGCGATGGCGCCGCGCGCGCTCGGACGTCCGGCGATGCATTCGCACAAGGGGATGGAATTGCATTTCTGGCTGCACATGATCGGCACGCTGCTGTATGTCGTCGCGATGTGGACCGCGGGCGTGACCGAGGGAATGATGTGGCGTGCGACCAATCCGGATGGCTCGCTGACCTACTCGTTCCTCGACAGCCTGATCGCGATCCGTCCGGATTATTTCTTCCGCTGGTTCGGCGGTGTACTGATCTGGCTGGGCATGTGGGTGATGGCGTGGAACCTGTGGCACACCGCGCGGGATGCGCGCAAGCACATCATCAATCCGATCCCGGTACCGATTCCGGAGCCCGAGCCGAGGCAGAGCCCGGCGCCGCTGCCGGCAACTTGATGCGATCGTCCGTGATCGCTGCTTCGATCAGTTTCCCGCCACCGTCCATGCATCCGCGTCCCGCAATTCCAGAACGGCCTTCCATGGCCTCCGATCAGAAACACTTCGGGGGCAGGCTCTGACTTTTCACCAAAGCTATGGCTTATCGTCACTTTGAATTCATCGAGAAGCACGCGTGGACGCTCGGCATCCTCACGGCGATCATGGTGTCGCTGGGCGGGCTGGCGGAGATCACGCCGCTGTTCATGGAAGCGCACGCGGTCAAGGCGCCCGCGAACGTCAAACCCTACGATCCGCTGCGGCTGGCCGGGCGCGACGTGTACGTCAGCGAAGGCTGCTACCTGTGCCATTCGCAGATGATCCGAGCGCTGCGTTTCGAAACCCAGCGCTACGGCCACTATTCGACCGCCGAGGAATCGGTGTACGACCGGCCGTTCCAGTGGGGTTCCAAGCGCACCGGCCCCGATCTCGCGCGCGTGGGCGGCAAGTATTCCGACGACTGGCAGCGCATGCATCTGATGGATCCGCGCAGCGTGGTGCCGCAATCCAACATGCCGTCGTACCACTGGCTGGCCGACGAGAAACTGGATGCGAAGGACATCCAGGCGCGCATGCGCGTGCTGAAGACGCTGGGCGATCCGTATTCCGAGGCCGACATTGCTGCGGCGCCGGCCGCGGTGGAAGGCAAGACCAAAATGGACGCACTGATCGCGTACCTGCAGGGCCTCGGCATCAAGAACGAACCGCAGCCGCCGGCTGCCTCCACGCCCGCCGCGCAGGCAGGTGCGCCATGAATCCGCTTTGGGGGCACATCGCGGGTGTGTTCATCGTCCTGATGATGGTGACCTTCATCGGCATCTGGATCTGGGCTTGGCTGCCGCGCCACAAGCAGGCGTTCGGGGATCTCGCGTCCCTGCCGATGCAGGACGAGGACGAGCCGGCGGACCACCGCACCACGCAGGCACGCTCGGAGGGTCGCACATGACTTCCATGTGGTCGTTCTGGTCGGTATGGGTGATGGCGCTGGTGGTGCTGAACATGGGCATCACCTTCGTGCTGTTCCTGTGGGCGCCATGGGCAAAGGTCCCGTCGAAACCGGACGGCACCACAGGACACGTGTGGGCGCACGGCGCGATCCGCGAAGGACTCAACAACCTGCCGCGCTGGTGGATCGTGCTGTCGGGTTCGATGTTCGTGTCGGCGTTCATCTACCTGTGGCTGTTCCCGGGTTTCGGCGCGCACAAGGGCAAGCTCGGCTGGACCATGCATGGCCAGTTGGCGCGTGAAGTCGCCGCCAACGATGCCAGGCTCGATCCGCTGCTGGAGCGTTTCCGCATGTACACCGTGGAGCAGCTTTCGCGCGATGACCAGGCCCTGCAGATGGGCAAGGTCCTGTTCGAGGACAACTGCGCGGCGTGCCACGGCCGCAGGCCAACGGGCAACACGGCGCTGGGCGCGCCCAACCTCACCGACGACGACTGGTTGTATGGCGGCAGCGGCGACGACATCGTCGCATCGATCACCCATGGCCGCGCGGGTGTGATGCCGGCATGGAGCGCGCTGGGCGAGGACACCGACAACAACCTCACCGAATACGTGCTGCGGATTTCCGGCCAGGCGCACGACGCGAAAATGGCGGCGGCGGGCGAGCCGATCTTCAAGAGCACCTGCGCGGCCTGCCACGGGGCGGATGGCAAGGGCAACCAGGGCATCGGTGCGCCGAACCTGACGGACGCGATCTGGCTGCACGGCGGCACCCGCGCGGACATCCACAAGACGATCCACGATGGCCGCAACGGCCACATGCCGAATTGGGACAAGCGGCTTGGCGAAGACGACATCCGCGTCACTGCGGCCTACGTCTACAGTCTGTCGCATGCGAAGGATGAAGCCGCCGAGTAGCCAGCCCGTGCGCGTCGCCTGGTACCGGGTGCCGGTGGTGTGGCTGGGCGTGCTGGTGTTCGTGGCGTCCATCGCGGGGTGCGGGTGGATCATCGTGGCGAGCGTGAAGTACCGTGACGAGCCGCTGCCCCTGCCTTCCCATTCGGTGCTGGGCGTGCCCGCGCATCCGCACCCGCCGCCGGCGTCGTCGCCATGAACGCACCGGTCGAAGTGTGGACACGTCCCGCGCTGCGGGAACAGGTGCTGCGGCGGCGCCGCGACGGTCGCGTGGAGGTTGCGTTGCGCATCGCCGGGCTCGCGCAGCCACGCCGTGCGCTGCAACTGGAACAAGCCTTGCACGCGCTGGCCGGCATCGTATCGTTCCGGTTCGACGTGGCCGCGCGGCGCGCACGCGTGGTGTTCGATGACCGATGCTTGCCGCTGACGGACGTGCTGGCGGCATGTGCACGAGCCGGGTGCGACGCACAACCGTTGCATTGCGACGGCCTCGACGATTCCCGGCGACTTGCGCTCGACGCTTCTTTGAAGCGCCTGCTGGTGGCGGGCGTTTTCGCGATGCAGGCGATGATGTTCGCGTTGGTGCTGTATGTCGGCGCGGTCGATCCGCTGGATGCCACGACGGCTGCGTTGTTCCGCTGGCTGGGCTTGCTGTCCGCGATCCCCGTGGTGGGTTATGCGGCGTGGCCGTTCTATCGCGATGCACTCGCGGGATTGCGCGCCCGTCGCACCGGCATCGACATGCCGGTAGCCATCGCGGTCGTGCTGATTTTCGGGGCCAGCGCCGTGAATGCCCTGCGTGGCGGCGGCGAAGTGTATTTCGATTCGATCAGCATGTTCGTGTTCGTGTTGCTGCTGGGACGGCATCTGGAATTGCGTGCGCAGGCGCGGCATCGCGCGCTGGGCGCGGTCGCCGCCGAGGCGTTGCCGCTGATCGCGCAGCGTCGCCGTGAAGGCGGTTCGCTCGAAACGGTGGCGGCCTCGGAAGTTTTACCCGGCGATCGCGTGCATGTGCCGGAGGGCGCCGCCGTCCCTTGCGACGGCGTGCTGGAAAGCGCGGACGCGCGCCTCGACGAATCCCGCTGGACCGGAGAATCCCGTGCGCGACATTGCCGGCGGGGCGACACGATTCCGGCCGGCGGCGTGGCGCTCGACGGTCCGCTGGAACTGCGGGTGGCGAGCACACCGGTCGCGGGTTCGCTCGCGGCGATCGAGCGACTGACCGAGTCTGCGCAACATGCGCGCGAGCTGGCGGGCGAGGCCGATTATCCGGCCGCGCGGCGGTTCGTCTGGCGTGTGCTGGGGCTGGCCGCGGCGACCGCGGCGTTCTGGCTGTGGCGCGATCCGGCGCGCGCCTTCGACGCCACCATTGCAGTGCTGGTGGTGGCATGCCCGTGTGCGTTCGGATTGGCCGCGCCTGCGGTACTGACGCGCACGCTGGCGTTGCTGTCGCGGCAGGGCGTGCTGGTGACGCGTCCCGCGGCATTGCGCGCGCTGGCCCGGGTCGACGTGGCGCTGTTCGACAAGACCGGCACCTTGACCGAGCCGGCCGTGGACGAAGCGCGGGTGCAAACGTTCCGCGGGGTATCGGTCGATCAGGCCAGGCGATGGGTTGTCGCGCTGGCGCGCGAAAGCAGCCATCCGGTCGCCAAGGCGGTCGCGCGTATTTCAGTCGGGGAGGTGCCGCTGGCGGAGCGCGTGGAAGTCGTCGCCGGGGGTGGCGTGCGCGGCGTGGTCGAGGGGACGCTGCTGCGGCTCGGCCATGCCGCGTTCGGCGGTGCGGACCGCGATGACGACGGCTTGTGGCTTGCGGATGGGCAGGGGCCGCTTGCGCGGTTTCCGATCGTCGAAAGCGTGCGCGAGGATGCGCATGCCTGCGTCGACTCACTGCAGGCGGCAGGCATTGGATGTGCGCTGGTCAGTGGTGATGCGCCTTCCCGCGTGCAAGCGGTCGCGGCCCGGCTCGGCATTCCCGGATTCCACGTGCGCCAGTCGCCGGGCGACAAGCTGGCGCGCGTGCGCGAGGCGCAGGCCGGGGGACATGTGGTGTTGGCGGTGGGCGACGGTGGCAACGACATTGCCGCGCTGGCTGCAGCCGACGTGTCGGCGGCGCCCGGCGATGCGGTCGATCTTGCGCGTGCGCGCGCCGACCTGCTGTTGCCCGGTGGGCTTGCCGGAGTGCCGCTGGCGCGCGAGCTGTCGGAACAGGCGATCCGGATGCTGACCCGGAACCGGCGCTGGGCGCTGGTCTGGAATCTCGGCGCGATCCCGTTCGCCGCACTGGGCTTCGTTCCGCCGTGGCTGGCCGCCATCGGTATGTCGCTGAGTTCACTGGCGGTGGTGCTGAACAGCTTGCGAATCCGCGAGACGCGCATGCCGGACGAGCCGCCGATGGCATTGCGCGAGCGCACCGCATGAACGCGCTGTTGATCCTGATTCCGATCACATTGATGCTGGCGGCCGTCGCCGTCGGGGTCTTCTTCTGGGCCGTCGATCACGCCCAGTTCGAGGATCTGGATACGCCGAAGGTGTTGCCCTTGCTGGACGACGTGCCCGAGAACCGGGCTGAAAGCCGGGGTCGAAATCAGGGTTCCGTCGAGAGCAAAGACCAGCGTGCACCTTCCGGGCGACGTCGAGAGTAACCCCATGCGTTGTCGCGGAAGTGCACGCCGACCCTGCTTTCCGCGGCTTCCTGCCCGGGCCCTTTACCGCCCGAACACCACGTTCACCATCACCAATGTCACGACCAGCATCAGCAGCGTCAGCGGCAGGCCCACGCGGATGAAATCGCGCGGCCGGTAGCCGCCTGGGCCCGCCACGATCAGCAGCGTCGGGCTGGCGCCCGGGAGCAGGAACGTGTTCGACACCGACAGTGCGACGATGAGCGCATAGACGCTCGGGTTGCCGCCTGATGCCAGCGCGATGTTGATGGCCATGGGCACCATCATCACCGCGGTACCGACGTGCGAGATGATCTGCGAGAACAGCAGCGCCAGGATCGCGATGAACGCCTGGATCATCCACTGGGGCATGCCGCCCAGGTAAACCATGATTTCCTGCGCCATCCACGCGGCGGTGCCCGTGGAGTCCATCGAGATCCCGAGCGGGATGAGGCAGGCCATCACGAAGATGGTCTTCCAGTTGATCGCCCCGTAGGCCTCGTCCATGTTGAGCACGCCGGCCAGCAGCATGCCGACCGCCCCGGTCATCATCGCCACCGCGAGGCGCAAATCCGTGAACAGTCCGAGCGCCATCGCCAGCGCGAAGAACACCAAGGCATAACGCACCTTGCCGGGCCGCGATTCCTCGCTGGGGATGTCGGTGACCGGCACGATGTCGCGGCTTTCGGCGGCCAGCGTGAGGTCTCGCCAGTAGCTGTGCAGCACCAGTGAATCGCCGGCACGCAGGGACATCTTGCGGACGTCCTCACCGCGTATGACCTCGTCGCCGCGATTCACCGCCAGCACCGAAATGCCGTAGCGCTTGCGCAAGCGCAGTTCGCCGACCTGCTGCTTGATGAACTTCGATTGAGGCGGAATCACCACTTCGGAAATGCCGGCGCGGGTCGGGTTGAACATGTCGGCCAGCGCCTGCAGGCGATTGCCGGGGCGGCACTGCATTGCCTGCGCGAATTCGTTGACCTCGGAACGCGAACCCAGCACGCCCAGCACGGTGCCCACCCAGATCATCTGGTCGGACGGCGGGGCAAGGCGGGATTCGTTGCCGTTCTTGATCGCGAGGATTAGCGGTGCATTTTCCAGCGTCTCGGCTTCGCCGATGCTCATCCCGACCAACGGGCTGTCGGCCGTCACCGTGAGTTCGATCACTTCGCCTTCGATGCCATAGGCGTCGGCGAAGTAGCTTTCGGTGCGGCCCGGCGTGACCTTGGGGCGTTCTTCGGTGTCGTCGGGCATCACGCGGCGGGTGAAGAATGCGAAATAGCCGATGCCGACCAGCAACAGCGGTATCCCGATCGGGGTGATCGAGAACAGCGAGAACGGCTCGATGGTCTGCGCACCGGGGGGCAGGTTGCGGTCGGCACTCGCGATCAAATCATTCAACAGGATCAGCGGCGAGTTCGAGATCAGGGTCATGCTGGTGCCGGCGAGGATGCAGCAGGCCATCGGCAACAGCAGGCGCTTCAGCGGCACCCCGGTGCGCGCGGAAATGCGGCTGGCCACGGGCAGGAACAACGCGGCCAGCGCCTGGCTCTGGATGATCGAGGAAAGGCTGCCGACGGTCGCATTGAGCAGCAGCGATACGCGGCTTTCGACCCCGCTGGACAGGCGCAGGATGAAGGAAGCCGCGCGGTTCAGCACGCCGGTGCGGTCCAGCCCCGCGCCCATGATCATGATGCCGATCAGCGACAGCACCGCATTCGAGGCGAAGCCGTCGAACAGTTGCGTCACGGGCATCAGGCCGGTGATGCCGATCACGACCACCACGAGCAGCGCAACGATGTCCGCGCGCACCCATTCCAGGATCAGCATGATCACGGTGAAGCAGACCAACCCGAGCACCAGCATCATGTCGGGGGTGAGGGTCAGCTCCATCGGGCCAAGGTCCGGGTCAGGGTCAGGTATACGAGGTCAGTCTTGAGAGCTTTTCGCTCACCTTCACGTTGCCATGCTCACACAACCCCCGCCAACGCCTTCGAAGCGGACGTTGAGCACGCTCCCTCGACTCAAGGGGGCAGAAGTCCTGGATCGCGTGATGGTGGCACACGGTCATACAACAAATCCGTAACCGGATGGCCGAGATCGAGCCCGCGCCGCTCGAAACGCGTTTCGATCCGCCATTCGGGTCGCTTCGATTCGCCACTTTCCCCTGCGCGCAATTGCCAGCCCGATTGCGCGGCCAGCACTTCCTGCATGTGCGAAGCATACTCGGGCCAATCGGTGGCGAGGTGCAAAAGGCCGCCCGGTT
Source organism: Rhodanobacter sp. (assembly GCA_044464225.1). GTDB lineage: Bacteria > Pseudomonadota > Gammaproteobacteria > Xanthomonadales > Rhodanobacteraceae > 66-474. The sequence goes on along the minus strand of JBIQLN010000001.1, from coordinate 269,899 downwards.
TCACGCGGGTCGCCAGCAGTTGCACGAAATCGGGTTGGACCAGTCGCCGCTTGTGGTGGCGCTTCTTGGGCCAGGGGTCGGGAAACCAGATGCGAACCTCGTCGAGGGCGGCCTCGGGAATTTCGCGTGCCAGCACCTCCACCGCATCATGGTTCCAGATGCGGACGTTGCGGGCCTCGTGCGCTGCCAGGGCGTTCATCAGCCGGCCGACGCCGGGCCGGTGCACTTCGATGCCGAGGTAATCGCGCGCGGGATCGTGTTCGCCTGCCCACGCCAGGGCTTCGCCATTGCCGAAACCGATTTCCAGCACGCGTGGCGCCGCGCGGCCGAACAGCGCATCGAGGTCGCGCGGCTGGCCGCGGTAATCGATGCCGAAGCGGCTCCAGTGCTCCGCGAATGCGCGCTGCTGCGCGGGCGTGATGCGGCCCTCCCGCAGGACGAAGCTGCGGACAGTTCGGTGGCGAGACGGGTCGGAAGGTTCGCTGTCGGATGCCATCCGCACGGTCTCAGGCGATCAGGCCGTCGACCGGACTGGACGCCGAGGCAAAACGCTTGCGCGGAATGCGCCCGGCGCGAAACGCCGCGCGCCCGGCTTCGATCGCGCATTTCATCGCGTGCGCCATCAGTACCGGATCCTTCGCGTGCGCGATCGCGGTATTCATCAGCACGCCGTCGCAGCCGAGTTCCATCGCGAGCGAAGCATCGGATGCGGTACCGACGCCCGCGTCCACGATCACGGGAATCTTCGCGTTCTCCACGATTTCCATGATGGTGTAGCGGTTCTGGATGCCGAGCCCCGAACCGATCGGCGCGGCCAGCGGCATCACCGCGGCGCAGCCGAGATCCTCGAAGCGCCGCGCCAGCAGCGGATCGTCGGTGGTGTAGACCATCACGTCGAAGCCATCCTTCACCAGCGCGTCGGCAGCGGCCAGCGTGGTGACGACGTCCGGGAACAGCGTTTTCTGGTCACCGATCACCTCGAGCTTCACCAGCGAATGGCCATCCAGCAATTCGCGCGCGAGCCGGCAGGTGCGCAGCGCCTCGTCGACGCTGTGGCAGCCGGCGGTATTCGGCAGCAGGGTGTAGCGATCGGGGGGTAGCGCGTCCAGCAGGTTGGGTTCATCCGGCTTCTGGCCGAGGTTCATCCGGCGCACGGCGAAGGTGACGATCTCGGAGGCCGCGGCTTCGGTCGCGCGACGGGTTTCGTCGAGATCCTTGAACTTGCCGGTCCCGGTCAGCAGACGCGACCGGAACGTGCGGCCGGCAATGACCAGTGGATCGGGGATCTCCGGTGAAGCGGCTTGGGGTACGGCGTTCATGGCGCGCATCGATCGAAAAACCAAAGCACGATTGTAGTGCGTTGCGCAGGGTTCGATCATTCCGGATCGAATGTGCGGGCAGGGCCGGATTCCGCCTGGGAACCTTGCGCTTGCGTCGTGCCTCGGGCGCTACTCGCACCATCCCCGGCGCTCGCCCTACGGGCCGTCTGCGCGCGCCAGGCGCGCCTCGTCGAGCAGCACACGATGCAACGGCATCGTGTAAACGCTGCTTCTTACCCTCCGCCGATGGCCTGCACGATCTCCACCCGGTCGCCGTCGTGCAATTCATGCTGGGCATGGCGGCTGCGCGGCACGATTTCGCGATTCACTTCGACGGCCACGCGGCGTTCGCCATGGCCGGTGTCCGCCAGCAACGAGGCCACCGTCGTGGGGGACGCGCACTCATGTGACAGGCCGTTGAGGAAAATCTTCATAGGCAAAGTGTACCGCGGGGTGGCGGCTGCCGAGGAAAGCCGGGCATGAATGGCTGCCCGGGTCGGCAGGCCCGGACCGACCGCGAGGCCGCGCCATTGTTCAATGCACGATCAGGGAGGCTCGTTTGTCCGTCGGTCGCTGCTCGGAGGCGGACGTTTGCGCGACGGCTCGCGATGTTCCGGTGCGGGGCGGTTGCGCGGTGGTGGCGTGTTGCGTGGCGGCGCTCCTTGCACCGGCTGCTGGCGCATCTGCTGCTCGCGTTGCACCATCGCGCGTCGCTGTTGCTGCTGCATCATCGAGCGCTGCCGCTGTACCTGCTGACGGGCCTGCTGTTGTTGTGCGGCTTGCGCGCGTTCGCGCTGCTGCGCCTGCATTTGCGCCTGCCGCTGCCGTTGCGTCTGCTGTTGACGCGCGCGCAGTTGCGTGGCCTGTTCGCGTTGCGTCTGCATGCGCGACTGTTGGACGTGTTGCTCGCGTTCGCGCTGCTGCGCTTGTTCCTGAAGCTGGCGCCGTTGCTGCTGTTCACGCTGTCGGGACTGGATTTCGGATGGACGCTGTTGCGGGGCCGCGCGATTGCCGGCGGACTGCGGCGCGCGCTCGACCGGCCGCACCACGGGCAGGCGCGCCGGCTGGGGCGGGTTGCGCTGCGGTTCGTTTGCGGGCCGGATCACCGGCGCGCGCGGCAAGGTCCCGCGTTCGCCCGGATGCGCGAAACGCGCGCTCGGCAATTCGCCCCCGCGCCGGACGGACTGCGCCGGCTGGTTGCGCGCGGGTATTGGACGCACCGTGTCCTTGAACGGTTCTGTCGGGCCTGCACGGCGGGCGGCGGGCGGGGCAGGCCGATTGCGCGCCGCCGGTTCGGTCGGGCGCGCGGGCGTGGCGCCGCGGAGCGTGTCCGCGACGGTCGGCACCAGTTTGATACGGGCATTGCGAGGCGATGACGCGGGCCGGTTCTCGCGCAGATCCTGCATCTGCGCGCGCGTGAGGGGCTGGCCGTTTTGCCGGGCGATCACTTTTTCACGCGCCGCAAACCCGACCGGCCGCGGCGGCGGCTGATGTCGCGCCACCACCGGCCGCGCAAAGGGTTCGCGACCCTTGAGCACGGCAGGACGCGGCGACGGTTTGCGAATACCGATGCTGGCCTTGCCCGGGTTGACGCCGGGGCGCAGGGCCACCTCGCTGCGGGCGAGCTGGGTGCGGTTCAATTTCAGCACCGCCGGATGCACCGGACGCGCGCCGGCGAAGACGTTGCGTGGCACCGCGGTGACCGCGCCCGGTATCCGGCGGTAGGCATAGTCATGCCGCCCTCGCGGGGGCGCGCGGCCAGCTCGATAGTCGCCGTAGAAATTGTTGATGACCGTCCTGTTGACGTACACGTTGCGGATGTTGGTGACGTTGACGTTGGTGAAGTAACGGTGCGAGGCCCGGAACCACGGCACGTAGACATCGCGCGGCCCCAGCGGGAACCAGCCCACCGGCCCGCCGCCGCCGATCCGGAGCGACACCGACAGCCCCGAACCGCCGACGAACGCCACCAGCGCGGGGGCGTACACGGGTCGCACGTGCACCGGTCCCGGCATCCAGCCCCAGCGGTTGCGCGCGTACACCCAGCGTCCGTAATGGAACGGGGCAAAGCCCCACGGCTGGTCGTCCACCCAGGTCCAGCCCCACGGATCGATCCACGCCCAATGACCATAGCGATACGGGGCCCAGCCCACCGGAACGGACGTCGGATACCACACGTTCCCGTATTCGGGCACGTCGTTCCACTGGCCGTACCGGTAGAGATCGTCGCCGCCGATCATCCCGGGGGGCACGTACTGTTCCTGTTGCTGCGCATAGCGCTGGTAGTTCGAATCGCGGGTTTCGCAGAAGCGGTCGAAATCGTCGGGTTGGGGCAGGCCGGTTTCATCGACACTGGCGAGCGCCGAATCGTTGAACCGGTACGAATTGCCTTCGTCGACCCGACGGCTGACGCCGTTCTCGCCGTACACGGTGCCCGAGCCGCGGAACACCGTGACCATGCTGCCGTTGCCATCGGGGTTGTTGTCGATGCGGTAAACGCCCGGTGTCGAAGCCACGAAGGCGATGGTCGGGGTGTCGACCTCGAAATTCGTGCCCTCGTCGAGTTGGCGCACGGCGAGATTCAGCGTGCCCTGGGAGAGCTCGAGCTGGACGTTGTCTTCGCCGAGATCCAGGAAATCGAAGGCGCTGCCGTTGTCGATGCGGACGGAAGCGTCACCGAGTTCGAGTACCGCGCGGCCGTCATCGCCGGTCAGAAGCCGATCGCCGATCACCATCGGTCGGTTGATTTCGACCGAACCCCAGTCGTTTTCGCCGGCAGGCGCGAACTGGACTTGCCCGGAAAGATACGCAAGCCGCGCGACGCGTCCCGGCGACACCTCGCCGTTGTCCACGTCCTGGCCGTACGCTGGCGGGGTGTCGTACTGCTGGGCCTGCACCGCGACTGCACCCATGCACAGGGCACCGGCGGCGCCGATCATCAGCAGAATGCGCGAAAGAGGGAAGCGGGACATGGGAACCCCCGGCATGAATCGGGGCGCGTGGTTTCGGGCCGGACGGCGCCCGGCGCCCGACGCGCCTATCTCAAATCGGCGGCGCTGAACGCCGCCCTGCTGGATGCACTATCCCGAATGCGCCCTAAGAAAGCGTTTAGGGTGCGTTCGCAGGTCGTTGCGCGGTCGGCGCCGGCATCGTTACCATCTGCCTTCCGGCGCGGGTGTAGCTCAATGGTAGAGCTGTAGCTTCCCAAGCTACTGACGAGGGTTCGATTCCCTTCACCCGCTTGTCTTGAAGCCGTCTTGCCGATTGCTGTTCCAGGATATGCAACGCTTTCGCGGCTCGGACCTTCCGCACTCCCGCAGCTTCCATACTTTCGCGCTGTTCCGCACGAGGATGGATCGTTCCCTCGAACCTGCGGAACGGAGAGACCCGCAATCGGGCGTGCATCGGTGAAGATCGCCATCCTGTCCCGCAATTCACGCCTGTATTCCACGATGCGGCTGGTCGCCGCGGCGCGCGCGCGCGGCCATCGCGTGAGGGTGCTCGATCCGCTGCGCTGCTACCTGCGCATCGCGCACGACGGCTTCGCGCTGCATTACGGCGGTCGGGCGTTGAAGGGGTTCGATTGCGTGATCCCGCGGATCGGCGCGTCGGTTACCTTCTACGGCACCGCCGTGCTGCGCCAGTTCGAGATGATGGGCGTGTACACGCCGAGTTCCTCGGATGCGGTGCTGCGTGCGCGCGACAAGCTGCGCAGCCTGCAACTGCTCGCGAAACACGGCATCGACTTGCCGGTGACGGTGTTCGGCGACAGCCCCGACGACACCGCCGACCTCATGAACATGCTGGGCCCCCCGCCGCACGTGATCAAGCTCAACGAGGGCGCGCAGGGCAGCGGCGTGGTGCTGGCGGAAAAACCCGCGGCTTCGCAGAGCGTCATCGAAGCATTCCGCGGGTTGTACGCCAACTTCCTGGTGCAGGAATTCGTGCGCGAAGCGAATGGCCGCGACATTCGCTGCTTCGTGGTGGGTGACGAGGTGGTGGCGGCCATGCAACGCGCCGCGGTCGACGGCGACTTCCGCGCCAATCTGCATCGCGGAGGCACCGGCAGTCCGGTGAAATTGAGCGCGGCGGAGCGCCGCATCGCCCTGCGCGCGGCCAAGGTGCTGGGCCTCGGTGTCGCCGGCGTGGATTTGTTGCGTTCGTCGCGCGGCCCGCTGGTGCTGGAGGTCAACGCTTCGCCCGGGCTCGAAGGCATCGAAACGGTGACGGGGGTGGATGTCGCGGATGCGGTGGTGGGGTGCCTCGAGGCCGTGACCAGTGGGAAGGTCGCCGGGGAAACATCGTAATACGAAACGAATCGTTGACATCCATCGGAAGTGGTAGCACGATGGGTCGTCACTCCTTTCCGCGGAATCCCCTGTCCGCAGGAGTCGGTCGTGAAGAACCCATTGCGGTACGCGCTGCCCATGGCGTTCGGCGCGTTGGTGATGCAGGGCTGCGCATCGCGTGCGGATATCAGGGACGGTGCCCTTGCGGCTGCGGCGTCGCCGCCGGCTTCACCCTCATCGGCGGTCGATGCCGCGGCGCCCGCGGAGACGGATGGCGGCGAAGTAATGACCCGCGCCGATACGCTTTCGCGCTTCGAGGCCGTTGCAGCGGCGATACAGAAGGAAATGTCGGCGGGAGGCAGGTTCGAGTTCGTGTCAGGGCTGGACCGACAGACGGTGTATCAGCGACTGGCCGACATGAAAATCCTGTTCAATCAATTCGGCGCGGTCGACAAGATGGATACCGAAAGCAGGGTCCGCTTGTTCAACGATCAGGAAAAAATCAACGGCATCCTGACCCGGAACGACAGCAATCGCCTGATCTGCACCCGCGATATTCCGGTCGGCACAGATTTCCCGAAAATGGTTTGTCGTACCTATGGCGATATCAGGCGCCTGCGGCAGAGCAATACCAACTTCCTGCTGCGCGGCAATATACAGCCGCCCAATGTGAATCTTGGTGGAGCTCCGAAAGGATCCGAACACTGAGCCGGCATTCACACGGCCACCCAGGGTCACTGCACGAGCGGGTGCGGCGACATCGGCTGTCGCGGCCGGGAATGCCCCGCGCCCTGGCCGAAAGAACGGCGTTTTCGGAGCTGTCTCTCCGTCATCGAGGTCCTCCGGGGTGTACGAAATTCATCGTTGACAAGCTCTCGCGGGCGTGGCTAGGATGAATTACCTCGCGCCGGAAACCTGCGCGCCACCTGGCCAACTGGAGCAACATGAAAACGTCCCCTCTATTGATACTTGCTGTCATCACCGGTGCATTGGCGCTTCAAGGCTGTGCCGAAACCGGCGCGACCCGACCGAATTCCATGCAGAGTGCCGCGGCGCCTGCGAGGACAGCAGCGCCCACTGCTGCAGTCCCCGAGGAAAACGGCAAGCCGGTAGTCAAAGCCGACAGCAAAGAGAATTTCGACGCAGTGGCGGCCGCGATCCAGCAACAAATGCAGCCCGGTGGCCGCTGGCAGTACATCAACAGGCGCGAGCGCGCGACCATTGACGGAAGCTTCGCAGACATGCGAGTGCTGTATGACAAGTTCGGCAGCGTGGACAAGATGGACCAATCGGCCAAAATCAGACTGCTGGCCGACCAAAGTACGGTCAATGCGATCCTGACGAAGAAGGACGGTGATCGCCTGATTTGCGAAACCAACACGCCGGTGGGTTCGCACTTTCCGGTGAAAACCTGCAAAACATACGCGCAGGTGCAAGCCGAGCAGCGGAATGCGCAGCAGTTCCTTGAGGATCGAAATACCACCGGCAGGGCGTCCACGAAGGGTACCTCCAGCCTCACCGGACACTGATGCGCTGGCCTTTGCATGGGCGCAAAACGGTGCGCACGACGAGCGGGCTGCACGGCGTGCGTACGGGTTGAAGGATGGTGAACAGGATGGCCGAGTCGATGCGGAGAGTGCCACGGCCCACCGAGGCCGAACTCGAAATCCTGCAGGTGCTGTGGGAACACGGTGCCTGCACGGTTCGCGACGTGCATGAAGTGCTGCATCAGCGTGACGGCACGGGTTATACCACCGCGCTGAAGCAGCTCCAGATCATGTTCGACAAGGGGTTGGTCGAGCGTGACGAGTCGCAGCGGGCGCATGTATATCGCGCGGCGGTGAGCAAGGAGCGCACCCAGAAGAAGTTTTTGTCGGACTTGCTGCAACGCGTGTTCGACGGCTCGCCGTCGCGGCTGGTGCTGCAGGCGCTGGGTGATCACAAGGCCAGCCGCGAGGAGCTGCAGGAAATTCGCGCGCTGTTGAACCGGCTCGACAAGGACGCGGGGCGATGAACGCATTCGAAGTTGCGTCGGCCGGCATTTCAGCGTTGGGCTGGTGCCTGCTGCAATTCGTGTGGCAAGCCGCCGCAGTCGGCGCCGCCTATGCGGTCGTGCGTCTTTTCCTGCCGCGTGGCAATCCGCGCTACATCGCCGCGATCCTGGCGTTGACCGTGATGGCAGCGTGCCCGGTCTTGACCTGGCAGGCCGTCGCCACCCCCGCACCCGCGGGCGTGTCGCCCGACATGGTCGTGAGCGGGACATCGACTTTTTCAACCACCCCCGCCGTGTCGGCATGGAACTGGCGAACGCTGGTGCAGGTTGCCTTGCCGTGGCTCGTGCTGGCATGGGCGATCGGAGTCGCGGCGTTGGGCATGCGGGTGTTCCGGCAGTGGCGCTGTTTGCGCTCGATGCTGAAAATGGCGGAAAGCCTTCCGGATTGGCAGGCGAGGGCGCGGGTTTTTGCTGACCGCATGGGCCTGCGCCGACTGGTGCCGGTGCTGGCCAGCGTACGCGTCGCGACGCCAACCCTGATCGGCTGGTTGCGTCCCGCCGTGGTAATGCCGGTGGCGGTGCTGGCGCGCATGCCGGCATCGCAAATCGATCTGGTCCTGGCGCACGAGCTGGCACACTTGAAGCGCCTCGACCACATCGCCAACCTGTTCCAGGTGATCCTTGAGACGCTGTTCTTCTACCACCCGGTGGTGCACTGGATCTCGCGCGAGGCGCGCAACGAACGCGAGCTGTGCTGCGACACGCTCGCGCTGCGCGTGACGGGCGGCGAGCGGCGGGATTTCGTGGCCGCGCTCGCCAACCTCGAAGAGTTGCGGGCCGGTCGCGCTGAACTGGCGCTGGCCGCCAGCGGCGGCGTGTTGGCCGAACGTGCCTGGTTCATCGCCGGGTCTGGCCCGAAGCGATCGCAGCGGCACCTGCGAACCCATGTCGTTTTGGCGTTGGCTGCCACCGCGCTCGCGGCGTTGGGTGGGATGTGGTGGCGCGACACCGCTTGGCAGCAGCGTACCGCCGCATTGCTGGCGGCGACCAATGCATCCACCCTGCGCGCCGTGATCGAGGACTCCCTGCATCAACCCGTGTTGTTGCCGATGGCCGATGCGTTCGGCAGGCCGTTGTTGCGGCCGGTGCGGTATGCCGCGGTGGGCGAGCCGGCCGAAGGGGGAGTCCCGTCCGGCACGGCGGTGCGTCTCGCGCCTGTCGGGCCGCCGGTTTTCCACATGGCAGACGCAACGCCCAGGCTTGCGCCCGTTGCGCCCGTCATGGCACCTGTGTTCACGGCGGACCGGCTGTTGTCCAGTGCGCCCCGGGCGTTGCACACCGTGGCGCCCGTCTATCCCCCGGAAGCGTTGCTGGATGGGGAGGAGGGAAAAGTCGTCGTCGAATTCTCGCTGGATGCAGCCGGGATACCGAGCGATCTCGATGTCGTGGGCGCCAGCAAGGGGCAGTTCGACGTGGCCGCCCTGCAGGCACTGGCGGATTGGCGATTCGCGCCACCCGACGTGCCCGGAAGGCGTTATCGCCAGACCTTCACGTTCCGGCTGGGCACGGAGAATGCCGGTGATGCAAGCATCGCCCGAGGCTGCCTCGTCCCGACCGGTACGCACATCTGTCGGCAGGTGCTGCCGGGGGTCCGTGTCCTGCAGAAGGCCGGCCGCTGAACCGTTGAAGCGGTTTCTGGAGCGGCCGGGGACGATTCTCGCTAAGCTTGCACGGGCGCGCAGGAGCGCGCGAAACCCGGAATTCCCATGCGCGTGCTGGTGATCGAGGACAACAACGACATCGCCACCAATATCGGCGATTATCTGGAAGACCGCGGCCATGTGGTCGACTTCGCCGGGGACGGCGTGACGGGTTTGCACCTGGCCGTGGTCAACGAATTCGACGTGATCGTGCTGGACCTCACATTGCCCGGCATGGACGGCATCGAAGTCTGCAAGAAGCTGCGCGGCGAGGCCCACAAGCACACGCCGGTCTTGATGCTGACCGCCCGCGACGCGCTGGAACAGAAGCTCACCGGCTTCGAATCCGGCGCCGACGATTACATGACCAAGCCCTTCGCCCTGCAGGAGTTGGCGGCGCGGCTGGAGGTGCTGGCGCGGCGCGGCAAGGGGCCGAAGAGCCGGGTGCTGAAGATCGCCGACCTCACCTACAACCTCGACACGTTGGTGGTGACGCGCGCCGGCCAATCGATCCAGTTGAATCCGATCGGGTTGAAACTGCTGCAGGCGCTGATGGAAGCCAGCCCATCGGTGGTGACGCGCCAGGATCTGGAACAAAAGGTCTGGGGCGAAGAGCTGCCCGATTCCGATTCCCTGCGCGTACACATCCACGGCCTGCGCGCGGCCATCGACAAGCCTTTCGGCAAGCCGCTGATCCACACCCGCCACGGAATCGGCTACCGCATGGTCGATCCGGATGCAGTCCCGGCGTAAGCTTCGCTTCCGGCTGATCGTCACATTCGTGCTGTTCGGCTTCGGCCTGAGCACGCTGTTCGCCGTGGCTTCGTTGTACGTGCGTGCGAAGGTCGAGAACCAGCTCATCGACCAGAGCCTCGAAGCCGACCTTCGCCAGGCGGTCGAAAACAAGCATCTGCATCCCGAGCAGCCTCCCCATTCGGACCTCATCGTGGTGTGGTTCTGGAGCGACCGCACGGTCTACCAGGCGCCGTTGGCCTGGCAGGGTCTCGAGCCCGGCGTCTATGACATGCGCGGTGGCAGCGACGGCATGCCGCAACGCTACAAGCTGGCGGTCGTGCGCAAGTACGGCCTGGATGCCTTCCTCACCTACGACATCAGCCGCGAAGACATCGGCAAGCGCCAATTGATCACGTCGCTGATCGCGGCGGTGATCCTGTTCACGTTGCTGTCGCTGGCGGTCGGTTACTGGCTTTCGCATCGGGTGATGCGGCCGGTCACCGAATTGGCGCAGCGCCTGCGCGCGTTCCGCAGCGGGCGCCAGCTGGAACCGCTGGCGCCACATTTCGCCGAAGACGAGGTGGGCGAGCTGGCCGCAGCGCTGGACGATTACGCGCAACGCCAGAGTGCGCTGATCCAGCGCGATCGTGAATTCAACTCCGACGTCAGCCACGAACTGCGCACGCCGCTTGCGGTGATCGCCAGCACCACCGAATTGCTGGTGGCGATGCCCGACTTGCCGGAAAAATTGCGCACGCGGCTGCAGCGCATCGAACGCGCGGTGCGGCAGGCGACCGAACTTACCCAGGCGCTGCTGCTGCTTTCACGCGCGGAGCGCTCGGGCCCCGTCGACGGCGAAACCACCGACGTCGCCAGGGTCGTTGCCGAGGTGATCGACACGCACCGCCCCGACATTGCCCGCAAACCGATCGAGCTGCGCGCCGAGGTCGAAGCGCAGGTGACGGTCGAGGCCCCTTCCTCGGTGGTGGCGGTGGCGCTCGGAAACCTCGTCGGCAACGCCTGCAAGTACACCCAGGAAGGCGAAATCGTCGTCCGCGTACAGGCCGGCCGCGTGCGGGTCGAGGACACCGGGCCCGGCATCAAGGCCGAGGACGCCGAGCACCTGTTCGAACGCGGCGTGCGCGGCGAGGGCGAAACCGTCAAGGGTGCGGGGCTGGGTTTGGCGATCGTGCGCCGCTTGTGCGAGCTCTACGGCTGGCGGGTGTCGCTGGCGCCCCGGGCGGAGCGCGGCGCGGTGGCCACGCTGGACTTCGAAATTCCGGTCGAGGGCTGATCCGGATTCGTTGGATTGCGTCCCGTTTTGCCTTGTGGATCAAGGCGTATACTCGGCGCCGTTCGGGGCAGCGCCGGCAGCGCTGGAACAGAACTTGCACGACGAATGGGCGTCGGGCACAGTGCGTCCGTCGCCCGATTCCGGCCGGCAACGCTTTCTTGGAGGGGGTTCATGGATATTGCCGAACTGCTGGCCTTTTCGGTCAAGAACAAGGCTTCGGACTTGCACTTGTCCGCCGGGCTGCCGCCGATGATCCGCGTGGACGGCGACATCCGCCGCATCAACCTGCCGGCGCTCGAGCACAAGCAGGTGCACGCGCTGGTCTACGACATCATGTCGGACAAGCAGCGCCGCGACTACGAGGAATTCCTGGAGGTCGACTTCTCGTTCGAGATTCCCGGCCTCGCGCGCTTCCGCGTCAATGCCTTCAACCAGAACCGCGGCGCCGGTGCGGTGTTCCGCACCATTCCGGCCGAGGTCTGGACGCTGGAAGACCTCGGCACGCCCAAGGTGTTCAAGGACCTGATCGACCAGCCGCAAGGCCTGATCCTGGTGACCGGCCCGACCGGTTCGGGCAAGTCCACCACGCTTGCCGCGATGATCGACCACGTTAACAAGAACCAATACGGCCACATCCTCTCGATCGAGGACCCCATCGAATTCGTGCACACCGCGCAGAAGTGCGTGATCAACCAGCGCGAAGTGCACCGCGACACCCTCGGCTTCAACGAGGCGCTGCGCTCGGCACTGCGCGAAGACCCGGACTACATCCTGGTCGGCGAAATGCGTGACATCGAAACCATCCGCCTGGCGCTGACCGCCGCGGAAACCGGACACCTGGTTTTCGCGACCCTGCACACCAACTCGGCGGCCAAGACCATCGACCGCATCATCGACGTGTTCCCCGCCGGCGAAAAGGCGATGGTGCGCTCGATGCTTTCCGAGTCGCTGCGCGCGGTGATCACCCAGACCCTTCTGAAGAAGGTCGGCGGTGGCCGCACGCCGGCATGGGAAATCATGGTGGGCATTCCCGCCATCCGGAACCTGATCCGCGAAGACAAGGTGGCGCAGATGTATTCGGCCATCCAGACCGGCCAGCAGTACGGCATGCAGACCATGGACCAGTGCCTGCAGGACCTCGTGCGCCGAGGTCTGGTGACGCGCCAGGATGCAATGGCGCGCGCAAAGGTGAAAGAGGTATTCAAATGAGTGCAGGATGCACTCACCCGGTGCAGACCATGACGGCCGATGGCACCGGGGCCAGCTTCTGGCCGGGGGATCCACTGATCCCGGGAGCAAACCGATGAGCGCAGTCGACTTCAGTTCCTTCCTCAAGCTGATGGTGCACAAGAAGGCCTCCGACCTTTTCATCACGGCCGGCGTCGCCCCTTCCATCAAGGTCAACGGCCGGATCGTGCCGATCACCCAGACGCCGCTGTCCGCGCAGGACGCGCGCGACATGGTGCTGAACGTGATGAACCCGATCCAGCGCGAGGAATTCGAGAAGACCCACGAGTGCCAGTTCGCGATCGGCGTTGCGGGCGTGGGCCGGTTCCGCGTGTCGTGCTTCTACCAGCGCAACTGCGTCGGCATGGTGCTGCGCCGGATCGAATCGAAGATCCCGACCATCGAGGAACTCAACCTGCTGCCGATCGTCAAGCAGCTTGCGATGACCAAGCGCGGCATCGTGATCTTCGTGGGGGCCACCGGCGCCGGCAAATCGACTTCGCTCGCTTCGATCGTCGGCTACCGCAACCAGAACTCGACCGGCCACATCATCACGGTCGAAGATCCGATCGAATACGTGCACAAGCACGAGGGCTGCATCATCACCCAGCGCGAACTCGGCATCGATACCGACAGTTGGGAAAACGCGCTGAAGAACACCCTGCGGCAGGCACCCGACGTGATCCTGATCGGCGAGGTGCGCACCCGCGAAACGATGGAATACGCGATCCACTTTTCCGAAACGGGGCATCTGGTGCTGTGCACGCTGCACGCCAACAACGCCAACCAGGCGCTCGAGCGCATCATCCACTTCTTCCCCGAGGACGTGCGCGAGCAGCTGTACATGGACCTTTCACTGAACCTGAAGGGCATCGTCGCGCAACAGTTGATCCCCACACCCGACGGCAAGGGACGGCGCGTGGCGATGGAAGTGATGCTGGGCACGCCGCTAGTGCAGGACTACATCCGCAAGGGCGAAATCCACAAGATCAAGGACGTGATGAAGCAGTCCACCAACCTCGGCATGTGCACGTTCGACCAGAACCTGGTGGAGCTGTACCACGCCGGTCACGTCAGCTACGAGGATGCCCTCCGTTACGCCGATTCGGCCAACGAAGTCCGGCTTGCGATCAAGCTGGCACAGGGGGGCGATGCCCACTCGCTGTCGCAGGGTCTAGGCGACGTGGAGCTGGTGGAAACGGCGGACAAGGGCCACCGATTGTAAACGATGCGCGCGACAGGCGCTGGAAAACCCGGGCGATCGGCCCGGGTTTTTTTCGGGTGAACGGCGAACTGCGCCGAGTCCAAACCTCAGCGGTGCTTCACGTCGGTTTCGAAATGCAGGCCGTCGTTGTCCAGTCTCACGTCGACATCGCCGGACGCGACCATCTTGCTCATCTGGTTGAACAACGCCACCTGCTGTTGCACTTGCGCTTGGCTGGCCGCGGGCGCCATTGCGGCGAACCGGCCAATCCAGCTGGCGAAGACGCCATACATCTTGCCGTCGAAGTGCATCTGCAGCAGTTTGTCGCCGTTGCCCGCGGACGCACCGAGCGTGTCGCCGAGCCTGGCTTCTTCGCCCTCGCCGATGCCGAGCGCCAGTGCCTTGTCGTTGGCTGCGATCCAGCCCTGGTTGCTGCCACCGAGCATCGCCTGCAGGCGCGGCGGCACGTCGAAGGCGACCGGCTTGCCGTCGGCCGGAATGGTCTTGAGCGCGAACTGCGGCATGGTCTGCTGGATCTTCTGCACCAGCTCGGCCGGATTGGCACTGGCGACCAACGCGCGCCCGGCGATCTGCGGGCCGACCTCCCATTTGTCCAGCACCACGCGGAACCCCTGCAGCGACGCGGCTTCCGGCGGCATCTGGACCGGCGGGTTGGTGGCCACCCTGGCGAACTTGTTGAGCGGCTGCAGCGCCGGGCACTGGTAGGTCTTGGCGGCGGCTGCCTCGGCGCGGCCCTTGATGAAGGCTTGCCATTTCTGCAGTGGCAGGGCCATCACCATGTCGAACATGGAATCCCCGGCCGCCTCGCCCATGCCCGGTACCGGCTGCTTCAGGGCGGTCAACGCACCGAGCAGCGAGGATGACAACTTCACGTCGAGGCTGCCGCGCATCTCCTTGGCGGAATAGGTCTGGAAACCCATGCTGGCCAGCGGTGCCTGGCTGGCGATGGATGCAAACTCGCTCGCGCAGGCCGGATTGGCCAGCGTACCGCCCACGTCCCTGGCGAATTCCTGGGTGATTGCATCCTTGCCGTCGTAGAGGTTGGCAAAGAATTTCGGCAGGTCGACGTAGCCCGAACCGTAATCGCTGTAGCCATGCTTGCCGTTCAACCCGGACAGGCGGTCGGAGGCATTGCTGGACGGTTTGGCGAGGCCCAGCAATTGCCTCAGCATCGCGGGGCTGGCGTTGGCGGGAGCGAGGGTCGCGACAAGTTGCTTGTCCTCGATGGCCACCAGGAAGTGCACCTTGGCGTCGGCGCCGCCGAGCACCCAATACGCCTGCTTGTCCAGCGTCGCGGTCGGCGTGGTGATGCCGGCGCGTTTTTCCACGCGGGCCCAGAACGCCTTGAAAGCATCGGGCGAGGCAAGTTCGACGCGCGCCACCGGCACGTCGCCCACGCCGTATAGCGCGTACAACGAGGATTGCGAGAAACCGAGCGTCTGCGCCAGTTCCTTGCTGGAATGCACGTTCGCGAGTTCGCCCTGGATCGCATCGAGGATCTTGGCGGCATCGGGATTCTTCCGGTCGACCGCTTCGGCCATCTTGCCGAGCTGCTGGATGCGTGCGGCGATCACGGCATCGTTGGCCTGCCCCCACGCGGTGGCGACGTCTTCCGGCGCGCCCTTGAAGTTCGCGAACAGGTACGGCGTGTCGGCGGGCGCGAAAGTCATCGGTCCGTTGGAGGCGACGTGCTTGCCGCAACCCGCGAGCACGAGGGCGGAAACGCAGGCAGCCGCGAAGGCTGCGTGACGCAGGACAGGGCGCATGGGTTTCTCCTTCGTTTCCCCGGGAGCAGCGGTCGATTATGCCGGCGTCGCGAGCAGTTCTGCCAGCACGGCCATGCGCGTGGCGACGCCGTTGGCCACCTGGTCCAGGATCCGCGATTGCGGGCCGTCCGCGACTTCCGGCGCGATCTCGATGCCGCGATTGATCGGACCGGGGTGCAGCACCTGGCAATCGGGTCTGGCCAACGCCAGGCGGCGGACGTCCAGCCCGTAATGCGCGTGGTAATCGGCGGCGTCGGGAAACTGGGCGTCGGCCATGCGTTCCTTCTGGATGCGCAACATGATGATGACGTCGGCGTCGCCGAGGGCATCGTCGAAGTCCTCGGTGGTGGCGCACCCCGGAAATTCCTGCAGCGATTGGGGCAGCATGGCGCCTGGCGCGCACAGGCGGATGTCGTGCGCACCCAGCGCGTTCAGTGCCTGGGCATCCGAACGTGCCACCCGCGAATGGCGGATGTCGCCGCAGATCACGATGCGAAGGTTCTCGAAATCCGGCCGGCGTTGGCGGATGGTGAGTGCGTCGAGCAGGCCCTGGGTGGGGTGCGCGTGGGTACCGTCGCCGGCGTTGACCACGGCGACCTGGCTGCGGGCGTGTTCGGCAAGATAGGCCGGCATGCCGTTTTCGTTGTGGCGAACCACCAGCGCATCGAGGCCCATCGCCTCCAGCGTATGCAGGGTGTCGAGCAGGCTTTCGCCCTTGCTGGTGGACGAACGCGACAGGTCGAAATTGACATTGTCGGCACCGAGGCGCTTGGCGGCCAGCACGAACGAGGTGCGCGTGCGCGTGGACGGTTCGAAGAACAGCGTCAACACCGTGCGCCCGCCCAGCAGATGGCGTGGCGCACCTTCCGCGCGGTAACGTTCGGCCCGATCCAGCAGGCGCGCGATGGTCGCACGATCCAGGTTTTCGAGCGTCAGCAAATGCTGCATGGACTATCCGTGAGTTTGGGCCAGCCAACTCTCAAGGATAACGGCGGCGGCCAGCGAATCGATGTTCTCGGCGTCGCGGCGGCGGGCCGAACCTGCCGCGCGCTGTGCGGCGAAGCGGCGTGCCGCCTCCTGCGAGGTGTGGCGCTCGTCGACCAGGTGCACCGGCAGATTGCTGCGCGTGCCCAGCGCATCGGCAAACGCGCGTGCACCGCGGGTGATCGCCTGTTCGCCGCCGTCCAGCGTCAGCGGCAGCCCCACGACCAAAGCCTGGGGTTGCCATTCGGACAGCAATGCGTCGACGCGAACCCAATCGGGTTGGCCCGATTTCACCATGAGCACCGGCAACGGCCGCGCCGACTGGCTGATGCGATTGCCGCTGGCGACGCCGATCCTGCGCGCACCATAGTCGAATCCCAGCACGCAGCCGCTCATGATCTGGATGGTCTTCGGTCGGAGCGGTCGTGGCGAAAGGTCGGAGCCTGCCCCCGGGACGCTTCTGATCGGGGGCCATGGATGGCCGTTCCGGTGTTCATGGAGCGGATCGGCAATGCTGCGATCATGCACGATCGCACGGATACAGCCTCACGCCCTGCCGGAGTAGCTGGTCAGGTTCGCAGGATTGATGCCCACCAGCGCCACCGCGGCGCCCCAGCGATCATCCAGCGCGGTGTCGAACAGGATGCGTTCGTCGGCACGTACCGTGAGCCACGCGTTCTCGCGCAATTCCTGTTCCAGTTGTCCCGCACCCCAACCGGCGTAGCCCAGCGCCACCAGCGCACGGTCGGGACCGTCCCCGTCGGCCATCGCGGCAAGGATGTCGCGCGAGGTGGTGACGGTCAGCGTGTCGTTCACGCGGTAGCTGGAATCCCATTCGCGCCTGCTCGAAGCGTGCAGCACGAACCCGCGCTCGGGTTGCACGGGACCACCGACCAGTACCGGTGCACCGGCGACTTCGGCCCGCTCGCAAGGCATGTGCATCTGCTGCAGCACGTCGCCCAATTTGTAATCGGACAAGCGATTCACCACCAGGCCCATCGCGCCATCCTCGCTGTGCTGGCACACGAAGGTGATGCCCCGCGCGAAATTGGGATCGCCCATGCCGGGCATGGCAATCAGGAAATGACCGGTGAGCAGCTGCGCGCTCGCGCCACCCAGGCGGTCGATGGCCCGGCCGGTCGCGGCATCGCCGTGGTGTCCGGGTTTCCGGCCCGCCGACCGCTTGCCCGCGGAACCGGAATTGTCGCGCGCGTTCGCGTTTTTGTCCGAGGATTTGACCATGTGCCGATTGTAGCGCCGCCAGACCGAACGTCAGCGCAATTCGGCCGCGCGCGTCTCAAGATGATTACCAGGCAGGAATTGCCATGTGCGCGTGATCACGAGTTCATTGATGCGATGACCCGTGGCATCTTTGTCGGCCGGGATCGGAGGGAACGGCGCGGCCAGATGCACGATGCGCACCGCGGCGTCATCCAGCACGCGGTGTCCGGAGCTGTGGTTGACGGTGACTTCACGCACGTGCCCGTCGGGAGCCAGCACCACGGTGAGGATCAGGTCGCCGTGCAGGTGCCGCAGGCGCGCCGCATCGGGGTAGTTCAGGTTGCCGATGCGTTCGATGCGGTGGACCCAGGCGACCTGATACGCGGCGTAGGCGACGCTCCGGGTGTTGGCGGAGACATATTTGCGGCGCGGGCGGCGCGCGTAGGCTTCCTGTTCGTCGCGCACCTCCTGCGCCAGTCGCGCCATTTCCATGCGCTGCGGCACGGGCAACGACGACACTTGCCGTTCGGGCTGCGGCTGGTCGCGGGTGTTGCGCTCGCTGGCGACCCGGGTGTCCGCACGTCCCGTGGTCGTGAGGATGTGCGGGCCGCTCGCGACCTGCTGCGCGGGCGAGGACGGCATCATCGGTACCGGTGCGGCGCCCGCCTGCGTCACCGGCAGCGGGCCCGAAACCGGCGCGCCGGGACGATGCGCCTTGTCGCTGTTGCCGCCGCCGGCATTGTCCGCTTGCGCCAGGAAGTCCGCCTTTTTCGGTGCCTCGGCGTTCGAGGTATTGATCAGGGTGACGTCCAGCGTCGGCAGGCTGGGCGCGGGCTTCGCGAAATGGAAGCCGATGCCGAGGATCACGATGCCGTGCAGCATCAGCGAAAACAGCAGGGCCACGCCGATCCGGTTTGGATCGACATGTGCGTGGGCGCCCGCGACCACGGCGTTCACGGCCGATCGGCCCCTCTCGATACGGGACCCATGGCCTCGATGGCGTCGAACACCGTGCCGGCGATGTTCAAGCCGAATTGCGCATCCAGCTCGCGCGCGCAGGTCGGCGAGGTCACGTTGACTTCGGTGAGGTAATCGCCGATCACGTCCAGTCCGGCGAACAGGATGCCGCAACGTGCCAGCTCCGGGCCCACTTCCGCGGCGATCCAGCGGTCGCGATCGGAGAGCGGCTGGCCTACCCCGCGCCCGCCGACGGCGAGGTTGCCGCGGAAATCCGTGCCCTGCGGGATGCGTGCCAGCGCGTAGGGCACGGGTTCGCCGCCCACCATCAGGATACGCTTGTCACCGCTGCTGATTTCGGGGATGAACTTCTGCGCCATCACGAAACGGCGGTCATCGCCCGCCAGCGTTTCAAGGATCGAGTTGAGGTTCGGATCGTCGCCCCGCGACCTGAAGATGCCCCGTCCGCCCATGCCGTCCAGCGGCTTCAGCACCACTTCGCCGTGTTCTCGCGCGAAACGCCGCAACTCGTCGCGGTCACGCGCCACCAGGGCCGGCGCGCAGCACTGCGGAAACCACTGCGCCGCGAGTTTTTCATTGTAGTCACGCAAGGCTTGCGGATTGTTGACGACGCGCACGCCCGCGCGCGCGGCAAGGTCGAGCACCAGCGTGTCGTACAGGAATTGCGCGTCGAACGGCGGGTCCTTGCGCGCCAGCACGATGTCGGCGCCGTCGGCCAGCGGCTGCCAACGCGGCTCGCCCAGCGTGAACCAGTCGGTCGTATTGTCATGGACGTCCAGCGGCGCCAGCCGTGCCCACGCCACGCCGTCGCGCACGGCCAGGTCGCCCTGCACCATGTAACGCAGGGCGTGGCCGCGGCGCTGCGCTTCCAGCAGCAGGGCCAGCGTGGTGTCCTTTTCGGGATGGATCGTGCCGATGGGATCCATCAGCACCGCAACGGTCAGGTTCATGGGCCTGGATTCCGGGTCAGTGGTTCGGCGCAGCGGGGCGCGACGCGACGATCGCGCCGTGAAGCCAAAGCGCAAGGCGTCACATCGAACGGGGCGCGCATGGTGTATCTTGGCACAGAGACGGCTTTGCCTCGAGGAAGGCATCCGGGTTCGTCTGCAGGGGGACGAATCGCAGGGGGATCGGGTGTGGGAACGAACGTGACGGCCGTCACAGTGGCATGCGGTGTGGCATCCATGTTGCATGGAATCTCACCGCCTCCCGAAGAGGTGGAACCCTGACCGTGAACGAAAACGTCAACCACGATGGCCTTGCCGGATTGAAGGTAATGGTCATTGACGACTCGAAGACCATCCGCCGCACCGCCGAGACCCTGCTGAAGAAGGAGGGTGCGGAGGTGTTGACCGCCGTGGACGGCTTCGAGGCGCTGGCCAAGATCTCCGACCTGCGCCCCGACATCATTTTCGTGGACATCATGATGCCGCGGCTGGACGGGTATCAGACCTGCGCGCTGATCAAGAACAACCACGTGTTCCGCTCGACCCCCGTGATCATGCTGTCCTCCAAGGACGGCCTGTTCGACAAGGCGCGCGGTCGGATCGTGGGTTCCGAGCAGTACCTCACCAAACCTTTCACCCGCGACGAATTGCTGGACGCGATCCGGCAGCATGTCGCGGCCGACAAATGACGCGTCACCACCGGTGATGCGCGCAGGGGAATCCAAGCAATGGCACACATCCTGATCATCGACGACTCGCCCACCGACGTGAAGATTTTTTCCGGCGCACTGGAGCGGGCGGGGCACAAGGTCACCTCGGCCGGTACTGCCGAAGCGGGCATCGCCGCCGCGCAGAAAGACAGGCCCGACCTCGTGCTGATGGACGTGATCATGCCGGGCATGAACGGCTTCCAGGCCACCCGCAGCCTCACCAAGGACCCGCAGACCAGTTCCATCCCGGTGGTGATCGTCACCACCAAGAACATGGAAACCGACCGCATGTGGGGCATGCGCCAGGGCGCCAAGGACGTGCTGGTGAAGCCGGTCAGCGAGAAGGACCTGGTCGCCAACGTCGCCAAGCACCTGACGGCCCAGGCCTAGCAACGATGAGCAAGAAGCGCTCCCCCGATAAACACGGCCATCGCAGCGGTGCGCGGCAGGCGCAGGCCGCGGCGCCTGCCGGGGGAGAGGCTTTGGAAGTGATGCAGCCGGCGGGTGCATACGCCCTGCTGGCTGCCTACGAACGTCGGAGCCTCGAGCATGATCCGGGCGTGCCGGAACAGATCGAGGCACCGGGCCTGTGGCGTGCAATCGGTTTCCGGGTGGGCGACCACCATTTCGTCAGCGGCATCGACGAAGTCAGCGAGATCCTGATGCAGCCGCCGCCCGTCACCAGCATTCCCTCCACGCGTCCGTGGATGCTCGGCGTTGCCAACGTGCGCGGCAACCTGATTGCGCTGGTGGACCTGAAACAGTTCCTGTTCGAGCAACGTACCCATGTCACCGGGCGCGCGCGCGTGCTGGTGGTGAAGCAAAGCGGCGGCAACGTCGGGCTGCTGGTGGATGAATTGCTGGGTCAGCGCAACCTGACCGATGCCGATCGCTCCGATGCGGAGGGCGAAGCCGATGCGCGGCTGGCGCGCTTCGTCACCGAGAACGTGACGGTTGGGCCGGTGCGGCTGGGCCGCTTCAGCATGGTGGAATTGACCCATGCGGCGGAGTTCCAGCACGCAGCGGTTTAGTTCGCGAGGGCTCAGGGGGACTCCCGGCGGGGAGCAACGAATATGCAAGCGACATACACGGCAACGAGGTGGGAATCATGAGCGCGAATTCCGGAGCAGCACGCAAGGGTACGTCCCTGCAGACCTGGCTGATCATCCTGTTGCTGCTGGCGATCATTCTCGCCGGCGCGGACTTTTTCCTGCTGAACCGCCACGACAGCCAGGACCGTTCGGCGGCGCAGCTCACCACGCAGATCCAGGTGAACTCGCAGCAGGTCGCCAACTTCGCGCTGCAGGCCGCCAACGGCAACATCGACGCGTTCAAGGAATTGACCAGCACGCGCTCGGCCATCGCCGCCGCGGTCAACCACTTGAACCAGGGCGACCCCGCCACCGGGCTGCCGGCCTACGTCGATGCGATCGGCGTGCGCGAGCCAATGGCCGCGCTGACCAAATCGTGGAACCAGTTGAATGCCGACCTTGGCAAGATCGAAGCGAACAAGGATGCAGTGCTCGATTCCGCTTCGCAGGCCGCCACCTTCAACCAGCAGATGCCGGACCTGAACTCCAAGATCAACCAGGTCATCAACATCCTGCAGTCCAAGGGGTCGGCTTCCAGCATCTACACCGCATCGCAACTGATGGTCTCGGGTGACCGCCTGATCCGTCGCGTGGGTGACGTGTTGCAGGGCGGCGCGGATTCCGCGTCGGCCGCCAACGGCCTCGCGCTCGACTCCACCAACTATGGTGAAACCCTGAAGCAGCTCGTTGCCGGCTCCTCGGGTGAAGCCGACAAGATCCTCGCGGGCGTGCAGAAGTCCTGGGCCGGCCTCGAGGCGCCCGTGCAGAAGGTGATCGCCGCCGCGCCGACGCTGGTGACGGTGAAGAACGCCGCCACCCAGGCATCGGTCGATTCGCAGGACGTGTTGCTGAAGGCCAACGCCGTTTCCAATGCGCTCGGCAAATTGCCGCAGACCCGCCCGTTCCCGAACGTGTGGTGGGGCCTGCTTGGCGCGGTTGCCGCGGCGGTGCTGGCGGTGATCCTGGCGCTCAACTTCATCCGTACCGAACGCAAGCGCTCGGCCGAAAGCCGCAGCCTCAACGAACGCAACCAGCAGGCGATCATGCGCTTGCTGGATGAAATGGGTACGCTCGCGGAAGGCGACCTGACGGTGAAGGCGACCGTGACCGAAGACATCACCGGCGCGATCGCCGACTCGGTGAACTTCGCGGTCGAGGCGCTGCGCTCCCTGGTGACCACCATCAACGAGACGGCCGTGCGGGTGTCATCGGCCGCCCAGGAAACCCAGGCCACCGCCAAGCACCTGGCGGACGCGGCCAACCAGCAGGCCGAACAGATCACCTCGGCCTCGGCCAAGATCAACGAGATGGCGGTGTCCATCGACCAGGTATCGCGCAACTCCGCCGACTCCGCGGAAGTGGCGCAGCGCTCGGTGCAGATCGCGTCGAACGGTGCGCAGATCGTGCGCCAGACGATCTCGGGCATGGATTCGATCCGCGAGCAGATCCAGGAGACGTCCAAGCGCATCAAGCGGCTCGGCGAGTCTTCGCAGGAAATCGGCTCGATCGTCGAACTCATCAACGACATCGCCGAGCAGACCAACATCCTGGCCTTGAACGCGGCGATCCAGGCGGCCTCGGCCGGCGAAGCAGGCCGCGGCTTCGCGGTGGTCGCGGACGAAGTGCAGCGACTGGCGGAACGCGCGACCGGCGCGACCAAGCGAATCGAGACCCTGGTGCAGACGATTCAGTCCGATACCGTCGAGGCGGTCAGCTCAATGGAACAGACCACCACGCAGGTGGTGAACGGTGCGCGCCTGGCCGAGGACGCCGGCACCGCGCTGGGCGAGATCGAAAAGGTGTCGAACAACCTCGCAGGGTTGATTCAGGGCATCTCCAGCGCGGCCAAGCAGCAGTCCGCCGCGGCTACCAACATCAGTTCGACGATGAGTTCGATTCAGCAGATCACCGCGCAGACTTCGGTAGGCGCGAACCAGACCGCGGAGTCGATCGGCAACCTTGCGCAACTTGCACAGGAGCTGCGCCGCTCGGTGGCCGACTTCAAGCTGCCGGCCTGAGCCAGCAGGAGGAGGGGCCATGACCGCAGGCGACGACATCATGACCACGACCACCGGCGAAGCCGGCATGGCCGCGGTCGCGCCCGGCGCGGTCCTGGAGGGGGACGCCGGCGGCAGCGTGCGGAAAGCGACGATGCAACTCGAAGAACACATCGATTTCTCGACCCTCGGTTGGATCAAGCCGCAGATAGACCAGTTGCTGTCGGAGGCCCGGCAGGCGCTCGAAGCCTATGCCGAGGATCCCGAAGACGCGCGCCTGATGCAAAGCTGCGTGGGCCTGCTGCACCAGGTACTCGGCACGCTGCGCATGGTCGAGTTGTACGGCGCCGCCGAACTCGATCAGGAAATGGAGCATCTGGCGCAATCGGTGCTGGACGGCAAGGTCGCCGACCGCGACGAGGCGTTCGGCGCTTTGATGCGCGGGCTGGTGCAGTTGCCCGATTATCTCGACCTGATCGAAAGTGGCCACAAGGACATCCCCATCGTCCTGCTGCCGCTGCTCAACGAACTGCGCGATGCCCGCGGTGCGGAAGCCGTCGACCAGCGCGTGCTGTTCCATCCCGACATCGATCGCCCGCTGCCGCCGGAAGCCGCCGGTGCGCGGGTGGCGTATCCGTTCGCCGACTTGCGCCAGCGCGCCACCCAGATCCGCGCGCGCTTCCAGGTGCAGTTGCTGGCCTGGACCCAAGGCAAGCAACCCAACTTCGCGGACATGCGCGACTGCATGGACGAGCTTCGTGCGGCGTGCCATGCCGAAGCCGCGCGTCGCCTGTGGTGGGTGGCGGGCGGGGTGCTGGAAGCCTTGCAGCAGGGCCGGCTGGACCATCACCTCACCAGCTTGCGCCAGCAGTTCGGGCAACTCGATCGCACCATTCGCCACATGCAGGACCAGGGCGAGGATGTGTGCGGCGACGAAGATGCGCGCGAACTCGTTCGCGTCCTGCTGTTCTCGGTCGCACACGCGACGCCCGGCCCCGGCCGCACCGAAGCGATCGCGCAGTGTTTCGCGCTCGACCGCATGGTGCCGTCGGCCGAGGAACTGGAACGTGCGCGCGCAGCGATGTCGGGCCGCAACCGCGCGCTGCTCGACACCGTCGCCAAGGCGGTGCGCGAGGATCTGTTGCGCATCAAGGAAGGCCTGGACATTTTCCTGCGCCGCGAGGACCGCAGTCCGCAGCAACTGGCGCCGCAGGTCGAGACGCTGCATCGCGTCGGCGACACGCTGGGAATGCTCGGGCTGGAATCACCTGCAAGGATGATCGGTGACCAGCGCAAGGTGATCGCCGACGTCATCGACGGCAAGCGCGAGGCGAAGCCCGAAGTCATCCTCGACGTCGCCAGCGCGCTGTTGTACGTGGACGCCTCGCTCGACGAACACATCGAGTACCTCGGCGCCACCGAATCGTCGGGCGACGCGCTGCCCTCGAGCGAAGCCCGCAAGATCATGCGCACGCTGATGCGCGAAGCCGGTGCCAACCTCGGCCACGTCAAGGAACACATCACCGCCTTCATCGAATCGTCCTGGTCGCACGCGCAACTCGCGGAAGTGCCGAAGCTGCTCGCCGAGGTGTCGGGTGCGCTGCGCATCCTCAACCTGGAGCGCCCGGCGGAACTGGTGGACGGCATCGACCGCTACGTCGGCAACGAACTGATCGCCGACCGCAAGGTGCCCACCGTCGATGACATGGACGCTCTGGCCGATGCGATGGCGAGCGTCGAGTATTACCTCGAAATCGGGCGCGATTCGAGCGCCAGCGACAACCGCATTCTCGATGCGGCCCAGCACAGCCTGGAGAAACTCCAGTACTGGCCGCTTCCGGCCCGGCGCGAGCCGACCGAAGCGGTCGTCACCGAAGACGGCTTGCCGGCCGCGGAAGCGCCGGCGGTGGGCTCGGCACCCATTGCGCCGATCGGCAGGGGCGTTCCGATCGCGGTCGACATTCCGGTCGCGGCGGGCAATGACGCGGAAGCCGCGCAAGCGGGGCAGGCGATGCCCGGCGTCGGACCGGGCCACTGGGAGGACGTCGAAGAGGAAGTGCTGGAACCGGCCGAGGCGGATGGTGCCGCGCCGGTCGATACCGCTTTCCAGGATGCCGCTGGCATCGACGAGGAGATCCGCGAGGTCTTCGTCGAGGAGGTTGGCGAGGAAATCGCCAACATCAACGTCAACCTGCCGGCGTGGAAAGCCAATCCGGAAGACCTCGACACGCTCAAGAACGTACGGCGTTCATTCCACACGCTGAAGGGATCGGGGCGGCTGGTGGGTGCGGCGGCGCTGGGCGAATTCAGTTGGAAGATCGAGAACATGCTGAACCGCGTGCTCGATCGCACCATCCAGCCCGGCCAGAACGTGCAGGACGTGGTGGATGCCGCGGTCGCGACGCTACCGAAATTGCACGCCGGCCTGCAGGGACGGCCGGTCGCGCTGGATCCTCCGCTCGACGCGATCATGCTGGCCGCTGACAAGCTCGCCGCGGGCGAGCCGGCGCGGATCGCCGATCTGGTCCAGGGGTATCGCAAGACCGTGCGTACCGTGCGCCGTTGGGTGCCCGCGAGCGAAGGGTCCGCGACGGAGACCGCCCCCGTCCCCACGCCGGATCACGTCATCACCTCCCCGGAGACCGGGCTGCCGGTGGTGGACCCGATCCTGTTGGACGTGCTGCGAACCGAAGTGGGCCAGCACCTCGACAATCTCCGCGCCTACCTGGCGCGCAACGTCGACCACCATGTCCCGGTGGACGACGAGCTGATGCGCTCGGTGCACACGCTGCACGGCGCGGTGGCGATGGTCGGCATCGAGATGCTTGCGAACATGCTGGCACCGATGGAGTCCTGGGTGCGCCGCGTGCGTGCCGCCGAGGCCCCGCTCGATCGCGAAGGCTGCGACGCGATGCGGGATGCGGTCTCGATGACCGATCACGTGATGGCACAGTTCGATGCGCCCGCTCCCGACGTACCGGACACGACCGCGCTGGCCGAACGGCTGGAGGCGCTGCGCGATCGCTGGCCCGAGGCCGCTCCGTTCGGGTTGCCACGGGTTTCGATGGCGGAGCTTGAACTCGACGCCGAGGCAGAATTGGCGCTCCAGGACGAGTCCGATGATGGCGCCATGGCCATCGGGTTGGCGCCCGTCTCCACCCTGCCCACCGAGGACGACGCCGACGCCCTTGCGGCCCGCGAAGAGGCCGACAGGCTGGCCGCGGAAAGGGCGGAACAGGAGCGCATCGCCGCCGAACGGGCCGAAGCCGAGCGCGCTGCGGCGGCGAAGGCCGAACAGGATCGCGTCGCGGCCGAACAGGAGGAAGCCGAACGCGCTGCGGCGGAACAGGCCGAACGGGAACGCCTCGCGGCCGAACAGGCAGAGCAGGCCCGGCTGGCCGCCGAGCAAGCCGAGCAGGAGCGTGTGGCCGCGGAGCGGGAGCAGGCACGCCTTGCTGCCGAAGCCGAGCGTGCTGCCGCCGAAAAAGCGGAGGCGGAACGCCTTGCCGCCGAACAGGCGGAGCAGGAACGCCTGGCCGCGGAACAGGCCGAACGCGAGCGTCTTGCGGCGGAACGAGCCGAGCAGGAACGTCTTGCGGCAGCGCGGGCCGAGCAGGAACGGCTTGCCGCCGAACAGGCGGAGCGCGAGCGTCTCGCGGCCGAGCAGGCGGAACGTGAACGCATCGCGGCCGAGCAGGCCGAAGCCGAACGCATCGCTGCGGCGCGGATGCAGGCGGAGCGCGACATCGCCGCCGCGGCCTTGCCGGCATTTCCGGAAGACACGCAACCCGATGGCGAGCTGGATATCCCGGGACTCGACCCGGAACTTGTCAGCCTCTTCACCGAGGAAGGCGGCGAGTTGCTGGACAGCAGCGACAGCTTGATGGCGATGTTGCGCAATGCGCCCGACGACGCCGAATGCATTCGTGGCTTGCAGCGCAACCTGCACACCCTGAAGGGGGGTGCGCGCGTGGTGGGCATCGCCGCGGTGGGCGATCTGGCCCATGCGATGGAAACGCTGCTGGAGAAGATCGGCGACCGCAAGCGCGCGGTCGAGCCGGTCGAAGTCGACTCGCTGGAGCGCGCCTTCGATCGCCTGCACGACCTGGTCGAGCGCGTGATGCAGAACCGGGCGGTGGCGACCCCGGTGAACGCCATCGACCGCTTCAACGCGTTGGCCGAAGGCCGGCCGGTGGACGCCGAGGCTGGCGCCGACCTTGCCGCCCATGCGCCCGATGGCGAGGCCGTGCAGGGGCAGGCGAAAGCCGCGCCCGCAGCGGCCGCGGTTCCGCCCCCGCCGCCGCGCGAGGCGCCGCAGTTCAGCGAGACCGAGGTGCACGCCCCGGCCGAAATGATCCGCGTGCGTTCCGATTTGCTGGATTCGCTGGTCAACGCCGCGGGCGAGGCGTCGATCTATCGCGCGCGCCTGGAACAGCAGGTCGGCAGCTTCCGTTTCAACCTCGTGGAGCTCAACCAGACCGTCGCCCGCCTGCGCGAGCAGTTGCGCAAGCTGGAAATCGAAACCGAAACGCAGATCCTGTCGCGTTACCAGCGCGAGAACGAAGCCGGCGAAGGCGCCGCGTTCGATCCGCTGGAACTCGACCGGTTTTCCAACCTGCAGCAGTATTCACGCGCGCTCGCCGAGTCGGTGTCCGACCTGGCCTCGATCCAGGACATCCTGGATGACCAGGCACGCCAGTCGGAAACACTGTTGCTGCAACAGTCGCGGGTGAACTCCGATCTGCAGGACGGCCTGATGCGCACGCGCATGGTGCCGTTCGAATCGATGGTGCCGAACCTGCGCCGCACGTTGCGCGGCGCCGCCGACGAACTCGGCAAGCGCGCGCAGTTGCGCGTGGAAGGCGCACAGGGTGAAATGGATCGCAGCGTGATGGAGCGCATGAAGGCGCCCTTCGAACACATGCTGCGCAACGCGCTTGCGCACGGCATCGAGGATCCCGCCCAGCGCGTCGCCATCGGCAAGCCGATGGAGGGGACCGTCACCATCCACGTCGGCCGGCAGGGCACCGAGGTATTGGTGCGGGTGACCGACGACGGCGCAGGGTTCGATCGCGATGCGATTCGGACCAAGGCCATCGAGCGCGGTCTGTTGCAAGCCGACATCCCGGTGTCGGACGCCGAGCTTTTCAACTTCGTGCTGCAGACCGGTTTCTCCACCGCCAGCGAGGTGAGCCAGCTCGCAGGTCGTGGCGTCGGCATGGACGTGGTCGCCAATGAAATCCGCCAGCTCGGTGGCTCGCTGACCATCGAGTCCGAACGCGGCAAGGGCACCACGTTCAACATCCGCCTGCCGTTTACGCTCGCGGTGACCCAGGCGATCACGGTGCGTGCGGGCGACACGACTTTCGCGGTGCCCATGACCTCCGTGCAGGCGGTCTCGCGCATCCCGCGCGAGCAAATGGCCGCCCGCATGGCTGGCGGCGATCGCACCATCGAATATGTCGGCGAGCAGTACCAGTTGTACGAATTGTCCGAGCTGCTGGGCCTCGGCGTTTCGCCCGTCGTCGAAGATAGCGCGGGCCAGGTGCCGCTGCTGATGGTGCGTGCAGGCGACCTCCGGGCGGCGATCCACATCGATACCGTGATCGGTTCGCGCGAGATCGTGGTGAAGCCGGTGGGCCCGCAGATCAGCAACGTGCCGGGGATGTTCGGCGCCACCATCCTGGGCGATGGCTCGGTGATGCTGATCCTCGACCTGGCGCCGCTGGTGCGTCATTTCGTTGCCAAGCAATCGGCGCTTCCCGCGAGTGCGGAAGCAGAGCCGGGCGAGGCCGAACCCGCACCACCCGTCGCCACGGTACGCGCGGACGAGGCAGGCCCGCGCCTGGTGATGGTGGTCGATGACTCCATCACGATGCGCAAGGTCACCACGCGCGTCCTCGAGCGCGAACAACTGGAGGTGGTCACGGCGAAGGACGGCATGGACGCGCTGGAATTGCTGCAGGAGCGCGTGCCGGACCTCATGCTGCTCGACATCGAGATGCCGCGGATGGACGGCTACGAGCTGGCCACGCACATGAAGAACGATGCGCGGTTCCGCCACGTGCCGATCATCATGATCACGTCGCGCACGGGCGAAAAACACCGCCAGCGGGCGTTCGAAATCGGCGTGGAGCGCTATATCGGCAAGCCGTACAGCGAATCCGACTTGTTGCGCCACGTCAACGAGATGCTGGAGGCGCGCCATGGCTGATCGTGCGGTGGAAACACAGCCGCGCATCGCGCTGGTGTTCGGCGAGGCGGCGGCCGCCGTGCATGTCCGCGAAGCCGTGGCGGGGCACGCCGAGATCGCCTACGCGTCCGCCGCGGCGGATTTCGACGCGGATCGCCTGGCTTCCACGGGCGCTACCTCGGCGCTGATCAACCTCGATGGCGGGGACTGGCTGGACCGCGTGGAATCGGCGTTGAACGCGGTCGGGATCGCGGTGGTGTACAACGACCCCGAGATTTCGCAATCGCTGGAAGGCTGGGCACGGGCGCGGTGGGTGCGGCATCTTGTCGCGAAACTGCGCGGCAGCCGTGACGTGGATCCGCCACGTCCGGAGTCGGCGCCCCGTTTCACCGCGACCGAGCCTGTCGCAGCCGTTGCCGATGCGGCCGGGCCGCAGTTCGCTGCGGCGGACGCGCCCGTGGCCGCGACTGCGGTGGAAGCGGTGGAGCCCGCCCCTTCCGCGGGCGTGGTCGAGCTTCCGCTTTCGCCGGAAGAAATCGAAACCATGACCGTCGATTTCGTGGGCGCGCAGATTCCCCCACCGGCCGCCGGGCCGGTTGCAGAAGCCGCGCATGGGGTGCCGGAATCCGGTACGCCGTCGCTGGATGGTCCCGCGCACGTGGTCGGGGATGAGGATGCGCTGTCGTTCGAACCCGCCCTTGAATCGCCGACGGAAGGCAGCGTGGCGGCCGACGAGCCATCGCAAGGGGTCGAGCACGCACCGTCATCCATTTCGATGGTGGACGCGCCGACGGACGCGAGCGTGGCGGCTGGCCTGTCGTTGGAAACGGATGCATCGCGGGAGCAGCCCGCGCCATTCGATTTCGAAGCCGAAGCTGCATTGGATGTCGACACCGAGGCGCTGTCGGCGATGATCGACGCACGGCTCGCGGAACCCGAATCCGCGCAGAGCCGGGATCCCACCCAGGTCTGGCGCGAAGTGTCCGGCGACAGCGTGCCGGCCGCCGAGGATCAAGTTTGCGAGGCTCAACCCATGACGACGCAGGACACCCCCCTCGTGCCGAGCCCTGCGACTGCGGACGACGATGCCGACGTCCTCGCAAGCCTGCCATCGCTCGATGACTGGGCGCTGGTCGATCCGGACGCCGCGCCGCCGGCTGCCGTGGGCAACCCTGCGCGCAAGCCGTCCGAGCCGGTCTTGTCCGATGCCTTTGCGGGCCTGGAACTGGTGCCGATGGAAACCGTCGTGCCGCTGCGGGTCGATGCCGACCCGATCGAACGCTGGTTCGGGGGAGACTCGGCCAACAAGGCGGGCGCCAACGATGCCGTCGAACCGGGCATCAAGGAGGCGAGCCATGAGCACGGCTGATGCCCTGCCGCGCGAAATCCGCGGGGTCATGCTGCCCGTCACGGGCGGGCGCGTGCTCGTGCCGAACACCACCATGGCCGAGGTGATCACCTTCGCGCATCCGTCGCCGGTCGAAGGCGCGCCCCCATGGTTGCTGGGGCGCCTGGCGTGGCGCGGTTGGGGACTGCCCGTGCTGGCATTCTCCGCACTCGCGGGCACGGCCGCGGACGAATCCACCGAGAACGCGCGCGTGGCGATCCTGAAGGCGCTTTCCGGTCATGCGCGCCTGCCGTATTTCGGCGTGCTGACCCAGGGCTTTCCGCGCCTGACCCTGATCGCCGAAGACATGTTGCTGCCCGACGGCAACGCCGGCCCGTTGCCGGTCGGCGTGCGCGAACAGGTGCTGGTGCACGACGAGCCCGCGTGGATTCCCGATCTCGCCGCTGTCGAAAACCAGATCGTCGAAGCATTGGGCGTTGCCGCCTGAGCGCATCGCGATCGGCAGCGCCGAAGCCGGCGACGATCTTCATCGGCGGTCGTGACTGCCGCACCCCGATGGTCGCACGATGGGCGCGTGGTGCTTCCCGGTCGCCTGCAGCCGCTCGATGTCGAGGGCGGGCACGATTTGAGGGTCCGCCCGCATCCGTCCATCGTGTCGAAGCTGCGGTTGCGCCGATCCCGCCGAGCGGGCTACACCTCGACAGGTTCTTCCCGGCGGGACAAAGCCTTGTCGGCGGGACGGGTCCGCGCCGCTTCCACAAGCGCGCTGGCGCGAGCCTCGTCTTCGGCCGCGCGTCTGCACGCGGGCAGGTTGTCGCGGCGAAACATCTCCTGGATCCAGTCGATGAAAGCGTGGACGCGGGCCGACAGGTGCTTCTTTTGCGGGTACACGATCCACACGGGCGAGCCGGCCGAAATGGTGTCTTCCATGATCACCTGCAGCTTGCCGTGACCGATGGGGCCTGCGGCCAGCCAGTGCGGGACCTGGATGATGCCGAGGCCCGCCATCGCCGCCTGGATCACCGACTCGCCATCGTTGATCAGCAGGTGCGCATCGACATCGAGCGTGACGGGACCGTTCGGCGAATCGAATTGCCACCGGTAGGCGCGGCCGCTGGTGGGATACACGTAATTGATGCACTTGTGCCGCTTCAGGTCGTCGAGGCTGCTGGGCGTGCCGTGTCGCGCCAGGTACGCCGGTGACGCGCACAGCACATTGCTGAAGTAACCCAGCTTGCG
This sequence comes from Rhodanobacter sp., assembly GCA_044464225.1. GTDB lineage: Bacteria > Pseudomonadota > Gammaproteobacteria > Xanthomonadales > Rhodanobacteraceae > 66-474. The sequence continues at coordinate 237,643 of JBIQLN010000001.1, read as the reverse complement.
CGCGACCAGGTTGGAATCCTCCAGCTCGCCCATGCGGATCGCGCAGTCGATGCCTTCCTCGATCAGGCCGATGTTGCGTTCGCTCATCGACAGCTCGAGCCGGATGTCGGGATAGCGTTCCTCGAAGTCGGCGAGGTTCGGGATCAGCCCGGCGCGCCCGATCGATACGTTCATCGCGACGCGCAGCTTGCCGCTCGGCTTGGTGCGCGCGTAGCCCAGCGATTCCACCGCCTCGCCGAGGTCGGCCAGGATGTCCTTGCAGCGGCGGTAGAACGACTCGCCGTCGTCGGTGAGGTTCAGGGCGCGGGTGCTGCGGAACAGCAGACGGACGCCGATCTGTTCTTCCAGCCGCGAGACCGCCCGGCTCACCCCGGAAGGCGTCATGCCAAGTTGCGCGGCCGCGGCCCTGAAACTCTTGGCCTCGACCACCCGGACAAAGCTCGATATTGCTGACAAGTCTTCCATCTTTTGCATTATCCGCCGATTGGTGACTGACAGTCACGAGTGGAATGCCTCGCGACGGGGTTAACTGTACCGGTCAGTGTTCTTATTTCAAGGCTCCTGTCGTGCCGCTTCAGGCATGAACACTCATCACGGAGCTGGATGATGAAAAAGAAATTGATCCTCACCGGGTTGATCGCGGTTGCCATCGTCGGAAGTTGGGCCGTTCTGGACCATCGCAATGGTCACGCGCAGACCGCGCCGGCCGGTCCGCCGCAGGTGACCGTCGCGAAGGTGATGGAACGCCCGGTCAGCGACAGCGCCGACTTCACCGGCCAGTTGCAGGCGGTAAACACGGTGCGCGTGCAACCCCGCGTGGGGGGCTACGTGCAGGCCGTCCGGTTCACCGAAGGTGCGCTGGTGCACAAGGGCGACGTATTGTTCAAGATCGATCCGCGCCCCTTCCAGGCCGAAGTCGACCGGCTGGCCGCGCAACGCACCCAGGCCCGCTCGCAGTTCGAACTCGCGAAGGCGAACGCCGAGCGCGCCAAGCGGCTGCTGGACAAGCACGCGATCGCCCAGGAAGAGGCCGATCGCCAGATCACCGCGGCGCAGAGCGCCAAGGCCGCGCTGGCGGCCGCCGACGCCGCGCTTTCGGCGGCCCGGCTCAACCTCGACTTCACCGACGTGCGCGCGCCGATCGACGGCCGCGTCAGCAACGCGCGGGTGACGCCGGGCAACCTCGTCACCAGCAACGACGTGCTGACCAGCGTGGTGTCGGTGAATCCGGTGTACGCGTACTTCGACGTGGACGAACACACCTGGTTGAAGCTCGATCATTTGCGCGCGGCGGCACGCGGGGATGGCCGCACGCCACGTGTCATGGTCGCGATGGGCTTGTCGGACGAGCAGGGCTATCCCCACGAGGGACGGCTGGATTTCGTCGACAACCAGTTGCACACCGATTCCGGGACGATGCGCCTGCGCGCGGTGTTCGACAACGCGAAAGGCCTGTTCACGCCCGGCCTGTACGCGCACGTCCGCGTCCAGATGGGCCAGCCCAAACAGCGCGTGCTGATCGACGACCGCGCCGTCGGCACCGATCTCGCCAACCAGTTCGTCTACGTGGTCGATGCGCAGCACAAGGTGCAGTACCGCAAGGTCAGCACCGGTCCGCTGTTCCACGGCCTGCGCGTGATCGACAGCGGCCTGAAGCCCGGCGACGAAGTGGTGGTGAACGGCCTGCAGCGCGTGCGTCCCGGCGTCGCCGTCAACGCCGAACAGGTGGCAATGGATTACCGCCTCGATGCCGAAGACAAGGCGTTGGTCGAGGCCGCCGGCGAGCGGTCGCAGCGAGCCAAGCGCACCGCGCAAACCCATCAGACCACCGACAAGGCGTCTATCGCATCCCTCTCCCCCCGGGAGAGGGTGCCGGCAGGCGGGTGAGGGTACGGCCAGCCTGTTGCGCCGCAGTTTCGACGAACCCTCATCCGCCCTTTGGGAAAACAAGAGCAGCGCATTGCGCCCCTTCTCCCGGAGGGTGAAGGACACAGCCTCGCACGGCCTTGAAGACCAGGAAAACCCATGAAGAACATTGCCCAATTTTTCGTCGACCGGCCGATCATGGCCGCGGTGCTGTCGCTGCTGTTCCTGATCACGGGCGGCATCGCGGTGTTCCAGTTGCCGATCAGCGAGTATCCGGAAGTGGTGCCGCCCACGGTGGTGGTGCGGGCGACCTATCCCGGCGCCAACCCCAAGGTGATCGCGGAAACCGTCGCGACGCCGCTGGAAGAACAGATCAACGGCGTCGAGGGCATGCTGTATACGTCCTCGCAGGCCACCAGCGACGGGGTGATGACGCTCACCGTGACCTTCGCGCTCGGCACCGACCTCAACGACGCGCAGGTGGAAGTACAGAACCGCGTGGCGCAGGCATTGCCGCGCCTGCCCGAAGAAGTGCAGCGGCTCGGCGTCACCACCAAGAAGAGTTCGCCCGACCTCACGATGGTCGTGCACCTCACTTCGCCGAACCAGCGCTACAACATGCTGTATCTGTCGAACTACGCGCGCCTGCACGTGAAGGACGTGCTGAGCCGGCTGGAAGGCGTCGGCGACGTGCAGATCTTCGGTGCCGGCGAATACTCGATGCGGGTCTGGCTGAACCCGCAGAAGCTGGCCCAGCGCGGCTTGACGACCGGCGACGTGGCCAAGGCGATCCGCGAACAGAACGTGCAGGTGGCGGCCGGCTCGCTGAACGCGCCGCCGGTGCGGAGCGACGCCGACTTCCAGCTCAACATCAACACCCAGGGCCGGTTGAGCACGGTCGACGAGTTCAAGAACATCGTGCTGCGCACGGACGCCAGCGGCGCCACCGTGCACCTCGGCGACGTCGCGCGGGTGGAACTGGGTTCCGACCAGTACGCGCTTCGCAGCCTGCTGGACAACCAGCCGGCGGTGGCGATCCCGATCTTTGCACGGCCGGGTTCGAACGCGATCCAGATCTCCGACGAGGTGCGCGCCACGATGGCGCGGCTGAAGAAGGATTTCCCGCAGGGCGTCGACTACCACATCGTGTACGACCCGACCGTGTTCGTGCGGGGCTCGATCGAGGCGGTGGCGCACACGCTGCTGGAAGCGATCGCGCTGGTGGTGCTGGTGGTGATCCTGTTCCTGCAGACATGGCGCGCATCGATCATTCCATTGATCGCGGTCCCGGTGTCACTGATCGGCACGTTCGCGGTGATGTATTTGGTCGGCTTCTCGCTGAACGCGCTGTCGCTGTTCGGGATGGTGCTGGCGATCGGCATCGTGGTGGACGACGCAATCGTGGTGGTCGAAAATGTCGAACGGCACATCGAGCTCGGCCAATCGCCGAAGGAGGCGACGCGCCAGGCGATGCGGGAAGTCACCGGTCCGATCGTCGCGACCGCGTTGGTGCTGTGCGCGGTGTTCATACCCACCGCCTTCATCAGCGGCCTCACCGGCGAGTTCTATCGCCAGTTCGCGTTGACGATCGCGATCTCCACGGTGATTTCCGCATTCAATTCGCTGACGCTGAGTCCGGCACTTTCCGCGATCCTGTTGCTGCCGCACGACGCGCCGAAGGATCGACTGACGCGCGGTCTCGATCGCGCATTCGGGTGGCTGTTCCGTCCGTTCAACCGGTTGTTCCGGCGCGGAGCCGAGCGCTATGTCGCGGGCACGCGTCGCCTGCAGGGCAAGGGCCCGGCGGCCTTGGCGGTGTACGCGGCCCTGATCGCGCTGACCGCGTTCGGTTTCACGCACGTCCCGACCGGCTTCGTGCCGACCCAGGACAAGCAGTACCTGGTGTCGTTCGCGCAACTGCCGGATGCGGCATCGCTCGATCGCACCGAGGACGTGATCAAGCGCATGTCGGCGATCGCGTTGAAGCAGCCCGGCGTGCAAAGCGCGGTCGCGTTTCCAGGCCTCTCGATCAATGGCTTCACCAATGCCTCGAACGCGGGCATCGTGTTCGTGACCCTGAAACCATTCGACGAACGCCGCAGCGCGGACTTGTCCGCGGGCGCGATCGCCGGCGCACTGAACCAGAAGTACGCGTCGATCCAGGATGCCTACATCGCGGTGTTCCCGCCACCGCCGGTGATGGGCCTCGGCACGATCGGCGGGTTCCGGATGCAGATCGAGGATCGCGGCCAGCTCGGCTTCGACGAACTGTTCAAGCAGACCCAGAACCTGATCGCAGCCGGCCGCAAGGACCCCGCGCTGGCCGGGTTGTTCTCCAGCTTCCAGGTGAACGTGCCGCAGGTCGACGTGGACGTCGACCGCGAGAAGGCCAAGGCCGAAGGCGTGGACCTCGGTGATGCGTACCAGACCATGCAGGCCTACCTCGGTTCGTTGTACGTCAACGACTTCAACCGTTTCGGCCGCACCTACCAGGTGAACCTGTCGGCCGAGCCGTCGTTCCGACGCGACCTGCAGGACATCAGCCAGTTGAAGACCCGCAACGGCCGCGGTGACATGGTGCCGCTGGGTTCGTTCGTGACCGTCAAGCGCGGCGCCGGTCCGGACCGCGTGATGCACTACAACGGCTACCCCACCGCCGAGATCAACGGCGGCCCGGCGCTCGGCTACAGCTCGGGCCAGGCGCAGGCGGCAATGGAGAAGCTGGCGAACGAGAAACTGCCGAACGGCCTCAGCTTCGAATGGACCGACCTGACCTACCAGCAGATCCTCGCCGGCAACACCGCGATCCTGGTGTTCCCGCTGTGCGTGCTGCTGGTGTTCCTGGTGCTGTCGTCGCTGTACGAAAGTTGGTCGCTGCCGCTGGCCGTGATCCTGATCGTGCCGATGGTGCTGTTGTCCGCGATCGCCGGCGTATGGCTGTCGGGCGGCGACAACAACATCTTCACCCAGATCGGGCTGATCGTGCTGGTGGGCCTTGCCTGCAAGAACGCGATCCTGATCGTGGAGTTCGCACGCGAACGCCAACTGGAAGGCATGAGCCGCCACGAGGCGGTGCTGGAGGCCGCAAGACTGCGGTTGCGCCCGATCCTGATGACGTCGATCGCGTTCATCATGGGCGTGGTACCGCTGGTCGCCTCGCATGGCGCCGGCGCCGAGATGCGCCACGCGATGGGTGTCGCGGTGTTCTCAGGAATGCTGGGCGTCACCATCTTCGGCCTGATCTACACCCCGTTGTTCTACGTCTTGATTCGCGCGTTGGTGGAACGCCGCGAGGCGCGCAAGCACGCGCAGGCCGACGCAAGGCCGGCGCTGGAGGGACATTGAGATGAAAACCTTGACGATGATTCCCGCTGCCAGGAAACGGCACACGGTTCTTGCTCGTCATTCCTGCGAAAGCAGGAACCCAGCGACTTTGAAAGCTCAAACCAAAAGACACTGGATCCCGGCCTTGGCCGGGATGACGACAATGGTGCGGTACTCGCTTCTGGTGGCAGCACTCGCGTTGGCCGGCTGCGTCACCGTCGGGCCGGATTACCACAAGCCGGCCACGCCGGTTCCGCAGTTGCAGGACCTGGACGCGGCGCGCGAAAACGCCGCCCATTTCCAGGCCGAGTGGTGGAAGCAATTCGGCGATCCGACTCTGGATGCGTTGATCCAGCGCGCAGCGGCGAACAATCTGGATCTCCGCATCGCGGTGGCGCGCCTCGACGAATCGCGCGCACTGCTGGGCGGCGCCAAGTCGCAATACCTTCCCGACATCGAAGCCGGCATCTCGTACACGCGCAGCCGCGAGCAGACGCCGGGCCTGAGCGATCAACGCAACACCGTGACGGCGTACCAGGCCGGCTTCGACGCCAGTTGGGAGATCGACCTGTTCGGCGGCGTGCGGCGATCCGTCGAAGCCGCGCACGCCGACTTCGGTGCCAGTGAGGCCGCGTTGCAGGACGTGCAGGTAAGCCTGATCGCCGAGGTCGCGCGCAATTACTTCGAATTGCGCGGCGTGCAACAGCGGCAGGCCATCGCCCGGCGCGACATCGCCAACCAGCAGGACACGCTGAAGCTGATCCGCGCGCGCGCCGAAGTCGGCACCGCATCGGAGCAGGACGTGGCCAGCGCCGAGGCGCGCCTGAGTGCGGTGGAAGCGCAGTTGCCGCTGCTGGACATGCAGGCGCATGCCTACGCCAACCGGCTTGCGGTGCTGCTGGGCGAACAACCCGGCGCGCTGGACATCGACGTGTCGCCGAAAACCTTCCAGCCGATCGATGCGGTACTCCCCATCGGCGCGGCCGGCGACGTGCTGGCGCGGCGTCCCGACGTGCGCATCGCCGAGCGCGAGTACGCGGCGGCCACCGCGCGGATCGGGGTGGCCAAGGCGGACTTCTTCCCGCACATCTCGCTGGGCGGATTCCTGGGCTTCCTCGCCGGACGCAGCAATGACTTCGGCAGCCCGTCCACGCGTGCGTGGTCGATCATGCCCAGCATCACCTGGAACGGGCTCAACGTGAAACGCGTGCGCAGCGAACTGCACGCGGCCGAGGCGCGCGCCGACGCGGCGCAGGCGAACTACCAGCGCACGATCCTGGAAGCCATCGAAGACATCGACAACGCGGTGGTCGGCTACAACCAGCAACATGCGCGGGTGGAGAAACTGATCGCGCAGGCCCGCCAAAGCCGACGCGCCGCCGATCTCGCGCGCACCCGCTACAAGGAAGGCGCGACCGGCTTCCTGGAATTGCTCGATGCCGAGCGCGTGCAACTGGCGGCGGAAGACGCGCTGGCGCAAGGCGAAGCCGCGATCGACATCCGCGCGGTTTCGCTCTACAAGGCGCTGGGTGGCGGCTGGCAGGCTTGCGGTGATGACCGGTGCAGCGAAGTTGCGCAGGCTTCCGGAGCCATGCCATGACCCGGGATTTCATGATGGGGGCTCGTTCCCGTCGTTCGGCACCCGCGCGAGCCGCAATGCAATTTCCTCCATCCTCTGTTTGATCGCAAGGGGCATTCCATGACGCTCTCCCGCATCCACACCGATCCAGATCCCTACCGGCCCTATCTGTTGTCGCAAGGCATCCGGGTCGGCGACACGCTCTATATTTCCGGCCAGGCTGGCTACGATCACGAGGGTCGCATCGTCGAGGGTGGCTTCCGCGCCCAGGGCGAGCGGGCGTTCGCTAACCTCGAGCGCGCACTCCGGGCAGGTGGCTCCAGTCTTGCGAACGTCGCCAAGGTCACGATCTTCGTCACCGACATGCGGCATTTCGAGGAAGTCGTCGAACTGCGGCGCACCTTCTTCCGGGAGCCATACCCGGCCGACAGCATCGTGGAGGTCAAGGGGCTGTATACGCCCGAGGCCATGATCGAAATCGAAGCCGTGGCGATCGTCGATCGGGAATGAGGGCCGCGGTCCGACGCTGGCTCCGACGGCGCGCGTGCGCTGAGCCCGTCGGGTTGCGCGATCTTCCGGTCCACCCGCGAGGAACACCATGGATATCCTGAAAATTGCCGCTTTTTCCGATGGCGACACGGGTGGCAACCCGGCGGGTGTCGTGCTGGGAGACGAACTCCCCGACATGGACGCGATGCAGCAGGTCGCCGCCGAGGTCGGTTTTTCCGAAACCGCTTTTGCAGCGCCGATGGGCACGGGCTGGCGCGTGCGCTATTTTTCGCCGGAATCCGAAGTGCCCTTTTGCGGTCATGCGACGATCGCGCTCGGCGCGGCGCTTGCGATGAAGTACGGCGACGGGATCTTCGCGCTCACCCTCAACGCGGCGAACATCACGGTCGAGGCGCGTGCCGGTGCAGGCTTGGCGACGGCCGCGCTGCAATCTCCGCCCACCCGCAGCATGCCGGCACCCGCGCAGCTGGTGATCGATGCCCTCGGACTGTTCGGCTACACAGCCGGAGATCTGGATGAACGCATCCCACCTGCGCTCGTCCACGGCGGCGCCGATCACCTGGCGCTGGCGTTGAAATCCCGGGAAGCCTTGGCGGCGATGAGCTACGACCTGGATGCCGGCCGCAACCTGATGAACCGGGCCGGCCTGGTCACGGTCCTGTTCGCCTGGGCCGAGACACCACAACGGTTCCACACGCGCAATCCATTCGCGTCCGGTGGCGTCTACGAAGATCCGGCGACGGGCGCCGGGACGGCGGCGTTTGCCGGTTACCTGCGCGACATCGCCTGGCCCCATGGTGGCGCGATCGATGTTCTGCAGGGCGAGGACATGGGCATGCGCTCGCGTTTGCGTGCGGAAATTCCGCCGGAGCCCGGCAGCTCGATTCGCGTCTCGGGCAGCGCCCGAATCTTGCACGAGGCGGGCTGAAATTCGGCGCATTCGCGCCACCTGCTGCTCAAGCACATCTACACCCTGAAACTGTCGCGACAAGACGGCACGTGGACGATCGACCACATGCGCATCGACATGGTGTGGTTCACCGGCGATCCGGCGGTGCTTTTTCCGGGTGCGCCGTGACGCGGTTGCCTGGTTAGAAGCGCGCAGCAAGCGCAGGCTGGGGTTGACGCCGGCTTCATCGGCGGAAGCGCGACATCGCGCGGAGCGTGTCGGGCTTGGCGAAGCCCAGCCTGCGTCGCCACTCCCTTCGGGACTTTGCATTTCCTGCGGGCCGGGGCTTCCATTACAGATCGCCATACAAAGCCTGCAGCGCGGCGATCGCGGCCACGCCCGCGGTCTCGGTGCGCAGGATGCGCGGCCCGATCGCCAGTTCCCGAAAACCATGCGCGCGCAGCACCGCAAGGTCGATGTCGCCAAATCCGCCTTCCGGGCCGACCGCCAGGTCCAGCGTTGTCGAGGCCGTGGCCCGCAGGTCGCGCGCGCGGGTGGTGCCATCGGGGTGCAGCATCCAGCGCGAATCCCGTTCGTCCCGGGTCGCTTCCAGCCACGCCGAAAGCTCGAGCGGCGCTTCGATGACGGGCATCACATTGCGGCCGCATTGTTCGCAGGCGGCAATCGCCACCCCCCGCCAGTGCTCGAGGCGTTTTTCGCCCCGCGCTGCGTCCAGCTTCACTTCGCTGCGTTCGGTCGTGACCGGGATGATGCGGGCGGCCCCCAATTCGGTGCCCTTCTGGACGATCCAGTCCATCTTTTCGCCGCGCGCGAGTGCCTGGATCAGGGTGACACGCAACGGTGATTCGCGGGCGGGTGATTCCCGCGCCATTACTTCCGCCTGCACCTCGCGGGCGCCGACTGCCGCCAGCCGCGCCGGATATTCGTGACCGTCGCCATTGAACAGCGTCACCGCGTCACCCGGTTTCAGGCGCAGCACGCGAAGCGCATGCGCGGCTGCCCATGCAGGCAACCCCAGCGAATGGCCGGGTTCCAGCGGGGAATCGGTGAACAGGCGGATCGGGCGCATGGACGTGAATCTTCGTCGGCGTGGGGAGTCGAAAGTATGAACGAACCCGGTCAGCTGCACGGCAACGATTGCCTTCGTACGTCGACTGACGCACAATGGGTTCGGGATATCTTCAAAGGAGTCCTGAGCATGAAAAAACTGTTTGTTGCGAGCGCCTTTGCACTGGTCGGAGCAGCCGCATTCGCGATGCCGGCCTTTGCGCAAACCGGCGCCAATGCCCGGACGGGCGCGGCTGCCACTTCGCAAGCCGCCACCGGCCAACCGCAAGCCGCCCAACGCTCGGTACCGCCGGTGGATTCGCGTCAATGCATCCGCGAAACTGGCAGCCACATCCCTGCACGCAAGGGCGAATGCCTGCCGGTGGCCGGCAACAGCTACAGCCAGCAGGACCTCCAGCGCACCGGTGCGACGGATCTCGGCCGGGCGCTGCAGATGCTGGACCCGTCGGTGACGCTGCGCGGGCATTGAGTTGCGTTCACCCATGAACGGTGTTCCGTGGGGATCACCGGCGGTCATGGGCGTTCGCGGTCAACGGATTCCAGAACGATCGTCCATGGCCCGGCTTTCCACAACAGCCGCTTCGCGCGTTGGCATGAAGGAGTGTTGAGAGGTTTTTTCAGGTAGTCGCGGCATCCACGGATTCGATCGCGACGTCGACCATCGTGTCGATGTCGCGATCGTCGATGCAATACGGCGGCAGGAAATAAACCGTGTCGCCCAGCGGGCGCAGCAACACGCCGCGCGAGAGCGCGTGGCGGTAGAAGCGCAGGCCGCGGCGTTCGGCACCCGGGTAGGGCGAGCGCGAGTCCTTGTTTTCGACCAGATCGAATGCGGCGATCCAGCCGGTCTGCCGCAGGTTGGCGACGTGCGGATGGTCGCGCAATGTCTCCAGCCGCTGCGCCAGGTGGGAAGCCAGCCCCCGATTGCGTTCGAGTACCGGTTCGTCCGCGAAGATCGCCAGCGAAGCCAGTGCCGCCGCGCACGCGACCGGATTGCCGCTGAAGGTGTGCGAGTGCAGGAACGCGTTGTTGGCCGCGTAATCGCCCAGGAACGCGTCATAAACCTTGTCGGTCGTCATGACGGCCGACAGCGGCAAGGCGCCGCCCGTGAGCCCCTTCGACAGGCACAGGAAATCGGGCGAGATCGAAGCCTGCTCGCAGGCGAACATCGTCCCGGTACGGCCGAAGCCCACCGCGATCTCGTCCGCGACCAGATGCACGTCGAACGCGTCGCAGAGTGCGCGCAACCCGGCGAGGTACGACGGTGCATGCATGCGCATGCCGCCGGAGCACTGCACCAACGGCTCGATGATCACCGCGCAGGTTTCGTGCGCGTGGCGCTCCAGCAACACGCGCATGTCGGCAAGCCGTCGGCGGGCGACATCATCGGCGCGCTCACCCGGTTCGGCATCCAGCCAGTCGGGCGACGGTGCGACGATGGGATCGAACAGCAAGGGTCCGTACACCGCGCGATACAGTGGAAGATCACTCACTGCCAGCGCACCCAGCGTTTCGCCGTGGTAGGCATTGGCCAGCGCGATGAAGCGCGTGCGTTGCGGCTTGCCCGTGTTGCGCCAGTAATGGAAACTCATCTTCAGCGCGATTTCGACCGCGCTGGCGCCGTCGCTCGCGTAAGAGACCCGGCCCAGGCCCGGCGGCGCGATGCGCACCAGTTGTTCGGCCAGTTGCAGCGCGGGCTCATGCGTGAAGCCGGCCAGCATCACGTGATTGAGCCTTGCGGCCTGTTCGGCGATCGCTTCGGCAATGCGCGGATTCGCGTGCCCGAACAGATTGCTCCACCATGAGCTGATGCCGTCCAGGTAGCGGTTGCCGTCGGCATCGACCAGCCATGGACCGTCACCGCGCACGATCGGAACCAGTGGCAGTTGCGAGGCGTGCTCGCGCATCTGGGTGCAGGGATGCCACACGTGCGCGAGATCGCGCGCGGCAAGGTCGGCGTTGCGGCAAGCGGGGTCGGTCATCCCGCCATGATCGCGGCCAAGACGGGCGGGCTCAAGCGCGGTTAAGCTCCCCGGCATGGCCACTTCGCTCGACGCCGCTTTCCTCGACGAGGCACTTGCCGTCGCGCTGACGGCTGCTCGGGACGCCGGTCGGCGCATCATGGGCCATTTCGGGCAAGGCCTGGCGGTGGAAATCAAGCCCGATGCCACGCCCGTCACCGTCGCCGACCGCGAGGCGGAGGACATCATCCGCAACGCGCTGAAGCACGCCTTCCCGGATCACGCGATCCTGGGCGAGGAACGCGGCCGCGAAGGCGAGGGCGAATTCCTGTGGCTGGTCGACCCGCTGGACGGCACCAAGAGCTTCGTGCGTGGCACGCCGTTTTTTTCGACCCAGATCGCGCTCATGCACGCGGGCAGGCTGGTGCTGGGGGTGTCGCATGCGCCGGCCCATGGCGAAACCATGTGGGCGCGCCGCGGTGGCGGCGCGTTCCTTGAAGCAGCGGGCGGGGATCCACGGCGCGTCGAAGTCGCCTCGACCCGGGTAGTGCGTGACGCGGCTCTGTCGCTGGGCAACATCAAGTCGCTCGCCCGCGACGGGGTCCGCTGGAAGGCGCTCGGCGAACTGGTGGGCGAAGTCAACCGGGTGCGCGGCTACGGCGACTTCTGTCATTATCATCTGCTGGCGCGGGGCGCCCTGGACCTCGTGATCGAATCCGACGTCAATATCCTCGACGTGGCCGCACTCGCCGTCATCGTCCGGGAGGCCGGCGGCGTGTTCACCGACCTGGACGGCGCCGAACTCGGGCTGGGCACCCGCAGCGTGCTGGCAGCCACTCCGGCGCTGCACGCTGAAATTCGCGGGCAATTCGGGCGCCGGGACCTTGCGGATGCGAGAGTCGCCCCGGCCCAGGGGAGCCCTTGACAAAACCGTGAACTATGTCACGGTTGAAACCATTCCGCCATCGAGGTTGTCTGATTTCCACCGCGAAGAAGGAGAGCCGGCATGTCCGTCACCAAGGTGATCGAGTTGAGCGCCTCGTCGTCGAAGGGGATCGAGGATGCGGTGCGCCACGGCCTGGAAAAGGCCGGCAAGACCGTGAAGAACATCAAGGGTGCGTGGATCAACGACATCAAGGTCGCAACCGACAACGATGGCGCCGTGCGAGAATGGCGCGTCAACATGCGCATCAATTTCGAGGTGGATTGAGCGCATGGCCGGTCATCATGCCGCGGCGGGTGTTGGCCGCCGCCGGCGTGAGGGGGATATTCGATTGACGGGGAGTCGAAGCAAACAATGAGTGCTGTTACGTGGACGATCGGTTGCGTCGAGGATGATCCGGACCAGACCGCGCTGTTGCGCCTGTGGCTGGAACACGCGGGCTACGGTTGCGCGATTTTCCGTACCGCCACCGATTTTCGTCGCCGGCTGGGCAACGAGGCCGTGGATCTGGTGCTGCTGGACCGCAGCCTGCCCGATTCCACGGGTCTCGAAGTCCTTTCATGGATCAGGCAGTCGCCCAACGCGAGTCTGCCGGTGATCTTCCTGACCGCGAGCGGCGAGGAATCCGCCATCGTCGAAGGCCTGGCGGCCGGCGCCGACGACTACGTGGTGAAACCGCCGAAGCAGGGTGAATTGCTGGCGCGCGTCGCGGCGGTGCTGCGTCGCCGTGGCGGCGAGCACGACGGCAACGAGGCATTGGAGTTGCCGCCGTATCGCGTCGATCCGCAGCGTCGCCAGATCAGCATCGATGGCGAACCGGTGGAACTCACCCAGCGCGAGTACGAGCTGGCGTGCTATCTGTTCCGGCGCCAGGGCCGCATCGTCAGCCGCGACGCGCTGCTCGAGAATGTCTGGAATCTTGCCGGCGACGTCAGCACGCGCACCGTCGACACCCACATCAGCCGCCTGCGCAAGAAGCTCGGCTTGTCCGGCGAGAACGGCTGGCGTTTGACGGCAGTCTACCAGCACGGCTATCGCATCGAGCAGGGCTGAACCGCGGCGTTTGCCGAGAGGCCGCGGTGAACGCGTCCGCACCGCGGGATGCCTGCCGGCCGCGCACCGGCAACGTGTAAACTGGCTGTCCACGATCGATCTGGTCGACCATCTTGCCACTCGACGCAAAGATTCTCGAAACCCTGCAGCGCCTGCATGCCGCAGCGCTTGCCAGTGGCGATCCCGAGCCCAATGCGATGAACGTCGCGACCGCCGATCCGGATGGCCGCGTGCATTCGCGCATGGTGCTGTTGAAGGCGCTCGATGAGCGCGGATTGACCTTCTTCACGGATTACGAAGGCGACAAGGGCAGGCAACTCGCGGCCAATCCTCGCGTCGCGCTGTGCCTGCACTGGAAGCGGCTCGATCCCCCGGCGCAGGTGCGCATCGAAGGCAGCGCGGAGAAGCTGCCGTCCGGGGAATCCGATGCGTATTTCGCGACCCGCGCGCGCCTCAGCCAGTTGGGCGCTTGGGCGTCGTTGCAGTCGCAAACGTTGCCGGACCGCGCAACGCTGGAGCAAAGGGTCGCGGATGTCGAACGCCGATTCAGCGATGGCTCCGTCCCGCGGCCGGCGAAGTGGGGCGGTTACCTGGTCGTGCCGGACATGGTGGAGTTCTGGTATGCGCACGAGCACCGCCTGAACGAGCGCCACCGCTGGGAGCTGGTCGCGGGTGAATGGCGCCAGCGACTGCTGTATCCGTGAGCAGCGGGCATCGCGCGATCGAGGGCGCGGCGGGCGCCGCCCGCCACGGATCTTCTGCGCATGACTGCGCGGGAATCGACATGCCGCACGGACCCCGGCGAATCGTTTGCCTGACCGAAGAGCCGACCGAGGTGTTGTACGCCCTCGGCGAGCAGGATCGCATCGTCGGCATTTCCGGATTCACGGTGCGGCCGCCGCGCGCGCGCAAGGAAAAGCCGAAGGTCTCGGCATTCACCAGCGCGAAGATCGAGCGCATTCTCGATTTGAAGCCGGACATGGCGATCGGGTTTTCCGACATCCAGGCCGACATCGCGCGCGAATTGATCAAGGCCGGCGTGGAGGTGTGGATCAGCAACCACCGTTCGGTTGCCGGGATACTGGCCTATGTCCGCCGGCTCGGGGCGCTGGTGGGCGCGGCCGGGAAGGCCGAAAGCTATGCCCGTGGACTCGAGGCACACGTCGAGCACGTCCGTGCACTTGGTGCAGCGCTTGCGAAGCATCCGCGCGTGTACTTCGAGGAATGGGACGACCCGCCGATCACCGGCATCCGCTGGGTGGCGGAACTGATCCGCATCGCGGGCGGCGAGGATGTCTTCCCCGAGCGGGCGGAACAACCGCTGGCGAAGCACCGCATCCTTGCCGATCCGGCCGAAGTGATTGCGCGGCAGCCGGACATCATGCTCGCCTCATGGTGCGGCAAGAAATTCCAGCCGGCTGGCGTCGCCGCGCGCCCGGGCTGGGACGTGGTCCCGGCCGTCCGCAACGGCGAACTCCACGAAATCAAGTCACCGATCATCCTGCAGCCCGGCCCGGCCGCGCTCACCGACGGGCTGGACGTTTTGCATGCGGTAATCGCCCGCTGGGCAACACGCGCGCCCTGAGACGGGGAGACGATCACCGCGCTTGCAGGTTGGGCTGAACGCAGTGAAGCCCAGCAGCATGCGGGAGGCGTTTGGCTTCCGCCGATGAAGCCGGCGTCAGCCCCACCTGCGCAATCGCGTCATCAGAAGGGCTGAACCTGCGCAATGGGCGGCCATCAAATCGTGTGCCCGACGTTCATAAGCCAGGCGACAACCACCGTCTGGATCAGCAGGATCACCAGGATCGCCAGCACCGGCGAAAGATCGAATCCGCCGAGCAGCGGCAGGACGCGACGGAATGGCTTGAGGACCGGGTCGACGATCTTGCCGAGCAGCGGCACCACCGGATTGCGCGCGTCGACATTGACGTAGGACAGCAGCGCCCACGCGAAAATCATGATCAGGTACGTGATCATGAAAAAGTTGAGCAGGTCTGCGAGGCCCAACACCAACGCCCCGACGCCGCTGGTCCAGAAGTCGGCCGCCACGAAAATCAGCAGGACATTCTTGACGACCTCCAGTACCCACGCGATCAGCAGCGCGGCGATGTTGATCCGCCGCCAGGTCGGTATCACGCGGCGCAGCGGCGTCAGCACCGGGTTGGTGGCGCGGTAGAGGAACTGGCAGATCGGGTTGTAGAAATCCGCGCGCACCGCTTCCGCCAGCAGGCGGAATACGAACAGCGCAACCCCGCAACCGAACGCGAACTGGATCAGCAATGCAAGTGCGTTGGCGAGGTAGATCATGCGCCGCTATCCAGTTCCGCGGACATCTGGGCACCACGCTGCCGTGCCGCGTCCAGCGCCCGCTCAACAAGCGTCCGAAAGCCTCCGCGCTCGAAGGCATCCAGCGCGGCGGCGGTCGTGCCATGCGGCGAGGTGACACGCTGGCGAAGGACTGCCGCGGTTTCGTTGCCGTCCGTCAGCATGCGACCGGCGCCGAGGCAGGTCTGGGCGGCCAGGGCGCGTGCCGTCTCCCGCGGCAGCCCAAGCTGCACCGCGGCGTCTTCCATGGCTTCGACCAGCAGGAAGAAATATGCGGGCCCGGAGCCGGACACGGCGGTCACCGTGTCCATCTGCGCCTCGTCCTCGATCCAGCGCACGATGCCGGCGGCGCCGAGCAGGTGCTCCGCGAGCGCACGCTGGCCGGCGTCCACGTTGCGGTTGGCGCACAGGCCACTGGCGCCGGCACCCACCAGCGCCGGCGTGTTGGGCATGCAGCGGACGATGGCGTGTTGCCCGCCCAGCAGCCGCTCGATCTGCGCGATGCGGATGCCGGCGGCAATCGAAATGATCAGCGGCTTCGAGGTCCGCAGCGATTCCGCCATGCCCGCGCAGGCCTCTTGCATCACCTGCGGCTTCACCGCCAGCACCACGCCATCCGCGCCCGCGGCGGCTTCGGCGTTGTCGGCGAACACCGGTACGTCGAATTCACGGGCCAGCGCGTCGCGCGTCTCGGCACGGGGTTCGGCCACGCGGATCGACGCTGGCGGCACGCCGCGCGCACGTTGCGCCCCGATCAGGCTGCGCGCCATGTTGCCGCCGCCGATGAAGGCGATGGTCGGGGATTCGGGGCCCGTTCTGGACTCGGAAGATTCAGGCATCAGTCGCGCATCCGGCAGCATCTTGCGAACGCCGATTGTAACGGTCGCTGCGGGCGGGCCGTTCGTGCCGCCGCATTCGTGCAAACGGCCTGGTTGCCGCTCACGGGTGGCGTCCAGGGCGAATCAACCCTGCGCAGCCAATCGGCGGCGTTCTCTCCGTTGCGCCTTGCGCTCGCGCCGGCGTCGCGCCCACGTGCCGAACACCAGGTAGATGGCTGGTGTGGACAGCAGGGTCAGGCTCTGCGAGAAGAGCAGGCCACCCAGCATCGCGACGCCGAGCGGACGCCGCAGCTCGGCGCCGGTGCCGATCCCGACCACCAGCGGCAGCGAGGCGAGGATCGCGACCATCGTGGTCATCATGATCGGGCGGAAGCGCACGAGGCAGGCTTCGCGCACGGCCTCCAGCGGCGTGCGGCCTTCCCGTTCGGCCACCACCGCGAAGTCGATCATCATGATCGCGTTCTTCTTGACAAGCCCTATCAGGAGGATCAGCGCCATGATGGCGACCACCGAAATCGGCAGGCCGGTGACCTTGAGTGCGAGAAGGGCACCTACCCCCGCGGCGGGCAGCGTGGAGAGGATGGTGATCGGATGGACGAGGTTTTCGTAGAGGATCCCGAGCACGAGGTATACCGCGACGATTGCGCCGATCAGAAGCAGCGGCATCATCGCCATCTGTTGTTCGAAGCGCCGGAAGAAGTCGCCCAGCCCGAGCTTGATGTCGCCCGGCATGCGCATGTCGGAGATGGTCCGGTTGATCTGCTGCGTTGCCTCGCCCATGCTGACGCCCGGCGCCAGGTTGAACGACAGCGACATGCTGGTCATCTGGTCGATGTGCTCGATCTGGCTGGGGGCCACGGTCGATTCCTGGTGGGCGATGGCGCTGATCGGAACCATTTGTCCGCTGGACGAGCGCACCCGGATGGTATTCAGCGCAGCGGGCGATGCGGTCTGCGCGGGCAAGGCCGTCAACACCACCTGGTACTGGTTGGTGTCGGAATAGATCGTCGAGATCGGGCGCTGCCCGAACGCGTTGTACAAAGCGTCGTCCACGGCGGCCATCGAGATGCCGAGGCGCGCGGCCTTGGCGCGGTCGACCACCATGTTCTGCAACAGCGAGCCTTCGTCGAGGTCGGTGCCGACGTCGCGGAACATGGGGTTTTTCTGCAGCTCCGCCTGCAGCTTCGGCAGCCATTCCTGGAGTTCCGTGGCGCTGTTGCTTTGCAGGTTGACGCTGTATTGCCCGCCCTGGCTGGTCCCGCCGCCGCCACCACCCAGGTCCTGCAGTGCGCGGAAACGGACATCGAGGTCGGGATAGCGATCCACCTTGGCGGAAAGGCGGTTGACCACTTGCTGCGTCGAAATGTCGCGGCCGTGGCCGACCGGCTTCAACTGGATGCTGAACCAGCCACTCGCGCCGCGGCGGCTGGTGCCGATCGAAGCGCCGACGTATTCGACCGCGGGATCGTTGCGGAGCATCTTCACCAATGCGCTGGTGCGCGCTTCGAGATCGGTGAACGACATGGTGACGCCGCCGGTGGCGCGCCCCCAGATCAGTCCCGTGTCCTGCGGCGGGAAATCGGTGCCCGGCAGCACGCGGAACAGATAGATCGTGAACGCCAGCAGGACCAGTGGCGACCAGGCCATCAGCTTCGGGTGGCGGTGCAGGGTCCAGTCGAGCGTGCGCGTGTACACGCTCAGCATGCCGGCATGGAAGCGGTCCAGGGCGCGCCCCAGCCTGGACGGGCCCGCCTCCCGCTCCGCGTGGCGGCGCAGGAAGCGGCCGCAGAGCGCCGGGGTCAGCGTCAGCGACACCACCATCGACACGAAAATTGCGGCGATGATGGTCACCGTGAACTCGCGGAACCACATGCCGATGAAAGAAGGCGCGAACAGGATCGGCATGAACACCGCGATCAGCGAGGCGGTGATCGCGACGATGGTGAAGCCGATCTCCTTGGCGCCCTCCAGCGCGGCCTGCCGCCGGGGCTTGCCTGAATCGAGGTGGCGCATGATGTTCTCGATCACGACGATCGCGTCGTCCACCACGAACGTGAGCGCGATCAGCAGCGCGAGCAGCGACAGGTTGTCCAGGGTGTAATCGAGCGCGTACATCACGATCAACGCGCCGCAAAGCGACAGCGGCACCGCGGCCGTGGCGATCAGCGTGGGTGCAAGGCGACGCAGGAACAGCGCCATCGTGAGCACCACCATTGCGAGGCTGATCAGCAGCGTGATCTGCACGTCGTTGATGGAGTCGCGGATGGTGGCGGTTTCGTCGAAGTACGGCGTCAGCTGGGTGCCGGGCGGCAACAGGTTGCGCAGGCCGGGAAGTTCATCCTTGACGCTGTCCACGGTTTCGATCACGTTGGCGTCGGGGCGCTTGTACACCTGCAACTGGATCGAACGCTTGCCATTGAAGTAGGCCGCCTGGAACTGGTCCTCCGCGCCCGCGTAGACGTTGGCCACGTCACGCAGGTGGACCGGCCTGCCGTCGTGGGTGGCGATCACGAGGTCGGCGAAATCCTCGGCTTTCTGCAGCTGGTCGGTGGCGGTGATCGCGGTGGAGATCTCGCCATCGGTGAGGAAGCCCTGCGGCGAGGTCACGTTCGCCGCCGTGATCGCATTGCGGATTTCGTTGGTCGAAAGTCCAAGCGCATCCAGCTTGTGCAGGTCCACGTCCACCCGCACCGCCGGTTGCGCGCTGCCCGAGACCTCCACCGAGGCAACGCCCTGCAACTGGCTCAGGCGGGGCTGCAGCAGGGTATTGGCGGCGTCGAACAGCTCCGACATCGGCTGGGTGTTCGACGTCAGCGCCAGCGACAGCACCGGGTCGTCGTTGGGGTTCGCCTTGTGCCATTGGGGCACGCCCAGGCCGGCCGGCAAGTCCGGCACCGCGGCATTGATCGCGGCATCGACCTGCTGGGCGGCCGAGTTGATGTCCACGTCCGAATCGAAGAACAGCAGGACGAACGTGCTCCCGTTGGAGCTGCGCGACCGCATCATGTCGACGCCGGGAATCTGGCCGAGGTGTCGCTCGAGCGGCGCCGCCACGGTGGCGGCAATGGTGGTGGCGTTGGCGCCCGGTTCGGACGCCGAGACCCATATCGCGGGGAACGAAACCTGCGGCAGTGCGCTGATGCCGAGCAGCGTGTAGCACAGCACGCCGATCGCGAGCACGCCTGCCGCCAGCAACGACGTGCCGATGGGGCGTTTGACGAATGGCGCGGAGATGTTCATCGCGCGTGGATTCCCGCTGCGTGCGCGAGCGGCGTCCGCGGGCCGGGCGCATGACAGGTTGGGCGCACCAGCCCTGCCCGTCGGCCGGACTGCCGCGGGACCCCATCCTCGCGCGCCGCGAAGGCGTGCCCCGTCCCGCAGGGAACAGGGAAAAGCGGGGCAGCTTCGGGCAGGGGACGGATCATCGAGGCTGGCCTACTTCCCGCCCTCGGAAGCCAACTCGGCGGATGGCTGCCCCGTGCGCGCCTGCACCCACTCGCTGAAGCGTTCCATGTAGAGGTAGATCACCGGCGTGGTGTACAGCGTCACCAGTTGCGACAGCAGCAGGCCGCCCACGATCGCGACGCCCAACGGGCGCCGCAGCTCCGCACCGATGCCATTCCCGAGTGCCAGCGGCAGTGCGCCGAACAACGCGGCGAAGGTGGTCATCATGATCGGGCGGAAACGCAGCAGGCAGGCGCGACGGATCGCGTCGTGCGCGCTCATGCCGCGCCGCTGCGCCGTGATCGCGAAGTCGATCATCATGATGGCGTTCTTTTTCACGATGCCGATCAGCAGCACGATGCCGACGATGCCGTCCACCGACAGCGGCATGCCGAACAGCATCAAGGCGAGCAAGGCACCCACGCCTGCGGGCGGGAGCGTCGAGAGGATCGTGAAAGGATGGATGTAACTTTCATACAGCACGCCCAGCACGATGTAGATCACCACGATCGCGGCCAGCAGCAGCAATGCCTCGTTGCCCAGCGAGGAAGAGAACTCCGCGGCCTTGCCGATGAAGCCGGTGCGCACCTGGGGCGGCACGTCCAGCGAGGCCACGGTGCCATTGATGGCATCCACCGCCTGCGACAGCGAGTAACCCGGCGCGACGTTGAACGAAATGATCACCGCCGGCAACTGGTTCTGGTGCGCGATCACCAATGGGGCATCGGTGACCGTCGCGCTGGCCAGCGTGGAAAGCGGCACGGTGTTGCCGCCACCCAGGATGATGCCCGTGTTGGATTGGCCGATGCCGGTCGCGGTGGAGGAGTTGGCCGACTTCAGCATGCCGAGGCTGGTGGCGTTGCTGCCCGTCAGCGCGCCGCTGGCGCCGTTCGAGCGGACACGCAGCATGTTCATGAGATCCGCGCGGTTGCGAAATTGCGGCGCCACTTCCAGCACCACGCGGTACTGGTTCTGCTGGGTGAAGATCGTCGAGATCTGGCGTTGGCCATAGGCGTCGTACAAGGTGTCGTCGATGGTCTGCACGGGTACGCCGAGGCGGCTGGCCACGGTGCGGTCGATGTCCAGCTTCAACGCCCGCCCGTTCATCGCGAGGTTGTCGGACACGTTGGCCAATTCGGGCAGTTGCTTGACGGCCTGCACCACGCGCTGCGCATGCTTGGCGAGATCGTTGGGATCGATTTCCGACAGCGCGTACTGGTATTCGGTCGGCGCCACGGTGGTGTCGAGGGTGATGTCCTGCACCGGCTTAAGGAACAGCGCCACGCCCGGCAGGTTCGCCACGTCGCGCTGCAGGTCGGCGACCACCTCGTCCAGGCCGCCGCGTTCGCCGCGCGGCTTCAGCACGATGCTGACCTGGCCCTGGTTGAGCGTCGGGTTGATCGCCCCGGCGCCGACGAATGATGCGACGCCGGCGACCGCCGGATCGCGCCGAAGCGCCGCGGTCACCGCTTCGATGTGTTTTTCCATCGCCGGAAACGCGATGTCGCTGTCGGCCTGCACCACCCCGGTGATCAGGCCGGTGTCCTGCTCCGGCAGCAGGTCCTTCGGGATGACCACGTACAGCAACACGGTCACCGCGACGGAGATGGCCGCAACGAGAATGGTGGTTCGGCGGTGCGCCAGCACCCAGTCCAGCGACCACTCGTACCAGCCGATCATCTTCGCGTAGAAACCGCGGCGGTTTTCCATCGCCTCCTCGTCGCCGGTCGGCAGCGAGCCCGGTTTCAACAGGTACGCGCACATCATCGGCGTCAACGTCAGCGACACGCCCATGGAGATCGCGACGGCGATGGTCAACACCCACGCGAATTCGTGGAACAGCCGGCCGGTCACGCCCGGCATCAACAGCAGGGGCAGGAACACGGCGATCAGCGACACCGTCAGCGACAGCACCGTGAAGGCGATTTCGCGCGAGCCGATCTCGGCGGCCTCCCGGCCGCTCTTGCCCTGTTCGAGATAGCGGACGATGTTCTCGATCATCACGATCGCGTCGTCCACGACGAAGCCGGTGGCGACCGTCAGCGCCATCAAGGACAAGTTGTCCAGCGAGAAGCCCGCGAACGCCATGACCGCGAAGGTGCCCATCAGCGACAGCGGTACCGCGACGGCGGGAATCACGGTCGCCCACAACCGGCGCAGGAACATGAAGATCACCGCGACCACCAGCGCCACCGCGATCAACAGCGTTATCTGGACATCGTGGACGGAGGCGCGGATGGTGATGGTGCGATCGGCGAACACCGACAGTTTGACGCCGGCGGGAAGTACCGTGCGCAGCGAGGGCAGCGTGCGTTCGATCTGGTCGACGGTATTGATGATGTTGGCGCCCGGCTGCCGGCGGATGTCCAGCAGCACCGCCGGTTCGCCGTTGACCCATGCCGCGAGCTGGTCGTTCTCGACGCCCTCGATCACGGCGGCGACATCCGACAGCTTCACCGGCGCGCCGTTCTTGTAGGCGATGATCGTCTGCGCGTAATCGGACGCACTCTGCAACTGATCGTTGGTGCCGATCTCGTAGGTCTGCACCGCTCCGTTCAACGAACCCTTGGCGGCGTTGACGTTGGCCTGGGTCAGCGCCGAACGCACGTCTTCCATCGTCAGGCCGAGGTTGGCGAGCTTGCCGGGGTCGACCTGCACGCGGATCGCCGGACGCACGTTGCCCGCGATCGAAACCAGCCCGACGCCCGGCACCTGCGCCAACCGCTGCGCCAGGATCGAGTCGGCGTAGTTGTTGACGTCGCGCAGCGGCAGGCTTTTCGACGTGAGCGCCAGTGTCAGGATCGGCGCGTCGGCCGGATTCACGCGCTTGTAGATGGGCGGGTAGGGCAGGCTGCCGGGAAGGCGCGCGGTACGCAGCGCCGACTGCACGTCCTGCGCGGCGACATCCAGGTCGGTGCTCATCGCGAACTGCAGCGTGATGGTCGACAGGCCCGCGGCGCTGTTCGAACTCATCATCGTGAGCCCGGAGATCTGGCCGAGCTGTTGTTCCAGCGGGGTCGTGACCAAATTCGCGATGGTGGTGGCGCTGGCGCCCGGGTACTGCGTGGTCACGACGAGGCTGGGTGCCTCGATCTCGGGAAGCGCCGAAACCGGCAATGCCTTGTAACCGATGATGCCCAGCAGCAGCACCGCGGCCATCAACAGGGAGGTCGCGATCGGTCGGCGGATGAAAACGCTGGAGAAGCTCATGGTCCCTGGGCTCCGGCGAGCATCCTCAACGACGTCTTCCGCGTCCGCTGCTCGACATCGCGGCCTTGATCTCCGCGGTGGTCGGCGGCGCCGGCACTTCCCCCGGTTTCATCGGCGTGACCTTGGTGCCCTGCTTCAGCCGGAACTGGCCCGCGGTGACCACCTGGTCGCCAGCCTTCAGGCCCTTGGTGACGATGAGGCCGCTGTCGCCCGCTTCGCCCCCGGTGACCACCGCCTGCATCGCGACGTACTTCACGGGCTTCTTGTCGGTGGCACCCTGCTGTTTGCCGCGCGCGCCGCCCCTGGCCTTTTTGTCGGCGCCCGCCTTGGCATTCGCTTCGTCCTTCTCCGCACCCGGTGGCGGCTTGTCGGTGATAAGCCACACGTAGTCGCCGTTGGGGCCTCGCTGCACGGCCGCCGTCGGCACCACCAGCGCGCCGGTGTTGGTGCTGACCTTCAGCCGCGTGTTGGCGTACTGGCCGGGGAAAAGCTGGTTGTTGGCGTTCGGGAACTCGGCCTTCAACTGGAAGGTGCTGGTGTTCGGGTCGATCTGGTTGCCGATCGCGATCAGCGTGCCGTCGTCCTCGATCACGTTGTTGTCGGCATCCAGGATCGCCACGTTCAAGGTGCCATTCGCCTGTGCCGCGCGTACCTCGTCGAGGTACTTTCCGGCCAGGGTGAAGAGGACGTAGATCGGATGCATCTGCGTGACGGTGACGATGGTGGTGCTGGTCGTGATCACGTTGCCGGGATCGACCTGCCGGATGCCCGCCACGCCATCGATGGGCGAAACGATCCTGGTGAAGCCGAGCTGGACCTTGGTGTCGGCGATGCTGGCGTTGTCCGCCGCCACCGCGGCCTGCCATTGGGCGACCGTGTTCTTCTGGGTGATGCGATCGATCTCGGCGACGTAGGGCGCGTACTTCGGATTCGAGGAGCGCTCCAGATTGGCCTTGGCGGTGGCGAGCTGGGTCTGGTCCTGGGCGCGCTTGGCCATTGCCTGGTCGAGTTGCGCCTGCAAGGTGCGCGGGTCGATCTCGGCCAGCACCTGGCCCTTCTTCACTTCGCCGCCTTCCACGAAATCGAGCTTCAGCAACTGCCCCCCGACCTGGGGTTGGACGCTGACGGTATTGAGTGCCTGCACGGTGCCCGCGCCGGTCAGGTAGATCGGCACGTTCGCGGCCGCCACGGGAACCACCGTGACCGGCACCGCCGTATTCGCGCCCAAGTCCCCCGGACCCCGGGACTTGCCCGGCCCGGCAAAGATGCGCCACAGGATGAATGCCACGATGAGGACGCCAACCAGCGTCAGGATCCATTTTTTTCGTGACATCGAGAATCGTCCGGGTGGGTTGGAGGCGTCCGTTGGACATTTCGCACGGCGATGGGTTCGCGGCGCGAAAAGCTTTCGGGATTACACCTAAATTACCCGAACGGCCGCGCCCGCGCCCCTGCCGGTCGACAGGGGCGCGGGGATGACAACCGTCACATGGCGTCAGCGTTCGTCGGCGACGGTGGGTACGGGCGCGTCTTCGGCGGCGACGTGGGCCGCGTGCGCCGCGGACAGGCGTTTCATCGGCCAGATCATCACGACCGCGATCACCGTGCAGACCACGCCGGCCCAGCCGAGCCTGGTGAACAGCGCGGTGTAGATCGGCAGCGTCTGCATCGGGTCGGTCACGTTCTGCGGCACCGCCGCGAAATTGGCGACGAGCCCGCCGAGATATTGCGAGATGCCGACGCCCACGTAATAGGCGCCCATCATGAAGCCACCCATTCGCGCCGGCACGTAGCGCGCGATCATCGCGAGGCCGAGGCCGCTCACCAGCAGCTCGCCCAGCGAGTACAAGCCGTAGCCCCAGATCAGCACCCACGACGAGGCCTTGCCCGGTTCGGTGACGAAATTGCCGGCCAGCCCGTAGACGAAGTAGCCCGCCGCGACCATCGCGAAACCCAGCGCGAACTTGGATGCGATCGACAAATCCTTGCCGCGCTTGCCGGCGGCGGTGTAGATCCATGCCAGGATCGGCGAGAGGATCATGATCCAGATCGGATTGAGCGCCTGGTACTGGCCCGGCAACCAGGTGTAGAGGTGCACGCCGAACAGGTTCCAGCTCCAGTCCGTGTTGCGCAGCGCGAACAGTGCCAGCGAGGTCGGCATCTGCTGGTAGAAGATGAAAAAGAAGATCGTCTGCAGGGTCAGGATCAGTGCCGCCGCCAATCCAGCGCGTTCACCGCGCTGGCTGCTCATGATCAGGTAGACGAAGATCACCAGCAGGGCGACGGCGGCCAGGATCACGAACCATTTGGCGATCAACTCATGCTGCAGGATGAAAGCGGCGATGACCGCCAGCACCGCGCCCACCGCGAGCACCTTCAGCAGCTTCACCCAACTGAAGGGGTGCGAATCCGGATCCGAGCCGATGTGCGCCAGCGATGCGCGCATGAAGAAGTAGTTGACCAGGCCCACCAGCAGGCCGATGCAGCACACGCCGAACGCGGCGTGCCAGCCAAACCCGTTCTGGTAGATCCCGTTGACGTAGTCCTTGATCCACGGCGTCAGCAGCATCGAAATGGTCGAGCCGATGTTGACCGCCATGTAATAGATGGTGAAGGCGCTGTCGATGCGGCTGTCGTCGCCCTCGTAGATCTTGCGCACCAGGTTGCCGGCGTTCGGCTTGAACAGGCCGTTGCCGACCACGATCACGCCCAGCGAGAAATACAGGAACGTGGGGTCGGCACTCGGCAGGGTGATCAAGCCGTAGCCGATGGCGAGGATCGCCGCGCCGGTGAGCATGGTGCGGCGCGTGCCGAGGATGCCGTCGCCCACCCACCCGCCGATCGCCGGGGCCACGTAGATCAGCGCCGCTGCCGCGCTCCATACCAGGTTGGCGCGTGTGTCGTCGAATCCGAGGCGCTGCACCATGTAGTAAACGATCAGCGCCTGCATGCCGTAGAAGCCGAAGCGTTCCCACAGCTCGATCAGGAACACGGTGGAAAAAGAGCGCGTCCTGGAAACGGTCGGCACGGTGGAATTCATGTGGGGGACACCCCTGTGGCAGAACGATCGGCCAAGCCTACCCGAATGGCGGCTGAATGTGGCTAAGTGGCATCACGCAGGGCAGGCGGGCCGGGGTACTGGCAAAGCGCGGGCAGGCAAGCCGTCCCAGCTGTTATCCTTTCCAGCTCCCCCGTCCCGTTGCCGATCCATGCAGATCTACCTCGACCTCCTCCGCGACGTACTGGAAAACGGCGCCCGCAAGGGCGACCGCACCGGCACCGGCACGCTGTCGGTGTTCGGTCGCCAGATCCGCATGGACCTCGCCGAAGGCTTCCCGCTGCTGACCACCAAGAAGCTGCACGTGAAATCCATCGTGCACGAACTCCTGTGGTTCCTGCGCGGCGACACCAACACCGCCTACCTGAAGGAACATGGCGTCAGCATCTGGGACGAGTGGGCCGATGAAAACGGCGAACTCGGCCCGGTTTACGGCAAGCAATGGCGCGCCTGGCCGGCGCCCGATGGCCGCGGCATCGACCAGATCGCCCGGGTCATCGAGCAGATCAGACACAACCCCGATTCGCGCCGGATGATCGTGTCGGCCTGGAACGTGGGCGAACTGGACAGGATGGCGCTGATGCCCTGTCATGCGTTGTTCCAGTTCTACGTCGCGAATGGAAAATTGTCCTGCCAGCTCTACCAGCGCTCGGCCGACATTTTCCTGGGCGTGCCGTTCAACATCGCGAGTTACGCGTTGCTCACGTGCATGATGGCGCAGGTGTGCGATCTGGTGCCTGGCGATTTCGTGCACACGTTCGGTGACCTGCACCTTTATTCCAACCACGTCGAGCAGGCGCGCGAGCAGCTGGCGCGCGCGCCGCGTGCGTTGCCCAGGCTGGTGCTGAACCCCGACGTGCGATCGGTGTTCGACTTCCGCTTCCAGGACATCCGCGTCGCCGATTACGATCCGCACCCGGCCATCAAGGCGCCCGTCGCGGTATGAGCACCGAAACCGGGATCAGAGTGGACTTTCCATGCCGTCCCGGCCGTGCCGCTGGCACAGTGGCCTGCATGCATGGGGGCGAATGCCCACCGGTCGAAAATCCAACCTGACCCCGGACTTCGCCAGTTCTCGCATGTCGGACGATTTCGAAATCACGCTTGTCGCCGCGCTCGACCGCGATCGCGCGATTGGCCGGGCGGGCGCGATGCCGTGGCACTTGCCGGATGACCTGAAGCGGTTCAAGGCGCTCACGCTCGGCAAGCCGGTTTTGATGGGCCGCAAGACCGCGCTCGCGATCGGCCGCCCGTTGCCGGGCCGGTCGAACCTGGTGCTGACACGTGCCCCGACCGCGCCGTTCCCGGGCCAGACCGCGGTGCATTCGCTCGACGATGCCATCGCGCATGCGGACCAGCCCGGGCTGAGCGTGATCGGCGGCGGCGAAGTCTACGCGCTGGCCTTGCCGCGTGCCACGCGCCTGTATCTCACCGAAATCGATACCGCGGCCTCCGGCGCCGACACGTTTTTCCCGGACTTCCAACCGGCCGAGTGGCGCGAGGTTGCGCGTGTGCACCACCCGCGTGATGCCAGGCACGCGTTCGCGTTCGATTTCGTCGATTACGAACGCCGATGATCGAAGTCGCCGCCGGCATCCTCGTCGACGATGGCGATCGGGTGCTGCTGATGCAGCGTCTCCCGGGCAAACACCTTGCCGGTCTCTGGGAATTCCCGGGCGGCAAGCTCGAACCCGGCGAAACCATCGAAGAAGCATTGGCCCGTGAGTTGAACGAGGAACTTGGCGTCGAGGTGCTCGCATCGGCGCCGCTGATTTCACTGCCGTGGCGATACCCCGAAAAAACGGTGCGACTGCACGCCCTGCGCGTGACGGCCTGGCATGGCGAACCGCGGCCACGCGAAGGGCATCCGTTGAAATGGATTGCGCCGCGCGACATGGACATTGCCGCAATGCCACCCGCCGACGCGCCGATCGTCACCGCGCTTCGCCTGCCGCCGTACTACGCCATCGTCGCGTCGGGAGCGCTGCCAGCGACAGGTCCCGTTGCTCGCGATGTCCCGCCGGGCCAGGGGGCGGAGCCCGCGCGCGTCCTGTGGCAACTGCGAATGCCTGGAGCGTGTCGTGACGAGATCAGGTGCAAGGTACAAGAGGCGCTGGCAACCCATCCAGCGCTGCGGGCATCGCTGCTGATCAATCACGACATCGATCTCGCGCGCGAGATCGGCGTAGGCGTGCATCTCAAGGCGTCGCAGTTGCGCGGGCTGGACGAGCGGCCGCTGCCACGCGACCTGTGGGTCGGCGCGTCCTGCCATGACGCGGAACAACTGGAACGTGCGGCGACCCTGGACGCGGATTTCGCTACGCTGTCGCCGGTGTGCGCCACGGCATCCCACCCGGATGCAGAGCCGCTCGGCTGGAAGCGTCTTGCCGATTGGATCGCCGATGCGCGGCTGCCTGTCTATGCGCTCGGTGGCGTCGGACCGGACGATCTGGAGCGCGCGCATGCGGCGGGCGCGCAAGGCGTGGCAGGTATCCGCGCGTTCGGCGGTTCGCCGGCGTAGATTGGGCTGAGCGGGCAACATCCGCGAAGCCCAACGGAAACGCTCGACCCGTTGGGCGTCCGCCGGAACGAGCCCTCATCAGCCCGACCTGCAACGAGCAAGTTCCAGGTATTGCGCATGCAGCGCCGCCACCTGGGCGTCCAGCGCGGATTCCTGCCCATCGTTCACGATCACGTCGTCGGCCATCGCAAGCCGCTGGGCGCGCGTCGACTGGGCATCCAGCACACGCTGCGCGGCGTCGCGGGTGACGCCATCGCGTTGCACGAGACGCTCGATCTGCAGGGCCTCCGGTGCATCCACCACCAGCACGCGGTCCACCCATTCGTACTCGGCGCGGTTCTCGACCAGCAGGGGAATCGCAAGCATGCAATAGGGCCCGCGATCCATCCCCGCGCGGCGCCGCAACCATGCGCGCACGCGCGGGTGGACGATGGCTTCGAGTTTCCTGCGCGCGGCCGGATCGGCAAACACGCGTTCGCGCATCGCGCGCCTGTCCAGCGCACCGTCCGCCTGCAGGACTTCGGCACCGAACACGAATTCGATTTCGGCCAGCGCAGGCGTGCCCGTGGCGACCGCTTCACGGGCGGCGACGTCCGCGTCGTAGACGTGGATGCCCAGTGCTTCGAAGCGCGTGGCGACGGCGGTCTTGCCGGAGGCAATCCCGCCGGTCAGCGCCACCACGTAGTGGCGCCTGCTTCCCCGTGATGGCGGCCCTTGCGTACCGCTCATGGCGCACCGCCCGCGGAGCCGGGCAACACCCGCCCGCACGCCTTGCCGAAGCTCGCGGTGTCGAAGTCGATGTGTTGCGTCTGTGCAACCCAGCGCGTGTGATAGCGCCACTGCGGGCTGAACAGGCTCCAGCTTTCGTCGTGCGTCGGGAAGGTGACGCCCGCCATGTCGACCAGGGATTCGAAGGTGTCGGCGGACAGGGTGCGTGCGCCGGCATGGGCGCGCAACGTCCGGACGCGCGAGGGAAAGTGCGCTTCGTAGGAATCGGAGTACCAGAACAGCGCGGGAATCTCGTACTCGGCTACGGTGCCGACGCCGTGGCCCTCCTTGTCGCACGTTGCCGTCGGGATCAATTCCCCGTGATCCGATTCGAACCAGAGCGCGCTGACGGCTCCGCTCGCCTTCAATGCATCGATGATCCCGGCCAGCACGTGGTCGGTATAAAGAATGCTGTTGTCGTAGCTGTTGCGGGCGCGTTCGATGTTGCTGCCCTGGTCGGGCGGCGAAAGCTGCGTCGGTTTCCAGTGCTGGAAAGCGGCCGGGTAGCGGTAGTCGTATTTCACGTGGCTGCCCATCATGTGCAGCACGATGAAGAGGTCCCTGCCGGATCCGTGCAACGCATCCTCCAGCGGCCGGATCAAGTCGCCGTCGTAGCTTCCTGGCGCGGTCCACGAGGCATGGTTCAACCATTCGACGTGCCGGGCTTCATAGGCGTACATCGACACCGGCGAATCGAATTCGCCGATCGCCTGCTGGTTCGAAATCCAGTACGTCTCGTAGCCGGCTTCCTGCATCGCCCGCAGGATCGAGGCCTCGTGCCATGGCACGTCCCACGCCATGGCGGGCTTGCGACGGGTCAGGATCATCGGAATCGCCGCGATCGACTCCGGCCAGGTGCTGATGAAATGCGTGATCGGGACGAGGTTCCGGAGCTTCGACAGTTCTGGATTGGTGGCGCGGCCATAGCCGAACAACTGCCAATTCGCGCGCCGGCTGCTTTCGCCGATCACCAGCACGTACACCTGTCGTTGCGGCAACGGCGCGCCGATGCGGTGCGCGTGGAAGCGGAATGCCCTGAACTGCGCCGCTTCCGCGCGCATCCGGTTCCACTCGCGGCGATACTGGACGACGCGCGGAATCACGCCAAAAGGATAACCCTCTTCGATCGCATAGCCGTAGTCGCGCAGGGGCGTCGAGGCCGATTCTTCCGAATCCGCATTCGCCGAGGACTTGTGCCGCGATGTCGCCACGCCGACGCCCAATGGAACCAGCATCGCCAAGATGCCCGCGCACAACGCGCCGACACGCGTATATCCCCGCCAGCACAAACCGGTGCGAAAACTCGCCCACGCAGCAACCAGCGCCACCACGGCGCCACCCAGCAGTACCAGCGCAAGCGGGAACAACGAACGGCCGAAATATTCCCGGGCCTCCAGCGGATTGGTCGCCACGCTCGTCGCGATGATCTGCGCCGAGGTGGGATGGTGGTACAGGGCGACGTAGTAGGTCTCCAACGGAGCCAGCAACGCAAGGGGCGTCAGCAGCAGGCATGCAAGCCAGAGCCAGCGCCCGAGCGCCGCGAACCAGATCGACAGCATCGCGGCCGGCAGCACCAGCGCCGCGACCCAGACCGAACCGCGCGGGTCATGCGCGAGCCAGGTCAGGTTGGGCAGCATCAGCAGCGCGATCAGCAGCGCAATGGCGACGGGTGCCCAAAGACCGGGGTCAGGCTGCAGTTTTCCCGGGTACGCGGGCCGACTATGGCGTCTGGGCATGATGCGCAGGGTAGCGAGTCATGCGTTCGGCAGGAAAGTGCAGCTTGACGCCAGCTTTATCGCAGCCCGGCCAGGCGCACGTATGCACCCAGGATCGGGTCGCCCGCCACCAGCCAGATCCACATCGCGATCGCGAGGAACGGACCGAACGCGAAGGGTACCGAGCGGTCCTGTCCGCGCGTACGCAACATGAAGGTCCCGATGATGGCCCCCGAAAGCGCGGCGATGATGATCACGGGCAGCAACGCGGCATAGCCCATCCACGCGCCGGCCGCGGCGAACAGCTTGAAGTCGCCGAAGCCCATGCCTTCCTTCCCGGTGGCGAGCTTGAACAACCAGTACACCGACCACAGCGAGAGGTAGCCGGTCGCGGCGCCGATCACCGCCTCGTGCGTATCGACGAAAACGGGCACCAGCGATAACAGCAGTCCCAGCCACAACAGCGGCAAGGTCAGCGAGTCCGGCAGAAGCTGGGTGCGGAAATCGATGCCGCCGGCCGCGAGCAGCATCCAGGTGAACAGCAGCCCCGCGGCCGCTTGCCAGGTGACGCCGAAATGCCACACCACGATCGCACTGGTGATGCCGCACAGCAGTTCCACCAGCGGGTACTGCATCGAGATGGGCGCCCCGCAGTAGCGGCAGCGCCCGCGCAGCGCCAGCCAGGACAGCAACGGAATATTGTCCCACGCGGCCAGCGGATGCTTGCAGCGCGGGCAGTGCGACCCCTTGCGCACGAGGTCCGGCGGCGCGGCTTCGTCCTCCGCCGCAAGCTCCAGCATCTCGCGCGCATCGCGCTTCCAGAAATATTCCATCCGCGCGGGCAGGCGCAGGATCACCACGTTCAGGAAGCTGCCCACGATCAGGCCGAGCACGCCGGCCGCGGCGATCCAGAAGGGGAGGGGAAGGCCTGCCAACGACGCAATCAAATTCCTTCTCCCCTCGGGAGAGACCGGGCGAGGCGAACGCGCGCGTCGCGCGAGCGGGAAGGGCCGGATGGAGGTTCGGAGCTTGCAGGCAGCATCAAACGTAGCTTGAACCCGTCCCGCGAATGCTCACCCGCACCCCAGTCCCGCTCTCGGAGGGAGAAGGGTGCAGCGCAGGTCGGGCTGGGCGGTTCTTCGCGAAGCCCAACAAGGCCTCGCGCAAGCGCGTCGGGCCTCATTGCATCCAGCCCAACCTGCCTTCTGCGCGCGATCACCTCAGAACGTGCCGGCCAGCTTGAAGATCGGCAGGTACAGCGCGATGACCATGCCGCCCACCAGTATGCCGATGATCACCATGATCAGGGGCTCGAGCAGCGTCGACAGGGTATCGACCGCGTTGCTGACTTCTTCCTCGTAGAACTCCGCCACCTTGAACAGCATCTTGTCCAGTGCGCCGGATTCCTCGCCGATCGAGACCATCTGCGTGACCATGTTCGGGAACAGGTTGGTCTGCGCCATCGCGAGATGCATTTGATGTCCCACCGCGACGTCGTCGCGCATCTTGCGGATGGCCTGCCCGTACACCACGCTGCCGGTGGCGCCGGCCACGGAATCGAGCGCTTCGACCAGCGGTACGCCCGCCGCGAAGGTGACGCCCAGCGTCCGCGCGAAGCGTGCGATCGCCGACTGGCGCAGGATGTTGCCGATGATCGGAACCTTCAACGACAGCCGGTCCACCGCGTGCGCCATCTTTTCCGAACGCTTGTAGGCCATCACGATGCCCACGATCGCCGCGATCATCACCGCGAGGAACGGCAGCCAGTAGTGCTGCATGAATTCCGAAAGGGTGACCACCATCTGCGTGAACGCCGGCAGCGCCACGCCGGCGCTGCTGAAGATGCCCTGGAACACCGGCACCACGAAGACCAGCAGGATCAGCATCACCACGAACGCGACCACCAGCACGATCGCGGGGTAGAACAGGGCCTTCTTGATCTTGCCCTTGATGCTCTCGATGCGTTCCTTGTAGGTGGCGACGGTGTCCAGCACCGTATCCAGCACGCCGGCCGATTCGCCCGCGCGCACCAGGTTGCGGTACAGCTCGTCGAACTGCACCGGGTATTTGGCCATCGCCTCGTGCAACGCCGAACCGCCCTCGATGTTCTGCTTGACGTCGGTCAGCATGTTCTTGAAGCGCACGTTGCGCTGGCCGCCGGCGATGATGTCGAATGCCTGCACCATCGGTACGCCCGATGCCATCATCGTGGCGATCTGGCGGCTGAAGATGGCGATGTCGCGGGGTTTCACGCGCGAACCCGCAGCGCCGAACAAGGGCTTGGGTTTTTCCTTGACGGCCTGCGGATTCATGCCCTGGCGGCGCAACTCCGCCTTCACCAGGCTCGCGTTGCGGGCCTGCATCTCACCCTTCATCTTGACGCCGCGCTTGTCCAGCGCGGTCCATTCGTACACGGTCATCTGCTTGACCGCGGAGCGTGCCGCGCCGACGTTGCCGGCGGTTTTGGATGCGACGGTGGCTGTGGCCATGTGTATTCCCCGAAACTCGAAATCCGTGTGTCCTTTACCCTCTCCCTCCGGGAGGGGGTGGCGCGAAGCGCCAAGCAGGGGTTCGGGAACGCGAAGCGCACGTGCTTCGCCGGACCCTCGCCACCCATCCCCCTCCCGGAGGAAGAGGGAGCAACTTCATCCCTCTGCCAAGAGAGGGGAGCAACCTGTCAATCCTTCGTGACGCGATTGATCTCGGCGAGACTGGTGATGCCCTGCTTCGCTTTCATCAGCGCCGATTGCCTGAGGTTGCGCACGCCTGCCCGGCGGGCGGCCTCGGCGATCTGCATGGCATTGCCACCTTCCAGGATGGCCTTGCCGATTTCGTCGGACATCGGCATCACTTCGTAGATGCCGACGCGCCCCTTGTAGCCTTCGTTGCAGCCCGAGCAGCCGACCGCATCGTACAGCGTCAGGCCGCGATCGATTTCTTCCTTGGTGAAGCCTTCGGCCAGCAGGGCAGCCTCGGGCAGCTCGATCGGCTTCTTGCAATCGTGCAGGCGTCTCGCAAGCCGCTGCGCGATCACCAGCGATACCGACGAAGTGAGGTTGTACGGCGCGATGCCCATGTTCATCAGGCGCGTGATGGTTTGCGAGGCATCGTTGGTGTGCAGCGTCGAAAGCACCATGTGGCCGGTCTGCGCGGCCTTCACCGCGATCTCCGCGGTTTCGAGGTCGCGGATTTCGCCCACCATGATCACGTCCGGGTCCTGGCGCAGGAACGAACGCAGCGCGGCGGCGAACGTCATGCCGCGCTTTTCGCTTTGCTGCACCTGGTTGATGCCCTCGACCCGGATTTCGACCGGGTCTTCCACGGTCGAAATGTTGCGCCCGACCGTGTTGAGGATGTTGAGCGCCGTGTACAGCGACACGGTCTTGCCCGAACCCGTGGGTCCGGTCACCAGCACCATGCCGTACGGTTTGTGGATGGCTTCGAGGAACAATTCCTTCTGGTCTTCCTCGTAACCCAGTTTTTCGATGCCCAGCTTGGCGGCCGCGGCATCCAGGATGCGCAGCACGATCTTTTCCCCGCCCAGCGTGGGCAGGGTCGAGACGCGGAAGTCGAACGACTTGGTCTTGGACAGGTTGAGCTTCATGCGCCCGTCCTGCGGCACGCGCCGCTCGGCGATGTCCAGGCGCGACATCACCTTCAGGCGCGAAGCGATCCGCGGCGCCAGCTTCAGTGGCGGCGAGGACACCGCCCGCAGCACGCCGTCCATGCGCAGGCGCACGCGGTATTTGGTTTCGTAGGGTTCGAAGTGGATGTCCGATGCGCCGCGCTTGATCGCGTCCAGCAGGATCTTGTTGACGTACTTCACCACCGGCGTGTCGTCGGTGCCGCTGGCATCCACCACCGCACTGTCCGCGCTGCCGCCGTCTTCCTCGCCGATCGTGAGGCCTTCCAGGCCTTCGTCGGCATCGCTGTCGGCACCGATGCTGATGCTCTGGGCGTTCTGCGCCTGTTCGATGCCGCGCTTGAGTTGCTCGGCTTCGATCAGGATGGGTTCGACCGAGCAATTGGTGTGGAACCGGATCTCTTCCAGCAAGCGCGGATTGGCCGGGTCCTTCACGCCCACGAACAGGCGGCTGCCGCGCTTCAGCAGCGGCAGCACGGTATGTTTCTCGATCAACTCCTCGGAAAGCTCGCCGATCGGCAGTTGGGTGACGTCGATCGCGGAGGTGTCCAGCATCGGCACACCGAACTCGGCCGACAAGGCCTGCGCCATCCGCAGTCCGTCGACCATGCCGTTTTCGACAAGGTAGCTCGTCACCGGCAATTTCTGCTTGGCGGCGTCTTCCACCGCCTGGCGCGCATCGGCTTCCGTGAGCACGCCTTCCAGCGCCAATCGACGCGGAATGCCCGTCAGGCCGGGCATGGTGGGTGCCGGGTTCATCTGTGTTGCCATGAAAGGAGTCCAAACCCCCGAATCGCAAGATGAATGTATCGCAAAAACCGCTGCTTGGGCAGGCCGCGGCGAGAACCGCGTCTCACTCCGGGGGCATTTATTTTTCGGGCCGCCGGGCGGGGTGGACGGGGCGTGAAACAAGGCAAGCACGTTGCTTGCCAAGGCCGGCTCCCTTTGCAAACTCCGGCCGGGGTACCTCGACCGGCCGGGGGTGCCCCGACCGCCCGTGCGCTAAGATGCCGCGAACCAGAGGAACCCCACTCCGTGCTGAGCATCATCCTGCCTGCCAGGAACGAAGTCGCTGCGCTCGCCGACCTGCTGCCGGCCTTGCGTGCGGCCCAACCCGAGGCCGAAATCATCGTCTCGGACGACGGGTCCGGGGACCGGACCGCGGAATTGTGCGCCGAGCAAGGCGTCACCCGCGTGGGCACGCCGTATTCGATGGGCAACGGCGCCGCGATCAAGCGCGGCGCGCGGGCGGCCCGCGGCGAGGTGCTGGTGTTCATGGATGCCGACGGCCAACACGATCCGGCCGACATTCCGCGCCTGCTGGCCAAGCTGGACGAGGGCTACGACATGGTGGTCGGTGCGCGCGGCTGGGGAGACCAGGCCGGCGTCGGGCGCGGGGTCGCCAACACGTTCTACAACTGGCTGGCGTCGAAGATGACCGGGCATCGCGTCGATGACCTCACCTCCGGGTTCCGCGCCGCACGCGCGGACAAATTCCGCGAGTTCATCCACCTGCTGCCGAACGGCTTCAGTTACCCGACCACCTCGACCATGGCGTTCTTCCGCAGCGCGTACCCGGTGGCTTACGTGCCCATCCGGGCGGCTGAGCGCGTCGGCACGAGTCACATCCGGCCGTTCCGGGACGGGGTGCGCTTCCTTCTGATCATCTTCAAGATCGCGACCTTGTACGCGCCGCTGAAACTGTTCGCCCCGACCGCGATCGCATTCTTCGTGCTCGGCTGGGCCTATTGGGCCTATACCTTCCTGGAATTCCATCGCTTGAGCCTGGTCAGCGTGGCGCTGTGGAGCGCCACCGTGATCATCTTCCTGATCGGGCTGATTTCCGAGCAGATCACGTCGCTGACGTACCGACGTGACGACTGAACGTCAGCCAGTCCAGGATCGCCCACCCGCCGCGCGCGTCTTGTTCGTGAGCACGTCCTATCCGCGTGATGCGGCGGATTGGCGCGGAATCTTCATGGCCCACATCAGCGCGGCCCTTGCGGCCCGTCCGGACATCCGACTGGTCCAGTGGGCGCCGCCCGGGGAGGTGGATGTCCGCGCCGAATCGGCAACCACGCCAGCCGAAGCGGCATGGTTGGCGATGTTGATGCAGCGCGGAGGCATATCGCACTGGTTGCGCTCGAGGCCTGCATCGGGCCTCGCGGCGGCATGGAAACTGACGCGATTGCTGCGATCCGCGTATCGGCGTCTCGACAACATCGACGTTTATCACGTCAACTGGCTGCAGTGTGCGCTGCCGTTGCCGGCCGACGCGAAGCCGGCGTTGATCACGGTCCTCGGCAACGACATGAAGCTGCTGGGGCTGCCCCTGATGCGTGGGGCACTACGCCGCGTGATGCGCCGAAGGCCGGTTGCGGTATGCCCCAATGCCTCATGGATGGAAGCGCCGCTGCGCGACGCGTTCGGTGACCTGGCCGAGGTGGTGCCGGTGCCTTTCGGCATCGATCCGCGCTGGTATGCCATTCGGCGCAGGCCCATCGGGCCACCGCGCTGGCTGGCCGTGACGCGGCTTACCGCCAACAAGCTCGGACCCCTGTTCGAATGGTCCGAACCGTTGTTCCGGGACGGCCGTCGCGAATTGCATCTGTTCGGTCCGATGCAGGAACACATTGCGGTACCGGACTGGGTCCATTACCACGGTTCGGCGACTCCGGACCAGCTCGCCACCGAATGGTTTCCGGGGGCGCACGGCCTGGTCACGCTCAGCCGACATGCCGAGGGGCGGCCGCAGGTCATGCTGGAAGCCATGGCTTCCGCGTTGCCGATCGTCGCCTCGCGCATGCCTGCGCATGCCGACATCGTGGCGGACGGAACCACGGGCATCCTGTGCGACAGTGAACCCGGATATGCCGAGGCTCTCGAAAAGCTTGAGGCTGCGGACGTGAACCGCGATTTCGGGGAAGCCGCGCGTGCATGGGTGACGCGCGAGATCGGCACCTGGGATGATTGCGCGACCCGCTACGCAACCCTTTACCGCCGTTTGCTGGAGGCTTCCGCACATGGCTGATCCGGTTCTCGTGATCGGTGCGGGAGGATTCGTGGGGCGCCGGTTCCTCGAAGCCCTCGAACGCCGTGGCGAAACCGCCATCGCGGTCAGCCGCAGTGCATTCGATGCGGGCAGGGGGGTCGAACGCCACGTCCGCACGTTGCGGGAGGTCGAGGATTTCACGCCGTTGCTGGAACGCGTGCGCGCCGTGGTTCACCTCGCTTCGGCCTCCACGCCTGGCAGTTCGGCCGGCAAGCCCGTGCAGGAAGTCGAGGAAAACGTTCGCCCAACGGTGGCCTTGCTCGAGGCCATGCAGGCGCGGCCGCAACTGCCGCTGGTCTACGTCTCCTCGGGCGGCACGTTGTACAGCCGCGCGGGTGCTGGCGCCTCCGACGAATTCGCGGCGGTGTATTCGCGTTCGTACCATGGCGCGGGCAAGATTGCCGTCGAACACTTCATCGAGGCCTGGTGCAACCAGTTCGAGGGCAGCGCCATTGTCCTGCGTCCCTCCAATCTCTATGGACCGGGCCAGGAAGAGCGCCCCGGTTTCGGTATCGTGCCCACGGCGTTCGGCAAGCTCATGCGCGGCGAGACCCTGCGTGTCTGGGGTGATGGCTCAGCCGAGCGCGATTACCTGTATATCGATGATTTCACGCGGCTGCTGCTGTCCGCACTGGACGCGGCGCGGCAGCCCGGATTCCAGGTGTTCAACGCTTGCAGCGGCACCAGCATCGACCTCAATGGATTGTTCGACCTGATCGAACGCGTTGCGAACGCCACCTTGCACCGCAGCTACGACGCGGGCCGGCCCGTTGATGCGCCCAGCGTGCGGATGCAAGGGGGCAGGGCCAGGGACACCTTCGGCTGGCTTGCCGAGGTCGGCTTGATGGAAGGTCTGGAACGTACATGGCAATGGTTCAGAACCTCCCGGCCCTGAATCCGGTTCCGTCGCCGGTCTGTTCGATCTGCATTGCCAACTACAACGGCGTGCGCATGCTCGCCGAGTGCCTTGATTCGGTGCTCGCACAGGATGCCGGTGTGCCGGTCGAGGTCATCGTCCACGACGACGCGTCCACGGACACATCCGTGGCCTTTCTGCGCGAGCACTATCCGCAGGTCGAGATCCTCGCCAGTGGCGAAAACGCCGGTTTTTGCATCGCCAACAACCGCATGGTTGCCCGCGCGCGCGGGGAATACGTCTTGTTGCTCAACAATGACGCCGCACTTTTTCCCGACGCTATCGCCGCCTTGCTGGCAGCGGCACGCGAAAAGACGCCTGCGGGCATCCTGACCTTGCCGCAATACGACTGGCAAAGCGGCGTGCAGGTCGATCGGGGCTGCCTGCTCGATCCGTTCTACAACCCTGTTCCCAACATGGACGACAGCCGCAAGGATGTCGCCTACGTCATCGGCGCATGCCTGTTCCTGCCGCGCGCACTCTGGAACGAACTTGGTGGATTTCCCGAGTGGCTCGACTCGCTCGCCGAAGACATGTACCTGTGCTGCCTTGCGCGCCTGCGTGGGTCACCCGTACGGGTGGTGCAACGCAGCGGCTACAAGCACCGGCAGGGCGCCAGCTTCGGCGGCAATCGCGCGGACGCGACCGGCCTTCACACCACCTATCGCCGGCGCGCGTTGAGCGAACGCAACAAGGTTGCGGTGATGGCGGTCTGCACGCCGACATGGCTGGTGTGGCCCTTGCTCGGGTTGCATTTCGTGCTGCTGGCGATCGAAGGTG
Organism: Rhodanobacter sp.; assembly: GCA_044464225.1. Taxonomy (GTDB): domain Bacteria; phylum Pseudomonadota; class Gammaproteobacteria; order Xanthomonadales; family Rhodanobacteraceae; genus 66-474. Next base: position 198,155 of record JBIQLN010000001.1, on the reverse strand, counting down.
CCGCACTCTCGCTTCCGAAACGCGACGCGCGCATCTGGCGCGAAATCTACTCCCCCGCCTTGGGCTACATCGCGCGCGCTCCGTCCCGTCTGCGGACCCTGCGCCACTCGGCGCAGAGTACGCGCCGCATTTCGCTGCGCACGTATCTGGCCGCCTTTACCTGGGTTCCGCGCAAACTCGTGCTGTGGCGACGGTATGGCGTGCCTGATTTGCGCTGAGTGGACGCGATTCATGCGGGTTTGCGAAACAGGAAGAAAGGCTCGGCGGGATTGATGCCGGCCCGTGCCGGGTCCACGTCGTTCAACAGTTCCGCATGTTGGCGCACGCACGATTCGAAGCCTGCCGCGGCGATGCGTTCGAAAATGTCTCGCCCAAACAAACGCACGTGATCTTCTTGTCCGTAGGCTTGGAGGCGGGCCTGCGGATCGTCGATGCCGGTGTCCTTCCAGGTGCGATGCAGCCTGTCGCTGTAGGGTGTTTGCAGGATGGCAAAGCCACCGGGCCTGAGTACGCGCCGGATCTCCGACAATGCGCGCGCATCGTCGCTCACGTGCTCCAGCACGTGATTGGCGATCACCATGTCGAATGTGCCCGCTTCGAACGGCATGTCGAGCATGTCCACGCGTTCGATTTCCGGGCTGTGCGGGAACAGGTCGCAGGGCAGGTAGCGGACGGGCTGTGCGTCGCGGATGAAGCGCGAGAGCCGCTTCTCGGGGGCGAAGTGGAGGACCGACCTGCCGTGCAGATGGTCCAGCAGCCCCGAAGCCCGCATGTACATCAGCAGATGCCGTTCCCGATCGTGCGCGCCGCAACGTGGGCATTCGAAATGGTCGGGATCGCTGCCGACCATGTCCAGCGTCCGCATCAGGGCCGGTACGCCGCGCGACCCGGATCGGTAGGGCATGAAGCGCCAAACATGGTGGTTGCAGATTGGACAATGACAACGTCCGCCCGGAACCCAACCGGCAAATGCATATCGGATCAGCTTCAGCGGTTTCACTCCCGTTCCTCTATTGCGTTCATCGCCGATACAACACCCGCAATGGCTTCCCGTTCCCATCGTGCCTGAGTCTTCCGCTCGCTTCCTTCGCGGCAATTCTCGCGATTGATGCCGCCGTCAAGGCGTCCAGGCGCCACGTATTGCAGGGCACCGTACCCTGTGCCCGCGTTCTCCAACCCCAAAAGAGATCCCAGCGACGGGTGCGCGCGGCGCGAAAGAACACCCGACGCAGAAAATCGGCCACGCCCTTCGAGTAGTCGTCGTCGGCAACCAGTTCGCGCGGTACGCTCTGAATGGCTTCCCAGTACAACTCCCGCACACGATCGTTCATTTGGGCGACCATCGAACCTCGTGTGTTGACGCGGTATGCGGTGAGAGGCTCCCCGATGTGGCCCAGCCATCCGCTGCGTGCATGCCAGAGATGCGCGCGATAATCGATCAGGGGTCCGTCGATGCCGAGCCACGCTTGCCTGCCCTCGAAGCGGAACAACACGGAACTGTTGTTGAGGAAATTGCCCCGGCGCAGCATCGCCGGCAGGTCGAAACGCGCGTCGCCGACGTCGTTGAACAAACCGATACGATTGCCCGCTTCGTCAACAGTTATTGCATTGGTGTACAGCGCGGCGCAATCGGGATGGGCTTGCAGGTAGTCCAACTGCCGCTGCAGTTTGCCGGGCAGCCAGTAATCGTCGCCGTCGGTGCGCGCGACGAATTCACCATCGGCGCGTGCCATCAGGTCGCGCATGTTCGCCATCGCGCCCAGCCGCGCTTCGCGGCGCAAGTGCTGGATCAGACCCGGAAACTCTCCGGCCAGACGGGTGATGATCTCGCTGGTGCCGTCATCCGAGGCGTCGTCGCCGACCAGGACATGCAACCGCGCTTGCACCTCCTGCATTGTGATGCTGCGGATGCAAGTCTCGATGAAATCACGCTGGTTGCAGGTCACTATGCAGACGCTGACGTCGGGCCGGCTCATGCGTCGCCCTCATGTGGCCCGGTGCGGACCGTGCCGCGCGAACGCAGCGCTTGCAGCAGGTCGAGCAATTCATGCCAGGCAGCCATCCTGCCGAGTGCGGCGCCTCCGAAGTAGGTCACCGCCGCGGTCGCGACCGCCACTGCCAACGCCACGGGTGCGTGTGCAAGCCAGTGCGAAGCCAGCCACGCCGTGCCAGCCGCGACGGCCGAAAGCAGCAGGGTTGCCGATTGATCGCGCAGCTGCGCAAGTACCCCGTAGCCGAGCAGCTTGCGCGAATACCAGGTATTCACGATTACCCCGAAGAGGCTCGAGGCGAGCACGGCCCATGCGATCGCCATGGCGCCATGGCGACTCGCCGCCACGATCAGGCCGATGGACACCACCCGTTTGATGACCTCCAATCTGAAGACCAGGTCGGAACGTCCGCGTGCGCCGATCGCTGCCAGGTTCAGCACGTGCAGCGGCCAGAACATTGCCGCCACGGCGAGCACGCTCAGCAGTGGCGCGGCAGGCACCCAGCGTTCGCCATACAGCACCGTGATCAGGGACTTCGCGACAACCGCAATGCCCACCATGCACGGCACGAAAACGAAAATTGCCACGCGCAGGGAGAGGCGCAACGCGGCGACCAGTTTGGTTGGCTGGTCGGCGATGGTCGAAAACACCGGCAGTCCGACCCGGTTCAGCACACCGCTCATGAACTGCGCAGGAGCCTGTTGGGTGTTCTGCGCCAGCGTGTAATAACCCAGCGTGCGCGAGTCGAACAGCTTTCCGATCAACAGCGATTGCAGTCGAACCGAGACCATGTTCAGCAGGTTCGCCATCAGCATGTAACCGCCGAAGCCGAACAGGCGACGGAACGACGCCCCCCGGAATCGTCCGCGCGGTCGCCAGCCGGAGAACAGCCACAAGAGCAACGCCCGGATACCTATTGCGGCAAGTGCCTGCCACACCAGGCTCCAAACCCCGAAGCCCCGCCACGCCAGGAAAATGGCCAACACGCCCGAACACAGCGAAGCAAAAACCTCGGCATTGGCGCGCGAGCGGAAATCCAGCCGTTGGGTCAGCAAGGCATCGGGCACCGCGGCTAGCGCGCCCAACGGCAACACGAACAACAGCAACCGCGTCAGCGGTACCAGTACGGGCTGCGAATAAAAGCCGGCAATCCACGGCGCAGCGGCCCACAGCGCGCCGCCGACGGCGATGCTCAAGCCGAGTCCCGACAGGAACACCGTGGTTTCGTCATCCGCGCTGGTGTCCTGTTTTTGCACCAGCGCCGTGCCGAAGCCCGCGTCGACCAGCAAAGCCGCCACCGTGGTGAACACCAGCAGCATCGCGATGAGGCCGAAATCGGACGGCGTCAGCAATCGTGCCAGAACCACCATCACGACGAACTGCACGCCGTAGCGCGCCGTGATTTCCAGCGCACTCCACCAGGTGGCGTGCGCCGCGCGATGCATGAGCGGCGCGTGTTGGCCGCGGTTCACGGGCATCGCAGGGCGACTCGGGAAATCAAGGCAAAAATTCCATCAAACCAGGTTGGAATTCAGGAATTCCAGGTCAGCAATCTTGTTCAAATCCAAAATCATGTCGCTAGCTCACAACGGATTCGAGCATGATTCGTCCCGGCATGTTTATGATTTGAGTAGGGAAGGTTGAAGGTACTCGTTCAGCGCGCCATCGCTCAATTCGCTCTCTATTGCCGCAACAATATTTTTATCCAACGATCCACGCCAAGGGTCTTCACCCCCAAGGGACTCTCTGAACACCCCATAGGGGGATCCATCATTGCGTGTTCGCGTACGCAACAGAAACTCTCGGGTCTGGGTCGTCCAAGGGAGACCGGACACGTCGTACAGCATGCGAAGAGTACGCTGCGGAGCCGCAACCAGGTTCTCGTAGCGGATAATGTGAAAACGATTCGGATACTGTTCCTTCAGGCGATGAAATAACAACGCGAGCTCCTTCCAGCGCTCGAAGCCGTACCAGTTCTCCGGATGGCCCTCGTTCTTGCGGGGGGCTCGCCGCCATTCGTCAACAAGGTGCCACGTTGGGTCGTATTCTCGCGGAGCTTTGGTCCATGAATGGAGGACGGCACAAGGGTTTCGAATCAATCCAATGGCGCAATACGTTGGTTCAAGGCGAAGAAGGTGTGCGATCAGCTGATGATAGCGGACCTCCTTGTAGACGAGATGAGTGAAGTCCTTCTTCGGGAAAGCGATTTCGTAGCCGGAGAGACTGGAGCTACCACGCTGCAGGACGAAATCATCCTCGGTGCTAAGCAAATCGGAAAAAAAATTTGAAATGTCGGATTCAGTTGACGTGAAGTTTAAGCGATTCTTGAACGCGTGCGAGAACATGGGCTGATAACGATAAGCTACATGCTCGCTGCTGTTGAATAGCTGTCCGAGCCAGCTAGTTCCCGAGCGAGGTGCCCCGTGCACGCCAACAATGCATTTTATCTCCGATACGCTCATGATCGTACCTGTACATCACTCTTTCTGAGAAGTGTGTATCGAGGTAGTAAATCGGCGTACCCGTCGAAATGGCGATTCATTAAGCCATCGATCGCGGAAAGATGTTGTGGCCCTGCGTCAGTAGGCGTTGGTGGTGCGGCAGTTTGCAAAAAAGACAGGGTAATACCTGCGTCAGAAAACGCTACTGGATCGTACAGGTCAACCCCTCCTATGGGATTGATATAGTGATCCGCTTCGAACTTTTTGCACAATGCAATGACTTTGTCTTGGCCCTTCAGTGCTCCTAGACCCGCGAGTGTGGAAGATCTGGCGAACTCACACCTCAAGCGTAGCTTAGTGGCGATTGTCACCAATGCGTGGCAATTGAACGCAGCGACGTTGCTATCAGCGAAAGCGAGCAAGTCAAAAATTGTCGCTGAGGAATCTGTGAAAGCTGGTGTCTTGGCATAGGCTGCAACAAGGCGACGCTTTGTTTTATCTATGATACTTGGTTCGTTCAAGAAGTGGCGTTGGTTAATCGGAAGAAAATTGCTATCACTCTTAATTGGAAGTGTTAACCAGTTGATATGATTGTCCACGAGGATCCTATTTCGATTTACCCATCCTCCTTTTATATATTGTGCATCGTCGTGGAAGATAAACACGTCAGCCGCGTGCATCAGTTGAAAATAACCGATATAAGGGAAGAAGTAGGGCTGCATGATCGCCGCAATCATGCGTTGTCGTTCCCCATGATCCGGCAAAGCGCAGCAATGATTTCGACGGCGCTGTCAGGGAATGTGATTCCGGTTGGCAGCACGACCACCCTGTCCGCGACCTCGCGCGTGTGCGGCAGCATCAAGCCCGCGTGCGGAAAGAGATCGCGGTAGGGCTGCATCATGTGACAACCGGGCCAGAAATACTTGCGTGCCAGGATGTTTTCCGCGTGCAGCGCGGCGATGAGGTCGTCGCGCGATGCAGCGCAATCGTCGCCGACTTCGATCACGACATAGTGATGACTGTTGCGTTCGGCGGGGTCGTAGTCCAGCACTGAAATCCCCGGGATGTCCGCAAGCGCCTGTTTGTATGCTGCATGGTTGCGACGGTTGACGGCGATGACCTCGTCGAAGCTGTCGAGGTTGGCCAAGCCCATCGCGGCGCACACTTCGATCATCTTGCCGTTGGTGCCCGGGTGGATGACGTTGTCGTAGCCCTTGAAACCGAAATTGCGCATCAATCGCATCTTTTCGGCCAATGCGTCGTCATTGGTGACGACCGCGCCGCCTTCCATGGTGTTGAAGGCCTTCGTCGCATGGAAGCTCAGGACTTCGCATGCGCCGAAACGCCCGATGCTCTTGCCCTTGTACGTGCTGCCGAAGGCGTGTGCGGCATCGAACATCAATTTCAAGCCGTGTTCATCGGCGATCGCCTGCAATTCGTCGACGGGTGCGGCCCGTCCCCACAGGTGCACGCCGATGATGCCGGTGGTGCGCGGCGTGATCATCCGCCGTACGGCATCCGGATCGAGGTTGTGGGAGGCGGGGTCGATGTCCGCGAACACCGGCGTGATGCCCTGCCAGTAAAGCGAATGCGCGGTGGCGACGAAGGTCCATGACGGAACGATCACTTCGCCTTCCATGCCGAGGGCGCGGATCGCGATTTCCAGCGCGATGGTGCCGTTGCACATCGCCACGCAATGTTTCACGCCGAGGTATGCAGCGATCCGGCGCTCGAACTCTTGCACCACCGGCCCGTTGTTGGTCAGCCACTGGCTGTCGAGGACCTGGCCGACGCGCTGCAGGAAACCTTCGCGATTGACGATGTTGGGCCGGCCCACGTGCAGCGGTTCGGTAAACGCCGGCACGGCGCCGTTGATGGCGAGATCGGCCTTGCTGCGGATGGTTCTCGGCGGCATTGAAGTGGCAGTATTGGGTTCCCCGGTGCATCAAGCCTAGCGCAAACCGTGGCCAGATTTGTGGGCCAGGATCGCACCGACCGCACCGATTACGCGTTCCACGTCGGCATCGGTCAGCTTGGGCGACAGCGGCAGGCTGACGGTCTGGCGACCGATCCGCATCGCGTTCGGCCATTGTTCGGGTTGCCAGCCGAAACGCTGCCGGTAGTACGGGTGTTCCGGTACGGCAAGGTAATGCACGCCGGTGCCGATCCGTTGCGCATTCATGGCGTCGAGGAAGGCATCGCGCGAGATGCCGCAGCGTGCTTCGTCCACCAGGATGGTGAACAGGTGGTACGCGTGCTTCGTGTCGGGCGCAGGTTGCGCGGGCAGGCCGACGGGCAACCCTGCCAGTGCTTCCATGTAGCGGTTCCAGATGGCCTCGCGGCGCTCCCGGTTGCGGTCGACGCGCGCAAGCTGGTGCATGCCGATCGCGGCCTGCAGATCCATCATGTTGTACTTGAAGCCGGCCTCGACTACCTGGTAGTGCCTGTAGCCCCGGTCGCCGAAGCGGTGCCAGGCATCCTTGCTCATGCCGTGCAGCGCCAGCACCTTGGCACGTGCGATATGCGCCTCGTCGCGCCCGGTGATCATGCCGCCTTCACCGGTGACAACGTTCTTGGTGGCGTAGAAACTGAAGCAACCGAAGTCGCCGAACGTGCCCGCCTTGCGGCCGCGGTAGGTGGTTTCGATGGCGTGGGCGCAATCCTCGATCACCATCAGATGGTGCTTGCCGGCAATGGCCATGATCGCGTCCATTTCGCATGGTCGGCCGGCGAAGTGCACCGGCAGGATCGCGCGCGTACGCGGCGTAATGGCGGCTTCGATGGCGCCGGGGTCGATGCATTGCGTGGCCGGGTCCACGTCCGCCAGCACCGGCGCCAGCCCCGCATGGATGATCGCGTTCACCGATGCGCAGAATGTCATGGGCGTGGTGATGACTTCCGCGCCCGGCTCCAGCCCCGCTGCCACCATGCTGACGTGCAGGGCGGCGGTGCAGGAGTTCACCGCCGCAACTTGCGAGGACTGCAAGCCCTGGTAACGGGCAAAGTCGTTTTCGAATCGTGCGACGCGCGGACCGGTGCCCAGCCACGCGGATTCCATGCAGGCAACAACTTCATCGATTTCGGCTTGCTCGATCAGCGGCGAGCCGAAGATCAGGAAAGGTTGCTCCGGGGTGGACGCGTTCATGGTGTGTTCGATCTGCGTTCCCGTCACTGAGAAATTGCGCGGTCCCGTTCCACCAGCCGTTCCAGTGCGGCGATTTGCCCATCGAGCCGGCCGGCAAGGTTCATGCGCCGCAACGCGGCGATCTGTTCCTGTGCCTTTTCCGTCTGGCCGTTTCGCGCATACAGCGTGGCCAGGTCGATGCGGTAGGCCGACTCGTTCGGATCGGACGCGACGGCCCGCGCGAGATACACCTCCGCAAGCTTGTCGTTGTGCATGATGTCGCGCTGGAAATCGGCATAGGCGCCGTTCAAGCGTGCGATCGGGTGCGGGCGCGACAGCGCGGCTTCATACGCGCGCTGCAGTTGGGCGGCGTCGAAATCGCAGATGCCTGCACCGTGGCAGTTGGTCAGCGAAATCAGCGCGGAGATGTCTTCCTGCCGGGTGGGCTGGGAACGCAGCTTGTGCACCATAGAATCCCAGTATGCATCGTCGGCCCCTTCTCGGTGGTGGTCCACGATCATGATCAGGGCCTGGTCCGCCAGGGCTGACGATCCGGGAATCGCGGCTGCCTGGCTCAGGTATTTCCGGGATTCCTGCAACATTTCGCCGGGCTCGTAACGGGATGCGATCAGCAGCAGGCGCCCGGCCTCGTACACCGCGCGCGCCGACGCAGGGTGACGGTTGGCCTCGGCGATCGCGAGGCGCAACGGATTCGACCATTCCTGCGCGCGCAAATTGGTGGCCACCGCGAACCACAGCAGTGCCGCGAAAACCACGAAGCCGCGCAAGAGCCACCACCCGATCTTCCAGCGCAACCCGAGCAGGAGCGCCCCCGCGGCCAGCAGCACCCCGATCGAAGCGAAGTACATGCGCTGCTCGTAGACGAGTTCCAGTGGAATGATCGTTGCGGTGAGCAGCTGCGCGGCGAAGAACCAGCCAATCCCCAACGCGACCAGCGGCCGGCGGTTGCGAAGCCAGATGGCGACGGCGATCAGCGCGGCCAGCAGCAGCATCGCGCCGAGTGTCGTCCAGGGCGCCAGGATTCCCGTCGATATCACGATCTCGTCGTGATAAAGGCTCAGGACCATCGGGTCCGGAAAAAGCGTCCAGTGCAGGTAATCCACCAGCACCCGCGGTTCGGTCAACAGCCGCTGCCCGAGCGTGAAGTCGCGGCTCGCCAGCGCGCCGGGACGAAGGACGCCCCGCAGCAGCCAGGCAGATCCGAGGATTGCCGGAATGAACAAAGTGACCGTGAAAAACGCCCACAGCCGCTTGTCCGTGCGGACCTTTCCCGCTCCGGCGGGGCGAGGCCCGCCCGGATCCACGCCGGTCCCTGCCGCCATCACGACGCGTCCCTGGAACCGCAGCACGATCCATTCCGCGAGAAACGCGAACACCGGCAGCAACACTGCGGTTTCCTTCGACGTCAATCCCAGCACGGTTCCGAAAACGACGCCGCAAACCGCGAGCGCGAATCCCCGCCGCTCGCGCCGGGCATTTTCGGCCGACAGCATCATCCAGCGGCCGTGCAGGTACGCCCAAAGTCCGGCCAGTACGAATACCTGGCACAGGCTCTCCATCCGCTGCACCACATACAGCACCGCCATCAGGTTGATCGGCAGCAACATCCACGCGGCGCTGACGAACAGTGCCAGGCGCGTCGCGGCGGCATCGTCGACGTTTGGCCAGGAAGCCTCCTCCCGATGAGGAGCAACATGGGTTGCGCGCCATCCCACCAGCCGCAACAGCGCCCTCAGCATGCAAAACACCAGCACGCCGTTGATCAGGTGGATGGCGATATTGGTGATCTTGAACGGCCACGGATCGCCGCCGCCGGCCATCCAGTTCAGCGCAAACGTGATGGAGGCGAGGGGGCGATGCAGGAAACTCGCCGGCGACGAAACCGCCGCGTTCACCCAGGCCGCCAACGTGGAGCGGCCCGGCGCAATGTGGATGGCGGCGTTGCTGACGATGTTCGGGTAATCGTCGAACACCCAACCACCGGTCACGCCAGGCCAATACACCCCGGCGGTGATCGCCACCGCCGCGGCCAGCAGCAGCCATGGGAGCCATTTGCGGAAGCGCGGATTCAACGGCTGCACGTGCGGCGTTCCTCGAGCGTGAATCCGCGCATGGTACAGAAACCACTCAGAGGGAATTCCCGCTCGGGAACCGCGAGCGCGGCATGCGTCATTCCGCGATCAAGCGGGAACGGTCAATGTGGTGTTTGGGCCGAATGCTCGATCTTCTGCTTGCGCAGGATTTCGATGTCTTCGGCGTTGATCGCGCGGTCATTGACCAACCACCGCCGCAATCGTGGCAAGCGTGAATAATCGGTATCCTGCAGCGTCCTGATGGCTTCGTCGTACAAGCCCGCGCTGGCGAGGTATTTGGCTTCCAGTCGCGGGATCTCCGCATCCGGGTCGCGACGGTACGCGGCCTTGAGCTCGGTGATGGCGGTTCCGAGATCACCCTGCGCCACCGCGAGTTCGCTCAACTGGTAGTGCAGGAAGCCTGCGGAAATGTCGTAACCTGCGTAAGCCGGGTTCGACAGCAACGTGTGGACCAGCGCCTTCCACGTGTCGGGATCGAGCGCCGCACAACGGCCCGATTGCGCCATCAGTCGCAACTGCTTCATGTTGTTCCAGCCGCTCGCGCTGTATGGGGCGTCGGTGAACAGGCGTCGAAGCGCGCCCACGTCCGCAGGCGTGGCCTTGCCGGTGAGGCAATCCATGTAAAGGTGTACTTCGGCGAGGCCGGTGTTGCGCGGGTGCAACCGCTGGGCCCTTTCGACCACGTCCGTCGCGGCGTCGATTTTGCCGTGCAGGTAAAGCTGGTTGGCCAGCATGAGCTGCGCCCGGATCGAGTCCGGTTGCTGGTGCGCCCACGCCACCGCCAATCGATCCTCGGACTGGTACACCGCCGCGCTCAGGCCGGTGGCAATGCAGCACGCCACCACCCACGCGCCGCCTGCGATCAAAGCCAGCCGGCGTCGTTCGAACGTGCCGATACCGCAAAGCGCGATCGACGCGGCCATGAACAACCCTATGCTGGGCGTGTAATTGCGATGCTCGAAATACAGTTCCAGCATCACCGTGCTGCTTTCGATCAATTGCCCGCCCAGGTACCACAGCACGGCCAGCGACAGCAGCGGCCAGCGCTTGCGAAAAACGATCGCGCCCACGCCGCCGATCACCACGCTCAGCACGGCAGGCAGGGTGGTCCACGGCGAGGTCAGCGTGCGCGAGATGGTGTAGCCGTCGTGATACAAGCCGTATACGCCGAAGCGCGGCAGGAATATCCGCCCCAGGTAATCCCACAGCACCCGCGGCTCGGTGAGCAGGCGCTGGCCTTCCGTGAAATCCCGGATCACGACATCGCGCCCGAATTGCATCCAGCCCGCGCGGACCAGGTACGCGAACACGAACAGCACGACGGGCCAGATCAGCAGGCGGCGCCACCACAACAGGGCGCGTGGCAATCGAGCCACGTGGGCGCGCAAGACCGTCGCGTCCAGTATCAGCGCGAACAGCGGCAACAGGATGCCGTTTTCCTTGCTGAGGAAGCTGAGCCACGTGCACACCCACAAGCCCAGCAGCATCCACGCGCCGCGGCGCGCGGACAATGCGTCGTCGCGGAGCAACCCGTGCAGGTAGGCCAGCAAGCCCAGCAGCAGGAACAACCCCATCAGCAGCGTCATGCGCTGCACCACCAGGGTGACGCCCGAAAGCTGGATGGGATTCAGCAGCCAGGCGGCGGTCGCAAGCAGTGCCGCGAGTTTCGCGCGCGAGGGTTCCGCATCGCTGCGATACGCGCGGGCCACCACCAGGACCAACCGGTACACCAGCAAACCGCAGGCCAGGTGGATGCCCAGGTTGACCAGCTTGAACGGGAAGGGATGGTCCGGCCAGGCCGCCTTCTGCATCAGGAACGACAGCATCGACAACGGTCGGCCGGGAAACCCGCGTGGTTGCGATAGATAAATGCCGAGATCGCGCCAGCTCGAAACGTGGTCGATGCTGGTCAGCGCCGAGAGATTCGGAAAATCATCGAACAGGAACGGGCCGTGCAGCGAGGGCCAGTAGAGCAAGCAACACACCGCGAGGACGATGATCAGCCCGATTCCCCAGCGGTATTTGCTCAACATGCGTGAGTGCGCCCCAATGCCGATGCCGCAGTATGCCGGAACAACGTCGCCGCGCCGGGATCTTGTGGTGCTTGGCAGTCGTCAAGACCTGCCAACACATGGTCGAGTCGCGCGAGGCCAGTTCAACGACACGTCTCTGGTACGTATTTTCCCGGCACATTGCTGCTGCAAATCCACAACGCGTTGCCGATGTCGGCAGGGTTTTCGAGCCGCAGCACAACCTGCTTGCCACGAAGCGCCGGTGCGACAGTGCTGCTGCGAAACAGTGCCGTCAAGGTGCAACCTTCCCCTGCGCTCGCCACCGTGACGCTGGCTACGTACTTGCCCCCGTAGCTGGCAGGTTGAATGATGCCGCCTTCGCCCGCGCTTGGGCAGGAGCTGGTCTGATGGTAGTAGGTAATGATGTCTGGCTTGAGCCCGTCCGTGATGGACAAGGCCTCGCTGAATTGGGTCTTGGCGATCGACGTGGAATACGCCGACACCGCAATGGCGGCCAGGATCGCCACGATAGCGATCACCACCATCAGTTCGATCAAGGTGAAACCACGTTGGCTTCGCATGCTGGCCCCCTGGTGTCCATGCAGTCGCACTGCATGCAAGTGAATATTTGCAAAAAACGCGCCATCCACGTGCCATGGTGACTTTAACAATGGGTTGCGCGGAAAACGTGATGCAGGTCGCGTGGCGCGTTCATCCGTCCCTTTCCGTCGAAAAAAAAGAGCCCCTCGCGAGAGGGGCTCTGATGGAACAGGACACTTGTGCCGCAGCAGTTATCAGCGGCAGGTTTCCGGCTTGTACTTGGCGGCGACGTCGGTGCTGCTGCACTTCCACTGGAAGTTGCTGCCGCTTTCGGCGCCATTGAATACCACCGTCTTCGCGTTCAACGGCTCGGAAATGGAGTGATCCTTGAAGGTCACCGTGATCTTGCAGGTCTTGGTCCAGCCTGCAGGTGCGGCATCAGCTGCTTCGACTTTGGCCGAGGCAACGTACTTGCCGGCGTAGCTGTCTTCCCCAGCAAAACCATCGGTGGTGCCGAGGGTGGGGCATGCGCCATTCTGGGTCCAGTGCAGATTGATGTCATCCTCGAGACCCGTCGCCACGGTGGTGGCTTCGGTGAACTGCGACTTGGTGATGTAGGTCTGGTACTGCGGAATGGCGATGGCCGCCAGGATCGCGATGATCGCGACCACGATCATCAGTTCGATCAGGGTGAAACCTTTCTGCATCGATTTCATGGTTGTGTTCCTCTCGCTCGTGGAAACTGGTCTACTGGTTGGGAATGCCCAAAGTGCAAGCCCCTGATGCGAACCCCCTGGCCAGCAGGCCAGTGAGCCAGAAGCTCGGGTGGAAGGAAGCAGCTTTCATGCCAAACCCCGTGACTGCGCCCCGGCGGGAAATCTAACGGCATCGAAGAAACCCGCTTGCGAACCGGTTCACAGTTCGCCGAAATCGCGAGTTCACATTCGTTGACGCAACTCGACAGTGTGACGTGGCACGTCACCCTCGGGGCTCATCCCGAATCGCGAAGCGATATCGGGGACCCAGCGACTTTGGATCTCAGCGCGTCGCGCAAACGTCACTGGGTCCCGGCGTTCGCCGGGATGACGAAGAGAAAGGAGTTGCCGCTGGCCAAAAAACAAACGGCCGCACCCGAAGGTACAGCCGTTTGGGAGCCCCCGTTCCTGACCAGAAAGATGCTCCAGGATTCTTACCAGCACGATGCGTGCCAAGCCCGGTGCATCAACGTTTCCGGAGGCGCCTTTCTCTCGGGCAGTTCACGCGGGACGCGTATCGACACGCCTGCCGATGGCCATGACGGCGGATGCGCTACTTCCGCCCTGCATGGCGAACCGCAGGGCGGGTGCCAACCCGCCTTCCGTATGTCAGTGGCGCGGTTTTCGGGCCGGTTCCGCGTCCCGCTTTGCGCGAAAGGCAAGAGAGCCCTATGGCACAATGCACGCCTTTGGTTTTTGCGTGGGACAAGGGATGACCACTCTTTTGGTGACCGGCGGCGCCGGGTTCATCGGCGGCAATTTCGTGCTGCAGGCGGTGGCGGACGGGTTGATGGTGGTCAACCTGGACAAGCTCACCTACGCGGGCAACGTCGACACGTTGAAGCCGCTGGAGGGCGACGCGCGCCACGTGTTCGTGCGGGGCGACATCGGCGACCGCGCGCTGGTGGCGAAACTGCTCGCCGAGCACCAACCCGACGCGGTGGTGAATTTCGCTGCGGAATCACACGTCGATCGTTCCATCGACGGACCCGCCGCGTTCATCGAAACCAACGTGGTGGGCACACTGGCGCTGCTGGAAGCCGCGCGCGATTACTGGAAATCGCTGGACGGCGCGGCGAAGAACGCGTTCCGTTTCCTGCACGTTTCCACCGACGAGGTGTATGGCTCGCTGGGCGAATCCGGCAAGTTCACCGAGACGACCCCCTATGCGCCGAATTCGCCTTACTCGGCCTCCAAGGCGGCCAGCGATCACCTGGTGCGTGCCTTCCACCATACCTATGGCCTGCCGGTGCTGACCACGAACTGTTCCAACAACTACGGGCCTTACCAGTTCCCCGAAAAGCTGATCCCGCTGATCATCGCGCGGGCGCTCGCTGGCGAACCGCTGCCGGTGTACGGCGATGGCGGGAACATCCGCGACTGGCTGTTCGTGCTGGATCACTGCAGCGCGATCCGCCGCGTGCTGGAAGCGGGCAGGGTCGGCGAAACCTACAACGTCGGCGGCGATTCCGAGCGCGAGAACATCCACGTGGTGAAAACCATTTGCGCGCTGCTGGATGGCAAACACCCGCTGTCGGATGGCCGCAAGCGCGAGACGCTGATCGAATTCGTCAAGGACCGCCCCGGTCACGATCGACGTTACGCGATCGACTCGTCCAGGCTGCGGCGCGAACTCGGCTGGAAGCCGTCGGTCGATTTCGAAACCGGCATCGCCCGCACCGTCGACTGGTACCTCGACAACCAGCCGTGGGTGCAACGCGTACTGGACGGGAGTTACCGGATGGAAAGGCTGGGGCAGGGGTGATCGGTACAAGCGTCCCTGAACCCTCATCCGGCGCTGCGCGCCACCTTCTCCCGGAGGGAGAAGGAATCAGAGCCGGATCGGTTCTTGCCCCGAGAACGGAGCGGATTGAACCCCTCTCCCTCCGGGAGAGGGGCAGGGGTGAGGGTACGGTGACATCGAAGCGCATCAATCCGCCGCTTCGGGGCACCTTCTCCCGGAGGGAGAAGGAACCAGAGCCGATCAGTCCCTGCTCGGGATCGGAGCGACTTGAATCCCTCTCCCTTCGGGAGAGGGTGGCGCGCGCAGCGCGTCAGGTGAGGGTTCGGTGACATCGAAACGCATCAATCCGCCACTGCCTACCCGAACGCGAGGCGTCGCGAAAACGTTGCGCCGGAAGATGACCGACGCGGAACAAAAATTGTGGTTCCGACTGCGGGGCGGTCGCCTCGATGGATGGAAATTCCGCCGTCAGCATCCGATACCGCCCTACATCGTCGACTTTTATTGCATGGAAGCACGCTTGATCGTCGAGCTGGATGGGTCGCAACATGACGCTAATGTCGATGCGGCACGTACTGCGACTCTTGAAAGACAAGGCCTGCAGGTGCTGCGCTTCTGGGACAATCAGGTTTTGGCGGACATCGACGAAGTATTGGGCGAGATTCTGTTGGCTTTGCGAGACCGTACCCTCACCCGCCCCTCCGGGGCACCCTCTCCCGGTGGGAGAGGGAAAAGGCAGGAAACGAAGTAGTGACAACAAAAAAAGGCATCATCCTCGCCGGCGGCTCCGGCACGCGGCTGTATCCGGTCACGCAGGCCATCAGCAAGCAACTGCTGCCGGTCTACGACAAGCCGATGATCTATTACCCGTTGTCGGTGTTGATGCTGGCCGGCATCCGCGAAGTGCTGGTGATCAACACGCCACACGAACAGCCGCTGTTCCATCACCTGCTCGGCGATGGCTCGCAGTGGGGCATCCAGATCACCTACGCGGTGCAGCCGTCTCCCGATGGCCTGGCGCAGGCGTTCCTGATCGGGCGCGATTTCATCGCGGGCGACCCGTGCGCGCTGGTGCTGGGCGACAACATTTTCTTCGGGCACGGCTTCACCGATCTGCTGAAGCGTGCGTCGGCGCGCGAACGCGGCGCCACGGTGTTCGGTTACCTGGTGCGGGACCCGGAACGCTACGGCGTGGCGGAGTTCGACGCGACCGGACGGGTGGTGGGGCTGGAAGAAAAGCCCGCCACGCCGAAATCCAGTTACGCGGTGACGGGTTTGTATTTCTATGATGGCCGCGTGTGCGACTACGCCGCGCAATTGAAACCGTCACCGCGCGGCGAGCTGGAAATCACCGACTTGAACCGCCGCTATCTCGAGGACGGCTCGTTGATGCTGGAACAACTCGGTCGCGGTTATGCATGGCTCGACACCGGCACCCACGAATCCATGATGGACGCCGGCAACTACATTGCCACCGTCGAAAATCGCCAGGGCCTCAAAGTGTGCTGCCCCGAGGAAATCGCGTGGCAGCAGGGCTGGATCGATACGGACCGGTTGCGTGAACTCGCGGCGCCGCTGGCGAAAACCGGTTACGGACGATATCTGTTGCGGCTGGTGGGCGAGTGAAGCGGGGGTGGTTGGAAATCGGCCCAGGTTGCCTCCTTCGCAGGCCCACCGAATGACGAGAACGTTGGGCGGCTTGGGGGGCACAACGAAATACCTTGTCATTCCGGGGCCGGCGCGGCTTCATCGCGACGGAACCCGGAATCGGTGCTCTCGGAGCATTGGGGAACGGCCGTTCGGCAAGGCCGTCCGAAACCGATTTCGGGTTCCGCGCTGCGCGCGGCCCCGGAATGACGACAACAAGCAAACCGGAATGACGAGAAACAATTGGTGACTGCGTGACCCAACTCCCCCGCCTCAAACGCATCGACACCCGCCTGCCCGGCGTGTGCGTGATCGAACCCGTGGTGCACGGCGACGCGCGCGGGTACTTCTTCGAAAGCTTTCATGCGAAGAAGTACGCCGATCTCGGTATCGACGTGGGCTTCGTGCAATCGAACGTGTCCCGGTCGGCGCAAGGAGTGCTGCGCGGCCTGCACTACCAGTGGCCGAATCCGCAAGGGAAACTCGTTTCGGTAGTGGAAGGCGAGGTGTACGACGTGGCGGTGGACATCCGTCGCGGTTCACCGACCTTCGGCAGGTGGGAAGCGGCGATGCTGACCGCCGGGAACCATCGCCAGTTGTGGATACCGGAAGGATTCGCGCATGGCTTCTGCGTGGTCAGCGAGGCGGCCACGTTCATGTACCAGTGCACCGCGTTGTACGACCCGGCCGCCGATGCCGGCGTCCGCTGGAACGATCCCGCAGTCGGGATCGACTGGCCGGTGGCCAGGCCGGTTTTGTCGGCCAAGGACGAAAAGGCACCGTTCCTCGCGGATGTCGCGGCGGACAAGCTGCCGATTTTTGCGGACTGACGCGGATGCGTGTCCTGGTCGCCGGTGCGAACGGACAGGTGGGGCACGAACTGCTGCGTGCGTTGTCCGGTGAAATCGTCCCGGCAACGCGCACCGGTGTTCTGGAAGACGGCACGACCTGCGAAACGCTCGATCTGGCGGATTTCGACGGCCTGACCAACGCGCTCGATCGACTCGCCCCGGACATCATCATCAACGCCGCCGCCTACACCGCGGTCGATCGCGCGGAGGATGAAGCCGAACTCGCCCGGCGCATCAACGGCCAGGCGCCGGGTGTGCTCGGTGCGTGGGCCCGGGGACACGACGCGCGCATCGTCCACTACTCCACCGATTACGTGTTCCACGGCAGCGCGTCGCGCCCCTATCGCGAGGACGACGCCGCGCATCCGGCGAGTGCCTACGGCCGCTCCAAGTTGGCGGGGGAAATCGCACTGCGCGAAAGCGGCGCGCGTCATCTGGTCTTCCGCACCGCCTGGGTGTACGCCGCGCGCGGCCACAACTTCCTGCGGACGATGCTGCGGATCGGTGCGGAGCGCGACACGCTGCGCGTGGTGGACGACCAGGTCGGTGCACCCACGCCCGCGCGGTTGATCGCCGACGTCACCGCGCACGCCGCGGCGGCGTGGTGTTCGGACAGGACGCCGGAGCGCGATGGCGTGTATCACCTGGTCGCCTCGGGGCAGACCAGCTGGTGTGGTTTTGCACAGGCGATTTTCGCGCGTGCGCAAGCCGCGGGACTCATCGCACGGGCGCCGGAGGTGCTGGCCATCCGCACCGACGAATATCCCACCCGGGCCGCGCGCCCGGCGTGGTCGGTGCTGGATACCGCGAAGCTGCGCGAAACATTCGACATCGCGCTGCCGGATTGGCAAACGGCGCTCGATGGCGTGATCCGGGAACTCGTGGAGGCGCACGCCTGAAGCCATCCCCGATATGCGGACGCGCCAGCGTTGGGGCGAGGCTGGGTTCCGCCGTTTGTGCCGCTCATCGGCCCAAACATGCCGCCCGTCGCCGGATGCTTGGCAAGGCCGCCGGCAATGGGGATGATCCGGTCTGCATCGTCGGCTTCGACAGGGGCAAACCGTGGTGCCGGGGAAAATCCAGACCATGCCTATTGATTTCGTGGGGCACCTGCGCGCGCGCTGCCGGGCTTGCGGCTTCACGCTCGTCGAACTGATGGTCACGCTCGCGGTGGCGGCCATCCTGGCCATGATCGCAGTGCCGAGTTTCAAGCGCGTGCTGGTTTCCACGAACCTTTCCGGCATCAACAACGATCTTGCCAGCGACCTCCGGTACGCGCGCACCACGGCCATTTCGCGCCAGGTGCGCGTCGCGGTCGCCGCTTCCAGCGGCAGTTGGCAAAACGGCTGGACGGTCAACATTCCTGCGGCCAGCACCGCGCCCGGCGCGGTTGCGGTGGTGCTGCGACGCCACCCGGCCATCGCCGACCAGTACGCCCTGAGCGGTCCTGCGGCCGGCGTCAGTTACAACCCGCAGGGGTCGCCCGCGGCGTCCACCTGTTTCACCATTTCCGAAGTCGGGGCAAGCAACAGCACGCCGCGTTATCTGCAAATGTCGGCCTCCGGCAGCTTGCAGCAAATCACCGGCACGACCCAACCCGCAGGCTGTCCGGCACCTTCGCCATGACCTTCCACCGCGCCATTCCACGCCAACAAGGCTTCTCGATGCTGGAGGTGCTGATCGCCGTCCTGGTGTTCAGCCTCGGCATCATCGGCCTTGCCGGGCTGCTGATCTTCGCCATCCAGTCCAACCACGTTGCCTACCTGCGCACGCAGGCCACGTTCCTGGCGCACAACATGGCCGACCGGATGGCAGCCAACCCCGCGGGATTGTGGGCCAACGCCTACAACGACACCTACCCGGTCGCCGCGGGCACCTCGAGTTGTGCCGCGGGTTGCACGCCCGCCCAGCTCGCCACCTACGACAAGCAGCAGTGGAGCACCCAGCTCACCACTTTCCTGCCGAACGCGCACGGCAACATCGCGTGCACCACGAACGGCATTGCCTATACGCCCACTGCGGCGCAGGTCGACATGCGTCCGCCGTATGCCGGCACCTGCACCATGACGCTGCGCTGGAATGAAGCAGGCGCGGCCGGCGCCGCCAAGCAGGGCCAGGTCGCCGCGGGCACGGCCGGACAGCGGCCCCACCAATTCCAATGGGTATTCCAGCCATGATCCGCGTCCGTTCCATCCCTGCGCGCCGCGGCATGGCGGGCCTGTCGCTGATCGAGATGATGATCGCGCTGGTCATGGCGCTGATCGTCGCGGCCGGCATCATCACGGTGTTTGCGTCCACCTCCAGCAGCAACAAGGTGCAGCAGCAGATGGCCGCGCTGCAGGAAGAAGGACGCTTCGCCATCCATAGCGTGCGCACCGATCTCGTCAACGCCAATGGCACGTATTGCAGCAATACCGGCGGCAATGCGGGACTGACCAGTTCGGGGTTGTACCTCGATTCGCTGCGATCGCCGACGGTATACGCGAAAACGGCCATCGATCCGCCGGACAACACGATCACGCTGCCGTCAGGGCTTCCGACCCAGGCCTATTCGTTGCCGTCGTCGATGTTCATGCGCGGCTACCAGTGCTCGACTACCTCCTGCACGCCGGGTGGATTGCCGGATCTGGCACCGGACATTCCCGAGATGGGCACGGCCGTGGGTGCGCGGGTGCCGGGTGCCGACGTGCTCACCGTCCGGTATCTGAAGCCGGGTGCCGGTTGGGCCGTCGTGCCCAGCGGCAATCCGGGCACGACGCTGGATGCCACCAATGGCACGGTTACCCAGATCAACCTGGTGCAGAGGGCGGGCGAACCGGCGGTCAACACGTTCTCCGGCACCCTCGCCATGCTGGCCGACTGCTCGAATGCGCAGGTATTCACCGTCAGCGGTGCGGGCAGCGCCACGCTCACGCCGAACAACAACTATGCATCGCCGCTCGACATCAGCACCGGTGCGGCGCCGCGGCTTTACGACTTCACCAATGATTTCCAGACCGTCACGTACTACCTGAAGGTGGTTTGCGCCGACGGCAGCACTCCTTGCGCACACACCACCGGCGCGTTGGTTCGTCGCGTCAATGGCCGGGAGGACGTCGCGGGCGCCGGTGAACTGGTGCGGGGTGTCGAACGGCTCGACTTCCGCTACGGGATCATCGACGCCAACGGCAATACCCAATTCCTCACTGCCGACCAGGTGGATACGCGCAATGGCGGCGCCATCGCCTGTCCTCCGGGCAATCCGATAAACCTGATGCTCGATCCCGACAGCTCGTCACCACCCCAGGAGAAACACTGCCTGTGGCGGGCGGTGCAGACCATCGAAGTGCACATCCTCATGGATGGCCAGACGCCGATGTACACGTTGACGGACAACGAGATGAAGTACATCTACACCCCCGACGGCGACAACACGCCTGTCGCGCCGACCGCGCATGGCGTCAGGCCGAATGCGGACCAGGGCTTTCCCAGGGAATTGATCCGGCGTGAGTTCACCACGCTGGTCGCGCTGCGCAACTTCAATCCGTGACCGAGTCAGCCGCCATGTTCGTCCACCGCGTCCAACCCCGATTCCCGCAGCCTGTCCGCGAACGCGGTGCGGTGCTGCTGGTGGCGCTGATCTTCCTGATCCTGCTGACGCTGCTTGCGATCGGGGCGTCGTCGGGCTCGCTGTTGCAGCAACGCATGGTGGCGGCCACGCGCAGCGCGCAGCTTGCCTCGATGAGTGCGGATACCGCGTTGCGTGGCGCGGAATGGCGGATCTGGAACACGTCCAGCGTGATCGGCGGCACACTGCATTGCGACGCAGCCGCCATCAACGCCACCACGGGGTGCGTCAAGTACGACCCGGAATCCCCGCTGTACGAGGCGGGCGGAGCGGTGAACCAGTTCCGTACCGGCAACAACGCGTGGCTCACGACGGGGATCGAGTACAAGGGCATCGATGACAGCGGCTATACCAGCCTTTCGCTGCCAAGCTCCTACCCGACGGCGAGTCCCAACGTGGCCGACAACCCGCGCTACATCATCGAGGACATGGGCCTGGTGAAGCCGCCCGGCTCCGGTCCGCAGCACGAGTCCGGCGTGACCGGACCCAACAATGGCGGTGCGGGGCATATCAACATCCACATCTACCGCATCACGGCGCGTGCCACCGGCGGCAACCAGAACACCGTGCGCGTGGCGCAAAGCACCTTCGACGCGCAAGCCAGCAACTGAAGAAAAACGAACGAATAAGGGAACCCTGAGGGGACGCCGCCATGTTCAGCACTCGCCAAACCATTCTCGCTTCCCGGCCTGCCGCCATGGTGCTGGCGTTGTCCCTGGTCGCCGGATTGTCCGTTCCATTCGTGCTGTTGCCGCCGGCCAGGGCTGCCGCACCGATTGTGCCCGACGGCACGACGGAGCTCAGCGCCGCGCCGGTGGAACAAACCAAGGCAGTGCCACCCAATGTCGCGGTGACCTTCGACGATTCGGGCTCCATGGCGTGGGACTACATGGGCGACAATCGGCCGTTCGACAACGGAAGCTGGAATGGGCCCTGGTATTGCGCCGGGGTAATCAATCCAGCGGCAGGCTCGGGCATCAACGCGCATGTGATGAACGGGGTTTATTACAACCCGAACGTTCCTTATACCCCGCCGATCAACGCCAACGGCACCAATTTTCCCGACGCCGACGCCGGCTTGACCGCGGTCCAGGACGATGGTGTCACCGCCAACCGGCCATTGAACCCAAGCGGCTCCGGACGCACCACCGATTTCACCGGAGCGGTGACTCAAGGTACCGGGTGGTATTGGAACGGGACGGGCAGCTATACGGACTGGAACCAATGGGTGTGGGGCACGTTTCCGACCGGGAGTGGTTACTACTCCAACAACAGACAGAACGACCGACCGGATAGGACGTGGGACGTCCAGCACGGTGCCTATCCGACAAACGACGACCGCTGGACGTGTCCCTACGATCGCACTAGTCCTCTTGCGGGTGGCGGTCCGTACTATTACGAATACACCGGTCCCGCGATCACCGTGGACAGCTATGGCAATCCGGATTCCAACGGATTGAGCAACCTGTATACACGGAGCAACTGGACGGCCGTGCCGGTTCCCGCCAGCCAGTACCAGAACTGGGCCAACTGGTGGTCGTACTACCACACTCGAAACCAGATGGCGCGTACCGCGCTGTCGAGGGTGTTCGGCTCGGCATCATTGGCCGCCAAGACCGATACGGGCGGCTATGGCAGTGACATCCGTGTGACCTGGCAGAACATCAACTCGAGCACCTATGACTTGCCGGGCAGCGCGATCATTTCGGCACTGGTCGATACGGCGAACTGCACCTCGGGCAACAGCGCGAGTCCCAGCAGCACGCAGCAGCAGGGCGCCACCAATACGCCTCCTGATTGCTATCGCAGCGCCTTCTTCAACTGGATATTCCAGGTGCCCGCGAGCGGCGGTACGCCGTTGCGTGGCGCCTTCAAGCGCGCGGGCGATTTCTTCAAACGCGGCGCCCCGTCCACTGGCGCGAACGGTACGCTGGAGGATCCCTACTGGCAGCCGCCGGAACATGGCGCCTACGACCCCAACACCAATTCCGGCAATGAGTTGTACTGTCGCCAGAACTTCTCGCTGGTGCTGACCGATGGTCTCTGGAACACCAACTACAACGGCGGCACGGTTTCGAGCCTGACGCAGCAGCCCGCCGCGGGTTCGAGCTTGCCCGACGGCGTGGCGTTTCCCGATCCGGGCACACCCGGCGTTACCTCCATTTACAGCCCGAAACACGACGGGGACCATCCGACATACGTATCGCTGTCCGACCTCGCCTACGACTACTGGGCAACCAACCTCCGGTCCGATTTGTACGATCCGGCCAACGGCAAGCTCGTGACGCCATACCTGCCGGATACGTACACCGGACTGTTCCCCGGCGCCGGCAACGTGACCCTGCCGTTCCCGGTCGGCACGAATCCGGACGGCACGCTCAACTACAACCTGCCGGCAGAGGAATACTTCAATCCAAAGAACGACCCGGCGAGTTGGCCGCACATGGCCTCGTTCATGGTGGGCCTGGGTGTCAGTGGCGTCCTCAATTTTTCCGAGAACACCGACTGCAAGAGTACGGTTCCCCTGGACCTCGACGCTTGCGACCTGCGCAAGGGCGTCACCAACTCCTACGACATCGTCGGCTGGCCACAGCCGCGCTCGAATGGTACGAGTGGCGTCACCCAGAACATCGACGACACGTGGCACGCTGCGCTGGCGGGACGCGGACAGTTCTTCAGCGCCGGCAACCCGCAGCAATTGGTGGACCAGTTGACCAGCGTGTTGGCCAGCATTGCCGCGCGTACGGCCAACCCCGTGCCGTCCGCCGTCAACGCCAGTGTGGCCACGGTGGGTGCGTTGAGCTACCGGGTCGGGCACAACGCCGACTGGTCCGGGGTTTTCCAGGCCGTGGTCCTGAATACCGATGGCACGGTCAACACGACCCCGGTATGGGATGCAAACACCGACCTCGACGCACGTGCGGCTTCCGGCCGCAATATCTTTACCGCTACCTACAACACGCCGAGTGGCTGCGGGACGGGAAACTACACGTTCAATGGCGGCACCACGTTCAATTCCAGCACGGCATTCGACTGCGTGGAAACCGCCGGCTTGAGCACTCCCGCCCTGGTGACCGGCGGCAACGACACCCTGGCCAATCGCGTGGCATACCTGCGGGGCGATCGGTCGTACGAGGGCGACCACACTTATCGTCAGCGCTCACACCTCCTGGGTGCGATCATCCATTCGCAGCCGGTGTACGTCGGCTATCCCAGCGGCAATTATTTTTCGTTTCCATCGGGTTCACCGGAAGCGACTGCAGCTGGCTCGAGCAACGGCACGGACGATGACAAGTCGTACGACACCTTCCTCGCCCACCGTGGGAGTCGCAAGCCAACGGTTTACGTAGGCGCCAACGACGGCATGCTGCACGCGTTCAGTGCGCCCACGCCGGCATGTACCTTCACCGCCGGCACCCCGAGTTGCGACTACGATCCCACTGGAGATGCCGGCAAGGAGCTGTGGGCGTTCGTGCCGCGTGCGGTGTACGCCAACCTTGGCAATTTGACTGACGTGACGGATTTCCAATATCGCCCCACGGTGGACGCGTCACCGGTAACGCGTGATGTGTTCTTCGACGACACGTGGCATACGCTGTTGGCCGGTGGCGTGGGGGTGGGCGGCCGCGGGGTGTATGCCCTGGACATCACCGATCCGGCCACTTTCTCCGCCTCGGACGTCCTGTGGGAATTCGATTCCGACATGACGATGTCCAGCGGCTGCCATCCCAGCTATGGATCGTGCCGGTCGAGTGACCTCGGCTACACCGTGTCGCAGCCCAATATCGGGCGCATCGCCCACGACAGCAAATGGGTGGTGCTGGTTCCGAACGGCTATTTCCCGGATTGCTCCAAGCCCGACATGCCCACTGCCGACAAGGCGAGTTGCCTGACAATCGCGGCGCAGGCACCCAAGGATTCCGCGGGCAATCCGTACAGCGCGCTGTTCGTGTTGGACGCGAAGACGGGTGACGTCATCGCGGAACTGAAGACGCCGACGGATATCCCCTTGATCGGCGGCGGTGGCAACGTGACCAGTTTCGGCCTCGGCACGCCCGTGATGGGTGATTACCAGAACGACCAGATCGACGATGTGGCGTTTGCGGGTGACATGCAGGGCAACCTGTGGCGGTTCGACCTGCGAAGCACCACCGTATCGGATTGGACCGTTACGTTGGTGTACCAGGGCATTACGGACACCGACCACAACCAGGGTCTGCAACCCATCACCACGATGCCCCGGCTGTTCCCCGATCCTTCGACCAATCGCTTCATGGTGGTGTTCGGCACCGGCAAATATCTCGGTGCGGGCGACAACAGCAGCAACGCGTGGCAGGCGATCTATGGCGTCCGGGATGTGGGAACGAGTACCACGTACAGCCAGGACGACTTGACCCAGCAGTACCTGCATGAAACCACGATTCCGGCAGGCGCCACGCTGCCGGACGGATCACCCGATCCCAATGCCGGGGCGACGCTGCGCTGCGTGACCGGCAGTGCCACCGACAGCTGCGACGCGGCGTCGGCCACGCCCAGCAATCCCATACCCGCGGTCGGACAGTCAAAGGGTGGAGGCTGGTTCATCAACCTGTGCACCGCGACGGGCGGCGCCTGCGGTACCGCCAGTGCCACGCAAACCAATTCGGGCGAACGCGTGGTGGTCAACCCCGGCGCAATTTTCGCCAGCAATACCGTGGTATTCGAAACACTGCTTGCTGGCGCTGCAGGCAGCGATCCGTGCAACCCCGCGACACAGGGTGCGTTGATGGCGTTCGACGCGATCACCGGCGCGCCCGCGGGCGTATCGTCCCTGGGCGGCTGGCCCATCGTCGGCGGGCGCATCAGCAACGCGCGTACCAGTGGCAGCCTGCCCCTGGTTTCGGCGCTGGGTGGCGGCCAGGCTTACCTGCCCGGCACGACCCTCGCGCCATCGGGGACGAAGCCCCTTTCGATCGACGCGCCGATCTGGCGCCGTCGTTCGTGGCAGGGTATCCAACAGAACTGATGCGGTGACAGGGGCGAATGACGATGCGACGCACACGTGGTTTCACATTGATCGAGCTGATGATCGTGGTGGCGATCATCGCCATTCTCGCGGCCATCGTGGTGCCGTGGTGGGGCAAGTACGCCTACCGCGCGCGTCGCGCGGATGCGCAAAAATTGCTGCTGCACGTTGCGCAGGCGGAAGAGCGTTTCTACACCGATTTCAACCACTACCCGCTGACGGCATCTTCGCTCGGCTACACCACCGACTCGCCGCTGTCCGAAAACGGGTATTACCAGTTGTCGCTGGAACTGCCCCCGGCCACCTCCGCGGGGCAGGGTTACGTCGCGACGGCGACGCCGGTGGCCAGCGGGCCGCAGCGCGACGACAAGTGCGGCGCGCTCAGCATCGACAGTACCGGCCAGAAGCTGCCCGACCCCACCAACACCTCGGCCAATTCCAACGGCAATTGCTGGTAGGCCTCACCCGTTGGACGTCGACGCCGCCCGGCAGCAGGGCGGCGGGGGCGTGACGTGAAGTGCGCCGTCGCGCCGGACGGTGCGCGTTTTCTATGACGCCTGCTTGGACACCGGTGGCGGGGGCGGCGGCGACGGCGGAGCAGGCGGCGCGGCAACCTTGGATGGTGTCGACGGCACAGGCGGAGGCGGCGGTGCCGGTGGCGGGGGTGGCGGGAGCAGGTTCCAGCGCGGCGGCACTTTCATGTTCAGCGCGAGGGCCTTGCCGTGCCGGCGCACCGCCATGTGGACCTCCTGATCGGCGGTCGCGCCGCGAAGCGCACGTTGGACGTCTTCGGGCTGCGCCACGGGCTTGCCCCCGACGCCGGTGATCACGTCGCCGGGCTGCAATTCCGGAAACTGCTTGTCACTGCGGGAAAGCACCAGTACGCCCTTGTCGGTGCCGAAGTAGCCGCCGAGATCGGGGTTCAAGGGCGCCAGGTTCAGGCCCCACCATGCCGACGAGAACAGGAACCACTCGCGGGCGTGTTCGCGCGCGTTGGCGGCGGCTTCACGCGTCGCGGCCGCGCCCTCACGTGCGGCGGCTGCGCTCTCGCGTGCAATGGCTGCGCGGTCGAGTTCGGCGGAAGCGCTTTTCATCGCCTTTTCGATGCTCTCCCGGAATTCCGGGGACTCCATCGAAGCCCTGGCCTGCTCGGCCGCCCGCTGGGCCGCGCGGAAAGTGGCTTCCCAGTCGGCCGGCTGCATTCGCTCTGGCGTGACATCGAGGTGCAGCGTTTTGCCGTCGCGGGCTACCGCCAGCCTGACGGGTTTGCCGGCCTCGGTCCGCCGCAGCGCGCGTTCGGACGATGCGCCGGACGTTCCCACCGATTTGCCGTCGACGGCGGTGATCGTGTCGCCTGCCTTCAGGCCTGCGCGTTCGGCCGGCCCGCCGGGCGTCACCGCATTGACACGCAATCCGTGGTCTTCGGTACTGACGGCGATGCCGAGCATGCCGCGCCGGCTGTCGGCCAGGTAGCGCAACGTGCTGGCATTGGCCTCGTCGCCGAGTTTCGCCGACAGCGCGGCCATCCGGGCCGCCAGTGCATTCATGCGCGCCTGCAGCGCGGCCATCTGCTTGGCAGTGTGCTGTTCAGCGGCGTGGACCGGTTCGGCGGTGGAAGCAGGCGAAGCCGGCGTCGCGGCGATCAGTGCGCCGGAACCCAGCAGGCCGGGCAGCATCAGGCAAAGGGCGATTGTTCGTTTCATGGCGATTCTCTCGATCACATGGAGATAAGGCGGTTGCGTGCGGGATGGGTTTGTTCGGCAACCATGTACGGTCGCAGGTGCAACAGGCCGAGTTGCTGGAGCAGGGTGATGCGTTGTTGCCACAGGTCCGCCGCCGCGGCCGGCGAGCGGGCGGCGCTGAGTTGCAGGTCGACCATGCCGATCCGGTCCTGCAGCGCCACGGCATTGGCGAGTGCGCGGCCGTCCAGCGGGGCGCCATCGCGGCTGAGGCTTTGTACCCAGTTCTGCCATTGCGCCGAACTGGCCTGCAGTGCGGCGACGTCGGCCGCGGGCCGGGTGTCGGGCTGCTGCGCGGTCGTTGGCGCCTGGGCGATTCGCGCAGCCTGCGGCAATGGCGCGTGCAGGTGCAGGTGCGGCCACGCGAATGCCAGGGCGATGCCGGCGGCGAACGCGGCCGGCAGCGTGAACCAGACGGTCCGGCGCACGGTGCGGCGCCGCCCGATCCGCGCCGACACATGGCGCCATGCCTCGTGTGGCGGCGCGCTTGCCGGCAGCGCACGCAGCGCCGCGGCCAGGGAGGCTTCGTCGCTCATTTCGTTCATGCCGTGGTGGTCGAGCCGATCGTGCATGGCGTGTCCTCCACTCTGGGTTGAAGCAGCTCGCGCAGGCGTCTGGTGCCGCGTGCGAGCTGCGATTTGGAAAAACTCACGGAGCGCCCGAACTCGCGGGCGATTTCCACGTGGGTGAAGCCTTCGACGTGGTACAGCCACAGCACCGCCCTCGCATCGTCGGGCAGCCGGTTCAAGGCGCGATCCAGCGTGGCGGCGTCGGCCGAAGTCCATGGCTGTGGCGTGCTCTCGTCGCCCACCGTGTCGTCGAACACGTCGATGACGTGCAGCCGGTCGTGGCGAAGCTGCATCAGTGATTCGTTGACCACCAGCTTGCGCAGCCACGCGGCGAACGGCGCCTCGCCGCGATACTGGCGCGCGCGTTCGAAGGCTTTCAGCATTGCATCCTGCAGCACTTCCTGCGCGACGTCGGCGCGCCCGGTCAGGCGCAACGCCAGCGTCCAGACCGCCCGCTCGAACTGTCGATACACGCTCTCGAAGGCGCGAAGGTCGCCCCGCTTCAGGCGGGCGATGACGTCCGGGTCGACGTGCTGCTGGAAGTTGGAATGCGCGTCCACCCTACAAGGATGCTCGAGGGCGCAAAAAGGTTGCAGGCAGTTTCCTCTTCGAGGCACGAGGCTTCGCCCCCCCCCCGCCGGCTCGTCGAGGTGCCGGGCACGCGGGTGGCTTCCGCTTCCGCGGTGTCGCTGGGTCTTGCGAACGACCTATCCGCGGTGTCCGCGAACTGTCCGCGGACACCTTTCCCGTCCCGGCGATTTTTTCAAGCTGTTGAATCCATTGGCGAAATATGGCGTCGACGGTTGGCATCGCACTTGCTCAATAGATGGCGAGGCCGCATCGGCGAAACGACGCGGCAGGGAAACGGAAAAGGCATGAACATTCGCGACACTTCCGCGCAGGACCGCATCATCGAAAAACGCGTCAGCAAGAAGAAGCTGGCGATCTTCGCCGGCATCGGCCTGGCGGTGCTGATCCTGCTGGTCTGGCTGGTACCCGGAGCGGTGCGGCTGTTTTCGGCGGGCTCGTCGGTGAGCGCATCGCGTCTGCAGATCGCGACGGTGGAACGTGGCGCATTCGTGCGCGACATCGCCGCGGACGGGCGCGTGGTCGCGGCGGTCAGCCCGACCCTGTACGCACGCGCCAACGGCGCGGTGGTCCTGCAGGTGCACGCCGGCGACAAGGTGAAGAAGAACCAGGTGCTGGCGGTGATCGCGAGCCCCGAACTCACCAACAAGCTCGCGCAGGAAGAAAGCAATGCCGACGCGATGCAGGTGGCCTATCAGCAGGCCAAGATCGATGCCAACCAGCAGCGCGCCAAGCTGCAGGAAGCCTTCGAGAACGCCAAGATCGACGAGCAGAGCGCCAAGCGCGACCTCGCGCGTTACCAGAAGGCGTTCGACAAGGGCGCGGTGTCGAAGCTGGAAGTGGATCGCCACAACGATGCGCTGGAGAAGGCGCAGATCCAGTTGAAGCACGCCCAGGACAACCTCGGCATGGACGACTCCAGCCTCGCGCTGGAGATCCAGGCCAAGAAGCTGGCCTACGAACGCCAGAAGCTGATGGTCGCGGACCTGAAGCGCCAGGTCGAGGAATTGAACGTGCGCTCGCCGGTCGACGGACAGGTCGGGCAGCTTTTCATCGCCCAGACCGCGACCGTTCCCAAGGATTCGAAGTTGCTGACGGTCGTGGACCTGTCCGCGCTGGAAGTGCAGGTGAACGTGCCGGAAAGTTTCGCGCGTGATCTCGCGGCCGGCATGCCCGCGGTCATCAGCGGCAACGGCAAGGACTGGAAGGGTGCGGTCAGCGCGATTTCGCCCGAAGTGGTGAATGGCGAAGTGGTCGCACGGGTGCGCTTCGAAGGCAAGAAGCCGGAGCAGTTGCGCCAGAACCAGCGGCTGTCGGTGCGCATCGTGCTGGACAAGCGCGAAAACGTGTTGACCGTGGCGCGTGGTTCGTTCGTGGACGAGTCGGGCGGCCGCTATGCCTATGTGGTGCGCGACGGCATCGCCTACAAGACGCCGGTCACGCTGGGGCCGAGCTCCATCGACAAGGTCGAAATCCTGCAAGGCCTGAAGGAAGGCGACAGGATCGTGATTTCCGGTACCAGCAATTTCAACGGCGCGGCGAAAGTCGCGATCAGCGACTGATTGCAGGGAGCGGAGCGAGGGAACGGGTGCAGAAGTCCCTGGATTGGCCGGCTTGCATACCCGTTCTCCGCTTCCTGCTTCCATTTCCATCCAACTAAACCAACCGTGCATCACCGACATCCAACTTCCGTCACCGACATCAAGTTCCATCACTGAGGAAACAACCATGCTCAAGATGACCCACCTGTCCAAGGTCTACCGCACCGAAGTGGTGGAAACCTACGCGCTCCGGGATTTCAACATCGACGTGAAGGAAGGCGAATTCGTCGCGGTGATGGGGCCATCCGGTTCCGGCAAGACCACCTTCCTCACCATCGCGGGCCTGCTGGAAAGCTTCACCGGTGGCGAATACCTGCTGGACGGTGTCGATGTCAGCAACCTCGGTGACAACGCGCGCTCCAAGATCCGCAACGAGAAGATCGGCTTCGTTTTCCAGAGCTTCAACCTGATTCCCGATCTCAACGTGCACGACAACGTGGAAGTGCCGCTGCGCTATCGCGGCATGAAGTCCGCCGAGCGCCAGCAGCGGATCAAGGAGGCGCTGGAACGCGTGGGCCTGGCTTCGCGCATGAAGCATTACCCCGCCGAGCTTTCGGGCGGCCAGCAGCAACGCGTCGCGATCGCGCGCGCACTGGCTGGTTCGCCGCGCCTGCTGCTGGCGGACGAACCGACCGGCAACCTGGACACCCAGATGGCGCGCAGCGTGATGGAACTGCTGGAAGAGATCCATCGCGAGGGCGCGACCATCGTGATGGTCACCCACGATCCCGAACTGGCCCTGCGCGCCCAGCGCAGCGTGCACATCATCGACGGCCAGGCCGTGGACATTGCCGAGGAGCCCCGTTTCCACGCCCACACCCGCCGCAGCGAAGCGACGGCGGAAACCGGCGCGGGTTGAAACGCGCCGGGTGGCCGGGCAGGCAACGGGATGTCGTTCAAAGCACCAACAGGGGACGTTGAAGTACATCGAGGACCGCAACCATGAACATCCAGAAACTCATCGCCATCATCGTCGCCATAGCCATCAATTGCGCAGTGCTTGGCTGGTTCCACAGCTGGACAACCGGGGTGGCCAGCGCCGCCGCCGCGGCAGCCTCCGCGCAGAGCGCCGTGATGCTGCCCGTCATCAACGTGCGTCCGAGTGCCGAGCAGCTTCGCGCGGTCGGGCGCTTGCATGCCGGCACGGCGGCCGGAGGCCAGGCCGCCGTTTCCGCGGGAAACCAGTCGGCGCTCGTGATGCCGTACTACTCGTTCGCCGCGCAGCCGACCAGCCGGGACGCTGGTTGAGGCTGGCCTGCGCCACCGATCCCCGGTGGCGGGCGCGTGGCGCGCGTTGAAGGCCTTTCCACCGGATCCGTCCGGGGAAAGGCGGGCGGGGCATGTCGGGGCCCCTGAAACCAGGAACGAAGACGAAACATGTTCGCCTACTACATCGATCTCGCGCTGCGCAGCCTGAAGCGCAACAAGGTGCTCACCGCGCTGATGGTGGTGGCGGTCGCCCTGGGCATCGGCGCGTCGATGACCACCCTCACCGTGTTGCACGTGCTGTCGGGTGACCCGCTGCCGGGACGCAGCGCGCACCTGTACTACCCCCAGATCGATCCGCGCGACATGAACGGTTACCAGCCTGGTGGCGAGCCACCCGGCCAGGTCTCCTGGACCGACGGCATGAATCTGCTGCGCGCGAAGCGCGCCCACCGGCAGGCGCTGATGACCGGCGGCCAGGTACCGGTGCAGCCGACACAGGCGAATCTCGATCCCTTCTACGTGGATGCCCGCTACACCACGGCGGACTTCTTTCCGATGTTCGATACACCCTTCGAGTACGGCCGGCCGTGGACCGCGGCGGAAGACGAGGCGGCGGCGCGCGTCGCGGTGATATCGAGCTCGCTCAACAACAAGCTGTTCGGCGGGAAGGACAGCGTCGGCCAGACAGTGCGCGCGGATGACGTCGATCTGCGCATCATCGGGGTGCTGGGGGATTGGCGGCCGAGCCCGCATTTCTACGACCTGTACCTCGGCCAATACGGAGAGAACGAGGACGTGTTCGTGCCGCTCTCCACTTCGCAGGAGCTGAAGTATGCACACAGCGGCTCCGTTGACTGCTGGGGCGCGGGCGGCCAGGACAACATGAAGACGGCGCCGTGCACCTGGCTGCAATTCTGGGTGCAACTCGACACGCCTGCCGATGTCGCCGCCTACAAATCGTTCCTGACCCATTACTCGCAGGAACAGAAGGCGCTGGGCCGATTCGAGCGGCCGCCCACCGTGCGGTTGCGCAACGTGATGCAGTGGCTCGACTACAGCCACGTCGTGCCGGGCGACGTGCGCTTGCAGACATGGCTGGCGTTCGGATTCCTGCTGGTTTGCCTGGTCAACACCGTCGGCTTGATGCTGGCGAAATTCCTCCGCCGGGGGGGCGAGATCGGCGTGCGCAGGGCGCTCGGCGCCGCGCGCCGCGCGGTATTCGAGCAATTGCTGATCGAGGCAGGCGTCGTCGGGGTGGCCGGCGCGATCGGCGGCCTGCTGCTCGCCCAGCTGGGTCTCTGGCTGGTACGCCAGCAACCGGTGGATTACGCCCGGCTCGCCCATCTCGATCCGTTGATGTTGGTGGTCACGTTTGCGGTGGCCATCGGCGCCACCTTGCTGGCGGGCCTGCTGCCGGCATGGCGGGCTTGCCGGATCTCGCCGGCACTGCAACTGAAGGCCCACTGACATGGACATCCTGCCCATCCTCGCCACGTTGCGCCGGCACAAGATCACCGCGTCGCTGATCGTGCTGGAAATTGCGCTGACCTGCGCGATCGTGTGCAACGCCGTGTTCCTGATCAGCCAGCGCCTGCAACGCATGGACCTGCCGAGCGGTGTGGCCCAACACGAGCTGGTGCAGGTGCAGGTGGTGGATATCGGCGACCGTCCCGACGCCAAGGCGCGCGGAGAGGAAGAACTCGCTGCGCTGCGCGCCATCCCCGGGGTGAAGGCGGTCGCGCGCATCAATCAGTTGCCCTTCACCGACTCGTCGTGGAACAACAGCATCTTTCTTTCCGCCACCCAGACCCAGCCGACGCTGAATGCCACGATGTATTTCGGCGTTGACGTGCTGAAGACGCTGGGGACGCGACTCATTGCAGGCCGCGATTTCGATCCGTCCGAATACGTGGAATACCGCGACGCGATCCGCGATCCGAAGCTCGCGCCGCACGTGGTCGTGATTACCCGTGCGCTTGCACAAAAATTGTGGCCGGGCGAAAGCGCGCTCGGCAAGACGATCTATTTCGATCCGCAAACGCCCCTGCGGGTGATAGGCGTGGTGGCCGGCCTGATCCGTCCCTCGCTGGCCGAAGGCGAGCATGCCGCCCAATGGAGTACGGTGGTGCCGCTGCGCTTTTCGGGGGGTGGCTCCTATGCGCTGCGCACCGATCCCGGCCAGCGCGAGCGCGTCATTGCGGCGGCAGTGACCACGCTCAAGAAGCTGGACACGAAGCGCATTTTCCGGCAACAGCGCACCCTGGACGACGCACGCGCCAAATTCTTCCGGAGCGACCGTGCGATGACGGGGTTGCTGGTCGGGGTGATCGTGGCGCTGCTGCTGGTCACCGGGCTCGGCATCGTCGGTCTCGCCAGCTTCTGGGTCGCGCAACGCCGCCGCACCATCGGCGTGCGCCGCGCCCTCGGTGCCACGCGCGCCAACATCCTGCATTACTTCCAGACCGAGAATTTCCTGCTGGCGACGATCGGCATCGTGCTGGGCATGGCCCTGGCCTATGGCATCAACCTGCTGCTGATGCGCCATTACGAACTGCCACGGTTGCCGTGGATGTATTTCCCGATCGGTGCGGTTGCATTGTGGCTGATTGGACAAGTGGCGGTGCTGGGTCCAGCGCTGCGCGCCGCGGCAGTGCCGCCGGTGGTGGCGACGCGGACGGTATGAGCTTGAAGTCCTCCCTCCAAGGGGAGCAACGGAAACCTGGAGCGACCTGACATGTTTGCGTATTACCTCGATCTTGCGCTGCGCAGCCTGAAGCGACACAAGGCGCTCACCGGCCTGATGATCATCACCATAGGGTTCGGCGTGGCTGCGTCGATGACGACGTGGTCGGTGTTCCGCGCGGTGTCGGGTGATCCGATTCCGTGGAAATCTTCGAAGCTTTTCGTGCCGCAGATCGACAACTGGGGTCCGGCCGGACACGGTCCCAAGGACACCAGCAACGAACCGCCGGACGCGATGAGCTACACCGACGCGGTCGCGCTGATGCGCGACCATCGCGCGAAATACCAGTCCGCGATGTACCAGATCGGCGCGGCCGTGACGCCGCAGCGCGTGGGCCAGCACCCGATCACCGCGATCGGCGAAGCCGTCTACAGCGAGTTCTTCCCGATGCTCGACGTTACCTTCAAGTACGGCAGCGGCTGGAGCGCGGCCGACGACGACCATCGCGCGCAGGTCGCGGTGATCAGCCGCCATCTCAATGAAAAGGCGTTCGGTGGCGGCGACAGCGTGGGCAAGACGTTGACCATCGATGGCCACGAGTACCGCGTTGTCGGCGTGCTCGATGACTGGCACCCGCAGCCGCAGTTCTACGACGTGGTCAATACCGGCGGCTTCAGTGAAGGCAGCGGCAACATCTTCGTCCCGTTCACGACGGCCATTGCCAACAGCATGAACAACAACGGCAACACCAATTGCGTCGAGACACCGAAGGAACCGGGCTTCGTCGGATTGCAGCACTCCGAATGCGTGTGGATCGCGTTCATGGTGCAACTCGACGACGCGGCCGCCGTGCAGCAGTACAGGCAGTACCTGGACAACTACGCCGCCGCCCAGCAGCAGGCGGGACGCTTCACCTGGCCGCCCAACAACCGCCTCCGCAACCTGATGGCGTGGCTGGATCACGAGCACGTGGTGCCGTCCGACACCAAGATTTCGCTTTACGTGGCATTGGGTCTGCTGCTGGTGTGCCTCGTGAACACCGCCGGGCTGCTGCTGGCCAAGTTCCTGCGGCGGGCCAGCGAGATCGGGGTGCGCCGGGCGCTGGGTGCGTCGCGGCGCGAGATCTACACGCAATTCCTGGTCGAGTCCGGCATGGTCGGGCTCGCGGGGGGCGTGCTGGGCCTGGTGTTGACGGGACTCGGCATCAGCAGCGTCAGTTGGGTGCTGCCGCGCGACATTGCCGCGCTGGCACGCCTGGACGTTTCGCTGCTGGTCACGACGCTCATCGTCGCGATCGTGGCGACGATGCTGGCGGGTCTCTATCCCACGATGCGCGCGGCGGCGGTGCAGCCCGCGTGGCAGCTGAAATCGAACTGAGGATCGCGCCATGACACTCCATCCCATTCTCGCGGCGCTGAAGAAGCACAAGGCCGGCGTCACCCTGATCACGCTGCAGATCGCGTTGACGCTCGCGATCGTCTGCAACGCGGTGTTCATCATCGGTCAGCGGGTCGATCGGGTGAACCGGCCAACCGGCCTCGACGAGCAGAACCTGTTCCTGATCCAGCAGGCCTACGTCGGTGCGCCGACCGGCGACGATGCCGAGTCGGTGCAGAAACTCGACGCGATGCAACGCAGCGACCTGGAGACCCTGCGCGGCTTGCCCGACGTGGAGTCGGTGGCGGCCATCAGTTCGCTGCCGCTGCTGCAATCGTCGTGGACGGGCGGCGTCGGGTTGAAGCCGGACCAGCAGCACAGCACCGAACACGCCGCCTACTATTTCGGCGACGACCAGATGCTGAAGACGCTGGGCCTGCAACTGGTCGCGGGCCGCAATTTCACCGCAAGCGACATCACCAACCGCGGCTTCCGCGGCGTCGGCCAGCCGGCGATGATCATCGTCACCAAGGCCCTCGGAGACAAGCTGTTTCCCAAGGGCGACGCGCTGGGCAAGACCGTTTACCTCGACGGGCAGGCGATTCCGAGCACCATCATTGGCATCGTGAAGCGGATGCAGATTCCCGCGAGCGGAAGCTGGGGCAACAGCTTCGCGTGGAACTCCGTCCTGCAGCCGATACGCCTCAATTCCAGCTACACGCGCACCGCGGTGCGCGCGAAGCCGGGGCGCCTGGACGCCGCGATGCGGGAAGCCCGCGAGGCGCTGTTCAAGGCCAATCCGATGCGCGTGCTGGAGGACCAGCCGAACATCGGCGTCGGCATCATGCCGTTTTCCGAAATCCGCGCACGCGCATATCGCGCCGACATCGGCATGGCCGTCCTGATGGGCGTGATCTGCCTGATCCTGTTGTGCGTCACCGCCGCGGGCATCGTGGGGCTCACCAGTTTCTGGGTCGGGCAGCGGCGCAAGCAGATCGGCATCCGGCGCGCGCTGGGCGCGACGCGCAACGACATCCTGCGTTATTTCCAGACCGAGAACCTGATGATCGCCGGCGTGGGCGTGCTGCTGGGCGCGATCCTGGCCGTGGGCCTGAACCTCTGGATGATGAAGCAGTTTGCGATGGACCGCATGTCGCTGCTGTACGTGCTGGTCGGCGTGGT
This sequence comes from Rhodanobacter sp., assembly GCA_044464225.1. Taxonomy (GTDB): domain Bacteria; phylum Pseudomonadota; class Gammaproteobacteria; order Xanthomonadales; family Rhodanobacteraceae; genus 66-474. The sequence continues at coordinate 161,376 of JBIQLN010000001.1, read as the reverse complement.
CGCGCTGCTGATGCTGGGGCAGGGCGCGGTGTTTGCGCCGGCCCGGCGCGCATCGCGCGTGTCGCCGGTGGAGGCGACACGGAGCGTGTGATGGAGAAGCCCGGTCAGCCCTCGAATGGTCATTGCGGGGCCATCGCCAGCTTCATCGGCGATGGAACCCGGAATCGGTTTCATCGGCATCGCCGTACTTGTCCCACGCCAAACCGATTCCGGATTCGGGCCTGCGGCCCGCTCCGGAATGACGATCAAGCAGGGGGCGCGTAATGTTCGCGTATTACATCGACCTCGCCTTGCGCAGCCTGAAGCGCAACCCCGCGCTCACCGCGCTGATGGTGGTGGCGATCGGATTCGGCGTGGCGGCGTCGATGATCACGTATTCGGTGTTCCGCGCGGTGTCGGGCAACCCGATTCCCGACAAGTCGGCGCAGCTGTTCACGCCGCAGATCGACAGTTGGGGCCCGCAGCAGAACATTCGGGGCGAACCGCCCTATGCGTTGAACTACGTGGACGCGATGGCACTGATGCGTGCGCACGCGGCGAAGCGGCAAACCTTGTTGTATCCCGTGCAGTTGTCGTTGATGCCGGGCGGCAGCCGCAGCCTGCCGGTCAAGGCGGAAGGCTATGCGGTGTACGGTGATTTCTTCCCGATGTTCGAGGTGCCCTTTCTGTATGGCAACGGCTGGGACGCGGCGCAGGACGAAAGCCGCGCGTCGGTGATCGTGTTGAGCGAGGAATTCAATCGCAAGTTGTTCGGTGATGCCAGCAGCATCGGGCGCGAAATCAACCTGGACGGACACGACTATCGCATCGTGGGCGTGACGCGGCACTGGAATCCCGTGCCACGCTTCTATTCGCTGTTCGGCAGCAGCGGCTTCGAGGAGCCCGCGGATTTCTACCTGCCGTTCACCCGCGCACTGGACCTTCAGATCGACACCGCCGGCAACAACAGTTGCCGCATGGCCCGGACCATGCATGGCTGGGACGACTGGCTGCGCAGCGATTGCGTGTGGGTCACCCCCTGGGTGGAGCTGGACAGCGCCGCGGACGTCGCGCGCTACCGCAATTTCCTCGAAGGCTATTCCGCCGACCAGCAACGCGCCGGCAGGTTCGGCTGGGCGCCCAACGTGCGCCTGCGCGACGTGACGCAATGGATGGCGTACATGCACGTGGTGCCGCCCGAGAGCCGGATTTCGCTGCTGGTGTCGCTGGGCTTCTTCCTGATCTGCCTGGTCAATACCGTCGGACTGTTGCTCGCGAAGTTCATGCGCCGCTCCGGCGAAATCGGCGTGCGCCGCGCGCTGGGCGCATCGCGGCGCGAGATCTACACGCAATTCCTGATCGAGGCCGGCACCGTGGGCCTGGCGGGCGGTTTGCTGGGACTGCTGCTGACCGCGGTGGGCGTCTCGGGCGTGGGCCTGTTGTTCCGCCCCGAGATCGCGCGTCTGGCGCACATCGACTTGTCGCTGGTGATGCTGACGCTGGCCGTTGCGGTGGCCGCCACCGTGATCGCGGCGTTTTATCCCTCCTGGCGCGCGGCGCACGTGCAGCCGGCTTGGCACCTGCGTTCGAACTGAGGGCGAACCGTCATGCAAATCCAGCCTATCCTCGCCGCACTTCGCCACCACAAGGCCGGCACCGTGCTGATCGCGTTGCAGATCGCGTTGACCCTGGCAATCGTGTGCAATGCGCTGTTCATCATCCACCAGCGCCTGTCGCACCTCTCCGAGCCCACCGGCATCGACGAAGCCAATGTATTCGTGATCGGAAGCCAGTGGGCGGGCCGGCAGACGGACCAGCAGATCGACGCGCAGATCCAGGCCGACCTTGCGGCGCTGCGGCAATTGCCGGCGGTGCGCGATGCGGCGCCGGCCAATTCGTACCCGTTGCGCGGCGGTGGCTGGGACAACTTCGTCATGTTGAGGCCGGACCAGGTGCAGAAGACCACCGACGCGGCGGTGTACCTGAGCGATACCCACCTGATCGACACGCTGGGTATCAAGCTGATCGCGGGGCGCAATTTCCGGCCCGACGAAATCGAGCCGATGGGCATGCGCGAGAACAAGACACCGCCGGTGGCGATCGTGACCAAGGCGCTTGCCGACAAGTTGTACCCGGACGGCTCCGCGCTGGGCAAGACCTTCTACACCATGAGCACGACGCCGACCACCATCGTGGGCATCGTCGAACGACTGCAGCGCCAGGAAGTCGACAGCTGGTCGCGCAACTACAGCTACGAGGCCATGCTGTGGCCGCGGCGGCTGGACATGTCGTTCGGGACCTACTACATCGTGCGCGCGAAGCCCGGCGAGTTGGCGACCGCGATGCGGGAAGCGCCCAAGGCACTGCTCGCGCAGAGCCGGATGCGCGTCATCGATCCCAAGGACGGCGTGCTCAGCTTCGCCGAAATCCGCCATCGCGCCTACGACAGCGACCGCGGTACCGCGATCCTGATGGGCATCATCTGCGCGGTGCTGCTGTTGATCACGGGCGCAGGCATCATCGGGCTTACCAGTTTCTGGGTCGGCCAGCGGCGCAAGCAGATCGGCATCCGCCGCGCGCTCGGCGCGACCCGGCGCGACATCCTGCGCTATTTCCAGGCCGAGAACCTGCTGATCGCGGGTGCCGGCGTGGCGATGGGCGCGGTCCTCGCCGTCGGCTTGAATCTCTGGATGATGCGACAGCTCGCGATGGACCGGATGCCGCTGCTCTACGTGCTGGCCGGCGTGGTCGTGCTGCTTTTGCTGGGGCAGGGCGCGGTGTTCGCGCCGGCGCGGCGGGCATCGCGCGTGTCGCCGGTGGAGGCGACGCGAAGCGTGTGATGGAGCCTGGAACCGGAACGGGCGAAGCGAACATCGTCATTCCGGGGCTGCCGCGGTTCCATCGCGGCAGAACCCGGAATCGGTCTTACCGCGTCAGAAACCGATTCCGGGTTCCGCGCTTTGCGCGGCCCCGGAATGACGCCGAAGAAGTGTGAACGCATACGGGAAATTGGAACATGTTCGCGTACTACCTCGACCTCGCCATCCGCAGCCTCAAACGCAACCGCTTGCTGACGGTGCTGATGGTGCTGGCGATCGCCATCGGCATCGGCGCCAGCATGACCACGCTGACGGTGATGCACATCCTTTCCGGCGATCCGCTGCCGGGCAAGAGTGCGCACATTTATTACCCGCAGGTGGATCCCACCCCCGCCGATTGGTCCAACCCGCGGCATCCGCTTCCGATGATGGATTACCGCTCGGCCGTGGATTTGTGGAGTGCACAACGCGCCGACCGCCAGGCGCTCGTTGTGCAAAGCCCCGTGAAAGTCGGTGCGCCCGGCGTGGACCGCCCGCCGTTGATGCTGACCCTCATGTCCACCACGACCGACTTTTTTTCGATGTTCGACGTGCCGTTCGAATACGGCAGCGCGTGGACCGCGGCGGATGAAAAGGATCGCGCGCGGGTGGCGGTGATCTCCAGTGATCTCAACGACAAGCTGTTTGGCGGCAAGGACAGCGTGGGCAAGACCCTGCGCCTGAAGGACAGCAATGTGCGCATCGTGGGCGTGCTGGCCCCCTGGCGGCCACGTCCGTTGTTCTACGACGCCGTGGGCGGGTTCACCGGCAACGGATTCGAAACGAGCTACTACGCCAAGCCGGAAGATGTGTTCATGCCGTTTTTTTCGGGCCTCGATGTCAACGACGGCAATTTCTTCCAGTACACGTGCTGGGGCGGTGGCCCGACCACTCCGGGACATCTCCAGGATGCGCCTTGCCTGTGGACCGCGTTGTGGGTGGAGCTGGACAGCCCCGCCAAGGCCGCTGACTACCGCGCCTTCCTCGGCAACTACGCCGAGCAGCAAAAGACGCTCGGGCGCTTCGCGAATATCGACATCCGCATGCTGGATTTGATGCAGTGGCTGGATCACGAGCAGGTGATTCCGAAGAACGTGAAACTGCAGACCTGGCTGGCGTTCGCGTTCCTCGCCATCTGCCTGTTCAACACCGTTGGCCTGCTGTTGGCGAAATTCCTGCGGCGTGCGGGCGAGATCGGAGTGCGCCGCGCGCTGGGTGCCTCGCGCCGATCCGTGTTCGCGCAATGCCTGATCGAAGCGGGCCTGATCGGATTCATTGGCGGCGTCGGCGGCTGGCTGCTGACGCTGGTGGGACTATGGCTGGTGCGACGGCAGCAGACACCGTATTCCGACCTGGTGCACATGGACCTGTCGATGTTCGTGGCGACATTCGTGCTGGCGGTCGCGGTCAGCCTGGCGGCCGGCGCGCTGCCCGCGCTGCGTGCCAGCCGCATCACGCCGGCGCTGCAATTGAAGACGTTATGAAGATGCTGCGAACAAACACGACATCACTCCGGCGCAGGCTGGGCTGCGCAGGCAGGATGCCGAAGCGAATATCGGCAAAGCCGATGGCCCGCAAGGGTGAGCGCCATGGACGGTGCGAGTTATCCAGCTTCTTCGCCATCCATGCCACTGGGTCCCGGCCGATCCACGGCCGGGATGACGGTTTGCGAATTTCACGAGGTTGATCATGCAGATTCGGCCCATCCTCGCCGCCTTGAAACACCACAAGCTCGCGACGTTCCTGATCGCGATGGAAATCGCGTTGGCCTGCGGCGTATTGTGCAACGCCATTTTCCTGATTGCCGACCGCCTGTCGGCGATGCACTTGAACAGCGGGGTGGACGAAGCCTCGCTGGGCGAGATCGTGGTGACGGGTTTCGATCCGAAACAGGCATCTGACCTGAATGCGCGGATGCTTGCCGGGCTGGGTTCGATTCCGGGTGTCGAGTCGGTGCACGTGGTGTCGTCCGTGCCGTTCGGATCGCAGGGTGGCGTCAACGGTGTCACCCTCGATCAAGCCGGCAGGCATTTCGGTGCGGTGATCGAGCTTTATCAGGGCGGCCCCGGTTCGCCGGAGGCTCTCGGGCTGAAGCTGGTCGCGGGCCATCTGCCGGGGACCGACGATTACCAACCGATCGTGGGCCAGGACTACATGCCGCTGTCGTCGCGCGTGCTGGTCACGCAAGCCCTGGCGGAAAAGTTGTGGCCGGGTCAAAACCCGCTGGGCAAGGAATTCTGGGGGGCGAAATATCGGTTTCAGGTCATCGGCGTCCTGGCGAACCTGTCCGTGTCGCAGTACACCGAAAACGGGCTGCACGGGGCGGAATGGACGGCATTCGTCCCGACCCGGCCGGGCGCCCGGCTCGCGGGCACCTATCTTGTCCGGGCCAAACCCCGGGATCTGGAACGCGTGATGACCCAAGCGCGGGCCGCGGTCGCCAAGATCGCGCCGGACGTGGTGCTCGACTATTCCAGCAGCCACACGATCGGTTACCTGCGACAGCAGTTCTTCAAGACGGATCGATCCATGGCCGGCTTGCTGGTTGGCGTGATCGTCGCGCTGCTCGGCGTCACGGCTTTCGGCATCGTGGGCCTGGCGAGTTTCTGGGTGGCGCAGCGGCGCAAGCAGATCGGCATCCGGCGTGCGCTGGGCGCGACGCGCGCGGACATCCTGCGCTATTTCCAGACCGAGAATTTCCTGATCGTCACGTTCGGGATCGCGCTCGGGGTCGTCCTGGCGATCGGAATCAACCTTGCCTTGATGAAGTGGTTCGAAGTGGCGCGCCTGCCGCTGTGGTACCTGCCGGTCGGCGTCGTGGCGTTGTGGTTGCTGGGGCAGGTTGCGGTGCTGGTGCCGGCGCTGCGCGCCGCAGCGGTGCCGCCGGTGGTGGCGACGCGGAGTGTGTGACGGAGCGGGGAATCGGGGAATCGGAAATTGAAAGGCCAAAATCGTCGTCATTCCGGGGCTGCCGCAGTTCCATCGCGGCAGAACCCGGAATCGGTCATGAGTGGTTGTGGACCGATTCCGGGTTCCGCGCTTTGCGCGGCCCCGGGATGACCAGCCAGAAACGTCACTGCATACGGGAAATCGGAACATGTTTGGCTATTACCTCGACCTCGCGCTGCGCAGCTTCAAGCGCAACCGCGTGCTGACCGCCTTGATGGTGCTGGCGCTCGGCCTCGGCATCGGCGCATCGATCACCACGCTCACGGTACTGAAGTTGTTGTCGGGCGATCCGCTGCCACAGAAGAGCGCGCGGTTGTTCACGCCGGAAATGGATCCGCTGCCGGCGCAAGGCTACTTGCCCGGCGAGAGCAAACCGCCGTGGGGCAACATGCTTCCGTACACGGATGCCATGAACCTGCTGCACGCGCGCAAGGCTGAGCGGCAGGCGGTGTTGGCACTGACGCAGGCGAAGATCGCGCCGCTGCGGGCGGGCGCACGCCCGTTCTACAGCGATGGCGTGACGACCACCGCCGATTTCTTCGCGATGTTCGACGCATCGTTCCGGTACGGCGGCGGCTGGAGCGAGCAGGATGGCGAAAACCGGGCGCGCGTGGTGGTGATCGCGGATTTCCTCAATGACAAGCTGTTCGGCGGCAGGGACAGCGTGGGGCAGACCATCCGCATCAACGATCACGATTACCGCATCGTCGGCGTGTTGAAGCCGTGGGCGCCCCAGCCGCGCTTCTATGCGGTGAATCTCGGTGGGCGCAGCTATGGCAACGGCGATGCGGTGTTCCTGCCGCTGCAGTCCGCGCGCGCCGACCAGATGCAGCCGCAGAACGTCAACTGCTGGTCGACCGGATTCGACATCAATCACCTGGAAACCGCACCTTGCACGATCGTGAGCCTGTGGGTGGAACTGGCGAGCGGCTCGGACGCGGCGGGCTACAAGACTTTCCTGTCCAATTACGTGCGGCAGCAGATTTCCGCCGGACGCTTCCATCGCCCCGACACATGGTTGCCGGACTTGACGGGGTTCCTGGCCCAGCAGCAGGTGGTGCCGGACGATGCGCGCTTGCAGACCAACCTTGCGTTCGGGTTCCTGCTGATCTGCGTCGTCAATACCGTGGGGCTGCTGCTGGCGAAATGCCTGCGCCGTTCGCGCGAGATCGGCGTCCGGCGGGCGCTGGGCGCGACCCGCGGCGCGGTGTTCGCGCAATTCATGGTGGAGTCGGGCATGGTCGGCCTTGCCGGTGGCGTGTTGGGGCTGATCTTTGCGGAACTCGGCTTGTGGGCCGTCCGCCATCAACCGGCACAGTACGCCAGCCTCGCGCGCCTGGACGTTTCGATGTTCCTGGCCACCTTCCTACTTGCGCTGGTCGCCAGCCTGATCGCAGGCCTGCTGCCGGCATGGCGCGCCTGCGTGGTGGCGCCGGCGCCTCAGTTGAAAAGCGTGTAGGAGCGGTCCGCAGGCGCCGAAATTTGTATGGTGGCGGCCATGGGCCGCTTCACGAAGAAAGTCCGGGAGAGATGTAGCGATGGATATCAAGCCCATTCTGGCGGCACTCCGCAAGCACAAGATTCCGGCCGCGCTGATCGTGCTGGAAATCGCGCTGGCCTGTGCGGTGCTGTGCAACGCCGTTTTCATGATCGGCCAGCGCATCGCGGAAGTTCACCTTTCCAACGCGATCGACCAGGCTGGTCTGGTCGACATCAACGTGCAGGGCACCGACCCCAAGCTCGCCCACGCCGACATCCCCCGCGACATCGCGGCATTGAGGGAGATTCCGGGCGTGACGGGCGTGGTCGCGGTCAACATGGTTCCGCTCGGCAACAGCAGCTGGAATTCCAATATTTCCCTCAGGCCGGGTAGGGCATTCCAGAAAAACACCCCGAATGTCGCCACTTACTACCTCACCAGCGGTGGACCCGAGGCACTGGGCATGCGTCTGATCGAAGGCCGCCTGTTCAACGCCGACGAGTACGCCGAGAGCAGCCTCGGCGACAGCTACATCCCCAGTGGCCACTCGGTGATCGTCACCGCGAGCCTCGCCCAGCGCCTGTGGCCGGGCAGGAACGCGCTGGGCCAGCGGATCTGGGTGGGCGAGAGCAATTCGTACACGGTGGTCGGTGTGGTGGCGAACGTGCTCAGGCCCAACCAGAATGGCGGCGGTCTGAGCCAGTTCTACTGGTCGGCGTTCTTTCCGGTGTCGCCGTCCGCCGCGCTGGGCGACTACATGGTGCGCACCGCACCGCAAGATCGCGAGCGGGTGATGCAGGCGGCCGTCGCCAAGCTTGCCGCCCTGTCGCCGAATGCGGTGGTGAAAGGCCAGACGTTTTCCGATATCCGGGACAAGTATTTCGCGGATACGCGCAGCATGGTGTGGATGCTGGTGCTGGTGTGCGTGGTGATGCTGGCGGTGACTGCGTTCGGCATCGTGGGCCTGACCAGTTTCTGGGTGGGCCAGCGCCGCCGCCAGATTGGCATACGGCGTGCGGTCGGGGCGACCCGCGGGCACATCATGCAGTACTTCCAGACCGAGAATTTCCTGTTGAGCAGTGCCGGCGTCGCGTTCGGGATGATCCTGGCGTTCGGCATCAACCTTTACCTGATGCAGCACTACCAGTTGGAGCGGATGCCCTGGTACTACCTGCCGGCCAGCGCGGTCGCATTGTGGTTGCTGGGCCAACTTGCGGTGCTGGGACCCGCGCTGCGCGCGGCCAACGTGCCGCCGGTGGTGGCGACGCGGGGTGTGTGACGCCCTCCCCTTCAAGAGGGGAGCAAATCGAGAGGGCTCGTGATGATGTTCGGCTACTACATCGACCTCGCATTGCGCAGCCTCAGGCGTACGCCCGTTCTCACAGGTTTGATGGTGCTGGCGATCGGGCTGGGGATCGGCGCCAGCATGACGATGGTCACGGTGCTGCACGTGATGACCGAAGACCCGCTGCCGGCCCGCAGCGCACATCTCTACAAGCCGTACCTGGATCCGCTGCCGTTGAAATACACGCCGGATCCCCTGGGCAATGATCCACTCAACAACCTCACCTGGCCCGACGCGATGGCGTTGCTGCACGCGCATCGCGCGGAAAGGCAGGCCGCGATGGCGGGTGGCAGCCTGCTTGTGTGGCCGCAACGCGCCGACCTGCAACCCTTCTACGTTGACGGCCGCTACACCACGCCGGACTTCTTCGCGATGTTCGGCGTGCCGTTCGTCGCGGGTGCCGGATGGAGCGCGGATGACGAGAAGGCGTCTGCGCACGTGATCGTGCTCGATCGGTCGCTGGCACGGAAACTGTTCGGGGACGCCGCCGCGCTGGGCAAGAGCGTGCGGCTGGGCGACATCGACTATCGGGTCGTGGGCGTCACGGACGACTGGGCGCCCAAGCCATTGTTCTATGCCGATGCGTCGGCCAGCCTGTACAGCGATTCCGACCAGTTCTTCCTGCCGCTCTCGGTGGCGGTGGACAACAAGTTGCAGATCAACGGCAACATTTCCGGGTGGGGAAGCGACGGCGTGCCTGATGACTTGACGGACGCCAGCACTTCATGGGTGCAGTTCTGGGTGCAACTGGATACAACCGCGCAGGCCGCGGCGTACCGGCAATTCCTGGTCGATTACTCCGCGGAACAAAAATCGCTGGGCCGCTACCAGCGACCGCCTGCAAACGCGAAGCTGTACAGCCTGATGGGCTGGCTGCGGCACGAGAATCTGGTTCCCGACGACCTGAAGCTGCAGATGTGGCTGGCGCTCGGATTTCTTGGCGTCGCCATGCTCAACATCGTCGCGCTGCTGCTGGCCAAGTTCCTGCGCCGCAGCGGCGAGATCAGCGTGCGCCGCGCGATGGGTGCGCGCAAGCGCGACATCTTCGTGCAGTTCGGCATTGAATCCGCGTTGATCGGCGTGGCCGGCGGATTGCTCGGGCTCGGCATTTCCCAGGTCGGGTTGTGGAGCATCCGCCAGCGTCCCGATGACTATGCGCACCTCGCTTCGATGGATCCTTCGATGCTGGTCGGCACTGTCGTGCTGGCGATCGCCGCGAGCGTGCTGGCCGGCATGCTGCCGGCGTGGCGCGCGTGCCGGGTGCCGCCCGCGTTGCAGTTGAAGACACTGTGAGGGCATGAAGATGGAAATCCGGCCGATCCTCGCGACGCTGCGCCGCCACAAGCTCACCGCGATCCTGCTGACGCTGCAGGTCGCCTTCACCTGCGCGATCGTATGCAACGTCACGTTCATGATCGTCCATCGCGAGCAGCACGTGTCGCTGCCGACGGGCATCGATGAAAATGCGTTGTCCGTGGTGCCGGTGCGCGGCATCGGCAAGGACGAAAATCCCTGGGTGCGGCACGAGTCCGATCTCGCCTTGCTGCGGCGGATTCCGGGCGTCGAATCGGCGGTGGCCGTGAGCTATTCGCTGCCCCTGGATCGCAACATCTCCTCGTATGGCGTATGTCCGAATCAGGCGGCGCTGGATCGCGCGATGCAGCGGATGTCATTCCAGGGCACCGGTTGCGAGCAGGCGAGCATGTTCGACGGCTCTCCCGGTTTGCTGCGCACGCTAGGCCTCGACCTGGTGGCCGGCCGCGATTTCCGCCCCGACGAATACGTGAAGGGCCAGAACAACGTGTCGGTCGCGATCGTCAGCCAGGCTTTTGCGCAACACCTGTATCCGGGTGAAAGCGCGCTGGGCAAGTCCCTGTACGTCGGCCATCACGTCGTCCGCGTGGTCGGTGTCGTGCGCACGCTGCTGAGTCCGGTGCTGATGGGCAGGGGTCGCGACTACGACACCATGATCTGGCCGCAGTTGCCGAATGATTCAGGCGTGGAATACGTGCTGCGCAGTGCGCCGCAGGATCGCCGGCAGGTGCTGGACGCGGCGCGGACGGCGCTGCTCAAGGCCGACCCGAGCCGCATCATCAATCCGAAACGGGTGCAGACGTATTCGCAGATTCGCGCGCAGTATTTCCAGCGCGACACCACCATGATCGGGCTGCTGATCGCTTCCGCGCTCGGCCTGTTGTTCGTCACCGCGCTCGGCATCACCGGCCTCGCGAATTTCTGGGTGCAGCAGCGCACCCGCACCATCGGTATCCGCCGGGCGATCGGCGCGACGCGCGCCGACATCCTGCGCTACTTCCAGACCGAGAATTTCCTGATCGTCGGCTTTGGCGTGATGCCGGGCGTGCTGCTGGCGGTCGGCCTGAACCTGTTGCTGATGAAACATTACGAATTGCCGCGGCTGCCGCTGTGGTATCTGCCGGTCGGCGCGGCGGTGCTGTGGTTGCTCGGCCAATCCGCGGTGCTCGCACCGGCGTTGCGTGCGTCGCGCGTGCAGCCCGTGGTGGCGACGCGGAGCGTGTGATCTCGTTGGCCCAACCGGAGGAGGGGAGAAAAGCGTGATAGCCTCGAACGATGAACATCGATTTCCGTGAAGAACCATGCGAACGGTCCTGATCATCGATGACCAGGGCGCGGTACGCGACGCGTTGTCGTTGCTGCTGTCGTTGCACGAAATCCGTCCGCTGACCGCAACGATGCCCGACGAAGGCCTCGCGCTGCTGGCGCGGGAGCGGGTGGACGTGGTGATCGCCGACATGAACTTCAGCGCCGACACCACGTCGGGCGAAGAAGGCGTGGCGCTTTTCCACGCGATCCGCGAGCGGCACCCGGATTTGCCGGTGATCCTGCTGACCGGCTGGTCGCACCTCGAGACCGCGGTGCAGCTGGTGAAGGCGGGCGCGGCCGATTACATGTCCAAGCCGTGGGACGACGCCAAGCTGCTCGCAACGGTCGAGAACCTGCTGGAGCTTTCCGAGAACGCGCGCGTCGCGGCCACTACGCGGATGACCCGGCGGCGCCGGCGCGAGGCGCTCGAACGTGACCACGACCTGCGCGGCATCGTGTTCGCCTCCGACGAGATGCTGCGGGTGCTGGAACTGGCCTGCCGCGTCGCGCGCGCCGACGTGCCGGTGCTGGTCACCGGACCCAACGGCGCCGGCAAGGAACGCATCGCCGAGATCGTGCACGCGAATTCGGCGGTGCGCGCCAGGCCGCTGGTGACGGTCAATTGCGGCGCGCTGCCGAGCGAATTGATCGAAGCGGAATTGTTCGGAGCCGACGCGGGCGCATTCACCGGCGCGACGCGCGCCCGCGAAGGGCGTTTCGAGGCGGCCGACGGCGGCACCCTGTTCCTGGACGAGATCGGCAACCTGCCGGCGGCCGGGCAGATGAAACTCCTGCGCGTGCTGGAATCGGGCGAGTTCGAGCGGCTGGGTTCGACGCGCACCCGAAAGGTGAAGGTGCGCGTGATCAGTGCGACCAATGCCGACATCCCGGCGATGATCCGCGATGGCAAGTTTCGCCAGGACTTGTTCTATCGCCTGAACACCATCGAGGTCGCGTTGCCGCCGCTGTCGGATCGCCCCGACGACATCCTGCCGCTGGCCGAGCATTTCCTGGATGATGACGCGGTGTTGTCGGACCAGGCGCGCGACGCGCTGCTGGATTATCCGTGGCCTGGCAACGTGCGGGAACTGAGGAACACCATCGAGCGGGCGAAGTTGTTGTGTGGCCGCGACGAAATCGGCGTCGCCCATCTTGGGCTTTCGGCGGCGACCGCGGCGCCGGCGCGCAGCCTGGACGATCCGCCCCGCGAAGCGGTGGAAGAAGCCTTGCGCAAGGCCGGTGGCGTCATCAGTCGCGCCGCCCGTGGGCTGGGACTGTCGCGGCAGGCGTTGTACCGGCGCATGCAGCGGTACGGGATTCCCACGGACGGGTGATCGAAGGTTGGCTCGGACTTGGTTTTGGGCCAACCTGCACTGCTCCTGGCGTCATTCCGGAGCGGGCCGCAGGCCCGAATCCGGAATCGGTTGGTTCATGCCGGTTGTCCATGCGCGGGCAGCCCCGGCATGACGAAGTGTTGCTAGGCTTCCCGCGTCCATCCGATTCCGACCTGGCGGTTACATGCGCTTCTCGTCCCTCGAAGGCAAACTTGCGCTGTTGTTGATCGCTGCCGCGGTGATCGCCGCGGCGCTGGCCGCGGCGATCACCGCATGGACGCGCAACGCATGGTTGGGGGGTGCCATTGCGATTGCGGCGTGCCTGGCGCCGGTGACGTGGTTCGCCCATTTCGCCATGCAGCCGGTGCGGCGGCTGTTGCGCGCATTGTCGGGCAGCGTGGCCAGCTATCGCGACGGCGATTTCAGCATCTCGCTGCGCACCCGCCGTCGCGACGAACTGGGCGCGTTGATCGAAGCGCACAACGAGCTCGGCCACGCGTTGCGCGAGCAGCGCCAGAACCTGGTGCAGCGCGAATTGCTGCTGGACACGGTGGTGCAGCATTCGCCGACGGCGCTGATCCTGACCGACGCGAGCGAGCGCATCGTCTACGCGAACCTCGCCGCACGGCATCTGTTCAACGAGGGCAAGAACCCGGCCGGCTTGCGTTTCACCGACTTGCTCGAGGCCTGCCCCGAGGCGATGCGGCAGGCGCTGACGGCCAGCGAGGACAGCCTGTTCGGCGTCGAGATGGGCAGCGACGAGGAATATTTCCATTTGTCACGCCGCGATTTCCATCTGCAGGGACGGCCGCACCAGTTGTACCTGGTGCAGCGGATGACCCGCGAATTGTCCCGTCAGGAAGTGGCGGTGTGGAAGCGCGTGATCCGCGTGATCAGCCACGAGCTGAACAATTCGCTGGCTCCGATTTCATCGCTGGCGCATTCGGGTGCGGAACTGGCGCGGCGCAACGATTTGACCCGCCTGCCGAAGGTCTTCGAGGGCATCGGCGATCGCGTCCGTCACCTGCACTCTTTCACGGCCGGCTACGCGAGCTTCGCCAAGTTGCCGCAACCGAACCCGGCGCCTGTCGAGTGGGCGGCGTTCCTGGAATCACTCAAGCTGCATTGCGAGTTCCGCCTCGTGGGCGAGGTGCCGGATGAACCCGCGCGCTTCGACGCGGCCCAGATCGAGCAGGTGCTGATCAATCTGGTCAAGAACGCCGCGGAGGCCGGGGGTGCCCCGGCCGAGGTGACGCTGGCCATCAGGCGCACGCCGCAATATTGGCGCATCGAAGTGGCCGATCGCGGCCCCGGCATGAGCGACACCGTGCTGGCGCAGGCATTGCTGCCGTTCTATTCGACCAAGCGTTCCGGTACCGGCCTGGGCCTGGCATTGGCGCGCGAAATCGTGGAAGCCCACGGTGGCCGCATCGGACTGGCCAATCGCGAGGGTGGCGGATTACGGGTGACGGTATCGCTGCCCGCGACGGAGACTTGATCGCCTCGTGCCGGCAGTGCAACGAGGCTCGGATTTGGCGCAAATCGCTATACTGCCCCCACCGCAGAGGGAGGGGAATCATGGCGCCGTCCATCATCGTTGCAATCGTCGTCGTCGTCGTTGCCATCATCGTGCTGGCGAAGTGGGTGCGTATCGTGCCCCAAGGTTACGAATGGACCGTGGAGCGGTTCGGCAAGTACACGCGCACGCTGCCGCCGGGGCTGCATTTCCTGATGCCGTTCATTTACGCGATCGGCCGCAAGATGAACATGATGGAACAGGTGCTGGCGGTGCCCTCGCAGGACGTGATCACCAAGGACAACGCGGTGGTGCGCGTGGATGGCGTGGTGTTCTACCAGGTACTGGACGCCGCCAAGGCCGCGTACGAAGTCGCCAACCTGGAACAGGCGACGCTGGCGCTGGTGATGACCAACATCCGCACGGTGCTCGGTTCGATGGACCTCGATGAATCGCTGTCCAAGCGCGACGAAATCAACGCGCGGCTGCTGAAGGTCGTGGACGAGGCGACGCATCCGTGGGGCGTCAAGGTCAACCGCATCGAGATCAAGGACATCAGTCCGCCCAAGGACCTGGTCGATGCGATGGCGCGCCAGATGAAGGCGGAACGCGAGAAGCGCGCGCAGATCCTGGAAGCCGAAGGACTGAAGCAGAGCGCGATCCTGAAGGCCGATGGCGAAAAGCAGTCGACGATCCTGCAGGCCGAGGGCCAGAAGGAAGCCGCGTACCGCGAGGCCGAAGCCCGCGAACGGCTGGCTGCGGCGGAAGCCACGGCCACGCAACTGGTTTCGGACGCGATTTCCGCGGGCAACTTGAATGCCATCAATTATTTCGTGGCCACCAAATACGTGGAGGCGTTGAAGGCGATGGCCGATTCGCCCAACCAGAAGATGTTGATGCTGCCGTTCGAGGCATCGGGCATCCTTTCATCGATGGCCGGCATCGCGGAAATCGGCAAGGAAGTGCTGGCCAGGAATTCTTCCGCGCGATAGCAGCCGGAGCGTGTCGGCCCGTTCCGACGGGTGACAGGTGCCAATCACTGGGGAATGATCATGTGGGGCGTACCGTTGCATTACTGGTGGTGGGTGCTGGCGCTGGTATTGATCGCCGGCGAGGTGATGGCACCGGGTTTCTTCCTGCTGTGGATCGGTATCGCCGCGGCGGTGATGGGCATCGTCACCTGGGTGGTGCCTGGGCTCGGCGTGATCGCGCAGGCGGTGCTGTTCGTGGTGCTCGCGTTTGCGTCCTGCCTGTTCTACTGGAAGTTCGTCCGCCTGCGGCTGGCGCGCCACGATGATCCGGCCGCACGCACCCTCAGCCGGCGTAGCGAACAGATGATCGGCCAGCGCTACGTCCTGATCGAGGCGATCGTGAACGGCCGCGGCAAGGCGCGGGTGGGTGACGGCCAGTGGCTGGTCGCGGGGCCGGACCTGCCGGCGGGTGCCGAAGTGGAAGTGGTCGGGGTGGACGGCGCGCTGCTGAAGGTGCGGGCGGTGACGGCATGATGCAGCGGTCGATCGGGCTTCGCGCGTGACGGAACCCGCGCCCGGCGGGCAGGTACCCGGTGGCCCGCTGTCGGACGACCGGGTCCGCGCCCGCGTGGGCTTCGTGATCGAACTCGCCCGTCGCCTCCATCAATACGGTGCCGCGGCGCCGCGCCTGGAGCAGGCGGTCGGGAACGCCGCACAGCGCCTGGGCCTGGCCTGCGAGGTGCTGTCGACGCCGACTTCGATCGTGCTTTCCTTCAGCGCCCCCGAGGGCGACGGCATCGCCGACGTGACCCAGGTGGTCCGGATCGCGCCCGGTGACGTGAACCTCACGCGATTGTGCCATGCCGACGAGATCGCCGATCGCGTGGCCGACGGCACGCTCGATCCCCGCCGCGGGTTGGCGCAGCTGCGCACGCTGGGACAGCCGCTGTCCCGCGGGGCGCTTTGGGCGACGGTCGTGAGCTATGGGCTCTCGGCCGCCGCGATCGCGGTACTGTTCCGCAACGCATGGCAGGATGCCGCGGCGGCGGGCGTGATCGGTTTGCTGATCGGCGGCATCGTGGTTGCGGGCTACGGTCGGCCGCGCCTGTCGGTCGCGAGCGACGCGATCGCCGCACTGGTTGCCACCTTCATCGCCACGATGGTCAGCGCGTGGCTGGTGCCGCTGGCGTTGAAGCTGGTCGTGCTGTCGGCATTGATCGTGTTGGTGCCGGGCATGTCGCTGACCAATGCAGTGCGCGAATTGACCAGCCAGCACCTCGCGTCGGGCGTTGCGCGTTTCGCGGGCGCGGCGGCGACCATCCTGAAACTGACCTTCGGTACCCTCGCGGCCGCGCAGGTTTGCGCGATCGCGCACATCATCCCTTCCAGCCATTCCCTGCCGCCGCTGCCGTTGTGGGCACAGTGGCCGGCGCTGGCGGTGGCCGCGGTGGCCTTCGCGATGCTGTTCCAGACGGCACGCCGCGATTACCCGCTGGTATTGACTGCGGTGATCGTGGGTTATCTGGTGACCTATTGGTGCGGCAATGCCCTGGGCGCACCGTTCGGTGTCTTCGTGGGCGGGCTGGTGCTGAGCGCGGGCAGCAATCTGTACGCTCGCCTCAAGCACCGTCCAGGCGCACTGGTGCGCGAACCTGGGGTGCTGTTGCTGGTACCCGGAAGCGTGGGATTCCGCAGCGTATCCGATTTGCTCAACAACCAGATTGCAAGCGGCACCCACATCGCGGTGCTGCTGGTGACGTTGCTGATTTCGCTGGTGGCCGGGCTGCTGTTCGGCGACCTGTTGATCGCGCCACGCCGGAGTTTGTAAAGGCTTGTTCGAACGCGCGCATCGTCGAACTGCGTTGCCGCGATCCAGGGTGGTGGCTTGCCGAAACGCGGGGCAATGCCGGCGCGCGCCGACCGGGCGTGTACCGCCGCATCGGTTCCGGGCAGGGCCGTCCATGGCCGAAAAACCCTTGGTCGTCGATCATTATTTGATCAACAGGTCCTTTTCTTTCTTGCCGGATTTGATTGCGGCAAGAAACCAGCGCGGGCGCTTGCCGCGGCCGGACCAGGTTTCCGTTCCATTCGGGTTGCGGTATTTCGGGGCGACCTTGCCCTTGCCACCGCGTTTCTTGCCATAAACCTGTGCAAAGGTCACGCCCTCGGACTTCAATACCGCATTGATCTTGGCCTTGACCTTGGCGATTTTCTCCTTGTCGATGTTCTTCATGCGGCCACGCGCCTTGCGGATGAGTTCCTTGAGCTGCCTTTCGCTGAGCGAGCTGACATCAATGGCCATGTTGGCTCCGATTGTTTGTGGAATGTGGAGGTGTGTTGCGCGGCCAATCGATGCGATTAACTGCGGCCGGCAGTGCGCATTTTCGCCCAAACGACCGACGGTTGCAAAATACCGCGCTTGCAGGCTCAATCGGCCGGCGCAAACAGCTTCATCAGCGCATCGTGGTCCAGGTTCCGGCTTTCGCGGTCGCGCCGGCCGCGATATTCGAATGTGCCGGCGGCAAGACCGCGCTCGCTGACGACGATGCGGTGCGGGATCCCGATCAATTCGAGGTCGGCGAACATCGCGCCTGGCCGCAAGCCGCGATCGTCCAGTGCGGTTTCGATGCCGCGCGCATTCAGTTCCGCATACAGCGATTCGGCGGCGGTATTCACGCCGGGATTGTTTTTCGGATTGATCAGGCAAATGACGGCGCGCCACGGCGCCATTGGTTCGGGCCAGATGATGCCGGCGTCGTCGTGATTTTGTTCGATGGCGGCGGCCACGATGCGGCTGATGCCGATGCCATAGCAGCCCATGTAAAGCACGCGGTTTTGGCCTGCATCGTCCAGTACCGTCGCACCCAGCGCTTCCGAATATTTCGTGCCGAGCTGGAATACATGGCCCACTTCGATGCCGCGTGCGATGCCGAGCGTGCCTTTCCCATCCGGTGAAGGATCGCCCGCGACGACCTTGCGCAGGTCTTCGATCCGGGTGATGCGCGCGTCGCGCTCCCAGTTGGCGCCGGTGTAATGCGTGCCTGCGGCGTTGCCGCCGCACACGAAATCCGCGACCGCCGCCGCGGCGCCGTCGACGATCACCGGGATGTCGTCGGGCAGGCCGACCGGGCCCAGGAAGCCCGGCACGCAGCCGATGCGCTTCACGATTTCGGCCTCGTCGGCGAGCGTCGATTCGCCGGGCAATTCCACAAGCTTGCCCGCCTTGATTTCGTTGATTTCATGGTCGCCGCGCAGGCACAGCGCGACCAGGCCATCGTTGCCGCGCACGATCAGGGTCTTGATGCACTGCGTGGGCGGCACCTTCAGGAATGCACTGACTTCCTCGATGGTTTTCTGCGTGGGCGTATCGACGCGGGCCAGTGGCTGCGCGGGCGCGGGACGCGGTGTCGCCGGCGCCAGGGCTTCGGCGCGCTCCACGTTGGCGGCGTAATCGGATTCCGTCGAGAACGCCAGTGCATCCTCCCCCGAATCGGCCAGCACGTGGAATTCCTGCGAGGCACTGCCGCCGATCGCCCCGGTGTCGGCCTGCACCGCCCGGAATTCAAGTCCGAGCCGCGTGAAGATGCGCACGTAGGCGTCATGCATGATGCGGTACGACTCGGCCAGACCCTCGGCGCTCAGGTCGAACGAATACGCATCCTTCATCAGGAATTCGCGCGCGCGCATCACGCCGAAGCGCGGGCGGATTTCGTCGCGGAACTTGGTCTGGACCTGGTACAGGTTCAGTGGCAGCTGCTTGTAGCTGCGCAATTCGTTGCGAGCGAAGTCGGTCACTACTTCCTCGGCCGTCGGGGCGTAGCAGTACTCGGCCTCCTTGCGGTCCCTGATTTTCAGGAGCTGGGGGCCGAACTTCCGCCAGCGGCCCGTCTCTTCCCACAATTCCTTCGGCTGGATCGTGGGCATCAAGAGCTCGACCGCGCCGGCGCGGTTCATTTCCTCGCGCACCGTGGCCTCGACCTTGCGCAAGACGCGAAGGCCCAGCGGCGACCAGGTGTATATGCCCGACGCGAGTTTGCGGATCATCCCAGCCCGCAACATCAGCTTGTGGCTGACGATCTCCGCATCGGCGGGCGCCTCGCGGGTGGTGGCGAGGTGGAATCGAGACAGGCGCATCGCTTTTTATCCGGCGTAAAACGCCGAATTGTAACGGTGAATTTCGCCGTGTTTTTTACACGGAGCATGGCGGCCGATGACCGATTCGGGGGTTCCACCCCCCCCCGCTCGCGTGAGCGGCCCCGGAAGACGACATCGACTGGATTCGTCATTCCGGTCGCGCGCAGCGCGATCCGGAATCGGTTTCGGTTTGGTGTATTCGATCCGCATGTTGACGCCCTGTCCTTTACCGTCGCCTCCCGGGCGGACGGTAACCTTTCTTCTTTGCGTGGCCAAGAGAAAGTCGCCCACGCCCCGGGAGGGGCGCGGAAAAAGACCTGGATGTCGAATCTTCAGGCACCCGCGCTGGACCCCCACGGATGAAGCTCGTGGTCAGCCCAACTACATGGCGCACGGGGGTCAAGACAGATGTCGATGCCGCGCCGGCGGCGAGCGGATCAACTTCCCTGCGACGAGCAGTACTGCACCTGCTGTGCGCGGGCGGTGGCGAGTTGCTGCTCGCGGGCGTTGTCGCTCATTACCTGCTGCTTGCCATCGCTGCCGTCGGTCACGACCGGCTGCTTGCTTTGCAGCAGCGCGATGTTGGAGCTCAGCTGCTTGCAGAGTTCGGCGCGGTTGGAGGGCGTGTCGGGTTGCGTGCCACCCGAGGCGGGCCGGGCCGGGCGGTTTTCGGATTCGTTTTGGCCTGCCGCATCCGGCGGCGCCGGCGTCCCGGACGATACGTCGGGCTGGCTGGCAAGCCGCATCTCGGTGTAATGCGTGCTGCCGGAGGGCGGTGTCTGCGAGAAATGCACGACTCCGTTGGCGTCCTTCCACTTGTAGATCTGCTGGGCGCTGGCGAAGCCCGCGACGCAGGCGAGTGAAAGTCCGATGACCGACGCGGCAATGAACGTGCGCAGTTGCATGGAAGGCCCCGAGGCGCGCTGAACGGTGGCGCGAGTATGCCACAGCCGTTTGCGCGCTTTCGGACGGCCGTCACGTTTGTATGGTGGGCCACCCAGGCCCTGGCCATGGGTTAAACTGGATTCGAGGCCTCGAATTTCCGCGCATGACCGACCTGCTTCCCCGTAAAACCCCGCGACGCGGCATCTACCTGCTGCCGAACCTGTTCACGACCGGCGCAATGTTTGCCGGCTTCTACGCGATCGTGGCGGGCATCCTGGGGTTCTACACGCATGCCGCGATCGCGGTGTTCGTGGCCGCGCTGCTGGACGGCATGGATGGCCGCGTGGCGCGGCTCACCGGCACCCAGAGCGAATTCGGGGTGCAATACGACTCGCTGTCGGACCTGGTGAGCTTCGGGCTGGCGCCCTCGCTGGTGCTGTACACGTGGTCGCTGCAATACCTCCGCGAGTATGGCCCCGTATGGAGCAAGGTCGGCTGGTGTGCGGCATTCCTGTATGCCGCCTGCGCGGCGCTGCGGCTGGCGCGCTTCAACACCCAGGTGGGCGTCGCCGACAAGCGCTATTTCCAGGGCCTTGCCAGTCCCGCGGCGGCCGGGCTGTGCATGTCGTTCGTCTGGACGATGGAGAATTTCGGGGTGGAAGGGCAGTGGCTGTGCTTCTTCACGCCGGTGCTTGCCGTGATCGCCGGCTTGCTCATGGTCAGCCGCGTGCGCTATTTCAGTTTCAAGACGCTGCCGGTGAGTGACCGGGTGCCGTTCGTGTGGATCATCCTGGCGGTGCTGATCATCGTTGCGTTGGCGCTGAATACCGCGCTGGTGCTGCTGGCGCTGGCCACGGCCTACGCACTGTCCGGCATCGTGATCACGTTGTGGGGCTTGCGCAGCCGCTCCTCGCGTCGACGCGTGCGGATGGCGCGCCGGCATGCCCAGGAAGCGCATCCCCATGAATGACGTTGCGCCCGCGCTGCGCGACCGGCGGCTGCGCGCGTTGGGCGTCCAGCCCTTGCGCCTGCGCCGGCCTGTGTCCGCTGCCGTCGCTGCGCCAGTGGAAATTCGGGTCGCCGGAGAAGTGGTCGCGGGCGTTGCGCCGCCGCCGGCCGTGGCGGCGCAGACCGCCATCCGCCGGCTCGCGCTGCAGCCCGACCCGGCGGAACTGGACGATCCGGCCATCCGCAGCATGTACGCGGCTTTGACCGAAGCGGTGGGCAAGGCCGGATTGCAGCGCGTGCGCGTGTGCGACGTGGCGCAAGACTCCACCGCCGCGGTGATGGTGTTCGGCGCGGCACCGCTGCCGGAAGGCGTTCCGATGCTGCGGGTGCTGCGCGCCGACCCGCTGCGCGTGCTGCACGCCGATCGCGAACGCAAGCGCCTGTTGTGGGAACGCATGCAGGCGCTGGGCCGCGGCGGATCCTGAGATGGCCGCGGTCGCGCCACTGGAAGCCGCGCTGCGCCCGATGACGCACGAGGACATTTCCGCGGTCGCCAACATCGAAGCGGCCGCCTACGAGTTCCCGTGGTCCCGCGGCATCTTCCGCAGTTGCCTCGACAACGGCCACCACTGCTGGGTGCTGGAGCAGGGCGGCGCAATCATCGGCTACGGCATTCTTTCGGTGGGCGCGGGCGAAGCACATATCCTCAATGTCTGCGTCGCGCCGCTGCACCAAGGACGCGGCCATGGCGCGTACCTGTTGAAGCGTGTACTCGATCTCGCGCGCTGGCACCGTGCCGCGCGCGTGTTCCTGGAGGTACGGCCGTCCAACGAACTGGCGCACGCGATGTACGAGCGCGCCGGCTTCAACGAGATCGGCCGCCGGCCCGGCTACTATCCGGCGCGGCGCGGTCGCGAGGACGCGATCGTGATGGCGATGGAACTCCTGGAGCGCGATCATCCCTGATCGGCGCGACGGTCGCCAAGTGGGGCATTCGCCGGGACGTTGGCAACGGAAGCCCAGCCACGCTGCGAGCCGGCGCTCGGTGGATCAAAGCACCATCAGATCGTGGCCGACGACGAGTCGGCCCTTGAAGTGTGGCTTGACCGCGTCGATCCACACCTTGTCGGGGATCGGGACGATGCCCGGCACGAAGTGATTCAGGACCAGCGTTTTTACGCCGGCCTCGGTCGCGATCCGGCCGACCTCGGACATCGGGGTATGTGAATCGAGCAGGTGCCGCCGTAAGGTCCTGGCGTACGGATCGAACTCGAGTGCCCGACCGATCAGCTCGAGGTCCATCACTTCGTGGACCAGGACGTCGGCGCCGCGCGCCAGTTCGATCAGGTTCTCGCTGGGGCTGGTGTCGCCCGAAAACACGATCGAACGATCGGGGCAGTCGAAGCGATACGCGAACGCCGGCTCCACCAACGGATGGTGCACCAGGGCAGCCGTCACCTTGATGTTCGCGTCGTGCATCACGGGGCCGGCACGCGTGACCTCGTGCGGCGCGAACAGCTTGCCGAGCGGCGGCCGGCCCTCGTCCTGCTCGCGGACGTGGATGTCGTAGGCCTGCATCTCCAGGAACAGCTCGGTCATCTGCGCGAGCGGCGGTGGACCGTACGTGTTTACCGGCGTGTTCAGGCCGGTTTCCCACGCGAGCAGCAGCAGGTTGCCGTAATCGGCGTTGTGGTCGGAATGCTGGTGGGTGATGAAAACGTCGCGAATCCGTTTCAGGTCGAGGCCGGCCAGCACCATCTGTCGCGCGACGCCATCGCCGCAATCGATCACGTAGATGTCGTGGCCGACCACGATTGCGCTGGCGGGCGCCGAGCGGTCGCGCTTGGGCGTCGGCCCGCCGGCGGTACCGAGCAGGACGAGTGTCGATTCACGGTTCCGGCGTTTGCCTGCGGGTGCAGCGAACGCGCCCGCCCGGCCGGCCGCCATGGCCGCGAAGGCAATGCCGGCGGCCCGCAGCAGGCGGCGGCGTGAAGGAGCCGTGGTGGTCCCGAAGCCGGGCATCGCGTGGGGCGGTGAAGCCACGCAGTGGAGATGGAGGGAATCTACCACCCCATGGCGTGGTCGAAACAGGTGGGCGGGAAAATCGGCCGGCAACCATGAATCCCATCGATCGAGCCATCCGCGAGAAGCGCAGGTTGCGCTTCATCTATCACGATGTCGCACGGCGGGTGGAGCCGCAATGCCACGGCATCGGTCACCGCGGCACGGAGTTGCTGCGCGCCCATCAACTGGAAGGCGGAATGCAGGCCGAACCGCTGTTCGCCGTGTCGAAGATCAGCGGGTTGCAAGTGCTGGACGAACATTTCAAGAAGCCGGGGCCGAATTACAAGCGCAATGATTCCGCGATGCGGGAGATATTCACGCAGCTCTGAATCGCGTCGGAGACCGTGCGCCATCTTCGCCATTCCGGACGCGGCGGAGCCGCGATCCGGAACCCGCCGCCTTCGAGGAGTCGCAAAGTCGTCGGGTTACTCGCGCCATCTTCGGCGCTCGGCCTTTCAGGCCAGCTTCTTGTACTTCACCCGATGCGGCTTCGCGGCTTCCTCGCCGAGCCGGCGCTTCTTGTCGGCTTCGTATTCGTTGTAGTTGCCGGGGAAGAACTCGACGTGCGAGTCGCCCTCGAAGGCGATGATATGGGTGGCGATGCGGTCGAGGAACCAGCGGTCGTGCGAAATCACGATCGCGCAGCCGGGGAATTCCAGCAGGGCTTCTTCCAGCGCCCGCAGGGTTTCGACGTCGAGGTCGTTGGACGGTTCGTCCAGCAGCAGCACGTTGCCGCCTTCCAGCAGGGTCTTGGCGAGGTGCAGGCGGCCGCGTTCGCCGCCCGACAACTGCCCGACGATCTTCTGCTGATCCGAGCCCTTGAAGTTGAAGCGGCCGATGTAGGCGCGCGACTGGATCTCGAAGTTGCCGATCTTCAGGATGTCGAGGCCGCCCGAGACCTCCTGCCACACGTTGTTCTTGTCGTCGAGCATGCCGCGCGACTGGTCTACATAGGCGAGCTGCACGGTCTTGCCCAGGCTGATCTCCCCGGAATCCGGCTTCTCCCTGCCCATCACCATCTTCATGAAGGTGGACTTGCCGGCGCCGTTGGGGCCGATCACGCCGACGATCGCGCCGGGCGGGATCTTGAACGAGAGGTCGTCGATCAGGCAACGGTCGCCGAAGGATTTCGAGACGTGCTTGAACTCGATCACCTCGTTGCCGAGGCGCTCACCCGGCGGGATGAAGATCTCGTTGGTCTCGTTGCGCCGCTGGTAGTCGACCGAGCTCAATTCCTCGAACCGGTTCAGGCGCGCCTTGCCCTTGGACTGGCGGCCCTTGGCGGCCGAGCGCACCCATTCCAGTTCCTTCTGGATCGCCTTCTGCCTGGCCTTTTCGGTCGACGCTTCCTGCTTCAGGCGCTGGTCCTTCTGTTCCAGCCACGACGAGTAATTGCCCTTCCACGGAATGCCGCGACCGCGGTCGAGTTCGAGGATCCACTCGGCCGCGTTGTCCAGGAAATAGCGGTCGTGGGTGACCGCGACCACGGTGCCGGGGTAGTCGTGCAGGAACTGTTCCAGCCAGTCGACCGATTCCGCGTCGAGGTGGTTGGTGGGCTCGTCCAGCAGCAGCATGTCGGGCTTGGAAAGCAGCAGGCGGCACAGCGCGACGCGGCGCTTTTCGCCGCCCGACAGCGGTCCGATCTTCGCGTCCCATGGCGGCAGCCGCAGCGCCTCGGCCGCGACTTCCAGCTGCATTTCCATGGTGTGGGCGTCGCCCGCGGCGAGGATGTTCTCGAGCTTCTGCTGCTCGGCGGCCAACGCGTCGAAATCCGCGCCTTCCTCGGCGTAGGCGGCGTAGACCTCATCGAGCCGTTTCTGCGCGTCGAGGATGTCGGCCAGGCCTTCCTCCACGGACTCGCGCACCGTCTTGTCGGGGTCGAGTTGGGGTTCCTGCGCGAGGTACCCGATCTTGATGCCGGCCGCCGGGCGGGCTTCGCCCTGATAGTCGGTGTCGACGCCGGCCATGATGCGCAGCACCGTGGACTTGCCCGCGCCGTTCAGGCCGAGCAGGCCGATCTTGGCGCCGGGGAAAAACGAAAGCGAAATGTCCTTGATGATCTCGCGCTTGGGCGGGACGATCTTGGACACGTTGATCATGGTGTAGATGTATTGCACGGTATTTCCCTGGTTTTGCTCTCATTCGGGGACCATGGCCGGTTCATCGGCAATGGTCCCGTCGGGGTTTGCAGGCAAGCGCGGCGCCCGTACGGGGGCCAGGCGGGCAGCACGGTCGGCGCAAGTCGATCCAGCGTCCGGGCGTTCCGGCGGCCGAGGTTCCTGTCGCGTCACAACTGCCTGCTGCGCAATGTGGCGTCATGCCACGGACCGGTGCCGGTCCATCGGCGGTCCGTCCATGCCACGCGGTTCGGTGGAACCGCTCATTATGGCGGGTCGAGGCCGTCCGCGCCAAGCGGGCGGAGCCGGCAATCGGTACTATCGACCCGAAATCCGGGAATGCCCATGGGCCTGATCGAATCGACCGGGAACGAGCCATGATTGCCGTCCTGCGCGCGGCGCGGCTCGGTTGGCATGGCATCGACCGCCGCATCGCCGTCCGCGCGTCGCGCGGCGGCCGGCCAGCCGTGTTCCTGCACGAACTGTTCTGGTTCGGGGTCAAGCAGGTCTGGGCGTGCCTGTTCGGTGCCCTGATGCTGGCGCTGCTGATCGCCACGTGGATGTTCTGGCCCGCCGATGCGCCGTTCGGGCGCTACGACTTCGTCACCCTGATGGCCGTCGCGATCCAGGCCGTGCTGCTGGCGACCGGCCTGGAAACCCGGCGTGAGGCCGTGGTGATCGTGCTGTTCCACGTCACCGGCACGCTGATGGAGCTTTTCAAGACGGCGACCGGTTCGTGGGTCTATCCGGATGCCTCGATCCTGCACGTCGGCGGAGTGCCGCTGTTCACCGGCTTCATGTATGCCTCGGTCGGCAGCTACATCGCGCGGGCGTGGCGGCTGTTCGAATTCCGCTTCGAAGGGCACCCGCGCTGGGGCCACGCTGCATTGCTGGCGGTCGCCATCTATCTGAACTTTTTCACGGACCATTACGGGTTCGACCTGCGCTGGCTGCTGTTCGTCGTGGTCGCATGGATGTTCGGACCTTGCCAGGTCAATTACCGGGTGCGCAGGAAATACCGGCGCATGCCGCTGCTGCTGGGTTTCATGCTGGTCGCGCTGTTCATCTGGTTCGCCGAAAACCTGGGCACCTTCACCCGCGCATGGATGTACCCCGCGCAACACCGCGCATGGCACATGGTGCCGCCCGAGAAGATCGGTTCCTGGCTGCTGCTGATGATCATCAGCTACGTGATGGTGTCGGCGCTGTACCGGCGCGCCTTGCCGGAATGACGCGGGCGTTGCCGTTCAGTGCGCGGGAACGTCCAGCGTCTTGCGGAAGAACGCCAGTGCGTCCGCGTCGATCTGCCGATGGACCGCGACGCGATCCACGCCGGGCGGATCGACGCAGATATCCGGCGCGTCCTTGGCCAGTTGCGGCGAGCACGGCGACAGGAACACGTAGTGGCCTGCCTTGGGGATCATCCTGATTCCGGCCAGCGTCCTGATCAATGGCGCGATGTGCAGCACGTTGTATTTTGGATTCAGCACGTGGTCGGCCTGTCCGTAATACAGGAAGACCGGACGATCGATCGAGGCGACGCCGGCCTTGTCGAAAAGCAGGCTGAGCGGCGCCATCACGAAGGCGGCCTTGATGCGTGGATCGTCGGTGTTGCCCCAGCGGTGCAGGTCGTTCTGCATCGAGGTCATGAATTGTTCGAGCGTCTGTCCGTGCCGTGCGGCCTGCGCCTGCAACTGATGGGCGGCTCCGCAGATATCCGGGTCGTCCGGATGGGCCCGGCAATAGGTGATGAAACGCGTGAACTGCGGTACGGCGCCGACAGTCAGCAGGCTGGTGTAACCGCCATTCGAGAAACCCGCCACGCCGATGCGGTCCGGGTCCATCAGGGCCTTCCAGTGCGGATCGGCGAGCAACATGCTGATCGTGGCCTTGACCTGGATCGGCCGTCCGATCATGACTTCCGGATGCCCGTCTCCGCTGTCGTCGCGGAAATCGTCCTTGGGATGCTGCAGCGTGGCCACGACGAATCCATGGCTGGCGAGATACACCGCGAGGTCGTGGTGGCCGAGGTCGGAACCGCCGTGGCCGTGCGAGATCACCACCAGCGGTTTGGCGCCGGGGACGGGCTTCGCTTTGGGCGTGGCATGCAATTCATACGGCCCGAGCCATGTGACCTGCGACGGCTGAACCGTGGGATAAAACACATAGCCCGGCATGGTGCCGCCATTGACCGGGTCATGGATGGTGATGGGCTGGAAACCGACGCCGCTGGCGGGGTCGGCCAACACGGCGCACGAAATCAGGCACAGTGCCAGGGCCAGCCAAGCCTGTTCGAGAACACGGAGAATGCGGGATGGCATTGACGCCTCGCACGGGCGAAACCGTCGATTGTAGCGGACCGCCGCGCCCGGTCGCCGGGTGGCCAAAACGGCTAGAATCGCATGCTGCCCTCCATGTCCACCCAGAGGATCGCGATGTACAGCCACGAGATGCGGATTGCCGGTTACGACGATGAATTGGCGAAGGCAATCATGGAGGAAAAGCAGCGCCAGGAAGACCACGTCGAGCTGATCGCGTCGGAAAACTATGCGAGCCCGCGGGTGATGGAAGCGCAGGGCAGCGTGTTGACCAACAAGTACGCGGAGGGCTACCCGGGCAAGCGTTATTACGGCGGCTGCCAGTACGTGGACGTGGCCGAGGCGCTGGCGATCGAGCGTTTGAAGAAACTCTTCGACTGCGACTACGCCAACGTGCAGCCGCATTCGGGCTCGCAGGCCAACCAGGCCGTGTACTTCGCGCTGCTGCAGCCGGGCGACACCATCCTCGGCATGTCGCTGGCGCATGGCGGGCACCTCACCCATGGCGCCAAGCCGAACCTTTCCGGCAAGATCTTCAACGCCGTGCAGTACGGCGTGAACGACGAGGGGCTGGTCGATTACGACGCCGTCGAGAAGCTCGCCCTCGAACACAAGCCGAAGATGATCGTGGCCGGGTTCAGCGCGTATTCGCAGGTGATGGATTGGGCGCGCTTCCGTGCGATCGCCGACAAGGTCGGCGCCTACCTGTTCGTGGACATGGCGCATGTCGCCGGCCTTGTCGCCGCCGGCGTGTATCCGTCGCCGTTGCCGCACGCGCACGTGGTGACTTCGACGACCCACAAGACCCTGCGCGGCCCGCGCGGCGGCCTGATCGTCGCGAAGAATGCGGCGATGGGCGAGCACGCCGAGGACATCGTCAAGAAACTGCAGTCGATCGTGTTCCCCGGCTTGCAGGGCGGCCCGCTGATGCACGTGATCGCGGCCAAGGCGGTGGCCTTCAAGGAAGCGCTGGAGCCTTCGTTCAAGGAATACCAAAAACAAGTGGTGAAGAACGCGAAGGCGATGGCGAAAACCCTGATCGACCGCGGCTACAAGATCGTCTCCGGCGGCACCGAGGACCACCTGTTCCTGGTGGACCTGATCGGAAAACCCATCACCGGCAAGGACGCGGAGGCTGCGCTGGGCAAGGCGCATATCACGGTCAACAAGAACGCGGTGCCCAACGATCCGCAGAAGCCGTTCGTGACCTCGGGCCTGCGCATCGGCACGCCTGCCGTCACGACCCGCGGCTACAAGGAAGCCGACTGCGTCGAACTCGCCGGCTGGGTCGCGGATGTCCTGGATGCGCCGAACGACGAAAAGGTGATCGAAAACGTGCGCGCGCTGGTGAATGCGCAGTGCGCGAAGTTTCCGGTGTACGGCTAGGAATCAGGGGCGAGGGTGCATGACGGGCAAGGGAATGGGTGGGTAGCGGCCGGGCGCTGCACTAGAATCTCCGCAAGAATCGACTTCGCTCCCGGTTTCCGCAAACACGGCTACCGACTGGAACCATCACCAGCGCGCCCAATCCTGATTCCATGCATTGCCCGTTCTGCCAGAACATCGACACCCGCGTGATCGATTCGCGCGTTTCGGAGGAAGGCTCGACCATCCGCCGGCGCCGCGAGTGCCCGTCGTGCGGCGAACGGTTCTCGACGGTGGAAACGGTGGAGCTGAAGCTGCCCGCGATCATCAAGGGCGACGGCCGGCGCGAGGCCTTCGATGCGCGCAAGCTGCGCATGGGGTTCGATCGCGCGCTGCACAAGCGGCCGGTGACCGAGGATCGCATCGAGGCGGCGGTGCGCGCGGTGGTGCGGCAGTTGCGTGTTTCCACCGAACGCGAATTGCCGTCGCGCCGGATCGGCGAACTGGTGATGGCGGAACTGCGCAAGCTCGACCATGTCGGCTACGTGCGCTATGCGTCGGTGTATCGTTCGTTCGAGGACGTCGCCGATTTCCGCGAGGAACTCGATCGGCTGGAACACGAATTCCCCGCGAGTGAAGGCCAGTTGCCATTGATCGGCGGCGCGGTGGTGCCGTTCGGAAAACCGACCGACAAGAAGAAGCCTTGATGCCGCAGCCGGGCCCGGACTTCTCGGCCATCGATCACGCGATGATGGCGCGCGCGCTGCGCCTTGCCGAGCACGGCCTTTTCACGACACAGCCGAACCCGCGGGTGGGCTGCGTGATTGCACACGGCGATGAAATCGTCGGCGAGGGCTGGCACCAGTGGGCCGGCGAACCGCATGCGGAAGTGTTCGCGTTGCGCGGCGCGGGCGAACGTGCACGCGGCGCAAGCGCCTACGTGACGCTGGAGCCCTGTTCGCATCACGGCCGCACGCCGCCATGCGCGGACGCGCTGATCGAAGCCGGCATCGCGCGCGTGGTGTTCGCGTCCGAAGACCCCAATCCGAAAGTGGCCGGGGCGGGAATCCGGCGCCTGCGCAAAGCCGGGGTCGTTGTCGAAGCCGGACTGATGCGCGACGCCGCGCGCGAACTGAATAGCGGGTTTTTCTCGCGCTTCGAACGCGGGCGGCCATGGGTGCGCGTGAAACTTGCGATGAGCCTGGATGGCCGCACCGCGTTGGCCGACGGCGAATCGAAATGGATCACGGGCGACGCCGCGCGCGCCGACGTGCAGCGCTGGCGCGCGCACAGTT
Source organism: Rhodanobacter sp. (assembly GCA_044464225.1). Classification (GTDB taxonomy): domain Bacteria; phylum Pseudomonadota; class Gammaproteobacteria; order Xanthomonadales; family Rhodanobacteraceae; genus 66-474. The sequence continues at coordinate 131,196 of JBIQLN010000001.1, read as the reverse complement.
CGGCGATCCTGACCGGTGCCGGCACCGCGCGCGCGGACGATCCGCGTCTCACGGTGCGGTTGGCGGACGTGGAACCCCTCTCCCCGCGGGAGAGGGGTAGGGGTGAGGGTACGCAGGGGTCCCATCGCTCGATACTGGCCGAACCCTCACCCGCCCCTTCGGGGAGCGGTTCGCGCCCGGCCTGCGGCCGCCTCCCCCCGGCGGGAGACGGGAGAAGCTTCATCCCTCCATTGCGCGTGGTGCTGGATGCGCGTCTCGACGCGCTCCAGCCCGGGGCGCATCTGCTCGATGCCAGTGCGCCAACCCTAGTGTTGCATGCGCCGGGCGCGCATCCCTCCGATGCGCGCTACGCGCAAGTCGAATTGGCGGCGGTCCCATGTGATGCAAAGCGTCGCATCGACCTCGACGCGGCGTTGCGGTTGCTCGCCGCCCGCGGGGTCAACGAATTGCAGGTCGAAGCCGGACCGACCCTGTGTGGCGCGCTGTTCCAACGGGGACTCGTCGACGAACTGCTGCTGTACGTTGCACCCACGGTGCTGGGCGATACGGCGCGGCCCTTGTTGCGATTGCCTGGATTGGCCGGCATGACCGGCCGCCGGCCGCTGCGCCTGCTGGACCAGCGGCGGGTGGGCGAGGACCTGCGCATGCGCTTGCGTGCGGCTGGTTGACTCGCCGTTCCGTTCAGTGCAGGTAGTCCGGGAATCGCGGCAGCAGTGCGATGTCGCGCGGATCATGCTGGATCACCACGCGTGCGTGGTCGCGGGCGGCGATCGTTTCGAAGCGATCCATCGAGGCGAGCGTGGCCACGCGGCTGGTGTTGATGCGCGGCACCCGGCGGAAGCGGCGGTTTTCGCGCGAGTGGTACAGGTCGCCGCTCAGAAGCACCGTGCCCGCGTGTGGCAAGCGGATTTCCAGCACCTGATGGCCGGGTGTGTGGCCGGGCATCAGCAGCAGGCGTACCGTGCCGTCGCCGAACACGTCCGCATTGCCGTCGATGATGCGCCGCTTCGCGGTGCGCCAGACGGACACCAGCGCCAGCGGTTCGAAGGGCGGCGGCGTGTGGCCGGTCGCCGCGGCCAGCTCCTTGCGCTGCAGGATCCAGGTGGCCTTGCCGAACAGGTTGGCGTTGCCGGTGTGGTCCTCGTGCCAGTGCGAGAACGCCAGATAGTCGATGTCGGCGGGTTTCAGGCCCAGCCTCGCGAGTTGATCGACCAGTTTCACCGGCACCGTGGCGCGGATGCCCGGTGCCAGTTCGACGCCATCGGGGTGGTCCGCGATCGCATCGCCAAGCCCGGTGTCCCACAGCAGGATGCCCCCGGGATGCACGATCAGGAAACACGGTGCCGACATCGCGCCCGGCTTGCCGTCCGATGCGCCGCTGTCGTCGAACATCCCCATGTCCTGGAAGGCCAGGTGACCACAATCGAGCACATACATGCGGATGTCGACGGTGGCGCCGACGCCGTGGGCGGACGCGGCGGATGCGAACGGGAGGCAGAGCAGCAGGCCGCAGGCGGCGCGGCGCAAGCCATGAAGGAAGCGCATGGAAAGATGCCTCACCGGCTGAAATCGATCGCGAGTTTGCCGAAATGGCGGCCGGCGGCCATGCGTTCGAAGGCTTCCCGCAATTGTCCGAAGCCGTATACGTGGTCGATCGGCGGTTCCAGTCCCGTGGCTTCGATGGCCGCGACCATGCGTTCGTGCGCTTCCAGCGGCGCGACCGAAATCCCCTGCACGCGTATGCGTTTCAACACCATCCTGGACAGGGACAGCGGAGCGTCCATCCCGCCGATCCAGCCGAGCACGCCGATGAAGCCGTGCATGCGCACCGCGTCCAGCGATTGCGCCAGGGTGGCGGCGCCGATGGTTTCGATCACCGCGTCCACGCCCACGCCGCCGCTGGCTTCGCGCACCAGCGGGCCCCATTCGGGATGCTGCCTGTAGTTGATGCCGACATCGGCGCCCAGCGATTTTGCGCGCGCCAGTTTTTCATCGCTGGACGACAGCAGGATCGCCCGCGCGCCGCGCAATTTGGCGAATTGCAATGCGAACAGGGAAACGCCGCCGGTGCCGAGCAGGAGTACGGTCTGGCCGGTGGTGACGTGGGCTTGTTCCAGCACCTGCCAGGCGGTTAGCGCGGCAATCGGCAGCGTGGCCGCCTGCACGCTGGAGAGGTGCGACGGTGCACGCGCCAGCGAGTACTGGTCGAAGCAGGCCAGTTCGCGCATCACGCCCGGCTCGGGGGCGCCGATTTCGGCGCCTTCCCATTCCGGCCGCATCGCGCCGGCGATCCAGCGCGACTTGTAGAACGTGGTGACGTGGTCACCGGGTTTGAAGCGGGTGACGGCATCGCCGACCTCGACCACCGTGCCGGCGCCGTCGGACACCGGCACCAACGGGAGCGGCACGTCGCGATAGAGCTCGCCGTTCACCACCATGGAGTCGCGGAAATTGAGCGAGGCGGCCTCCATCGCGACCAGTACCTCGTTCGGGGCCGGGCGTGGGGCGGGCAGGTCGACATGTTGCAGGTGGTCCAGGTCGAAGGCGGAAAGCCGGATGGCGCGCATGACGAAACTCCGTGTCGGGAATCCCGGCATGATCCGGCAATCACGGTCGTGTGATAATCAGCATAAATCGTATTTCTTTTGTTCGTTCAATGAATCGATCGTTCGATCTCACCCCCACCCGACTGCGCGAGCTGCGTGCCTTCGCGGCGGCGGCGCGGCAGCTCAACTTCTCGCGGGCGGCGCTGGAGGTGGGATGCACGGCGTCCGTGTTGAGCCGGCGCATCGCGGCCCTGGAGGATGCCGTCGGTGCACGGCTGTTCCTGCGCACCACGCGCCGGATGGCGGTGACCGCGCGCGGCGAACAGCTGCTGGCGCAGTGGCAGCGCATGGAAGCGGTGATGACGGAGCTCGCGGCGGACCTGCGTCCGCCGGACGGCGGGTTGGCCGGCCGTCTGCGTGTGCATCTGCCGGCCAGCTTCGGGCGCTACCGCGTGGCTCCGTTGCTCGCGGCGTTCATGCGCAAGCATCCCGACCTGCGCATCGAGGCGGTGTACGACGACACCTGGGTCGACATGGTGGCGGGCAAGGTGGAGCTGGCGGTGCGCGTGGGGCGTTTGGCGGACGTGCAACTGGTGGCGCACCGGATCGGACGGATGCGCGTTTTCCCCTGTGCCTCGCCGGATTACCTGGCCTCGGCTCCGCCGTTGCGCGATCCCGCCGACCTCAAGGCGCACCGCTGCATCACCTTCAGCGGATATCGCCGTGGCACCTTGTGGTCGTTCACCCGCGGGCGTCGACGGCGCGCCGTGCGGATCGACCCGGTGTTGAGCAGCAACGACGCACAGGCGATCCGCGATGCGATATCGGCCGGCGTCGGCATCGGTTTGCAGGGCGACTACATGGCCGACCCGATGGTTGCCGACGGGCGGCTGGTCGAGTTGTTCCCGGACTGGAAATTGCCGGTATTCGACGTGCACCTGCTGTGGCTGCCTGGCGCCGACCGCGATCCGGCGCTGCGGGCGCTGATCGATTTCCTGGCCAGGCGATTGGCGCCGGGTTGAACCCTGGCGCCGCGGTTACCGCGCCAGGTCGCTGCGGCCCATCAGGTATTCATCGACCGCGCGCGCGCATTGACGGCCTTCGCGGATCGCCCATACGACCAGCGACTGGCCGCGGCGCATGTCGCCGGCAGCGAACACCTTGTCGACACTGGTGCGGTAGCCGGCAGCGCCATCGGTCGCCGCTTTCGCGTTGCCGCGCGCGTCGCGTTCCACGCCGAACGCGTCGAGCACCTTCTGCACCGGCGACACGAAGCCCATCGCCAGCAGCACCAGGTCCGCGCGGACCTCGAATTCGCTGCCGGCGATTTCCGTCATCTCGCGGCCCTTCCACTGCAAGCGCACCGCGGTGAGGCTCGCGACACGGCCTTGCCCGTCCCCATTGAAGCGCCTGGTGGCGACCGACCAGTCGCGCCCGCAGCCTTCCTCGTGCGAACTGGACGTGCGCAGTTTCAGCGGCCAGTACGGCCACGTGAGCGGCTTGTTTTCCTGTCGCGGCGGTTGCGGCAGCAACTCGAACTGGGTGACGGAGGCCGCGCCCTGCCGGTTCGACGTGCCCACGCAATCGGAGCCGGTGTCGCCGCCGCCGATCACCACGACATGCTTGGCGGTTGCCACGATTTGCCCGTCGATCGCGTCACCGGCATTGACGCGGTTCTGCTGCGGCAGGAATTCCATCGCGAAATGGACGCCGGCAAGTTCGCGGCCGGGTACCGGCAGGTCGCGCGGCGTTTCCGCGCCGCCCGCCATCACCACCGCGTCGAACTCCCGTTCGAGTTCGGCGGGGGCGACGCTTCCACGCTGGCCGCCGCCGGCGACGTCGGCGGCAGCACCAACGTACACGCCGGTGCGGAACACCACACCTTCGCCGTGCATCTGTTCGATGCGACGATCGATCAGCCGTTTTTCCAACTTGAAATCGGGAATGCCGTAACGCAGCAGGCCGCCCACGCGATCGTTCTTCTCGAACACGGTGACGTCGTGGCCGGCGCGCGCGAGCTGTTGCGCGGCGGCGAGTCCCGCGGGACCGCTGCCCACGATCGCCACGCGCTTGCCGGTCCTGCGCGCGGGCGGCCGTGGCACCACCCAGCCTTCTTCCCAGCCGCGATCGATGATCTTGTGTTCGATCGACTTGATGCCCACCGGCTCGCCGGCGATGTTCAAGGTGCAGGCGGCCTCGCAAGGCGCGGGGCAGATGCGTCCGGTGAACTCGGGAAAATTGTTGGTGGCATGCAGCACGTCCAGCGCGCGTTGCCAGTCCTGCCGGTACACGAGATCGTTGAAATCCGGAATGACATTGTGGACGGGGCAGCCGTGATGGCAGAACGGAATGCCGCAATCCATGCAGCGCGCGGCCTGCCTGCGGGCAGGCTCGTCGTCGAGTCCGCGCACGAACTCGCGCCAGTGGCGTTTGCGTACTGCGGGCGCTTCCAGAATTTCCGGTTCGCGTTCGAATTCCAGGAAGCCCGTGATCTTGCCCATGCGCTTGCTCCTTCAGGCGGTGGCTGTTTCGGTGACCGGGGACGCGGCACCGCGCTTTGCCGTTTCGGCCAGCGCGCGCCGGTATTCGTGCGGCATCACCTTCACGAAATGCGCGCGCGTGTCGGCCCAGTTGGCGAGGATTTCCCTGGCGCGGAAGCTGCCGGTGTAGCGGAAGTGCGCGTCCAGCATCTGGCGCAGGATGGTCTCGTCGGTGGCGGGCGCGCCGCCACGCACCGGCACGTGCCAGTGTTCCCGCGGCACGCGCAGTTCCTGTTCCACGACGGACAGCACCGGCTCCAGCGCCACCATTGCGAGGTTGCAACGCCGTTCGAATTCACCCTTCGGGTCGTACACGTAGGCCACGCCCCCCGACATGCCCGCCGCGAAGTTGCGCCCGGTTTCGCCCAGCACCGCCACCGTGCCGCCGGTCATGTATTCGCAGCCGTGGTCGCCCACGCCTTCCACCACGGTACGCGCGCCGGAGTTGCGCACCGCGAAGCGCTCGCCCGCGACGCCATTGAAATACGCCTCGCCCTCGGTGGCGCCGTACAACATGGTGTTGCCGACGATGATGTGCTCGGGGCCGAAGCCGTGGAAGTCGTTCGGAGAACGCACGATGATGCGCCCACCCGACAAGCCCTTGCCGACGTAGTCGTTGCCCTCGCCGACCAGATCCAGCGTGATGCCACGCGCAAGGAAGGCGCCGAAGCTCTGCCCGGCGGTGCCGTCCAGTTGCACGTGGATGGTGTCGTCGGGCAAACCCTCGTGACCGTAACGGCGCGCGACTTCGCCCGACAGCATGGCGCCCACGCTGCGGTTCACGTTGCGCACGTCGACGATGAAGCGGGTCTTCTCGCCGCGCTCGAGTGCGGGTTGGGCCTTCCCGATCAACACGTGGTCCAGCGCACGGCCGAGGCCGTGGTCCTGCTCCTCCGCGTGGCGACGTGCGACGTCGTCCGGCACTTCGGGGCGGTGGAACACGCGCGCGAAGTCCAGCCCCTTCGCTTTCCAGTGCTCGATGCCGGCACGCATGTCGAGCAGGTCGACGCGGCCGATGAGATCGTCGAAACGGCGGATGCCGAGCTGCGCCATCAGCTTGCGCGCTTCCTCCGCCACGAAGAAGAAATAGTTCACCACGTGCTCGGGCTGGCCGGTGAAGCGGCGGCGCAGCACGGGATCCTGGGTGGCGACGCCGGTGGGGCAGGTGTTGAGGTGGCACTTGCGCATCATGATGCAGCCCTGCACCACCAGCGGCGCGGTGGCGAAGCCGAATTCGTCGGCGCCCAGCAGCGCGCCGATCACCACGTCGCGGCCGGTTTTCATCTGGCCGTCGGCCTGCACGCGGATGCGCCCGCGCAGGCGGTTCAGCACCAGCGTCTGCTGGGTCTCGGCCACGCCCAGCTCCCAGGGCGTGCCGGCATGCCGGATCGACGACCATGGCGAGGCGCCGGTACCGCCGTCGTGGCCGGCGATCACCACGTGGTCGGCCTTGCACTTGGCGACGCCCGCGGCCACCGTGCCGACGCCGACCTCCGACACCAGCTTCACCGAGATCGACGCGCGCGGGTTGCAGTTCTTCAGATCGTGGATCAGCTGCGCGAGATCCTCGATCGAATAGATGTCGTGATGCGGCGGCGGCGAAATCAGGCCCACGCCCGGCACCGAGAAGCGCAGCTCCGCGATGTATTCGGAAACCTTGTGGCCCGGCAACTGGCCGCCTTCGCCGGGCTTGGCGCCTTGCGATACCTTGATCTGGATCTGGTCGGCGGACACGAGATAGGCCGCGGTCACGCCGAAGCGCGCCGAGGCCACCTGCTTGATGCGCGAGCGCAGCGAGTCGCCGGCTTGCAGCCTGATGTCGCGCTCGATGCGGTCCCTGCCGAGGATGCCCGCCAGCGTGTCGCCATCCTTGACCGGGACGCCGCGCAATTCGTTGCGGTAGCGCGCCGGATCCTCGCCGCCTTCGCCGGTGTTGGACTTGCCGCCTATGCGGTTCATCGCCAGTGCCAATGTCGTGTGCGCCTCGGTGGAAATCGAGCCCAGCGACATCGCGCCGGTGGCGAAGCGCTTGACGATCTCCTTCGCCGGTTCGACTTCATCCAGCGGAATCGCGCGCGCCGGATCGGTGCGCAATTCGAACAGGCCGCGCAGCGTCATGTGCCGCCGGCTCTGGTCGTTGATCAGCGCCGCGTATTCCTCGTAGGTTTTTGCGTTGTTGGCGCGGGTCGCGTGCTGCAGTTTCGCGATGGCATCGGGCGTCCACATGTGCTCTTCGCCGCGCATGCGCCAGGCGTAGTCACCGCCGTCGGCCAGCGCACCGGTGGACGCCGCACCGTCGCCGTACGCGGCGGCGTGCCGGCGCAGCGCCTCTTCGGCCAGTTCGAACAGGCCCACGCCTTCGATGTTGCTGGTCGTGCCGGTGAAATACTTGTCGACCAACTCGCGGCTCAAACCCACGGCCTCGAAGATCTGCGCGCCGGTGTAGGACATGTAGGTGGAGATGCCCATCTTGGACATCACCTTCTGCAGGCCCTTGTCGATGGCCTTCACGTAATGGGTGATGGCCTTGTCGGGTGCGATGCCGCCGGGTGCATCGGCAAACCCGTGGGCGAGCGTTTCCATGGCGAGGTAGGGGTGCACCGCCTCCGCGCCGTAGCCACCGAGCAGGGCGAAGTGGTGCACTTCGCGCGCCGAACCGGTTTCCACCACGAGGCCGGTGCTGGTGCGCAGGCCGCGCGCCACCAGATGCTGGTGCACGGCCGAAGTCGCCAGCAGCGCGGGAATCGCCACGCGTTCGCGGTCCGCGTTGCGGTCGGACACGATCAGGATGTTGTGGCCCTGTTCGATCGCGTCCACCGCTTGCGCACAAAGTGATGCAAGCCGCGCCTCGATGCCGGCCGCGCCCCACGCCGCGGGCCAGGTGATGTCGAGCGTGTGGCTGCGGAAACGGCCGCGCGAATAACGGCCGATCTTGCGCAGTCGCGCCATGTCCTCGAAACCCAGCACCGGTTGCGGCACTTCCAGCCGCAGCGGGGGATTGATGTTGTTGATGTCGAGCAGATTGGGCTTGGGGCCGATGAACGAGGTCAGCGACATCACCAGTTGCTCGCGGATCGGATCGATCGCAGGGTTGGTGACCTGCGCGAACATCTGGCGGAAATAGCCATACAGGGATCGGGCGCGATGCGAGAGCACCGCCAGCGGCGCGTCGTTGCCCATCGAGCCGATCGCTTCCTGCGCATCTTGCGCCATCGGCAGCAACTGGAACTTCAGGTCTTCCTGCGTGTAGCCGAAGGCCTGCTGGCGATCGAGCAGGTTTTCCACGACGCGCGACTCGGGACGCGGTTCCGGCAGTTCATCCAGGCGCACGCTGATGCGTTCGATCCATTGCCTGTACGGCCTGGCGTTGGCGAGCTGATCCTTGATTTCGCGATCGTCGATGATGCGTCCGGCATCCATGTCGATCAGCAGCATCTTGCCGGGCTGCAGCCGCCATTTCTTCACGATCCGCGATTCCGCGACGGGCAGCACACCCGCTTCGGACGCGAGGATCACGAGGTCATCGTCCGTGACGAGATAACGCGCGGGGCGAAGGCCGTTGCGGTCCAGCGTCGCGCCGACCTGGCGGCCATCGGTGAACGCGATCGCCGCGGGTCCATCCCACGGCTCCATCAGCGCCGCGTGGTATTCGTAGAACGCGCGATGATTCGGATCCATCGATGCGTGTTTTTCCCACGCTTCGGGAATCATCATCATCATCGCGTGTGCCAGCGGATAGCCGGCCATCGTCAGCAGTTCGAGGCAATTGTCGAACGAGGCGGTGTCGGACTGGCCGGGATAGATCAACGGCCAGAGTTTCGGAAGGTCGTCGCCGAGTACCGGGGAGGCGATTGCGCCGGTGCGCGCGTTGATCCAGTTGACGTTGCCCTTGACGGTGTTGATCTCGCCGTTGTGCGCGATCAGCCGGTACGGGTGCGCGAGCTCCCAGGCCGGGAAGGTGTTGGTGGAAAAGCGCTGGTGCACCAGCGCCACGGCCGACACCGTGCGCGGATCGGCGAGGTCGCGGTAGTAGCGGCCCACCTGGTCGGCCAACAACAGGCCCTTGTAGACCACCGTCCGCGTCGACATCGACGGCACGAAATATTCCTGGCCGTGCTTGAGGTTCAGCGCGCGGATCGCGTGGCTGGCGGTCTTGCGGATCACGTAGAGCTTGCGCTCCAGCGCGTCGGGCACCATCACGTCGGGGCCGCGGCCGATGAAGACCTGCCGGATCACCGGCTCGCGCGCCCTCACCGCCGGCGACATCGGCATGTCGGGGTCGACCGGCACGTCGCGCCAGCCGAGCAGCACTTGCCCCTCGGCGCGCACCTTGCGTTCCAGTTCCTGTTCGCAGGCGAGTCGCGAGGCGTGCTCCCGCGGCAGGAAAATCATGCCGACGCCGTATTCGCCGGGCGGGGGCAGGCTCACCCCGCGCAGCGCCATCTCCTCGCGATACAGCCGGTCGGGAATCTGGATCAGGATGCCGGCGCCGTCGCCCATCAACGCATCGGCGCCCACCGCGCCGCGATGGTCGAGGTTGCGCAGGATCGCCAGGCCCTGCTGGATGATCGCGTGATTCCTGCGGCCCTTGATGTGCGCGACGAAGCCCATGCCGCAGGCGTCGTGTTCGTGACGGGGGTCGTACAGACCTTGTGCGTACAAGGGCGCCATGGTTTTCACTCCATCGGGCTCGATTCCGAATATAGTGCGGTGCAACAAAAAGGCAACAGGTTTTTACGGCCAGACGTCTGGACGTCCAATTGGAGGATCGCCAATCGGTGTCGCCTGCCGAATCCCGGACGTGGGACCGCAACCCCGTGCCGCCGGGCGAGATGGCCGCTGGAAGTGCTAAACTGCAGGCTCCGGCCCATGCCGGAAACGTCTTCAGGGCGGGGTGGAAGTCCCCACCGGCGGTAGGTCCGCAAGGACAAGCCCGCGAGCGCTTTCGCCGATGGCGAAAGGTCAGCAGATCCGGTCGAATGCCGGAGCCGACGGTCGGCAGCAGGTCAACGTTGCCGGAGAGTCCGGATGAAGCGAAGACGGTCCGATCGCGGCGATGCCCGCGTGTCGGCCTCATGCCTTGGAGCGTTCTCGCCATTGGTTACGCGGAGAACGTTCATGTCCATCATCCGTGGGTCCGCCGCCTTTCTTCGGGAGGCGCGCTGATGTTCACCGGCATCATCCAGGCCACTGGTCGTGTCACGCGCAGCGAACAGCGTGGCGGCGATAGGCGCCTCGGCATCGTCGCGCCCGAGTTCGACACGTCCGATGTCACGCTGGGCGACAGCATCGCGGTGTCGGGCTGTTGCCTGACCGTGGTCGCCCATGAAGGCGACACGCTGGCGTTCGACGTTTCCAACGAAAGCCTTGCCCTGACCACGCTGGGCGATCTGGGCGTGGGTGATCGCGTGAACCTGGAAAAGGCGCTGCGGCTGTCGGATCGGCTGGGCGGCCACCTGGTGTCGGGCCACGTCGACGGCATCGGCAGCATCGTTTCCGTCGAGCCCGATGCGCGTTCACGGCGCTGGGTCATCGAGGCACCACCGACGCTCTCCCGCTACATCGCGGCCAAGGGATCGGTGTGCGTGGATGGCGTCAGCTTGACGGTCAATGCGGTGGATGGTGCGCGCTTCGGCGTGAACCTGATTCCGCACACGGTCGAGCAGACCACGTTCGGCGACCGCCGTGTCGGCGATCGCGTGAATCTCGAGATCGACATGCTGGCGCGTTACGTTGAGAGGCTTCATTCCTGCGATCGTCCATGATCGCGCAAATCAAAAAACGGACATCCATGTCCGACTTTCAACAAGAGCATTCTCCGATGAGTTTTTCTGCCATTCCCGAACTGCTGGAAGAGATCGCCGCCGGCCGCATGGTGGTGATGCTGGACGACGAGGACCGCGAAAACGAGGGCGACCTGATCATGGCCGCCGACAAGGTGCGCGCGGAGGACGTCAACTTCATGGCGCGCGAAGGCCGCGGCCTGATCTGCCTGGCGCTGGACCAGGCGCGCTGTCGTCGGTTGGGCCTGCAGCCGATGGTGCGCGACAACGGCTCGGCGTACCACACCAACTTCACCGTTTCGATCGAGGCTGCCAGCGGCGTCACCACCGGGATATCCGCGCACGATCGCGCGCGCACCATCCAGGTGGCGGTGGCGCCGGATGCGCAGGCCACCGACCTGGTGCAGCCCGGCCACGTGTTCCCGCTGGAAGCGCAGCCCGGCGGCGTGTTGACGCGTGCGGGCCATACCGAAGCCTCCGTGGACCTCGCCGCGCTCGCCGGCTGCACGCCCGCCGGCGTCCTGGTCGAAATCCTTCGCGAGGATGGTTCGATGGCGCGCCGGCCGGATCTCGAAACTTTCGCTGCAAAGCACGGGCTCAAGGTGGGCAGCATTGCCGACCTTATCCGCTATCGGTTGGCGACGGAAAAAACCATCGAGCGCGTGCACGAATCGGGCGTCGAGACCGAGTTCGGCGCGTTCCGATTGATCGCGTGGCGCGATCGCCTGCGCGGAGACCTGCATTTCGCGCTGGTTCGCGGAGTCGTCGAGGGCGACCAGCCGGTACTGACGCGCGTGCACGTGCGCAACACGTTGTCCGACGTGCTGCATCTCGAGCGTGAGGATCTCGGCATGACCATGACCGCGGCATTGCGGCGCGTCGCCGCCGAAGGCTGCGGCGTGGTGGTGGTGCTGACTTTCGAGGAAGATGCCGATGGCCTGCTCGCGCGCCTGAACCGCGAGGCCGCGTCCGCGCCCGGGCGCGCGGCTGCGCAGCGCGAATGGCGCCAGCTTGGCCTTGGCGCACAAATCCTCGCCGACCTGGGCGTGCACCGCCTGCGCGTTCTGGGTACCCCGCGCAAGCTGGTGGGGCTGTCGGGGTTCGACCTCCAGGTGGTCGAATACGTGAGCGAAGAAAGCGGGCAAGCCTCCCGAAGCCCGGGGTAGGGATCGGGCGCGGCCGCTGCTACGCTTTTGCGAGACGCAGAACGCACATCGAATTCCCGAGATCCCATGTCTGATCGATCCGCTATGCCATCCACGGAACTGCGCTCGCCTCCCGGCGCGCGTTATGCGGTGATCGCCAGCCGCTGGAATGGCGGGATCGTCGACGAGCTGCTGGCCGGTGCCCGTCATGCTTTCGCCACGCATGGCGTGGCCGAGGATGCGTTCGACGTACTGCGCGTGCCCGGCGCGTGGGAGCTGCCGCTGCTGGCTGGACGCCTGGCCGCGAGCGGCCGCTACGCCACGGTGATTGCCCTGGGCTGCGTGGTGCGCGGCGAGACCCGTCACTACGAACACGTGGCGGACGAGTGCGCGCGCGGGTTGATGCGCGTCGCGCTGGATGCCGGCGTGCCGGTGTTGAACGGCGTACTTGCGGTCGAGGACGAAGCCGACGCGTGGGCGCGCGCAGGTGGCGCGCATGGCAACAAGGGCGCGGATGTCACGTTGGCCGCGATAGAAATCGCCGTGTTGCTGCAGGAGATTTCCGCATGAGCGGCGCACAGCGGAGCGACGGGATCGATCCGGCGGCGCGCACGCGCGCGCGCCGCCGCGCGGTGCAGGCGTTGTACGCGTGGGAACTGGGCGGCAACACCATGCGCAAGGTCATCGACGATTTCCGTTCCGAACAGGACATGCAGATCGCCGACCTCGAATATTTCGAGGACCTTCTGCGCGGCGTGGAAGCGCATCGTGCCGAGCTGGACGCGGGCATGGCACCCTTCCTCGATCGTGACATCGAGCGCGTCGACCCGATCGAACGCGCGGTATTGCGCCTGTCCGCGTACGAGTTGAAACATCGTGTCGACGTGCCGTATCGCGTGGTGCTGAACGAAGCGGTGGAAGTCGCCAAGCGCTTCGGTTCCGAGCAGGGCCACACCTACGTGAACGGCGTGCTCGACAAATTGGCGCGCGCGTGGCGCGCCACCGAAACGAACGGCTGAGCGGATGGACGACACTGCCCGGCCATCGTTCGTCGCGGCGCCGGTCATCGAGACGGAGCGTTTGCGCCTGCGTGCCCACCGCCCCGACGATTTCGATGCATGTCGTGCGATCTGGTCCGATCCCGAAGTCGTGCGGCACATCGGTGGCAAGCCGTCCACCGGCGAGGAAGCCTGGCGACGGCTGCTGACCTATGCAGGCTTGTGGAGCCTGCTCGGCTTCGGTTACTGGGCCATCGAGGAACGCGCGAGCAGGCAGTACATCGGCGACATCGGTTACGCCGAATTCCAGCGCGACATGGTTCCTTCGCTGCGCCGGATGCTGGAATGCGGCTGGGCCCTGGCACGCGCGGCGCAGGGCAACGGCTTTGCATCCGAGGCACTCGCAGCGATCGAGGCATGGCGGCGCACGCATTTTCCCGAGCACCGCACCGTGTGCATCATCGCCCCGGCCAATCTTGCTTCCATCCGCGTCGCCGAGAAGGCGGGCCTTCGTCGCTGGTGCGAGGCGATCTACCACGGCGAACCGACGCTGGTATTCACCCATGCGCCGTTCCCGGGCCCGGACCCGTAATGGAATTCGACCTGATCGACGCGATCCGGGCGCGCGTCAACATTGCACGCGACGACGTGGCGCTGGGCATCGGCGACGATGCGGCGCTGACCGATCTCGCGCCGGGCCGGCAGCTGGTCGCCTGCACCGACACCTTGGTCGCGGGCGTCCACTTCCCGGACGGCACCGCGCCGGAGGACGTCGGCTGGAAATCGCTGGCGGTGAACCTCTCCGACCTCGCCGCAATGGGCGCGACGCCCGCGTGGGCACTGCTGGCGTTGACGGTGCCGGACGCCGACGCGCGTTTCATCGAGTCGTTCGCGGCCGGGTTTGCCGCGCTCGCCCGCGCGCACGACGTGGCCCTGATCGGTGGCGACACCACGCAGGGTCCGCTGTCCATCACGGTCACCGCGCTGGGCACCGTTCCCGCCGGCGAAGCCTTGACGCGTGCCGGCGCGCGCGTGGGCGATGCGGTGTTCGTGACCGGCACGCTGGGCGACGCGGCGGGTGCGTTGCGTGTCTCCCTTCCCCCGCATGCGGGAAAAGGGGCCGGAGACGGCTGGGAGCCATTGCTCGGACGGTTGAACCGACCTGAACCACGCGTCGCCGCGGGGTTGGCATTGCGAGGGATCGCGAACGCGTGCATCGACGTGTCGGATGGCTTGCTGGCGGACCTCGGACACACATGTGTCGCGAGCGGCGTGCGCGCGGAGGTCGACGTCGACGCCCTGCCATTGTCATCGTCCCTCACGGCAACCTTCGACACCGCGACGTGTCGCGAACTGGCGTTGGCCGGTGGCGATGACTATGAACTTTGTTTCACGGTGGCGGATGCGCGCGAAGCGGAAATGCAAGCTGCACTCGCGCGCCAGGGTTGCGAGGCAACCCGCATTGGCCGCATCGTTGCGGGGTCCGGCGTGTGCGTCCTGGATGCACGTGGCGACGAAGTCGCCACGCCGCGCAGCGGCTGGGAACACTTTTCGCAATGAGCAGGACCCTGACTGCCGATCAGCGTCGCGCGCTGCTGTCGCATCCCGCCGGCTGGATCGCGACGGGACTGGGCGCGGGACTGGTGCCGAAGGCACCCGGCACCGCGGGGTCGCTGGTCGCGTTGCTGCCGTGGTGGTTCCTGCTGCGCGGCTTGCCGATGGGCTGGTACCTCGTGGTGGTGGCCGCCGGGTTCATGCTGGGCGTCTGGGCCTGCGGTATTTGCGACCGCCGCATCGGAATGCACGACCAGGGTGCGCTGGTGTGGGACGAGGTGATCGGGATGTGGATCACCCTGTTTGCCGCGCCGTCGCCCTGGTGGTGGATGCTGGCGGGGTTTGCGTTGTTCCGGCTGTTCGACATCTGGAAGCCGTGGCCGGTGCGACTTGCCGACCGGCGCGTGCGCGGCGGTTTCGGCGTGATGCTGGATGACGTCGTGGCTGGCGTTTACGCGCTGCTGGTGCTGCAACTCGTTGCGTGGATGCTGCGCCACGCGCCCGCTGCGTGAGCGGGGGCATCAGGCGGCGCCCGCCGCTTGCCGTTCGATATCCTCGAAGCGTTTCCACCGATTGACGATGGTGCAGAACAACGCCGCCGTGCGTTCTGCGTCATAGACCGCAGAGTGCGCGTAGTTGGCGTTCCATTCGTACCCCGCCGCCTGCACGGCGCGTGACAACACGGTCTGGCCGAAGGCAAGCCCGGCCAGCGTCACGGTGTCGAAGCACGAGAACGGATGAAAGGGATTGCGCTTGTGGCCGGTGCGTTGCACGGCGGCGTTGAGGAAGCCGAGGTCGAATGCGGCGTTGTGGCCGACCAGGATCGCACGCTGGCAACCGCTGGCCTTGATGGCCTGACGCACCGGCTTGAAGATCAGGTCCAGTGCGGCGCGTTCGGGCAGGGCGCCGCGCAGTGGCTGGTCGGGATCGATGCCGGTCACTTCCAGCGACTTCGGATCGATGTGCGAACCCGGAAATGCCTCGACGTGCGTGGACACGACGGGCTCCGGCACCAGCATGCCGTCGCCGTCCATGGTTACCATCACGGCCGCGATTTCCAGCAGCGCATCGTGCTGCGAATCGAAGCCGCCGGTTTCGACGTCGACCACCACCGGCAGGAATCCGCGAAACCGGGTGCACATGCGTTCTGCGTAGGCTTCGATCTGTCTATGCATCCGGGCAGGATATCAGCGCGGGACGCACGACCAGAAATGCCGACGGCCGGGAGGACGGCGACCTTGCTGCCGGAACCGTGACGCACCATTCGGCGGATGCGCGAAGCTTTGTGGCGGGATCAACCCGGCGTCTTGTACTTGTAGGCGCACAGGTCGCGTATGGGGCAGACGGGGCATTTCGGCTTGCGGGCAACGCACACATAGCGGCCGTGCAGGATCAACCAATGGTGAGCACCGAGCTTGTATTCGTCGGGCACCACTTTCACCAGCTTGTCCTCGACCGCGCGCACCGTCTTGCCGCGGGCGAGGCCGGTGCGGTTGCATACACGGAAAATGTGCGTGTCGACGGCGATGGTGGTTTCGCCGAACACCGTGTTCAACACCACGTTGGCGGTCTTGCGCCCCACCCCCGGCAGCGCTTCGAGTTCTTCCCGCGTGCGAGGCACTTCACCGCCGTGGCGCTCGAGCAGCAATGCGCAGGTCGCGATGATGTTCCTGGCCTTGGCGTTGTAGAGGCCGATGGTCGAGATGTACTTCTTGAGGCCCTCTTCTCCCAGGGCCAGAATCTTTCCTGGCGTGTTGGCGACCGGGAACAGGCGCCTGGTGGCCTTGTTGACGCCCACGTCGGTGGCCTGCGCCGACAGGATCACGGCGACCAGCAATTCGAACGGCGTGCGGTAACGCAGTTCGGTGGTCGGATCGGGATCGAGGTCGCGCAGCCGGCGGAAGAGTTCTGCAACGTTTTCGCGCTTCATTGCTTGCGACCACCCCTGACCACCGCGCCCGGGCCGTCGGCAGGCGGTGCCGTTCCAGGACCGCAGGCGCCGGAACGGCCATCCGCGGTCTGATTTCTCGCAACAGCGGCCTTGCGTGCGCGGCCCCGGCTGATGGCCGCAAGCACTTCGGCGTGGCTGATCGTCTGCGCGGGCAGCGCGGTGGACGAGGATGTTTCCCGGTGCCGCGCGGTGCGTCCGGCACGCTCGCGCGTGAGCCGGGCATTGCGTGCTTCGAAACGCCGGCGCGCGTCGTCCGCCCTGGCACGCTGCGCCAGTTCCCCCTTGCCCCAGCGAAACCAGTCGAGCAGCGGGATGTGCGACGGACAGACGTCCACGCATCGGTTGCATTCGCTGCATGCGGCGAGGCGACCCGCACGGGATGAGGAGAAATCGTCCTGCACCAACGTGAAGAACAGCGCCTCCGGGTCCAATGCTTCCGGGCACGCGCGCGCGCAGTCGCCGCAGTGGACGCAGGGTTGCTGCATGGAGGGTTCATTGGACATGCCGGCGCAATTCCAGCACGTCGATGGTGGGCGGGCAATCGAAACGCAGCGGCACGCCGGTGACGCCGATGCCCGGTGTCACGAACAGTTTCCCGGCGGGGGTGTCGTAATAGCCGTTCACGTAGGGTTCGTCGCGCATCAGCCGGAACATCATGTTTGTCACCCAAGGTAGATAGACCTGCCCGCCATGGGTGTGGCCGGCCATGGCCAGCGCGAAATCCACGCCGTGCAGGGCGCGCAGGCTGTGGGGCTGGTGCATCAGCACCAGCAACGGCTTGTCGTGCGGCAGGGTTTTCAGGAACCCGGCGTCGTCGCGCCCGCCCCACCAGTCATACAGCCCCGCGAGCCGGAAATTCGGGAAATCGATCACGCGGTGCTCGATGAAATGCACGTTCGGTGCCGCCATCGCGCGAAAGATCCTGTGTGCCAGGGGCGGACCCGGAAGTTGCACGTCATGGTTGCCGAGCACCACGTAAGTGGGTTTGTCGAGATGCCGCAATGGGGCGAGCGTGGCAGTCAGGTCGTACGGCGGATCGTAGGTCAGGTCACCCGCGATCAATACCATGTCGACATCCAGCGAGTTCAATTTGTCGACCATTTCCGCCAATTTGCCCGTGCGCGTATAAATGCCCACGTGCATGTCGCTGACCAGGGCGATGTTCAGATTGATCGGCGCGGGAATCACGCTGCGACGCACCACCATCCGGTTGGGCGCCACGAAACGGGCCCAGCACAGTACGGCGCATGCGAGTGCAAGCCCGATCGCGCCGGCCGCGCGCCAGCGACGGCGTTCGCCCGCCCGCAGCCACGCCTTGAAACCCGATTGCAGCAGCAGCGGCCACAGCAACCACGAACCATGCAGCAGCACAAGTTGTACGAATGCCTTCAGGCGCTGCTGCGGCTCGATGTCGAAGATCGGGTATTCCCACGCCGGCCAGACCAGGCAGAACACCAGGATCGCCACCGCCCAGGCGCCGCGCACCGCCCATGCGATCGTTCGCGGCCGTCGCGGTCGAGGGCTTCGCGCCGCTTGATCGGACCCACTCACGTCTCGTACCGGAATGGCCATTCGCGGCCCGGCTCGTGAAGCCGGCACCGTTTCACGGTGGACAAGGGAGTGCCGGGCGCGGCATCCGCGCAGGCGGGTCGCGTGCCGGAATCATCGCGATGCAATCGACCGGGCACGGCGGTACACACAGTTCGCAACCGGTGCAGAGATCGGCCACCACCGTGTGCATCAACTTGCCGGCGCCGACGATCGCGTCCACGGGGCAGGCCTGGATGCACTTGGTGCAGCCGATGCACACCGACTCGTCGATCATGGCGACTTGGGGCGGCGCCTCGACGCCGCACGCGGAATCGAGTGGCAGTACCGGCTGGCCGGTGATCCGCGCCAGGGCGCGCACGCCTTCCATGCCGCCCGGCGGGCATCGGTTGATCGGTGCTTCGCCGCGCGCGATGGCTTCCGCGTAGGGACGGCAGGCCGGATAGCCGCAACGGGTGCACTGCGTCTGCGGTAGCGTGGCATCGATCCGGTCGGTCAAGGCGCCGGACACCGGTCCCGTTGGCAAAGTCTCTACAGTCACCCTGCCATTGTAGTCGCCGCTTCCGTGCACGCCCCGTGGATGCGTTGGTATGCTCGCGCCACCACGGCCGTCGGCCGCATCGGAACCGCCCATGTCCGTCATCGCCGATCTGCGCGCACTCGACACTACCCAGCGGCATACCGTCGCGGCCACGTTCCTGGGCTGGACCTTGGACGCGTTCGACTACTTCCTGCTGGTCATGGTGATGCCGGCGGTGGCCGACACGTTCCAGGTGCCGGTGTCGGACGTCGCTTTCGCGCTGTTGCTGACGCTGGCGTTCCGGCCACTGGGTGCGTTGATCTTCGGGCGGCTGGCCGACCGCTACGGACGCCGGCGCATCCTGATGATCGACGTCACCTTGTACTCGGTGCTGGGCCTGGCCTGCGCGTTCGCGCCCTCGTTGCTCGCGCTGCTGGTGTTGCGCTCGCTGTTCGGCATCGCGATGGGCGGCGAGTGGGGCACCGGCGCGTCGCTGGCGATGGAGTCGATCCCCGCGAAATCACGCGGCATCGTGTCGGGCATCCTGCAGTCGGGTTACCCGTGCGGTTATCTGCTGTGCGCGCTGGCCTACGGATTGCTGTTCGACAGCATCGGTTGGCGCGGCATGTTCGCGCTGGGCATCCTGCCGGCACTGCTGGTGCTGTACCTGCGCCGCAGCGTGCCGGAGTCGCCCGTGTTCGAGCAGCGCACGCAAGCGGGCGTGCGTCGCGGCGTCATGGAAACCATGCGTGGGCGCTGGAAGCTGCTGGCCTACATGATCGTGACGATGGCGGTGTTCAACGCTTTCAGCCACGGCTCGCAGGACGTCTATCCGACGTTCCTGAAACTGCAGATGCATTTCGACACGCACCTCACCAGCCTGCTGACGATCATTCTGAACCTGGGTGCGCTGGTCGGCGGGCTGGTGTTCGGCCAGTGGTCGGAAAGGATCGGTCGCCGCCGCGCGATGGCGATCGCCTGCGTGCTGGCGCTGCCCGCGATCCCGCTGTGGAGCTACGGCGGGTCGGTGCTGTTGCTGGCGATCGGCGCGTTCTGGATCCAGGTCGCGGTGCAGGGCGCGTGGGGCGTGGTGCCCGGTTACTTGAATGAACTTTCCCCGGATGACGTGCGCGGCACGCTGCCGGGCTTCGCCTACCAGCTCGGCAACCTCCTCGTCTCGTGGACCGCGTTCGCGATGACCTGGATTGCCCACGCCCGCGGGGGCGATTACGCGATCGTCCAGTCGGTGTGGATCGGGATCGTCGCGGTGCTGCTGGCGCTGCTGACCTGGTTCGGCCCGGAAGCGCACGGCGCGAAGTTCGGTGTGACGAACGACGAAGTGCCGGCTAATATGCGCGGCTCACCGACTTCCGCCTGAGCGTTCCATGCGTGCCGAAAAAGATTCCGTGGTCAGTTTCCATTACGTCGTGCGCGATGCCGCCGACGCCGCCGCCGAGCCGTTCGACGATTCGCACAAGCGCGGCGAACCGCTGCTGGCGCTGCTGGGCCATGGGCAACTGGTGCCGGGCATCGAGAAGGCACTGACCGGGCGCGAAGCGGGCGAGAAGTTCGAGATCGACATCGCGCCGGAAGACGCCTACGGTGAACGCCAGGAGGGCCTGCTGCAGCGTGTGCCGAAGAAATATTTCCAGAACGCGCAGAAGCTCAAGCCCGGCATGACCACCGTGTTGCAGACGAAAGACGGCGGCCAGCGCATGGTCACCGTCCACAAGGTCGGCATGAGCGCGATCGACGTCGACCACAACCACCCTCTGGCCGGCAAGACCCTGCACTTCGACATCGAAGTCGTCGATGTGCGCGCCGCGGCGCCCGAGGAAATCGCCCACGGGCATGCGCATCCCGGCGACGGGCACGCGCACGGGTAAAGGCGGAAATACGGGCTTTTCTTCCCCGTCGCTTGCCACGGACGAAGCGTAGCGAACGCGCGCGAACCGCGAGAGGGGATGGCTTTTTTCGCGTAAATGCATCCCACCCCGCTGCCTTCGGCAGACGGTGCGACCCCTCCGTCCGAAGGGAGTGATTACGATGCAGCTGCCGCGGAAGCAGGTGTGACGGGGTAGATCACGGCGGGCTTGTACTTCGCGTACTGATGCAGCAACGCCTCGAAGCGTGGATCGTGGCGGATCGGGTCCCAGTACGGATCGAGCCAGAGCAGCACGGGCGAGTAGAAGTTCCCGATGCCTGGAGCGGCCAGGGCCTTGGCCGCCAGTGGCACGGCCAGGTCGGGGCGACGCGCTTGCGCATAGTAGAACGCGGCGGACACCATGATTTCCGGTCCGTAGACCTGATCCTTGTTGTCAGCGAGGATCTGCAACGACCTGGCGACAGCATCCAGCCCCGATGCCGTTTGGCCAGAGCCGATCTCCGCGTAGGCGATCTGCTGCCATTGATTCGCGAGGCCGATGCCCTGCAGCATCCCGAGTTGCGCGCGCAACACCGGCAGCGACTGCTCGAACAATGGCCGGGCGCGGGTTTCGTCCCCCATCAGCCGGTACAGGCTGGCCTGTTGCTCGCTCTTCGGGCCATTGAGCGCAGGGGGAAAGTTGTCCGGCGTGTCCGGGATGCTCCCCAGCAAAGCCAAGGCTTCTCCGAATTTGCGCTGGTACGTCAGCAGCGTCACGCGAATGGCCTTCAGCGCCGGTTCGCCACCTTGCGCGGCAGACAGTGCGCGCGGGATGCCGCCGGTGCCCAGCACGATCGACAATGCGTCGTAGCTTTTGGCGTTGAGGTTGTCCGGGTCGATCGCCAACGCGCGCTGGTACCAGTCCTGCGCCTCGGAAAAGCGGTCGACCATCATGCAGGTCACGCCCAGTTCGAAGGCCAGCGAGGAATTGCGTGGGTCCAGTGCGAAGGCTTTCTGGAATGAGCTGATCGCGTCGTCGAATCGCCCTTGCCGACGCTGCACGTAGCCCTGCGCTGCCAGCGCATCGGCGTCGTTGGGCTTCAATGCCAGTGCTGCCGCGAACGCCTGCAGCGCACCGGCGTAGTCGCCACGGCCCCAATAATCGCTGTAACCGAGCGCGAGGCGCACGGCGGCGAGCTTCGGCGCCAGCTTCAACGCCTGTTCGGCGTCGGCCTGCGCCTGCGTGCGCAGTTGCTTGACGTCCTGTCCGCCGCCGCCGAACCAGGCCAGCGCGCTTTCGACCCACGACACTCGCGCATAGGCCAGCGCGAAACCCGGATCGTGCTCGATGGCCTGCCGGTACAGCGGAATTGCCGGGCGGAACTTGCTGCTGTCGTAATTGGTGCTGCCCTTGTTGGCCAGGAATTCGGCGCGCAGGTACAGGTCCATCGCAGCCCGGTCGTGGGTAGGCACCGCGGCGAGGCTTGCGGCTTCCGCGCCGGACAGTTTCGTTTGCAGTGCCGCCGCGATCTTTTCCGCCACGTCGCCCTCGACGCCGAAGATGTTGTCCAGCGTGCGCTGGTAACTCTGCGCCCAGATGTGGCTGTCGCTGCGGGTGTCGATCAACTGCACGTTGATCAACACCTGATCCCCCGCCTTCTGCACCGAGCCTTCCAGGATCGTCGCGACACCCAGCTGTCGACCGATGGTCTTCAGGTCGTCGGGATGGCTCTTGTATTTTTCGGTCGACGTGCGCGAAATGACCTTGAGGTCGCCGATGTCGGCCAGCTTGGTGAGGATCAGGTCCTGCATGCCGGCCACGAAGTAGGCGTCCTTCTGGTCGACGTTGAGGTTCTCGAACGGCAGCACCGCGATGGACTTGGCGGGGATGGTTTGCGCGGCCGGCCGGCCGGTTGCCGCGGCCCCCGCAGACGTCTGCGGGAACGCGTGCCGCACTGCGTACAAACGCCAGCCGAGGAACGCCACGGCCAATACCAGCATCGCGACGATGATCGCATTGAGCTTCTGCCCGACCGAACGGTGCGCCTGCGGCGCGCGCGCTTCCGGTGAATCGGCCGGCGCGGTGCGGCGGATGCCTTCCGGGGTCAGCTCGAACACCCACGCGAACCCCACTGCCACCGGAAAGCCGATCACGATCAGCACCACGACCAGGCGAACCGACCAGTCGGGAATCCGGAAGAAGGGAAAGACCTGTGTCGCCACCTGCACCAGCAGCCAGCCGGCGACCACGTACGCGATGGCCACGCGCACCACGTGGCGGCGCTTCAGCTCTTCGAAGAAGCCGGGCTTGTCGGTGCTCACCGTGCCGTGGGGATTCCCCGCCGGCGACAGGCCGGCCTCCAGTCCAGGCGAGTGTAGCCAATCGAAGCAAGGATTGCTGGAGGCGCTGCCGGCTCGCCGGCCTGTACGGGCATGGCCGGCGGCGTCAACGCCACGGCGAATGGGATCAGAAGAAAATCTTCTGCTTCTGCTTGCGATGGCGTCGCCACGCGTCGATCGAGAGCCCGCCGGCGCCGCGCACGGCCAGCACCAGGAAACCACCGGCGATGGCGAGATTCTTCATGAAGTTGATCCACTGTTCGTGGTCGGCGAAGTTGTTGTGGAAGATCATCGCGGCGAGCAGCGTGTAGACGAACAGGCCGACCGCGGCCCAGCGCGTCAGCAGGCCGCACAGCACCGCGAGTCCGCCGCCGAGTTCGGCGAAGATCACCAGCGGCAGCAGCCCGGGTGGCAAGCCGTGCGCGATCAGCACTTTTTCGGTGGCGTGATAGGCCATGATCTTGCCGATGCCGGACAGGATGAAGATCAGCGACAGTCCTAGCCGGCCTACGAACAGGGTGAAGTTCTGCATGTGGATTCCGTTGGATTCGCTTGCCGTGCTGCATGCGCGGGCGATCGCGCAGGCACCGGCCGGTGGATCAATCCGCCGCGAGGGCGGCGCGAAGGCGTGGCGTCAGCACACGCTTGGCAAACAGGTAGTGATCGCGCCAATAGTAGCCGTCCAGTTCATCCAGCCGCACCGTGCCGCCGGTCTCGGGCGCGTTCACGAAACGGCCGTTTCCGACGTAGATCGCGACATGATTGACGCGATGGCGCTTGCCGAAAAACAGAAGGTCGCCGGGTTGGAGATCATCGCGGTCGATGGTCGGCGCATCCAGCGCGGCCATTTCGCGTGAGGTGCGCGGCAGGGCGATGCCGGCTTCGGTCCTGAACACGTAATCGACCAGGCCCGAGCAGTCGAAACCGGACGCCGGCGTGTTGCCGCCCCAGCGATAGGGCGTGCCGACCAGCCCGATCGCGCGGAACAGCACGTTGTTGGCGAGGTTCGGGGAGGGCGCCGGCGCGGTGCTGCGCGTGGGCGAAACGCTGGCGCAGGCCGCCAGAAACAGCAACGCCGCGCAACCGGCCAGCAGGCGAACGCGGCGCCAGCGCGCGTTCAACGCGCGGCCCCCGGATGGGCACACGCGGAGCGGGCGAACGGGTTGCGATCGGGAAAAGGCATCGGATCGACGTGGACTGCCGCAGTGGCAGGCCCGAAAGTACCCGATGGCGCCGGTGACGTCCAGCGCGCGCCGGACTTCACCGAAGGCTTTCAGCAGACCGCCATGCGGTCGCTTGCGCGGTCGTGGAGTTGCGCCGCCAGCGCCTGCTCGAACTGCGCGGTGCGTTGGCGGGACGCCTCCGCGACCGCCGCCGGCACCGCCTGCTCGTCGAGGCAACGGGCCAGGATGGCGCGGTGGTAGGCGTTGAAATCCGGATCACGGCTGGCTTCATCCAGCGCGGCCAGCAGGGTGGCCAGCCAGCCCGCGCCGGGGGCGCGGAGCATCAGCAGGATCTCGGGTACGCTGCAAAAACCGGTATCGACGTTGGCGTTCATGGTGGATTCCCCTTGTGCGGGAATATCCTTGCAGGAATGATGCCAAACGCCGCGGAATGGCGGCAGGAGCGGTCCCGTCGGGCCCCGATTTTCGCCGGTGGTGGCCGGCGCCTGCCGGCCGCCGGCCCGGCGAGGAGCCCGGCCGATAGTCCGGGGCCGCCCGGGTCGGGGCTCTTCGGTGCTCGCACCTTCGGGACTACAATGGTCAGGATGAGTGAAGCACGCAGTGACGTTCTGATCCTGGGCGGCGGCGTGATCGGCTTGTTCTGCGCGCTGACTTTGCTCCGTCGCGGCGCGACGGTGCGGGTCGTCGATCGCGGCGAGGCCGGTTGCGGCGCCTCGCACGGCAATTGCGGCACCCTGACCCCCAGCCACGCGATTCCGCTGACGGTGCCGGGCATGCCTTGGCGCGCGCTGCGTTGGATGCTGCGCCGCGATGCGCCGTTGTACGTCAGTCCGAGTCCCGATCCCGAGCGCTGGCGCTGGCTGCTGGGCTTCGCGCGCCGCTGCAACCTGGGGGCCGCACGGCGGGCTGCCATCGTGCGCGCCGCGATCCTCAACCGATCATGGACCTTGTTGCCGCGCGTGCTGGTGGAAGAGGGCATCGAGTGCGAATACGCGCCGGCCGGCAATCTCTATGTGTATCGCGCGCGGCAGACACTGGAACACGATCGCCCGGAAATCGAGTGGCTGCATCGGCTCGGCGTGGCGGCGACGGCGCTGGCCGGCGACGCGGTCGAACAAATGGAGCCGGCGCTGTTGCCGGGCGTGGTGGGCGGCATCCTGCATGCCGATGATGCGCAGCTGCGCCCCGACCTGCTGGTGGAGGGACTGGCGCGGCGGGTGCGCGAACGCGGCGGCATCATCGAGACCGGTGCGGCGGTGGAGGGGTTCGGTTGCGCGGATGGCCGCGTCGATACGGTGCACACCTCGCGCGGCGATTTCGCCGGTGAGCGCATCGTGATGGCGCTGGGTGCATGGACGCCCCGCGTGGCATCGATGCTGGACCTCCAGGTACCGATCCAGCCCGGCAAGGGGTATTCGATCACGATGTCGCGGCCCGATCCATGTCCACGCCGCGCGCTGGTGCTGCGCGAACCCAGTGTGTGCGTGACCGCATGGGCGTCCGGTTTCCGGCTCGGCAGCACGATGGAATTCTCGGGGTACGACGAACGCCTCAACCACACGCGGCTGGATGCGCTGCGGCGCGGCGCGGCCGCCTATCTGCGCGCGCCGGTCGGTGGTGAAGTGCGCGAGGAATGGTGGGGCTGGCGACCGATGTGCGTGGACGAGATGCCGTTGATCGGGCCGGTCAAGCGCTGGAACAACCTGCTGCTTGCGACGGGACACGGGATGCTCGGGGTCAGCATGAGTGCCGCGACCGCCGAGCTCGTCGGTTCGCTCATCGGCGGCGAACCGCCAGCGATCGATCCGCTCGCGTACGCACCGACCCGGTTCGGGTTGTAGGAACGCGGCGAGCATCCCGTTCCGGGGGACGCTGCCGCCGCCGGCATGGCGGCGGTTCTGCCGGCTTCCCGCGAAATTGGCCACGGGTGCCCCACAACTTGTCCACAAGTTTTGCGACGGTGTGTACCCGGAGGTTGATGTATCGCGTGCCGTGAGACGGCGCCGTATCATCCTCGGCATGGCCACACCCTCTCGTCCGCATCGAACGCACACGCTTGCATGAGCGCCGTCCTGCCCGAACGCAACAATCCGCCGCCGCGCGTCGACGTGCTGCGGGTGCCGCCGCATTCCATCGAGGCCGAGCAGTCGGTGCTGGGTGGCCTGATGCTGGTGGGCGAGGCGTGGGACCAGGTCGCCGACCGTGTCACCGAAGAAGATTTCTACCGCCGCGAACACCGCCTGATCTTCCGCGCGATCGGCGAACTGGCGATGGGTGGCAAGCCGTGCGACGCGGTGACGCTGGGCGAGTGGTTCGAGCGCCACGGCGAGACAGCCAACATCGGCGGCGCCGCGTACCTCGCGGAATTGGCCAACAACACGCCCAGCGCGGCCAACATCGCCGCCTACGCGGACATCGTCCGCGACAAGGCGGTCCTGCGGAAGCTCATCGAGGCCGGCACCCAGATCGCGGGCGACGGTTTCAACCCGGAAGGCCGCAACACGCCGGAAATCCTGGAAGCTGCCGAACAACGGGTGTTCAAGATCGCCGAAGC
Source organism: Rhodanobacter sp. (assembly GCA_044464225.1). GTDB lineage: Bacteria > Pseudomonadota > Gammaproteobacteria > Xanthomonadales > Rhodanobacteraceae > 66-474. The sequence continues at coordinate 104,669 of JBIQLN010000001.1, read as the reverse complement.
CGGCGCGCGCGGACGCAAGCAGGTCATCCCGGTACGCCAGTCGGTGAAGGAAGCAGTGGAACTGCTGGCGCAGCGTTATGCCAACCGCGGCCAGTTGAATGGCCTCACGACCGGTTTCAAGGATCTCGACGACCTGACCAGTGGCATGCAAAGGCAGGACCTGGTGATCGTTGCGGGCCGCCCGTCGATGGGCAAGACCGCGTTCGCGCTCAACATCGCCGAAGCCGTGGCGATGCGCGCCAAGCAGCCGGTGCTGGTGTTCTCGATGGAAATGTCGGCCTCGCAGCTGGCGTTCCGCCTGATCTCCTCGCTCGGCCGGATCAGCCAGAAGGATTTGCGCTCGGGCGAACTGGCCGAAGAGGAATGGCCGCGGGTCAGCCAGGCCGCGTCGTTGCTGTCCGAGTCGAAGATCTTCATCGACGACACCCCCGCGCTCTCGCCCGGCGAACTGCGCTCGCGCGCGCGCCGGATGATGCGCGAGCACGGCCTCGGCCTCGTCGTGATCGATTACCTGCAGTTGATGCAGGTGCCCGGCAACAAGGAAAACCGCGCGACGGAAATCTCCGAAATTTCGCGCAACCTGAAAGCCATGGCCAAGGAACTGGACGTGCCGGTGATCGCGTTGTCGCAGTTGAACCGTGCGCTGGAACAGCGCAATGACAAGCGCCCGGTGATGAGCGACCTGCGTGAATCGGGCGCCATCGAGCAGGACGCCGACCTGATCCTGTTCATCTACCGCGACGAGGTCTACAACAAGGAATCGAACCACAAGGGCATCGCCGAGATCATCATCGGCAAGCAGCGCAACGGGCCCATCGACACCGTCAAGCTGACCTTCCTCGGCCAGTACACCAAGTTCGAAAACTACGCGCCGGAAGCCTACGTCGGCACTCTGGAGTGAGTGCTTGAGCCGCTCCGCGACCGCGACGATCCACCTGGATGCCTTGCGCGCCAACCTGGCGCGGGTGCGTTCGCTTGCGGGCGATGCGAAGGTGATGGCGGTGGTGAAGGCCGATGCCTACGGCCACGGCCTCGAACGCTGCGCGCGCGCGCTGGCAGGCGCCGATGCCTTCGGCGTGGCGTCGATCGCCGACGGCCTGCGATTGCGCGCAGCAGGCCATCGCCAGCGCATCGTGGTGCTGTCCGGTCCCGATGCAGCCAGCGATCTCGCCGAGATGCGCCGGCTGCAACTCGAAGCGGTGATCCACCACGAGTCACAGCTCGCGATGCTGGAAGCCGAACACGGTGGCGATCCGCTGAAGGTCTGGTTGAAGCTCGACACCGGGATGCACCGCTTGGGATTTGCGCCGGAACGTGCGCGGGAGCTGCACGCGCGCCTGGCTGCGCTGCCTGCCGTGGACAGGGCCATCGTGCTGATGACGCATTTCGCCTCCTCGGATGAATTCGACAACGGCCTCACCGCGCGCCAGACACAACGTTTCCTCGACGCGACGAAAGACTTGCCGGGCGAACGCGCGCTGTCCAACTCCGCCGCGCTGCTCGGTTGGCCGGCGGCACGTGGAAACTGGATTCGGGCGGGCGGCCTGTTGTACGGGTTGTCCGTCGCTGAAGGAAAAACCGGCGCCGATTTCGGCTTCCAGCCGGCGATGACCCTGACCACGCGCCTGGTCTCGATCAACCGGATAGCGGGTGGTGAGCGCGTCGGCTATGGCGCCACCTGGGAATGTCCGGAAGACATGCGCGTCGGCGTCGCCGCGATCGGCTACGGCGATGGTTACCCGCGCAGCGCCAAATCCGGCACGCCGGTGCTTGTCGGCGAGGCCCCCGCCGCGGTGATCGGCCGCGTATCGATGGATCTGCTGACGCTGGATTTGCGCAACGCACCCGGGGCTGCAGTCGGCGACGAGGTGACCCTGTGGGGCCCGCGGCTGCCCGCGGAAACCATCGCCGACCACGCCAACACCATTTCCTACGAACTCACCTGCGGCGTCACCCGGCGCGTGCTGTTCGCGGAGGACGGCGTCTGATGGCCAAGGCAAAGACCGCGTACGTGTGTTCCGATTGCGGTGCGGAATATCCGAAGTGGCAGGGTCAGTGCGAATCGTGCGGCGCGTGGAACACGCTGAGCGTGTTCGTGGTGGAGCCGGCAAAGGAGGCTGCGCACGCGGGGCGGCGGGTCGGTTACGCCGGCGCGGAAGCCGCGAAAGTGCAGCCGCTCGCGGGCGTCGCCGGCGAAGTCGAGCAACGCCATCTGGTGCGGATCGGGGAACTCGATCGCGTGCTGGGCGGCGGCCTGGTGGAAGGCTCGGTGGTGCTGGTGGGCGGTGATCCCGGCATCGGCAAGTCGACGCTGTTGCTGCAGACGCTGGCCGCGCTGGGTGAACGTTTGCCGGGTTTGTATGTGAGTGGCGAGGAATCGCTGGCGCAGATCGCGGCGCGTGGACATCGGTTGGGCCTGGAGTTGGGTCCGCTGCGTGCGCTGGCCGAAACCTGCGTCGAGCGCATTCTCGAACACGCGGTCGCGGAAAAGCCGCGCGTGCTGGTGGTCGACTCGATCCAGACCATCTGGACGGAAACACTCCCCGCCGCGCCGGGTTCGGTATCGCAGGTGCGCGAATCGGCGGCGCGCCTGGTGCGCTTCGCCAAACAGACCGGCACCTCGGTGTTCCTGGTCGGCCACGTCACCAAGGAGGGGGGCATCGCGGGTCCGCGCGTGCTGGAACACATGGTCGATGCGGTGTTGTACTTCGAGGGCGAATCGGGTTCGCGCTTCCGGGTGTTGCGCGCGTTCAAGAACCGCTTCGGCGCCGTCAACGAACTCGGCGTGTTCGCGATGGGCGACAAGGGCCTGCGCGAGGTGCCGAATCCATCCGCGATTTTCCTGTCCGCACGGCAGGGCGCGACGCCGGGCAGTGCCGTGATGGTGACGCGTGAAGGCACGCGGCCGTTGCTGGTGGAAGTGCAGGCGCTGGTCGACCAGTCGAACCTCGGCAATCCGCGCCGCGTCGCGCTGGGCCTGGAGCAGAATCGCCTGGCGATGCTGCTGGCGGTCCTGCATCGCCACGGTGGCGCGGCGGTGTTCGACCAGGACGTGTTCGTCAACGTGGTCGGCGGCATACGCGTGCAGGAAACCGCGGCCGACCTGCCGGTGCTGTTGTCGGTGCTGTCGAGTTTCCGCGACCGCGCGCTGCCGGAGAAAACCGTGGCGTTCGGCGAAGTCGGTTTGTCGGGCGAGGTTCGTCCGGTGCCCAACGGCGAAGAACGTTTGAAGGAAGCCGCGCATCACGGATTTCGGCGAGCGATCGTGCCGCAGGCCAACGCGCCGAAGAAGTCCGCCCGCATCGGCGACATGGAGGTGATCGGCGTGGAGCGCCTGCGCGAGGCGATCGACGCCTGCGGGTAACGATCAGACGGGCGGCAATGCCGCGAACTCGGGCAGCCGCTCGGCGCGCGCAGCGAAATTCGCGAACGCGGGATAGTCGCGCCCGGATACGATCGTCGCGGCGACGATTTGCGTGAACGTCCACGCCACGCCGATGCTGATGTCGGCCTGCATCGGCGTGTCGCCGCACAGCCAACGATCGGCGGGCGCTCCGCGCAGGGCTTCGTCCAGCAACGCACAAGCGTCGTGCAGTTGCCCCTGCACGCGCTGCAGCCACGCTGCATCCTGCAAATCCGGTGCGCGATCGAGTTCGTAAAACTGCTGCACTGCCTTTTCGCACGCCACCAGTGCCAGGCCGACCAGCCGCAAGGCGTGGCGGCGCGCATCGGGCTCGGCCGGCATCAGGCTGCGTCCGGCAAGCGTCTCCACGTAGTCGATGATCAGCGTGGAATCGACCAGCACGCAACCGTCGTCGCAGACCAGCGTCGGAGCCTTGACCAGCGGATTGATCGCGCGGAACGTGTCGAAATCGCGGAACACCGAAAGCGGGCGATGTTCGAACGGTACGCCCAGCATCCGCAGCGAAATGGCGGTGCGTCGCACGTAGGGTGAATCGAGCATGCCGATCAGTTGCATGCAGCCTCCGTCAACGGGATGCCAGTCCGGACAGGCGGGCGCCGTCCCGATCCACCCGCAGCACGGATCCCTGTTCGTACCAGTCGCCCAGCACGATGCGCTGCGCGGGTTTTTCGTCGAGCATGAAATCGTGGATCGCGGGGCGATGGGTGTGGCCGTGGATCATGCGCGTGATGCCGGCCTGGCGCAGCGCGCCTTCCACCGCCTGTTGATTGACGTCCATGATCGCCATGTCCGCTTGTGAAGTGTGCGCGCGGCTGGCGTCGCGGGCCTGTGCCGCGAACGCGCGGCGTTCGGCCAGCGGGCGCGCCAGGAACGCCGCCTGCCAGGCCGGATGGCGCACCTGTTTGCGGAAAGCGAGGTATGCGGCGTCGTCGGTGCACAGCACGTCGCCGTGCAGGATCAGCGTGGGCGTGCCGTACAGGTCGATGACCATGCCGTCGTCCACGAGGTCCATGCCGCAGCGGCGCGCATACGATTCACCCAACAGGAAATCGCGGTTGCCGACGATGAAACGGACTGGCACGCCGGCATCGGCGAGGCCGTGCAGTGCGGCGGCGATGCGCGCGTTCAAGGCGGCATCATCGTCGTCGCCGACATAGGCTTCGAACAGGTCGCCCAGGATGTAGATCGCGTCGGCACGGCGCGCTTCGCCGGCGCAGAAACGCTCGAAGTCGTCCACGATGTGCGGACGCGCATCGTCGAGGTGCAGGTCGGAAACGAACAGCGTCGTCACGGATCAGTGCTTCGCGGGCTTCTTCGAAGCCGGCGGCGCCGACGCGGGTACCTGGCCGGTTACCGGCGAGACCGGTTCTTCGACCGGGTGTGCAGCTTCGCCGATCACTTTCGCGCTTTCGATCACCACCAGCGGGCGTGGCACGTCACCGATGAAGGGGCCTTGCGGTCCGGTCGGCAGGTTGTCGATCTTGTCCACCACGTCCATGCCCTTGACGATCTTGCCGAACACCGCGTAACCCCAGGTCATGCCGCTCTGGTTGCCGACGTAATCGAGGCGGGGGTTGTCGACCACGTTGATGAAGAACTGTGCGGTGGCGGAATCGGGGTCGGGCCCGCGCGCGGCGGCGACGGTGCCGCGCAGGTTGGACAAGCCATTGTTGGCCTCGTCGGGAATGGGCGGCAGCGTGCGCTTGGGCCGCAACTGGCGCGTGTACAGGCCGCCCTGGACCAGGTAACCCGGGATCACGCGATGGAACACGGTGCCATCGTAGAAGCCGTCCTTCACGTACTGCAGGAAGTTGGCAACGGTCTTGGGCGCCTTGTCGGGGAACAATTCGATCACGAATCCGCCTTGCGAAGTCTTGATCTCGACCTGCGGATGCGCGGGCGCCGCCGGTGCCGGGGACGAGGATGCCGATGCCGGCGGCGCAGCATGCGCGTCGGCGAGTGCGAACGCGAGCGGCACGATCAGGACCGGCAGCAACCGGCGGAACGAGTGGCGGGTCGGAATCATGGTGCGCGTCGCAAAGCCCAAAGCGGCATGATAAGCGAACGCATCGTCGCAGGCAGGGCGGCGCGCCGATTCAAGGCTGCGTGCAGGTGGCGCCCGCGCAGGCACCGAACCGGAATCCGGTTTGCCGGTACGGCAAGCCATCGTTCCGGAGCGAGCTGTTGCCGTTGCCGTTCTGATCCTGGTCCAGGTGTCGCCGCCGGATTTCAAGCACGATCGGCGTGACCTGGGCGATGCGCGCGTCGATCTGCGCCCGGCTGTAGTAGTCGAGATCGGTGCGTTTCAGCAGCCGGTGCAACTGGTCCAGCGCGTCGGCGGCGTGGCCGGACAGGAACGTGGCGTCGGCGTACGCGATTCCGGCGTGCACGTCGTCTCCGGCGACGTGGCAGGCGTGGCCGTAGGCGGAATACAGCGAAGGTTCGGAATTGTCATTGAGCAGGGGCTTCAACAGCGCCTGGGCGATCTTGGCGCTTGCCTTGCTGCCGTCGTCGAGCAACGTGCGGCTGTAGTCCAGGACGATCGCGGGGTCGTTCGGCCACATCGCGTTGAGCGAGGCATAGCGCTGCAGCGCGTCGCTGCGCTGGCCGGCGTGGCGTTCGGCATCGGCGAGTCCAAGTGCGAGGCTGAGGTTGTCGGGCCGCTCCTTCGACAGATCGGCCATGATGGGCACGGCCTTGGAGGCCTTGTTCAGTTGCAGCAGGGTCAGCGCGTAACCGTAGCGGTTGGCCGGTGCATCGGCGAATTTCTGGCTGCTGGCCATGTTGCGCGTGTAGTAATCGAGCACCGATCGCGGGTCGGTGGAAGACAGTACGCGCACCCGCTCGCGCATCAATTCGTACTGCAGCTCGCTGGGTCCGCGCGCGGAATGGTCCAGCAGCGCCGCGCCGTTTTTGACGAACGGCAGCGGCAGCAACCCGGCCGCGGGCGGCCGGGTGGTGTCGACCAGCATTTCGTATTGCTTCTCGCCGTCGACTTTGGCGATGCGCAAATTCATTTCCTTCTTCAGCACGCGGGCGCGGGCCCGCGCATCGGCGATGCGCACGCTCGAGACGGGATGGTTCTGCAGGAAGTCCGGAATGTTTCCCGCGGCCATGCCGCCATCCCCGCCGGGGCGCAGGACCGACTGCATGTGCGCAAACACGGTGGCCATGCCGATCGGGTCGAAGCCGGCTTTGGCCAGCGTGTCGATGCCGACGTGGTCGGCTTCGGCTTCGTCCTTGCGGGTGAAGTCGATCTGGTGCTGTTGCATCATCGCCAGCACGGAATAGAACGCGCCGACGCTGGGGTCGATGCCTTGGGAGTACGGCGTGTTCCCGTAGCCGTAGCCGTATGGTTGGGTTTGCACCCGGTTGCCGCTGGAATTGACCTGCGAAGCCGCCAGCGCCGCCGCGAACGCGCCCAGCACGTACAGCGGCGCGGTTTTCTTCTGGTCTTCGATTGCACGCTGCAGGTGGTGCTGGCTGACGTGCGCCAGTTCGTGCGCCAACACCGCGGCAAGCTGGTCCTGGTTCTGGGTAAGGGTGAACATGCCCGAGAAGATGAAGACGTAGCCGCCGAACGTCGCGAACGCGTTGATCTCGGGCACGTTCAGGGCGGTGAACGTGTACGACTGGGCCGGATCGCTGCTGGCCGAGGCGAGCCGGTATCCGAGCGCGCGCAGGTACTGGTCGACCTGGGGATCGTCCATGACCAGGTGTGCGGCGCGCAGCTCGCGCATGAACTGGGCACCGTAGGCCTGCGCCTCCTGCGGCGACATCACCGTGTCGGCGGAACTGCCGAGGCTGGGCAGGCGCACGTCGCTCTGCTGCGCGAGCGCCGGCAGCGACAGGGCAAGCGTCGCGGCCAGGGTCAGCAAGGGGTGGAAGCGCTTCGGCATGGCGGTGATGGACGTGTCTGGAGTTTGACCTGCCGGGCTGCGTTTGGTTCGAGTCTGAACCGAAATGGCCGATCCGGCCGAAACCCGCAGCCATTCTCGGTTCCACCCTGTTCAGGGGGAGTAAAATAGCGCCGTTGCCGACACGTATGTGGCCATGGCCAGTATCGAAATCTACTCCACCGCGGCCTGCGGTTACTGCATGGCCGCGAAGAACCTGTTGAAGGCCAGGGGACTCGAGTGGCGCGAACGGCGGATCGACATCGATCCGGCGGCGCGCGCCGAGATGCTGGACCGCGCGCCCGGCGCCCGCACCGTGCCGCAGATCTTCATCAACGGCACCCATGTCGGCGGATTCGACCAGCTCGCCGCGGCCGATCGCAGCGGGCGGCTCAACGAGCTTTTGCAAGCCACGCCGTAACACACGATAATTCCCGTTTTGCCTTTCCGAACCGTCAAGCCCATGCGCCTGACGGAGCGGCTGTTGTGGGACGCCGGCCCTGGACGGCCGTGGACCCTGCCATCGGCGCGCCTCGGAAGCATCCCAGTGAAGCAGCGATCAGGGACGATCGCGAAACAAAGGAGTCACACGTGGGCCAGACGATTGCAGTGATCCGTGGCGACGGCATCGGACCGGAAATCATGGAAGCGACCCTGAAGGTGCTGGACGCGCTGGCATGCGGCCTCGAATACGAGTTCATCGAGGCTGGCATGGTGGCGCTGGAAAAGCACGGCGAGCTGCTGCCGCAGGCGACGCTGGACGTGATCGCGAAACACGGCGTCGCCTTGAAGGGGCCGCTGACCACGCCGATCGGCAAGGGCTTTTCCTCGCTCAACGTCGCATTGCGCCGGCACTTCGACCTGTATGCGAACGTGCGCCCCGCGATCAGTTTCCCCGGCACCAAGGCGCGCTACGAGGACATCGACATCATCACGGTGCGCGAAAACACCGAGGGCGCCTATCTTTCCGAAGGCCAGACGCTGTCCGATGACGGCGAAACCGCGCAATCGATCGTGCGCAACACCCGCAGGGGCGCGTCGCGGATCGTGCGCCACGCGTTCGAGCTGGCTGTCCGGAAGGGGCGCAGGAAAGTCACCGCGGTCCACAAGGCCAACATCATCAAGACCGCATCCGGCCTGTTCCTGGACGTCGCGCGCGAAATCGCGAAGGAGTATCCGCAGATCGAGTCCAACGAGATGATCGTGGACAACACCTGCATGCAGCTGGTGATGAACCCGTGGCAGTTCGACGTGATCGTCACCACCAACCTGTTCGGCGACATCCTTTCGGACCTGTGCGCGGGGCTGGTGGGCGGCCTGGGCCTCGCGCCCGGCGCCAACATCGGCAAGGACGCGGCGATCTTCGAAGCCGTGCACGGTTCGGCGCCCGACATCGCGGGCAAGAACGTGGCCGATCCCTGCGCGCTGCTGCTGGCCGCCGCCGAAATGCTGGATCACCTCGACATGACGGCCAAGGCCACGCGCATCCGCACCGCGATCCGTGCCACGCTGCAAGCCCACGACCGCGTCACGCCGGATCTCGGCGGCAGCGGCACCACCGAATCGTTCGCCGAGGCACTGGTGGAGCGCGTGCGCGGCTGATGCCGCGCGATCAGGCGATGTTGCAGGACTCGCCGCAACCGTCTAATTCGCTTTCGACGTAGCGGCGGATGGCGGGAATCCGCTGGTATCGGCAACATCGGCCGGTACGCCGGAATCTGCCGGCAGAGCGGCCCGAAGCCTTTCGCTCCCTGCAGCCCAGCGCCGCTGCGCAGGTCCTGCCCCCCGATCTGCCCCATCGCATGGCGCCGAGCGGCGAAATGCCGGTCGAATCTGCGAACGATGCAGCCGGTCGAGGCAGTGATGAAGGCGCGCCATTCGCGCGCATTCAGGGCAGCGCGGATGGCGACAAGGGGAGGGTGATCACCGTTTCGCGGCTCGCCATGCCCCGCGCGTTGCGACGCCCCGCGACCTCAGTCGAACATTCCGGGCCGGTAATCGCCGACTTCGGGTTGTGCGGCGATGTTGATCCGGTTCCAGCTGTTGATCAGCGTCACCAACAGCGTCAGGTCGACCAGTTCCTTTTCGTCGAATTGCGCGCGGGCTTCTTCGTACAACGCGTCGGGCACGGATTGGTCGTGCGTGGGAAGTTGCGTGAGCGCTTCGCACCACGCCAGCGCGGCCCGTTCGCGCGCGCTGTAGAACGATGCTTCGCGCCATGCCGGCAGCACGTACAGGCGTTGTTCGGTTTCGCCCGCGGCGCGCGCATCCTTGCTGTGCATGTCGAGGCAGTAGGCGCAGCCGTTGATCTGCGAGACGCGCATCAGGACGAGGTGGCGCAGCTTCGGTTCGAGCGTGCCTTCATGCAGTTGCTTGCCCAACGCAAACAGGGGCTGCAGGGTGGCGAAGTGCTTCTTGAGGATGAAACGGGACATGGGGGCTCCTTGGATTGGGACTGACGTGACGGCGTTTGCCGTCAGTCAATGCAAGGACGTCCCGCCCTCGTGTTTCGTGACCGCCTCGATCCGCGCCAGCTTGCCGGGATGCCGGATCGTGTGGACCGAGGTGATCCGTTCGTCGTCGCAATCGACCCACATCGCGTAGAACAAGTGCCGGTCGCGCCAGCAGAGCAGGGCGGGCGCGCCGTTCAGCGTGCGCAGTTCGTAGCGCAGTTCCACCTTGCGGGCCTGCCGCGCGAGCTGCAGGTACAGCCGCGCCAGCCGCTCGGCGCCATGCAGCGGATGCAAGGTCGCGCGCGCCAGGCCGCCGCCGTCGGCTACGTGCACCGCGTCTTCCGCGAACAGCGCGCGCATGGTGGCTTCGTTCGGCTGGCGCATCGCCGCGACGAAACGTTGCAGCAGACGACGTTGTGCGGGCGCGTCCACGTGGAAGCGCGGACGCCCTTCGCGCAGCCGCGCCTTGGCGCGGTGCACGCGCTGGCGGCAGGCATCTTCTTCGATGCCCAGGATCGCCGACGCCTCGGCGTGGCTGTAATCGAACACTTCGTGCAGCAGGAATGCGGCGCGCTCGTCGGCACTCAGGCGTTCGAGCAGCAGCAGGAACGACAGCGTGAGCGTTTCGCTGCTCTCCAGCTCCGCGTCCGGCGGACTGGCTGCTTCGTCCATCGGTTCGGGCAGCCATGGACCGGAATAGTGTTCACGCTCGGTCTTGGCGCGCCGCAGGCGATCGAGCGCGATGCGCGTGGTCACCGTGATAAGCCACGCCTCCGCATCATCCAGCGCCGCCGCGTCCTGCGCCTGCCAGCGCAGCCACGCGTCGTGCAGCACGTCTTCCGCGTCGGCGGGCACGCCGAGCATCCGGTAGGCGAGGCCGAACAGCCGCGGGCGATGTTGCTGGAACAGAGCGGTATTGCCATCCACGTCCCGAACTCCGGCCGGTTTGTTCAAGGACGCGCAAGCCGGCCTCGGCGTGACAGCCTCAGGGCAGCAACGGCCACGGCGCCAGCAGCAGAATCCACAACAGTGCCACGCTGCCCGCGACTTTCATCGCCTTGAACAGCTTGCGATGACGCTGTTTGAAGCCGCGGCTTTTCTCGCGGCGCTGGCGCAGTGCCGAGAACAGGCGGTTGATCGCGCCGGTGCGCTCGCTGACCTGGTTGGGCGAAGCCGTGATCGCGCCCATGAAATTCCCGACGTGGTGATTGATCCACGCCATCACGCGCGAACGCAGCGGGCGTTCGATGTCGGCGAAGAAGATCACGCGCGTCATGTCGGTCTTGTTCTCGACCCAGTGCACGCAGGTTTCGTCGAAGATCACGTCTTCGCCGTCGCGCCAGAAGTATTCCTGGCCGTCCACGAAGATGTGGCAATCACGCGAATTGGGTGTGATCAGGCCGAGGTGGTAGCGCAGCGAACCCGCGAACGGGTCGCGATGCGGATTCAAGGTGGCGCCCGGTGGCAGCAGTGCGAACATGGCGGCCTTGACGCCCGGGATGCGACTCACCAACTCCACGGTTTTCGGGCACAGGGCCTGGGCCGACGGCAACGGTTCGCCGTACCATTTCACGTAGAAGCGCTTCCAGCCGACCTTGAGGAACGACGCGAAACTGGCGTCGTCGTCCTTCAGCGCGTCACGGATATGGCCCTGGTCGAACAGGCCGGCGGCTTCGTCGCGGATCGTCTTCCAGTTCTCGCGCAGCACGTCGACCGCCGTGAAGCGCTTGCGGTCGGGAAACGCGCCGGCCGGCACCGCGGAAAACGCGTACATCAGCAGGTTGTAAGGCGCGAACACGGTGGCGTGGCTCGCCAGCTGGCGGCCGAGTTTCAGGCGCACCCGCGAGCGGAAATGCACGGCGAGCGCACTCAGCAGGAACAGCGCGATCAGGCCGAGCAGGACGAGGCGGAGGATCAGCAGCGCGGACATGACGGAAGACGGCGTTGGGTTGCGGCGATTTTAGCGCGGGCGCTGCGCCAGAACCCTGAGCGGGGTCATGCCGGGTGTGCAGGCGTGCTTCAGCGCGCGTTGCACGAAGGCGGTTGCACGACGTGCGGCGGCGCGTGGCGCGCGGCCTTTCGCCAGTTCCGCGGCCAGCGCTGCGGAAAGCGTGCAGCCGGTACCGTGCGCTTCGAACGGCAATCTGCGGTTGCGGATTTCGAAGCTGCCGTGCGCGTCGAACCAGCGATCGATGACCTCCCGGCCACGCCCGTGGCCGCCCTTCAGCAATACGGCCCTGGCGCCGAGTGCGAGCATCGCCGTCGCGGCGCGTTGGCCGTCGCGTGCATTGCGGATCACCATGCCGGTGAGGGCTTCGGCTTCGGGCAGGTTGGGGGTCAATACGTCCGCCTGCGGAATCAGTTCGTCCATCAGCACGCGCACGGCGTCGCGATCCAGCAACCGTGCGCCGGAAGTCGCGATCATCACGGGATCGACAACGAGCCAGCGCGGCTTGCGGTGTTCCAGCCCGCGCGCGACGCAGCGCACCGTACGCGCATTGCCCAGCATGCCGGTCTTTACCGCGGCAATGCTGAAGTCGTCGAATACCGCATCGAGTTGGGCGCGCAGATGTTTCACCGGCACGGGATGGACCGCAGTGACGCCTTGTGTGTTCTGCGCGGTCAACGCAGTGATGGCGCTGGTGCCGTGCACACCCAGCGCGGCGAACGTTTTCAGGTCGGCCTGGATGCCGGCGCCGCCGCCGGAGTCGGATCCGGCGATGGTCAGCGCAATCGGTACGGGTTCAAGGGTTGGCATGCATGGGCCGGGGCGCGGAGTCGGGCGAGAGCAGGTAGGAAGGGTGGTTCAGGCCGGTGGGTGGATAAAATTCGTGGCCGATGAGCCGAAAGCCGAGCTTCCGCAACATCCGCCCCGAGGCCTGGTTCTGCGGGTGGTGGCCGGCGAACAGTTGCCTGGCACCACAGCATTGGAAGGCATGCTCGATCACCGTGCGTGCCGCTTCGCTCGCAAGACCCTTCCCCCAATGGCAACGGCGAAGATGGACGCCGAACTCCATGATGCCGTCGTCCGCCTGTTTCTCGCGCAGTCCGCAGCAGCCGACGTACTCGGCATTCGAACGCAGGAAAATGGGCCAGTACTGGAATCCGAAACGCTCCTGTCGCGCCAGTTCATCGGCGAGTTTCCCCCGTATTTGTTCGATCTGCAGCGGCGTGCGCGCATCGATGAAGCGGGTCACCTCGGGATCGCCCCACAGCGCGATGGCCAATTCGATGTCGTCCTTGCGCCAATGGCGGAACCCGACGCGTTCGCTGGTGAGGAAGTACATGTACGTGGATGATGATCGCGCGGCCCGGCGAATGCATGGGCTTTTTCGTCGCCATTCCCGCAAGGGGAATGTGGCCGGCCCTTACAACGCCTCGGAAGCGAAGTCGGCAAGCCGCGAACGCTCGCCGCGGCGCAGCGTGATGTGCGCGGCGTGCGGCCATTGCTTGAAACGGTCCACCGCGTAGGTGAGCCCCGACGTCGTTTCGGTCAGGTACGGCGTGTCGATCTGCTCGACGTTGCCGAGGCACACGATCTTGGTGCCCGGGCCGGCCCGCGTGACCAGCGTCTTCATCTGCTTGGGGGTCAGGTTCTGCGCCTCGTCGATGATCAGGTAGCGCGACAGGAAGGTGCGTCCGCGCATGAAATTGAGCGAACGGATCTTGATGCGCGAGGCCAGCAGATCGTTGGTTGCCTGGCGTCCCCACGAACCGCCCTCCTCGGGGTTGGTCAGCACTTCGAGGTTGTCGGTGAGCGCGCCCATCCAGGGCGTCATCTTTTCCTCTTCGGTGCCGGGCAGGAAGCCGATGTCCTCGCCGACCGACACGGTGGCGCGGGTCATGATGATTTCGCGGTAACGCTGCTGGTCCATCACCTGCGCCAGGCCCGCCGCCAGCGCCAGCAGGGTCTTGCCGGTGCCGGCGGTGCCGAGCAGGGTCACGAAGTCGATATCGGGGTCCATCAGCATGTTCAGCGCGAAGTTCTGTTCGCGGTTGCGCGCTGCGATGCCCCACACGCTGTGCGCGCTGCTGGTGTAGTCGTGCAGCAGCGCCAGTTTGGTCTTGTCGCCCGCATGGTCGAGCACCCGCAGTTCGACGCTGTTTTCGCCGGGCAGGTACAGGCATTCGTTGGGCTGCCAGTTCTCGTCGTCGCGCGGCTTCAATTCGTAGAACGTCTGCCCGCGTTCCGACCACGAGCGCAGGTCCGGGTGCCGGTCCCAGAAATCGGCCGGCAGCTCGGCAGAGCCGGTGTACAGCAGCGAGAAATCGTCGAGGGCGCGGTCGTTCTCGTAGTCCTCCGCGGCGATCCCGAAGATGGTCGCCTTGATGCGCAGGTTGATGTCCTTGGACACCAGCGCCACCGCGGCTTCGGGATGGTGTTCCCGCAGGTCCAGGATCGCGGCAAGGATACGGTTGTCGGCCTTGCCCTGTCCGTTGGCGGTTTGCGTCTGGAAATAGAGCCGTCCGTTGGCGCCGCCACTGCGCAGCTTGATGCCGTCGGGTTGCGCGAGAGGAACGCCATCGGCGATGCCGTGGCTGTTGTTGCGTTCGATCAGTTCGTTGAGGAAGCGACTGGCCTGTCGGGCGTTGCGCGCGACTTCCGAAACACCCTGCTTCTTTTCGTCCAGTTCCTCCAGCACCGTCATCGGGATGAACACGTCGTGCTCTTCGAAGCGGAACAGCGCGGTCGGATCGTGCAACAGAACATTGGTGTCCAGCGCGTAGATGCGCCGGGCGGCGGGCTTCGCCATGCGGGCTCCCGAAGCGGGTGGGGAAGCGGACGCGCCGCTCCGGCGCGGTGCCGCGGAAGAACGGGCGGACTTGCTCACTTGGCGGGGATCGCGTCCAGGACGGCTTGCGCGTGACCGGGCACTTTCACGCCGCGCCATTCGCGGACCAGTTTGCCGTCGGGATCGATCAGGAAGGTGCTGCGGTCCACACCCAGGTATTCACGGCCGTACAACTTCTTCTGGCGGACCACGTCGAGCGCCTTGCACCAGGCTTCATCGGTGTCGGCGACCAGGGGGAACGGCAGGCCCAGTTTTTCCTTGAATCCCGAATGCGAACGCGCGCTGTCGCGCGACACGCCCACGATTGCGGCGCCGCGGCGCTTGAACTTCGTGTACAGGTCGCGGAAGTCGCCGGCTTCGCGGGTACAGCCGGTGGTGTTGTCCTTGGGATAGAAGTACAGCACCACCCACTGGCCACGGAGGTCCGCGAGCTTCAACGTGTCGCCCGATTGGATGGTTCCCGCGAGCCTGGGAACCTTGTTGCCGATCTTCAGCGTGGTCATCAGAACTTCACCGGGTCCATGATCGCGTCGAGGTTCAAACCATCGCACATTTCCATGAATTCGTCGCGCAGTTCGGCGATGCGCGTATCGGCGGGAATGCCGATCGTCAGCTGCGCCTGGAACATGTCGGCGCCGGTCTGCATGGCCTGGTAGCGCATCGAGGACATCTGCTCGATGCTGATCGAACGGCGGTTGAAAAAGTCGATCAGTTCGACCAGCACGCCCGGCTTGTCGGCCGCGACCACCTCGATCATGTACGGCAGCAGGTGGCTTTGCCGGTCGCGCGCCTGGGTGCGGTAACTCAGCAGGTGCACGTTCTCGTTGCGGCCGACGCGGGTGAGCGCGTTTTCCAGTTTGGCGATCGCATCCCAGCCGCCCTTGGCCAGCAGCAGCACCGACACGTCCGCACCCACGGTGGCGACGCGTGACTCGACCAGGTTGCAGCCGGCATCGGCGATGCGGCGCGACAGCACCAGCAGGGGCGAGTCTGCCGCGGGCGCGACGGCCTGGATCAGCAACTGGTGGTCGGTGGCAGGGCGAGCGGCGGGAGGGTTCAAGCGGGTGACGGTTTTCAGGTTCACGGGAGAAGAATAGTGGTGTCGACGGGGGTTTCCAATGCGATCTCCGGAGATCGCGGGTCCACGGCGGAGCAGGCCGCGTGACGAACGGGCGCCGAAGCGCTGCCAGACGGTGCCTCGCCAGGCGATTGCCTTATGATGCGGGGTTTGAACGAGTGCGGAGTCCTTTCGTGGACATTGCAGGCAGCCTCTGTGCCATCGTCACGCCCTTCGACCAACATGGCTCGCTCGACCTGGCCGCGTTCGGTCGGTTGATCGAACACCAGCTCGAGGCGGGCACCCAGGGCCTCGTGGTCGCGGGGTCCACCGGCGAAGCGCACATGCTGGACGAAGCGGACTATGAACGCCTGCTCGCGTTCGCGGTGGAACGCACCGCCGGGCGCGTGCCGGTAATCGCGGGGACCGGCGAGGCCGCAACCGCCAGGACGATCGCGTTGACGCGTCGCGCCAAGGCGCTGGGCGCCGACGCGGCGCTGGTGGTGACGCCGTACTACGTGCGACCGACGCAGGACGGCTTGCGCCGCCACTTCGCCGAAGTCGCCGCACACGTTGACCTGCCGCTGCTGATGTACAACGTGCCCTCGCGCACCGGCTGCGACATGCAGCCCGAAACCGTTGCCGATCTTCGCGACACCACTGGCATCATCGGCATCAAGGAGGCCGTCGGCACGCCTGAACGCATCGACGCGATCGCGCAACTCCAGCGGCCGGGATTTGTCTACCTCTCCGGTGATGATGGCAGCGCGGTCGAAGCGATGCTCGCGGGGGCGGGGGGCGTGGTGTCGGTGGTGAACAATCTGATTCCGGAAGTTTTCCGTGCACTATGCGACGCCGCACGTGGCGGCGACCGCACTGCGGCCATGCGGCATGCCGAGCGCATGGCCCCGCTGCTGGAGGCGCTGAACTGCGCGCCGAATCCCATTGCCGTCAAGGCCGGGCTGGCCGAACTCGGGCTTTGCGGCGCGACGCTGCGGCTGCCATTGCTGGAGCTCGCGCATGGGCCCGCACGTACCCGGCTTCGCGAAACCCTGTCCTCCCTCGCTGGCGCCGTCACGCCATGATCATGCACAATGCGCCCATGAAACGACTCACATTGACGCTGCTGCTGCTCGCCCCGATCGCGTTGACCGGATGCCAGACCATCAAGGCCCACAATCCGTTCCGGCACAAGGAGCCGCCCTACAAGTCGGCGCAACAGGAGCGGCCGCTGGAAGTGCCGCCCGGGATGGATCAGCCGGCCACGTCCGAGGCGCTGGCGATTCCCGATGTGGGCACCGGCACGGCTCCCGCCAACGGTACGGTGCCGCCGCCCGAAACCGGTGCGCCACCCGCCGGCTCCGTGGCCGCCTCCGCAGGCGCCGGTGGCACGGCAAGCAACTCGCTGGCGCTGTCCGACACCCCGGCAAGCGCCTACCATCGCGTGGGGCTGGCGCTGTCGCGCAGCGACGTTGGCCAGGTCACGTCGCAGGACGACAGCGCGCTCACCTACCAGGTCGCGATCGACACGGTGGTGACCAGGAAATCCGAAGGCGGCTTCTTCCACCGCATCTTCCACCGCAGCAAGAGCGAAACCGTGAAGGGCGCGGTGACGGTCAGCATCACGCCGTCCGGCACGGGCAGTGTGGTCAGCGCCCAGGGCAATCCCGACGCCGTTGCGCGGGTGATGGGCATGCTGCAGCAACGCCTCGGCGGCGGCTGAGCGCACCCCTGGTATCCATTCACGGAAACGCCGCCTTCGGGCGGCGTTTTGCTTGGCTGCGTCAGCGTTCGAGCAACGGCAGCTTGTCCGGCTTGCCGTCCCATTCCTTCGCGTCCGGGGGCGGGTCCTTGCGCTCGGTGAGTACCGGCCACGCCTTTGCCAGTTCTGCATTCAGCGCGATGTAGTGTTCCTGGCCCGCCGGCACGTCGTCCTCGGGAAAGATCGCGCGCGCGGGACATTCCGGCTCGCACAACGTGCAGTCGATGCATTCGTCCGGATCGATCGCCAGGAAGTTCGGTCCCTCGTGGAAACAATCGACCGGGCACACCTCCACGCAGTCGGTGTACTTGCACTTCACGCAGTTGTCGGTGACGACGAAGGTCATTGGGAGCCGGGAGCAATCAATCGGTTCAGCCCCGAATGATCGCACATACGGCGCTTCAACCGAAGCGCCGTTGTGAAAAGTCAGGCCATGGATGGATCGATCGTGCCAACGACCGCGCTGCGGCAGCACCATCCGGGTCGCGGCGGTGGGCACGGGCGGACTGCCGCGCAGTTTCGCAAGGCGGCGACAGCGAAGCGCCCGGTCCGATCCCGCCAGCCTGCAACCATTTCAGGGGATGGCGCTAAAACTTGAACCTGACCCCAAGTGTCACCGAGCGCCCATAACGGAAGTAGCCGTTGGACAGCAGTGGATTCCCGTTGATGCTGTACGTTTGTGCCTCGTCCAGCAGGTTCTGTCCTTCGAGGGAGATACTGAACTGGTCGTTGATATCGTACGAAACGTGCGCAGTCACCCAGGTAAGCGGGTCGGAAAGCTCGTTGTAGCCGGTACCCAGCACCCCGATCGCGGTCACGAAACCGTTGGTGTGGTCCGCCGTCGCGCCGATCGACCATGGTCCCTTCTCGTACATCAGGCTCGCCGAGTACACCGATGGCGCGATGCCTTCGAGCGGCTGCTCCTGGCCATCGACCCAGCTCTTCGACCAGTTGCGGGTGTATTGCACCCGGAACCCGAAGCCACTCTTCCAGAAATGCTGCAGGCCGATCTCGACGCCATGGACCTTCGCGTAGTCGCCATTGATCGGGCGGAGCACGTTGAACAGGGTGGGGCCGCTCGTGACCGGGTCGCCGTTCGCGTCCACGATCGGGCCGACCCCGATGTCCTGGCCTGTTTCGAAGCTGGTGGTGATCTGGTTTTCGATGTGTTTCTGGAACACGGCAACGTTGAAGATGGACTTGTCGTCGAAGTACCACTCCAGCGATGCGTCGCCCTGGCGTGCACTGTAGGGCTTTAGATTGGCGTTGCCACCGAACACCTGGGTGAACTCGCCCCACGCAACGCTCTCGGTCGTGCTGGTCGGCGCCAGTTGCTCGACCGAGGGGCGTGCCATCGTCTTCGCTGCACCGAGGCGCAACTGCAGCTTGTCGGTGAAATGCCAGACGAAGTTCGCCGAGGGCAACACGAAGGTGTAGTGGGCGTCCTGCACGATCGGAGTCGGATCGGCGTATTTCGCCGTGTAATTGAACGCGCCGTTCTCCGTGATGCTCAGGATCCGGGCGTCCCATGCCTGGGAGGTGGTGTCCGTCTGGACCAGCCGGACGCCGATGTTGCCGTCCCAGCGCTCGCCCGAAACGTCTGCCTGCACATAGCTGCTGTAGGTTCGTTCGGACACCCGGTAACTCTGCAGCGGGTTCCAGACCGGTGCGGCAGCGCTGAAATCGTAGACGCCGCCACCCGGGCGGGGATTGCCATCGTAGGCGCGCAATGCCGCCAGGTAACCCGGTACGTCAAAGGCCATGAAGCTGCGCGGGAAGCTGGAGTGGACGCCGCTCATGAAGTTGGGCAAGGTGAACCTGTGCGACAGGACGTTGCCGCCGAGGTCCGCCACGTCGATCGCATACTGGCCCGAATAGTAGTCCGCGCCACCGGTGAAGGTGTTGTCGACCAGGTCGCGTGTCTTGCGCCGGTCGGTGAAGTTGATGCCGAACTTCAGGTTGTCCACGTGGAATTTGTCGACGAACAGGTCGCCTGCGATCGACGCGCCGTTGATGCGGTCGTCGATGTTGTCGCCGCCGAGCTGGAAGTAATGGGTATTGAAGTCGGACGGGCCGAATTCGCCGTTGGCCAGGCCTGAACTCAGGTCGCGGCCATCGTCGAACGTGGTGGTGACGTCGGGCACCCGGTCGCCCGTCAACTCGACGCGGGTGACGTTGGGCTGGTTCATGCGCAGGACCACGTAGCTGTCCTGGCCGCCCGAGTGCCGGCGCGATGTCGAACGGTACGCGTCGCCGACGAGGCTGAAATCGGGCGTCACCTGCCACGCCACGTTGGCGCCGAACAGCGCGGTATCCACCACGCGGTAATTGGTCATGTTCAGCAGTTCCGGGTTGAGCCGCAATTCCGGATCCGGGTTGTCCAGGGTCAGGCCCGTGACGATGCCGTTCTGTATCGTCATGTCGGACCAGCGGTCGGGGGAGAACAGCGTGTAGAACGACTGCTGGTACCCGATCTGCGGTGAATCCAGGCGCGTCTTGAGGCCGTCCACCTTCACGCGCAGCGAATCGGTCGGCCGCCATTCGAGGCTGCCCGACAAGGCGAGACGCTTCTTGTCCTCGAGGATCGAGCCGACACGGAATTGTCCGGGGCCGATCAGACCGTACTCGTCCGGATCCAGTTCACCGTTTCCGTTGGGGTCGATATTCCCGCCCCAGGCGTTGCCGAACCAGTTCGGGTCGTTGGGATCGGGATTGCGGGTCCAGCCGCCATCGTTGCCGGCCACGTCGGTGCGGTCGTGGCGTTTGGCATAGACGAGCCCGGCCATGACGCCGAACGTGTCGTTGGCAAAGGTGTTGCTGTACGCCGCGGACAGCTTGTGCCCGTTGAGTTCCGACATCTGGTTGTGACCGCCCTCGAGGCGCACCGTGCCACGCTGCCCGGCGCGATCGAAGGCGCTTCCCGAGCGCAGGTTGATCAAGCCGCCGATGGCGCCCTCGGTCAGTGCTGCTTCTGCGCCCTTGATCACGTCGGCGCCGCTGATGACGTCGGCGGGAAGCACGTCGAAGGCGAAGTCGCGGCCGGCGCCGTCCGTTGCGAGGATTCGATTGTTGAACGTGGTCAGCGTGTATTCGGGCCCGAGGCCGCGCACGCTGACCTTCTGTCCTTCGCCCCCGGCGGTACGCGAAATGGCGACGCCGGTGATGTGGCTCAGGGAATCGGCCACGTTGTCGTCCGGGAACTTGCCCAGCTCCAGGGCGGTGATCGAATCCTGCACGGTGGAGGCGTTGCGCTTCAGTCCCACCGAACGCGCGAGGCTGGCGCGGACCCCGGTGACCTGGATGGTCCCGAGGGTGGCAACGTCGTCATTGCCCGTTTCCGCGACGTCGTCCTGCGCGCCACTTGTCGAAGCGGCTGCAGGAGCCGAAGCGGGATCCTGGACCTGCTGTCCCTGCGCCAATCCAACACCGGGCGCCAGGAGCGCGAAAGCAATGCCGCAGACGAGCGTTTTTTGTTGCAGGCAGGCGGTTTTCATGGTTCTTCCCCAAGCTGGCGCGGACGAGGAACTGTTTCGAAACAGAACGCAGCCTACACTATGTTTCGTTATGCATCAATAGCGAAATACAACGAACTATCGCATACTGCGCGCCGGAAGGAGGGGTCATGCCAGCCACACGCGATACCAGCCAGCGCCGTCTGCAAATCAGCGAGCTGGTCCACAAGCAGGGAAGTGTCCAGGTTGCATCCCTGGCGCGACGTTTCGGCGTAAGCGTGCAGACGGTGCGCAAGGACCTGCGTTATCTTGCCGCGCGGGGTGTCATGACGCGCGCCTACGGCGGTGCCATCGACAGCAACGCGATCGGGGGCGTGCAGGCCGAGCCGGCTTACGAGGCCAAGCGTGTCGTCCACCTGGATGACAAGCGCCGCATCGGCAAGCGCGCAGCGGAACTCGTGGAGGCGGGCAACACCATCGTCATCGACTCGGGCACGACCGGCATCCAGCTTGCCGAGGCGTTGCCCAACCTCGATATCACGGTCGTCACCAACGATTTCGGCGTCCTGTCGGCGTTGTCGTCCAGGCAGGCGATCAAGATCGTCATGCTGGGGGGCGAGCTGCGCCGCAAGAACATGGCGTTCTATGGAGGGTTGACTGTCGAAGCCCTCGATGCGCTGCAGGTGGACATGTTGTTTCTCGGCGTGGACGGCTTCGATCTCGAGCGCGGCATCACGACGCACTACGAGCCGGAAGCAACCCTCAACCGGAAAATGGTCGAGGCGGCGGGCAAGGTGATTGCCATCACCGACAGCTCCAAGTTCGGGCGGGTCTGCCTGCACCGGATCATCCCGGTCTCCGGGCTGGACATGCTGATCACCGACAAGGATGCCCCGGAAGACATCCGCCAGGCCAGCCGGGACGTGGGCTTCGAACTGCTGTTGGCCTAGTCGCGGGCCTCACCGTCGAGGCCGAGCACGCGCACGGCGTTGCGGTAATAGATTTTGTCGATGACCGAACGCGGCAGACGCAATCCGGGCACCTCCGCGTCCAGGTCGTCGATGCGCTGGGTCGCGCCGGTTGCAAGGTAGCGCCAGTCGGACATCCAGAACGCATGGGCCTCGCGGCGGAACGCCGCGTCATCGACGCCGGGGTTGTGCGTCAGGTCGCTTCCGTAGAGCAGCCTGTCCTGATAGCGGATGAAGAAGTCGCGGATACGGTCGTAATCCCGCAATGACTGGTATTGCACCTGGCTCATGCGCGCCGCGAGATCCACGGTGGCATTGGGATGCCGATCGAGGAATTCGGCAAGACGGTCGACGCTCCACTCCAGGCTGGCCATGTGGGCGCCGACGAAACGCAAGTGCGGATGGGCTTCGACGAAACGGTCGCGCGCGGCCATCAGCGTTTCGTAGCGTGGCATCTCGGGGTGCAGCCAGGCGTGGTATTCGGGGTGATGGCGGAAGTATTCGCGATCGTTGTCCGTCGTCATTTCCGACAGCGGCAGCCAGCAGTTGTAAGGCTCGCCCTGGTGGTCGATCAGGGCCACGCCAAGTCGCTGCACGGTCTCGGCCACCGGGGCGAGCCTCGGGTCGTCCAGCATGATCAACTTGCCGTCGGCGTCCTTTTCGATCATGCCGACGTTCTTCCAGATCTTTACCCCACGCGCGCCACGTGCCACGTCCGCCTCCAGGCGGGCCTCTACGCGGTCCAGCCAATCCGGGTCTCCGAATCCCCGCATCGAAAACGTGGTGGCCCAATGGAACCGCGCGGGATCGCGTGCAGCCAACGCCAGGGTGACATCGCGTTGCCGGTCGGCGGGCGGGAAATCGGGATAGTC
This sequence comes from Rhodanobacter sp., assembly GCA_044464225.1. Taxonomy (GTDB): domain Bacteria; phylum Pseudomonadota; class Gammaproteobacteria; order Xanthomonadales; family Rhodanobacteraceae; genus 66-474. Next base: position 81,992 of record JBIQLN010000001.1, on the reverse strand, counting down.
GACATTGATCGACAGCAATTCGAATCCGTCGGCCCGGGCCTGTTCGAGAAACGCCAGGGACTCGGTATTCGCGTGTACGTGGGCGTCGAACTTGCGCACGTGTGCGAAGTCGGCCGGGTCGTACGACGTATCCGCCGCGGGGGACGAGGCCCATGCAGGCAGGGCGAACAACGCCAGCAACAGAGCACGGGTCATGGTCGACATGTCGCTTGGCCTCGCGTAACGAAACTATGCATACACTAAACGAAACATATCGATTGCACAAACCGAACGTATGGCGCAGAATGAGGACGTCTGACACACGGGAGCGCCTGGATGCCACATTTGGGACGCCGCAGTCTCCTCAAACTCGTCGCGGGCATGACTGCGTGGGCAGCGTTGCCGGCCTGGGCCCGCACGTCTTCCGTGCGCCGCGGCGCGCCTCGCTCGTCCAGCGGCCCCTTGGCGCGGACCGGCTCGGGAAGCGGCCAGGTGCGGGTCGCGAGCGGCAACCTCGCTGTCGATTTCAACGGCCGGCTGCACACGCAGTTGCTCAGGGATGGTCGTGCCTTGACCAGCCACTGCGCCAGCGAAGTCCTGTTGTGCGAGGGCGGGGAACTGGCCGACTTCGTCCTTGCCGGACATACCGTCGAGTCCATCGACGATCCGCGACACGGGCGCGGAACGCGCCATGTCGTCACCGGCCGATCCGACGGCGCGGTCGAGAAGGTGGTCGAGATTACGGCATTCGATCGTCACCCCGACATGGCGGTGATGCGGGTGCAATACCGCAACCAGGGCACGCAAACCCTGCGGGTGGATGGCTGGCGCAACGTCGCACACGAATTGCCCGATGCACCCGGCGGCTTCTGGAGCTTTTCGGGGACCACGCACGAAGATCGGCGTGACTGGGTGCGGCCTGTAGACAAAGGGTTCGATCAGCGCAACACGCTCGGCATGGACGCGTCGGATTACGGCGGCGGCACGCCGGTGGCCGATCTCTGGCGTCGTGACGCCGGCGTGGCCGTCGGTCACCTGGAGCCCGTGGCCCGCCTGCTCGACCTGCCGGTGCGCAAAACCCGGACGGGGGCGGCCATTGCGGTCGAATCGACGCATGCGACCACGCTTGCACCGGGCGAAACGTTGGCCACCGAACGTACGTATCTGTGCGTGCACCAGGGCGATCACTTCACGCCATTGCAGCACTATCGCGCCTTCATGGCGGAGCAGGGGTTGATCGCGCCGATCGCGCCCGAGGCGGCGTTCGCGCCGGTGTGGTGCGCTTGGGGCTATGGGCGCGATTTCACCCGTGAACAGGTGCTGGCGACCCTGCCCAAGGTGCGCGACCTCGGCTTTGGCTGGGCGGTCATCGACGATGGCTGGCAAACCAACGAGGGTGACTGGCGGCTCGACCCGCGCAAGTTTCCGCGCGGCGAGGAAGACATGCATGCCTTCGTGCGCGCCATCAAGGACGCCGGCCTGCGGCCGCGACTCTGGATCGCGCCTCTGGCGGCCGACCCGGGCAGCGACATCCTGCACGATCATCCCGACATGTTGCTGCTCGACAGGAACGGATCCGTCCAGAAGATCAGTTGGTGGAACGCGTTCACCCAATGCCCGGCCTATCGGCCCACCGTCGACTATTACGTCGCGCTGGTGAAAAAGATCGTTGGCGACTGGGGATTCGAGGGGATCAAGTTCGATGGCCAGTACCTGAACGCGGTTGCGCCCTGCTACAACCCCGCGCACCACCATGCGCGCCCGGAAGAATCCTGCGAGAAGCTGGCCGACTTCTGGAAGGCCATCCACGAAGCCGCCCACGCCGCGAACCGCGATGCGGTGATCGAACTGTGTCCCTGCGGCACTGCATTCGCGTTCCACAACCTGCCGGCCACCGACCAATATCCGGGGTCGGACCCGACCTCTTCATGGCAAGTGCGCAGCAAGGGCAAGTCCATGAAGGCGCTGATGGGCGATCGCAGCAGCTATGCCGGCGACCATGTCGAACTGAGCGACGGCGGCAGGGATTTTGCGTCGAGCGTCGGCATCGGTGCGGTGATCTCGACCAAGTTCACCTGGCCGAAGGACACCGACCACCCTTCCGAACCGCTCCCGCCCGGCGGCCTGGTACTGACGCCGGAAAAAGAGGCCCTCTGGCGCAAGTGGAGCGAGTTGTACCGGCAGCACATGTTGCCGCACGGTGAATACCTGGGTGCGCTGTACGACATCGGGTTCGACCGTCCCGAGGCCCATGCCATCGCCAAGGACGGTGCGCTCTATTACGCGTTCTACGCCGACCGCTGGAATGGCCTTCTGGAATTGCGGGGACTGGCCGCTGGCCGTTATCGCGTCCGCGACCTGTTCAATGACGTCGAGCTTGGCGTGGTCGACGCAGGTGCCAATACCCTGCACGCGCGCTTCGAACACTTCCTGTTGCTCAAGGCAACCCCTGCCGGGAAAGCCGCATGAGCGGCAGTTCCGGCTCCTCCGCCCGACGGACATGGGTGGGCTGCTCGCTCACGACCGTCGTGTTGTGGGGTGTCTGGGGAGCGCTTTCCGGGCTGTCGGCCGAGCACGGGTTCCCCGACACGCTGGTATACGGCGTCTGGGCACTGACGATGATTCCCCCGGCGGCCTTCATACTCTGGCTCGGCGGCTGGAAGCTCGACCGCACGCCGCGCGCAGTGGTTTACGGCTTGCTGATCGGCCTGCTGGGTGCCGGCGGGCAGATGCTGCTGTTCCATACCCTCACGGTTGGGCCGGCGTACTTCATCTTTCCGATCATCTCGCTGTCTCCGGTGGTGACGATCGCCCTGTCGTTCGTGCTGATGCGCGAACGCACCGGCCGTGCCGGGGCGCTTGGCATCGCGCTTGCGTTGGTGTCGTTGCCACTGTTGAACCTTTCGGAGGGAAGTGCCGGCGGTGCCGGCCTCGGCTGGTTCGTGCAATCGCTCCTGATCATGTTCGCCTGGGGCGTGCAGGCATACCTCATGAAGCTGGCCAACGAGCACGTCGGTGCCGACAGCATCTTTTTCTACATGACCGTCGGCGCCCTGCTGCTGGTGCCGGTGGCGTGGGCCATGACCGATCTTGGTCAGCCGGTCAATCTCGGGCTGGATGGTCCCTGGATGGCCGCGGCCATCCAGATCCTGAACGCGATCGGCGCATTGACGCTGGTGCTGGCCTTCCGGTACGGCAAGGCCATCGTGGTCGCACCGTTGACCAACGCCGGTGCACCGTTGATCACTGCGGCGTTGGCCATGTTGCTTGCTGGTGTCGTCCCGGGACCGCTGAAGATGCTCGGCCTCCTGCTGGCGCTTGCGGCATCGCTGTTGCTGGTGTTGCAACCGGAGCGTGACGTCGCCGCATCCACACCGGCGGCTTGAATGGGAATCGGGAGATGCATGAAATCCAGGCATTGATCAGGAGACATCGGGAGGGCGATGCCTGTGGCATCACGTCGGTGTGTTCTGCGCATCCACTGGTCGTCGAGGCGGCGCTGCGGCACGCGCTGTCGCATGACGCGCCGGTGGTCCTGTTCGAGGCCACCTGCAACCAGGTCAACCAGGATGGCGGGTATACAGGCATGCGTCCCGCCGGGTTCGTGGAATTTGTGCACGCCATCGCCGACCAGGTCGGCTTGCCGAGATCGCGGATCGTGTTCGGCGGCGATCACCTGGGTCCCAACCCGTGGACCGGCCTCGCCGCGGATGCGGCCATGGACAAGGCCGAGGCCATGGTCGACGCCTACGTGGCCGCCGGCTTCCACAAGATCCACCTCGATTGCTCGATGGCGTGTGCCGATGACCCGGTGCCGTTGCCCGAGGCCGAGATCGTGCGTCGCGCCGTGCGCCTGTGCCTGGCCGCCGAAGCGGCATGCAAGCGCACCGGCGGCGTCCCTCCGGTCTACGTGATCGGTACCGAAGTGCCGATGCCCGGTGGCGCCACCGAAGCCATCGAAGGGCTTGCCGTCACCACGCCGGAAGCGGCGCTGGCGACCATCGCGGCACACCGCCACGCATTCGAGGAGGCGGGCCTCGCGTCCGCCTGGGAGCGCGTGATCGCCTCGGTGGTGCAGCCGGGCGTCGAGTTCGACCATCACGAGGTGATCGACTACCGGCCGGAAAAAGCCTGCGAGCTGAGCGAGGCGATCGAAAGCGTGCCGGGCCTCGTGTTCGAGGCCCACTCCACCGATTACCAGACCCGCGCGTCGCTGCGGGCGCTGATACGCGACCATTTTGCGATCCTCAAGGTCGGCCCGGGACTCACTTTCGCGTTGCGCGAGGCGTTGTGGGCGCTGGATGCCATCGAGCGCGAATGGATTCCGGAGCATCGCCGCGCGGGGTTGCGCGCCGTGACACTGGAACGGATGCACGAGAAGCCCGCGCAGTGGCGTCGCTATTACCGCGCCGAGGGCCAGGCGCTGCAGATCGACATGCAGTACAGCCTGAGCGACCGCATCCGCTACTACTGGCCGGACCCGGTGATCCAGTCTGCGCGCGAGCGGCTGTTTGCCAACCTCGGCGAACAGCCACCGCCCATGCCACTGCTCAGCCAATACCTGCCGGATGCGCTGCCCCTGCTGCGTTCCGGCGCCGCACGCGATCCGAAGGCGTGGGTCGTGGCACACGTAATGACCGTCCTGGATGACTACCACGATGCCTGCACATCAAATTGAACACCTGGGGATCCCGGTGGCGCAGCTTTCCGCCCGCGGGGCGCTGTGCACCGCCCGCGAAATCGAGCAGCAACCGAGGATGCTCCAGCGTACCCACGATCTCGTGGCCGACATGCATGATCGGCTGCGGAGTTTCGTCGCACCCCTGATCGACAATCCGGCGGCACGCGTGGTCCTCGCTGGCGCGGGCACTTCCGCCTACATCGGCCAGTGCCTGGCGCCGGTCTTCGACAGGCAACTGGCCGCACGCGTGGATGCCATCCCGACGACGGACATCGTCAGCGCGCCGGACCAGTACCTCGACACGCGGGATCCGCTGCTGCTGGTCTCCTTCGGGCGTTCCGGAAACAGCCCCGAAAGCCTTGCCGCGGCGAAGTCTGCCGAGGCACGCATTCCCGACGTCCGGCACCTGATCGTGACCTGCAATGCCGACGGGGCCCTCGGCCGCATCCAGGTGAAGAGGTCGCTGACCCTGCAACTGCCCGAGGAAACCCACGACGCCGGATTCGCGATGACTTCCAGCTTCAGCTGCATGCTCTATGCAACGCTTGCAGCACTGTCCCCGGCGCACGCGCTGGACGCACGCATCCAGTCCGTGGTCGACGCAACCAGAACGGTGATCCATGGCACGTCGCCGATGCTGCATACGCTCGCCTCGCAACGCCACGAGCGCGTTGTCTACCTGGGCAGCGGGCTGTTGCAGGGATTGGCGCGCGAGGCGGCGCTGAAGTTGGGAGAGCTGTGCAACGGTGCCGTGGCTACCTGCTTCGAATCACCCCTCGGCTTCCGGCACGGGCCCAAGACTTTCGTCAACGACAACACGCTCGTGGTGGTATTCGTGTCCAACGATCCTCTCACGCGCAACTACGACCACGACCTGATCGACGAACTGCGCCACGACAATGTGGCGGCGCGTGTGATCGAGGTGACCACGCGGCCACGCGGCGGCGCGACCGACGACACGATTTTCATTCCCGGCATGGCACGAGCCGATGACGTGGACCTGGTCTGGCCCTACGTCGCGGCCGCGCAGGTTTTTGCGCTGCAAGCCTCGCTCGCGCGAGGCATCGCGCCCGACAACCCGAACCCGCAAGGGATGGTGAATCGCGTCGTGCAGGGCGTGCGCATTCACGTCGCAGCATGACAGGCCCGGGATATTTCCTCGGTGTCGACGGAGGCGGGACGAAGACCCGCTTTGCGCTCATCGACCAGCGCGGCAGCCTGCTGGCGGAAGCGCAACTGGGTACGACCTACCATCCGCAGGTCGGGTTGGACGGTGTACGCGTGGTGCTTGCCCGCGGGATCGGCGAGATCCTGGACGCCGCCTCGATTTCGGCGGCGGATATAAGCCACTCCTTCTTCGGAATGCCGGCGTACGGCGAAGACAGCAGCATGGCTTCATGCCTGCGCGCCCTGCCGGGATCGATCCTCGGCCACGACCGGTATACCTGCGACAACGACATGGTGTGCGGATGGGCCGGTTCGCTGGGGTGCGCGGACGGCATCAACATCGTGGCCGGCACGGGCTCCATCGGCTATGGCCGGCGGAAAGGGCGTGGCGCACGGGCGGGTGGTTGGGGCGAAGCGTTCTCGGACGAAGGCTCGGCCTACTGGATCGCGATCCAGGGTCTCAACAAGTACTCGCGCATGAGCGATGGCCGCTTGCCGAAGGGCCCGCTGTACGCGATGTTCAACGAAGCATTGCGGCTGCAGTCGGACCTCGACATCTGCACCCACGTCTACGGCGAAGGCGCCTCGTCCCGCGGCGAACTGGCACAGCTTTCGCAGGTGGTCGCACGCGCTGCGCAAGCCGGCGACGCCGAAGCCGTCGGGATCTTCGCGCGGGCGGGTGAAGAACTGGCACGCATTGCGCTGGCCATCCGTACCGCCTTGCGGTTCGAACCGGAAGAGGTGGCACTCGTTTCCGGTTCGGGAGGCGCCTTCAACACGGGGGATCTGTTGTTGAAGCCTTTTCGGGAAGCGCTGCACGCAACGCGCCGCCCATTCAATTTCGTGAAGCCCATGCACGAGCCGCACATCGGCGCTGCGCTCTATGCGGCCAGGCTTGCCGACACGCAAGGCCGGACCAACGAAGCGTGAGCGACGACCGGCGTTCCATCCACGACGCGGTGGGCTGACAATGGCGGGTTGAATGTCGTGCTGCCGCCATGCACCGCCGCGGTGCCAGCCAGTTGGTTCCGAACAGCGCCGGCTTGCTGATGCACCCGTCCGTCGACGTGGTGTTGCGGATTCCCGTGGCTGCTGGGACGAGCGGGAATTCGTCGAGACTGGCCATTGGCGCTCCCTGCGGGACTCGAACCCGCGTTACCGCCGTGAGAGGGCGATGTCCTGGGCCACTAGACGAAGGGAGCGTGCGGCCACGCAGCGCGCTAGTATAACGGACTTCGTGCCGCGAAATCGCGGTGTTCCCCCGCAGGGATGTCTGCCACTTGAGTTCCGATTCGACCGCTGCCGATCAGCCGATGCCCGCGCCGCGCGTGATCACGCGCGAGCAGCACAACCTTTCCCGCAAGCAGATCAGCCGTGGCGCATTGCGCGTCCTGTACGGATTGAAGGATGCCGGTTTCCGCGCCTGCCTCGTCGGGGGTGCGGTGCGCGACTTGTTGTTGGGGCGGCAGCCCAAGGACTTCGATGTCGCCACCGACGCCACCCCGGAAGAGGTGAGGAAACTGTTTCGCAACTGCCGCCTGATCGGGCGGCGCTTCCGGTTGGCGCACGTGGTTTTCGGACCCGAAATCGTGGAGGTCGCCACCTTCCGCGGCACCGGCGAAGGCGATGCCAGCGAGGACCGTCACGTCGTCGACGGGCGCATCCTGCGCGACAACGTGTGGGGCAGCATCGAGGAGGACGCCTTGCGCCGCGACTTCCGCGTCAACGCCCTGTACTACGACATCGCCGATTTCAGCGTGATCGATTACGTCGGCGGCATCGAAGACCTCGAACGCAGGCATTTGCGGCTGATCGGCGACCCCGCCACGCGCTATCGCGAGGATCCGGTCCGGATGCTGCGCGCGGCGCGCCTGGCGGCCAAGCTCGGTTTCACGATCGACGACGAAGCCGCGGCGCCGTTCGATCAACTCGGGCACCTGCTCGGCGATGCGCCGCCCGCCCGGCTATTCGACGAATGCCAGAAGATGTTCCTGGCCGGATACGGGCTCGGAAGTTTCCGGATGCTGGTTCGCTACGATTTGCTGCGGCATTTGTTCCCGGGCACCGCACGTGCGCTGAAGCACGACGCGTCCGGGGGCATGCTGGAACTGATCGAGCGCGGCCTCGCCGGCACCGATGCACGCGTTGCCGAGGGACGTCCGGTCACCCCTGCTTTCCTGTTCGCGGTACTGCTGTGGGGCGAGGTCGATACGCTCGCCACCCGGTTTCGCGAGGAGGGTGCGAGCCAGCCCCTGGCGTGGCTGCGCGCGGCGCACCGCGTGATGGCCGAGCAGGGCAGGCGCGTCGCCATTCCGCGTCGCTTCGCCTACGCGATCGAGGAAATCTGGGCGCTGCAACCCCGCTTTGCCGAACGCAGCCGCAAGCGCGTGTTCCGCCTGATGGCGCATCCGCGCTTCCGGGCCGCCTACGACTTCCTGCTGTTGCGCGCAGGTGAGTCGGAGGAACTGCGCGAAGCCGGCGAGTGGTGGACGCAGGCGCAGACGCTTTCGGCAGACGAGCTGTCTGCTTCGCTGGCGCCGAAGGCGCCAGTTCGCAGCGGCGAGCCGGCCGCGGCTCCCAAGCGCCGCCGGCGGCGGCGTGGCGGGCGTGGCCGCAAGGCCGGCACGCCGGAAGCCGGCCCGCAAGACTAGGGCTCGGCAGCATGGCTGAAACGGTCACCGCTTGCGTTGCGCTGGGCAGCAACCTCGATGATCCGCGCGCAAAGGTCCTGCATGGCGTGGGTGCGCTGGCCGCGCTGCCGCAAACCCGGTTGCTCGCATGTTCGCGCCTGTACCGCACGCCGCCCTGGGGCATCATCGAGCAACCCGACTTCGTCAACGCCGCCGCGCGGCTCGAAACATCGCTGCCGCCGCGCGCATTGCTCGACGCGCTGCGGATGATCGAAACCCGCGCGGGGCGGGTGCGTACCATCCGCAACGGCCCGCGTGTCCTCGATCTCGACCTGCTGTTGTATGGCGACCGGACCGTCGATGAACCGGACCTCGTGGTGCCGCATCCACGCCTGTGCGAACGCGCGTTCGTGCTGCTGCCGCTGGCGGATGTCGCACCCGAACTGGAAGTGCCGGGCCACGGCCGGGTAAGCGGCTTGCTGGCCCGCATCGACACGACGGGCTGCGTGCCGCTCGATTGAGGTTGCATCGATGACCACCGGCGCGAGCGAGCGCGCCTTGCCGGAAGGATGTCCACCAGGCCGTGGCCAGGAACGATCGCACGACGAAACTCCGCTCCAATATACTTTTTCGATGCTCAAGATCCACCGCGACATTGCGGGGCCGTGCCTGGCTCCGGCCGGCAGCGTGCTCGCGATCGGCGCGTTCGATGGCCTGCACCGCGGCCACGCGGCGCTGCTGGCGAAGGTGCGCGAACGCGCGACGAAGCGTGGTCTGGTCGCGGCTGCGGTGAGCTTCGAACCCCTGCCGCGCAGCTATTTCTCACCCGCCCCGCTGAAGCGGCTGTCGTCGGTGCATGAAAAATTGTGCGGTTTCGCGGATGCCGGGATCGAGCAGTTGCTCCTGCTTCGCTTCAATGCGGAGCTGGTGGCGATGCAGGCGGACGATTTCGTGCGTGACGTGCTGGTTGCGCGGATGGGTGCGCGCGAAATCTGGGTGGGCGCCGATTTCCGCTTCGGCCACAACCGCGTGGGCGACGTGGCGCTGCTCGAAGCGATGCAGGGCGAAGGCCCCTACGAGGTGCGCGTGCTGGACGCCATCACGACCGCCGACGATGAGCGCGTGTCGGCGTCGCGGGTCCGCGGTGCGCTGGCTTCTGGCGACTTTGCCCACGCCGCGGCATTGCTGGGGCGTCCGTTCACCATGAGCGGGCGGGTCGTGCGCGGACAGCGCATGGGCCGCACGCTCGGCTATCCGACCGCCAACATCCGGCTGGGCAAGCGGGTGTCGCCGGTGTCCGGCATTTTCGCGGTGCGGGTACGCGTGGGCGATCGATGGTGGCCGGGCGTGGCGAGCCTCGGGGTGCGCCCGACCGTCGCCGGTGGTGGCGAGCCGCTGCTGGAAGCGCATTTGTTCGATTTCGAGGGTGACCTGTACGGGTGCCGCATCGGGATCGAGTTCGTCGCCAAGCTGCGCGACGAGGAAAAATTCGCCGATCTGGATGCGCTGCGCGCCCAGATGGATCGCGACGCCGCCGAAGCACGCCGCATCCTTGCCGACTCGTCTGTTTTTTCCGGAGCCATCGCGTGAGCCGCGACTACAAGCACACCATCAATCTTCCCCAGACCACTTTCGCGATGAAGGCCGATCTCGCCCGGCGCGAGCCCGCGATGCTTGCTGAATGGGAGGGAGCGAACCGTTACGTCGAGTTGCAGCGTCGCACTGCCCATCGCGAGCACGCTTACATCCTGCACGATGGGCCGCCCTACGCGAACGGCAAGATCCACCTCGGCCACGCGGTCAACAAGATCCTGAAGGACATCGTGGTGCGCTCGAAGCTGATGGCGGGCTTCCGCTCGCCCTACGTGCCGGGCTGGGATTGCCACGGACTGCCGATCGAGATCGCGGTCGAGAAGAAATACGGCAAGGTCGGGCACAAGATCGATGCGGCGACGTTCCGCCAGCATTGCCGCGACTACGCCGCGCAGCAGATCGACCTGCAGCGACGCGATTTCAAGCGCCTCGGCGTGCTGGGCGATTGGGAGCACCCCTACCGCACGATGGATTTCCAGTACGAGGCGGACATCCTGCGCGCGCTCGCGGGCGTGTACGCGAATGGCCACGTCACGCGGGGCTTCAAGCCGGTGCACTGGTGCTTTGATTGCGGCTCGGCGCTCGCCGAGGCCGAAATCGAGTACCAGGACAAGCAGTCACCGGCGATCGACGTCGCCTACGATGCGATCGATTCGCGCGCGCTGGCCGCGAAGTTCGGCGCGGACATCGACGAGGGCACGATCGTCGCGGTGCCGATCTGGACCACCACGCCCTGGACCTTGCCGGCCAGCATGGCGGTGACGCTCGGGCCCGCGTTCGACTATGTGCTGGCGGAAGGTCCCGCGCGCGCCGGCAAGCGCGTATTGCTGGTCGTTGCCGAGGCGCTGGCGGAAAAGGTGCTGGCGCGCTACGGCGTCGGCGAAGTGAAGGTGCTCGGGCGCGCGAAGGGCGCGGTGCTGGAGGGGCCGCGCCTGAAGCATCCGTTCTACGATCGCGAAATCCCGCTGATCCTGGGCGACCATGTTTCCGCGGAGGACGGCACGGGCGCGGTGCACACGGCGCCCGGGCACGGCGCGGAAGACTTCGCGGTCGGCAAGCAGTACGGCATCGTGGACGAGACGCCCGCGCACGTGTTGAACCCGGTGGGTGCCCACGGCGTGTACCTGCCGGGCACGCCGATCTTCGAAGGCCGGCACATCTGGAAGGCCAATGACGCGATCATCGATCTGTTGCGCGAGCGCGGCGTGCTGCTGGCGTCGGAAAGGATCACGCACAGTTATCCGCATTGCTGGCGCCACCACACCCCGGTCGCGTTCCGCACCACGCCGCAGTGGTTCATCGCGATGGACGCGAAGGGCCTGCGCGCGAACGCGTTGCATGCGGTCCACCACGACGTGAAGTTCCACCCCGCCTGGGGCGAGGAGCGCATCGCCGGCATGGTCGAAGGCCGGCCGGACTGGTGCATCAGCCGCCAGCGCACCTGGGGAGTGCCGATCGCACTGGCCGTCCACAAGGTCACGGGTGACCCGCACCCGCGCAGTGCCGAGTTGCTGGAGAGCGTTGCGCGGTACGTCGAAAAAGATGGCGTGGATGCGTGGTACGCGCTGGATCTGGAAGACCTGCTCGGCGAGGAAGCCGGGGATTACGAAAAGGTCCACGACATCCTCGATGTGTGGTTCGATTCCGGCGTCACGCACTTCTGCGTGCTGGACCAGCGCCCGGAATTGCATCGCAACGAGGGCGACCAGGTGATGTACCTGGAAGGCTCGGACCAGCATCGCGGCTGGTTCCAGTCGTCGCTGCTCACAAGCTCCGCGATGCACGGCCGCGCGCCGTTCGACGAGGTGCTGACCCACGGCTTCACCGTCGACGCGCAGGGCCGCAAGATGTCGAAGTCGCTCGGCAACGGCATCGAGCCGCAGGACGTGATGAACCGTTACGGCGCCGACATCCTGCGCCTGTGGATCGCGTCGGCCGACTACCGCAACGAGATGGCATTGTCCGAGGAAATCCTGAAGCGCGTGGCCGACAGCTACCGCCGCATCCGCAATACCTGCCGGTTCCTGCTCGGCAACCTCGACCGTTTCGACCCGGCCGCGGACCTTTTGACCGTCGATCGCTGCCTGCTGCTCGACCAGTGGGCAATCCGCAGCGCACGCGACGTGCAGGACGCGGTGGTCGCCGCGTATGCCCGCTACGATTTTCCGGAAGTGGTGCAGCGCGTGCAGAACTTCTGCACCAACGAAATGGGTGCGCTGTACCTCGACATCACCAAGGACCGCCTTTACACGATGCCCACCGGCAGCCACGGCCGGCGCAGCGCGCAATCGGCGATGTTCCGGATCCTGGAGGCCATGGTGCGCTGGCTGGCGCCGCTGTTTGCGTTCACGTCCGAAGAAGTCTGGCAGGCAATGCCGCGGCAGATGCACATGCCCACCGAAATCCGCGGCAGCTTCACCGTGCGCGATGAATCAGTGCTGTTCGAAAGCTGGTACCAGGGGCTGCGCGAAACCCAGAACAGCCCCGACCAGCGTCGCTGGTGGAGCGACCTGCTGGCGATCCGCGAAACCGCCGGGCGGGTGCTCGAGGGCATGCGCAAGGAAGGCAGGATCGGCTCGTCGCTGGATGCGGTACTGACGATCCACGCCGATCCCGCGATCGCCGAACGCTACAGGCAGGTTGCCGACGAGCTGCGGTTCTTCTTCATCGTGTCGGACTTGCGCCTCGACATCGGCGAAGCACCCGCCGACGCGGTGCTGACCGAACTCGAAGGCGCCAACGTTTGGGTGTCGGCATCCGTGAGCGGCGCGCCCAAATGCGTACGCTGCTGGCACCATCGGGAAGACGTCGGCACCCACCCGGATCATCCGGAATTGTGCGGCCGTTGTGCGGAAAACGTCGCCGCGTTCGAAGGGCAAGGCGGGGGCGAGACACGCCGCTGGTTCTGATTCCGCGCTAGCATCGGACCCGGCCGCATGACGCGCGGCCGGGGAAAGGGGGCGAACCATGAAAGACGCACGACGTTGCATCGTGGGTTTGGTGCTGTGCCTGCTCGCCGGGGTCGCGCTGGCGGCGCCGGTGTCGTTCACCAATCTCGCGCGACACTCACGCTACAAGATGGTGAAGATTTCCCCTGATGGCACGCACATCGCGGCCACCTCGGTGCTGGACAGTGGCCAGACCGTACTGACGCTGATCAATCTGGTGACGAAGAAGGGAGTGAATGTCGCGCCGCGCGAAGGCGACGACGTTTTGGATTTCTGGTGGGTTTCGCCAAAGTACCTGGTGTACGACGAAGCCCAGCATCAGGGCGGCTGGGACATGCCGCTTGCGACTGGTGAGCTTTACAGTGTCGAGGCAGATGGCGGCAGCTCGACCATGCTTTATGGCTATCGGGCAGGCGACATGCAGGCAGGCTCGCATATCCACAAAGTGACTGCCGAGAACGGGACTGCCGAGTTCCTGTCGCGCATCGATGGCGATTCCGACCACATTCTCGCCAGCATCACGAGTTGGGAGGGATCGGGATCGGCCGGTGGCTTGAGTGCCGTGTACCGGATGGATGTGCGAGACGGCAACAAAGTGCGCATCGCCGGCGCGCCGATGCGCGAAGCATCGTTCCTCGCCGACCACCACGGCCATGTGCGTTTCGCGATGGGCGACGACCTCGATGGCCGTCGCGCGATCTACATGCGCCCGCCCGAAGGTGGAGACTGGGAATTGCTGTATCAGGCCAGCAACGATCGCGACTGGCCGATCGGGTTCGGCGCCGACGACAAGACAGCGTGGTTCACCTGTCCCGGCACGCCCGGTTTCGGCATCTGCAAATTCGATCCGGTTACGCGGAAGATGGCTCGCGTGTGGAGCAATCCGCACGTCGAGGCGACGAATCTTGCGCGAGGGCTTGCTTCCGATTCCGTGATTGGCGTGGAATTCACCGACGGCCGACCTGCCGTTTCCGTATTCGACAACCAGGCGCCGGGCGTCAAGGCGCTGGTCGAACTGATGCAGCAATATCCCGGCGAGGACGTGAGTTTCGTCTCCGGGACCGACGACGGCAGCAAGGCCATCGCCCTGGTGCAGGCCGACGTGGATCCCGGCACGTTCTTCCTGTACGACAGGGCATCCAACACCTTCACGCCGCTGCTGCAGCGTGCGAAGTGGATCGACCCCAACCAGCTCGGTCGCGCGGAACCCTTCCATTTCAAGACCCGTGACGGGCTGACGGAGCAGGGTTACATCACCTATCCGCCCGGCAAGGACGGCGGTAAGAACCTGCCGATGGTGGTGTTCGTGCATGGTGGCCCGTACGGCATCCGCGACTGGTGGGAATACGACCCCTACGTGCAGGCGATGGCGACGCGTGGCTACGCCGTGCTGCAGGTGAATTACCGCGGCTCGGGCGGCTACGGTTTCGATTTCGAGCAAGCCGGCTGGCACCAATGGGGCGGCACCATGCAGGACGACGTCACCGACGCGACGCGTTGGGCCATCGCCCAGGGCATTGCCGACAAGGATCGCATCTGCATCTACGGTGGCAGCTACGGCGGCTACGCGGCGCTGGAAGGCGCGGTATCCGCACCCGACTTGTACCGGTGTGCCATCGGTTATGTAGGCGTCTACAACCTGCCCGAAATGCTGGGGCGGCGGGATGCAGCGCAGACGCTCTACAGCGAGCGCTACTGGCAGCGCACGATGGGCACGGATGAGACCGCGTTGGCGCAACATTCGCCCGTTTACCAGCTTGCCAGCCTCAAGGCGAAGGTGATGCTGGTCGTGGGCGGACGCGACACCGTCGTGTTGCCGTCGCAGGGCCAGGAACTGCACATGGCCATGCTGAAACGCAAGATTCCGCACGAGTGGCTGTACAAACCCGACGAGTGGCACGGTTTCTACGACGAGAAGGACATCGCCGAGCTGTTCGAGAAAGTGGATGCGTTCCTGGATGCGAACATCGGGCCGGAAGCACAGACGATGGCCGCCGCTGCCCATTGAGCATCCGGCGCGCTCCATGCGGCCAGCCTGACCCGCGATCCGGACACAGGTCGGGCTGGCCAGAGCGAAGCCCGGCGGGCATGCGGCCCGTCATTCCCACTCGCCGATGCGCCCCATCCTGATCTGGTTGGCGAACAGCGAGAACGCGAGTTTCCCTGCGAGGCCGCGGGAATGCCGCACCCACGGCGGCAGGTATTTCGGTGCCGCGACCGAGCCATCCGCGAAACAGGGCTGCAGCGCGATTGCATCGTCAAGCGACAGTTTTCCCGCGAACAGGTGGTGCAGCAGGTCCAGCCGGCGGCGCTTGAGCGCCCAGCGGAAGAACGTGTGCATCGTCAGCAGGCCCGCGAGATACACGTTGTCCTTGGTGAACGCCGCGCCACCCGTGACGGGCACGCCGCGGTACACGCGCTGGGTGGAGTAGAAGCTGTCGGCGACGCTCTGGCCCTGCTCGCGGAACCAGTGGTAGACCTCGATGAAATCCGCACCGTTCAGCGCCATGTCTATGGCAAGGATGCGCAGGCTGATCCGCTGCAGGCGAGCGATGTCGATGGAGCCGGACATGAGCTCCGCGAACACGGCCAGGCCCTCCTGCGTCGCGGTGGCCCGCGGTGCGGTGCGGGAAAGTGATTTCAAGATCGGTTGTGCCCGCCCGTTGCGGGCGGTGAGCGTGTGCACCAGGGCTTCGTGCGCGAGCAGTTGCGAGCGGTCGTACTCGCTGAAACGCGCGCCGGCCCGCAGACGGATGCGGCTCGCGCCGGCCGCGGCCTTGGCGGTCAGTCCGGGATCGATCTCGACGCGAACCTTGCCGGCGCCGAACCAGGCGTCGACTTCGGCCTGCACGTCTTCGCGGAGGGCTTCGGCCGGGATGCAGTAATCCGCCTCCGGCAGCGTCTCGCAATCGGCCGTTTCGCGCGCGATTTCCAGAAACCAGCGGGCGGCGTCGAGGTTGGTCTGGCCGCCGCCCGGCAACGGATCGCCGGGTTTGCCATACAGTTCGATGGAAGGCTCGACCACCCCTGCCGTCCCGACCGCCTCCAGCATCCGCGCGGCGATGTGCCACGAACCGGCACTGCGCGCGAGATGGGCGCCGAGCGGGTGCGATACATCGGCTGCCGCCGCGATTTCGAGAAGATCCGCACGTTGCACGAAGAAATCGGGCGGTCGGTATTCGAACCGCGGCAGCGTTTCCCGGCCGCGCTTCAGGTCAGCGAGAAAACGCTGCTCGACCGCGGCTGGCCACGCCATCATGTCGAGCACCCGGATCTTCCGCACGGCCTTGACCAGCCGCCTGTCCAGCTCGGCGTATCGCCGCAGGGCGGGCGCGAGCGTTGCCTTCATCCCGATGATGCTACTCGCGTTCCTGCCAATCGCGGTGGCGGTGGGGACGGATTGGCTGGCGCGTGCCGCGCAGGCGATCCTCGAATCGCGCGGCCTGTTCTTCGCGCTGGTCGCGCAGCTTCTGGTAATGCCGCCAACGCGCGGGATCGAGTTCCCCGGCGTCGAGGGCCGCGCGCACCGCGCAGCCGGGCTCGGTCGCGTGGCTGCAATCGGCGAACCGGCATTGTTCGGTCAGCGCGTCGATGTCGGCGAACAATTCCAGGTCTTCGTCGCCGGTCAATTTCAGTTCGCGCATGCCCGGGGTGTCGATCAGGCAGGCGCCACACGGCAGCGGCAGCAGCGCGCGATGGGTGGTGGTGTGCCGGCCGCGGTCGTCACTGGCGCGGGTCGCGGCGGTAGCCATCCGGTTTTCGCCCAGCAGGGTGTTGGTGAGCGTGGATTTGCCGGCGCCCGAAGAACCCACCAGCACCGCCGTGGCGCCGGGTGCAAGAAATTGATCCAGCGCGGCGACGCGCGTTGCGTCCTTCCCGTTTACCGGGATGACCGGCGTGGCCTCGGGCAGGCGTTCACGCAATTCGGCCATCGTGCTTTCGGCCTCATCGGGATCGACGGTGTCGTGCTTGGTCAGCACCACGACGGCGCGCGCGCCCGAACCTTCGACGAGGGCAAGGTAGCGTTCGATGCGTGCCGGGTTGAAGTCGTCGTCGAGGCCGGTCAGCACCAGCACCACGTCGATGTTGCTGGCGATGATCTGGCGGGCATAGCGTTCGCCCGCGGCCGCGCGCTCGAGCACGCCGCGTCGCGGCAGCACTTCCACGATGTGCGGCGGCGTGCCGGTCTCGATGACCACGAAATCGCCGACCGCGGGACGTTCGGATGGATCGAGGTTGCGCTTCAGGAATTTAGGCGCGGGTTGTGCATTGAACGCATGCTCGCCGTCGTGGACCTCGTACCCTGCCCGGTGCTGGGCCGACACCCGCGCAAGCACCTGGCCGCTCGCGAGTGGGGGGAGATCGCCTTGCCAGCCGATGCGCTGCAGCGTCGACGCCGATTGCGTGGAAACGGTTGCCATGGCGGAGGTCGCCGATAATCGAGGCTCGATGTGGTGTTGCGGGAGAACGGCGGGGCGGCCTCTGCCGAACGTCGGGCTTGGGCGCCGGCGGTGCGGCAATGCTCGCGTACTGCGCGTACGCTCCGCTTGCCGCGCGCCGGATGCCATGCAATCTGCCTTCGCTCGGGGAGGGGTTCCTCGGGTTCCCGGATACCGTGATCGCCGCTAGCATGCCCGAACCCGAGAACGTTTGCAGCCATGCGCCCCACCGCCATTCATCCAAGCTTCCATCTTGCCGAAGTCCGCTACGAAATCCGAGGCGCGCTGGCCCGGCACGCGCGGGCGCTGGAGGCCGCTGGCCATCCCGTGCTGAAGCTCAACATCGGCAATCCGGGGCGGTTCGGTTTTCGCGCACCCGCGCACCTCACGGCCGCGATCACCGCGCACCTCGCCGACAGCGATGCGTATGGCCACGAGCAGGGGCTGGAATCGGCACGCGAGGCAATCCTGGCGCGCCAGCGCGCGCGCGGTGCGAGCGTCCCCGGCATCGAGCGCGTGTTCATCGGCAACGGCGTCAGCGAACTGATCGACCTTGCGCTGCGCGCCTTGCTGAATCCCGGCGACGAGGTACTGCTGCCGGCGCCGGACTATCCGTTGTGGAGCGCCGCGACCATCCTCAACGCCGGCACGCCGCGCTACTACGCCTGCCCGGCGTCGCGCGCGCACTTGCCAGACCCGGACGAGATCGAGGCATTGTGCGGGCCACGCACCCGCGCGATCGTGCTGATCAATCCCAACAATCCGACGGGTGCGTGCTACCCGCGCGAACTGTTGGAGCGCATCGTCGCAATCGCCGAAAAACACGGCCTGCTGCTGCTCTCCGACGAAATCTACGACGAGATCCGCTACGACGATGCACCGTTCACGCCGCTCGCTTCGTTGTCGGGCGAACAGCCGTGCGTGACGTTCGCGGGTTTGTCAAAGGTCCATCGCGCCTGCGGCTTCCGGATCGGCTGGGCCACGTTGTCCGGCGCGGGCGAGCGTGTCGAGGCGTATCGCGACGCCCTGCAGTTGCTCGCTGCGCTGCGCCTGTGCGCGAACGTGCCCGCGCAGTGGGCGATCGAGCCGGCCTTGACCGGACCCGACACCATCACGGCGCTGACCGCGCCGGGCGGACGCTTGTACGAATCGCGCCGCGCGGTCCTCGCAAGCGTCGCATGCAGCCGGTTTCTCGAGTGCGTGGCGCCGGACGGCGCGTTGTATGCGTTCCCGTCGGTGCGTACGGACGCTTTTCCGCAGTTCGACGACGGCGCCTTCGCGCTGCGCCTGTTGGACGAGGAGCACGCGCTGGTGGTGCCGGGCTCCAGCTTCAACCTGTCGTCGAGCCGGCATTTCCGGATCACCTTGCTGCCTCAAGCCACCGAGATCGCCGACGTGTTCGCGCGCATCGAACGCGTGCTGGCGAGAATGGAAGAGGAGCAGCCGGAATCGAAGGTCGCCTGAATGGCGCTCCGGTTTCTTGCGCTCGGCGATTCCTACACCATCGGTGAAGGCGTCGCGCCCGGCGAGCGCTGGCCGACGCAACTCGCGCACCGGCTGCGCGCCGGGGGCATCGACATCGGCGATCCGCAAATCGTGGCGACCACCGGTTGGACCACCGATGAGCTTTCGGCTGCGATGGATGCGGAGGCGTTCTCGCCGCCGTACGCGTTGGTCACGTTGCTGATCGGCGTCAACAACCAGTATCGCGGCCGGCCGCCCGGAGAATATGGCGGGCAGTTCCGCGATCTGCTGCAACGCGCGATCGCGCTGGCCGGCGGCCACGCCGCGCGCGTGATCGTGGTGTCGATTCCAGACTGGGGGGGCACGCCATTCGCAGCGCGAGACGGCCGCGATGCTGTACGGATCGCGCGCGAAATCGATGCGTTCAACGCCATTGCGTCGGCGGAAACCGCAAGCGCTGGTGCGGCCTGGGTCGACGTCACCGCGATTTCCCGTGCACCAGGGTCGCGCAAGGAACTGGTGGCCGACGGTTTGCACCCGTCCGGCGCGCAGTACGCACGCTGGACCGAGACCGTGCTGCCCCTCGCACGAACGGCCCTGGCGGGGGATTGATTCACGCGCGGCTATCATTCGCGCTTCGCATGCAGCCGCGGGGACATTGCTTGAGCCAATTGCCCAAACCCAACGCGCTGGCGTGGCTCGCCGTATCGGTGCTGGTGATCGCGCTGGACCAGGTCACCAAGGCCGTGGTGCGGCACGCGCTGATGCCGTACGTGCCGCACGAGGTGATCCCGCACGTATTGAACTGGACGCTGGCCTTCAATCGCGGCGCGGCTTTCAGCTTCCTCGCCGACTCGTCCGGCTGGCAGACGTGGCTGTTCGGCGGACTCGCCGTGGTGGTGTGCGCCGGCCTGATCGTGTGGTTGGCGCGCATCGCGCGCCGCGACTGGCGCACCGCGCTGCCGGTGGCGCTGATCATCGGCGGCGCGCTCGGCAACCTGATCGATCGGCTGATCCATGGCCAAGTCACCGATTTCATCC
The DNA here is from genome assembly GCA_044464225.1 of Rhodanobacter sp. Lineage (GTDB taxonomy): Bacteria > Pseudomonadota > Gammaproteobacteria > Xanthomonadales > Rhodanobacteraceae > 66-474. The sequence goes on along the minus strand of JBIQLN010000001.1, from coordinate 62,050 downwards.
AGGTCTACTGGCACGCGTGGTCGTTTCCCGCGTTCAACATCGCCGATTCCGCGATCACGGTCGGCGCGGTGCTTCTCATCGCGTTTGGATTGTTCGGGGGAAGCACGGCGCCTCGCCCGGAGTAGCTGTTGCAAAAAGCCGGGCCATGGATGCCCATTCCGGCGCAGGTGGCTCGTGCAACTTCGCGGATCGCAGATCCGGATCGAGCGGCGACCAGGGACGATCGCACGCATAGACGCTGTTCGGTGGACATCAAACCCGGGCGCCGCAACAATAGGCGGCTGTCGTGCCTGCGTGACCCATGCCCGCGGCACGGGACGGCGGCCTGCGCCGCTGCCGGCATCTCCCAAGATCACGAGGCTCCTGCATGAATTTTCACGAATATCAGGCCAAGCAACTGTTTGCCGAATTCGGCATCGCGGTGCCGCCGGGCAAGGTCGCGTCGACCCCGGCCGAGGCGGTCGAAGCGGCCAAGGCGCTGGGTGGCGAGCAGTGGATGGTGAAGGCGCAGATCCATGCTGGCGGGCGCGGCAAGTCCGGCGGCGTGAAGTTCTGCGACTCGCTGGACAAGGTGAAGGCCGCGGCCGAAGGCATGCTCGGCAAGAGCATGGAAACCTACCAGTCGGGCGGCCGCGCGCTGCCGGTGAACCTGGTGCTGGTCACCGAAGCCACCGACATCGCCAAGGAACTGTATCTCTCGGTGCTGGTCGATCGCGGCGAGAAGGCCGTCACCTTCATCGCTTCCGCGCGCGGCGGCGTCGACATCGAACAGGTCGCGCGCGAGACGCCGGACGAGATCCATACCGTCACGGTGAACTTCACCGAGGCCCTGCAGCCGTACCAGTGCCGCGAACTCGGATTCGCATTGGGGCTGACCGGCAAGCAGGTCAACCAGCTCTCGAAGATCATGCTGGGCCTGTACAAGCTTTTCAACGCCAAGGACCTGTCGCTGGTCGAATTGAATCCGTTGGCGATCGTCGCATCCGGCGACCTGATGGCGCTGGACGGCAAGGTCAATTCCGACGACAACGCCGAGTTCCGTCACCCGGAACTGGCCGCGATGCGCGACGTGTCGCAGGAAGACAAGGCCGAAGCCGAAGCCGCGGCCGAGCACCTCAACTACGTGACGATGGACGGCAACATCGGCTGCATGGTCAACGGTGCGGGCCTCGCGATGGCAACCATGGACGTGATCAAGCTGGCCGGCGGCGAGCCCGCCAACTTCCTGGACGTCGGCGGCGGCGCGACGAAAGAGCGCGTGACCGCGGCGTTCAAGCTGATCCTTTCGTCGGACAAGGTCAACTGCATCCTCGTCAACATCTTCGGCGGCATCGTGCGCTGCGACCTGATCGCCGAAGGCATCATCGCGGCGGTGAAAGAGGTCGGGCTGAAGATCCCGGTGGTGGTGCGGCTCGAAGGCACCAACGTCGAGAAGGGCCGCGAGCTGCTGGGCAATTCGGGCCTGAAGATCACGCCCGCCAATGATCTCAACGACGCCGCGCAGAAAGCGGTCGCGGCGGCCAAGGCCGCGTAACGATACGCATGGGTTCGTCGGCCGCGCGTTTCTTTGCCCCCTTGAGTCAAGGGGGCGGCATCGCCGCAAAGCGGCGGTGCGGGGTTGTGGAAGCATGCCCCGGGCAAGCCGCGTAGCGGCGCGCCGCGCTGGTCGAAGTCGCGACACGAAACGAATTTGAAGGACTCCAGAACATGAGCGTTCTCGTCAACAAAAACACCAAGGTCATTTGCCAGGGCTTCACCGGCCAGCAGGGCACCTTCCACTCGCAGCAGGCGCTGGATTACGGCACCAAACTGGTCGGCGGCGTCACGCCCGGCAAGGGCGGCACCGAGCACATCGGCCTGCCCGTGTTCAACACCGTGCGCGATGCGGTCGATGAAACCGGCGCCGACGCGTCGGTGATCTTCGTGCCGCCGCCGTTCGCGGCCGACGCGATCCTGGAGGCCGCGGCCGCCGGTATCAAGGTGATCGTCGCGATCACCGAGGGCATCCCGGTGCTCGACATGCTGCGCGTCAAGAATGTGCTGAAGGACCATCCCGACAGCGTGCTGATCGGCCCGAACTGCCCCGGCATCATCACGCCCGGCGAATGCAAGATCGGCATCATGCCGGGCCACATCCACAAGCCCGGCAAGGTCGCGATCGTGTCGCGCTCGGGCACGCTGACGTACGAAGCGGTGTTCCAGACCACCAACGTCGGCCTCGGGCAATCGACGGTGATCGGCATCGGCGGCGATCCGATCAACGGCATGAACTTCGTCGACTGCCTGACGCTGTTCCAGAACGATCCGCAGACCGAGGGCATCATCATGGTCGGCGAGATCGGCGGCAGCGCCGAGGAAGAAGCCGCCGAGTTCATCGAGGAGTACGTCAGCAAGCCGGTGGTCGCATTCATCGCAGGCGCATCGGCGCCCCCGGGCAAGCGCATGGGTCACGCAGGCGCGATCATTTCCGGCGGCAAGGGCACCGCCGCGGCCAAGTTCGCGGCGCTGGAGAAGGCCGGCGTCACGACCGTCAAGTCCCCCGCCGACCTTGGTGCGACGCTGGCCGCGAAGATGAAGCACTGAATCGGTTCAGCCCGCACAACGGTAAAATGAAGGCCGCGATTCGTCGCGGCCTTCGCATTTCCGGAACATCCCATGGCGACCCTGCGTCTCGCGCTTGCCCAGTTCGATTTTCCGGTCGGTGCCATTGCGGCCAATGCCGACCGCGTCCGTGGATTGATGCGTGACGCGCGTACGGGCGGCGCCGACCTGCTGGTTTGTCCCGAACTGGCCTTGAGCGGCTATCCGCCGGAAGACCTGTTGCTGCGGCCGAGCTTCCTCGCCGCGTGCCAGTCGGAGATCGACAACCTGGCGACGGAAACGAACGGCCTGGCCGCGCTGGTCGGTTTTCCGCACAGCGCAGGCGTCGTGTACAACGCGGCCGCCCTGATGCGCGAAGGGCGCGTCGCCCAGATTGCGCACAAATGCGTGCTGCCCAATTACGGCGTGTTCGACGACAAGCGCTGGTTCGAACCCGGCCACGCCGTCACCGTCACCACGTTGAAGGACGTACGCGTGGGGCTGCTGATCTGCGAAGACGCGTGGCAGCCCGAACCCATTGCCGCCGCGGCGCGCGCGGGTGCGGAGATGGTCATCGTGATCAACGCCTCGCCGTTCGACGCCGCCAAGCAAGCGCAGCGCGAGGCGTTGCTGGCGATGCGCGCCAAGGAAACGGGTTGCGCGATCGCCTACCTCAACATGGTCGGCGGCCAGGACGACGTGGTTTACGACGGCGCATCGCTGCTGGTGAACGGTGACGGCTCCGTCGCCGAGCGCGCACCGGCATTCGTCGATGCGCTGTTGTGGGCGGAGTTCGAAGCCGGATCGCGCAAATGGGCCGCCCCCGATTGGCCCGTGGCCGGCCGCACCTCGCCCGAAGCCCTGCTGTATGCCGCATTGGTGCGCGGCGTGCGCGACTACGTCGGCAAGAATGGTTTCGACGGCGTGCTGCTGGGGCTTTCCGGCGGGATCGACTCCGCGTTGACCCTGGCGATCGCGGTGGATGCGCTGGGCGCGGGCAAGGTCACGGCGGTGATGTTGCCTTCGCGCTACACGTCCGAACTTTCGCTGCGGGGAGCCCATGCGCAGGCGCATACGCTGGGTGTCGAATATCTGGACGTGTCGATCGCCGGCGTCGTGGACGCTGCCGCCGCCGCCCTGGCGCCCGCATGCGGCGAGTTGGCCGATCTCACGGCGCAGAACCTCCAGGCGCGCAGCCGCGGCGTGCTGCTGATGGCGCTGTCGAACCAGACCGGCAAGTTGTTGCTGACCACCGGCAACAAGAGCGAGATGGCGGTCGGTTATGCCACGCTGTACGGCGACATGTGCGGCGGGTATGCGCCGCTGAAGGATGTGTACAAGACCCAGGTGTACCGGTTGGCGCGGTGGCGCAATGAAAGCGCGGGGTCCGGGAAAGGCGAGGCGATTCCTCGAGCCGTCATCGAGCGCGCGCCTTCAGCCGAATTGCGGGCCGACCAGACCGACCAGGATTCGCTGCCGCCTTACGACGTGCTGGACGGCATCCTGCAACGCTGCATCGAGGGCGCGGAATCGCAGGCCGAGGTCGTCGCGGCCGGCTACGACCCGGACGACGTGCAACGCGTGGTGCGGATGCTGTACGTCAGCGAGTTCAAGCGGCGCCAGTCGGCACCCGGTCCGCGGGTTTCCACCTGCGCATTCGGCCGCGAGCGGCGCTATCCGATATCGAGCGCCTGGCGCTGAGGCGCGCGGACGGCATCACTGCCTGAACACGCACAGCACCACCAGCAAGGCGATGCCGAAGGCGGCCATCAGCATCGCGAACGAGAATGCCAGCCAGGGCGTGTGGTACCACACCTTGCGCGGATTGCGCCGATACCACTTCAGCCCGTAGGCCAGAAAGCGGAATCCGGCAGCCAGCAGGATCGCCACCCCCATCGCGACCAGCACCACGCCGCCGAGCGTGGACAGCGGATTCGGCAGAAGCCGACGGGTGTCCACCACGTGCCACGGAGGGTGATTCATCAGCAGCCCGAAACGGTCCACCGCGATCCCGAAAATCATCAGCGACAGCGCGGTGCGCGTCCATACCGCCAGCGTGCGCTCGGTGTTCATGTACGAACGCTGCAGCGACAGTTCGACCAGTTCGCGCGCGACCTGCACCTGCAGGTTGTGCGCGTCGCCGGCCGGCGCGCTGGCGGGAGTCGTGCCGGGGCCGGCGGGACTCATGGCACCAGCACCAGCAGCAACACCAGCATCGCGATGCCGACCACCGCGACGCCCACCGCGAACGGAAACGCCAGCCAGGGGCCGAAAGTTTCGTCATGGCCGAACGTGCGGTTCCACAGGGTCCTGTAGCGCTGATGGCGGATCGCGGCGGTCACCACGATGACCACGCCAATCGCGACCAGCAGGATGCCGCCCGTGCTGGAGACGGGATTGGGCGCGAGCCGCGTGCCGATGTGGGGGAAATGGTCGCGTAACAGCAGCAGCCCGTAGCGATCGACGATGGTGCCGAAGACGATCAGCGCCAGCGCCGTGCGCGTCCAGGTGGCCAACGTGCGATCCACGTTCATGTAGCACACGCGCGCCTGCAGCGCGGCCATTTGCCGAAAGGTGTCGAGTACCCGGGCGTCTTCGTCCATCATGCATCGCTCCCGCGGATCGTCGCCGACAGTTTGTCACCGGCACCCGCTGCAGGCTAGCGCCGGGGAAACCAGGCCATCGCGATGTCATCCTCGAGGGCGCCATCGATCCGCCGCACCCGATTCCGGAAGCGCGCTTCCTCGACGAAGCCCATGCCGCGATAAAGATTCTGCGCGCGCAGATTCCCGGCGCGCACCTTGAGCTCCACGCGGCCGACGCGCGGGTCGTGCTGCGCCCAGTCCAGCAGGTCGGCGAGCATCGCGCGGCCGATGCCTTGCCGGAGGTGCCCCGGGTGCACCACGATCGTCAACTGGAACACGTGTGCATTGGCGCGCATCGGCATCGGGTCCAGGAACGCGTGACCGACCGGTGCGCCGTGCTCCTCCGCCACGATGTAGCGTCCGTCCACCGCCAGCTTGGCGATCTTCGCGCGGTAGGCTTGGACCGGGATTTCGCCCGGATATCCGACCAGCAGGCCGGGGGTGCGCTGGGTTTCGGCTTCCGCGGCAGCGATGGCTTCGGCGTCGTCGGATCTGGCGACACGGATTGGCATGGCGAGCCTCGAATGAGGGCAGCAAGGGGCAAATTGCCGCCAGCGCTGGCAAAATAGCGGGTTCGGGATTCGATTGCCTGCATGTACGCCATCAAGGAAATCTTCTACACGCTGCAAGGCGAGGGCTTCCACGCCGGGCGCCCGGCCGTGTTCTGCCGTTTCGCCGGCTGCAACCTGTGGTCGGGGCGCGAAGCCGATCGCGCGGGCGCGGTATGCAATTTCTGCGACACCGATTTCGTGGGAGCCGACGGTGAGAATGGCGGCAAGTATCCCGACCCTGCGGCGCTTGCAGCCACGGTCGCGAACCTGTGGGCGCGGGATGAAGACCAAAACCGCTTCGTGGTGTTCACCGGCGGCGAACCGCTGCTGCAACTCGACACGCCTTTGCTCGATGCCATGCATGCGCGCGGTTTCCAATGTGCAGTCGAAACCAATGGCACGCTCGAAGCGCCCGAGGGCCTGGACTGGATCACGGTAAGCCCCAAGAGCACGGCGCCGGTGAAACTGCGGCGCGCCAACGAACTGAAGCTGGTCTATCCGCAACCCACGGCCATGCCGGAGCGATTCGTGGATTTCGCCGCCACCCATTTTTTCCTGCAGCCCATGGACGGCCCGCGCGCCAAGGAAAACACCCGCGCCGCAATCGATTACTGCAAGGCGCACCCGCACTGGCGCCTGAGCCTGCAGACCCACAAATACCTTGGCATCCCATGAGCGAACTACTCTTCACCGTCTGGAAGGAATTCCGTTTCGACGCCGCCCACCAATTGGACGCCGGCCCCGACGGCGACCCACGCTACCGGAACATCCACGGCCATTCGTACCAGGTCGAAGTGTGGGTGCGCGGTCCACTGAACGAGCGCGGTTGGGTCGTCGACATGGGCGATCTGGAACGCCGCATCGAAATCGCGCGCGATGCGCTCGACCACCGGATGCTCAATGACGTGGAGGGACTCGGCATTCCGACCATGGAAAACATCGCCCGCTTCGTTTGGCTGCAACTGGGTGATCTGTCGCAGTTGGAGCGCGTCGTCGTCAAGCGCACGCAAAACGGGGAAGGCTGCGAGTATCGTGGGCCGCGCGACGCCTGAGTCGAATGGGGCGTGGAGTTCCCCGCCGTTCCTCTGCACCGGGTTTGCGCAGGCTTGTCGATCCTGCCGGCAGCGGACTCGCCGGGCGGCTGCGAACCCGCGGGGTTGCGCATCGAAGCGGACGCTCGCCGGTTGGATGAGGGAGGTGCCTCCGCCAGGGCGGCCTGCGCAGTGCACGAAGCGTGGGCCGGGCGTTCACGTCCGGTGGCAGCAGTTCGGGTGCCGCGGAGGTTCCGCCGGTTGTCCTGCTCCGCGATACTTGCACGATGAACTTGCGAGTCGATGATCCCGTCGCGTCCGTGCTGCTTGGCCTGGACGGGCCGTTTGCGCGCGAGGTGCCGAATTTCGCCCCCCGCGAGACGCAGCAGCGGATGGCCGATGTGGTGGCCGACGCGATCGACAGCCACGACGCACTGGTGGTCGAGGCCGGCACCGGCACCGGCAAGACGTTCGCGTATCTGGTCCCGGCGTTGCTGTCGGGCAAGCGCGTGATCGTCTCGACCGGCACCCGCAACCTGCAGGACCAATTGTTCCATCGGGACCTGCCGCGGGTGATGTCGATCCTCGGCACGAAGGCCGACGTCGCGTTGTTGAAGGGACGCGCGAATTACCTGTGCCGTTATCGCCTGCAACAGACGGTCGAATCCGGACACTTCAGGTCCCGCGCGCAGGTGGACGATTTGCAGAAGGTGCGGGCGTGGGGCGCGCGCACGCGCACGGGTGACCGCGCGGAACTGATCGAGGTACCCGAAGGCTCGCCATTGTGGCCGCGCGTCACATCCACCGCCGAGAATTGCCTCGGCACCGAATGCCCGTTCTACGACGACTGCTTCGTGTTCAAGGCGCGGCGCCGCGCGCAGGACGCCGATCTCACGGTGGTGAACCATCACCTGTTGTTGTCGGACCTTGCACTGAAACGCGAAGGCTTCGGCGCGATCCTGCCCGAAGCCGAGGCGTACGTGCTCGACGAGGCGCACCAGTTGCCGGAACTTGCCGGGCAATATTTTTCGGTGGGCATCAGCGCGCGGCAGGTGAAGGAACTCACGGCCGACGCGTTGGCGGAATGCGCCGGACAACCCGGCGCATTGGCCTTGCTGCAACCGGCGCTGGACCACGTGAACGACGCGTTGCGCAAGGCGCGGCTCGCCTTCGATACCTTGCCTAGGCGCGGCGCGTTCGCGCAGCTCGAAGCCGATGCAGGTGCGGCAGAGGCGCTGGAGCACCTGGGCAATGCGCTCGCCGATCTCGCCGGGGTCCTGATGGGGCAGGCCGAGCGTTCCAAGGGCCTCGCCAGCGTGCATGCGCGCTGCGTGGTGCTGGACCAGCGCCTGCAGCGCATCGCCGGCCGCGCCGGCGAGGACGAGGTGCGCTGGTACGAGGTGTCCGATCACGGTTTCGAATTGAGCGCGACGCCGCTGGATCTTGCGCCGCAGTTGCAGACGCTGCGAAATGCGACCGACGCGGCGTGGATACATACTTCGGCGACACTCGCGGTCGCGGGGCAGTTCGAGCACTTCACGCGCCAGATGGGGTTGGTCGATCCGGTGACGCTGGATCTCGGCAGCCCGTTCGATTACGCGCGCCAGGCGCTTTGCTTCCTGCCTAAAGGCCTGCCCGAACCAGCCGCGTACGACTACACCGCGCGCGTGATCGAAACCGTGCGGCCGGTGCTGGAGGCCTCGAAGGGCCGCGCATTCCTGCTGTTCACCTCGCACCGCGCGCTGCGGCTCGCGGCCGACCTGTTGCTGGATGGACCGTGGCCATTGTTCGTGCAGGGTACGGCGCCGCGCCACCAGTTGCTGTCGGACTTCCGCGATTCCGGCAACGGCGTGCTGCTGGGCGCGGCGAGCTTCTGGGAAGGCGTGGACGTGGCGGGCGAAGCATTGAGCGTCGTCGTCATCGACAAGCTGCCGTTCGCCTCGCCCGACGATCCGGTGCTGCAGGCTCGCCTCGACGCGGTGCGACGCGCGGGCGGCAACCCGTTTCGCGACTGGCAGATTCCCGCCGCGGCCATCGCGCTGAAGCAGGGCGCGGGCCGCCTGATTCGCGACGTGCACGATCGTGGCGTGCTGGTGCTGTGCGATCCGCGCCTCACCACCCGCGTCTACGGAAAACTCTTCCTGCAGAGCCTGCCGCCGATGCCGCGCACGCGCGCGTTGGCGGATGTGCGGGCATTCTGTGCCGGCGCGTAGGTCGGCATCCGCCAACGCGTACAGCAATGTCCCCTTGGCGTTACGGGGGCTTCTGATCGCGCGCAGGACTTGAAAAGCCGTCTCGCCGGCAAGATGTTCCGGACTGGGTCTTGCGCGATGGAGAGGCACCGAATGGACAGGCTCGCCAACGATTATCCCGCCATCATCCTCGCACCGCGCGAGGGTCCCTGCATCTCCCTGTATCAGCCGACCCACCGCACCCGGCCGGAAAAGGCGCAGGACCTGATCCGCTACCGCAACCTGCTGCGGACGGTCACGCAATCGCTCAAGCAGCGCTACTCCAGTCGCGAAATGGGCGGCTTGCTGGATCCCCTGCATGCACTCGCCGATGACGTTCCCTTCTGGAATTACACGCTCGATGGCATGGCGGCGCTGGTCGCGCCCGGCTTTTCGCGCGTCTACAAGCTGCAGCGCACGGTGCCGGAACTCGCGGTGGTCGCCGACAGCTTCCATGCCAAGCCACTGATGCGGATCATGCAGTCGGCCGACCGGTTCCAGGTGCTGGGGCTCAACCGGCACCGGGCGCGGTTGTTCGAGGGAACGCGCGACCGGCTTGACGAGGTTCCGCTGGCGCCGGATGTTCCCGATTCCCTGGAAGGGGCGCTGGAGCGGGACTTCGGGCGTGACCGCGATATCCGCACCTACGGTCCCATCCGCGACGCCGGCAAGATGGGCCGGCACGGCAAGAGCGACGTGAAGCAGGACGCCATCCGCGCCGACACCGAGCAGTTCTTTCGCATCGTGGACCGCGGCGTGTTCGAACACCATTCGCGGCCCACCGGCATGCCGCTGCTGCTGGCGGCCCTTCCCGAACACCACCACCTGTTCCGGGAAGTCAGCCAGAACCCGAACGTGCTCGACGCCGCGATCGATGTCGATCCCGACGACCTGTCGCTCGACGATCTGCGCGCACGCGCATGGGAGATCATGTTGCCGCGCTATCTTGAACGGCTCTCGGGCTTCATCGACCAGTTCAACGCCGCCCGGCCGCGCGGACAAGCCACCGCGGACCTGGCGGACGCCGCGCGTGCGGTGGTGGAGGGCCGCATCGCCACCTTGCTGCTCGACGCGGGTCGCCGGGTGCCGGGACGGATGGACCCCGCCACCGGCGCGATCGACAAGGTGAGGTTGGACGAGCCGGATGTGGACGACTTGCTCGATGATCTCGGCGAGCGCGTGCTGAAAACGGGCGGCGAAGTCATCGTGGTGCCGTCCGAGCGCATGCCGACCGAAAGTGGACTGGCCGCGATCTACCGGTTCTGAGGGAGCCGCGTCACGGAAGCGACCACTGTTCCAGGCGATGTCGGCGTCGACATGCGGGAGCGCCGGCCTGCGGAATTGGAGGATGCCGCGGCCTTTGCTGGCCGCGGGCATGCTGGAGAATCCCATGCATGTGGCGGTATCGGTGCCCATCCGGCGCGCCGCCAGGCGCGATTGCTGCGATTCCTTCGCGGCATCGTGCATTACGTCGCGCGTCACGGCAGCCTGGGCGGGACGTTTGCAGGTGGCGAGTTGGTCGGGGAACGCCGCGTTCTACCAGCGCATGGGGTTCACCACCGTGCGCAACAGCCGGTCCTTGGCGTCATGGACTGGTTCATGCGACGTCCGCCGGCAACCGCGCAGCATGAGTTCCGCGACGTATCCGGCTCGGCCCCGGATGGTTCTGCGACAATGCGGCGATGAATCTCCTCGCCATCGAAACCGCCACGGAAGCCTGTTCGGTCGCGTTGCTGCACGGCGGAACGCTGATCGACCGCACCGAACTCGCGCCGCGCCGCCATGCCGAACTGGTATTGCCCATGGCGGAAGACCTGCTGGCCGAAGCCGGCATCGTGCGCCGTCAACTCGATGCGATCGCGGTGGGGCAGGGGCCGGGGGCGTTCACCGGCGTGCGCCTCGCGATTTCGGTCGCGCAAGGCCTGGCGCTGGCGCTGGACATTCCGGTGGTGCCGGTTTCGTCGCTCGCGGCATTGGCGATGCAGGCGCCGAAGAACGGCGCTGCGATTCTTGCCGCGATCGATGCCCGCCGCGAGGAAATCTATGCGGGTGTATTCGGTTCCGATGCAGACGGCTTGGTGGAGCCGCTGGATCGAGAGCGGGTACTCCCCGCGTCCGCACTGAGGCTGCCCGACGCGGAGGGATGGAACGTGCTGGGCACCGGCTGGAGCGCCTACGGTGATTCGATCCGCGAACGCTTGCCGTCACCGCCGCGCTGGGCCGATGGCGACCGCTATCCCCAGGCCCGGGACGTTGCGCGCGTGGCCGCGCCGTTGTTCGCGGCCGGCAAGGGCGTGCCGCCGGAACAGGCTTTGCCGGTGTACCTGCGCGACAAGGTGGCGTTGACGCTCGAAGAACAGGGCGCCGCCAAGTAGCAGGGCGGGAGGTCGCGAGGGCGGATCGAAGCAGGCTCCCGCGGGAGACGGTGCCATGGATGGGGATGCGGAAGCCGGTTGTTTCGAGTGCCCGTGCATGCGATCGGGTTACCGCGGCAAGGCGGTCGCGGACAACCGCACGATCAAGTACAGGCGTCGCGGATAGCCTCGGGGAGGGGCACGGAAGCGCCCGTCGCGGGATCGACCCACACCATCACCACGTTGCCGTCCGCGTAGACGCATGCGCGATCATTGCGGTCGACGATGCGGTTGCCGATCGTCATCGATGAATTGCCGAGCCGTTCGCAGGAAAGCAGCACGTCGATCTCCGCCGGCCATTCGATCGGCTTGCGGTAGTGCAGTTCCACCGCGGCCATGACCGGCATCGCGTGTTCGGTGAACCATTCGCCAGGCACGGTGCGGAGCCACTGCAGGCGCGACTCTTCGAGGAACGTCAGGTACGACGAATTGTTGACGTGGTTGAACGCGTCGAGGTCACGCCAGCGGACGTGCAGGGGGATGGCCGCAAGCACGCGCCGGAACAACGGGTCCTGCCCGCCCGCCTCGCCCGGTGCGCTTGCCGCCGGCGCGGCCGGCACCGCGGGCTGTTGCGCCTCGTCCGCGTTGCCGCCTCGCGATTTCGCCTTCGAACGCTTCCGTGGCGCGTGTTTGGGACGGTTCTTTTTGGCTTCGTCGGTCATGGAAATTTGGAACGCGAAAGGCTCAGGATCCCGGATATCGCTCCGCGCTTCCCCGCTGGCGGGCAAAACGGGATGCGGCGGAACAGTCATTCCCTTGCATGCATTGCATCCATGCGCGCGTGGATGGCCGTCATGCGCGCTTCTTCCTGCGTGACGGCTTCGATGTGGCAGCCAGCACCGGCGCGAGGAACTGCCCGGTGTACGAGCCCCTGGCCGCGGCGATGTCCTCCGGTGTACCGGTGGCGATGATACGCCCTCCGCCCGCACCGCCTTCCGGGCCGAGGTCGACGATCCAGTCGGCGGTCTTGATGACATCCAGGTTGTGTTCGATCACCACCACGGTGCTGCCGCCATCGACCAGCCGGTGCAGCACGCGCAGCAGTTGTTCGATGTCGTGGAAGTGCAGGCCGGTGGTCGGCTCGTCGAGGATGTACAGCGTGTTGCCGGTGTCGCGGCGCGACAATTCCTTCGACAGTTTCACGCGCTGCGCTTCGCCGCCGGACAACGTGGTCGCGCTCTGGCCCAGCTTGATGTAGCCGAGGCCGACGTCCATCAGCGTCTCCAGCTTGCGTGCGATCTGCGGCACCGGCGCGAACACTTCCTGCGCCTGCTCGACCGTCATGTCCAGCACGTCGGCGATGGTGTAGCCCTTGTAGAGGATTTCCAATGTCTCGCGGTTGTAGCGCTTGCCGTGGCAGACGTCGCAGGGCACGTACATGTCCGGCAGGAAGTGCATTTCGACCTTGATCAGGCCGTCGCCTTCGCAGGCTTCGCAGCGGCCGCCCTTGACGTTGAAGCTGAAGCGTCCCGCCTGGTAGCCGCGTGCGCGGGCTTCCGGAACCTGCGCGAACAGTTCGCGCAGCGGCGTGAACAAACCGGTGTAGGTCGCGGGATTCGAACGCGGCGTACGGCCGATCGGTGACTGGTTGATGTCCAGCACCTTGTCGAACAGGTCGAGCTTCTCGATCGATTGGTACGGCGCGGGCTGTGCGGAGGCGCCGTTCAATTCCACCGCCGTGATCCGGAACAGCGTGTCGTTGACGAGGGTCGACTTGCCCGAGCCCGACACGCCGGTGATGCAGGTGAAGAGGCCTGCCGGGATTTCAAGGTCGACGTTCTGCAGGTTGTTGCCGTGCGCGCCCTTCAGTTTCAGCACGCGCTTGGGATCCGGCTGGCGGCGCAGTTGCGGTACGTCGATGGAACGTTTGCCGGAAAGATATTGGCCGGTGAGCGAGCGCGGCGCCTTCAGGATGTCGTCCAGCGAACCCTGCGCCACCACTTCTCCGCCGTGCACGCCGGCGCCGGGGCCGATGTCGATGACGCGGTCGGCGCGGCGGATCGCGTCTTCGTCGTGTTCGACCACGATCACGGTGTTGCCGAGGTCGCGCAGGCGCGTCAGCGTGCCCAGCAGGCGTTCGTTGTCGCGCTGGTGCAATCCGATCGAGGGTTCGTCCAGCACGTACATCACGCCGACCAGGCCCGCGCCGATCTGCGAAGCCAGGCGGATGCGTTGTGCTTCGCCACCCGAGAGCGAGTCGGCCTTGCGGTCGAGGGTGAGGTAATCGAGGCCGACGTCTATCAGGAAGCGCAGGCGCTCGCGGATTTCCTTGACGATGCGGTCGGCGATTTCGCCGCGCCAGCCGGCGAGCTGCAGGCCGTCGACGAAGCCGCGCGCATCGCTGATCGCCAGCGCCGAGAGCGAGGGCAGGTTCTTCCCGCCCACGAACACGTTGCGCGCGGAAACGTTCAATCGCTCGCCATGGCATTCGGGGCAGGGCCGCTCGCTGATGAAGCGCGCCAGTTCCTCGCGCACCATGTTGGATTCGGTTTCCTTCCAGCGCCGCTCCAGGTTCGGGACGACACCCTCGAAACGATGCCTGCGGGTGAAGCCGGACCCGTTGCCGTGGCCGAGGTAGCGGAACTCGATGGTCTCCTCGCCGGAGCCGAACAGGATCGCGTCGCGGGTTTTCTTCGGCAGGTCGCGCCACGGTGTCTCGACATCGAACTTGTAGTGCTTCGCCAGCGACCGGATCATCTGGAAGAAGTGCGGGTTGCGCCGGTCCCAGCCGCGCACCGCACCTTCGCCGAAACTGCGCTCCGGGTGCGCGACCACGCGCGCCGGGTCGAAGAATTGCGTGACGCCCAGGCCGTCGCAGTTGGGACAGGCGCCGACCGGTGAGTTGAACGAGAACAGCCGCGGCTCCAGCTCCGGCAGCGAGTAATCGCATTGGGGGCAGGAATAGCGCGACGAGAACAGTTGTTCCGGCGCCTTGTCGTCGTCGAGGTCGACCAGGATTGCCAGGCCTTCGCCCAGCCGCAGCGCGGTCTCGAAGGATTCGGCGAGGCGCTGTTTCAGATCCTCGCGCGGGCGGAAGCGGTCGATGACGACTTCAATCGTGTGCTTGATGCGAAGCCCGAGCGCCGGGACGGCATCGAGGTCGTATACGGTGCCATCGACGCGCGCACGCACGAAACCCTGCGCGCGCAGCTGTTCGAACACCTGCACGTGCTCGCCCTTGCGCTCGCGGATCACAGGCGCGAGCAGCATGTAGCGCTTGTCTTCAGGAAGCGCCAAGGTTTGATCGACCATCTGGCTGACGGTCTGCGCGGCCAACGGCGTGCCGTGGTTGGGACAGCGCGGCGTGCCGACGCGCGCGTACAGCAGGCGCAGGTAGTCGTGGATCTCGGTGATGGTGCCGACGGTCGAACGCGGGTTGTGCGAGGTCGATTTCTGCTCGATCGAAATCGCCGGCGACAGGCCCTCGATGTGGTCCACGTCGGGCTTTTCCATCATCGACAGGAACTGCCGCGCGTATGACGACAGCGATTCGACGTAGCGGCGCTGGCCCTCGGCGTACAGGGTGTCGAAGGCCAGGGACGACTTGCCCGAGCCCGACAGCCCGGTGATCACGATCAACTGGTCACGCGGCAGGTCGAGGTCGATGTTCTTGAGGTTGTGGGTGCGGGCACCGCGGATGCGGATGGTGTCCATGGGAGATCGTGCGGAAAAGCCCGTTACTATAGCGACCCGCCCGATGTGGGGTTTGGCGGCCGGTTTTTCGAGCGCGTACGGCGGCCCGGAATGACGAATTTGTAGGTTGGGCTGAGCGTAGACTTGATCCGGGGAAGCCCAACACGCGGCCATGGGACGATGTTGGGCTTCTTCGATGAAACCGGATCAGCCCAACCTGCGGCGCCGTGGGGTGGGCAACGTCGCCGCTTGCCCAATCCCCTGAAATCACGCTAGAATTGCAGGTTCGAGCGTGGGAGATCGCGCCACCCAGAATAACGACAGAACCAGAGAGCCAAACACCATGTACGCAGTCATTCTCACCGGCGGTCGCCAGTACCGCGTCGAGCAGGGCGCAGTCCTTCGCGTCGAAAAACTGGATGCCGAGCCCGATGCCGCGGTCACCTTCGACCAGGTGTTGCTGGTCGGCGAAGGCGAGGGCGTCACCATCGGTGCGCCGACCGTCGCCGGCGCCAGCGTCACCGCCAAGGTGCGCGCCCACGGCCGTGCCGACAAGGTGCGCATCGTGAAATTCCGCCGCCGCAAGCACCATCGCAAGCAGATGGGCCATCGGCAGCATTACACCGAAATCGAGATCACCGGCATCGCCGGTGGCAAGAACGAGAAGTAAGGAGAAGCCGCCATGGCACACAAAAAGGGCGTAGGTTCCTCGCGCAACGGCCGCGACTCCAACCCGAAATACCTCGGCGTCAAGCTGTTCGGCGGCCAGGCCGTCGAAGCCGGCAACATCATCGTGCGCCAGCGTGGCACCCAGTTCCATCCGGGCGTCGGCGTTGGCCTCGGCCGGGACCACACGCTGTACGCGCTGGTCGACGGCAAGGTGGAGTTTTCCGTCAAGGGTCCGAAGGGTGGACGCCGCACGGTGAACGTGGTCGCGGGCTGAACGCGCACCATATCGAATCCGGAAGGCCCCGCTTCGTGCGGGGCTTTTCGTTTGTACGGCCAACAAAAGATCCGTTTGCGGGATTGCAACCGTGAACGTCGAAGGCGGCCCCGAAGGGCAGGTGCCAGGGACGGCGAGTAACCCAGCGACTTTGATCTTGCAGGGAAAGACACTGGATTCCGGCTTTCCTCGCTCCTCAAAGCGCGGCCATCCCTGGCCGCGCTTCGCGTCGCCGGCATGACGACAACTTGTTACGCTTTGCACGCGTTCACCGCCGTAGGTCCCCATGAAGTTTGTAGACGAAGCCATCATCAAGGTGCAGGCCGGCAACGGCGGGGACGGCTGCGCCAGCTTCCGGCGCGAGAAATTCATTCCGTTCGGTGGTCCCAACGGCGGTGATGGCGGCGACGGCGGCAGCGTGTGGCTGGTCGCCGACGAAGGCCTGAACACCCTGATCGATTTCCGCCACCAGCGCCAGTTCAAGGCGCAGCGCGGCCAGAACGGCATGGGCAGCGACATGTACGGGCGCGGCGGCGAGGACACCACGATTCGCGTGCCGGTCGGTACGACCGTCGTCAATGTCGATACCGACGAGGTCATCGGCGATCTCACCACGCATGGGCAGAGGTTGCTGGTCGCGCAAGGGGGCAAGGGGGGCCTCGGCAACATCCACTTCAAAAGTTCCACCAACCGCGCGCCGCGCCGCTTCACCCCCGGCACACCGGGCGAAGAGCGCGAACTGAAACTGGAACTGAAGGTGCTGGCCGACGTCGGCCTGCTGGGGTTCCCCAACGCCGGCAAGAGCACGTTCATCCGTGCGGTCTCGGCGGCGACGCCGCGCGTGGCGGATTATCCGTTCACGACCCTGCAGCCCCACCTGGGCGTTGTCAGCGTCGGGCCCTCGCAGGGCTTCGTGGTCGCGGACATTCCGGGCCTGATCGAAGGCGCGGCCGAGGGCGCGGGCTTGGGCATCCAGTTCCTGAAACACGTTTCACGCACCAGCCTGTTGCTGCATCTGGTCGACGTCGCGCCGCTGGATGGCGCCGATCCGGTCGAGCAGGTGCGGATCATCGAGGGCGAACTCGGGCGCCACGATCCGGAGCTGCTGCAACGTCCGCGCTGGCTGCTGCTCAACAAGATCGACCTGTGGGCGCCCGAGGAGCGCGACGCGAACGCGCGCGGCATCGTCGAGCGCCTTGGGTGGCAGGCGCCATGGTTCGCGATTTCGGCGGCCGAGCGGCTGGGAACACGTGAGGTGTGCGTTGCGGTGCAGCGGTGCTTCGATGAGCGGAAGGCGGAAGCGGGGGAGAGTCCGGATGCCGTGTAGGAGCCGGCCTGCCGGCGACCCGGACGGCAGGCCACGCGCGCGGACAGCCGCTCGCACCGGTCGCGCGCAGGTGCGCTCCTGCAGGGATCGGAGGGGGCCGGTTGCAACAAAAAAGCCGGCTGGCGCCGGCTTTTCCGAAGAGACTGATTGCCGCGGCGGCTCAGGCGATGGCCTTGATGTGCGCGGTGAGGCGGCTCTTGTGGCGGGCGGCCTTGTTCTTGTGGATCAGGCCGCGGCTGGCGTAGCGGTCCAGCACCGGTTCGGCGGCCTTGTACGCGGCCTCGGCACCGGCCTTGTCCTTGGCTTCGATGGCCTTCAGGACCTTGCGGATCGACGAGCGCAGCATCGAACGCTGGCTGGTATTGCGCATGTTGCGCACTTGGGCCTGGCGGGCGCGCTTCTTGGCGGACTGGATGTTTGCCACGGGGTGACTCCGGGAATAAAGGGCAGAACGAAGCCGACAAGTATCGCGGAATCGGGGCGTGCAGTCAATCTGCCGGGGAGTCCGGTACCGGAGGACGCCGCATGACCCGCCCGCCCAGCCTGCTGCGTGGCGTGTTCTCGTTCAGCAGCATGACCATGATCTCGCGCCTGCTGGGCCTGGCGCGGGACATTGCGATCACCCACGTGTTCGGCGTCAGCGCGGCCACGGACGCGTTCTGGGTGGCGTTCCGCGTGCCCAATTTCATGCGCCGGTTGTTCGCCGAGGGTTCGTTCTCGACCGCGTTCGTGCCTGTGTTCACCGAGGTCAAGGAAACCGGCAGCCACGCCGACCTCAGGGAATTGACCGCGCGCGTCACCGGCACCCTGGGCGGGGTCTTGCTGGTGATCGTGGCGCTGGGGATCATCTTCGCGCCCCAGGTGGCGACGGGCTTCGCGCCCGGCGCGCTCGACCAGCCGCACAAGTTCGATCTCACGATCGAGCTGCTGCGGCTGACGTTTCCGTATCTCCTGTTCGTGTCGCTGACGGCGTTGTGCGGTGGCATCCTCAACAGTTTCCACAAATTCGCATTGCCGGCGCTGGCGCCGGTGATCCTGAACCTGTGCCTGATCGCGGGCGCGCTGTGGGGTGCGAAGCAGCTCGCGGTGCCGATCGAGTCGCTGGGTTGGGCGGTGCTGATCGCGGGCATCCTGCAGTTGCTGTTCCTGCTGCCGGCGGTGCGGGGCCTCAATTTGCTGACGCTGCCGCGCTGGGGCTGGAATCATCCGCGCGTGCGCCAGATCATGCGGCTGATGCTGCCGACCCTGTTCGGTTCCTCGGTCGCGCAAATCAACCTGCTGCTGGATACCGCAGTGGCCTCGCTGCTGATCACCGGCTCGCAGACGTGGCTGGCACAGGCGACGCGGTTCCTGGAGTTGCCGTTGGGCGTTTTCGGGGTGGCGCTCGGCACCGTCATCCTGCCGGCGCTGTCGAGACATCATGTCGGCGCCGACCGCGAAGGCTTCTCGCGCTCGCTGGATTGGGGCTTGCGCACCACGTTGCTGATCGCGCTGCCGGCCATGTGCGGGCTGCTGCTGCTGGCCGAACCGGCGGTGGCGGCCTGTTTCCAGAACGGGCAGTTCACGGCCTTCGACAGCCACATGACCGCGATCGCGATCATGGGCATGGCCGCCGGCGTGCCGGCGATCGCACTGACGCGCACGCTGCTGCCGGCTTTCTATTCGCGGCAGGACACCAAAACGCCGGTCCGCGCGGGTGTGATCGCGTTGATCGTCAACATGGTGTTCAACTTTGCGTTGATCGCGCTGCTGTTCGAACTGTGGGCACCGGCCGCATCCAAACACCTGCCATGGCTGGACGGGATTGCGCGGGTGCCGGGGCTGCACCTCGGGATGGCGATCGCGAGTTCGGTGTCCAATTACCTGCAATTCGTGCTGCTGTGGCGATACCTGAAGCGCAGCGGTGCGTATCGTCCCCAGCCTGGCTGGACGCGCCACTGGCTGCGGATCGGGCTGGCTTGCGCGGCGCTGGTCGTCGTCGTCGGCATCGGGCTGTGGTTCTGGCCCTGGCAGCAGTGGACGCACGAGCGGATCATCACCCGCATCTGGAAGCTGGTGGCGCTGGTCTGCGCGGGCGGCGCGGCCTACGTGGCCGCGCTGTATGCGACCGGCTTCCGGGTGCGGGATTTGAAGGGGGCGTAGGCAACTTGGCGCGGCGCAGGCGAGCGGCGATAATCCACCGTTTCCCAGGAGCGCCCGCATGTACGCCCAGCCTGCCGACGCGCCCAGGCGCAAACCCGTGACCGTTCCCGGCCTGCGCGCGATGAAGGCGCGCGGCGAGAAGATCGTGGTGCTGACCTGCTACGACGCCAGCTTCGCGGCGCAGATGGAAGCCGCGGGCGTGGATGTCGCCCTGGTCGGTGACTCGCTCGGCAACGTGGTGCAAGGGCAAACCAGTACGGTGCCGGTGACGCTCGACCAGATGGTGTACCACGCCTCGCTGGTCGCGCGCGGGCTCGCCAGCACGTTGCAGGTGGTCGACCTGCCGTTCATGCAGTACCGCGATCCGGCCACCGCGCTGGCGGCTTCGGCGCGGTTGATGGCCGAAGGCGGGGCCGCGATGGTGAAGCTGGAAGGCGGCGCGGACTGGACCTGCGAAGTCATCGCCGCGCTGGCGTCGCGCGACATTCCGGTGTGCGCGCACCTGGGCCTGACGCCGCAATCAGTGCACAAGATGGGCGGCTACCGGATGCAGGGCAAGACCGAGGACGCCGCCGCGCGCCTGCGTGCGGAAGCGCGCGCAGTCGAACATGCAGGCGCGGAATTGCTGGTGCTGGAGTCGGTGCCGGCCGCGCTGGCCGGCGAGATCACCCGCGGGCTTTCGATTCCCACCATCGGCATCGGTGCCGGGCTCGATTGCGACGGCCAGGTGCTGGTCAGTTACGACATGCTGGGCATCACGCCGGGACGGCGGCCGAAGTTCAGCAAGGATTTCCTTGCCGGGCGCGGCTCCATTCGCGAGGCGATCGATGCGTACACCGACGACGTGCGTGCGGGCCGTTTCCCGGGTCCCGAACAGATCGCCGGCTGACGCGCATGCGTACCGTCGCCGATCCCCGTTCGTTGCGCGCGGTGGTGCAGGCCTGGAAGAAGGACGGCCAGCGCGTCGCCTTCGTGCCGACCATGGGCAACCTGCACGCAGGTCATTATTCGCTGGTCGAACTGGCCCACCGGCACGCCGATCGCGTGGTGGCCAGCGTCTTCGTCAACCCCACACAGTTCGGGCCGACCGAGGACTACAACCGCTACCCGCGCACGCTGGCCGAGGACAGCGTGGGCCTGGTCGAACACAACTGTGACTTGCTGTTCGCCCCCACCGTCGAAACGATGTACCCGTTCGGACCCGACCATGCCCTTCGCATCCACGTACCGGAAGTCGGCGACACACTGGAAGGTGCGCACCGCCCGGGACATTTCGACGGCGTGGCCACGGTGGTTGCGAAGCTGCTGTTGATGGTGGAACCCGATCTTGCGGTGTTCGGCGCCAAGGACTGGCAGCAGTTGCTGGTGGTACGCCGGCTGGTGCGTGATCTCGGTTTGCCGCTCGAAGTGATGGCCGGACCGATCGTGCGCGAGCCGGATGGCCTTGCGATGTCGTCGCGCAATCGGTACCTCGATGCCGCGCAGCGTGCACGCGCGCCGCAGCTGCATGAAACGCTGCAATGGATGCGCGAGTCGTTCGCGGATGGCCACGCGATCAAGGCCATCGAAGGCGCGGCGGTGCGGCGGCTGGAACGCGCCGGGTTCGTGCCGGACTACGCCGTGGTACGCCGCACGGAAGATCTCGGCGTGCCCGAGGCCGACGCGCGCACCGGCCTGATGGCGCTGGTGGCCGCCAGGCTCGGCAACACCCGGTTGATCGACAACCTAGGGTTTGACTAGCAGCTTGTGCAACGCAGCAAACCGGCCGTGCAGCCGCTATAATGCGCGAACTCGGCAACATGGGCGCTGGAGGCATCCATGCAACTGAACTTGCTCAAAGCCAAAATCCACCGTGCGACCGTGACCCACGCGGAGCTGCACTACGAAGGTTCGATCGCAATCGACGGCAACCTGCTGGATGCCGCCGGGATCCGCGAGTACGAGCAGATCCACGCGTGGAACGTCAACAACGGCGAGCGCTTCGTCACCTACGCGCTGCGCGCCGAGGAAGGCAGCGGGATCATCTCGGTGAACGGCAGCGCCGCGCACCGCGCGCAGCCGGGCGACCTCGTGATCATCGCCGCGTTCGTGTCGATGACCGCCGTCGAGGCGGAGCAGCACCAGCCGAACCTGGTCTACGTCGATGCCAACAATCGCATCGCACGCACGAACCACTCGATTCCGAAGCAGATGGCGGTGGCGTGATTCGTGCGATCGTCCCTGATCGCTGCTTCGATCAATCTTGCTGCAGCGTGTGGCCGCGTTGGTACGCGTAGACCACCTCGGCCATCCATGGCCTGGCTTTCAAACAGCCGCTCATGCAGCAGTTCTGTAGGTCGGGCTGACCCGGCTTCATCGGGGAAGCCCAGCGGTACGTTGCGAATTCGTTGGGCTTCACACCGATAAATCCGTGTTCAACCCAGCCTTCCCGGACATATCCGTGTCGGGCTTCACTGCGTTCAGCCCGACCTGCCGGCTGCGGATCCTTTGCCGCCATCGCGCGCGCGGGAATCCGGTTCTTGCAGGTTGGGCTGACCCGGCTTCATCGGCGAAGCCCAACGGTACGTGGCAACCTGCCCGGTTCATCCCATGTCGGCGGCGACGACGGTTCCTTGGTGGAACACGATCTTCCAGTCGTCGCCAACGCGGCGCCAGATCGTGCTGCGGCGTGTGGGCCGCACGCCCTGACGCAAGGTGTAGGTGAGCAGGTACACGTCGGGCGCAAGTTCGCGGACGTGGAAGTCACAGGATTCCCAATCCGATTCGTCGACCGGATCGGCGCGACGCGCGTCCAGTACGTCGAGCACGTAGTCGCGCGAATAGCGTTGACCGGACGCGCCGATTTCCCAGAAGTCCTCCACGGTCATCCGCGCGTAGTCGGCGCGCGAGGTGCCGAACTCCGGGTGGTGGAAGATGGGTTCGCGCCGGCGCAGTTCGTCCAGCACCGCGACGAGGTGTGGTGGCGTGGTCAAATCCGGTTCCTGGCTCATGCGCTGCCTGCCTTCTCGCGCTGGCGCGCGAGCGCCCATGCGACGTGTTCGCGCACCAGTGGCGAGGGATCTTCAGCCCGCGCACGAAGTGCGTCCATGACTTCCTCCGAATGCTGCGCGTTGCCCAGCGCCACCGCGACATTGCGCGAGAATCCCTCGTAGCCCGCGCGGCGGATCGGCATGCCTTCGGTCTTCTCCTGGAATTCGGCTTCGGTCCATGCGAACAGTTCCACCAGCTTCGCGCCGTCCAGGCCGTGGCGCGGCGCGAAGTCTTCTTCATGGGTGGCCTTTGCGAATTTGTTCCATGGACACACGAGCTGGCAGTCGTCGCAACCGAACACGCGGTTGCCCATCAGCGGGCGCAAAGTTTCGGGAATCGCATCCTTCGATTCGATCGTCAGGTAGGAAATGCAGCGGCGCGCGTCCAGTTGGTACGGACCGACGATCGCCTGCGTCGGGCACACGTCGATGCAACGGGTGCAGGTACCGCAATGCGCAGTCGACGGTTTGTCGATGGGCAGCGGAAGGTCGGTGTAGAGCTCGCCGAGGAAAAACCATGAACCGGCGTCGCGATCCAGCACCAGCGTGTGCTTGCCGACCCAGCCGAGCCCTGCATTGCGCGCCAACGCCTTTTCCATCACCGGCGCGGAATCGGTGAAGGCGCGATAGCCGAACGGACCGACTTCGCCGGCGATGCGGTCGGCCAGCTTCTGCAGGCGGTTGCGGATCAGCTTGTGGTAGTCACGTCCGAGCGCGTAGCGTGAAATGTAGGCGCGGTTGCCGTCGGCGAGCGTCTGCCACGCGGCCTCGACGTTCATGCCGCGCGGGAAATAATCCATCCGTGCGGAGATCACGCGCACCGTGCCCGGTTGCAGCTCATCCGGACGGCTGCGCTTGCTGCCGTGCCGCTGCATGTAATCCATGCTGCCGTGGCGACCTTGTTCCAGCCAGGCTTGCAGGTGCGCTTCGTCTTCCCGCAGGTCGACGCCGGTGATGCCGACTTTCGCGAAGCCGAGTTCGACGCCCCACGCCTTGACCCGCTGCGCGAGCGCGGCGAAATCGATGGCGTCGGCGATGGCTTCACTGCCCGTTTGCATGTCCACATTGTAGGATCACGCGATGGCCCAGCTCGACCCGCAGACCGCGCTTTTCACCACCGCCCAGGTGCGTGCGCTCGACCAGGCCGCGATCGGCGACGGCATTGCCGGCATCGAATTGATGGAACGCGCGGCGCGCGCGGCGCTCGACGCGCTGCGGCGGCGCTGGCCGCGGGCGCGCAGCGTGTGCGTGCTGTGCGGACCGGGCAACAACGGCGGCGACGGATTCCTGCTGGCTGCGCTTGCGCATGCCGCAGGCCTGCAGGCGGGCGTGATTGCTTTGCCGGGCCGGCCTTCCGGAGACGCGGCGCGTGCCCGTGAACGTTTCATTGGGGACGGCGGGCAGGTTTCGTCAGTCCCCGAATCTCTGCCGGACGCCGACGTCTATGTGGACGCGCTGTTCGGTTCCGGCCTGAACCGCGCGCCGGCCGGCGATGCGGCGGCGTTGATCACGGCCGTCAATGCGAAGTCCCGGCCGGTGCTGGCGCTGGACGTGCCGAGCGGCCTGGATTCGGACACGGGTGTCGCGTTCGAGCCGTGCCTGCGGGCGACCGCGACCATTTGTTTCGTGGGCTGGAAGCGCGGGTTGTTCACGGCGCACGGACCCGGCCAGTGCGGCGAACGCAGCCTCGCCACCCTGGATATTCCCGCGCCCGCGTATACGCATTCCGAACCCGATGCGACCTTGCTGACGCCGCAGGCGTTGCCGCCGCGCGCGCGCGACAGCCACAAGGGGCGCTACGGACACGTGCTCGCGATCGGCGGCGATCTCGGTGCCGGTGGCGCGGTGCGCATGTGCGGCGAAGCCGCCGCGCGCGTCGGCGCGGGCCTGGTCAGCATCGCCACGCGCGAAGCGAACGTCGGTGCGATCCTCGCCGCGCGCCCCGAATTGATGCCGCACGGCGTGCACGTGCCGCGCAATCTCGAAGGATTGCTGGCGCGGGCGAGCGTGCTGGCACTGGGCCCCGGGCTCGGCCAGGACGACTGGGGGCACGGGCTGTGGTTCGCGGCGCTGGACGCCGGCATACCTGCCGTGCTCGACGCCGATGGCCTGAATCTGCTGGCCGCCAACCCGCGCGCCCTGCCCGAAATGGTGGTGATGACGCCGCACCCGGGCGAAGCCGCACGCTTGCTGGAGGCGACGACCGCCGACGTGCAGGCGGATCGCTTCGCAGCGGTGCGCGAAATGGCGCGCAAGTACGGCGCGGTGGTGGTGCTGAAGGGCAGCGGATCGCTGATCGCTGCCCCCGAAGGTGGCGTGGCGGCATGTCCATGGGGCAACCCGGGCATGGCGTCCGGCGGCATGGGTGACGTACTCACCGGTGTCATCGCGGGACTTCTGGCGCAGGGCCTGACGCCCTGGGACGCGGCCTGCCTCGGCGTCGGCCTGCATGCCCGCGCCGGCGACCTGGCGGCACGCGCGGGCGAGCGAGGCACGCTGGCGTCGGATTTGTTTCCCTATCTGCGTGCCCTGGTGAATGGCCGTGCCTGAGGCAGCCCCCGCACTCGTGATCTTCCTCCCCGGCGAAGCCGCCACGACCGCACTGGCGCGGCGCCTCGCGCCCGCGCTGCTCGATGGCGGCGTGCTGTTCCTGCGGGGCGAATTGGGCGCCGGCAAGACCACCTTCACGCGCGCGCTGTTGCGCGCGCTGGGCGTGGGCGAGCGCGTGAAGAGCCCGACCTACAGCTTGCTCGAACGTTACACGGTGAATGGCCGCGATGCGTTTCATCTCGACCTGTACCGCATCGCGGATGCGGGCGAACTGGAATGGCTGGGCCTGGACGAACTGGATGGGCGGGAAGCGCTCGTCCTGGTGGAGTGGCCCGAACGCGGCGTCGGTGCGTTGCCGGCGCCTGACCTCGAAGTGGCACTGGAACACGATGGCGCGGGCCGTCGCGTTTATCTGACGCCGGTTTCCGGGCGCGGCCAGCGCTGGATGGCGTTCCTGGCGGGAGCAGCGGATCAATAGGCACACAGGCGTGCCGACTTGGCGCGACTTCCTGAATCCATATTGATAAAATCGTCGCAGCCCACGGATAACAAAGGGAAAAATGCTTGCAATTCGTCGCTGCCTGCGGTTGAATTCAGCACCATGAGGGGGACGAGCCGCCCATCGCTGTCTTTTTTCGCATTCCTTTGCGGGATGCTGGCGTGCGTGTCCAGCGCGGCCGTCCATGCCTCCTCCGCCAGCACGGTCAAGGCGGTGCGCATCTGGGGTGGACCCGATTCCACGCGGGTGGTCTTCGAACTGTCGGCGCCGGTGGACTACCGGCTGTTCCAGTTGAGCAAACCCGACCGCGTGGTGCTGGACCTGGACAACGGCGCGTTCGGCAAGGGCGTGGGGCCCCGACCGGGCAAGGGCGTGGTCAAGGACATGCGCGTCGGACATTTCCAGGGCAAGGCGCGGATCGTGTTGGACCTGGACAAACCGGCACACCCGAAAAGCTTCCTGCTGACGCCCGCGGGCCAGTACGGCTATCGGCTGGTGGTCGACCTCGGCACGCCCAGCGGCAAGCCGTCGCAGATCGTGCGCACGATCGACGACGACGTCGCGCACGGCAAGCCGCGACCAGTGGTGATCGCGGTCGATGCGGGGCATGGCGGTGACGATCCGGGCGCGCGCGGGCAGGGCGGCACGCTGGAGAAAAACGTCACCCTGGAAATCGCCAAGGACCTGGCCAAGCTGATCGACGCGCAGCCGGGCATGCACGCGGTGCTTACGCGCAAGAGCGATTACTTCGTGCCACTGGAAAAGCGCTTCCAGATCGCGCGCGAACACAAGGCCGACCTGTTCGTGTCGATCCACGCCAATTCCTGCCCGGACTACTGCGACGCGCGGGGCGGGTCGGTATGGGTGCTTTCCACGCACGGCAAGCAGAGCGAGGCGGGCAAGTGGCTGGCCAAGAGCGAGAACGCATCCGACCTGATCGGCGGCGTCTCGCTGGACGACAAGAGCCACATGCTGGCTTCGGTGTTGCTGGATCTCTCGCAAGGCGCCAGCATGCACGCGGCCCACGAGGTGGGCAGCGACGTGCTGGCCGCACTGGGCAAGATAGGGCCGCTGTACCGCAATACCGTGCAGGGGGCCAACTTCGTGGTGCTGCGTTCACCCGACGTGCCGTCGATCCTGGTGGAGACCGCGTTCATCAGCAATCGGAGCGACGAGCGGCGGCTGGGCAGCAACAAGGACCGCAAGCGGTTGGCCGAGGCGGTTCTGACCGGCGTGAAGCAGTATTTCGAAACCACCCCGCCGCCCGGCACGTGGTTTGCCGAACAACGCAACGAGCGCCTGCACCTGACCACCAACGCGGCCATCCAGGTGGCGGCCGCCGGCAAGACAGCGGCGGGGGCGAAGGCGGTGGTTCCGGATGCACCGACCATGGTGGCGTCGGTGAAGAAGGGCGCCCGCGCCGATGCGGACGTCCGGGACATGCACAAGGTCTCGCGCGGCGAAACCCTGTCGGGGATCGCCCAGCAATACGGGGTGAGCATGAGTGCGTTGCGGTCCGCCAATGCGAGCAAGATCCAGACCGGTGGCGGGATCCAGGCCGGGCAGGTGCTGATGATTCCGAGTTCGTGATGCGTGCGACCACGCGTGATGGCGTGGCGTTGCGGTGCGCATGACCGCCTCGGCTTCGGCCGGCCTGGACATCATGGGCCGGGTTCCCGCCCGGCGGGTTTTCGGACGAGGCATGCAACCGCCCGGTTTTGACAGCCGTAATCACGGCAACGATAATGTACGGCTACCCGCCCGAACAGCTCAGCTGGTCGAGCGTGCGCCGCGACAGTCCGGTGGACTGTCGCGGCGCACGCGAGGGCGAGGCAAGGATGCCGAGCGGA
Organism: Rhodanobacter sp.; assembly: GCA_044464225.1. Lineage (GTDB taxonomy): Bacteria > Pseudomonadota > Gammaproteobacteria > Xanthomonadales > Rhodanobacteraceae > 66-474. The sequence continues at coordinate 34,625 of JBIQLN010000001.1, read as the reverse complement.
GAGCGCTCCATGGATGGAGACGAGCACCAAATCAAAATTTGCCCGAATAGCTCAGCTGGTCGAGCGTGCGGCGCTGGCGACAGTCCGGTGGACTGTCGCGACGCACGCGAGGGCGAGGCAAGGATGCCGAGCGGAGAGCGCTCCATGGATGGAGACGAAGCACCAAATCAAAATTTGCCCGAATAGCTCAGCTGGTTAGAGCACTAGACTGTTAATCTGGGGGTCCTTGGTTCGAGTCCAAGTTCGGGCGCCACTCTCAGCCGATCTGTATTGATCGGCGTGTAAATCAAAAGGCCGACGCATCGCGTCGGCCTTTTTGTTTGCGACCTCATTGACGTCACATGGACGCGGTTTTCCCGCATACTCGCGCGTTTCGGTCCCCGCAACAGGAATTCCGCACCGTGTCAGCGCAACCGTTTTCAGCGAATCCTCCCGTTGGCATCAGCGGCATGGCGGTATACGTGCCGCCGTACCGGGTGGATCTGGAACGATGGTCGGGCTGGACCGGCAACGATCCTTCCAAGACTCGTGCGGTGGTCGGCCACGCGTTCCGGATGCCGGGTCCGGATCAGAACGTCTACACGCTTGCCGCGAATGCGGTGCTGCGGCTGGTCGCGCAGTACCACATCGACCCTCGCTGCGTCGGCTACCTGGCGCTCGGCACCGAATCCAGCATCGACAATGCGGCGGGCGCGGTGATCGTGCGGGGGCTGGTCGACCAGGCTTTGGCATCGGAAGGCAAGCCGGCGCTGGCGCGCGACTGCGAGGTGCCGGAGTTCAAGCATGCCTGCCTCGGTGGGGTGTATGCGCTGAAAGGGGGGCTGCGTTATCTCGCCTGCGATGGTCGCGACCGCCAGGCCATCGTGGTGAGTGCCGATATCGCCGAGTACGAGCGTGGCAGCAGCGGCGAACCCACCCAGGGGGCGGGTGCGGTCGCGATGCTGCTGGAATCCCCGCCGCGCCTGCTGGAACTGGACCTGGCTCGGGGCGGCAGCGCCTCGGAATACCGCGGACTGGATTTTCGCAAACCATTCCTGCGCTTCGCGGGGCAGAAACCCGGCACGCACGGCCGGCTGAGCGATCTTCCGGTATTCAACGGCAAGTATTCGACGGATTGCTATACCGACGCAACGTTGCGTGCGCTCGATGCAATGTTCGCGCGCCGCGGTGGTACGCGCGCCGATTATCTGCGCGGACTTGCGGCCGTGTTCATGCATCGGCCGTACCACCGGATGCCGCGCAATGCCCTGGCGATGGGTTGCCTGGCGGCGCTCGGGCACGACGCGTCGCAAGGCCATCAGGATGCGGCGCGCGAACTGGACGTCCATTGCACCGCGGCCGGCATGTCGCGTGAAGCCGTGATGCGCGAGTGGCAAGCCGGCGTGGCCGGCTGCGCGCCGGAAGCATTGCCGGCGGATGCCTATCCCGCATCGTCGGCCGTGCTGAAGATGTTCCGCAAGAGCGATACGTATCAACGCATGGTCGAGGACAAACTGCAGACCGGTTCCGACGCGATGATGGAATTCGGCAACCTCTACACGGCGGCGCTGCCGGCATGGCTGGCTGCGGGACTGGATGACGCGGCAGCGCGCGGCCTCGAGCTGGAAGGCCGCGACTTGTTGTTGCTCGGCTACGGCAGCGGCGATGCGGCCGAAGCGATCCCCGCGCGCGTGGCGACGGGCTGGCGCGAAACCGCGCGTGCCATCCGGTTCCGCGATGCATTGGCGGCAGCGGTGGACCTGGACGAAGCCGAATACGCCGCGTTGCACGACGGCGGCATGCTGGACGGCGTGCGCTCGACGACCCTGTCCGGGGTGGTGATCGATCGCGTCGGCACGCGCAACGAGCATGCGTTCCAGGATTTCGGGGTTGCGTACTACAAATTTTGCGGTCATCCATGACCGCTGCTTCGCGGGGCAACTGTTTACGCATCACCCCTTTCGGTTTGCGGACATCAGAACGGCCATCCATGGCCTGACTTTTCACGGCAGCCGCTTTGATCGGAGCTTCATCAGCTGCTTCGAGCGGGAATGCGCGGCACGGTATTCCTGCAGGCCGGGCAGGTTGGGCTGGCTACGCGAAGCCCAACCTGGACCCGTGTCTCGACATTGGGCTTCATTCCAACCAGCCCGGCCATGCGGACATGGTTACGGATTTCCCGCGAGACACGCCTGCAGGTGCGCGGCGTCGGCGTGCGCCACCCGCACGCGTCCGGAGTTGGCCACGATCACGGCCATGCCGTCGTGTTCGCGCGCGTGGCAGATGGTGAAGGTCGCGTTGCTGCCGCCAGCGCTGCCGCTCGGCTGGAACGCGATCCGTCTGCGCCCGGTGCTGGCAATCAGGCGCGTGCCGGCGGGCATGGCGGTTTGCACGTCGAAGATTGCGTTGCCCGCATCGGGTTGGCCATCGTGATCCGCATCCTGCGCGATGAGCCAGCCTTGTTGCCAGCGGTCGTCCGACCCGCACCGGCGTCCATCCCTGCTCGGGCACACCAGTACGCGCGCATTGCGCATCACCGCCGCATTGCGGGCGTCGCGCAGTCCCGCGGCCATCGAGCTCTCGATCCCTGCATCCTGCGTGCGTGCGAGCAGGCTGCCCATCGCCGGTGCACCGATCATCGCGAGGATGCCGGCAATCGCCAACGCGATCATCAATTCCGTCAGTGTGAAGCCGCGAGCGGATCGAGCCATGACCATTCCCTCCATGCCAGGGGACAGTCTGCGCAGGCAGCCGGGTCGCCTGTAGCAGCGTGGTGCGGAGGAGCGTGTCAGGCATTGCTGACAGGGGTTGTCAGCAGGGCAAACGTATAATGTGGGGATGGATGCTAGCCGCACGCCGCAATACGATGAACAGCGCTTCGAACTGGTCGCGCCGTACCGGCCTTCGGGCGACCAGCCACAGGCGATCGCGAAACTGATCGAAGGTTTCGACGCCGGTCTCGCGGCGCAGACGTTGCTGGGCGTCACCGGCTCGGGCAAGACTTTCACCATCGCCAACGTGGTGCAGGCGGTGCAGCGCCCGACGCTGGTGCTGGCGCCCAACAAGACCCTGGCCGCGCAGCTGTACGGCGAGTTCAAACAGTTTTTCCCGCGCAACGCGGTCGAGTACTTCGTCAGCTACTACGACTACTACCAGCCCGAAGCCTACGTCCCGTCGTCCGACACGTACATCGAGAAGGATGCCTCGATCAACGACCACATCGAGCAGATGCGCCTTGCCGCCACCAAGGCGCTGTTGTCGCGGCGCGACGCGCTGATCGTCGGTACGGTCTCGGCGATCTACGGCCTCGGCGATCCGGAGGATTACCTTTCGTTGCGCTTGATCCTGTCCACCGGCGACCGCGTCGATCCACGCGCATTGATCCGCCAGTTGACGGAACTGCAATACACCCGCAACGAAATGGAGTTGCACCGCGGCACCTATCGGGTGCGCGGGGAAAACCTCGACATCTTTCCGGCCGAAAACGAAACCGAGGCGATTCGCATCGAGATGTTCGACGGCGAGGTGGAAAAGATCTCGATGTTCGATCCGCTGACCGGCGAGGTGCTGCGCAAGCTGCCGCGTTGCGTGGTGTACCCGGCCACGCACTACGCATCCACGCGCGAAAGCGTGCTGAACGCGATCGACACCATCAAGGAAGAACTGGCGCAGCGGCTGGAAGTCCTGCGCGGCGCCGGCAAGCTGCTGGAAGCGCAACGGCTCGAGCAGCGCACGCTTTACGACATGGAGATGATGCACGAAGTCGGTTATTGCCAGGGGATCGAGAATTACTCGCGGCACCTGACAAGGCGGCTGCCGGGCCAGCCGCCGCCCACGCTGTTCGATTACCTGCCGTCCGACGCGTTGCTGGTGGTCGACGAATCGCACGTCACGATTCCGCAACTGGGCGCGATGTACAAGGGCGACCGCTCGCGCAAGGAAACGCTGGTGGAGTTCGGGTTCCGTTTGCCCAGCGCGCTCGACAACCGTCCGCTGAAGTTCGAGGAATGGGAACAGCGCGAACCGCGCACGATCTTCGTGTCGGCGACGCCGGGCCCGTACGAACTGCGCCAGTCCGGTGGCAGCGTGGTCGAGCTGGTGGTGCGTCCGACCGGCCTGGTCGATCCCGAGGTCGAAGTGCGGCCGGTGCGTTCCCAGGTCGACGACGTGCTGGGCGAAATCCGCGAACGCGTGAAAATGGGCGACCGGGTGCTGATCACCACGCTGACCAAGCGCATGGCCGAGAACCTCACCGATTTCCTGTCCGAGCAGGACGTGCGCGTGCGCTACCTGCATTCGGACATCGAAACGGTCGAGCGCGTGGAAATCATCCGCGACCTGCGGCTCGGCAAATTCGACGTGCTGGTCGGCATCAACCTGCTGCGCGAAGGCCTGGACATGCCCGAGGTGTCGCTGGTGGCGATCCTCGACGCCGACAAGGAAGGCTTCCTGCGCGCCACGGGATCGTTGATCCAGACCATCGGCCGCGCCGCCCGCAACGTGCGCGGCAAGGCCATCCTGTACGCCGACACCATCACCCGATCCATGCAGGCCGCGATCGACGAGACCGACCGCCGCCGTGCCAAGCAGGTCGAGTACAACCTCGAACACGGCATCACGCCCACCACCATCGTGCGCAACGTCGCCGACGTGATGGAAGGTGCGCGCGAGGAACCGTCATCGCGCGGCCGTGCGCGTGGCCGTGGCAAGGGGCTGGCGGAACCCGCACGCAAGGTCGCCGAGGAAACCGCGGATTATTCGGTGCTCGACGCGCACGCCGCCGCGGCGTTGATCAGGAAACTGGAATCGCGCATGTACAAGCACGCGCAGGACCTGGAATTCGAGGAAGCCGCGCGCCTGCGCGACGAAATCCACCGCGTGCGCGAGCAGGCGTTGATGTCGTAGGCTAATTGGACGGGCCCGCGCGGCTGCGGGCTGTGCGGATGGAACGCCCCGTCGCAAACGCCTGCTTCAATCCGCTTCAATCGGCCCCGCGTTCGTCCCGTCCCATGACGCGATCAAGCAGCGCCAATACGGGTCGCGCGGTGACGCCGTAAAGTGCAATCGAGAACAGTACGGTCAGCGCGGTCACCGACCATAGTCCGAGCGGGTTGTTGTGCGGATTGGCGCCCACCTCGCGGCTGATGTAGTACAGCGAACCGAGTCCGCGGATGCCGAAATACCCGAGCGCGAGCCGGACAGGCACAGGGTGTTTCGATCCGGCGAATCCCAGCAGCGTCGCCAGTGGTCGCACCACCAGCAGCGCGAGCACCGCGAATGCGGCTTCGCGCCAGCCTATGCCGTCCAGCACGCCGCTGGCGATCGCGCCGCCGAACAATCCGAACACCAGGAACGCGAGCAGGCGTTCGAGGCGTCGCGCCGAAGCGGTGAGGCGCCGCGCGTATTCGAGTGCACTGCCGAAATTGCGCAGGGTGATGGCTGCCACGAACACCGCGACGAATCCGTAACCGCGCAGCGCGGTGGCGGCCGCAAAGACCAGGAACGCCAAGCCCACCGATGCCAGTCCTTCGCTGGACTGCGAAAGTTGCAGGCGTTCCGGCAGCAAACCGTTGCCCTTCACCAGCAGCCAGCCGAACGCAAATCCGACCGCGCCGGCGATGGCAACGCCCCAGAGGAGGTCCACGGCTACCCAGCGCGCGATCCACCATCCCGGCTGCGAATGGTGCGCGATCAGGCTCGCTCCGAGCACCAGGAATGGCAGCGCCAGTCCATCGTTCAGGCCGGCCTCGGACGTGAGCGCGAAACGTGTTTCGTCTTCCTCGCCCACGCCGGGCGGACCGACCTGCACGGATGCCGCCAGCACCGGGTCGGTCGGTGCCAGGATCGTGCCCAGCAACACGGCGACGCCCAGGGGAAGCCCCAGCAAGCTCCAGCCGAGCGCCGCCAGCGCCGCGATCGACAGGGGCATCACGACCGCCAACAGCCGCCATGTGCTGGCCCAGGCGCGCCACGAGAAACGCCGGTCGATGCTCAAGCCGGCGCCCATCACCGCGACGATCAGCACCACTTCCAGCAACACCGTCGCGATCAGCGGATGTGCCTGGGGTGCGGCAAGATCCGGTGTGAACAGGAAGGCAAGGAATCCCGCGCCCACCGCGAGCATCGGCAGGGTCAGCGGCAAGCGCTCCAGCCACAACGGCAACCATGCCACGATCAGGATCACGGCACCGAAGCCGGCGAACGCCAGGAGTTCCGCGGGGTGCATGGTCGCGGCGTTGGTCCTTCAACACGCGGTCGGTCGCCTCATCATGGACGTGCAATGCGCCGGCGGCAACACCAGCCGGGAGATTTTGTTCAGTACCGGGCGCGCCGCCCGATCGCGTCAGCGTCCGCGCGAAACGATTTGCCGCAGGACCTGCCTGGCGGCGCCGACCACCGCTCCCGGTTGGTCCAGCTGGATGTCGTGCGAAGTGTGCTGCACGTGGATCAGCCGGCCGCGCGATGACGTGGCGGCAATGCGTGCCTGCGTCTTTGCTCGTGCGGCTTCGAGCGCGGAGCGCACCTTGGCCGGCGCATCCGCGTAAGTATCGGACGCGGACAGTACCAGCAACGGCATCGCGCCATGGCTTTCGCGATCGGAAACCGGGTCGGCGAATACCGTTGCGTTGTCCTGCAACTCGGAAAGCAACGTGCGCCAGAAACCGGGACGCGATTTCCATGCCCGCGTCGCCGCATTCACCCTCGCGTCGGCGAGAGGATCGTCACCCGCGAGACACCGCTCCGTGCCCGGCGGTGGCTTGTTCGCCAGCGTTCCCGTTTCGGCCGCCGCTTCGCAGGCGCGGATGAAGGCGAATCTTTGCTTGTTCAATTCGGACTCGTCGCGTTGCCACACGGGTGCGAACGCCGCGATGTCCTGTGCGGGCGGATCCACCAGCACCATGGCGGTGACGTCTGCCGCATGCAGTTCGGCGTAGCGGCGCGCGATGTTGCTGCCCAGCGAGTGCCCGACCAGGACCACCGGCGTGGCGATGCCCGCCCGCTGGATCAGCGCGTGCAGATCCCTCACGTCGGCATCGAGGGTGCGCGGCAGCGGTCCGGCATCGCTGAAGCCGTAGCCGGCGCGGTCGTAGGCACACACCCGCGTGAACGAAGCCAGCAACGGCTGTACCCGGAACCAGGTGCTGGAGTCGGCGTGCGAACCCGCTTCCAGCACCACGGTGGGTGCCCCGTGGCCGGCACAGCGCAGGTTGAGCTGGCGCCCGGGCGCGACCGTCACGAGCGTGGCGGGGCGCGCGTAGTCATCGGGCATCTTCTGCGTCGCCGCCGAACGTGCGGCGGCAGCAAATGCTGCGCATGCAAGCAAGGCCGCACAGGCCGTGGCGAGGCGGGCCGTGTCTCGACTGATCAACGCGGTTCCTTCGGCGCCATCCGACGCACGCAACGTGGTTTGCAGTTGACCGGCGATTCCGCGGATGGTTCCTTCAGACGGCGATAATGCCTTGGCGCGCCGCGACGGCCGCGCCGAGCAGGCCCGGGTTCGGATGCGTGATCACCTGCACCGCCATGCGCCGCATGTAATCGGCATGACGCCCCTTGGCGGTGAAGGCCTCCATGAATTCGCTCGCGCGGAAGAAATCGAGGAAGTGCAGCACCACGCCACCCGCGATCATCACGGTGTTGGCGCCGTGCAGCAGCGCGGCATCGCCTGCGACCGCGCCGTAGATCCGGCAGAAACGCCGTAGCGCATGGACGGCATCGGCTTCACCCGCCAACGCCGCGTCGACCACGTCCTTGGAAGGCCGCGCGCCGGTTTGGGGGGCGGGGGCGGGTAGGGGTTGGACGCCGCGCAGGCAGGCATCGATGTTGGACAAGCCGTGGCCGCTCAACAAACGCTCGGTGGAAACGCGCCCGTGGCGTACGCTGAGCCACCTGGCGATCCTGCGTTCCTCGTCGTCGGTGGGCGCGAAGCTGGCGTGCCCGCCTTCGGTGGGAACCGCGTGCCAGCCTTGTGCGACCGAACCCGTCAGCAGCGCAACGCCCAGCCCGGTGCCGGCGCCGATCAACGTCACCGGGCCGAGCGGCGGCGTGATGAGCGGGCCGTGGATCGCGATCCGGTCGCCGGTGGCGAGGTGCGGCGCCGCCCACGCGATGGCCGCGAAGTCGTTGATGAGTCGCAGATCGTCGAGTCCGAGCGCGTGCTGCAACGTGCCGCGATTGAACGACCAGTCGCGGTTTGTCAGGGTGATGTCGTCGCCTTCGATCGGCGAAGCGACTGCCAACGCGGCGCGCACGGGTTCGACGTGGGTCGCCTCGAGATAGTGTTGCGCAGCGTCGCGCAGGCTGTGGAAGCCCGCGTCGGTAAGCGTCTGTTCCTTCAGGATCTGGGGCGCGTCGGCCGTCAGGTCGGTAAGCGCGAACCGCGCATTGGTGCCCCCGATGTCGCCGATCAATGCGAGCTCATGCATCTTCCTTCAGTCCTCACGCGTGGATTCGGAGCGGGCGACGTCCTGCCACAGGCTGGAACGTCGCACCATCAGTTTCATCGGCAGCATCCTGCTTTCCACATGTTCGTTGTGGATCAAGCGCAGCAGGCTGTCCACCAGCATTTCACCGGCGCGGCGGGTGTCCTGCAATACCGTGGTGAGCGGCGGATTGACGAAGCTGGCCATCGGGATGTCGTCGAAACCCGCCACGGCGACTTCGAAGGGCACGCCGATGCCGTGTGCCGAGAGCGCACCGATGGCGCCGATCGCGATCAGGTCGCTGGCCGCGAAGATCGCGTCGAACGATCCACCCCGCGCGAGCAGGGCTTCCACCGCACGGTGCCCTTCCTGCTGCGAGCTTTCCGCGTCCACCTGCAACGCGTCGTCGGGCACGATGCCGCGCGTGCGCAAGGCCTGCAGGTGCCCGCGATAGCGCTCCTGGAATTCCGGGAAATGCCGCGAGGCATCGCCGATGAATGCGATGCGGCGGCAACCCTGGTCGAGCAGGTGTTCGGTGACGCTGCGGCCGCCGCTGAAATTGTCGCAGCCGATCGTGACGCACGGCTGGTCGGGCATCACCGCGCCCCAGCTCACCAGTTTGGTGCCGCGCGCGCGCAGCTTCTCCAGCCGGCTGGTGTGCGTGAGGTAATCGCCGTAGCCCAGCAGGATGATGCCGTCGGCCTTCTTGCTCTCGGCGAAATCGGCGTGCCAGTCGCGCGCGAGTTCCTGGAACGAGATCAGCAAGTCGTAACCATGCCGCGCACAGGCGCGCGTGATGGAGCCCAGCATCGACAGGAAGAAGGGATTGATGTGCGAATCGTCGGGCGTGGGGTCTTCGAAGAACAGGAGCGCGAGTGTTCCCGTCAGCCGGCCGCGCAGGCTCGACGCGCTCTTGTCGACCGTATAGTTGAGCGTCGCCGCGGCCGCTTCCACCCGCCTGCGGGTTTCCTCGCTCACCGAAGGATCCCCGCGCAGCGCACGCGACACCGTGGCCTGGGAAACCCCGGCCTTCTCGGCGATGTCGAACGAAGTGATGCGTTTCTTGCTGTGCACGCGTGGACGGCCTTCGGAACCAGCCTTGAATCGCGCGGTCGGGTGATCGCGGGTTCCGATGCTAGCCAATTTCACGCAATGCTGCCGGGTGGAGCCCACGCCCATCGGGCTAGCCCGGCATGTCTTCGAGTTCCATGCCGCGGGTTTCGCGCACGAACTTCAGCACGAAAACCAGCGAAATCGCCGCGAACGCCGCGTACACGCCGTACGAGAACGGCAGGCTGAACTGGGCCATCGGCGGGAAGCTGCTGGTGACTGCGAAATTGGCCAGCCACTGCGCTGCGGCGGCCACCGCCAGCGCCATCGCGCGGATGCGGTTGGGGAACATCTCGCCCAGCAGCACCCACACCACCGGCCCCCAGCTCACGCCGAAGAAGATCACGTAGAGATTGGCCGCGACCAGTGCGACCGGTCCCCACGCGCCGGGCAGGCTCAGGGCCGTGCCGGTGCCGGTTGCCTGGGCGAAGCACACCGCCATCACCGCCAGGGTCACCAGCATCCCCGATGAGCCGATCACCAGCAGGGCCTTGCGTCCGATGCGGTCGATCAGTCCGATCGCCACCAGCGTCACCAGCACGTTCACGATCGAGGTGATGACCGTGAGCATGAACGAGTCGGATTCGCTGAATCCGACCGAATTCCACAACGTCGTGGAGTAGTAGAAGATCACGTTGATGCCGACGAACTGCTGGAACACCGACAGCACGATGCCGACCCACACGATCGGCAGGAATCCCGCACGGCCGCCGACCAGGTCGCCCCAGCGCGGCTTGTGCTCGCGCTCGAGGCTGATCCGGATGTCGTCCAGTTTCTTCCGCAGCGCGGCGTCGGAACCGAGCGCCAGCACCCGCTTGAGTACGCCCAGTGCTTCCTCGTTGCGGCCACCGGCGACCAGGTGCCGCGGCGACTCGGGAACGCTGAACGCCAACACGCCATAGATCACCGCGGGAACCACGCCGACGATGAACATCCAGCGCCAGGCGCCGAGCCCCAGCCACAGTGCCTGGGCGGCGCCGCCGGCCGAATCGGCGAGCGCCGCATCGCTGAGGAGCGCCACGAAGATGCCCAGCACGATCGCCAACTGCTGCATCGAGCCGAGCCGCCCACGGATCGATGCGGGCGATATTTCCGCGATGTAGGCCGGCGCCACCACCGACGCCACGCCCACGCCTATGCCGGCCACCACGCGCCACACCATGAGCCACGCCACCGAACCGGAAAGGCCGGCCCCGATCGCGCCCGCCGCCAGCAGGATGGCCGCGACCTGCATCGTGCGCACCCTTCCGTAACGGTCCGCCAGCCGCCCCGCGTACCAGGCGCCCGCAGCGGATCCGAGCAAGGCGATGGATACCGCGAATCCGGTCACCGTGGCGCTCAAGCCGAACGCGGCCCGCAAGGCGTCCACCGCGCCGTTGATCACCGCGGTGTCGAAGCCGAACAGGAATCCGCCCAGCGCGGCGGCGGCGGCGATCAGAACCACGCGCAGGTTGGCGCGTCCGGACGGTTCGTCGAAATTGCCGGCGGGCGCATTCATGGCGTGGCTCCTGCGTGGTCGACCTGCCTCACCTCGGCCAGCGACGCGAATACTGCACCGCAGGCCGGCAGGTGCACATGCTCGCCCTGCAGCGTGCCCTCATGCAAGCCATGCCCGTGCAGGGGCTGCGCGCCGCGGATCGAGGGCAATGTCACGTCGGCGGGCGTGTCCGAAAGGTTGAAGGCGACCAGCAGGGTTTCGCCGGGCGCTTCGCGGAGAAATGCCAGCACCGGTTCCGGCGTGTCCAGGAAGCGGATGGTGCCGGTGCGGAGCGCCGGATGGGCGTGGCGCCAGTGCATGAAGGCGCGAAAGCCATGGAGCGTGGAGGCATCATCGGCTTCCTGGCGCGACACCGCCAGCGCAAGGTGTTCCTGCGGCACCGGCAACCACGGTGTGCCGCGGGTGAAACCGCCCTGCGGCTCCGCAGTCCACGGCATCGGCGTGCGGCAGCCGTCGCGCCCCTTGAACTGTGGCCAGAAGGCGATGCCGTACGGATCGCGCAAGGCCTCGAACGGCACCTCGGCCTCGGTCAGCCCCAGTTCCTCGCCCTGGTAGACGCACACCGAACCGCGCAGCGAACACACCATCGCGGTGAGCTGGCTGGCCAGTGCCGCGGAGGTACGGCCGCCGCCCCAGCGGCTGAGCACGCGTTCCACGTCGTGGTTGGAAATCGCCCAGCACGGCCAGCCTTCGGCCATCTTCGATTCCTGCGTGCGCACGGTGTCGCGAATGTAGCCAGCGCTGAAATCGTCGGTGAGCAGTTCGAAGCTGTAGCCCATGTGCAGCCGGTGCCCGGCCGTGTATTCGGCCATCGTCGCCAGCGAATCCTCGGACGCGATTTCGCCGAGCGTGGTCGCACCCGGATAGCGGTCGAGCAACGCCCGCAGCTCGCCCAGGAAAGCGAGGTTCTCGGGCCGCGTGTTGTTGAAGTAGTGGTACTGGTATGCGTACGGATTGTCCGCACTGAACCCGCGTCCCGCGCGGTGGTGCTTGGGCTTGGGCGGGTTGTCGCGCAATTGCGCGTCGTGGAAACAGAAGTTGATCGAATCCAGCCGGAAGCCGTCCACGCCGCGATCCAGCCAGAAGCGCAGGTTGTCCAGCATCGCCGCGCGCACGTCCGGATTATGGAAGTTGAGGTCCGGCTGTTCGGTCAGGAAGTTGTGCAGGTAGTACTGCTGGCGGCGGGGCTCCCACTTCCACGCGGGACCGCCGAAGATCGAGAGCCAGTTGTTCGGCGCCGTGCCGTCCTCGCGCGGATCGGCCCACACGTACCAGTCCGCCTTCGCGTTGTCGCGGCTCTGCCGGCTCTCGTGGAACCATGCGTGGGTCGCCGAGGTGTGGCTGAGCACCTGGTCGATCATCACCTTGAGGCCCAGCGCGTGCGCCTTCGCCAGCAGCCGGTCGAAGTCCTCCAGCGTGCCGAACAGCGGATCGACCGCGCGGTAATCGGCGATGTCGTAGCCGAAATCCGCCATCGGCGATTTGAAGAACGGGGCGATCCATACCGCGTCCACGCCCAGCGACGCCACGTAGTCGAGCCGCTCGATGATGCCGGGCAGGTCGCCCACGCCATCGCCATCGGTGTCGAGAAAACTGCGCGGATAGATCTGGTAGATGACGGCACCGCGCCACCAGCGAGCATCGGACATGGTTCGACGGGATCCCTTGTGCGCGTGCGCGAAACGGCGCGCGGCTGAAAACGGCGTCCAGCTTAGCGGCAGGGACGGGAAGCCCGGCCCGGGCACGCATACGTATTCATGGATGTTGCAGGTGCGTCATGCCAGGCGATGCGATGCGCCAACATCGTCCGGGCGGTACGCAGGCGATGCATGCGACGAGCTTTGCAGGGAACGCGTTTTCCCGCTTTGCAGTCGCGACGGAAACGGTATCGGGCGGCGCCATGTTGCGGCGCAATATACGGGCCCGCGTCACGCCATGAATACGTATTCGCCGGCGGCTCGCGGCGAAAACCGGCCCCTACCATGCAGGCAGACCCCGCGCCCCGTGCGCGAGTCCGCACGCGCGGCGCAGCCCGCGGCACGCACAACGATGATCACCACTGGGGACGAAACCATGCAACCGAAACGCAACATGCTGACGCTGGCGCTGCTCTCCGCAGGCATCGGCCTGGCGACCTGCGCCAACATTGCTTTTGCCGCCAGTGCGCCCACCGGCGCCGCGCAGGACCAGGCGCAGCCGCAAACGCAGCCTTCCGCGACCGACCAGGATGCGGCCGACCAGAATCCTTCGGACGCGGACAAGCGGAAGAAGCCTAAACAGCCGGCGCAGTTGCAGGCCATCAACGTCCACGGCTACGCGGGAAGCCTGCAGAACGCGACCGCGATCAAGCGCAATTCCGACGAGATCGTCGAAGCCGTTTCCGCCGAACAGATCGGCAAGCTGCCCGGCACCAGCATCGCCGACACGCTGGGTCGCCTGCCAGGCCTCGCGGTACAGACGCTCAGCGGCCGGCCGCAGGTACTCACGATCCATGGCCTCGGTCCCGATTTCTCGACCGCCCTCGTCAACGGCCGCGAGCAGGTCAGCACCTCCAACAACCGCGACGTGCAATATGACCAATACCCGTCGAGCTGGTTCAACAGCGTGGTCGTGTACATGTCACCGAGTGCCGGCCTGATCGGGCAGGGCCTGTCGGGCACCGTGGACATGCGTACCATCCGCCCGCTCGAACAGGATCACCGCGTCGCCGCCGTCAACGCGCACTACGTATGGAACAGCCTCGACACGCTTTCGCCCGGCGACGGCGTCAGCGACCACGGCTATTCGGTGAACGGCGTCTACGTCGACCAGTTCGCCGACCACACCTTCGGCGTCACGCTGGGTGTGGATCTGGAGTCCAATCCCGCGCAGATCGAACACCAGGCGCCGTGGGGTTACGCCGACGACGGCAATGGCAACCTGCTGGTGGGCGGTTCCAAGAATTACGGCATCTCGGACCAGTTGAATCGGCTGGGCCTGCTCGCGACCCTGCAATTCAAACCGAGCGACAACTTCACCAGCACGCTCGACCTCACCTGGGACAACTTCCGCGAAACCCAGCAGGCCAAGGGCATGGAGTTGCCGCTGATCTGGGGCGGTGCGACGCTGGCGCCCGGTGCCAACGTGCAGAACGGCTTCGTGCAAAGCGGCACCTACGATGGCGTGGCCGCGGTGGTCCGCAACGATTACAACAAGACCCGTGCCAAGGTCTGGAACATCGGCTGGAACAACAAGTTCCGCTTCAGCGAAGGCTGGTCGGCCGAACTGGACGCCAGCTACTCGCGCGCCGACCGGAGCGATGTCCTGCTCGAAAGCTATTCGGGCACCGGCTACAACAAGACTGGTCCGCTGGATACCGTCGATTTCAGCGAACTGTCCAACGGCCTGCTGTACGTCGACACCGCCCAGGACTACACCCAAGGCCTGCTGCTGACCGACCCGCAAGGCTGGGGCAGCGGCAACAATCCGCCGGTGGTGCAGGCGGGCTTCATCAACGCGCCGCATACCAACGATTACCTCGCGCGGCTGCGGCTGAGCGTCCAGTACGACTTCATGAGCGGGCCGTTCTCGAGCATGAAGTTCGGCGTCGATCGTGCCACCCGCAACAAGAACTACAACATCGATCAGGCCTTCATCGTCCTGCCCAACGGTGCGCAGACCGCCGCGATCCCCAGCCATGGCATCGGCTCGCCGCTCGCCTGGATGGGGATCGGAGAGCAGGTGATCTACAACCCGCTGGACCTGCTCGGCGATGGCACCTACGACCAGTTCCCGACGGCGCTGTCCTCGATCGGCGTGCCGCCGAACTGGAACGTGCGCGAACTCGACACGACACCTTTCGTGCAGTTCAACCTCGACACTTCGCTCGGCAACGTACCCGTGCGCGGCAACATCGGCGTGCAGGTGGCGCATACCGATGAAACCTCCGATGGCCAGCGCGTCGCCGCGGGCACCAATTCGGCGGGTTCCTCGGTGGTGACGCTGGTGCCGGTTTCGGGCGGCACCAAGTACACCCGCTGGCTGCCCAGCGCCAACCTGGTGTTTGGTTTCACGGACAGCACCGACCTGCGCGTGGGCGTCGCGCGCGTGCTGGCGCGCCCGCGCATGGACCAGATGAGTGCGAGCCTCGCGATCAGCGGCAACATCACGCAGTTGTCGAACACCAACCCCAACCAGTCGTACTTCAGTGCGAACGGCGGCAACCCGGAATTGCTGCCGACGATGGCCGACAACTTCAATATCAGCCTGGAGCACTATTTCGCGCAGAATCAGGGCTACATGGCGCTGTCCGGTTACTACCTGAAGCTTTCGGATTTCATCAATCCGAGTGCCGGGTTCCTGTACGACTTCGCGCCCTTCGTCGATGCGTTCCTGTCGCCGTCGCAGAAGCAGCAGCTCGGCACCACGTACGGCGTCGTGTCGGGACCCACCAACGACGGCCACGGCAGCGTGAAGGGCGTACAGGGCACGATCAACCTGCCCTTCAAGGCCTTCACTTCCGTGCCGGTGCTGGATGGCTTCGGCTTCATCCTCACGGGCGATTACACCAAGAGCTCCGTGGTGTACGCGGGCAATCCGCAGGCGATCACCGTCCCCGGCCTCTCCAAGTGGGTCGCCAACGGAACCATCTACTTCCAGCAGGGCGGGTTCGAGGCGCGCGTCAGCGACAGTTATCGCACCAGCTTCCTTGGCGAAGTGCAGGGCATCAGCGCCACGCGTATCCTGCAGACCATCAAGGGCGGAAGCATCTACGACGCCCAGGTGAGCTACACGATGCAGAGCGGTCCGATGAAGGGACTCACGTTCGTCCTGCAGGGATCCAACCTCACCAACAAGTCGTTCATTACCTATCAGAACGGCGATCCGCGCCAGGTGCTGACGTGGGAGGAATACGGGCGCCGCTACGAAGTCGGCGTGTCATACAAGTTCTGACGTTTGTGCGGGCGCAAGAGCAACTCGCCGCGTCGTCATTCCGGGTCTGCCCGCGCTGTTTGCGGGCAGACCCCGACTGCGTTGGCGGGATTGCCAACGCGAATGCCACAGGCGGCGCGTGGCGCGACCGCGATGGATGGTGCGAGTTGGCCCAGCGACTTTGAGCAGTACAACGAAAACACTGGATTCCCGCTTGCGCGGGAACGACGAGATCGCAGGTTGGGCTGACGCCGGCTTCATCGGCGGACGCCCAACATTCTTCCGCGCGGTACGTTGAGCTTTGCCGGCGTACGCTGCGGTTGAGCCCAACCACCACGACGTCCAAATGATCCAAATGGGGACGATGTACCCTCCCGGCATGAACGAATCGGCGATCCGGCGCGTCGTGATCGTGGGCGGTGGCACCGCCGGTTGGATGGCGGCGGCGCTGCTGGCGCGCGGTGTCGGCCGTGCCTGCGAAATCCACCTGGTCGAATCCGCCGAGATCGGCACCGTCGGGGTCGGCGAAGCCACGATCCCGCAGATCCAGCACATCAACGCCTTCCTCGGCATCGACGAGGACGACCTGATGCGCTTCACCCATGGCACGTACAAGCTCGGCGTGCAGCTCAACGACTGGGGCCGACTTGGCGATTCGTACCTGCACGCGTTTGGCGATGTCGGCCTGCCGCTGGGCCTGCTGCCGTTCCACCACTACTGGCTGCGCAGCCGCGCGCAAGGCAACAGGCATTCGCTGTGGGCGTATTCCCTGAATGCGGCCGCCGCGGCGGCGGACAAGTTCGCGCGGGTGGACAAGGTGCCGAACACGCCACTCGGCGGCATCCGCTACGCCTACCAGTTCGATGCCGCGCGGTACGCGCATTACTTGCGCGAGCGCATCCCGGAAGGCGCGGTGAAGCGCATCGAGGGCAAGGTCGTCGAGGTGAAGCTGCGCGGCGACGATGGCTTCGTCGAATCACTTCGGCTCGAAAGCGGCGCATCGATCGAAGGCGATTTCTTCATCGACTGCTCGGGCTTTCGCGGATTGCTGATCGAAGGCGCGCTGAAAACCGGCTACGAAAGCTGGCAGCACTGGCTACCGTGTGATCGTGCGCTCGCGGTGGCCAGTCCACGCACGACGCCGATGCGCCCCTACACGCAGGCCACCGCGCGCACCGCCGGCTGGCAATGGCGGATCGCGCTGCAGCACCGCACCGGCAATGGCCACGTGTATTGCAGCAGCCTGGTCAGCGACGACGAAGCTGCCGCGCAATTGCTCTCCAACATCGAAGGCGGGCCGCTGGAAGATCCGCGTCCGCTGCGTTTCGTCACCGGGATGCGCAAGCTCCAGTGGAACCGCAACTGCCTCGCGCTGGGCCTGGCTGCCGGTTTCATGGAGCCGCTGGAATCGACCAGCATCCATCTGGTGCAATCGGGCATCGCCCGTTTCCTCGGCATGTTCCCCGACAGGCATTGCGATCCGCTGCTGGTCGATCAATACAATCGCCAGACGCGTTTCGAATACGAGCGCGTGCGCGATTTCCTGATCCTGCATTACAAGGCCACCGAACGCGACGACACGCCGTTCTGGCGGCATTGCGGGGCGATGGAAGTCCCCGACGGGCTCGCACGCCGCATCGACCTGTTCCGTCGGACCGGATTGGTCTTCCGCGAGGCCGACGAGCTGTTCACCGAAACGGGCTGGCTGCAAGTGATGCTGGGCCAACGGGTCGAACCCGAGCACTATCACCCGCTCGCCGACGGACTGGAGGATTCGAAATTGCAGGCTTTTCTTTCCGATATCCGGACCCTGGTTTCCCGCGCAGTGGAGCGGCTGCCGGCGCACGACGATTTCGTGGCGGGAACCTGCGCGCCCGCAGCGCCCGTGCCGGTGCGTGAAACGATGCGGAGCGCGTCGTGAGGAGGGTCGCCGTGGCCGCCGGCGTGCTGCTGGTCGCACTGGCGTGGGCGGCTGCCGCATCCGCAGCCATGCCGCCACGGGCGGACGACACCGGCAAGGCCGCATCGGGTGTCTATTACGAAATCTTCGTGCGCAGTTGGTACGACAGCAACGGCGACGGCATCGGCGATTTGAACGGCGTCACCGCCAAGCTCGATTACCTGCAGTCACTCGGCGTCAGCGGCATCTGGCTGATGCCGATCAACCCGTCGCCCAGCTACCACGGCTACGACGTGACCGATTACCGTGCGATCAATCCGCAGTACGGCACCATGGCCGACTTCGAGCGGCTGGTGCGCGAGGCGCACAAGCGCCGCATCAAGGTCATCATGGACCTGGTGATCAACCACTCCAGCAACCGGCATCCATGGTTCCTGGCCGCGCGCGACCCGCACAGCAAGTACCACGACTGGTACACGTGGGCGACGCCGCAGACGGATCTCAAGGCGATCAGCGCCACCGGCGGTTTCGCATGGCACGGGGGGGCCGATGGGAAGGCCGGGTCGGGGCCGCATTACCTGGGTGTCTTCACGGACGAGATGCCCGATCTGAACTACGACGATCCGGCGGTGCGCCGGGCGATGATCGAAATCGGAAAATTCTGGTTGAAAAAGGGCGTGGATGGCTTCCGTCTGGATGCCGCGCAGCACGTCTACCTCGATTTCGATACCGATTGGGACAGGGCTTCGGTGCTGCGGAAAAACCTCGACTGGTGGCGTCAATTCCATCGCGGCGTCGCCACCGCCGATCCGCACGCCTGGCTGGTGGGCGAAGTGTGGCAGCAGAATCCGGCCGACCTGGCCCCGTGGATGGATGCCCTGGATGCAACGTTCGATTTTCCGCTGGCCGCACGCCTGCTCGAAAGTGCGAAGACCGAAACCGATCGAGATCTCGGCGCCACGCTTGCACGTATCGGCGACGACTATCGTGCCGCCGCGCGCGGACGCTTCGACGACGCGCCGCTGCTGTCCAACCACGACACCGAGCGCGTGATGAGCCAGCTCGACGGCAATCCCGATCACATGCGCGTGGCGGCCGCGATGCTGTTGACGCTTCCGGGCCACCCCTTCATCTACTACGGCGAGGAGATCGGGATGCGGGGACGAAAACCGGATCCGCATCTGCGCGAACCGATGCGCTGGTATCGCGCCGGTCGCGGCCCCGGCGAAACCACGTGGGAAGGCTGGACGGCTGGGGACGGACCCGATGTTTCGGTCGAGGCGCAACACGACGATGCCGGCTCGTTGCTCAACTGGTACCGCACGTTGATCGATTGGCGGCGCGACATCCCCGCGCTGCGCGAGGGCACGGCACGCGCCTGGCGCGACGCCAACCTTCAGGTCGCCGCGTGGGAACTGGACGACGTACACGGTGACGTGCTGGTGCTGCACAACCTTTCCGGCGAGCCGCAAGCCATCACGCTGCCCGCGCAGCGTTTCCGTTCGTTGCTCAAGCACAGCCGTGCGCATACCTCGATCGATGGCGGGCGCCTGGAATTGCCGCCATACGGCAGCGCGATCCTGCAATGACTTGCCTGGATATCGTGTTTTTTGTCGTCATTCCGGGGCCGCCCGCGCCGTTTGCGGGCGGAACCCGGAATGACGAATGAACAATTTGCTTCCTGTTTCACGAAAGGGATCAAGGTTGATGACCGCAAAATTGCGCGCAATCGCACTCACCCTGTTGCTGCTGGTCGTCAGCGTCGCAGTCGCCCACGCCTCCGTCACCCTCGAATTGCGCAGCGTCAACGCGCAAGGCTTCGCACTGGCGCAGGACGACGCGACGACGTCGGTACGAATGATCGCGCCCGGCGTGTTGCACGTGCACTACGTGCCGATGGACCACAAGACGCCCGCGAGTCTCGTGATCGATCCGCAGCGTACGCCGACAACGACGTTCGAACCGGACGTTTCGCACCAGGGCGATGCAGTCACGCTGCGTTCGAAGCAGATGGTCGTCGATTGGAATCCGGAAACCACCACGCTGACCGTCACTGACACCCGGGGCCACGTGCTGTTGCGGCAAACCGACCTGATGGCCTTGTCCGACGAGCGCATCGTTCTCGAACACGCAGCGGACGACGCCCTGTACGGCATCGGCGGCTTCGAAGCCAACCAGCCCGTCACGGCCGGTCTGGTGCGCAGCGGCAAGTGGGTGGCACAGGCGGGCAAGCAGGGCCATGCCGGCGCGCCATTCGTGTGGAGCACGTCGGGCTACGGCGTGCTGGTCGATTGCGACGGCGCGGTTTTCGATCTCGCCGGTGGAAGCATCACCGTCGACCAATTCAAGCGCCCAGATGCCGATTACTACATCCTGGTCGGCACGCCCGGAGAGCTGTTCGGAGAATTGTCGAAACTCAGTGGTCCCGCCCCGCTGTTCCCGAAATGGGCCATGGGTTTCACCAACAGCCAGTGGGGCATCGACCAGAAGGAACTGCTGGACATCGTCGCGACCTATCGCGCCAAACACATACCGCTGGACAACTTCACCCTCGACTTCGACTGGAAGGCCTGGGGGGAGGGCGACTACGGGGAATTTCGCTGGAATCCCGGGAAGTTTCCCGACGGCCCCGGCGGCAAGCTCGCGAAGATGCTGGAAGCCGAAGGCGTGAAGCTCACCGGCATCATGAAACCGCGTCTTCTGCTGGGTACGGCCGAGGGCGATTACGCCACCGCGCACGACCTCTGGATTCCGGGCGAGCAGGCCTACCCGGAATACTTTTCGCACAAGCAGGCCAAGGACGTCGATTTCGACAAACCCGAGGCCCGGCGCTGGTTCGCCGGCCTCGCGATGAAGTACGGCTTCGACAAGGGGATCGTCGGCTGGTGGAACGACGAGGCCGACGTGTACGGCAAGGACGGCACGCTCACGTCCAACACGCAGTTCCTCAACATGCAGCGTGCGTTGTATGACGCGCAGCGTGCGCGGAGCAACCAGCGCGTGTGGTCGATCAACCGCACCTTCTGGCTCGGCTCGCAGCGCTACGCGTACGGCATGTGGTCGGGCGACATCGACACCGGCTTCAAGAGCATGGCCGCGCAGCGCACGCGGATGCTGAGCGCGATAGAGGTGGGCGAAGCGAAGTGGGGCATGGACGGCGGCGGCTTCAATGGCCATCCGTCCGACGAAAACTACGCGCGCTGGATCGAGTTCGGCGCGTTCACGCCCATCTTCCGGGTACACGGCACGTTCGACGAGAAACGCCAGCCGTGGCGTTACGGTCCGATCGCCGAAGCCGCGGCGACCGCTGCGATCCGCCTGCGCTACGCGCTGATTCCGTACATCTATTCGTACCAGCACGCCGAATACGCGCACGGTGTCGGGCTGGTGCGGCCGCTGGCGTTCGACTGGCCCAACGATCCGAAGGTGCGCGACGATTCCGATGCATGGCTGTTCGGGCAATGGCTGCTGGTGTCACCGGTGGTCGAGCAGGGCCAAACTTCGAAGCCCATCTATCTGCCGGCGGGGCAATGGACGGACTGGTCCAGCGGCAAGACATATGCGGGCGGACGAACCATCGACTACCCGCTCGACGCCGACACGTGGCGCGATATTCCACTCTTCATCCGCGACGGCGCGATCATTCCGACGCAGCCCGTGATGGATTACGTCGGCCAGCATCCGGTCGCGACCGTGACGGTACAGGTGTTCCCTTCGGATCGTGCGACGCACTTCGATTATTACGACGACGACGGCGAAACCTACGCCTATGAAAAAGGCGCGTCCTTCCGGCAGCGCCTTGCGGTGCAGCGCCGCGGCGATGACGTGGCATTCCGGGCCGACGCGCGGGTGGGCAGCTACAAGCCTGCGTTGAAGTACTGGCTGGTAAAGGTGCACGGGATCGCCGCCACGGCGGTCACGGTGCAGAACGCCGCGCTGGAACATTACGCGACCGAACCGGCGCTGGACGCAGCGCCCGGCCAGGGCTGGGCCACGGGCCGCGATCGTTACGGCGCTTTCACCGTGCTGCGACTGGATGCGGGCGTGGCGCGCGAGGTGATACTGCGCGGGGCGGCGAACCATTGACCGGCGGGCGCTTCGCCGATGGTCGTCCGCGTCCCGGACTGGATGCATCGGCGAAACGGCGGCAGACTGGCGGGGCGTGCAAACGCTCTTCCTGTCTGGCTGGCGAGGATTGCCCATGAACATCCCACGGATTACCCGGCGCGCATGGTTGTGCCTGGCAGCGTTCGCGCTGATCGCTTTCACCGGTTTCGCCGTGGCGGCGCCGCGCACGGACGCGGTGCACCTGAAACTGGATGCTGCCGCACAAGGTACGCCCTTCCCGCACTTCTGGGAGCAGATGTTCGGTTCGGGCCGGGCGGTGCTGTCGTTGCGCGATGACTACCGAAAGGATCTCGATGCAGTGCGCGCCGCCACCGGCTTCACGTATGTGCGCTTCCACGGCATCCTCGATGACGACGTCGGCCTGGTGAATCGTGACAAGGACGGCAAGATTTCCTACAACTTTTCCTACATCGACCAGATCTACGACGGCCTGCTGGCGCATGGCGTGAAGCCGTTCGTCGAGCTCGGCTTCATGCCCGGGGCCTTGAGTTCCGACCCATCGAAGCACCACGTGTTCTGGTACCGGCCGAACGTGATGCCGCCGAAGAGCTATGCGGAATGGGACGCGATGATCAGGGCGTTCGCGCGGCATCTCGTCGATCGCTACGGCATCGATGAAGTGGCGAGCTGGTACTTCGAGGTGTGGAACGAGCCCAACATCGATTTCTGGGGCGGGGATCCCAAGCAGTCCACTTATTTCGAGCTGTACGACCACACCGCGCGAGCGCTGAAGTCGGTGAGTCCGAGGATCCGGGTGGGCGGCCCTGCGACGGCGCAGGCGGCGTGGGTTCCCGCATTCCTTGAACATGTCCACAAGGCGAACGTGCCGGTGGATTTCGTGAGCAGCCACGTGTACGGCGATGACACCGCGCAGAATGTATTCCACAGCGATGCAACGGTCTCGCGCGCCAACATGGTGTGCAAGGCGGTGGACAAGGTCCACAGGGAAATCCTGGCTTCAGCGTACCCGAAGCTGCCGCTGGTCTTCAGCGAGTACAACGCCTCGTACGCCAACCTGCCCAACGTGACCGACACGGTGTTCATGGGGCCATGGATGGCGAACACGACCCGCCAATGCGCGGGCAAGGTTTCGATGATGAGCTACTGGACGTTCTCCGACGTGTTCGAGGAGCAGGGCGTGGTGCGCACGCCGTTCTACGGCGGGTTCGGCCTGATCGCGGAACACCGCATCGACAAGCCCGCGTTCAACGCGTTCGCGATGCTGCACAAGCTGGGCGACGTGCGCCTGCCGTTGGCGTCCGACAGTGCGATCGCGACGAAGCGCGCAGATGGCACGCTGGCGCTGGCGCTTTGGAACTACGCGCCGCCGGTGGGCGACACCGCAAACTATACGCCGGGTACGCCGAAGGGCGCGATCAAGCATTTCGAGGTGGATGTGTCGAATCTCGGTGCGCATGCCACCGCGACCGTATGGCGGGTGGACCAACAGCATGGCAACGCCGTCGCGCTATTCGACAAGATGGGACGTCCCGCGTTTCCGACGCGCGATCAGATCCAACGACTGCGCGCGGCCGGGAAGATGGCCGCACCGCAGAAGCTCGAGGTAAGGGACGGCCGCCTGGAAGTCGACGTGCCGCCGCAAGGGCTCGCCGTGCTGGAGCTGCACTGATGCGCCGCGCGGCATGTTCTGGCTTTTTCGCACTGGCCATTGCCGGCACCGGCCTCGCCGCAACCTCGCCGGCGCCGTGGCACGATCGCATCGAATGGCGCGGCCAGCATGCCGCGATGCAAGGCTCCGCGCACGGAGGTTTCGTGTTGCAGGCCCCCTTCGGCGAACGGAAGATCGCGGCGCAGCCGCGCAGCGTGCAAACCGCCAGTCTCTTGTTCGATGGACTGTACGCGATGGCACAGGACGACCTGGTGCAGGATTCCATCACCGAAATCCACGACGGCGCCTACGACCACGATCGCGCGATTCCATGCCACTGCTTCGAGACCGGCGAGAAGTGGCCGTACGTGTGGACGCGCGACCTTTCGTATTCGATCGACCTGGGGCTGTGGCGCTACGACGCCGCGCGTTCGCGGAACGGCCTGTTGTTCAAGCTTTCCGGTGTGCGTGCGAAGGACGTACCACGGGGCCTGTACCCGATGCAGGACACCGGCTCGGGCGGAAGCTGGCCGATCAGCACCGACCGGGTGGTGTGGTTCCTCGGCGCGCGCCATCTGCTGGACGACAAAGCATTTGCGGACAAGGTCTGGCAGGCATTGAACGACACGCTCGAACAGGATCGCGAATACGTCTTCGATGCGCGGATGGGCCTGTACCGCGGCGAGACCTCGTTTCTCGACTGGCGCGAGCAGACCTATCCCGGGTGGACCAGGGACAACGTGGTGTTCATCGGACAGTCGTTCGCGCTCTCCACCAACGTGCTGCATTACGAGGCGCTGCAACTCGCCGCGCGCATGGCGGCGCAACGCGGCGACCCCCGCGCGAAGCCGTACGCGGCGCAGGCCGATGCGCTGAAGCAGGCGATCAACGCGCACTTCTGGCGCGACGACCGCGGCATGTACATGAGCTACATCGGTGGCGACGGCCTGCCGGTGGAAGCCTACGACCTGCTGGGCCTGTCGCTGGCGATCACCAGCGGCGTGGCGGACGGCGCGCGGGCGCGCTCGTCGCTTGCGCACTATCCCGCGTGGCTCGCGGGAAGCCCGGTGATCTGGCCCGAACGTGCCGACCAGCCGATCTACCACAACCGCGCGATCTGGCCCTTCGTCAGCGCCTATGCGCTGCGCGCCGCGCGCGAGGTGGACGATCCGCAACTGATCGCGTTCGAAATCGAATCGATAATGCGTGGCGCCGCATTGGCCGGCTCCAACATGGAAAATTACGAACTGGTCACGCAAGCCACGCACGTCGACGACGGCAAACTGAGCGGGCCGGTGGTGGATTCGCCGCGACAGCTGTGGTCGGTGGCGGGTTACCTCGACATGGTCGCCGAGGGGGTGTTCGGCCTTGAAGCCGACGGTCGCGTCGAACCGAAACTGCCGGCATCCCTGGTGCCGATGCTGTTCGGCAGGCGCGACGCGGTCAAGCTGCAGTTGCCGGACCGGACGATCACGCTGAAGCGCCCGTCGCACGCCGAAGGCAATCTGCTGGTGGCCGGCAAGGTCGATCACGATGGCCGTAACACCGTCGTCACCCTGAAAGCGATCACGGTCCCGGAGCTGCCGTTGCGCACCGATGCACCGCTGTATGCGCCGGCCACGCCGGCTGCGCCGCACGCATCGCGCGACGGCGACAAATGGCGCGTGCATGCGGCTGGCGATCGCGGCGTGCTTTACGTGGATGGCAGGCGGTTCGGCGATGTCGGCAATACCTGGACCTTGCCGTCATCCTCGGCGCAGCGTTGCCTGCGCGTGACGCGACTCGGCAAGGACGGCATCGAATCGCTGCCCAGCCTTGAAACCTGCGTGGGCGATGCCTCGCAGGTGACGGGCGCGTGGCCGCGGTCGTGGATGGCGCCGCACACCGGCCGCTATCGCATCGGCTTCGATTACGCGAACGACCACGGTCCGATCAACACTGGCGTCACCGCCGCGGTGAAGCGGGTGGCCGTCCGTTGTGCCCATACCCCCGAACAGATCGTGCCGATCGTGATGCCGCACAGCGTCGGCCGGCAGTCGTCCACCACCGGCACGTTTACCGCGCAGGCCGGCGCGCGCTGCACGTTCGCGCTGCAACAAGGTTTCAACATGAGCGACCTCGCGAACTTCGCGCACTACACCGGCGGCGCGGGCGGAAGCGAAGGTCCCTTGAACGATGCCACAATCGGCGCCCTCCACATCGCGCCGCTTGCGGCAGACACGCCCCCATGAACCGCAAACCCGAACTGTCGTTCCGGCAAATCTGGAACATGTGTTTCGGATTCCTCGGCATCCAGTTCGGCTTCGCGCTGCAGACCGCCGACGTCAGCCGGATCTTCCAGACGCTGGGTGCATCACTCGAACAGATTCCGGTGCTGTGGGTGGCCGCGCCGCTGACCGGGCTGATCGTGCAGCCGATCATCGGCCACTATTCCGATCGGACCTGGACACGGCTGGGCCGGCGCCGTCCGTATTTTCTGGCCGGCGCGCTGCTGGCGACGGTCGCGCTGTTCTGGATGCCGAACGCCGGCACGCTGTGGATGGCGGCGATCCTGCTGTGGCTGATGGACGCCACGTTCAATGTCGCGATGGAACCGTTCCGCGCCTTCGTCGCCGACCAGTTGCCGGAGCGCCAGCGCCCGCGCGGCTATCTCCTGCAAAGTTTTTTCATCGGCACCGGCGCCGTGGTCGCATCGGCGTTGCCGTGGATCCTGGCGCATTTAGGCGTCAGCAACGTGGCGCCGGAAGGCGGCATTCCCGACACCGTGAAGTACGCGTTCTATGCCGGTGGCGTGGCGCTGCTCGGTGCGGTGGCGTGGACGGTGGTCAGCACGCGCGAGTATCCGCCGGAACAGTTGCAGGCGTTCGATGATGCGGGTGGGGCCGGTGCGTTGCCGGACCTGCGCGGCATCTGGCGCAACGGCGCCGCGTGGTTGCTCGCCGGCATTGTCGTCGCGCTGCTGATCGAGGGGTTCGACCTGCGGGACGAGGTGTATCTGCTTGCGGGCGGGCTTGCGGTGTACGGCCTGCTGCTGATCGGCTACGAACTGGCGATGAAACTTCGCCCCGCGCTGTCGGCACGGCGCGGCCTGTTGGGCCACGTGCTGGGCGACCTGCACAGCATGCCCGAGGCGATGCGCCAGCTCGCCTGGGTGCAGTTGTTCTCGTGGTTCGCGCTGTTCTCGATGTGGATCTACGCCACCGCGTCGGTCGCGGAAGTGCAATACGGCACCACCGATGCGCACTCGGCCCTCTTCAACACCGCCGCGAACTGGGTGGGCGTCCTGTTCGCGGTGTACAACGGCTGCGCGGCACTGGCGGCGTTCGTGATTCCGGCGATGGTGCGCCGCTGGGGCCTGCGCGCCAGCCATCTGGTGAACCTGTGGCTGGGCGGGATCGGCCTGCTCGGTTTCCTGTTCGTCCGTGATCCGCGCTGGCTGCTGCTGCCGATGGTCGGCGTGGGCTTCGCGTGGGCGTCGATCCTGTCGCTGCCCTATGCGATGCTGTCCGACAACCTGCCCGCCGCGAAGATGGGCGTGTACATGGGTATCTTCAATTTTTTCATCGTGATCCCGCAGTTGATCGCTGCCAGCGTGCTGGGCGAACTGCTGAAGCGGTTCTTCCACGGACAGCCGGTGTGGGCGCTGGTGGTGGGCGGCGCCAGCCTCATCGTGGCCGGGCTGTGCACGTTGCGCGTGCGGCTGGTGGAGCCGCAGGCGGTGTCGCAGCAGGTTGCGTGATGGCAGTCCGCGTTTCCCGACCTTCAATGGCAGCAACGGTCGGAAGCAGGCATGGCGACGAAAGCGCCCTGCTCAAGGCCCCCGGTCGGGCAGGCTGACGACCGACTTGAAGCCGCCAAGGATCATGCGCTTGCCATCGAAAGGACAGTCACTGGCGGCTTCCATGCGCGGGTCCTGCATGAATTTCGCCATGCCGGCGTCGCGAGTGGCCTTGTCGGGCCATTCCACCCAGGAGAACACCACGGATTCATCCTGCTTCGCCTGCACGGCGCGGCGGAAATCGGTGAGTTTGCCCTCGGGCACGTCGTCGCCCCAGCACTCCACCACCCGGGTGGCGCCGAACTCCAGAAAAAGGGTGTCGAAGGTACGGGCGTGCGCGATGAATCGTTCTCGGTTGGCGTTGGGTACGGCGATCACGAAACCATCGATGTAGGACATGATTGTCTCCTCGGCGTGAAGACGTGGCCGATGTGGCCACCTTCATGCAGGCGACGAACGGGCGCCTGCGGGATCGACAGGACGGCTCGGCAAAACCCGTTCGCCATCGGCCGAAGGCGGACGGGGGTGGTGCCGAATCGCTCCATGATCGTCGTTGGGCAGGTTGTGCCGACAAGGTCATGGATTCGACAGTCACGACCAGCGATTGGACAAGCATCGCGGATGCCGCCCGGGCTTGCGATTCCTATCATGGTGCCGGTCCGGCGGCTGCACCCAAGTGCCGGAGACTTATCCGGAACGTCAGGAATCCGACATGGCCATCGATCTCGATCGCCCCTATCCGCTCAGCGAGCAACAGATCGACGGCTACCGTCGCAACGGCTTCATCAAGCTCAAGGACGTGTTCGACGCCGACGAGCTTGCGCACTATGGCGCGGAGATCACCCGCCTCACGATCGCGCTGAACACGCAGACCAGGCCGCTCGAAGAGCGCAGCACCTACGACCGCGCGTTCCTGCAGGTGATGAACCTGTGGGAAGAGAGCGACATGGTGCGCGAGTTCGTGTTCGGCAAGCGCCTGGCCGGTCTCGCCGCGGCACTGATGGAAGTCGAAGGCGTGCGCCTGTACCACGACCAGTCGCTGTACAAGGAACCGGGCGGCGGCATCACGCCGGCGCACGCCGACCAGTATTACTGGCCGGTGGCAAGCGATCGCACCATCACCGCGTGGGTGCCGTTGCAGGCGGTGCCGCAGGAACTCGGGCCGCTGGCGTTCTTCGCCGGAAGCCAGCACGTGGAGTTCGGCCGCGACATCGTGATCTCCGACGAGAGCGAACGCGCGATTACCGCGAACATGCAGGCGCACGGTTTCCCGGTGGTGGACGAACCGTTCGCGCTGGGCGAGGTGAGCTTCCATTCCGGCTGGACCTTCCATCGCGCCGGCCCCAATCGCAGCACGCAGCCGCGCTCGGTGATGACGGTGATCTACATGGATCGCGACATGCGCCTGAAGGCGCCCGACAACGATTGGCAGAAGGCCGATTGGGAGCGCTGGTGTCCCGGTGCGTGCGTGGGCGAAGTGATCGACACGCCGATCAACCCCGTCCTGTTCGAACGGGCGGCATGACGGTCGGCGTCGTCCGCGGCAGCGCGATCCTCGCCGACGGCGAGGGCCATTTCAGCCTCGAAACCATCGAGGTCGATCCGCCCGCGGCGGGCGAAGTGCGTGTCGCGATCGCGGCGGCCGGCGTCTGCCATACCGACCACGCCTCGCTGCACTGGCCGGGTCCGCTGGTGATGGGCCACGAAGGCGCAGGGCGTGTCGAAGCCATCGGTGATGGCGTGCAGGGTTTCGCAATCGGCCAGCCGGTGCTGCTGAACTGGGCGATTCCGTGTGGACACTGCTTCCAGTGCGAACGCGGCGCCGAAGCGTTGTGCGAGCGGACGCATGAACTCGATGTCGCCCGGTTCGGCGACAGCCGCGCACACGTGGGTGCCACGCGTTGGCGCGGTGAACCCATCGAACGTTCCTTTCATCTCGGCACGTTTTCGCGGTACACGCTGGTGCGCGCGGATGCGGTAACGCCGTTGCCGGCGGACCTGCCGCTGGACGCGGCGTGCATCCTCGGTTGCGCGGTGATGACCGGAGTCGGTTCGGCGGTGAACGTGGCCGCGGTGGCGCCGGGGGAATCCGTCGCGGTGCTTGGTTGCGGGGGTGTAGGGCTCAACGTGGTCCAGGGCGCGCGCATCGCCGGCGCCCAGACCATCATCGCGATCGATCGCGTGCCTGCACGGCTGGAACGCGCGTGCGAGCTCGGCGCCACGCATGCGTTGCCTGCGCGGGACGACGACTCGGATCATGCACGACTGATCGCGAAAGTGCGTGCGCTCACCGATGGCCGCGGCGTCGATCACGCGTTCGAAGCCACCGGCGTGCCCGCGCTGGCATTCCTGCCGTTGAAGCTCGCGCGCAATGGCGGCGATGCGTTGCAGGTCAGCGGCGCGCACGGTCCCGCCACGCTGGAACTCACCGACCTGTTCTGGAACAAACGCTACCTCGCGCCGCTGTACGGTGGTTGCGTGCCCACGCGCGACTTCCCGCGATTGCTCGAATGGATCGCGGAGGGCAAGCTGGAACTCGCCGGATTGATCAGCCACCGCTATCCGATGGACGCGCTGGACCGCGCCTTCGACGACATGCTGCAGGGTCGCAGCAGCAAGGGCGTATTGCGCATCCCATGAACGGCAAGGCCTTCCGCACCGTCGAAGTGTCCGATCCCGTCATCACGGCGGATGGATTGGAGTTCGTCACGGTGAAAAGCCGCGCGCTCGGGCGCCGCGCCGACGTCACCGTGCACGTCCCGCCTGCGGCGCGCGACGTGGCGAATCTGCCGATCGTCGCGCTGTTGCATGGCGTGTACGGTTCGCACTGGGGCTGGGCGCTGAAGGGTGCGGCGCACTTCACCGCCGGGTGGCTGATCGACGAGGGTGCGTTGCCGCCGGTCGCGCTGTTGATGCCGTCGGATGGTTTGTGGGGCGATGGGTCCGGTTACGTGAGACACGAAGATCACGACGCCGAAAGCTGGATCATCGAGGAAGTGCCTGCGCTCGCGCGCCAGCTCATCGACGGGTGCAGCGCGCGCTCGCCGCTGCTGGTGGCGGGTCTCAGCATGGGCGGTTTCGGTGCGCTGCGCCTGGCGGGGAAATATCCAGAACGCATCGCGGCCGCCGCAGGGTTGTCATCGGTGACGGACGTTGCGCAATTCGATGCGCTGATCGAGGAAAGCCGCGACGGTTGGAATGACGGCCCCGCCGATCGCAGCGTACTGGCCGCGCTCACCGGTTCCGACACGCCGTTGCCGCCACTGCGGATCGACTGCGGCCTCGACGACCCGTACCTCGAATCCAATCGCGAACTGCATCATGCCCTGCAGGCCGCGGGCATCGCGCATGAATACGCCGAAAGCCCAGGCGGCCATGACTGGACTTACTGGTCGGCGACGCTGGAACGCACGTTGCGCTTTTTCGGCCAGGTCCTGCACGCCACGGAGAACGACGCATGAAATTCCCCCGATCATTGCCCGTGTGGCTCGCTGCCTGTCTGCTCGCCGCGACGCCGGCATTCCCCACGCACGCCGCAACGCCCGCGGCCGTGCAGCCGCAAAGCCAGGTGTTCTACCAGATCTTCTTTCGCAGCTTCCGCGACTCGAACGGCGATCGCATAGGCGATCTCGCGGGGCTGGCGTCCAGGCTCGATTACATCAAGGACCTCGGCGCCACCACGATCCTGCTGACGCCGTTGCAGCCGTCGCCGTACTACCACAACTATTTCGCCACCGCGTTCAAGGCCATCGATCCGGCCTATGGCACGATGAACGATTACTTCGCCTTCATCCGTGCCGCCCACGCGCTGGGCCTGAAGGTTTATCTCGACCAGGAATTCCAGTACGTCGCGGAAGGCAATCCGTGGTGGAGCACGTCGATCTGCAAACCGCACGCGAAGTATGCGGATTATTTGCTGTGGAAAGACGCGAAACATTGTGTGGCCGAGCCGTTCCTCGGCCGTCCGAAGTGGATGGGCTACGACGGCAAGTCGTACGGCATCGCGATGGTGAACCTCGAAAATCCGGCGGTGCGCGACTACTTCGAGAACCTGTTGCTGTTCTGGGCCGATCCGCACGGCGACGGCAGCGGCCGCGACGGCGTGGACGGTTTCCGGATCGACCACATGATGGACGACCTCGACCACAAGGGCCTGGACACGAACCTGTTCGCGGATTTCTGGACGCCGATGTTCAAGGCGTTGAAGGCGCGCCGGCCGGACCTGGGCATCCTCGCCGAACAGGCGGATTGGGGCTACGGCACGAAATGGCTGACGCAAGGCCACGTGGACATGGTGTTCGCGTTTCCGCTGCGCGGTGCGCTGGCGTCGCTGGACAAGCGGCAGATCGTCGATGCGATCCGCGCCACTGACGCCGCGACGCCGTCGGGCAAGACGCAGGTGCTGTTCCTCGAAAACCACGACATCGATCGCTACATGTCACTGGTCGGCGACGATCCCGCCAAGGCGCGCGCCGGTGCTGCGATCGAGCTGATGCTGAAGGGCGATCCGCTGATCTATTACGGCCAGGAGCTCGGCATGCGCGGCATGCAGCCGAAGGATTACGGCAAGGCCAACGGCATTCCGTTGTCCGATGCGGTCGGCATCCCGGTGCGCGAGGCGATGCGCTGGAATGCGGACCTCGAGGCGCCGGGTTCGGCGGTCTGGTACGAAGGCAACAACGGCCAGTGGAAGGACAAATGGTGGTGGAAGCACCGCTCCAACCGTTCGCACGATGGCGTGTCGCTGGAGGAAGAACAATCGGAGCCGGATTCGCTTTACAACTGGTACAAACGGTTGCTGGCGTTGCGGCATGCGCGGCCGGAATTGCGCGGCAGCGACCAGAAGATCCTGTGCGACGACGACAGCGCGGTGCTGTGCATCCTGCGTGGGCAGGGCGATCATCGCACGCTGTTGATGGTGAACCTTGGCAAGAGCGCTGCAAAACCGCGGCTCGATTCCAGGCTGGTTGGCGATACGACGTGGATCGACCTGCTGGACGGCGACAGGCCCGCTTCGGTTCATACCTTGTTGCAGCCCATGCAGGTACGCATCCTGGGAGTACCCGAAGAGCGGCCGTGAACCCGCCTCTGTTTCCGCCCGCCATCCCCGGGACTGCCCGTGCCACCCACGCGCTCGCGCCACGCCGCGCCTGCCGGGTTCGCGTTTGCAATCCTGAAATGCAGTTCGCTTTCGCGGGAATGACGACAAGGGAAGCCGAACCAGCTGAACTTCGGGGATAATCGGTTCTCGATCGTTGTTCCCGAAGCCGTCGCCACGCGCAACCCATGACGTTGCCCCATCTCGATCGCCCCATCTGCGAGCCCGTGGAATTGCCGCCCGGCGCGCCGGTACGGGTCGAGCGAATCCGGCAGGGCAGGGAAGCGACGCGCAGCGAACCGTTTGCGCATTTCCATGACGTGCATGAGCTGGTGCTGTTCGGACGCGTCGCCGGGCACTTCGACGTGGAGAACTGTCGTTACGTGTTGGCACCCGGCAGCGTCGCCTTCGTCCCGTCGATGCGTCAGCACGATTTCGCGCTCGATGCGGGCCCGCGCGATTGGGTGCTGGTGCAGGTCGAAGCCGCGGCCGGCGAAGCACTGGCGCGCGTGCCGGGCATGGAGCGCCTGCGCGAGCCATTCTGTGCATTGCCTGGCCGGCGCCTGGGCGACCGACTGAAAATGCTTGCCGAGTGGCTGGTCGAACTCGATGCCGGTGACGCCTCGGCCCTGCCCGTGGCGGAGCTGCTTTTGCGCGCCGCCGCGTCCGCACCCGGGATCGGCGGCGAGAGACGGGCTGCCAACCCGCGGGGCCTGCAGCGGCTCCGTCCTGCGATCGATTGCCTCCGGCACCATCCGTCGGACGCGCCCGGGGCGGAGCAGGCCGCGGCACTGTGCATGATGTCGCCCGCGTATTTCAGCCGCCGCTTCAAGCAGCAGGTGGGCATGAGCTGGAGCGACTACGTGCGCACGCATCGCCTGCATCTTGCCAGTCGACGCCTGCTCGAGACGGATCGGAGCATCGCCGCGATCGCGGAAAACCTGGGCTTCGCCACGCCCTCGCATTTCGGTGAATTGTTCCTGCGCCGCTTCGGCATGACGCCCGGCGAATACCGTCGTGCCGGTCGAGCCCGCGCGGAGGCGCCGGACCGGATGCGCCAGTGAGGCGACGGACGGGCGCGGGCGTCGGCCCCTGACCGCGCCGGGGCAGCATGCATGAAACCTTCACCGGACGGGTTTCAACATGGTGCCAGCCATCCTGTCGGAGCAAACCATGAAGAATGAAAGCAGCAAGCGTGGCTCCACCACCGGCGCCGGCGCACCCGCGCCCAGCGACCGCAATTCGCTGACCATCGGCTCCAACGGCCCGGTCCTGCTGCACGACGTGCACTTTCTCGAACAGATGGCGCATTTCAACCGCGAGAAGGTGCCCGAGCGCCAGCCGCACGCCAAGGGCGGCGGCGCCTTCGGCGTATTCGAGACCACCGAAGACGTATCGAAGTACACGAAGGCCGCATTGTTCCAGCCCGGCGCCAAAACCGACATGCTGGCGCGTTTCTCCACCGTCGCCGGCGAGCAGGGCAGCCCCGACACCTGGCGCGACGTGCGGGGTTTTTCGTTGAAGTTCTACACCGGTGAAGGCAATTACGACCTGGTCGGCAACAACACCCCGATCTTCTTCGTGCGCGATCCGATGAAATTCCCGCATTTCATCCGGAGCCAGAAACGGCTTCCCGATTCGGGCCTGCGCGACAACCACATGCAGTGGGATTTCTGGACCGGCAACCCGGAGTCCGCCCATCAGGTCACCTATCTGATGGGCGTGCGTGGCCTGCCGCGCACCTGGCGGCACATGAACGGTTACGGTTCGCACACCTTCATGTGGATCAACCAGGCCGGCGAGAAGTTCTGGGTGAAGTACCACTTCCATACCGAGCAGGGCATGGAATTCTTCAGCAACGCCGAGGCTGCCGAGATGGCCGGCAGGGATGCCGACTTCCACCGCCGCGACCTGTTCGATGCCATCGCGCGCGGCGAGCACCCGAGCTGGATCCTGTCGGTGCAGGTGATGCCGTATGCCGATGCCAAGGACTACCGCTTCAACCCGTTCGACCTGACCAAGGTCTGGCCGCACTCGGACTACCCGCTGATCCGGGTCGGCCGGATGACGCTCGACCGCAATCCCGAGAACTTCTTCGCGCAGATCGAGCAGGCCGCGTTCTCGCCGGGCAACACCGTGCCGGGCATCGGCCTGTCGCCGGACAAGATGCTGCTCGGCCGCGCCTTCGCCT